>NZ_SMLH01000002.1 GCF_004349315.1 Flavobacterium ranwuense | reverse complement strand
ATTGGATAACTTCCTACTGGTGTGTTTGATGCAACAGTGATTGTTCCATCAGCATTCATTGTTAATGGTCCGTTTGGTGTAGAAGTCAAAGTTACCTGTCCTGGGGCAGTTCCGATTACTGCTTGTGCTCCATTTAAGGTGTCATTGCCGATTACACTTGGTGTGTTTGTACCTGGTAATACACTTGGACTGTCTGTTACTGCAGTTATTACTGGTGCAGTTACCGTTACATTACTTGTTACTGTACTACAATTTGTTGGATTTGAAACCTCACAGATGGTATATGTTATTGGATAACTTCCTACTGGTGTGTTTGATGCAACAGTGATTGTTCCATCAGCATTCATTGTTAATGGCCCCAAAGGTATAGAAGTCAAAATTACTTGTCCTGGCTGATCTCCGATTACTGCTGGCTGTCCATTTAATATATCATTGTTGATTACACTTGGTGTGCTTGCACCGGCAATTACACTTGGACTATCTGTTATTGCTGATATTGTTTTTAAAGATGTAGAAGTAACGCATTCTGGATTATTATAAATTATGCCTGAATAAGTATTAACCGCTCCGCCTGTAGAAAGCTGTCGGCCGCCAAGAAACAAATCAGCACCTGAGCCACAAGCTCCACCATGGGAAAGAAACGTTCCTTTTAAAGTAGCACCTGCTCCTATACTAATAGCACCAGTGGGAACTCCCGCTCCACCAATAAAAAAAACATTACATCGACGTGCTCCATTAATTAAAATCATTTTTGCTTGTGCTGCTACTGAAAATGCCCCAGCAAACTTAAAAACAAATATTGCATCGGAATCATTTTGACCGTCTAAGAAGAGAGTTCCTAACATAGATCCTGCACCGTCTATGAAATAAACCCCCGCATTAACAGTTTCCCCTCCTGCGGCAACGCTTCCAAAAACTGCCGCGTGTGCAGGTACTATAGGTACAACACCCGCCGGCGTAGGAACTGTATTTGGCAGAGCCATAAGCGCAGTATAAGCATTATCTAAATCTATGTTCGCTTGTGCTGTACTAGCATCTGCAACATGAATATTCCCTATAACAATTGAACTCTCAAAACCACTTACTGAGCCAGAATTTGAACCAATATTTCCATTGATACCAGATGTACTCGTATTTGGCACAGCACCTAAATTAGTATAAAGGGCATAATTGGAGAGCACTCCTAAAACATCAACGGCAGGAGCGGCATTACAGCCAAAATCACATTTTATTGGAATTGTACAAGTACCAGGAGGCGGACTTGCTTTACAACCAGTTCCATTAACTATCGCTCCTTCCATAGAAAGCATTCTTCCTTCAAGAACCGTATTTGCACCAAGACCAACTGCTCCTATCTTTGAAAATAAAGTTCCTTTTAAATTACAATCTGCCGCAACAGAAATAGCCCCTTGAGCAATAAAAAAAACATTGCAAGATTGCGTTCCACCTATTAAATTAATCGTTGCACCAGCTCCTACCGTCATTGCTCCGTAAAATTTAATTATAAAGAAAGCATTAGGATTTCCTCCACCATCAAGATTAAGAATTGTCCCTATAGATCCCGCACCAGGTATAGAGTATACTCCAGGCTTAAGCGTTTCACCACCTCCAAAAGCAGCAGCATGGGTGGCGGGATAGTCCACAAAAAGATCGTTAAGATGAATATACAACCTAAATAAATCGAATCTACATTGAGCAGTTACAGCATTAGCATTGTATGTGTTACCCGTAAAATAGGTTGGGTCAGTAAATCCGCTAATTACTCCATTATTGCTACCCGCATCGCCTGTCCAGGTGGCTCCAGCTGCATTAGTAACAGCTCCAGCTCCTGTATAACCTTCAAAAGATTCAAGCACACCTAAATTAACTGTTTGACTAAAACTTGTATTTGAAAAAAGCAATAGCGCAATAGTTACTATGCTGAAGAGTAATTTTTTTTTCATAATAAATAATTTAATTGAGTACACTATAACAAAAAAACTAATTGCAACTAATGGGTTGTAATTCAATGATAAATCATACTGTAATGATGTAATTATCAAGCAAAGTAACCTTTTATAAAAACTAAGGGAGTCAGTAGATATACTCTTTTATTTTTAAAGTAAAAACAATAATCAGTAAAAATACGGAGAGGTATTGTTGTAAATATTATTATGGACCTAATCTTCAGGTATATCATTATAGACCTTTAGAGGCTATTCTAAGTAGTTTTAAAAGCAGGAGGCCTGTTTGTTTCTTTTCAATTTAGCAAGTTTTGTTAAAGACAAATTGGACAGGAACCAAGAGAATATACCAGAGAATTGTCGCAATAATTTGTATCAAGAGCTATTCAATTAATAATCAAATGAATTGTACAGAATTTAAATTATAATTTTACTCTTTGACTATCAATGTATTATATACAGGGTGCTCCATAAGTTTATCAGTATTTTCGCTGTCTATTTTTTTTAATTGCTCTTGATGTTTTAATAGTTCGCTGCTCTAGGAAAAGGGTTTTAGACACCTCTAAAATAAGATTGCATTTACACATGAATTTCTGTACTGTGAGTTGGTGATTCCCTATTGTGTCTTTAAAGTTTAGAAGGAGCAGGGTTTTTAATATCTAAATGTTTTATATTACTGACAAGACTTAAAATAACCTCAATATTTAATTGTAAATCCTTATGAGTAATTATTTAGTTTTCAGATTAAGTGCCGCTTTTATTAGACTAAATGACTCAGTAGATTTACGTTTTTTTTTTGATAAAAGTAAAAACTAGTATAAATACGTAGATATTTTACGATAAATATTTGGGGGCAGCCAAACTTGAAGTCTGTCATGATTGGTATTTGGAGGCAGTATTGATTAGTTTTAAAAGTAGGTGGAATATTTATTTTTTTTAATTCAGCCTGTTTTTATAAAGACAAATTGAACAGAAATCAAGTAAGTATGCTTGAGAATTGGGATGAAAATTTTCATTAAAACCTATTCAGTTAATAGTCAAAATAAGTTGAATAGGGTTTAAAAACTATTTGTTATTCTATTATTATCAATCTATAACGGATAGCATACATGATAAGTTCAGCAATGTTTTTGCTTTCTGTTTTTTCCAAAAGACTGGCCCTGTATGTTTCAATAGTTCGCTGCCCCAGGCAAAGGGCTTGAGATGTTTCCAAAGTAGATTTACCTTTACAAATCAATTCTAGCACTTCAAGTTCGCGATTAGTTAGTTTGGCGGGAATGCCTTTTGTGTGTTTAAATATAAATGGTGCTGGATTTTCAGGATATAATTTAGTGACATTGCCTACAATACTTGGGAGGCCATTATATGTAATTAAAGATCCAAATAATTCAACAAATACTGTATTTGAAGTTTTATGGATAGCTTCAAACTTCACAGATATAGAACTTTCCGAATCTTTTAAACAACGATCAAAATTGTTTAAAATTTTTGTTTTATCACTATATTTGTCATCGAGGAGTTCCTCAAAATTTACTGAAGAAAAATCATCATAGTCATAACCGAAAATGTTTGCTAATGGGGTATTATAAAATATAAATTTGCCATTTTGATAAATATAAATACCTATTGTTGCATGATTTATAAGAGCATGAAATTTTTCGTCATGAATTTGTTCAAGTCTATCATATTTAGCGAGACGTGTATTGATAACTCTCAATAACTCATAAAGACTGAAAGGTTTTGTGATGTAATCATCAGCGCCTAATTGCATTCCTGCTCTAATATCTTCATTTTCAGTTCGAGCCGAAAAAAACACTAAAGGAATAGTTGAAGTGGCCTTAATCTGCTTTATTGTTTTATAAAAATCATATCCATTCATATTAGGCATAGATATGTCGCAAAGAATAAGGTCTGGTAAATGCTTTAAAGTTTGTTGGACTCCCACAAGTCCATCCTCGGCCATAAAGACTTCGAAGTTTTGTCCTTTAATAAATTCAGCTGTATTTTCTCTTAAGACTGTATCGTCTTCTATGATAAGAATCTTTTTCATTTAAAAAAAATTAGAATAATCAGTATTTTATTATTGATTGAAAGAAACGGAGCCAGTGTCTGTTCTTTTAGATTAAATTAAACATTTTACTGCTGTAAGTATGGTAATGTAATAGTTACTGCTGTTCCTTTATTTACAACTGATTCAATTAACATTTGGCCTTTATGAAGATCAACGAATCTTTTTACAATAGACAAACCAAAACCAGTTCCTTGTACAGTTCCTCTGTTAGAAGCACGGTAAAAAGGGTCTACTAAATATTTTATTTCCTCATCAGGTATTCCGATTCCTTGATCCTTGATTATGAATTCTATTTTTTTATTGTCTATTTCATTTAAATCGATGGTAATATTTTTACTACTGTATTTTATGGCGTTAGATATGATGTTATTAAAAATGTGACGAATCATAATTGAATCCATATAATAGTTTTTAATATCTAAGTTCGATTTCAGTATTACTTTTTGATTGGTTTCCGATACGGATATGTTTTCTTCAATAATCTCATTTATGAGGGGAAGAAGTTGAATGTTTGCAGGTCTAAAAAAAGATATGCTAGTTTGCTCTTCATCAATTAGAGAAACATCATCGAGTAATGCTGTGGTATGTTGTACAGCATCAAATATCTGTTTAAACAGTTTTTCTTTTTTTTCCTTGCCCAAAGTATCGTTGTATATTTGCAATAATTGAACACTGGAAAGAATTCCTGCTAAAGGGGTTCTGAATTCATGGGAAACGGTGGATATAAATTGAGACTTTAATACATTGACTTCTTTCAGTTTGTTATTTAATTGGACCAATCGTTCTTCTTCAAGTTTCCTTTTTGAGATGTCGTTTATTGTAGAGATTAATAAGGCTTGTCCACTAATCGACAATGGACTGGTATACATTTCAATATCGCAAGTTTTACCAGAAGCTAGCTTATGAATAAATTGGAAATAGGATGGCCCAGTGATCGTGAATTTTTTCATCTCTTCCAATATTTGTTCTGATGGAAAAGTACTAATATCTGATAGGGTCATTCGTTTAAATTCTTCTAAGGAATAACCATAAAATTGTGCGGCGGCCGAATTAACATCGATGATGTTACCACTCATTGGGTCTATCAGGAGTTGAGGAGTCTGATTTTTTTCGAACATGGCAAAATACAGCTGACTCCTTTCTTTTAATGCGAGATCTACTTTCTTACGATCTGAAATATCTCGGATGTGGCATAGAATAACTTTGTTTTCATCTACAATGTATACGTTGCTTACAAACTCAACATCGATTGAACATCCTGCTTTTGTTTCCAATGGCATATCTTCAAATCGAATGTATTCTTTGTTTTGTAATTCTATAAAAGCCTCTTTAGAAGCCGCAATATTTTTAAAAACTCCAATTTCCCAAAGTTCTTTTCCTACCAACTCATCGTAATTAAATCCAATCAACTCAATCAGGAAAGGATTTGCATCAGTAATCTGGCCTGTGATCGCATCCAGAATTAAAATTCCTTCTTTGGATGATTCAAATATTCGATGCGAACGTGTTTCAGCATTTTGTATTTTTTCTATAGCTAATTTGCGATCAGTGATGTCTTGGATTACTCCAATCATAGAAAGTTCATTAGCTTCGTCATCAAAAATAATTTCCCCCCATCCATCTATCCATCGAATCTCGCCGTCATTCTTGCGAATGATTCTGTATTCCTTGCGAAACAAGTTTTGATTTAGAATACATTCTTGTAAATACAGCTCCATCATTTTTCTGTCCTGAGGATGAATACTATCTAACCATGTTTCTAAAATATTTGAAGGTATGCTATCGTGAAATCCAAAAATAAATCGTAATTCTTGAGAAAACTCCAAAAAATTAGTAGATATATTAAATTGAAAGGAGCCAATGTTTCCAATTCTTTGAATTTCTTTAAAAATAGACTCCTTTTCCGCTAAAATATTTTTTAGAAGCTTTTTTTCGGTTCTATCAAGAGCAGTTATAAGGTATTGTTGCTCCTTTTCTAAAAACCTAACAGTTAAGTGAACTAATACCTGTTTTTCTTGATTTATGGTTAGCTCAATAAAGTAAAAATTTTCGACATTGGTTTCTTTTACTTGTAGTAAAAAGAGATTGAAATCAGGAAGGTTTGTTTTAGTAATAAATTGACTAAAAGTGAAATTGAGTAAGTCATCACCTGTTTTGCCCAAAAGAGCTAAACCGCTGTTATTGAATCCTACTATTTTGCCTCTGCAATCAATAAGAAAATGCCCTGCCGGAGAAATATCACAAAATAAATTTAGCCTTTGAACGGCTATTTCTGCTTTATCTTTTGCTAATTGCAACTCTTGATTTTGTATTGTAAGCTCAATATTACGAGCTTTTAATTCCTCGATTAAATTCTGGGGTTTGGATTCGATCATAGCTCGTTTTAGGTATCCTATTTTGTTAGTATTTCCGTAGCTCCTTGCTTTAGAATATTAAATTTCATGGTCTTTTATTTTCTCTTTCTAAATTTAATATTTTAATTAAAATGGATGGCTATTTGTTTTTATGCGAAACATGCCACTTTGGGCTGACGAGCTATTATTTGTATGATCCTTTTTATAATCAAGAGCATCAGAAACGAAAAAAAAAGAACAAAGAGGGATACCGAATTCAACAGTTGTACCCTTTTTAGTAGCACTTACTAAACTTAAATTGACTTGGAAAGGTTGAAATGCATGATTCTCTAAACAGTCATTACTCAAAACATTTACAAAAGAAGTTCCACCAATAGTACCATTTATATTTATTCCAGTATCGGGGTTTGCAATAATAATTTTATTACAGAGGCTATATTGGTTATAAACTACACCTGTGCTAAAACTACCCGCTCCAGCGGTAGAATACATACCTACTTCAAGATTTCCGTCAGCTCCCATTGAATTTGCATCAGGGCTTGCAATAAGATTCCCTTTCATATGTGTAAAGGTATCCTACTTTTTGTTTAAGTATCATAAAAAAACATACAGATGAAGTAGGAATGCAATTTTCAATTAAAGAATAAATTTCATCAATATTCATTCGAAAAACATCAATAGAGTATTTTTTTAGCATTAATTTTTGATTTTGGCAAACATATGTTAAAAAATATGAGTTCAGTCGAATTAAAAAAACAATCGGTTTAAAAGAGTCTTATGTCAGATTAAGTACGTGTTGCTCTTTTCATAAAGTTACTAAAAATTAATTAATTTTAATTTTTCATTAAAATTAATTTAATAAAAAACCAATAAGTTAGTGCTTTTGCAAATTCCAGTGATATTGACCACAATATCAAATATGTAAAATCTGTAAAAAAGAAATCCCAAAATCTAAAAAAGATTTTGGGATTTCTTATATTAAGCCAAAATTTGTTGTGCTTGTGATACCCATCCAAAAATTAATGAGAATTATAAAAAGGCAAGCCTTATTTTCATTTCAATACTTATTTAAAAGTTTCAAAAACTTCATTAGGGTAAAATGATTTCTGAGTCGCAATATAGCCCGTTGGTCTGACTATGGTAATAATCCCTTTGCCATCGTAAAAATCATCGACTTCAAAGTTTACTCTTTCACCCGGTTTAAGGGTTGGTAAATCATAGGCTTTTGTTGTGGCATAATTATCGGTTTTATCGGATAAATACAGTTTATATCCCTTTACAATATGCTGTGGTAAGCCGATACTACCAAAAATTGCCAAGGTCAATTTTCCCTTTTTCCAAGTACTTGTATTTTGAACTTCTACAGGCGAAGATTGTTCTCTCAATACTTTCATAGATGGTTTTGGCTTACCATACATATCATAAATACCATGAACGCGTTGTTTAAATTTGCCTTCACCACCTCCATAATGGGTACGATAATCAGTCAAGTCAAAATAGATTCCACCTTCTACATAGGGTTTACTTTCGTAAATAGCCATGTGGTAAACCAGGTCTTCTAATCTGCGTTCGTCCCCGCCTTTAAAATTAGGTTCACACAAACCAAATTCCGAGATAAAAAAGGGTTTATCGGGATAACTCATGTGCACGCTATCCATATACTGGTTAATTTTTCCGACTGGAACATCCCACCAACTACCACCGTATTCATTCATCATAATATAATCGCCCAGACTTCCTGCATCAGGTGTGAATTTTGGATTATTATAATATTGTTCGTTTAAAGTATTGCTTACATAACTAACCAAACGGGACGCATCCAATTTACGAGTTTTGGCAATCAATCCTTCAATCATTTTTTTCATATTTGCATCACGTCCTCGCAACTCATTGCCCACGCCCCAAGCAAAAATAGAGGGATGGTTGTAGTGGTTTCCAATCATGGTTTCCAACTGACTATGGGCAATTTTTTCGATAGATGCATCAGATGGCGTATCACCTCCCCACAAAGGAACTTCTTCCTGAATGATAATACCATTACGGTCACAGAAATCATAAAATGCATCATCTTGCTGAAAATGCACCCGACTGAAAATACAGTTCACATCTTTCATCAGTTTACCGTGGCGGATAATTTCTTCTTTTGTTTCGGCAAAACCGAAATTTGGATTTGAGCCCGCAGTCCACTCCACCCCCATAACTTTAATAGGTTCATTGTTCAAATGCAGTTTAGTACCCACAAACTTGATTTCGCGGAAGCCAAATGAACTGTTGATTTGATCAGTTGCTTTATTCCCGTTCAATAAGGTAATATTGGCACGGTATAAATTTGGAAAATCAAAATGCCAGGCATTCACTTTTGGCAATTTGAAGGTTAAAATCGCTTCCCCATTTTCCCAAACCGCTTTCACGGTAGTTTGCAAAACAACATTGTGCGTGGCTTGATTATCCTCGGTGATTTGAACTTTAAATTTCAGGTTTTTATTTGCATCCGTTTGGCGCAGACCAATATTGATTTTCACATCTCCTTGATTAGTTTCTACATTCAATTTTGGTGTGATGTGTGCATACGCCATTGCCGGACGATTGCTGACCAATAAGGCAACTTCTCTTATTATTCCACCGTCATTTGGCCAATCGAATGAATTCGTATAAGGAACTTTCATTTTACCAAAATCATTATTACAGGCAACGGTAATGATATTTTCGGCATTAAAATTCAGCAACCCGTCTAAATTGATAAAGAATTTATTGAAACCATCGCCAATATTTTCTTTCACTTTTTTACCATTAATATAAATGGTTGACGTATGGTTTATGGCTCCAAATTGCAACACCAATTGTTTGCCTTTCCATTTTCCAGGTACAAATAGTTTTTGCTGATACCAACCCCATCCGTAGTGCATTTCGTTTTCCTTTTCGATATTCCAAGTATGCGGAATAGTAACTACGCGACCATCAGTCCAGTTTTTTGAAAACCATTGTTTTGCGAAACCTTCGGCTACTTTGTCAATTTTGAATTGCCAGTTTTTATTTAATGGAATAGTATCTCTTTGGGCAAAAGAGGATAAACTAAAAAAGAAAATTAGAATAATTAAGTGGTATTTGGTTTTCATATTCATAGGTCTGTATTTAATAAATTTGTTAATTCTAAAACTTATGCAGGACTTGTTTTTATTTTATCTCGTATTTAATTCCTTTCTGGGTTGGAAACATCACTATATCTATCCCTGCGGATTTCACATTTACTTTTTTATCGTTCGCATCATAAACATTCATCCCTTCAGGTAAATTCACATAACATTCTGTTCCTGTTTTAGAAATAATTTCGGCCTTTGTTAATTTATGATTATCCCAGTCAAAGTTCAATTCAAACCCATTTCTGGCACGAATTCCTTTTACATTTCCCTCACTCCAATCAGTATTCGTAGGTAAAGCAGGTAAAAAACGAATCACTGAATTATTGCCGTTACTTTGCAAAAGCATTTCTGCGACTGCCGCAGTTGCTCCAAAATTGCCATCGATTTGAAATGGAGGATGCGCACAGAAAAGATTAGGATAACTGCCGGAACCTTTCATTTTATAAACTCCGTCTTTTATTTCAAATGCCGGTGCTAGCAAGCCTTTTAGTACTTTCCAAGCATGATCACCATCAGCAAGTCTGGCCCAAAAATTAATTTTCCAAGCTCTCGACCATCCTGTACCGCCATCACCTCTTCTCAACAAAGTTTTACGGGCTGCATCAACCATCAAAGGCGTCTCTATAATATTAATTTCATCGTAAGGATACAAACCATACAGTTGTGAAACGTGACGGTGCGTAGGTTCCGTTTCATCATAATCCTTGATCCACTCTTGAACTCCACCCGTCTTTGTACTGATTTGGTTTGGTGCCAAACGGCTTTTTAATTGCTCTAAAGTAGCTGCAAAATCAGCATCCAAACCCAATAGTTTAGCTGCAACGATGGTATTGGTAAATAATTCCCTTCCTATTTGCATATCCATTGTAGGTCCCATAGTAGTTTGCCCGACAAAACCATCCTCGGTTTTATACGAGTTTTCAGGAGAATTCGATGGTGCTGTAACCAACCATTTCGTTTTAGGATCTTCTATCAATATGCCTTTATAGAACTCCGAAGCGCCTTTCAAAACCGGATATATTTGTTTTAGAACCTCCTGATTGGGATTGTATAAATAATGTTGCCACAAATGCTCGCACAACCAAGCTCCTCCTGATAAGGTCGATCCCCATTCTGCGCCTTCGCCTGGTGCCGTAAATTTCCAAGGATTGGCAATTACATGAGCCACCCAGCCTTTAGTGTTGTAATACGCTTGGGCTGTTTTTTCGCCTGGTTTTACCAATTGCTCCGTAAACTGAACTAATGGTTTATGACAATCGGCCAGGTTTGTGGCCTCGGCAGGCCAATAATTCATTTGCAAATTAATATTCAAATGATAATCACCATTCCAGGGTGTTTGATATTCTTCAGCCCAAAGCCCTTGCAGGTTAGCCGGTAATCCACCTGGACGAGAAGAGGAAATCAACAAATACCTTCCGAAATTAAAATACAATGTCGGCAAGGTCACGTCGCTTTCGCCTTTTGCAAAACGCACTAAACGTTCAGCAGTAGATAGGTTTGCAACAGTTGCATTTTGTTTGGCGGTTAACTGTATTTTACAACGGTTATAATAAGATTGAAAATCAGCAATATGTTTATTTTTTAAAACAGTCCACAAAATTTTACTGGCGGCATTCACTGCTTTCTGTACAACAGGCAAGGGATCTGTTCCTCGCTTTTCAACAGTGGGCCAGTTTAAATCGGTAGCGGCACTGAAAATTAGTATGCATTCTGTTGCTCCTTCGATCGTCAATCCATTATTTTGAGCCATCACTTTTCCATCAACAGCAATCACTTTGGTGTAGCCTGCAAAACGAATTCCCAAATCACCATCGCCACCCGGCAATTGTCCGGTCATGGTAATGGTGTTCCTATTCGAAGAGAATTTTGTATTTTCTTTTCTGTTCAATAGCACCTTAAAATTTAAGGATTTGGCTTTATTTGCGCTTAAGCGAATGATGATCGTATTTTGCGGTGCACTAGTCAAAACTTCTTCTTTAAAAGTTATGCCTCCCTTTTTCCATTCGGTTACAGCCAAGGCTTTATCCAGATGCAAAGTCCTTTTATAATCAGAAACCGCTCTTACACTATCTTTCCAGTTAATCAACAAATCCCCAAAAATCTGATAGCAACCAAACTTTACTTGTGCACCATTTCCATAACCAGAACCTTTACCGGCACTGACAAAATAGCTTTGCAACAATTCTTGAGCTTCTTTATTTTTCCCTTCTTTCAACAAACGTTGAATTTTTGGTAAATGCTGCGAAGCATCGTCTCTGTTGGGATTTTCTACACCACCCGACCACATCGAGTTTTCGTTCAAAACAATACGTTCTTTAGTGGGATTGCCATAAACCATGGCACCCAAACGTCCATTCCCTAAAGGGATGGATTGTGTAAAATGAGTCGCGGGTGCATCAAACTTGATTTCTTGGTCGCTTTGTGCAAAAAGGCAAGATGCAGACGCAAAAAAAGATACAAATAGAAGGACTTTGTTTTTGGTAAGCATATTATATTTTTTTCAGTCGAAACACCTTTGTTTCATGGCGTTGCACTTTTCCATTCCATTTTTTGCCTTTACCAATTACTTTGTGTTCCCACAAATCTTTGATTTCGTAGGTATCATTTAATCCCAATTCGGCAAAGTTTATTTTTGAATTCTGAGTCGTTTCTGTGCGGTTTAAAATGGCAATGGCAAAATCACCATTCGCCAATGGCTTTACAAATACACTCCAAGTGTCATTCTTGATTTTACAAACTGCCTGTTTGCCCAAAGCATCCTGATTGATGGCAATTACCTCATCATTTAATAAAATACGTTTGGTTTCGGCATTCATATTCCGAACGTCATTGGTCGCTGCCAATGGTGAATTCATGATAGACCAAAGACTCATCTGGCTTTGGTATTCCGTATCAGTACAACCAACACCTCCTAAATCGCCTGAAGGTCCTTTTTTACCATAAAGCCCAACAACCAGCATATCCATATCATTCCAATGTCCAGGACCTGCATAAGAACCATACTGCTGCGAGTAATCAACAATATCCAATATTCCGGCACCGGTTCCGTGCAATTCGCTTTGCTTTTTCACCGGTTTGAGGCTTTTCCATTTATCTCTTACGTCAGCCGTAGTGCGCCATAATTGTCCTCCTACTTGTCCAGCCCAAAGCCAAGGTTTGCGATCTCCCCATTCACAAATTCCCAAGGCAATATCACGACCGCTTTTGCGCAAAGCATCCGCTATTTTTTTGTAACGCGTTTTGGCAACTTCCATATCATCTGGAGCGCCACAGTAATCGTATTTTAAATAGTCAACATCCCAACTGGCAAAAGTTTTGGCATCTTGGTCTTCAAAATTTAAACTCGCGGTATAACCTGCGCAGGTAAGCGGTGCCGCATCCGAATAAATCCCTAATTTCAATCCTTTGCTGTGCACATAATCAGCAAGCGCTTTTATACCCGAAGGAAATTTTTTAGGGTCTCCAATCATGTTGTTTCTTTTATCACGACCACCTTGCCAGCCATCATCAATGAAAACGTGATTGTAGCCTGCCTTCAACATACCACTGCTCACCATAGCATCTGCCATTTCACGAATGTCTTTTTCATTAATATTATCGGCAAAATAGTTCCAGGTCATCCAACCCATTGGAGGTGTTGGTGCCAATAAAGTGCCGTCAATTGATTTAGATTGTGCTTCTACATTTCCATTAGTCAGGCAAAGTGCCAGAACAAAAAGGCCAATAATTTGTTTTTTCATTACTTATACTATTTGTTTTTTATTAGATAGAGACCGAATTTTATAAACACTCCTATCTAAATGAACTGTCCATTCTCGACTCCAAGAAAGGTTTAGGTCATTAGAATTTATTCAATTTTGATTTTGCTTCATCGATTGTTTTTTCTGAAGGAATCTCTTTTAACATTTTCAAATCAAAAGTACTTAACAGCTGATTCAGCTCTTCTATTTTCGTCTGATTTCCTGATTGTTTAAATCCTTCCTGAAGAATGTGTATTTTTTCGAAATCCTGTATTCCTTCAATCAATTTTTCAAAACGGATGGATGTCATGGGTCCAGGATATACCTGAAAAGTATCCCCAGCAGGCCAAGCCGTAAAACGACTGTCCGTCAATGGATTTTGAGGCCAACTGTTATAAGCCCAACGCAAATACCCCGTAAATCCTTTTGCGGCAGCGTACCAACCCATCCATACGTGCTCCACAGGTGGCGAAAAAGTAAAACCGTTAGGATAGTTTTCTTCGCAGCAAGTGTACCATGTGCTTGGTTTTCCTAATGCGATACGCTCTTTCAAAGTCACTGCATCAAACTGAAATCGGGATGCAACGCTATAATCAAAAATATCTTTCTCAATTTCAGGATGGTAATTCCCAGCTAATGCAATTTTCCAATCCGGATCAATATCTTTCAATAATTTGATAACCGTCTGCATGTCTTTCATTGGTCTTTCGTCCATGGCAATTGTACTGATACCAAACCACCCTTTCTCTTTTAGATGTTTTGTAAAATCTTTTATCATAGAAGACCAAAAACGATTGTATTCCTCAGAACCAATTTTGGCCACAAGTTCGGTATTTTTTAAAAGGTTTTCGTCATAATATTGAAAAGACAATTTCCACGGCACCATACTGTAACAATTGATGCGTTTGGTAATCCCGCAACTCATTACAAAAGAAACATACTTATCAAATAAACTGTAATCATAATACCAGTTGCCATCTTTTTTCTTAACCCATTTTATAAGGCTTGGAAAATCGTCATAGGTTTGATGTCCCCATGGTTCCTGCATGATACTGGTTGTAATGCATTTTTGACCTGCATTGGCAAGCATCGTATAATAAGGTCTCATTTTTTCAAAATGTTCGTTGCTCCATAATTCCACTTTATGCACTCTGGCGATGGCGGCGGGATGTTGCCAAAGATCCAAATCAAATTTCCATTTATCAACAGCTGGAAGTGTATGCTCGAGCACATTTATGGCGATAGGTAAGCTGTATTTTCTCCCTGCGTTTATAGTAACTATTCCTTTGTATTGCCCTGCAATTGTGTTAGCAGGAATGCTTATACTCAACCAAATTGGATGTAATTCCTTTTTTTTCACTGCAACAGAAGATGCCCAATCAATAGGATCCGCCACTAATGAGGATTTGAAATCTTCGGGTTTTCGATAACCGCAGCCTCCACCAAATTCGTCGGTAATAACATAATGCACAAAACCGGTTTTAGCGTTGGTTTTCGCAATCTGAGCTCCGGCATTATTTTTCAGATCACTGATACCAACAGTCAGTTTAGCAATATCTTTATCGGCCCAAACCAAAATTTGGGTATGAATTTTTTCGCCTTTCCAAGCCGTGGTTCCCCAAGTATTAATTTGAGAAATTGTAGGTTTTACATCTTTTGCAAAACGGGCATTACTGCTTACAAAACTGATAAACGCCGGACTTTGTTGCTTGGTTTGTGCCTTTGTAGTTATACCTACAAAAAGGACTAACAGTAAAAAGATATTCTTCATTTTAAAATATTTTTTTATTTTGAAAGCTTTTAAATTTATTCTTTTTACTCAAAAAATCCAATCGCTCAGTTAAAAGCTTTACTACGATTCTTATTCAATTACTTCAACGAAAGTGAACATCCACTTTACTGGATTTTGCCAATTGAGGCCTTTAAATGAACCTACCGGCAGTTTTACTTTAACTGTATTCCATCCCTTTTTTAAAGTAATTTTTGTTGGTTCTCTAAATTCGTATCCTTCATCAATCAGGGGGATTTCTAAATTACCTTTTTGGTTGGTATGTTTCCAAACTGGCGGACTAACCAACCCATTATTTACCCAAACCAAACTTTTTAAATTATTCCAAGTACCTGCATTTGGCGAATCGGTGTTCATGGAACGGGATAAATTATTAAAACCTATCCAAAATTCTTGCTGTTTGTCTTCATCACTCCAAATTTGGGTTTGGGCATACCAAGTGGTGTTTTCTTTTGGCTCCTCAATAACGCCCGAAATTTGCGGTGCCCACCAATGTCTCATTACTAAAGTGCCGCCAGTGGCTTTGTACATTGGTTTTTCTTTTGATGCATTAAATTTTGCCTTTTCGGGGGCAAAAGCTTTGGTTAAATCACCTTTATTATCAAAAGGTCCATAGATATCCCAAACTAAATTAGCCTGCCTAACATAATTAAAAGGCATGGCTTTAAAATAGTGCTGTTTTTGATCTAACAAACGGTTTTCAAACTCCATAAAGGCTTTGGCTCTTTCGGTTTCCGGTTGACCAATGGTTGCTGTCCAACCCGCATTACCGCCACCTTGCCAAGAGCGTTCTGCAAAAGTTAACATGCCCGGATAAACTGGATTCATTGTCATAACATCTTCTTCATTGGCTACAGCCCTATCATTCCATACGCATACAATACCACCCAAAGCATTTTCGTTACCTTCAGTTAAATTGCATATTTGGCGATTAAAAATGGTAACTACACTTTCTAAGGGATCCATATGGTTTAAATACAAATGCCTTGAATCTAGATATTTTATGTTTTTGTTCTTACTTACCTTTGTGGCACCTTCCATCCAAAGCTGGCGAATTACCCCATCGCTAAAATTCCCGCCTGGTTCCCATCCGATTACTTTTTTACCTAAACTTTCTGTTAAGGCAATAACTTCGGGCAAAAATTTCTGATTCGTAATTTTTACTTCATCGGCACCTAAATGCAAATACGGTACATCATAGGTGGTGCAAAATTCCTTAATTATGTTTTTTACAATTTCTAAGCCCGCATCGCTTTGCATATCTACTCCCATGGCTCTTTTGAATGCGCCACTGTGACCCGGCATATCAATCTCCGGAACTAAAGTTATGTATCGGTCTTTACAATACTTAATTAGCTCTTTTAAATCGCTCTCCGTATAATATTCGCCTTTATCACGAAGCATATATTCTGGGTCTGTTAACTGTGGGTATAGCTTGCTTTGTAAACGCCAGGCAATATCCTCGGTAGGATGAAAGTGAAAAATATTTAGCTTATACCCTGCCATCACATCAATCTGTTGCTTCAACAGTTTAACCGACTGGTAATTTCTTCCTACATCAACCATAAATCCACGCCACGCAAAGGCTGGCCAATCTGTAATTTCAGAAGCATCCACAAAAACATTGTCACGCATTAACTGCAATAAAGTTTGAATACCATTAAAAATTCCCTGAGAAGTATTGGCAGTAAGCACTATTTTATCCGTTGCTGTTTCCAGATGGTAGGCTTCGGATTGGTTTTGTGGTGCACTAACATTCCCTAAACGAAGCTGAATGTAATTTGCTGCATCCGATACTTTGTCGGCTAATTTCACATTCAGTCCTTTTTGCTCCATAGCATTTTTCAAGACCAAAGCGTCCTTCACTAAAGCAGGATTATCCACAAGAATTGTCGTTGCAACAGACAATGGGAAAGCACCAGCATTCCATTTCAGCTGTTGTGGTTTTGGCAATAAAGAAGGTTTAGATTCCAGATCAAAAACATACGGGTAAACCAAATGCTTCCATAATAAATAACCATCTCCCTTGAGGTGCAAACCGTCATTGGTAAACCCTTTTATTAACTTCCCATTGGCATCACAAAAGGAAGTGTGCAAATCAATATAAGTATAATGATAAGCCACAGCATTCTTTTTTAGATTAGCATTTAGCTGTCTTATTTGTTCTCCTTTACTGGTGTGACTTCCAAATTTTTTATAGACATCATTTACGGGCAATATACTTTGCACGTACAATTTTGTCGAAGGAGATTCCTGTTTTAAATAGGAAGCAATTTTTGTGATATTTTTAAAAATACTATCGGTTCCGGTACTTCTTGACAAGTCATTAACTCCTATCAGCAAAAAAACTTTTGCTGGTTTCCTGATAATAATTTCATCGATTCGGTTCAGGACTCCGGCGCTTATATCACCGCTTATTCCACGGTTTTTCACGCGATTGTCGGCAAATAATTCACTCCATTCCGCTCCATCAGAAATGCTGTTTCCTAAGAATACAATATCATCTTTTGTTATCGGAAGGGTTCTAAAATGGGAAGCCCGCTGATGATAGTAAGTAGAGAACAAACTATCAGGCAATGTTGTTTTTTTAATCTGGGAATTGGTATTTGCTGCAACAAACAGCATAATAATCTTTACAAAATGAAGCCAACTGTGTTTTTTAAAATAATCCATAATAGTATTTTAATTTCCCGAATTCAAATATTCTCGTTTTCCGGATTTAGTTTTTAAAATGTTCTTCACTACACTGAAATTGAATTAATTTACCACTTTACTATGCTAAAAATAGTTTTGCTGTATTCTCATCATTCTCCCTTGTAGCAAATAGTTCTTTTTTCATCCTTTTTTTGACTTTATCAAAAAACATAAAACTGCTTCTTTATTACAAAAAACAAAAAGAGGAAAAAATATAGTATTTCCTTCCTCTTTTTTAACACTAATTCATTACTCAAATTTCATCCAATAGCTATAGTTGTAATTTTTAAAAGGAATTCTATATTTCTCCATTGGCATAGAGCCCCAACTGTCTATTCCCTGTAAACCGGTTTGTTGCAAATCCATATGCAGGTAGATTTCGTTTCTTTTATTGAGTTCCCCGCTATGGTATTGTTTCTTTTGAGCTTCAGGATCTAAATCATCCAAATTATAAGGCAAGGCCGAAAAACTCAATAAATTGTTCACAAATGCAAATTCTATTTTTCTTCCCTTTGCGTTACTGAAACTTACCCAGCGCACTTCTGTTTTATTACCACTTTCTTGAGGTCGGGCATAAGGATAATATTGCTCATCCACTGATTGCTTGAATTGACCGATGAAAGTATTGGTTTTTCTGTCCCAATAATTCTCACCCGGACCACGACCGTACCAATTAATTGTATTGAAATTTTTATTGATAACCAAATCATTTCCTGCTCTCAACAACAAAGGATTTTTTCCTTTGATGGCAGTAAATTCATTATCAACTTTAATATTTCCGTCACCATAAACCGTAAATACTTGTTGGTGTGTGGCATCACCGTCAACCAATTTCGTTGTGAATTTTACCTGAACCGAACCGTCAGTATTCTTTGAAACAACGGCTTGCATTTCGGTAGCATTATCATACGCATTTCTCCATTTTCTTAGGCTCGTATTAAATCCAGCACCAATGTCGTTGTCTGTTGGAGCTCTCCAGAAAGAAGGTTTTGGTCCTTGTTCAATAAATTGCTCACCTTTGACACTATAACCGGACAAAATTCCTTTTTTCAAATCGAAAACAACTTCGAATTTATCTCCTAAAATGATACACTGTTCTTTTGTTTCTTTTAATTGTAACGCCTTTTTTGAACTTGGTGTAAAAACAGTTGCCGGAAGTGTTTTCAATGCTAACTGATCCTCAGCAATTTCATATCCTTTAGGTAAGAAAGGCTCTTCGGTTTTTAGCGAATAATACACATTCAACTGGTATTCTTTATCGGTCTTTTGAACCGTTTTGATGGCTAATTTAAATTCTTTTTCTGCTTGTGGCTCCAATGAAATCGTGTTAATGGTAGCGTTTTCTTTGGCAATTCCATTTTCCATCAATACCCAACGCATCATTACATTATCCAGATTTTTAAAGAAAAAACCGTTTTTAATTGTGATGGTGTTGTTACCAACAAATTTCGTTTTAATGTTTTGGTGTGCTTTTTTCACTTCCAAAGCCATTGGTGTAATTTCACGGTATGCCGTAACCACTCCTTTTACACAGAAGTTATTATCGCTTAAATTTTCATCAACTGGTCCTTCCAATGGAAAATCTCCACCATAAGCCATGATGCGTTTACCATTTTTAACTGTATCGATAGATTGGTCAATCCATTCCCAAATAAATCCTCCCTGCAGTTTTGGGTTGTTTTCTACAACATCCCAATAATCTTGGAAATTCCCTAAGCTATTCCCCATAATGTGGGCGTATTCACTTTGGATATTTGGTATTCTGGCATCACTTTTTGAATAGCTCAACAAAGCGTCCGGAGACATATATTGCGGACAAAAAATCTCAGAATAATGCGTATCATTCGGTTTTTCATAATTAATATCTCTTTCATACTGGATTGGCAAAGTCGTTTCCTTTCTCAACCAATCGTATGCAGCATAAAAATTAGTACCGTCACCGGCTTCGTTTCCTAAAGACCAAGTTACTACACTTGCATGATTCTTGTCTCTTTCATACATACGTTGGATACGTTGCAGATGCGATTGTTTCCACAGTGGATTGTTTGCCAGTGTTACATCTAAATCATAACCCAAACCATGTGATTCAATATTAGCTTCATCAACAACATACAAACCAAATTCATCGCAAAGTTCCATCCAATAAGGATCCGGCGGATAATGAGAATGACGAACTGCATTGATATTCAATTTCTTCATCATCTCCATGTCCTTTCTCATATCTTCCTTGCTGAGCGTGTGCCCATTTCTTGGATGATGTTCATGTCGGTTAACCCCTTTTATGAAAACTCTTTTGCCATTAACTAAAAAATCAGCTCCCTTAATTTCTATTTTTTTGAAACCAATGCGAAGCGGCACCACTTCAATCACTACCCCTTTTGCATTTTTTAAAATAATGTACAAACGATACAAATAAGGCGTTTCCGCAGTCCATTTTTGTACGTTTTTTATAGTTGTTTTAAATTCAATATTTGTTTTATACTTCCCTAATATGGTTTTAAAATCCTTAGTTTTATCCTGATAAACCACATTTCCTTTGGCATCTTCCAAACTTACTTCAACCGTCAAACTGTCCTTCTTACTATATAATCCCTTTTCTCTTTTATAGCTACTAATTTCGGTATTAATGCTAAGCAATCCATTGGTATACGTGTCATCAAGTGTGCTGATAATTTTAGTGTCACGGATATTCAACTTCTCTGTGGCATATAAAAAAACATCTCTTTCAATTCCTGAAAAACGGAACATATCCTGACACTCTAAATAACTGGCGTCACTCCAACGATATACTTGAAAAGCGATTAAATTCTCTCCTGCTTTCAAAAAATTGGTGATATCAAATTCGGCAGCCATTTTGCTGTCTTCACTATAGCCCACTTTCTTTCCGTTTACCCAAACAAACAGACAAGATTTTGCATTACCCACATGAATAAAAACCTGCTTTCCTTTCCAATTGGCAGGCAAATTGATTTTTTTACGATAAGAACCTACCGGATTGTTATTGGCAGGAATATCAAATGGCGGATTCATTTTTGCGTAACGCAAATTATGACCGGCAAAATCATAAGGCTGGTTCACATAAATTGGCAAACCATACCCATTCACTTCCCAACTCGCTGGTATACGAAAATTAGTCCATTTGGTATCATCATAAGTAGTTTCGAAAAAATTTTGCGGACGCTGGTTCGGATCTTGTACCCAATTAAATTTCCAACTTCCATTTAATGAAAAAAAGTTAGCCGACTTTTCTCTGTCGTATTGTTTGGCTTTTTCCATGTTTTCAAAACCAAAAGCACTGTTTCGCATTGGCATTCGGTTCAAGGAAATGATTTCAGGATTTAGCAACTCGGCTGGCAACTGTGCAAAAACATTTACAGATAATAACAAGGCAATGATTGCCATTTTTACTTTTCTCATGTTCCCAAAAACGGTTATCCCGTTCGTTTTCAAACTTTTGCTCCACATTGTTTTCATCATTATATTTATATCCATTTTAGTTTTTATGTATTGTGACCATTCATGCCTATTCGGTTTTTCTTTGGTTCATCTGCTTGAATGTTACTATTTGATTCTTTTTTATAAAACCAAAATTCAAAAATATAACAGTTCTTCTAAAATATATACCAGTGCCTACCAGTTTTTTTTATGGCATGTGCAAAAAAACTACTTAATTCAAAAGAATCCCGAAATACTATTTTTACAAGGATTCTACAAATTTCATATTGATGATTAAAGCCAATAGCAAATCATATGAATTTATCCATTATCAAAAGCAAAACGGCATAGTTTATAGTATTCATCCTGTAAAAGATAAAATACTATAAACTATACCGTTTTTGTAAGTCCAGAAATAAAACTAATCTCCTTTCAATAGCTGTTTTGCATCCTGATCATCATATTGATCAATCAACTTTTTAAGTTGCAGATTCATGTAATTGGTGATCTTTTCGTACCCTTTTTTTCCATACAAATTATGCATTTCATTTGGATCTTTTTGCAAATCATAAAGCTCCCAAGAACTTACTCTTTTGTAGAAACGAATCAATTTATAACGCTTAGTTCTTACGCCAAAATGAGGCGAAACGGAATGTTCTCCATTTTCATAATAATGATAATAAATTGCATCACGTCCCTTTGCTTTTTTATCTTTAAATAAAGGTAACATGGATTGTCCTTGTTCATCTTTTGGAATGGAAACTCCTGCCGCATCGAGCATCGTTGGTGCAATATCCAGATTCATAACAAAATTATTTGATACCGTTCCAGGTTTTATAACTCCCGGATAACGCATCATCATTGGAGTTCGAAAAGATTCTTCGTAAATAAAACGTTTATCAAACCAACCGTGTTCTCCCAGATAAAAACCCTGATCCGAAAGGTAGATGACAATCGTATTTTCTGTCAAGCCATTTTTATCCAAATAATCCAAGGTACGCCCGATGTTCCTGTCCAAAGACACAGCTGTACTCATGTAGTCGCGCATGTATCGCTGGTATTTCCATTCTACTAATGTTTTACCACTCAAGTTTTTGGCTTTCAAATCCGCTTCTACCGGGGAATAATAAGCATCGAATTTTTGTCGCTGTTCTAGATTCATTCGCGCAATATTACCATCTTTATTGGCTTCATTTTCACCTCCGAACATTTTTAGGTCATAACCCATCTGCATCGTTGTGGAGATAGACATATCCTGAACCTTAGCCGCTTCACGGTCTTTATAATTATCATAAAAATTAGCCGGTAAAGGAAAAGTAACGGTATCAAATTTTCCCAAATCTTGGGTGTCCGGTATCCAAGTTCGGTGCGTTGCTTTATGTCCAATGACCAAACAAAAAGGCTTCTCCTGATCGCGATTGTTCAACCAATTTTCTGAAACGTCTTCTATAACATCTGAAACATAGCCTTCATTTCGTTTCTTGCTGCCATCCATCATATCGAATTCCGGATTGTAATATTGTCCTTGGTTGGGTAATATTTGCCAAAAATCAAACCCTTGTGGTTTTGTTTCCAAATGCCATTTTCCAATCCAGGCAGTTTGATAACCCGAAGCACCTAATTGTTTCACGAATGAATCCTGGCTCCCATCAAATCTGGAGTTTTCATTATCCTTAAAACCATTTTTATGGCTGTATTTGCCGGTTAAAATCACGGCACGACTTGGACCGCAGATAGAATTCGTCACATATCCTTTGTTGAATAAAACCCCTTCTTTGGCAATACGGTCAATATTGGGAGTTTGCACCAAATTATTGCCATAAGCACTGATGGCCTGATAGGCGTGGTCATCTGAAATGATAATGACAATATTGGGTCTTTTGGTAGATTCCGCTTTGTTTTGCGCCAATACATTGGTCGAAAAACCGCACGATAAAACAACCAGAATAACGGAAATTTTAAACACTTTCATTATTTATTTCTTTAATAATTATATCACAAAAACAGTTTTAAAATCTGTACGGCATCCTTGTCTTTGGTTAGAACTATGTTTTTTAAATTACATAAAACAAATCTGGTATCAGTTGTGGAGGTATTATAAAGCAATCCTTTTTATTAAAAAAGGCATTAAGTTTATTAAGCTCAATGCCTCTATTTTTAATGGCAAAAATGATGTGATTTTAAATTAATTCCACATACTTGAAATTATTTTTTACCAGAAAAAGGTATACAAAGCAGCTAGGACAGCAACTATAATTAAAGACCCTACAGTAAACCCTGGTGAAACTTTAAACATAGATTTATCTACATCCAAGCCATTTGTTTTAACACCTCTTTGTGTTTCATAAATACTTATAACATACATTCCGATTACACATATCAAAAAGACAAATCCCATACGATCCATGAATGGAATTTCGTAAACACCTTCTGCATTTGGCACTGAAAAGCCCATGCCATTTAGGAATGACAAATCAACAAAATGAGGCATGAATTTGAATACTATCGACATTAAGAAACCGCCAATCATAGCAAACATAGCTGCATTAGATGTGGTTTTTTTCCAAAAGAATCCTAAAATAAACATGGCAAAAACACCTGGACTTACAAAACCGGTATATTCTTGAATGTATTGAAAACCTCCTTTTTTGTCAATCCCTAAAAAGGGCGCAACAATAACGGCAATAATCATAGCCGCAATAATGGTAATTTTCCCAATGTTTACTAATTTTTGCTCACTTGCTTCAATGTTTAATTTTTTCTTATAAACATCTAAAGTAAAAATAGTGGCAATACTATTTGCTTTTCCTGCCAACGAAGCAACAATAGCTGCGGTCAAAGCCGCAAATGAAAGCCCTTTTAATCCTGTAGGTAACAAATTCAACAATACTGGGTAAGCACGGTCAGGATTCAAACTTCCATCTTGTAATAATTCTGTTTGAAAACTTCCATTTTGATAAAGAACATAAGCAGCAATACCAGGTAACACTACAATAATTGGCATTAATAATTTTAAGAACGCAGCAAACAAAATACCACTTCTGGCCGTTTTTAAATCAGCTCCAAGGGCTCGTTGTGTTATATATTGATTACAACCCCAGTAATTAAAATTCATAATTAACATCCCTCCTATTAATACTGATAATCCGGGAAGATCCATATAATTCGGATTTGATTTATCAAAAATCATCTGAAAATGGCCATCTGCTTTTTCAGTCATTAAATTAAATCCGTTGATCACTCCAGTCGTTCCGAATTTTTCAGAAACCAAATTAAGTGCCAAATAAGTAGTTGCCAGACCTCCTAAAATCAAGAAAAACACTTGAACAACATCAGTATATCCAATTACTTTCATTCCTCCAAGGGTTATCATCACAGCAAAAAGAGCCAAGAAAATCATACAAAGGGTAATATTTAAACCTGAAATACTACTCACGGCAAGTGCACCTAAATAGAGAATCGATGTTAAATTGACTAATACGTAAAGTAACAACCAGAAAACAGCCATAATCATAGCAACATTACCATTGTAACGCTGGTTTAAGTATTGTGGCATGGTCGAAATTTTATTTTTCAGGTACACCGGCATAAAAAATATTGCTACAAAAACCAAGGTTAATGCCGCCATCCATTCATAGGTTGCAATGGCCAATCCTAATTTGAAACCACTCCCGCTCATTCCTATAAATTGCTCGGCACTAATATTACTGGCAATCAAAGAGGCACCAATTGCCCACCATGTTAATGAACCTTCAGCAAGAAAATAATCTTTACTGCTGGCTTCTGCTTTCTTTTTTCGGTTGTAAATCCACAATCCATAACCAACAATGGTTATGAAATAGAGGAAAAAAACAATGTAATCATTGGTTGACAATGTTTTATGCATAATTTCGGTTTAAAAGTTAATTGATTTATTTGTTTTTATAATGCGTATCTGAAATGGCTTTCAATATCGAAGCGCTCTTTTCGGGCGTAATATCCCTTTGTGATTCGCCGAGCATTTCGTAACCCACCATGAATTTTTTCACGGTAGCAGAACGCAATAAAGGCGGATAAAAATGCATATGAAATTGCCATTCTGGATGTGATTCTCCATCGGTTGGAGCTTGGTGAATTCCTGACGAATACGGGAATGATGTCTCGAAAAGATTATCGTATTTGATCGTCAATTGCTTCAAAATCGTTGCGAAAGCGGTAGTTTCGTCCGAAGTAAAATCGGTAATTTTTCCAAAATGACGCTTGCTGATAATCATCGTTTCATAAGGCCAAATGGCCCAAAAAGGAACGAGTGCCACAAAATGAGTATTTTCGATAACGATTCGTTCGTCCAGTTTTAATTCCTCCTGCAAATAATCCTGCAACAGATTGCTTTGGTGTAAATCGTCATAAGTTTTTAGGTTATTTTGCGTTTTCTCTACTTCGGTAGGCAGAGACGATTGCGCCCAAATTTGACCGTGTGGATGTGGATTGCTACATCCCATTACACTTCCTTTATTTTCAAAAATCTGAACATAATTAATATAATCAACCTTGCCTAAATCGATGTATTCTTTTTGCCAAGTCTGGATTATATCCTTAATGCCATCTATCGTCATTTCTGGCAATGTAAGATTATGCTTTGGCGAAAAGCAAACCACTCTTGAAATACCTCTCTCGGGTTTTGCTTTGAAAAAAGTCTCTTTGGTACTGTTCTCAAAAAAAATCTTCTCTTGCTTTAGTGCAGCAAAATCATTTTCGAAAACAAAACTGGCTTCATAATCCGGATTTGTCATTCCATTAGCGCGTAAATTTCCCGGACATAAATAACAAGTTGGGTCGTATTCTGGTAAGACATCAGAAGCAACTGTTTCGTTCTGACCTTGCCAAGGACGTTTAGCACGATGCGGAGAAACCAAAACCCATTCGTTGATTAATGGATTATAACGCCTGTGCGGGTCTTCATTTATATCGAAATTCTTCATTTTCATTATTGTTTGTAAAGTGATGCACCCTTTCCAATTTTGACATCATAGTTTTTTAATTCTATTCCAAATGCGTGATCGTACAGTTTCGAAAGTCTATTTTTAATATCTTCTTCATGTCCTTTTTTTACTAAATTTATGGTACAGCCTCCAAAACCGCCACCCATAAGTCGAGATCCAATCACGGCTTCTTCACTTTTGACAATATTAACCAAAAAATCCAATTCATCACAGCTCACTTCATATTCTTTGGACAATCCTTCATGCGTTTCGAACATCAGTTGCCCTAAAACTTCAATTTTGCCGTTATCCAAGGCTTCACAAGCTTTGACAACACGACCAATTTCTTTTACCACAAAATAGCATCTTTTGAACACTTCTTCACTCATCTGGTCTTTCAAACTTAAAACCTGACTTTTGCTACAGTCCCTAAAACTGCCCACCTCAGGAAAATTATTTTTAATGATTGCCAGTCCTTCTTCGCATTCTTCCCTTCTTTTATTGTAAGCCGAAGTAAACAAAGAATGTTTCACATTGCTGTCAAATAAGATTAGAGAATAATCCTTGAAATTCGCATCGTGGTATTCAAATTCCAACGTTCGGCAATCAATTTTTATCACTTTGTTTTCTTGCCCCAAGACACTCGAAAACTGATCCATTATACCGCAATTGATTCCTACCCAATGTTCCGCCTTTTGTCCCATCAAGGCAATATCAATTGGTTTTATGTCCAAATTGAAAAGCTCGTTTATTCCATATAAGAAACCACATTCTAAGGCTGCCGATGAGGACAATCCAGAACCAACGGGAATATTGCTGCTAAAAACGCAATTAAAACCTTCAAAAACAAACCCATTAATTTTCAACTGGTTGATAACACCACGAAGATAATTTGTCCAAACTTTTTCGTTCAATTCAACTAGATCCGCCAAATCTATTTCAAATTCATCGTCAAGATCAATGGCAATTATTCTGGATTGATTTGAATTATTTTTTTCGAAAGCAAAACAGATAATTTTGTCGATAGCCGCAGGCAAAACATAACCGTCATTATAATCTATATGTTCTCCAATAATATTGATTCTGCCCGGAGAAAGAACTACTTTTTCTGGTGCCGAACCAAATTTTTCTTGAAAATGATTTATCGTTTTATGTATTAAAATTTCATTCATTATTTAGTAAATATAAGAGTATTTTTCTTTAAAAAATTTCAAATTTATAGCTGGTCTTATGACAATACGTTTCTCCTTTTTTGAGGACTGCATCTGGGAAATGTGCTTGATTTGGAGCGTCCGGGAAATTTTGTGTTTCAAAACAGATACCACTGGATGAATGGTACAACACTTTTTCTTTTCCTTTTATAGTTCCGCAATTCCCTCCAACATAAATATGAACTGCTGGCTGATCCGTATAAACAGTCATTTTTAGACTATTTTTTGGACTATAAAGTGATACCACTACTTCTTTTTCCTTGCTTAAAACAAAAGTGGTATCAATTATAGCAGGACAATTTTTGGATAATGAAAAATCAAAAGGAGAATTGGCTAAATCCAAAAATATTCCTGTTGGAATATTCTCTTTTGTAGTCTCCAATACTTTATCGGCGCTGATGCTCATTTCTTGGCTCAGTACCTCTGAATCGTGTCCGTTGAGATTAAAATAACTGTGATGTGTCAAATTCACAATAGTATCCTCAGTTGTTGTTGCGCTGTATTCAATAATCAGCTCGTTCTGCTCAGACAAGGTATAGGTTAACTCCACAGACAGATCTCCTGGGTAATTTTCTTCATCATTTGGACTAAGATAGGTCAAGGTTATGGAGGGATTTTCTCCATAATTTACGTTTTTTACCTTCCACACTACTTGGCTAAAGCCAATAGTACCTCCGTGAAGCGAATGCTTATTGTTGTTTTTATTGAGATGGAATATTTTATCATTCAAGCTAAAAGTCCCATCGCCAATTCTTCCTGCAAATCTTCCGACAGTTGCTCCCAGATATGGTGCGCTTTCCAGATCGAATGATTTCAGGTAGGCTTCTAAATTGTCAAAGCCTAAAACGACATCTACAACACCGCCATTTTTCAGTGGGATTTTCAACGAACTAACCGTAGCACCATAATTGATAACTTCTAATTTGATTCCGTTTTTATTGGAAATTTGGTAAGCGGAAATTGCTTCGCCATCCGGCATTAAACCAAATAATTTTGTTTCGGAATTGGTAATAAAATGGGATTCTTGTTTTATTTTCATTGTTTTATTAAGAAAAATGAAATTCAAAATTATACTAAATTTCAAAAAAAATATACCAGTACCTACCGGTTTTTTGTAACTTGCACAAAAATCATTTCTTATTATGAAAATCATTTCTATTCAAAATAATCTCGGCATACCCAAATACAGGCAAATTATTTTATCAATTGAGAAGGCTATTGAAAATGAAAAACTGATAAAAGGCGAGCGGCTTCCCTCGATAAACAAGCTCTGTTTGGAATTTTCATTATCCCGAGACACTGTTTTACAAGCGTATGAGGAGTTGAAAAAAAGAGGTATCATCTATGCCATTCTAGGCAAAGGCTACTATGTAAAGAGCGTAGAGATAACCATAAAACAAAAAATATTCCTGTTGTTTGACGAATTGAACAGTTTCAAAGAAGATATTTATAATTCATTTTTAAAGAATACTGGAAAGGATGTTCAGGTAGACATCTATTTTCATCACTTTAACATCGAAATGTTTAGAAAATTAATTAATGAAAGCAACGGTAACTATACCAAATACATCATAATGCCAACCAATTTACCAGATGCCGCTTCAATTATTAAAACCCTACCGGTAAACGAGGTGATTATATTGGACCAAACCAATCCCGAATTAGAATCCTTCCCTGCGGTTTATCAAAATCATAAAAAAGACATTTATGATGCTTTAATAAAAGGTAAATCCCATTTAAATAAATATGAGAAACTGATCTTGATTTTCCCTGGATTTCGCGAACCGTTAGGAATGAAGGAAGGCTTTATCAAT
Organism: Flavobacterium ranwuense; assembly: GCF_004349315.1. GTDB lineage: Bacteria > Bacteroidota > Bacteroidia > Flavobacteriales > Flavobacteriaceae > Flavobacterium > Flavobacterium ranwuense. Next base: position 446,003 of record NZ_SMLH01000002.1, on the reverse strand, counting down.
TTCTGTCATGATTTCTCTTTCGAATATCAGGTAATTCCGGAATTTGTCGATAGGGAAATCACAATTGGCGAAGTGTACATTATCCCCAACGACAGGGATTTGGTGGCCGTTATAGAAAAATCAAAACTACAAAATTTGAAATTGGGGAACGATTACGGAATTATCTCCTACAACGAAACTCCATTGAAAAAAGTGGTAGAAAACGGAATAACAACCATTTCGACAAATTTTGTGGCCATGGGGAAAATTTTATCCCAAATGATTTTGAAAGGAAAAAAAGAACAAATAGAAAATAAGAGCGCTTTAATCATTAGAAATTCTTTGTAATAGATTAAGAACGACTATCCTTAACTAAATAATTATTTCACAACGCAAGTGAAGTGAAGCGAAGTACAGGGCAACCGCACCAATTATTTTTTTACCACTAATTCGCTGATTTTAGTTAGATTTCAGCCGCATTCAGTGGAATCAGCGCAAATTAACATCTCCTTATCTAGGAATTTTAAAGGGTAAATTAGCGAATTAGCGGTCATTTTTAAAACTCATGAGTTAGCCTTGAAGCGAATAATTTACAATATGGATTTAAATAAATTTATAGTACGTTTGTAATTGAATACCACCAAACTTTTTAAAAAGCGCAAAGATGAGTTTAAAAGATTTACTAGATAATAACACCGATCATAGCCTTTCTGGTCAAAAGTGGCGTATTCTAAGACAGTCAATCGTAAAACGTTTGTTATCCGCTGGAAATGCAACCATAGCAGAATTAGGTTCTGAATTGCAATCGAGCGTTCCAACGATTACCAAAGCAATCAATGAATTACTATTAGAAGGTTATGTGGTCGATATGGGGAAAATAACCAATAGCGGCGGAAGACGTCCCTCATTATATAGCATTAACCCGACCTGCGCTTTCTTTTTAGGCGTTGAAGTAAGCAGAACCAGCATTTCTATTGGTTTACAAAATATTAAAAACGAATTCATCAGCATAGACTTAAGAACTTCTTTTACTTTAAAAAACACCCAGGAATCCCTTTTAGAATTTTGCAATTTGATAAACTCTTTTATTGAAGACAGTTCGGTCGAAAAAGAAATGATTGTGGGCGTTTGCATTAACTTTTCAGGTCGTATTAATTCAATGGAAGGATTCAGTTATAATTACTTCTTTAGTGAAAACAGGCCTTTAACAGAAATTATTTCAGAACAATTGAACTTACCGGTTCATTTAGAAAACGATACCAGAGCCATGGCTTTTGGCGAATTTTGTGAAGGAGTGGTTGATGCTGAGCAAAACATCATCTTTTTAAATTACAGCTGGGGGGTCGCTATTGGAATTATTTCCGATGGCAAGCTTTACTATGGAAAATCCGGATATTCCGGAGAATTTGGACACAGTACTATTTTTGACAACGAAATTATGTGTCAGTGCGGTAAAATGGGATGTCTGGAAACTGAAATTTCAGGCTGGTCACTCGTAAACCAGTTCAAAGCAGCTTTGAAAGAAGGAAAACAGTCAAAAATTACCCTCAATGAAAATTCTGATTTACAACATCTTGATATTATTGCAGGAGCCATAAACCTGGAAGATAGTCTATGTGTGGAGTTAGTTACAAAACAAAGCGAGAAAATGGGACGTTATTTATCTATTTTACTCAATATATTCAATCCAGATCTATTAGTTATTGGTGGCGATTTTTCACAATTAGGCGATTATATACTTTTACCAATCCAGTCCGCCTTAAAAAAACATTCTTTAGGATTAGTCAACAGAGACATGAAACTCAAAAAGTCCACTTTAGGACTTCGTGCAGGAGTTATAGGCGCTTGTTGCGTTATAAAAGAGAAAATGCTATCCCCTTTGATCAATAATTAAAATTAATGTTAAATTTTAATTATTAAATTTTTTTAATAAATACTTTAACTTATTAAAAAAATTTATATATTTACAGCCTGACAATACCCTTTTAGATAAAAGCATGGGTTCTTTTAATCTTCTGCTCTTTCTTTCTAATAAAAGTGTCACGAAAATTATTTTAGTTCACTTGAATAAAATGGAAATGAAATTACTATCGCCAAAAAGGAATCCTCCATTTTAGCAATAGTTTAGTCTTCAGGCTTATTTCTTCATTTGAATAACTGACATGGTTGTAAATACATCATTTGAAAAAACAAGTTTTTGTTTGAGAACTTTTGAATAAAATTTACAATTACTAAGAAATAATATTGCCATTTAGAAAGAAACGATCCTATTTTAAAATTACAGCTGAATTTTAAAAGTAATGTCATAGTAATTTGAATAAAACGGGGAAACCTATTTTTATAATTAATTTTTTGTTTCTCATAAAAAAACCAGCAGATGCTGCGAACACTGCTGGCTGATTCCTTAATACAAAGGAATATAGACTTGGAAAAGAAAAATAAGACCACGAAGGAAAAATTATTATTAACCAAACCATTACAAAAGTATGAAATTACTACCAAAAAGCAAGCCGAAAAAATATTGGCTTTCGCCAAAATTCGGGAACGTTATCAAATTAACGCCCCTGTTTTTAATACCTTTCACTATGCAGGTATCGGCAGCTGAATCTACTAGAACGGTTACTTTATCCGAAAAAAACGGAATTGTAACAGTAGAAAATGACAGAACAACAATTAAATTATCTCTAATTCAAAAACAAATTAAGGGTAAGGTACTTGATGAATCCGGAAATCCTTTACCGGGAGCTAACATCGTTGTTAAGGGAACTAATGTTTCAACACAGACCGATTTTAATGGTGATTTTACATTGACCGTTCCTGATAATGCTACAAAACTTATTGTATCTTATATTGGTATGATTCAACAGGAATTAACTATTGGAAACTCCCCAATTACAGTTACCTTAAAAGAATCAGGTCAGAACCTGGATGAAGTTGTTGTTGTAGGATATGGAACTCAAAAGAAATCGAAAATAACCGGTTCCGTATCAAAACTAGACAATAGAGTATTGGAAACTGGAATGCGCTCCAACCCTGCTTCGGCCTTAGCAGGTACCATTCCAGGTTTAAGAGTACAACAGGCTTCAGGACGTCCTGGTGCTGTTGCAACTATTACTTTACGTGGTGGTACTAATTACGATGGTAGTGGGTCTCCATTAGTAATGGTTGACGGCTTTTTAAGAGCCAGTTTTAGCGAAATCAATCCAGACGACATTGCTTCTATCGAAGTTTTAAAAGATGCTTCTGCAACAGCCATTTATGGTGCCAGAGCCAACAATGGAGTGATTTTGATTACCACTAAAAAAGGGAAGGCAGGTGTTTCAAACATCACCATAAACACCAAACTAGGTATCAATACCCTAAATATTCCTTTTGAATTTTTAAACGCAAAAGACTATTTATCTTGGTCCAGAAAAGCCATTCAAACATCAGGTTCTTATGATGCCAGCCGTTTAAGTCAATTGAACTCCACTGGTCCTTTTGGTACTGGAAATCTTTACAAAGATGCAAACGGAAACATTATTGACGGAAACAAAAACTCCGGTGCGGTATGGAGCCCTATGTTTAGAAATGCTGCTAATCAAGAATTATTAGGTCAAGGTTGGCAAAGTATGATTGATCCGGTTCGCACCAATGCAGCTGGGGCTTACGATCCAAACGGAACCAATAAAGAAATCATTTTTAAAGATTTTGATTATAAAAAATATGCGCTTAGACCTCAAGGTATAACCAAAGACCTTAATGTAGCCATGACTGGCGGTAACGAAAAAGGCAGTTATTATGCAAGTATTGGCTCTTATAATGAGGAAGGTTTGCCTATTAACACTTTCTACAAACGAATGACCTTTGTTTTAAATGGCGAATATAAAGTAAAACCTTGGTTAACCTCTACTTCCAGTTTGAACTTTGCAACTGCTAAATGGAGAGATGCACAAACAACTGGTGAAGGTAATTATTTGACCCGAGCACTGGGGGCACCACCAACGATGAGAGGAACCAATGCCAATGGAGATTTATTGGTAGGTCGTGATTCTCAAGATGGTAACCCGGCCGTTAACGATGATAAGTTTATCCGTAAAAACCAATCCGATAAATTTACAATGTCTCAAGCATTTAAAGCCGATTTATTAAAAAATCTAAGCTTTAGAACTAGTGCTAACTGGTTTTATAATGAAGGCTTTAATGAGTCTTTCAACAAAGATTTTTTAGCGAGTCCTAACAATATTAATAGAACCCGTGCTTCATCTGCTTCCTACGGAAGAGCATTCAGTCAAACCTATAATGGTACTTTAAATTTTAACAGTGATTTCTTAGGAAAACACCATGTTGATGCCATGGTAGGTACGGAGTATTATGATATCTATTCAAACGGATTGTTCGCCTCGGGTTCAGGCGCGCTATCTGATGATTTTATGGATTTACAATACACCAGTATCGAAAGAGACAGAAGATCTATAGACACCTACCATACAAGTCAACGTATTTTATCATTCTTTTCGCGTGTCACGTATGATTATGATGATAAATACTTAGCTACTTTTACTGTAAGACGTGATGGATACTCTAAATTACTAAACAACCGTTGGGGTAATTTCCCTGGAGTATCTGTGGGTTGGAATATGCATAAAGAAAGTTTCCTAAGCGATTCAAAAATAATTAATACCCTAAAATTAAGAGCCAGTTACGGTCAAAACGGAAACGTTAGTGATGATCTTATTGGACCTTATCAATTACAAGGTTCTTATCCGTCTGTAAGATACGATGGGACTGGAGGGTATCTACTAGGAGGGCTTCCTTTTCCTGATTTATTATGGGAACGCTCTTCAACCTATGAATTTGGTTTAGAAACCCGCTTATTCAATAGATTAGACCTTACTGTTGCTTATTACAACAGACAGACAAAAGATAAAATTTCAAGCTTTGCCCTTCCGGCTACCGCTGGTTTAACGTCTATTACAACAAACTTAGGGAATATGCAAAACAAAGGTCTAGAGGTTGATTTGAATTATAGAGTTATTAAAAACTCCGATTTCTCATTGGATTTTAATGCAAATGCAGCTTACAATGTTAACAAAATATTAAAATTACCTACCAATGGTTTAGAAAATAATAGAGTTGGTGGAAGTCAGGTTTATGATAAAGACGGTAATTTAATATGGGTTGGCGGTCTGCAAGAAGGTCAAGATCCAAACGTAGCTTATGCCTATGTTGCCGAAGGAATTATTAGAACCCAGGCAGAATTAGATTCTTATGCATTAACACTAAGAGATTTAATTGGTGCCAAAGTTTTAGTTCATCCAAACGTTTTCAACGCTATGACTCCAGCTCAAAAAGCATTGCATTTTCCTATAGCATTAGGAGATGTGAAGTGGAAAGATGTAAACGGGGATGGTATTATCAATACCTATGACAGACAATATATGGGTCGTACGGTACCAACAGTAACTGGTGGTTTTGGTTTTAACGCCAAATACAAAGGATTCTCATTAAGCTCTCGTTTTGACTATGCTCTAGGTCATGTTCAATTCGATGGACCGAATCAGTGGTTCTTAAGTAACGCTCAAGGAACATTTAACACTACCACAGCAGTAAATGACACTTGGTCTCCTGAGAATCCAAATGCCAAATACCCAACTTACTACTGGGCGGATCAATTGTTTAAAAACAACACCTTCCGTACCTCAAGTATGTTCTATAATAAAGCCGATTATATAGCTTTCCGCGAAATCAGTTTAGCCTATTCATTGCCTGCTGATTTATTAACTAAGGTAAAAATAGAAGGAATTAAATTTACTTTAACCGGACAAAATTTAGGGTATTTAAGTAAATCAACTTTATTCACTCCAGAGAAAACAGATCAAGGGATAAATGTAACGGGAGGGTATCCATTACCACGTACAATAATCTTTGGTGTTCAATTTATTTTATAAAAAAAGATATGAAAAAGATAGTATTAGGATTTGCATTATTGGCGTTGTCAATTACGTTTAATGCTTGCGACAAACTGGATTTAGCCCCAGAAGATTATTTCAACACCGAAGCCTTTTGGAAAACTCCCTCTCAAGTGGATGGAGCGATGGTTGGTTTGCACCAACAATTGAGAAACTATCAATTTACATTGTTTACCTTAGGGGAACTAAGAGGAGGTACACTAAGAGACGGTACCAGTTTTACTGGAACGGCATCTTTAAACTCAGGGTCTATTGTTCGTCAGGATTTAAGAGAATCTTCTCCTGGTATCTCAGGTTGGGCAGGATTTTATGCCGCCATATTTCAGGTAAATAATTTTATTTATCAGGTAGAAAAAGCCGATTATTTGGTAGCGACTGATAAAAGTTACTATTTAGGCCAGGCGTATGGTTTAAGAGCTTTCTATTACTTCCAATTATACAGAACCTATGGAAGAGTGCCTTTGGCAAAAGAGCCAAAAATAGCCATCAACTTGCCAAATTCATCCCAAGATGCCTATTTGCCACGTACCGCGACCGAGAAAGAGACTTTAGACTTTATCAAAGAAGATGTAAATAAGTCCGTTGCTAATTTTACTGGAAATTATACCACTAAAATGCAAAAAGCACAGTGGTCTTTGGCAGCTTCACAAATGTTACTGGGCGAAGTATATTTATGGTCTGCCAAAGTTAAAATTGACGGTGCTGCACCTACAAGCACAACTGCTGATTTAGCGATTGCCAGAGCAGCTATGGAAGCTGTTATACCTAAATATAGTTTACAACCGAGCTTTGCAAACGTATTTAATTCAGCCGACATACCTGCAATTAAAGGAAACAATGAAATTATTTTCGCCATGAGATATGGTTTTGGAGAGGCTAGCAATAGCTATAGTCAATTTATTTACGCCATTACAGATCCATTATCAGGTTATGTAGACGACAAAGGGGTAGCCATTCCTGCCAGTGATCCGCTAAAAGTAAATGGTGGTGGAACCATTATTCGTTATGAGTATAAATACGAATTATATGCTAAATATGATGCTGCTGATACTAGAGCAAATGTTACTTTCTTAAACTTTAACAAAGGTGCGGTAAAAGCTACCAACTTGCGTAAGTTTATCGGTACTATTGTTAGTGGTGCCCGTGCATTTACAGATGATTTCCCTATTTATCGTCTATCGGAAGCTATCTTAATGTTAGCCGAGATTAAAAACAAACAAGGTCAGGATCCATCTGTTGAAATTAACAGAATCAGAACCCGAGCTTATGCTGGTGGTGGTGGTGTTGCTCCAGTATATGTAAACGGTTCATTCGAGCAAAACGAATTGGCTATTTTCGTTGAAAGACAAAAAGAATTTGTGGGCGAAGGAAAAATTTGGTATGACTTACGTCGTATGCAAGATGCTTCCGGAAATCCTTTAGCATTCTCAGGTTTACCTTTAGTTGGTGTATTGCAAAATATTGCGGGTCAAAACCATAAATTGCTATGGCCAATAGACCTATTTACTTTAACTACTGATCAAACTTTAGGACTAGATGCCCAAAATCCAGGTTACAAAGGAACTTAATAGTTTTTTTATTACAGAACCGACAAAGAAAACTTGTCGGTTCTTTTTAAAAGAATGTAACCAAAATTCCTATAAATTGAGTATTTAAGTTAGTCCAAATAAATCAATGATTTAGCAAACTAACATGGACACCAATTGAAAAAATACAATAAAACTTATATTGGAGATTTAAAGATAAAGCTGGAAATTCAACAGTTTCCGTCCTAATTAAAAAGCATAAAAAAGAATACTAAAAAAATATCTCATGAAAATTGAACACTTACAAGGGCTTATCTCAGCTCCTTTTACACCCTTTGACAGCAATGGAAAATTAGACGTTAGCCTAATTCCGGCTTACTATACTTTTCTAAAACGTAACGGAATAACCGGTGCTTTTATTAATGGTTCAACTGGAGAAGGCGTTTCTATTACCTTACAAGAGAAAAAAGCGGTTGCTCAAGCTTGGGCAGATTGTTCTAACCATGATGCCGACTTTAAAGTAATGGTATTCTTAGGAGGAACATGCCTTACGGATTGCATTGACTTAGCTAAACATGCGTATGAAATAGGTTTATATGCTGTTTCATTAACTGCTCCATTTTATTTCAAACCTGCAAATGTTGATATGTTGGCACAAGCCTGTATCGAAGTTGGGAAAAGTGTTCCTAATATGCCTTTTTATTACTATCACATTCCAGTATTGACAGGCGTAAACTTACCAATGTTTGATTTAGTACAAGCCTTAGACGAGAAGCTTCCAAATTTTGCCGGTGTAAAATACACACACGAAGATTTCATGGATTTCCAAAGTTGCATGAGTTATAAAAATGGCAAATTCGACATGCTTTGGGGACGTGACGAGAATATGTTATCCGCATTAGTATTAGGTGCCAAAGGTGCTGTTGGAAGTACTTTTAATTATGCAGCTCCGCTATACTATGATTTGATTGCTGCTTTTAATGCAAATGATTTGGTTACTGCACGTACTTTGCAGCAAAAATCAATCAACATGATTCGATTGTTGGGTAAATATGGTGGAATTTCAGTTGGTAAAGCCTATATGAAAGTGGTAGGACTAAATTTAGGTGAATTTAGATTGCCTGTTAAAAACATGAGTGCTGACCAATTTGAATTGTTCAAAAAAGATGTTGAAAGTCTCCATTTTGAAGATTTCAGATCAAAATAGTTTAGTCACTTTAGATTAAAACAAATACTATGAATAAATATTTTTCTCCTCTAATTCTTTCCTTACTGATTATGTCGACAACTGATGCCCTTTCTCAAAAAAAAGCTATAACCCATATTGAATGGAAAAAAGCAGCGCAATTACAAAATGCTGATGGAAGTATCTCATTAGGTTTTGCTGGTGCGATTAATGGTGTTACTAACGATGTTTTAATTGTTTCGGGAGGTGCTAATTTCCAAGATAAAAAGCCTTGGGAAGGCGGAAAAAAACATTATTCGAAAGAAATTCATGTATTACAGAAATGCAACAACACATACAGTTGGAACAAAGAGGTACAAAGTACATTACCGGAACCAATCGCCTATTGTGGTTCAACTTCAACTGATTTAGGAGTCGTATATGTAGGTGGTGAAAATGAAAATGGGCTTTCCAATAAAGCTTTTATCTTAAAATGGAATGCATCCAAAAATAAGGTTGAAACAAAATCGTTACCCAATTTTCCAGTACATATTACAAATATTGGCCTTACACATATTGGCAATGTAATATACGCCATTGGTGGTGATGAAGCGACTAAATCTTCTGATCTGTTTTTAAGTCTTGATTTAAAAAGCAACACTCCGGAGTGGAAAACATTACCAAAATTACCTATTGCTCTCGCTAATTCCGTTTCGGTAGTTCAGAAAGACAAAAATGGAACCAATATCTATGTAATTGGAGGAAGAACAAAAACTCCTTCAGGCATAAGTGATTTACACAATACCACTTTTGTTTTTAACATTAAAAAACAAATCTGGGAAAGTCGTGCAAACCTGTCCGATGGGGAAAATACAACCAACTTTTCAGCAGGTGCGGGTGTTGCTGTAGGCAATCATTCTATCCTAATCGTTGGGGGTGATAATGGTGAAACTTTTCATAAAATCGAAACCTATTTATCCCAAATTGCACTAGCCTATTCTCCTGAAGAAAAAGCGAGACTGGCTGCAGAGAAGAATAAGTTAAATACAAATCATGACGGTTTTTATAAAGGAATCTTATTATATGATACCAGAACCGATTCATGGTCTACCATTGGCGAATTGCCTTTTCTTGCTCATGTGACAACAACAGCTGTCCTATGGAATGACGAAATTGTCTTGTCAAATGGGGAAGTAAAACCTGGAATTCGTACTCCTAATGTCATGTTAGGAACAATAAAATAACGACACAAATAATTGGTTTTGTCTACTTTTTCATGTCGAAAAAGAAAGTTAAAACTAAAAAAAATAAAACATGAAAAACACAAAGCATTATCCTTGGATTGTAGTAGGCTTGCTATGGCTTGTAGCATTGTTAAACTATATGGACAGACAAATGTTAGCCACTATGCGTCCTTCAATGGAAGCGGACATTCCTGAATTAGTATCCGGTGAAAATTTTGGACGCTTAATGGCTATATTTCTTTGGATTTATGCTTTAATGAGTCCTATATCTGGAATTATAGCTGATAAATTAAACAGAAAATGGTTAATTGTAGGCAGTTTATTTGTGTGGTCAGCAGTGACTTATGCCATGGGTTATGCTACAACTTATAATCAAGTATATTGGTTAAGAGCCCTTATGGGAGTGAGTGAAGCTCTTTATATTCCAGCAGGTTTATCCCTTATAGCTGATTATCACCAGCAAAAAACAAGATCGCTTGCCATTGGTATTCATATGACCGGACTTTATGTGGGATCGGCCTTAGGGGGTTTTGGAGCAACAATTGCCGCTACCTATTCTTGGCATTCTACTTTCCATTATTTTGGAATGGCAGGTGTAGTTTATGCAGTTATTTTGGTTTTCTTATTAAGAGAGAAAAAAACTGTTGAAGAAAAAACCATTAACATAAGTGACATTGTGCCTAATAAAAAACCTTCTGTTCTTCAAGGCTTGGCATTATTATTTACTAATATTTCTTTTTGGATTATCTTATTCTATTTTGCTATAATAAGTTTACCGGGTTGGGCTACTAAAAACTGGCTCCCTACCCTATTTTCTGACAACTTAGGAATCCCGATGGAACAAGCTGGTCCACTAGCGACTATCACCATTTCCTTTTCTTCATTATTAGGAGTGATTTTTGGCGGAATTTTATCGGATAGATGGGTACAGAAAAATGTTAAAGGCAGGGTTTATACCAGTGCCATTGGTTTGAGTTTAACCATTCCTGCTTTATTGCTAATTGGTTTTGGGGATTCATTATTTCATGTCGTTGGAGCAGGGCTTTTCTTTGGTATTGGATACGGAATGTTTGATGCCAATAATATGCCAATCCTTTGTCAATTTGTTTCTTCAAAATACAGGGCAACTGCTTATGGTGTTTTAAATATGACCGGAGTGGGATGTGGTGCTTTAGTAACCTCATTGCTAGGAAAATCCTCTGATAGCGGTACTTTAGGATATGGTTTTGCGCTTATGGCAGGTGTAGTCTTAATTGCTTTGGTTGTTCAAATCAGTTTTTTACGTCCAAAAGTAAATGACTTTGTTGACGCATAAAATTCTCAAAACATAGCTTTACTATGTTTTTATAAATTGTTTGGTTTTTGGTTAGTTTTTATCCGTTGAGGCGAAATCTCTGTGTTTCGCCTTGGCTGATAAATTGTCAAACTCTTTGAAAAATCTATCTAACATGATGAATCATTTGAAAAGGAATCTTCCCTTATTCGTGTTTTTAATTTCTATATTCAGTCATTTTGAACTAGCTGCACAAAAAACAGCTATCAAAGTGGCCTGCATTGGAGATTCTGTAACGGCGGGTTATCTTTTAGCTAATCCGGCTACCGATTCTTATCCATCACAACTTCAAATTATGATGGGAGAAAAATATGAGGTAAAAAACTTCGGCCATAGTGGTGCAACCCTTTTAAAAAAAGGTCACAAACCATATTATAAAACAAAAGAATATACTGATGCTATTGCATATAGCCCAGATATTGCCATTATTCATTTGGGTTTAAATGATACCGACCCAAGAAATTGGCCTAATTACAAAGAAGAATTTGATGCAGACTACTCTTGGTTAATAGATACTTTAAAAAAACAAAATCCAGCTGTAAAAATATACATCTGCAGAATGACGCCTATCTTCAATGAGCATTACCGCTTTAAATCGGGAACCAGAGATTGGTTTTGGCAAATTCAATCCCATATCGAGAATATAGCAAAAGCAAATCAAGTAGGCCTAATCGATTTACACGAAAAATTATATCCTCGTCCAGATCTTTTTCCGGATACCTTACATCCTATAAAAGAAGGGGCGGCAATTTTAGCCCAAACCGTTTATGGGAATATTACAAAAGATTTTGGTGGATTGAAACTAGCTGCTGTTTTTACAGATAATATGGTTTTACAGCGCAATCAACCCATTCAAATTTATGGAACTGCCAATGGCGGAGATCAAGTCGAAGTTACTTTTAAACAACAAAAAAAGAGTGCAACAACCGATCAATATGGAAAATGGAAAATTACTTTTCCAACCATGCCACACGGTGGTCCGTACGAAATAAGCATTCAAAGCAATGAAAAAAATATTGTTTTAAAAAATATTCTAGTTGGTGATGTTTGGTTCTGTTCGGGACAATCGAATATGGCATTCCAACTTCAAAACTCAGAAAACGGAGCAGCTGAAGTAAAAAAAGCTATCGCCAATACTACGATACGTTTATTCAATGCCAAAGCGATTCGTGATACAGATGATACAGCTTGGGATTCGATCACTTTGGTTAAAACCAATCAACTGAAATTCTTTTCGGGAAGTTGGTCAGTTTGTGATTCAACAAGTGCCAAAGATTTTTCGGCAATTGCCTATTATTTTGGAAAAAATATCGCCCATGAAGAAAACGTTCCCGTTGGTTTGATACAAGTTGCTGTTGGAGGTTCTCCGATAGAATCTTGGATTGACAGATACACATTGGAACACGATGATAAAGTAGTTGATGTATTGACCAACTGGCGTAAATCTAACTTTATTATGCCTTGGGTTCGGGAACGTGCCGATGTAAATTTGAAAAACGCTACCAATACGAAACAACGCCATCCGTATGATCCTTCTTATAATTTTGAAGCTGGAGTTTCAAATTTTACAAATTTTCCCATCAAAGGAGTGATTTGGTACCAAGGGGAAAGTAATGCGCACAATATTGAATTGTATGAACATCTAATGCCAGTAATGGTTCAAAGTTGGCGTAAAGCCTGGGGAACCAACCTCCCATTCTATTACGTACAATTGTCCAGCATAGACCGTCCAACTTGGCCGGCTTTTAGAGACGCACAAAACAGAATGCAAAAACAGATACCAAATAGTGGCATGGCAGTTAGCATGGATTATGGTGATGTTAGCAATGTACACCCAATTAAGAAAAAGGAAGTCGCTGATCGTTTGTCGCTCTTGGCATTGCGCTATACCTATGGAAAATCAGTTACCGCCAATGGTCCATCCCCTTTGAAAGCAGTACAAAAAGAAAATACTGTCGTTGTTTCATTTGCATTTGCAAAACAACTGGCAACAGCAGATAAAAAAGAATTAATTGGTTTTGAATTAGTAACCGATAAAGGAAACCATATTCAAAGCAAAGCAACCATAATTAAAAACCAAGTCATTATTACTATCCCTAAAGGAGAAAAAATAACGACAGTTTTATATGCCTGGAAACCTTTTACTGCCGCCAATTTGGTGAACGAAGCGGGCTTGCCATGTTCTACTTTTAAGTTAGAACTGAATTAAAATAAGATAAATAAATAAATAAACATTCGTGAGGATGTTTCGACACTATAAATAATTAAAATAAGCAGATAGGTGTTCTAAAAACCAATCTATAAAATATTTTTAAAAAATGAGCTATTCAAAAACAGATCTCCAAAACCTGAAAGAGTTTTATCAGAATCAATTATTAAATGACACCGTTCCATTTTGGTTTCCACGTTCTATTGATACCGAGTTTGGTGGTTATTTATTAATGCGGGATCAGGACGGAAGTTTGATTGACGATGACAAAGCCGTTTGGATACAAGGCCGTGCCGCTTGGTTATTGGCAACACTTTACAATACCGTTGAACCAAAACAAGAATGGTTAGAGGGGTCTAAAGCAGGTATCGATTTTTTAAACAAACATTGCTTCGATACTGATGGACAAATGTTCTTTCATGTAACCCGTGACGGACAGCCCATACGCAAACGCCGTTATTATTTTTCGGAAACCTTTGCAGTTATTGCTATGTCAGCTTATGCAAAAGCAAGCGGAGATGAGGCTGCTGCCGAAAAAGCCCGTTTTTTATTCGGAAAATGTATCGAATACTCCACTACCCCCGATTTATTAGAACCTAAATTCACCACTAACAGACCATCAAAAGGAATTGGTACGCCTATGATTATGATAAATACGGCGCAACAGTTACGTGAAAATATTGGAGATCCCCGTTGTGATGAATGGATTAGCAAATGGATAGCCGAAATTGAGCGCGATTTTGTAAAAGACGATATTAAATGTGTAATGGAACAAGTGGCACCAGATGGTTCCATAGTCGATCATATTGATGGCCGCACCTTGAATCCAGGACATGCCATTGAAGGCGCTTGGTTTATTTTACACGAAGCAAAATACAGAAATAACGATCCTTATTTAATTGCATTAGGCTGTAAAATGCTTGATTATATGTGGGAACGCGGATGGGATAAAGAACATGGCGGTATTTTATATTTCTGTGATGTATATGATAAACCGGTGCAGGAATACTGGCAGGATATGAAATTCTGGTGGCCACAGAACGAAGTAATCATCGCAACTCTTTTAGCCTACACCATGACTGGTGATGAAAAATATGCAACATGGCACAAAATGATTCATGACTATGCTTACGCCAAATTTCACGATAAGGAAAATGGAGAATGGTTTGGGTATTTGCATAAAGATGGGACTATTGCTCAAACTGCCAAAGGAAATATGTTCAAAGGTCCTTTTCATTTGCCACGACAAGAATGGTACTGTTTACAGATTCTTAATGAATATTTGAATAGCGACTTATAATTACCACTAGCAATGGCTTATAACAATTGTTTTTTTATTGAAATTGAATACCAAATTTTTTAACTATAAAACCAATTTTAACCAACTATTAGAAATTATGAAAAAATTATTACTTTCTTTTTGTACATTTTTTATGTGTATCTATGTTATAAGCCTAAAAGCACAAAGCGGTAAAGTGCTAAATCTTAACGGAACCAGTACTTATATGACGGTAGCTGACCATGCCGATTTAGACTTTGGCATAAGCCAAAACAAAACAATTAGTTGTTGGATAAAAACAACCACTACAACTGGAACTCCTCGCATATTTGCCAAAAGAAATGGCTCATCAGGCAACGGATATGAATTTTGGACTGGCAATGGATCAAATGCCGGTAAATTTGCCATGAATATGCAAGGTACAGGAACGCCTAACAGCATTAGTACAGCGGGTTATTCTGCAAATTCTATTGCAGATGGCACTTGGCATCACATCGCATTGGTATTGGATGCTTCCAGTAACAGAACAGTTTACGGTTATGTGGACGGTGTTTTAGCCAATACGGGGAAAACTTTCACATCCGTTACCTCTGATTTTTCAACTGCATTAAACTTTGTTGTCGGAGCTACTTCTGACACAAATAACAGTTACAAATGGGCTGGTCAAATTGATGACATCCGGGTTTGGAATAAAGCAATGACTCCAACAGAACTACTGGCAGACATGACTGCTGTAGTAAATGGCCCTGTAACCAACCTCCTGGCTGCCTGGGATTTTGAAAATGTGAGTGGCACTACCGTTTCTGATGTTTCAGGTTACAATCATGCAGGAACTCTTTTTGGAACTCCCTCTTTCCCAAATGCTTTCCCGATGATTTTATCTTTGGATGGTATAAATGATTACATGTCTGTTGTTAATCATTCCGATTTTAATCTGGCTGCGGGACAAAGTTTAACGGTTAGTTGTAGAATTAAAACAGCTGATTTCTCTAAACGAATCCTGAGTAAGCGACCAAACGGTGCGGGTATTGGTTATGAGTTTATCAATAATTCACCTGCTGGTGGTGGGCAATTTGGAGTTAATCTAACAACAAGTGCTGGCGCTGCTGGACCTCCTTATGGCACATCAAATATTTCTAATAATGTTTGGCATCATCTCGTTATGGTTATTGATGTTGCGACTACGAGTTGCAAAATTTATGTGGACGGTGCTTTACAACAAACCAAAACTACAACAAATATCGGAGGTGCAAATACCGTTTCTAATACTGGTAATTTATTCGTTGGTACACTCAGCAATTTTGCTTCTTATATGAATGCCCAAATAGATGACATCCGTTTCTGGAGCAAAGCAATGACAGCTACAGAAGTACTTGCTGATAAAACAGCCGTCATAACAGGTTCAGAAGCTAATTTATTAGCCGCATGGGACTTTGAAAATATAAATGGAGTTACTGTCCCAGATATTTCTGGTCACAGCCATCCCGGTACGCTAAATGGCGGAGCCACGGTAATTGCTCAAACGAATACGATGCAAATCAACAGCGTTTCATTGGTTCAAACGGAACTTCCAACGGGTATGGGAGATACAGACCAACGTGTTGTAGCTGTAAAAGTTGCTGCAAACGGAACCATCAATCCACTTACCGTGAGCGCATTAAACTTCACCATGAATGGTACTACTAATATTGTTAATGTCACCAATATTAAAGTCTATTCCAGTGGGACCAATGCTATTTTTAATGCTACAACAGCTACCCTATTTGGAAATGTCACTCCTGCTGCCGGTAACTTAGTCGTTAATGGTTCTAAAATATTAACCTCTGGAGATAATTACTTTTGGATTACTTATGATGTAGCTTCCGGAGTAACCGAAGGAAATCTATTGGATGCAACTTGTGAATCAATCGTTGCCAACTCCATAACCTACAATACTGTTGCGAATACCGTTTCCGGTAACCGAGTAATTTTATTGGCCAATACCCTTTTATTTACACCTGGGGATGCCGGGTCATTAAACTATCGTATTCCAGCTATCATTACAGCAGCCGATGGTTCATTAGTAACCGTAACTGACAAAAGATGGAATCACGCCGGAGATTTGGCTGCAAAAATTGATCCTGTGGTGCGTCGAAGTACAGATAATGGAAAAACATGGTCAGAGCCTGTGACCATTGCCAATTTTGGTGCGCCAACAGGAGTCGGAGATGCTGCATTGGTCATGGATAGCGCAAGTGGCGATTTAATCTGTTTACTTGCTGCCGATTTAGGATTTTTTGCATCAACACCAACAAATCCAATTAAAATAAAATATTGCAGAAGTACTGATAATGGAGTTACATGGGGTGCGCCAATAGATATCACCAATCAAATTTACGGTGCTGGTTGTAGTAATCCAATTACCCAAAATTGGTTAGGTGTATTTGTGGCTTCTGGTAGAGCGCATCAATTAAGAGATGGTCGTATCGTTGCTGCCATTTGTGTCAGAGAGTCAGGAGGAGGAATAAATAATTACATGATTTCAAGTACTGATGGCGGTATCACTTGGACACCATCAACAGGTATTGCCGAAGCAGGAGGCGATGAAGCAAAAATTGTCGAATTGAATAATGGAAATCTGATGATGAGTATCCGTAATTCCGGAACCCGCAGATTTAATATATCAACAAACAAAGGTGTTTCTTGGGGTACAGCATACAATCAGGCTAATATAACCGACCCAAATTGTGACGGCGACTTTATACGTTATACCTCAACTCTGGACGGATACGATAAAGACCGTTTGTTGCATACCATTCCTTTTGCAGGAAACAGAACCAATGTATCGGTATTAATGAGTACCGATGAAGGAGCGACCTGGCCAATCAGAAAAACAATTTTTCCTGGAGCATCTGCTTATTCTAGTTTAACGGTATTGCCTGACGGAACACTGGGAATCTATTATGAAAATGGAGAAAGCTCAACTTACCAAATGTATTTTGCCAGATTCAGCTTAAATTGGTTAAGCAACGGAACAGATACTTTCGTCCCTAATGGCCCACTTCTTAAAACCGATTCAACATTAAAAACAGAACTGAATATAAAAGACAATACAGACCTTAAATTCAACGTACAGGTAGATCCCAATCCAACAGATGATTTGTTTAACGTCAAAGTCAGTAATGCAAAAGGCCGTGTAACTGTCAAAATATTAGACCTCTCAGGGAAAATGCTTCAAAAAGTGACTCTAAATGATTTAGAAACTAACAAGGCATTCTCATTAGGAAATCGAACCAACGGTATTTATATTTTACAAGTAAGCGATACAAATACAACTATTAGTCGTAAAGTGATTAAGAAATAAATATTGTAATAATTCTCAACGCATTGTCAGAGGACGATTCTATTTTTTGAATTCCTCATTTTTAAATTAATAATTCTAATCCAAAATCCATAAATATGAAAAAGTTACTTCTCTTTATTGGTGCATTTTTTGTTTATTCCCACTCGGCAATTACACAAACAAATGCAATACAAATCAATTTTTCTGTAAATTGAAATATAACAAAATGTACCTAGAACCGTTTTTAATATTAATTTTTTCAATAGCCCCGAAATACAAAATAATCTTAAATCTATTTTTATCATGAAAAAAATTTTCATATCACTATTATTAATCACTGCAACGGGGCTTTCAGCTCAGAATCAAACCTATAAAATAGCAGATGGAGTAATCACACATCAGGATTTATTTAATACATCTATGGTTGAAGGTGTTTCCTGCTTTCGAATCCCAGCTATAGTTACAGCCCCAAATGGCGATCTTGTTGCTGCTATAGATGAACGTGTACCTTCGTGCGGCGATTTAAAATGGAGTAAAGACATCAACATCGTTCTACGCAGAAGTGCCGATAATGGTAAAACCTGGTCTGAGATTGAAACAGTGATTAATTTTCCTTTTGGGCAATCCGCATCAGATCCTTCGATGATTGTAGATCAACAAACCAATGAAATCTTTATGTTCTATAATTATATGGATTTAGATAAAGAAAAAGATGTTTATTATTTACACGTTGTAAAGAGTGCTGATAATGGTAAAACTTGGAGTAAACCACAAGATATTACCAGTCAAATCGCGAAGCCGGAATGGCATAAAGACTTTAAATTCATCACATCGGGGCGTGGAATTCAAACAAAAAATGGGAAGTTATTGCATACTTTGGTAAATTTAAATAGTGGCTTGTATATTTTTGGCAGCGATGATCATGGGAAATCATGGTATTTTATTGATACTCCAATAAAACCGGCAGATGAATCAAAAATCATCGAATTGGCTGACGGAAGTTGGATGGTCAATGCAAGAGTAAATAAGGGCGGCATGCGCTATGTACATATTTCAACTGATGAAGGAAAAACATGGAGCAGTAAACCCGAACCAAAGTTAATAGACCCAGGTTGTAATGCAGGTATCGTTCGATACACTGCTAAAGCAGATGGATATAACAAAAATAGAATCCTTTTTTCTAATGCTAAAATGGAAAAAGGACGTATGAATTTGACCGTTCGTATTAGTTATGACGAAGGAAAAATATGGACAGAAGGAAAAACAATATATGGCGGTGGCTCAGCATATTCTTCCCTTACTGTACTAAAAAATGGAGATATCGGTGTGTTTTTTGAGAAAGATGACTACACTCAAAATACGTTTGTTAGCTTTTCTTTAAAATGGCTTACTGATGGAAAGGATAAATTCAAAAAGCCTTCCAAAAAAAGAAAATCAACAAAGAAATAAATAACAATTAGTAGCCCTCTATGAATTCAGAATTCATAGAGGGCTTTAATTTATATACTAAATAAAAACTTAAAAAATGAAACAGGCTATTATTAATGCCAACGTTCATACTGGAGATGAAATAATTGATAACGGTGTTATTATTATAGAAAACGGAAAAATCCTTTCGGTTCAAAAAGAAATACCAAATGATGTTAAACAAATTGATTTAAAAGGAAAACATATCTCTTCAGGATTTATAGACATCCAAATAAATGGTGGAGAAAAGCATTATTTCAGTCAGTTTCCCACTGAAGAAACCATTCAGGATATTTATGATTCGAGTTTAAAATACGGCACTACCCATACCCTGCCCTGCTTAGTGTCTTCATCCAATGAAACTATTCATCAAGGAATTGAAGCCATTCGTAATTATAAAGCAAAATACAATAACGGAGTTATGGGAATGCACTTAGAAGGTCCGTTTCTAAATCCTCTAAAACGCGGTGCGCATAGTATTAATCAGGTTCGCAAACCTACAAATTCCGAATTAGAGGAAATCATTCGCTATGGAAAAGATGTGATAAAAGTAATCACTATTGCTCCAGAATACTTTTCTGATGAGCAACTTGATATGCTCTTAGAAAGTGGTATTGTTATCTCAGCAGGACATTCAACAATGACTTACGATCAAGCACAATATTATTTTTCTAAAGGAATTAAACTCGTGACACACTTATTCAATGCTATGACACAGTTTGGTCATCGTGAACCCGGCTTGGTTGGTGCAACTTTCGAAAATGAAAGCGTTTATGCCCCTGTTATTTTAGACGGTGCCCATTGCGATTATGCCGCAGCGAGACTGGCGTATAAATTAAAGAAAGATAAATTCTTTTTAATTAGTGACGCCGCCTTTTTAGGGCGAAAAGTTGCCAGTTTTAAATGGGAGAATTTTGATGCGCATCTCGACAATGGTTTTTACAGAAACGACGAGGGCAATTTAGCCGGTGCCAGTATTTCGATGCAAGAAGCCGTACAAAATGCCTTTAACCATCTCAATGTATCTGCGGATGAAGCAATTAAAATGGCTACTTGTCGTGTGGCAAGTGCTATAAATATGGGAAATAAAATTGGAAAAATAAAACCTGGATTCCCCGCTAGTTTTGTTACATTTAACGATGATTTATCGGTAATCGAAACCTTAAATTTCAATCCATTAACACCCTAAAAATCTTTCGCCAAAAGTGAAAATTTTAAAAATTGGTTGATTTTTTGTTTTGAATTTGGTTTTAAAAAAGAGGTGCTTTTATTCTAAAGCACCTCTTTTTTAATTAATAAGAAGTTTTAAGTTTTTTTGATGATTTTATGTTGGAATCAATAACTTCCATTTTTTCTGGTAGGTGTTTTTTGTTTTCGTCGCTAATAATGCAGTATTTTGGAAAAAATTACTTCTCAAGAGATATCCCTAGGAAGAAGTTTTAAGGTTTATTGGATTTAATAAAAGAATAAAATTCGGAAATATGAACAAAATATGGACATTAATCATCACGTGTTTGGTAACCTGTGCTGTATTTGCCCAGCAAAAACCAAATATCATTTACATTTATGCCGATGATATGGGGTATGGAGAATTAGGGGCTTATGGCCAAGAAAAAATAAAAACGCCCAACTTAGATAAAATTGCCAAGGAAGGAATCAAATTCACCCAACATTATGCTAGTGCACCCGTTTGTGCACCTTCGCGCTGTATGTTGATGACCGGAAAGAATAGCGGGCATTCCTATATTCGGGGGAATTATGAATTAGGCGGATTTGAAGATGAGAACGAGGGCGGACAAATGCCATTGCCGGAAGGCACTTTCACGATTGCAAAGTTGATGCAACAGGCGGGTTATACCACGGGAGCCATCGGTAAATGGGGATTAGGCATGAACACAACAACCGGTGACCCAAACAAACAGGGCTTTGATTATTTCTACGGTTACCTCTGCCAGAAACAAGCGCATAATTTTTATCCGACCCATCTTTGGGAGAATGGAAAATGGGATACATTGAAGAATCCGTACATACAAGTGCACAAACCACTGGCTAAAGATGCTCCAGATACTGCTTTTGATTATTTCAAAGGAAAAGAGTATTCGGTAACAAAAATGGCGGAGAAGACTTTGGACTTTATCAAAGAAAATAGAAAGAAACCATTCTTTTTATACTTGCCTTACACAGGACCACACGTTTCACTTCAGGCACCGGATGAAGCGGTGAAAGAATACTTGGGCCAATTTGACGAAAAGCCTTACCGTGGAGAAAATGGATATGCTTCTGCGCTGTATCCTAGAGCTACTTACGCGGCCATGATTACCTATATGGATGAACAAGTTGGCCGAATTATGAAGTTGTTGAAAGAGCTTGGATTAGATAAAAATACGATAGTGATGTTCTCTAGCGATAATGGTGCTACTTTTAAAGCGGGCGGAGCTGACACGGAATTTTTCAATAGTTTTGGTGGTTTAAGAGGTAAAAAACAGGACTTATACGAAGGAGGTATTCGTGAGCCTTTTATTGCGCGTTGGCCGGGTAAAATTCCTGCGGGTAAAGTAACCAATCACATTTCTGCACAATTTGATATGATGGCAACTTTGTCTGAAATTACAGGAGTGAAAGCATGGGATAATGATGGAATTTCGCTTTTTCCAACTTTAATGGGGAATGATAATAAGCAAAAGAAACACGACTATCTTTATTTTGAATTTCCCGAAAAAGGCGGTCAGGTAGCAGTTCGAATGGGAGACTGGAAAGGGGTTAAGAGTAATATGAAGAAAAATAAGAATGCCCCTTGGGAAATCTACAATCTTCTTACGGATGAAAAAGAAACGACTGATCTTGCTGTTCTGCATCCGGAGCTTGCAAAAAAGTTTGAAGAGATTCTGAAAAAAGAACATCAGTCATCGCATATAAAAGATTGGGAATTTATAAATCCGAAGTTTTCTGAAAAATAAAAAAAGAGATTTAACGGGCGGTTCTAAGGAACTTCCAATACAATAATAAATAATTAATAAGCTTTAAGTATGAATAAAATTGGGACAATGCTAATTGTATGTTTGCTAACGACTGTACTGTTTGCTCAGCAAAAACCAAATGTGATAATCATTTTAACAGATGATTTGGGTTATGGTGATCTAAGTTGTTATGGTGCGACAAAAATCAATACGCCCAATATTGATAAGCTGGCAAAGCAAGGCATTCGGTTTACCAATGCGCATTCCACTTCAGCAACCTGTACACCTTCTCGTTATGCAATAATGACGGGGCAATATCCTTGGCGAAAAAAAGGCACGGGAATTCTACCCGGTGATGCCGCTTTAGTTGTTCCAACGGATAAAACAACTTTACCTTCCTTGTTTCAGAAAGCAGGATACCAAACTGGTATAGTTGGTAAATGGCATTTGGGATTGGGCAATAGTTTAGAAAAAGAATGGAATGGCGAATTAAAACCAGGACCTAACGAAGTGGGCTTCGATTATTCGTTTATATTCCCAGCTACTGCAGATCGTGTGCCAACAGTGTTTGTCGAAAATCATCGGGTAGTTGCATTGGATCTCGCCGATCCCATTCAGGTTGATTATAAAAAAATAGTTGGGAATGATCCAACAGGAAAAGAACATCCTGAATTATTAAAAATGCAATCTTCTCCGGCGCAGGGACATAACAATACGATTGTAAATGGGATTGGGCGCATTGGTTATATGAGCGGCGGCAATAAAGCCCGATGGACCGATGAAGAAATGCCGTTGACTTTTTTATCAAAAGCAAAAGAATTTATCGAAACAAATAAACACAAACCGTTTTTTCTTTATTATACGTTGACTGAACCACATGTGCCCCGCATGCCTTCCACGATGTTTAAAGGAAAAAGCGAGTTGGGTTATCGTGGCGATGCGATTTTGCAATTAGACTGGACGGTAGGGGAAATTATGAAGCAATTGGAATATCTTGGCATTTCAAAAAATACCATCATCATTTTTAGCAGCGATAACGGCCCTGTGCTCGATGATGGTTATCAGGATGAAGCGGTCTCAAAACTAAATGGGCATACACCTGCAGGCGTTTTACGTGGCGGAAAATATAGTTTATTTGAAGCCGGCACAAGAATTCCATTTATTGTGAGTTGGCAAGGGAAAACAAAACAGGGTGTTTCTGATGCTTTGCTTTGTCAGGTTGATTTATTTAGCTCTTTTTCCAAGATGTTGAATATTAAATTGAAGGAAAATGATGCCATAGATAGTGAAGATATGTTAGCCGTTATGTTGGGAAAATCTATAAAAGGCCGGACTGTTTTGGTTGAACAGGGATTAGGATCATTGGCCATCGTTCAGGGCAATTGGAAATACATCGAGCCAAATAACGGACCGGCGATGAATACGGCTACCAATATAGAATTAGGGAATAACCAACAACCACAGTTGTATGATTTAAGTGTTGATATTGGAGAAAAAAATAATCTTGCGGATAAACATCCGATGAGGGTAAATGAGTTAGCGGCCTTATTGCAAAAAGCAAAAGATAAAAAGCAGAGCGATTAAATTATTTACTTTTAAATTTGGCAATTAGATTTAATAAAAATATAAATGAAGTATAAGGCAGTTATTCTGGGATTACTATTATTTTCACTGGGAGCTTGTAATAAGAAGCCTGACAAAACTTCTAAGGCTACTAATGATGCGATGAGTTGTGAATCGAGGCTTCCATCCCGTTTTTCGGCAACAAAAGACACCATTGCCATCAATAAATCAGGGACGGTTTCTTATGAAGGAATGGTGCAGATACCTGCGGGTGAATTTATGATGGGCGCTTCAGATAATGAAGGAAGGTCTGATGAATACCCGCAACACCCAGTAAAAATGAATAGTTTTTGGATGGATGCTACTGAAGTTACCAATGCCCAATTTAAAAAATTTGTCGATGCAACGGGCTATGTCACCACTGCTGAAATAAAACCGGATTGGGAAGAAATGAAAAAACAGTTGCCTCCAGACACACCAAAACCAGACGAGAGTTTACTAGTTACAGCTTCCTTAGTCTTTACACCAACTTCTTCGGCGGTGGAGTTAAATGATGCCTCGCAATGGTGGAGTTGGACCCAAGATGCGAATTGGAAGCATCCGCAAGGACCCGCCAGCAGTATCAAAGGAAAAGATAATTATCCCGTGGTGCATATTTCATGGGATGATGCTAATGCGTATGCAAAATGGGCTGGTAAAAGATTGCCTACGGAAGCCGAATGGGAATTTGCCGCTCGAGGCAGATTAGTTGACAAGAAATATTTTTGGGGCGATGAAGATCCCGAAAAAGGGAAGCCAAAAGCAAACATCTGGCAAGGAAAATTTCCCTACTTAAATACGGTTGCAGATAAATTTAAACGAGCCGCTCCTGTAAAATCTTTTGCCCCTAATAAATTCGGATTGTATGATATGGCGGGTAATGTTTGGGAATGGTGCAGCGACTGGTATACACCTGACTATTATAAGGAGTTGGGCAACGGTCTTTTGATTAACCCGAAAGGTCCGGCAAGAAGCTACGATCCCATGGAGCCTACCGTTCCCAAAAGAGTGGTTCGTGGCGGTTCTTTTCTTTGCAATGCTTCCTATTGCAAAGGATATCGGGTTACAGCACGTATGAAATCATCTCCCGATACCGGTCTAGAGCATACCGGTTTCAGGTGTGTGGCTGATGCCAAATAATGGTGCTTTACTTTGTTCCTAAACTTCAAAACTCTTATACTAATATTTTATAACTTTGTACCAACCGCTGAATTATGTGCCCTTTTAGATACTTCTGAGACTCTAAAGACGTCATCAATAAATAATGGCATGCAAACACGGGGTTGCTAATTCCTGCATTGGGAAGTAAAACTATAAATGGATTCATTAACACAAATTGTTTTAGGAATTGCCGTTGCCGAGGTATGTGTAGGCAAAAAACTTAAAAACAGAACCTTTTTATATGGTGCGATTTTAGGAACAATTCCTGATTTAGATGTAGTAATCGGTTTATTTTTGAATCCGATTGATGGGATTATGATTCATCGCGGCATAAGTCATTCTCTTATATTATTTCTGTTTCTATCTCCTTTTTTGGGTTGGATTATTTCAAAAATAGAAAAGAACAAAATTAACTTTCTTGGAGCAACATCGATGGTGTTTTGGTGCTTATTCACCCATGTATTACTCGATATGTTTACTTCCTGGGGCACACAGATTTTATGGCCGCTTAACCATCGATTTGCATTAAAAACAATATTTGTAATTGACCCATTATACACTATTCCATTACTTCTTTCATTGATAATAGTTTGGAAAACAAACAAAGTATTGCTTCGTAAAAAATATATTAGGAGAGGCTTATACATCAGCAGTGCTTATTTATTCTTGTCCTGTTTTATAAAACTATATGCTTTGAACCAATTTGAAAAAGCATTAACGAAGCAAGAAATCCAATATTCTGAAATTATAGTAAAACCAACAGCATTCAACCTAATTTTATGGAATGCGAACATAGCAACTTCTGATAAATACTTATTAGGGGATTATTCCCTTTTTGACAGTCAGCCAATTTCGTTTACCTCCTATGCTAAGAATACAGATTTGGACCGCCAGTTAATAGGGAATTCTGACTTTGAAAAGTTAAAAAAAGTAAGTGAGGGCTGGTATATCGTTTCTAAACAAAACGAGACCTTATACTTCAATGATTTACGTTTTGGTTTGCTAAATGATAATCCAAAACAGCCACAGTTTGCTTTCAGTTATAAATTTATCCAAACCGATTCAGAATTAAAAGCTGTTGAAGTAACCAAAGAAAAACGAGATGGTAAACGATTACTTCAGAAGATTTTCAAACGATTAAAAGGAAATTAATCATCCAGAATAGAAAATTATTGGATCTGTTATGCAGAATATTAGGATGATAGTACAGTAAAGAAGGTAATTTTAAAAAATAACCTTTGGTGCTTTTTTGTAATCTTTTCTGTTGCTGAAACAAATCCAAAACAATGCCTTATATTGCAGTAGCCATAAAAATCCATCTCCATGAAAGATCTAAAAAAATATAGTAATAAAACAAAAGCGGCTTTTGTTATACTTATTGTTATGCTTATTATTATAGTAAGCAATTTCAATACGCTACAAAACTCCAAAAAGGCAAATGAGAATATCAATGCAGTCTACAATGACAGATTGGTCGTGGCCCGATATATCTTTCAGTATGCAAATGAACTTCATTTTATAAAAGCAAGCGCAATACAAATAAAACTAAATGACACCCAAAAAAAGGAGGAGATTACAACCGCATTAAAAAACATTCAAAACATAGATAAATTATATTTAAAAACGGTATTAACCCCCAAAGAAAAAATATCCTTTGCATCATTTCTGGCTTCTTCCTCTGCGATTAATGAACAAACCAAAAATAGAAATTGGCATCAAGTAGTTTACTCCACTAATCAGGCTTTACAAACATTGGAACAGCTATCACAAATTCAAATTAAGGAAGGCAGATCAAAATTGTCAAACTCAAATGCCTTGCATTACGGTAATAACACGTTTGGTCAACTTCAGATTGCTTTACTGGTTATTTTAGGTGCGGTGTCTTTATATTTGTTAATGGCGAAGAAAAATAAGATCAAAATACCCCAATCTCCAAGTATGAATTAATCATATGCTGAAATATTTTTATACTATGAGAATTAATTATTGTCATTCAACCAGCGTACAATACAAAAAATCCAACTGTGACGCAGTTAACGTAAACACAATTATTTAAAAGTCAATAAATTAACGCATACCACCAAATACTAAATCAAGAAAAAATAGTAACTTTAGTATATGAAAAAGCATCACACTATTATTATTGCCGGAGCTGGTGGAATTGCCGAAGCTGCAGGTTTGTTATTGATGGAATGGAGCGAAGTCCCTCCTACTCTTTTTATTGGTGACAGAACCCATTCAAAAGCAAAAAAAGTGGCTCTTTGGATTGAAGAAGGCACAACGAAACCTTGCTCCGTTTCCGGCTTTCACCTTGCTGAGAAAAGCCTGACGGAGCAAATGGCAGCAATCTTGCGTCAAGGAGATATCATTCTAGACTGCCTACCGGGTAGCCAAGCACCAAGGATAGCCCAATTTGCCAAAGATTTCAATCTTCATTATGCTAATCTCACCGAATATGTTTCAGAAACCGAAGAAATAATGACTTTGGCAAAAGATGCCAAAACTGGTTTTGTGCTTCAAACTGGTCTGGCTCCCGGCTACATAGACTTGCTCGCCAATGGTCTTTTCCAACAGTTTTGTAGAGACTTTGGAGTAGATAAAGTGGATAAATTAGAAATGAAAGTTGGTGCTCTGACCAATCACGCTGTTGCTCCGCATTATTATGGATTTACTTGGAGTCCGGTGGGTGTTGCTACCGAATATCTGAAAGAAACCATAGTCATAAGGGATTTTAAAAAAACTATACTACCTTCATTGTCGGAAAAAGCTACTGTTATTATTGACGGCATTGCTTATGAAGAGGATCTCACCTCTGGTGGCGCAGCAGATTTACCAGATGCATTGTTAGGAAAGGTGCGTTCACTTGACTACAAAACCTTACGTCATCAAGGGCATTATGCTTGGGTACAAGAGCAACTTACTACTTTAGGAAATACATCGGACGCAATTAAAACTCTTCAAGAAAAAATGGAAGCTGTAATCCCTCATATTGAAGACGACAAAATTGTTTTGTATGCAGCTGTAGAAGGCAAAGATGCAGCTGGAATTTTGCGCAGACGAGAGATCGCTAAATGTATACTTCCTCAAAAAGTAGGAAAACATCAATTGAGAGCCATCCAAACAACTACGGCAGCACCCTTAGCGCAAGCAGCCCAATTATTACTCGAAACGCCTCATAGCGGAGTTGTTTTGCAAAGCCAAATTGATCCAGTACAATTTTTAAATGGGAATTATATTGTACATGTTTATGGGAAATTATAAACACGGTAATAATGTATTAACCTGAGTTCGATTATTAATTATTTTTTAATCAATTCAATATCAGTATTTTATTATTTTGTATTTTCCTGTAAGGTCTTTTTTCGACCTTGTAGGTATTTGGATGCAAGAAGAACAATACCTACAAGGTTTTGGAAACCTTGCTGGAGCCCAAACCTCTTTGTAAATCAATGGTTTGGCACTTGTCAAAGAAGCGAATATCGAATCAAAAAACTGTCTGCCTGCACTGAATTTGATACGAAGCACAAAACTTCATTTAAGCACTGATCCCGCTTTTTTTCCAAACGCCTGTTATATTTTTTCTTGTCATTTCGTAATTGCTGGTATTAAATAGTCCTGCATAATCTTGTCAACTTGTTTCTGTCCGTATGGAGTATTATATGCTGTCGAAGTAATTACAATTACAATTGGCTGGTCTTTGAAAATAAAAATTCTATTGCCACCATTTCCGCTCGAATAGTAAACTTCATAATTCACGCCATTTACTTTGTACCTTTTATTCCAAAATAGATAACCATAATACTCGTCTTCTGATATTGTCATTTGGTGTGATAAACTTTTTGCTATCCAGTCTTGTGACAGAATTTGTTTGCCATTCCAAGTACCCTGATTTTTGTATAACTGCCCAAACTTCGCAAAGTCCAACGAACGCAATTGTAAACCACCTGCTGTATTAGCTACTTTTTGAGGTGTGAACTGCCATTTATATTTTGTAATTCCGAGAGGTTGAAATAGGTTTTTGTCGGCATACTTATCTAAACCATTTGGAACAGATTTATGAATGATGTCGCCCAAAACTACAACACCAGCTGTAAAGTAATCCCACTGCTTGTCTGCTACTTTTGTTTTGTCAATTGGTAAATTTAAAGTGAAGTCAACCCAATTTTTTGTAGGATACATATTTTCTTCGTGACCAAATGATTCAGAATTTATATCGGAACCGTCAAAAGTTGAACTCATTGTCAGCAAACTTTTTAAAGTAATACTATCTTTTGATGAGGAATAGTTTTGAAAGGATTTTAGGTTGTAAAATTCTTTTAAGGTTTGTGTTTCGCTTTTTATGTAACCGTCTTTAATTGCGATACCTAAAAGAGTTGACGCAAATGATTTTCCAACAGACCGTGTGTCGTGAAGTGACTCACGAGTTGCTCCGTTAAAATACTCTTCAATTAAAAGTTTACCGTCTTTTATTACAACAACACTTGTTATATCTTTATAGGATTGTATTGCGATTTTTCGGTTTAGTTCTTCAATTTTAGCGGTATCAATTTTCTCTGTTGAAATTTGCCAGTCTTTAAGTGGTTTTATGGTCTGAACTTTAACCAATTTTTCATTGATTTTAATTTCTGGAACTTTGATTTTAATTTGGCCTTCAGCAATAATATTGCCAGTCAACACTTCGGTCAGTTTTAAGTAAGGCCTGATTTCAATTTTAAAAAGATGTTCTCCATTTGTAAATGCTTCTTGTCCGCCATTCGTTAAAAATCTATTCCAAAGAAATCTACCCCAAGAATCTTCATTGGTAGAACTTATTAACGGAATTCTAAAAACTGTTCTTTGATTTTTACTGTCAGCACTTCCTGCCCCAACATTGAGATTTTCAACATAAATCTTTTGGTTGTCAACGAAAAATGTGAATTGATAATTTCCATTTTTAGTTAGTTCGTCAGCGGTTGATTGAGACGAAAGTAAATGAAGAGAATTTGTCAGAGAATTTCCTAAAAAAACTCTGATGTTAAGGTCGGTTTTCTCTTTTAATTCAAATGATGTTAGAAAGTCAGATTGTTTAAAATTTTCAATAGGAGCAGTCTTACCCATAAAAGCAATTTTACCAACGTTTGCTTTATGAATTGGATAAGTAATAATATCACTTTTTACAAAATCAATTGTCTGTCCAAACAGGTTGAATGTTGTCAGGAAAATTGTGGTTAAAATAGCAAGCCGTCTCATCATATTTCTGTTCTTTAATGTTTGCAATGTTGTCTTTTAAAATGGTAGATAACTGTTTAATAATCGAACTAATGTTATTAATGTTGAATGTGATACTTTTCAAAACCCAAGATTCGGGACAGCCTTCGTAATCAAACTAAATTTGGACTTACCAAGCTTAAAATCAATAATATAAAACATAAATACAATTTGTGGAAGTGAAATTTTTTATTAAACCTCAAATCTCTTATATAAATAACGCTTAAACAAATAAACTTGAATGAGCACCATTATAGACAAAGAGAATAAAGCATATTGCAGTGTTTTAGAAAATGTCAATCTAGAAAATATTCCTAAAATTTTATTATTTAAAAGAGTACTAAAACCTACTGTATCAAACCATTCTGGTATTTGTGGTTGCTCTCCAATAATCGCATAAACTACCAAAGCTGCAAAACCTCCAAAAATAACAAACCATCCTTTTTTTGAAATTAAAGGTTTATAAATGGTAGTCTCGCTTTGCTTCAAAACCGTGAGCTGTGCCATTATTTGAGTAGTAAAATCAAATGAAGGAGACTCTAATGAGGCTTTTCTAATAACTTTTCTTGATAAGTTATCCATTTGTTTGTTTTCGTTCATAATGTTCAATTATTTCTGGCTCTAATCGTTCTTTTAATATGGAAGTTAACTTTTTCCTGCTTCTAAAGAGTTTCACTTTGACATTATTAGCTGTCAACCCCATTATTTTTGATATCTCATCTAATGATTGCTCTTCAAAATAATACAGGGTTAATAAAAAACTATCTTCGTTAGGCAGTCTTTGCAAACAATCTTCTATCGCTTGCTGCTGTTCTTTTTCTACTAAAGCATCAAACGCATTGTCTAGTGTTACCACTTGACGCTCTGTATACTCATCTATAGTGACCCACTGATATTCTTGTTTGTATTTCTTTAAGGCATCTAAACAATTATTATAGGTTATTCTATAAATCCAACTTGAAAATTTTGAATCTCCTTTAAATTTATTTAAAGACTTAAACACTTTAATAAAGGTATCCTGTGATACTTCCTCTGCTTCTTCCTTGTTTTTAAGCATTCGCAAAGCCAAGGTAAAAACCAAATCTTTATAACGATCAACCAAAACGGCAAATACTTTGGTGTCACCTTCTACTATTTTTGTGATGTAATATTGATCGTCGATTAGGGTCATATATTAGTTAAGACTACAACAAATGGGTTTTGGTTACAGTTAAATTAAAAAAAGTTTTTGAAAAAAGTTGTAACCAAAGTTGAGCTTCTATCGTCCTAAGCTAGGAACACATTAAAAGTAACCAATTAAAAACAAATTATTATGGGACCAGAAGTTTTTATCCTAATTATCATTTTCGGAGCAATCTTCGGAGTATTCTATTTATTTTTTTCAACCCGAAACAAGGAACGTTTAGCACTTATTGAGAAAGGTATAGACGCCAGCATTTTCATGACAAAAAGACAAGAGACTGCTCCAATAGCGAAAGTGCTTATCTTAAATTTTGCCTTATTACTAATGGGAATTGGAGCTGGCATATTAATAGCTTTGAGTATACAACACGTTTTTGGCGTTACAAATGAAGCCTTATACCCTGGAGTGATATTCCTAATGGCAGGTACTGGTTTATTGACTGGTTTTAAAATGACCGAAAGATTAGATAAAGAATAAAAATTTGCATTCAAAAATTAAGCATATTCCTTTTCAATATTTAAAACAATAAAAGAGATGTCTCACGGCATCTCTTTTATTGTTTTCTAAACGAATTATGCGAATCAAGGGTTGGAAGTCTTTTTTTTCATATCCAGTTACTTTCTGTATCAGAAAATAAAACTATTGCAATAAAAAAAATCCAATGAAAATTGCAATAACTAAATCTTTACTTTTGCATAAAGCGTAAATCATAACCTATGGAAAAACAATATTCTGTTGCGATATACCCTTCGGATGATATTATTGCTTTAGTTAAATCCATGAAAAATCAATTGGCAAAGGAAGCGGGTTGGTTTCACAGTAAAAATTCTGTGGGTCATATTACCATTTGTGAATTCAAAACTACCGATAAATCGATTGAAATTATTAAAAATCAATTAGTCAGATTGTGTGATACTTTGGAACCGATTGAAGTGTGTTTGAATGGATTTGGTTCCTATCCCAATGGTGCGTTTTTTATATCGCCCAACGAAGATTCTAAAAACAGTTTGAAACCCATAATGAAACGAGTTCATGAATCACTTCGAAGATTTGATTTACAAAAAAGCAACGATCCGCACTTGTCTATTGCGCGAAGATTAACTCCTGAAAAGCTTCAAAAAGCGAATCGTTTGTTTACCGAAATTGACACCGTTTTTTTGTGTGACAGTATTGTTTTACGAAAGTTTGATGAGAATATAAAACAGTTTTTTGTAACTGATACTTTTAAATTCAACAGTAATCCTCAACCCAAACTTATACAAGGAACGCTTTTTTAGTTATTAATCACTCTTCAACCATCCAGTAATGCTCATTCTGGTATTTTGTGTTACCAAAACTTCGTGAACTAGCTCGTCACTTTTAAAGAAAACAGTCTTGCCTTGTGTAGGTGAAATTTTCTGATTGTTGTCTAATTGATGAATCAGCAATTCTCCTCCATCACTTTCTTGCCAATCGCTGTTTAAATAACTAATCATAGAGTATTTTCGACTGGGATTGTTCTTGAATTGATCCAAGTGTTTTAAATAAAAATCACCCGATTCATACAATGAATAATGAAATTCATAACCTGTTATTCCGGCATAACAACTTTGGTTCAAATAGATAATAAATGCTTCAATTTGAGCAAAAAATTCATTTTCGAATACGTTGTTATGTTTTTTGTCAAGCCAATAAATAGAATCGCTTCGTATCGCACCATCATAAGAAACTTTCTCTGAGTTGCCAATTCCTGCTTCCATCAACAAACTTTTCTGATTTAAAGTAAGCAAGTTTTGCTTTAAGTTATTGGCCAAATCGGTACTCAAAAAATTTTCGGATATGCCTACCTTATTTTCAATATAAGTAGCAATCAAAGCCTCAAAGCAATTTTCCATGTCTTTTTTATTGACAGTTTAGACTGTCAACGGGGCAAGGTAGACTAAATAAAACCGTTAGCGTCTCATTGTGAAATAAATAAAAATTATAGTGTAAACTCGCCACCTTTAAAAACAGAAAAGGTAGAAACATAATGTCAATTTCAACCATGTAAGGCATTTAAGTACATTATAAAAACTTTAAACTTAAGACTCCTAAATACTTTTCATCGTTCAATCTATAAATATTCAAGGAATAAAATGCTGCTGAATATTAATAAAAAAGGGTTTAGAAATGAATCCAAACCCTTGTTGTTATTTATAATTTACTAATAAAACTTCCATAAATATCCTTGAACTGATACCCCTCAGAGAAGCGGTCTTTGCTCAGTTTTTTATATTCTACCAAACCCCAAAGAATAAATTCTTTCATAAAGAATTTGTCTTCTTTTTCCAGTTGTGGTTGGTATTTCTTAATCAAAATCTCAAGCGGGACAATACTTCCCAAGATTCTTTGATATTCCTCATCCGAACAATCATCCAATAATTCAAAACCGCTTTCGGCAAAAAACCATTCGATAATATCGGTATAAGGTGTTTTCTCGTCCTGTTTTTCCAGTTTTTCAATTTTTGGAAAATAAGCCGGGAAAAAAGTATGAATCGCATCCCCTAATAAATGCTGCGCCACAGCGGCTGCTCCCTCCTGCTCTCCTTCATAAACCAATTCGACTTTTCCGGTAATGGCAGGAATAATACCCATAAAATCAGATAATCGTAAGCTTGTTTTATCTTCTCCTGATTTCAATGCTCGGCGTTCTGCGGTACTTAATAAATTCTCTAAAGCCGTGATACTCAATCTGGCACTCACGCCACTTTTGTTATCAATATATTCACTTTCCCTTGCTTCAAAACTTATTTGTTCCAATAAATCCCGCGCTAATGAAGGTACGTAAACCATATCGCTTTGTGAAGCATCTAGTTTAGCTTCCTGTTCTGTAATCTTTCGGGCAATTTTAATGGTTTCCGGATAATGTGTCAAAATTTGGGAACCAATCCTGTCTTTTAATGGCGTCACAATACTTCCACGATTCGTATAATCTTCGGGATTTGCGGTAAAAACGAATTGCATATCCAGTGGCATTCGCAACTTAAAACCCCTAATCTGGATATCACCTTCCTGTAAAATATTAAACAGCGCTACCTGAATTCGAGCCTGTAAATCAGGCAGTTCATTAATGACGAAAATACAGCGATTCGCTCTTGGAATCATCCCAAAGTGTATCACACGATCATCTGCATACGATAGTTTCAAATTGGCTGCTTTTATAGGATCAACATCACCAATTAAATCAGCAACGGTAACGTCTGGCGTAGCTAATTTTTCGAAGAAACGGTCGTTTCTGTGTAACCAAGAAATTGGAGTTTCATCTCCTTTAATTTCAATTATATCTTTGGCAAAACGCGAAATTGGTTGCATAGGATCGTCATTAATTTCGGAACCAGTCACAAACGGAATGTATTCATCGAGTAATTCAATCATTTTACGAGCCAGTCTGGTTTTGGCTTGACCGCGAAGCCCTAATAAATTGATGTTGTGACGCGATAAAATAGCGCGTTCTAATTCTGGAATAACGGTATTCTCAAAACCGTGAACGCCTTCAAATGTTGGCTTTCCAGATTTTATTTTTTCTCTAAGGTTGGAACGCAATTCATCTTTAATGCTTTTACTTTCGTAACCCGAGTGTTTTAATTCTCCGAGTGTTTTTATATTTTCTATTTTCATATTGTGAATTATCTTTTCTTGCATCTTTTTCTAATCTTTATTTTATTCTTTTTTTACGATTCGTTTCATAATCTTCAAAAATCATTTCACCAAGTCCTTTCAATCCGGTGTAAAATGCTTTTCCTTGATTGGCTTCGGTAAACCGATTTACAAATTGCTGTAAATACGGATCATTGGCAATCATAAAAGTGGTTATTGGAATGTGCAATTTTCGGGCTTGTTGCGCCTGATTGTAGCATTTATCGACAATATATTCATCGAGTCCATTGCTGTTCATATAATAGGAACCGTCTTTTTCGCGAACACAACTTGGCTTTCCATCGGTAATCATGAAAATTTGTTTGTTGGTGTTTCGTTTTCGGCGAAGTAAATCCATAGCCAGTTGTAAACCGGCTACCGTATTGGTATGGTACGGCCCGACTTTTAAATAGGGTAAATCCCGAATTGCAATCGTCCAAGCGTCATTTCCAAAAACTAAAATATCTAAAGTATCTTTCGGATAACGTGTTGTAATCAATTCAGCAAGAGCCATCGCTACTTTTTTAGCAGGTGTGATTCGGTCTTCTCCATACAAAATCATGCTGTGACTGATATCAATCATCAAAACCGTACTCATTTGGGACTTGTATTGGGTTTCTTCAACCACCAAATCATTTTCGGTTAGCATAAAATCAGCTACACCATTATTGATTTGGGCGTTACGCAAACTTTCGGTCAACGAAATACGCTCCAGTCCATCACCAAAATGAAATTCCCGAAATTCACCGGTATGTTCATCTCCGTTTCCGGCATGTTTTGTTTTGTGATTTCCACTTCCGGAACGTTTTAAATTACCAAAAATGTTATCTAAAGCTTGTTGTCGAATGGCGCGTTCTGTTTTGGCAGTAATTCCAATTCCTGAAGTTCCATCGTCTTTGAGTTCATCGCGGATGTAACCTTTTTTCTTCAAATCTTCGATAAAATCATCAATGGTATACTGTTTATCGGTGAGTTTATATTCTTTGTCTAATTCCCGCAACCAGTCGATTGCTTCATCAAAATCTCCCGAAGTATGTGTAATTAATTCTTTAAAAATACCAAAGAGCTTATCAAACGGAGACTGAAATGGGGCTTCGTATTGCTTAAAATAAAATCCTTTTTTATTATCATTTTTCATAGACTTTAAAATTACATCATTTTAAAATGTAGTCTAGACAAACGTTTATTAATTTTTAGTTAAAAACTTGGAGACAAAATTATCCTAGATTTTATTAGTAAAGGGAACTAATCAAAAAACTTCCCATTTACATAAAACCAATTCTCGTTTTCGAATTTAAAAGTAGAAAGTTCGTGATGAATTTGTTTTTGAAGCTTGCTATCCAAAAAATAGGCTTTGAACTCCACAGTATTTTCTGTCGCTTTTACAATTTCTAATTGAAGCCATTGATTTGAAATGGCCCAATTTAGAATTTCAGATTTAGAATACTGTTTTCTTTCTGAAATATGGGTTGTGGCCAATAAGTATTCGGCGGCATGTGTTGCGTAAGCCGAATAACGGGAACGCATTAATTCTAAAGCTGTTGATGCTTTTTCAGCTCCATTAATAAATGGTTCGCAACACTGATCAAAATTTTTTTGAGAACCACAATGGCATTTTATTTTTGTCATTTTATATAAAAAACTATTGAAATCTATAACATTATAATTGTCCGTCAAGTGCAACTATCTTTTGTTGCAATTGATTCAACAGTACTTGATACTTACTGATTTCGATTAGATCTTCGTCTTCTTCTGCAAAGTCAAGCAACTCATCTAAATCTTCGCTCACTTCAACTAATTTATTATTAGCCTCTTTACCATTTCTACTGGCAATCAAATCAATTATTTCTTGAACCCCTTTTTTTAGATCCGCAAATTTATTGTTTTCCATCTTTAATTATTTTCTAAATCCTTACTCTCGTTAAACTGTTTGGCAATTTGTTTTAGTTTTTCTTTACGGAGAATTTCAGCTTGTTTTACTTTATCCTGAGCTTTATGCAACTTGTCGTTGTGCTTTTTTATATTTCTTTCGTTATTTCTGCCCATGTCATTTTTTTATAATTATCAAATCGACTATTTAATCTGAGAACTCTTGCAAAGTTCGGGTTATTTATTGAAATTCAATTGTTTTTAACCATAGAGTTTAGCATTTTAAAAATAGCCATATAATCACTTTTCGTATTTATTCTGATTATTTCTGTTTTTTATAACAAGATATTATACTTTTTTTCAGAAATATTGGTTTTTATATAATTTTTGACACTACAATAAAATATGAATAATCACATAAACCATTTCAACAGGTTAAAAATTAAGAATTTAACTATAGTATTAAAATGTTATGGTGTTATATTATTTTTATCTATATTTATTTTTTAAAAATTGAGCTTTCTCAATCCTTCCAATTAGTACAAATGAGCAATAAAAAATACCCGGAATTTATTAGTTGGTTCTTAAACAAACCGAAAACAACGGGTTTTATCACTTTCTTATTCCTGAGCTATGTTGTAGGCTTTCTTGTATATCAGCAATATCAACTTATAAAAGAGGATGAGCAGCGGGAAATGAATAGCATCCTTCAAATTGTCAATCAAAATTTAGAACAATCACTTAAAAACTGTTATACAACCACACTAACATTAGCATTAACTATTAATGATAAAGGAGTTCCAGAAAATTTTGATTATGTAGGTAAAAAGCTGATAGAATCAAACAATAACATCAGTGCGGTACAATTAGTTCCTAATGGGGTGATAAAGTATATCTATCCCTTGAAAAATAATGAAGCTGCAATAAATTTAAATATTTTAGCGGCTCCTCATCTTAAAGGGGAAGCTTTAAAGTCCGTTGCATCTCAAAAGATGTATTTTGCCGGTCCTTTAAAACTAAAACAAGGCGGAATGGGGATTGTAGGTAGATTTCCCGTTTTTCAAAACAATAAGTTTTGGGGATTTTCAGCTGTTATTATTAAATTTAATACTTTATTGAAATCTTCAGGAATAAATACTGTTGATGATTCAAAATACTATTTTCAGTTTTCAAAGAAAAATCCAGTTACCAAAAAGGAAATTTTTTACTTACCCAATAAAAGTGATTTTTCTAAAAAATACCATATCTCTACAACTATTCCTGATGGTGATTGGAAATTATACTTAATATCTAAACATCCGAATTATTTTTACGCCCAAATTCTGATTCCAGGAATTATAGGTCTAATTTTAGCCGCGCTTTTTGGTATTCTTATTTACACTTTATTAAAAATTCCTGAAGAACTTCAATCTCTAGTAAATATTCAAGCAACAAAACTTTTTAATTCTGAAATAAAATTTGAGGCGATTTTTGATCAGGCAGCTGTAGGAATAGCACATATAGATTCATTTACGGGCAATTTTATTGAGATTAACAATCAATATTGTAAATTATTAGGGTATTCACAACAAGAAATGAAAGAGAGAAGTTTTCAATCGATAACACACCCAGGAGATTTAAAAGAAGATTTAATGAATTTAGAAAAGCTCAGAGATGGAAAAATCGCAGCGTATTCTATGGAAAAACGATGTTATACAAAATCTGGTGCTATTGTTTGGATAAATCTTACTGTATCTCCACTCTTTAAAAAAGGAAAAAAAGTGACAACCCATATCTCTATTGTTGAAGATATTTCATTAAAAAAAGAAGCTCAAAAATTAATCAAAAAAAGTGAAACCCGATTTAAAAGTCTATTTGAAGATTCCCCAATTCCTTTGTGGGAAGAAGATTTTTCTAAAGTTAAAAATTATCTTCAAAAATTAAATCTTGTCAATGAAACTCCAGAGACAGTTTCTCTTTATTTAAAAATGCACCCTGATGTGGTTCATGAATGTATTGCTTTAGTAAAAATTATTGATGTAAATACAATGTGCTTACACCTTCATAAAGTTAGAACTAAAGAAGAATTAATCTCTGGTCTTTCACAAATCATCGATAAAGATTCCATTGCCGATTTTACAAAACAACTAATTGCAATAACTCAAGGTAAAAAACAATTAATTATTGATACCAAAATAAAAAACAAAGAAGGGGAATATCGTAACGTAAATTTAAGATGGAATGTAATTCGGGGTTATGAAAAAACATTAGATAGAATCATTGTTTCCACTGAAGACATTACGGACCGAAAACTATCCGAAAACATAATTCTTAAATCACAACAAAGAATCGAATCCTTAATTAATACTATTGATGGAATAGTTTGGGAATGTGACGCTAAAACCTTTTCTTTTAATTTCATAAGTCAAAAAGCAGAAAAAATATTGGGATATAATGCAGAAGAATGGTTGGCAAGTAAAACTTTCTGGGCAGACCATATTCATCCTGAAGACAGAAAATGGACGCTCGATTATTGTACTTTAAAAACCAAAGAAAATTTAAATTATGATTTTGAGTATCGAATGGTTGCTAAGAACGGAGCTGTAGTTTGGTTAAGAGCTATTGTAAATGTAATTTCCGAAAATGGTCAAGCTTTTAGTTTAAGAGGCATAATGATTGATATCACAACAACAAAAGAAGCCGAGAAAGATTTAAATGACTCTTTCAATTTAGTCACTGAACAAAACAAAAGGCTGCTTAACTTTTCCTATATTGTTTCACACAATTTAAGATCCCATACCAGTAACATCGCATCTATTATGGCTATAATAGAATCTTCTGAATCTGAGGAGGAGAAAGATGAAATGATACAATTATTAAAATCTGTTTCAAATTCCTTAAATGAAACCATGATTCACTTAAACGAAGTCATAAACATAAGAACCAATATTGGTCTGGTGTCAGAATCATTAAATTTACAGCAGTATTTAGAAACTGTTCAAAGAGTCCTTTCTGAGCAAATAAACTCAAAAGATGTTTCCATTTCTACAATCATGCCAGATAATGTTATGGTGAATTATAATCCAGCCTATCTAGAGAGTATCCTTTACAATATTATTTCTAACTCCATTAGATATAGCCATCCGGAACGCAAACCAATTATAAAAATAAAATGGCTTATGGAGAATGATATGAACGTACTTCAGATTTCAGACAATGGTATTGGGATTGACCTTGTTAAGAATGCTGATAAAATTTTTGGAATGTATAAAACATTCTCTAATAATTCTGATTCAAAAGGAATTGGATTATTTATTACAAAAAATCAAATTGATGCCATGGGCGGAAATATAACTGTGGAAAGTGAACCTAATTTAGGAACAACATTTAAAATCTATATCCAATGACAAAAAAAACAATCTGGGTAATCGATGATGACCCAATTTATCAAATCATCATTAATAAAATCATTCAAAGATCTGAAATGTTTTCAACCATTACGACTTTCAAAAACGGGAAAGAAGCAATAGATGCATTACATGATACTATACTTTATAAACTGGATAATACAGAAGTACTTCCGGACATAATCCTATTGGATATCAATATGCCAATTATGGATGGTTGGGAATTCATGGAGAAAATGGGGTTAATAAAATCTAAATTCAGCAAACAAATTATCGTATATATTGTAAGTTCTTCTATTGCTGCTGAGGATAAAAACAAATCAAAAACATATTCAGATATTTTAGGTTATTTATCTAAACCAGTCACTATCAGTGATTTAGTATTAATTGCTTCAGATAATTAAAAGTTAAACGTTTTTGAATAAATTATCCCTTAGAATTATTTCAATTCTCTTTTTATTTCTTCCAATGATTTATTGGTCAAAATTAATTTATCGATAATTTTTTTTCTCAAAACGTCCAAATCATCATAATCAAAATACTTAGCCCAAGAAGTCAGATTAAATAAATTTCGGACTTGCTTGATTCTTTTTGTAGTTTCAAAACTGGATCTAAGTATGGCTTTATTATCATAATTTGGATTCTTTTTATGCTGATAATTAACCGTTTTTTTTAGATAATTTGCTTCTAAATAATATAATTCTTCCAAAGTATTATCTGGATAAAAATTGGTCCAAGGTGCAAAACCTAATTTTATTTTAGAATCTATTTCTGGTTCCAATGGTTCTAAACGCCACTTATTGTTAGCCAATCGCCCCCAGTGATTAGACAAACGATACATTCCTACTTTAGTATAATAATATTTACTTCCCGATTTACTGTCGTACTGAAGTTCTAATCCATTTATGCTGTCCAAAGACTCTTCATGAAAGACACAAAAAGTATTTTTGAAGGAATTGGGGCTGGGACGAAATATTTTTTCCATTAAACAAAGGTAACCAGAAAGTCTAAAACATAGTAAGACAAGTAATATTTGATTAACTTTGCCAACAAGAATTAGTAAAAATAAATTGATTATGACCAAAGCTTCTGAAGAAAGAATGTTACAAAAAGGTGTTTACACCGGAATTATGGAAAAAGATGAAAACAACAACTTTTTTTGTGGTGCATATCTTTTAGACTATAAAATGGCCCAAAAACATACTGTTGGTGATTGGATTACAATAAAATCTATAATTGAAAATCCAAGCGATATCAG
Organism: Flavobacterium ranwuense; assembly: GCF_004349315.1. Lineage (GTDB taxonomy): Bacteria > Bacteroidota > Bacteroidia > Flavobacteriales > Flavobacteriaceae > Flavobacterium > Flavobacterium ranwuense. The sequence goes on along the minus strand of NZ_SMLH01000002.1, from coordinate 404,211 downwards.
TTATAATAAATATCCAAAAAAATCGAAAAACTTCGATAAAGCCAATAATAAACCACAACAATAATATATTTTCCTCTTACTTTTTAAGAAAAAAAAATAGAATTCAAATTCTTTTTTTTGAATATTTTTTTGTCACAAACTAAAAATTTAAAAAAAAGTGTACCTTTGCAAAAAATTTGTCGATTTTGAAATCAAATTACATTGATTTAATAGTAAAAGACAAGTAGTTACCTTTATTTATGAAAAAAATAGTTGAATACCGCAAACTGCTAAATGTAGATAAAACTGCAGAGCTTAAAGAATTAAAAACGATTTATCGTAACGCTATGAAAGAAGCGCATCCTGACAAATTTCAGGGTGATGAATCTGGATTGAAAGCTGCAGAAGAAAATAGTAAAAAAATCATTGAAGCATATCATTTTTTGGTAAGTATCAATCCTGAAACTCTTAAACAAAACTTACCTGAATATACTGAAACTATAGCAACTGCTACAATTTCAGACTATAAGTTTGTTGAAGGAAGATTGATTATTAATTTTTCAAATGGTAGTGTTTACGAATACATCAGCGTGCCAAAAGCAACTTATGTAAAAATGGTAAATGCTGATTCTCCTGGAAGATTTGCAAAAAGACATATCCTAAATTCTTTTACTTGGAGAAAAACAATCAACCAAGACTAGTTTTTTAGAAAATCAAAAAAATAGCTAAGCATCCTTTATCAGGGTGCTTTTTTTATTTTATAATTTTACGATAACTATTTCATAAACATATAATTACAATCTTAAAGAATTAATTTTAAATCGAAATTTAAAATAAAAACATTGATTGTTTATATTACAAAACACCTACAAATAAAATACACAATACCTTCTAATTAAGAATGAAAAATTATAACAAAAATTTAGGTTGCAAAATAATTTGTATTTTATATTTTTTAAATACTTTTGCAACCTTAACTTAATTAACTAATTAATAATGAAAAAAATAATTTTATTACTTTCTGCTGCTGTTGTTTTAATTTCTTGTAGCAAAGTTGGCAAAGATGAATACATCATTTCAGGAACTGCAACAGGAATTGAAAATGGTAAAACAATTATCTTGGAAACTCAAGATGCTAATGGCATGGGATTGATTGCTAAAGACACCGTGAAAGTTGAGAACGGTAAATTTGAAATGAAAGGGTCAATTACTGAACCATCGTTTTATACTATCCAATTAGAAGGAGCTCAAGCAAAAATACCTTTCATATTAGAAAATGGAGAAGTAACTATCGCCATTAACAAAGACAGTATCCAAAAATCTAAAGTTTCAGGAACTTATAATAATGACGAATACGTAGCATTCAATGAAGAAATCACTAAGGTTCAAAAGAAACTTATGGATTTTCAAACCAAAAACATGCAGGCAATGAATACAGCGCAACAAACTAAAGATACAGTAGTTATCAATAAGTTGATGCAAGAATTTTCTAAAATTCAAGAAGAAGTTGGTGCAGCTTCAAAAGCCAAATACGTAACTTATGCTGAAACACATCCTAAAGCATTCATTTCTGCTTTGATTATTCAAGGGATGTTAAATGATCCAACTGCTGATGTTGCAAAATCTGAAAAATTATACAACAGCTTAGAAGAGTCATTGAAAAAAACAAAACCAGGTATCGCCATTAAAGCTAAACTTGCTGAAATGAAAATGCCCGCTGTAGGAGCTGCTCCTGCTGTAGGGGTACCGGCTGCTGTTGAAGCTAAATGAAGGACAGATTTTTCAGGTCCTAATCCTCAAGGGAAAACAATTTCTCTAAAAGAAAATTTAGGAAAGGTAACAATCGTTGACTTTTGGGCTTCATGGTGTGGACCTTGTCGACAAGAAAATCCAAATGTTGTAGCAATTTACAAAGAGCTACACAGTAAAGGTCTTAACATAATTGGCGTATCTTTAGATAAAGATGCCAAAGCCTGGAAAGATGCTATTGCAAAAGATAAACTAACATGGAATCATGTTTCAAACTTGAAATTTTGGGATGAACCTATAGCTAAGCAATATAAAGTAGAATCGATACCGGCTACTTTCATTCTAGATGCATCTGGAAATGTAGTCGCAAAAGATTTAAGAGGTGCGGAACTTAGAGCAAAAGTTTTAGAACTTTTAGCAAAATAATCCCATTTATCGGTATAAAACAAAAAATCTCCCTAGTGGAGATTTTTTTATTTTATTCAATACCAACACATTAAAAATAATCCTAAAATTAAGCGCAAAATTAGTTTGCAGAAACCAAAACTGTTTCTATATTTGCAACCGCTTACAACAAATAAGTGTTGTACTCAAAGGCTTCGGGGAGATACTCAAGCGGCCAACGAGGGCAGACTGTAAATCTGCTGACTACGTCTTCGTAGGTTCGAATCCTACTCTCCCCACAAAAACGCTTCAAGCAATTGTAGCGTTTTTTTATTTATCCTAATTGATACTTTCATCACATTTAGTATTGTAGTCGATTCAAAAAATAATCCCATCTCATTTTTATCTGAGATGGGATTATTTAACTATAATTTTTAGCTTCTTTATTCTAAAATAAAACTCACTGTTACATTAGCTGTAATATTGATTTCTCCTACCGCCAGAGTTTCTCTTGGCGCACTAGCATCACTCATTTCCATTGTTTTCATTGCTGCATACATTGGCTGCGGATAATAGGTTTGTGAATTATCAGATATTGTCATGGCACGCCCAACTTTTTGTCCTAAAACAGAAACATAATCCTCTGCTTTCAATTTAGCCTCTTTCATTGCTAATTTTCTAGCTTCTGATTGATATTGTGCCAACTTTGAAGATTGAAAAGTAACATTGTCAATTCTATTAATTCCTTGGTCTACCAAACCTTCCATCAATTCATCATACTTTAATAAATCTCTCAATAGAATTTCTATTGTTTGAGTAGCATTATAACTGTGTTTCTTTTTTTCATAATCGTATTGTGGATTCAATGAAACACGTTGCGTTTTATAATCTGTCGGCGCCAAGTTCATTTTTTTAATAAACTTTAAAACTGCCTCTATCTTTTCATCATTTTGCTTTTTTACCTCTTTGGCATTATTCCCTTTTGTTTCAACAGTTACCGCTACAGTGGCTTGATCCGGGATAACTTTTACTTTTCCTTCTCCACTTACATTTATTTGAGGAACTTGCTTAACTTCTTGTCCATAAGACATCGAAATAAATAGAACCGACAGAATTAATAGTGCTTTTTTCATTTTTATATAATTTAATTGTTTGTACTAATTTCTTTTCAAAAGTTGTGCCATTATAGTTTTCCCATTTTTTCCATCACAAAAAGAATAACTATTGGAATAGCCAATAATATCACCATTAAAGTATGATCTACTAATAAAGTAGGCTCTTTGAGCAATGTAATCAAATAACCACCTACAGCGCCTCCAAAATGAGCCGTATGTCCTATATTATCATTCTTAGCCTTCATACCGTAAATAGAATACAATAAATAAAGGATTCCAAAAATATAAGCAGGCATTGGGATAATAAAAAAGATTCCCAACATCATATCCGGCTGTAATAATATTGCTGAGTACAAAACTCCGGTTACCGCTCCAGATGCACCTACAGCTCTATAACCATAATCATTTTTATGGAAAACCATCGTGAGTAAACTTCCAAAAATTAAACTTCCAAAATAAATCAATCCAAAAGAAAAAGCACCTAAATAACTAATGACTACCGGAGCAAAAAACCAAAGCGTCAACATATTAAAAATCAAATGAGTCATGTCAGCATGAAGAAAACCAGACGATAACATTCTAATTTGTTCTCCTGTACGAATACTCCCAACATGAAATTCATATTTTCTAAAAAAAGAAAGGTCGTTAAACCCCTTGTAACTAATTAAAACATTTACTACAATTATTGCTATTAAAACGGTATTCATAAAGTGTGTTTATTGTGAATTGTAAAGATAGTCATTCTAAAATACCGATACAGTAAGCCGTCAAAATTAATATCAATCTACATTTTTGACTTATATTTGCAAGAAAAATAACGGCATGCAATTTCTTGTTTTTATCTTAACCTTTCCGCTTTTATGGATTATTTCCATTCTTCCATTTAGGGTTTTCTATTGGTTTTCTGATTTCATCTATTTAATTGTTTATTATATTATTGGCTACCGCAAAAAAACGGTTAAATATAATTTGGCACTGGCTTTACCGCATCTTAGTGCAGAAGAGCGTCTTGTCATTGAAAAAAAATCGTACCACCACTTGTGTGATATGTTTTTGGAAATGATAAAAACCATGACAATTTCATCTGCTGAAATGAACAGAAGATTCGTAGTCACCAATATCGAATTGGTAAAAGAATTCGAAAACAAAGGAAAAAGCACTGTTTTATTGGCATCACATTATGCGAGTTGGGAGTGGTTATTGTCTATCAACGAGAAAACAAAATTTAAAGGAATAGGCGTTTATAAAAAAATTACCAATAAATACTTTGATAAACTAATACGAGACATTCGATCCAAATACAATGCTGAACTAGTGGAAACTAAAAAAGCGATTCCATTGATGGCCGAAAACCAAAAAAATGAGATTCTTAGCATGTATGGGCTTGCCAGTGATCAATCTCCAAAATTAAATAGAGCCTTTCATTGGGATAAATTTATGGGCGTAGAAGTTCCTGTTCATACCGGTGCCGAAATGCTTGCCAAAAAATACGATTTGAATGTTCTTTTTGTAAAAGTAAAAAAAGTAAAAAGAGGTTTTTACAAAGCTACTTTTGTACCCATTACAGATAATCCCAGATCGATTCCTGATTTTGAGATTACCAACACCTTTTTACGAGAAGTAGAAAAACAAATTCTGGAAGCTCCTGAATATTATTTCTGGACGCATAAAAGATGGAAACACCGCCGTTAGAGGTTAGAGTGTTCAGTAATCAGTCGCAGTAATCAGCCTCACTGGTCAGTTAAATAAAAAATCACCTATTCAAAAACCGTATAGTTTTTGAATAGGTGATTTTTTCAATCTTTGAACCTTTGAATCTTACAAAGAAAACCAGTTTTTTACCAATTCATCTTCTAACGGTTGTGCATTCTTATTTATAAACTCATTGGTAGCAGGATTATAATCATAATCCAAAGCCCAAGTTTTATGATTTTCAGCCAATGCTTTTATTCCGTTACAAACAAATTCAATTTCGGCATTTGTAGTTGTAGGATGAATAGACATTCTAATCCAGCCCGGCTTTCTGATTAAATCTCCAAGAGTAATTTCGTCTATTAATTTATGGGACGTTTCCTGGTCTACGTGCAATAAAAAGTGCCCATACGTTCCGGCACAACTGCAACCGCCACGAGTTTGAATTCCGAATTTATCATTCAGTAATTTCACGCCCAAGTTAAAATGCAAATCTTCCACAAAGAAAGAAATCACCCCTAACCTATCATGATGCTGTCCTGCAAGGATTTTAATATTGGAAATATTTCCTAATTCTGAGAAAATATAATCTACTATTTCGTGCTCTCTTTTTAAGATATTTTCAATCCCCATTTGCTCTTTCAACTGAACAGCCAATGCGGTTTTTATTACCTGAAGAAACCCCGGAGTACCACCATCTTCCCTATCTTCGATATTATCGATGTATTTGTGTTCTCCCCAAGGATTCGTCCAACTTACCGTTCCTCCACCCGGATTATCAGGAACTAAATTTTGATATAATTTTTTATTAAAAACCAAAACACCACAAGTTCCAGGTCCGCCAAGGAATTTATGAGGTGAAAAGAAAATCGCGTCCAAATAACTTTCAGCCTCTTCAGGATGCATGTCGATTTTTACATAAGGTCCTGAACAAGCAAAATCCACGAAACAAAGTCCGTTATTTTGATGCATTATTTTTGCCACTTCATGATACGGAGTTCTGATTCCCGTAACATTCGAGCACGATGTGATCGAAGCTATTTTAAAAGGGCGCTCTTTATATTTTTCTAATAAAAGCTCAAGATTTTCTATGCTGAACAATCCATCTTCTGAAGAAGGAATAACTTCAACATCAGCAATGGTTTCTAGCCAAGACGTTTGATTCGAATGATGTTCCATGTGCGAAATAAAAACAATTGGTTTCTTTTCGGCTGGAATAGTGATGAAATTTTTTAAGTTTTCGGGTACTTTTAAGCCCAAGATTCGTTGGAATTTATTGACAACACCTGTCATTCCTGTTCCATCAGTAATCAAAACATCGTCAGCACTTGCATTCACGTGATGTTTAATAATATGACGCGCTTGATGGTATGCTTTAGTCATCGCAGTTCCCGAAACCGTAGTTTCTGTATGCGTATTGGCCACAAAAGGACCAAATTGATTCATTAATTTTTCTTCTATAGGACGATACAAACGACCACTCGCCGTCCAATCCGTATAAATAATTTGTTTTCGCCCATAAGGAGATTCAAACTCTTGATCTATTCCGATTATGTTATCGCGAAACTGTTGAAAGTATTGCTCTAATTGTGTTGACGCTTCTTTGGTAATCATTGTATGTTTAATTTGAGTTCAAAGATATTGATTTTTACTAAATAGTCTTTTTCAAATTTAGTTAATACTGATTTTTAAATAAATTTATAAACATGGTCCAAATGTAAAGTAGCTGACAAACTCTGATTTTGTTTCGTTTTATATTTGATTAACGAATTAAAAAACATTTTCACTATGAAAAAAATTGTTTTTACACTACCGCTTTGCTTGCTTTTACTTTCTTGTGAAGTAGAAGGCGATTTGACCCGTGATGCTGAGTTAAGCATACCAATTCCTGAAAACAATTCTCCTGTAGCTACCGGTAATTTTATGCCAACCTCAGGAATCAAAGTTACCGGTTCTGCTAAAATTTATTTGAATGGAAATCAAAATGAAGTGCGATTGGACGGTTTTAGTGTTTCCAGCGGTCCCGATTTGAAAGTATACCTGTCAAAAAATGCAACCCCTACAGATTTTGTGAATCTAGGTAATTTAACATCTTCCACTGTGTATGCAATTCCAAATCAGGTTAATGTTTCAGCTTATAAATATATACTGATTCACTGCCAACAGTATAGTCATCTTTTTGCAGTGGCGCAATTATCTCAAAATTAAAACCTGATTTATGAAAAAACTACTGCTAATCATCGCTATTGGAATGTTCTCTAACTCCTTTGCACAAGGTTGTAGCGATGCCGGAATTTGTTCCATTGGAACCGGTTTTCAAATTACAGATAAAGAATTAAAAAACGGAATTGAAGTAGGAAGTATTTTTGGTGCAGGCGAAGCTGATGTCATTTATTTTTCACCTTATATCAGCTATACCAGAACTATTAACGAACGATTTGCGCTAAGTTCTAAAATCACATATTCCGTTGCAAGTGGAAGTTTTGGTAAACGAGGCGCTTTTGGTGATGCATATTTGATAGGGAATTACAATTGGAAACCAAAAACGAATACGCAATGGAGTTCACTTTTGGGTTTTAAAATACCTTTTACGAGTTCAAATCTTAAAATAAATGAGTTTTCACTTCCTTTAGATTATCAATCCAGTTTAGGAACTTTTGATTTGATTGCAGGATTGAATCTTAATTATAAAAAATGGGATTTTAATACGGCTGTCCAAATTCCCGTCTTCAATAACAATAAAAATTCGTACTTCAAGGAGTTCTCCAATACGGATGATTTTCCTTCCACTAATTTATTCGAAAGAAAACCAGATGCATTGTTTCGAACTACATATACGTTTCAAACTTCTAATAAAAAATTCACTTTCAAACCCAATGTATTATTTATTTATCATTTAGGAGAAGATAGTTTTGAAAATGCTTTTGGAAAAAGAGAAACGATAAAAGACTCTGATGGATTGACAATAAACGGAAATATAATTGGCGCCTATGCTATTAATACTCAAAACAGCATCGAATTATCTTTAGCCACACCATTTGTAGTTCGAGAAGTTCGCCCTGACGGATTAACTCGGAAATTCACCGCAGGAATAATTTACAAAGTGTCTTTTTAAAAGACAAATCAGATTTTTTACTTTCGAAAATACATAAAAGAATGCCCAAGAAATTTTCTTGGGCATTCTATTTTTAAAACTATTTATGATTATAAATCAAACCCTAATGAAAATTGTAGCACTCTGTTTTGTGCTTTGCCGTCATCATATAAATCTCCTAAACCTAAATGATAACGCACTCCTAAACTAATACCAGAATCGGTTTTAAACCCTCCTCCAAAGTTTATTCCCCAATCAAAATTATTAGGCTCATACTCTTGTGAACCACTAAAAAGTCCATCATATTCTTCTTTATGAGAAACTGCTAATCCAATTTGTGGACCCGCTTCCAAAAAGAAATTTTGAGAAGGATATGCTTTAAGCATTATTGGTAAGTTTATGTAATCTAATTTTTGCGTAAAAGTCCCACTGCTATTTGTTATTTCGTATCCTTGTTGAGAATACATCAATTCAGGTTGTATAGAAAAGCTTTCGCTAATAAATGACTCGCCATAAACTCCTATATGAAAACCGTGTCGTTGTTCTGTTTCTCCATCTCCGTCAAAACTTACTGCAGCTAAATTATAACCTCCTTTTATTCCTCCATTCGATTTGGGAATAGCACTGTCCTGAGCATTCATTGTTGAGCCTATTCCAATAAATAAAGCTATTGCTAAAAATTTTGATTTCATTTGTTTCATATTATTATAGTTATTTAAATTAAATTTTATTTCCCTCCATTGGCACGAAGATCTGCTATACATTGCGCATCTAATTGTGGTGCTGAACCACCCGAAACCATATTTCCAATACCGCTTCCGGTTTCGGATGACCAATACATTAAACAGGTTTTTTCAATACAATGTTTTGGATGCGCTGCATCTTCGTGATTGCTTTGCAAGGCTGTACCAAGGTTAGTCAATCCTAATATATGTCCAAATTCATGTGTAATTACTGTTGTTTCTAACAAACTTCTACTGGGTTCAACTGGACTATCGCTCAAACCTTGAATAGTTTGTTCGAAAATAACAAAAGAAGTATTTCTGTAAGCCGTTCCTAGGATAACCCCTGTATCAGTATCTTTTGAAGATTTCCCATCTGCAAAAAATGCCCAAACCGCTATTACATCAGAAGTGTTATATTTTGTTCTGTTAGCATCTTCAATAGTTACAATCTCTGCATCTGTGTAAGGTGAATTCCCTGGTGATGGTATAGAACGTTTTATAACACTAATACCGTTTGGCTTATATGTTCTTGCAGTAAGAAAGCTTACAAAATTATTAATTGTTGTACTGCTTGGCTCAAAACCGGCCACGTACACCACTTCAATAACCATACTCTTGAACTTTTTATCTGATAATAAATCGTTAGAAGAACTTCCAGTTTGCTGTTTATTTGTATTAGGATTTACTGCAATTGAGTTATCTAATGGATCATCTTCTTTTGAACAAGAAATCACTAATAGGAACAAACCTATAGTGAGTAGAGTAATTACTTTTTTCATTATTATTTTATATTATATGTTTATATTAAAGAACAGCTACAATATGTTTAGTAGCTGTTCTTTGAAAAAACTAACCAATCAAAATCCTAACTATATTTGTTTCAATACTAATATTACTGCAGCATCAGTCTTACTTTGCAATGTGATTGTCGAAGCAGTAAAACTTGTTACTTTCCAAGTATTATTCAATAAAGTAAACGAAGCATTACCTGAAAAATTTAGTTTTAGAAAAACATTTAATTCCGAGCTTACCGCATAGGTACCATTTACTGTTGTATTCAATTGATTCATGGCTGTTACCGATAAATTATTTGCGAAATCTATTGCATACCCAGAATAGTTGTTTGCTGAATTAACTCCTGCATTTACATAAGAATCTACTTTAAACTTACCGTTCACCAAAATCGTTTCTAATTTTTTTCCATTTTGAACTGCTTCTGCCATCGTTGCTTCAGTTTTTAAAGATGCAGTAATAGCTGCTTGCAATTCAGCATCACTTGAAACAGTTGTTTTTGTTCCATCCGCAATTTTCACTGAAATCGGATAGTTTACCGAAAATAATTCTGTGCTGCTTACATTAGACATATACGTATATAATTGTTGTTCGGATGTGATGACAACACTTCCTGTTTGTTGAAAACTTAAATTATACGTAAAAATTGTAATTGGGAAGCTGATATTTACAGAAGAAATAGCATCTTGACCCGAAGCTTCCGCTGCTGTACACGCATTAAGAATAGCATTATACTCCGTTTGATTAGCAACGGCAACCTCTGTATAATTACTTGATTTAATTTTTAAAGGAAATTGTAATATTACTGAATCTTGGTCATTATTAGACTGTCCCAAAATGCTAATAACTTGTTGGTAATCCAATTGACTAACAATGGAAACCTGAACTCCATTTACTTTAGCGGTAATTGGTAATATGATTGATGAACATGATGCTCCATCCAAGAAATCATCAAATGATCCATCGTGCATCGAAGTACGTTTTAGATTATTTGTTGTAGTTGAATTAGCCGAATTGGTATTTGGATTTTCTCCTTCTACCTCATCTACTTCACTTTGGCATGAGGTAAAACTTAAGATAGCCATCAATGCAATTCCTGTAACAATTTTTAACTTTTTCATAATTTCAAATTTAATGTTTTTTTTATATTTACAAGCGATGTTTTTAGCGCCTTTCTATTAGTAAGACAACTACGTTTATTTTTACCCTATCAAAATTTTAAAAAAAATATAAAATTTCACAAATAAATTCATAAAACACTACAAATCAACAAATTAAATTTTAAACTATTTTTCATAAAAAAGCAATTATAATTTACTCAACTGCTTTTTGAAAAAATATTTTACATTTACAACCTACAAAAAATGAATTAATACTCAATGAGCGACGAAAACAGTACACTTTGCGACGAAAATCACTTTAGAGACTTTTACTTAAAGCACGTGCAATCAGCAAATAATTTTGCGTATTACAAATGTGGTGATGATGAAGCTGCATTAGATTTGGTACAAGATGCGTTTACAAAAATTTGGGAGAATTGTTCCAAAATTGACTTTAGTAAGGTCAAAACGTACTTGTTTACCAGCATTAATAATTTATTTCTAAATAACATAAAACATCAAAAAGTAGTATTGAGGTACGCCAAAGATGCGCCTAACTTAGATACAAATAATCAAAGTCCCGAATATTTATTCGAAGAAGAAGAATTCAAACAAAAACTCACCAAAGCAATCGCATCATTAAGTGAAGCACAGCGAGAAGTATTTTTATTGAATCGAATAGATGGAAAAAAATACAGGGAAATCGCTGAGTTACTCAATATTTCTCAAAAAACCGTAGAAAAAAGAATGTCTGGAGCGTTGCAACTGTTAAGAGCCCAAATAGAAAATATTTAATTAGTCATTTAGCTGTAGGGTAATTTAAAAGTTAGTTGTCTTATAAACATAGAGATATAAAATGAAAAACGAAAAAGAGATATTAAAATGGTTAAATAATGAGCTTTCAAGCAAAGAAATTGAGGATTTAAAACAATCTGAAGATTTGCAAACACTTGAAAAAATTACTCATTATGCATCACAACTGGAAACCCCAAAAGTAGATGCCCACGCTGCTTTAGAAGCTTTTAAAGCCAGAAACCATTCTAAAAAGAAAACAAAAGTAAGAACTTTAAACGTTAACGCATTCTATAGAGTTGCTGCTGTTCTAGTTGTTATGTTAACCTCAACTTATTTCTTATTTTTTAACAACATTACATCTTTTGAAACTCAAATAGCGCAAACAAAAGCAGTTACGCTTCCTGATAATTCTGAAGTAATATTAAACTCCGCTTCAAAATTAAGTTTTAACGAAAAAAAATGGGCTGATAAAAGAGCTTTAACTTTAGAAGGAGAAGCTTTTTTCAAAGTTCAGAAAGGCCAAACTTTTAGTGTAAACACAACTGCGGGAGTCGTTACCGTTTTAGGGACACAATTTAACGTAAAAGAACGCAAAAACTATTTTGAGGTTCATTGTTACGAAGGTTTGGTGAGTGTAACGTATAATAACGAAACCATTAAATTGCCTCCCGGAAAAACATTCCGAGTTATAAATGGCATTATCGAAAATGTTGAAGATTTTAATGCCGAAAACCCTTCGTGGATTCAACAAGAATCAAGCTTTAATAAAATTCCTTTAGATCAGGTTATTGCAGAATTAGAGCGTCAATACGATATGAAAATTAAAGTTGAAGGCGTTGACACTTCAAAACTCTTTACCGGAACTTTTACACATACTGATAAAGGAATAGCGCTTCAAGCGGTTACAATTCCGCTTAAATTAAGTTACAGGATTGAAGGCAAAAACATTATATTTTACAACTATGGTGTTAAATAAATGGCTGATTTCTCTGTTACTTTGTATTGGCAGTATTTGTTACGGACAAAATACAACTAAAAAAACACCTTTAAGTGAGGTTATTATTTCCCTCGAAAAACAATTCAACATCAAGTTTTCGTATGCCGTTGAAGATGTTGCAAATACTGCAATTGAGCAACCAAATACTTCTTTTACATTACAAGAAACAATTGATTATCTAAACTCGAAAACGCTTTTAAATTTCAAAGCTCTAGACAATCGATATGTTACTGTTTCAGTGCTAAACAAAACAATATCCGTTTGTGGCATTGTTTTTTCTGATGAAAAAAAATCTCGTTTGGTTGGCGCTTCAGTACTTGTAAATAACATCGGAAGAAGTACAATAACCGATAAAAACGGCACATTTAACCTGCAAAATATTCCAATAACTGCAACGTTGACCGTTTCTTATTTGGGTTTTGAATCCAGACAGTTTTCTGCTAACGAATTGTTTTCTGCACAAAATAATTGCAAGGAAATTGTTCTTTCAACAAAAAATGAAGAATTGAATCAGGTTCTGATAAATGTCTATTTAACGCCCGGATTACAGAAATACCTAGATGGAAGCACTGTTTTAAATACTAAAAAATTCGGGATTCTTCCCGGATTAATAGAACCCGACATTTTGCAATCTGTTCAAGCGCTTCCCGGTGTGGAAAGTACCAATGAAAGCATTGCTAATATCAACGTACGTGGTGGGACTAACGATCAGAATTTAGTGCTTTGGGATAATATCAAAATGTATCATTCCGGTCATTTCTTCGGGTTAATATCCGCTTACAATCCTAATCTTACCAATAAAGTTATCGTCAGTAAAAACGGAACAAGTGCTGAATACAGCGATGGCGTTTCCAGTAGTATCAATATGTATACGAAAGATCTGGTCACCAATGCCTTTTCTGGTGGCGCAGGAATTAACTCTATTAGTGCCGATGCCTTTTTAGAAATTCCAATAACTAAAAAAATAGAGCTTCATATTTCAGGACGTCGTTCTATTACTGATTTGTTTAAATCTCCTACGTACACTAAATACTTTGATCGTAGTTTTCAAGACACTGAAATCAATGCGGATAGTGACCAGAATAATACGTCTTCTGATTTTTACTTTTATGATTATACCGCTAAATTACTTTTCGATTTAAATGAAAAACATCAATTTAGAGCGAATATTATTGGTATTAATAATGCATTGGATTATTCAGAAAGCCGCATTACAAATTCAAATGAAACCCAACCTAAAACCAGTAATTTATCCCAGAAAAACATGGGTTACGGAGGAAGTTGGAAAGCACAATGGAATCCAAAATTAAGCTCAAACTTCATCACTTACTTTTCCAGATACAATATTGATGCTACCGATTACAGAGTAGAAACGGATCAGCGCTTAACTGAAGCCAATGAAGTGATGGAAACTGGAGCTAAACTCAATACGTATTACAAAACTAATGACAACTTAAATTTCTTGTTTGGCTACCAATTCAACGAAACGGGGATGTTAAACCAAACCACCGTTAGTGCTCCGTTTTACTCCAGCACTAAAAAAGATGTTTTATTGAATCACGCCTTATTTTCTGAAATCGAATACAATAAAAACAACACGTATTTGAGAGTTGGATTGCGTTTGAATTATTTTCAAAAATTCGAAAAGTTTTTGGTCGAGCCAAGAATAAACATTCGACAAAAACTATCAGATCAATTTGCTTTAAAATTAGAAGGGGAATTCAAAAACCAATCTACTACTCAAATAGTGGATTTTGAGGATGATTTTTTAGGTGTCGAAAAAAGGCGTTGGGTTTTAGTAAACGATAAAGACATTCCCATTGCAACGAGTAAACAAGGTTCTTTTGGTGTGGAATTCAATCAAAACAAACTAAATGTAGAAGCTACAGGTTTTTATAAAATTGTTGACGGCATTACAGCTTCCAATCAGGGTTTCTATAACAGCTTTCAGTTTACTAACGCGAATGGAAGTTACACTGCTAAAGGTTTTGAATTTTTAGCCAATAAAACAGCGCGTCAATATAGCGTTTGGGTAAGCTATACTTTCAGTACAAATGACTATGAATTTGATACTTTTACACCTTCAACCTTTCCTAATAATGTAGATATAAGGCATTCCGTATCGCTTGGTTTTTATTACGATATTCTTAAAAATCTAAAAATAGCTGTTGGCGGTGTTTGGAGAAATGGGCAGCCGTATACAAAACCAATTGAGGGAAATGAAACCGTACAAAACGGAAATAATACCATGGTAAATTATGATTGTCCAAACCATGAAAACTTAGATGATTTCATGCGTTTAGACGCTTCTTTAAATTACAATTTCAACCTGTCACAATCTATTAAAGCTTCGTTTACTGCCGGTGTCATTAACGCTACTAATCAGGATAATCTTATCAATCGCTATTATAAAGTCAATCCAAATGACTCGAATGATGCTATTCAAGTAGATAATAAATCGCTTGGCTTAACGCCAAATATAAGTTTTAGGGTTAATTTTTAATATTTGCCTTAACCTTTAAGCTAATTTATAATTTTACCCTTTGTCAAGCTCAAAATTGGCAAGAATTGATTTCAAATTTATTCCAATAAATTTTATGATAAATTATAGAGATCGCTTTGTATATTCGCAAATTCTTACTTTTTATAAAAGGTATAGCCCTCGATTTACACAAGCAACTATACATAAGTAAAGGAGAGCTTAGCCCATACTGAAATCAAAACACAGAAATTAAAATGACCGAAAATAATCAAAGGAAACAACAAGCCAAATTGCTCAGGGTATTCAGGAAAATTCACCGAACAACTGGAGCTTTTTTATTTATTTTTTTCTTTTTTGTTTCCGTGACAGGAATTCTATTAGGTTGGAAAAAAAATAGTGGCGGGTTGCTGCAATCAAAATCATTTCAAGGAACTTCAATACATTTAAAAGACTGGCTTCCTATTGACAGTTTACACAAAAACGCTTGCAAAATTTTACTAGACTCTGTTTCAAAAGAATCAACGCTGGAACTAGAACGAATTGAGATTAAAAAAGATAAAGGAATGGTGAAATTTATTTTTGCCGAAAACTTTTGGGGAATTCAACTTGATGGGGCAACAGGGCAATTATTACATATTGAAAGAAGACGGTCTGACTTTATTGAAAAGGTACACGATGGATCAATTCTTGACGATTATTTCAAGACTGGCAATGGACTCATTAAATTGGTTTACACAACCGTCATGGGACTGGCACTTTTGATATTTTCCATCACAGGGTTCTGGCTCTGGTATGGACCAAAGAGAATGAAACGAAAATAACGAATCTGTAATTCTTATAAAAATATTCTCTGTTTTTCAGTACATTAGAAAAAAACAAGCCTATTCAATTAATCGAACAGGCTTGCAATATGTAATCTTTTAGACTTCTCTTATAATCCAGCTACTGCTTTAATTTCATCAATAATTCTAAGTGCCAGACTGTCTGCTTTTTCTTGTGAAGCCGCTTCGGTATAAATACGAATAATCGGTTCTGTATTTGATTTTCTCAGGTGAACCCAATTTTCAGCAAAATCTATTTTCACACCGTCAATAGTGGTAATATCTTCATTTTTGTATTTCTCAGTCATGGCAACAAGAATCGCATCAACATCAATTTGTGGCGTTAATTCGATTTTATTTTTGCTCATATAATATTCAGGATACGAAGCACGCAAAGCAGAAACGGTCATTTTTTTGTTGGCCAAATGCGTTAAAAACAAGGCTACTCCTACCAAACTATCACGTCCGTAATGCAGTTCGGGATAAATGATTCCTCCGTTTCCTTCTCCCCCAATTACAGCATTATTCTTTTTCATCAATTCCACTACATTCACCTCACCTACTGCACTGGCTTCATAGCTTCCTTTATGCATATTTGTCACATCACGCAAAGCACGGGAAGACGACATATTCGAAACGGTGTTTCCTGGCGTTTTACTCAATACATAATCGGCGCAAGCCACCAAAGTATATTCTTCTCCAAACATTTCTCCGTCTTCGCAAATGAAAGCCAAACGATCTACATCAGGATCAACCACGATTCCTAAATCAGCTTTCTCTTTGACAACCAATTCCGAAATATCAGTCAAATGTTCTTTTAACGGTTCTGGATTATGAGGAAAATGCCCGTTTGGTTCACAGTATAATTCGACTACTTCAACGCCCATTAATTCCAATAATCTTGGAATAATAATTCCGCCTGATGAATTTACACCATCAACCACTACTTTGAATTTAGCCGCTTTAACTGCATCTACATCTACCAAAGGTAAATTCAAGACTTCATCAATATGAATATCCATGTACGCATCGTTAATCATGATAGTTCCTAAATCATCTACATCCGAAAAATTAAAAGCTTCCGCTTCGGCAATTTCCAGAATTTTTAGTCCTTCTGCACCATTCAGGAATTCTCCTTTTTCATTCAATAATTTTAAGGCATTCCATTGTTTTGGATTATGAGAAGCCGTAAGGATAATTCCTCCTTCGGCTTTTTCTAACGGAACAGCCACTTCAACAGTTGGCGTAGTTGATAAACCCAAATCTATCACATCAATTCCTAAACCAATTAAAGTGTTTACCACCAAATTGTGAATCATTGGTCCCGAAATACGAGCGTCACGACCTACAACAACAGTGATTTTTTCTTTTCCAATATATTTTTTTAACCAAGTTCCATACGCCGAAGCAAATTTAACTGCATCAACAGGTGTCAGGTTATCACCTACTTTACCTCCTATTGTTCCACGAATTCCTGATATTGATTTTATTAAAGTCATTGATTATTATTTTAATTTTTGAATTATAAATTTTAAATTGTCCGCAAATATAATAATTGACGGTTTATAAAAGTCATTTAGAATTCAAAATTCATCATTTAAATTCCTAAATTAGGCGAATGAATTTTCTAGCACACATCTATCTTTCCGGTGATAACGATTTAATCAAAATTGGCAATTTCATGGCCGATGGGATTCGTGGAAAACATTTTGAAAGTTATCCTTTAGAAATTCAAAAAGGAATCATTCTCCATCGTGCCATTGATACTTTTACCGATGCGCATCCCATTTTTAGGAAAAGCACCAAAAAACTGCATGAGAAATACCATCATTATGCCGGTGTAATTGTAGATGTTTTTTACGATCATTTTTTAGCTAAAAACTGGAACACTTATTCTGATGAAAACCTAGACGATTTTGTAGCACGCTTTTATCAATCTTTACAGGACAACCATATCAATCTTTCAGAAAGGACCAAGGGAATGATGCCATACATGATTAACCAAAATTGGCTGGTGAGCTATCAAACTGTGGAAGGAATTAATCGAATTTTGACGCAAATGGATCAACGCACCAAAAACGAATCTAAAATGCGGTTTGCTACCCATGAACTTTCAGAATTTTATCCGGAATTTGAAAAGGAGTTCACCGATTTCTTTCAAGAATTAATACTATTTTCGAATACTAAAATAACCACCTTATGAAAAAAATACTTTTTCTACTTGCCTTTGCCGTTTTAGGTTGCAAATCGAATGAAAAAACTGTTGAACCAACTGGTTTAGTAACTTCAAAAGCCATGGTAGTTTCAGCTCGTGAAGAAGCTTCGCAAATTGGAGTTGAAATCATGAAAAAAGGCGGGAATGCTTTTGATGCCATGGTTGCCACTGAACTGGCTTTGGCAGTTTCACATCCTCAGGCCGGAAATATTGGTGGCGGCGGTTTCATGGTTTTCAGAAAAGCCAATGGCGAAACGGGTGCTATCGATTACAGAGAAAAAGCGCCTTTGGCAGCGTCAAAAGATATGTTTCTGGACGAAAAAGGAAATGTAATAGAAGGAAAAAGTACAGCAACCGCTTTGGCATCCGCAATTCCGGGTACCATTGCAGGAATATTTGAAGTGCATGAAAAATACGGTTCTTTACCCATAAGCGAAATTCTGAAACCTGTAATTGCCTTAGCAGAAAGAGGTGTTGTTGTCACTAAATTTCAAGTCGAAAGTTTGGCTTATTATAGAGCTTCCTTTATAAAAAGCAATGGTAAGAATAGTTTGTTTTCCAAAGCATATAAAGAAAATGATACCATAAAATATACCGCATTAGCAGCAACATTAAAAAGAATTGCTAAAAACGGTCGGGATGAATTTTACAAAGGAGAAACTGCTCAAAAATTAATCTCTTTTCTTGCTAAAAAAGGCGGAAATGCTACATTAGAAGATTTAAACCGTTATAATGCCAAATGGAGAACTCCAATTACCTTTCAATATAAAAATTTAAAAATCACCTCGATGTCTCCACCCAGCAGTGGCGGAATTTGTCTGAATCAAATCATGAAAATGATTGAGCCTTTCAACCTTTCACAAATGGGACACAACAGCGTAAAAACGATTCAAGTAATTACAGAAGCAGAACGAAGAGCCTATGCCGACAGGAATTATTTTTTGGGTGATCCTGATTTTGTAAAACTTCCGATAAAAGAATTAGTAAGCCCATCCTATTTAGAAAAAAGAATGAGTGATTTTTCATTCGATAAAGCTTCTAAATCTTCGGATATTGCCCATGGAGCAATTAAAGGATATGAAAGCAACCAAACCACTCATTATTCTATTGTGGATGCAGCAGGAAATGCAGTTTCGGCAACGACCACTTTAAATGATAATTATGGTTCTAAAATATATTGCGATGAATTGGGTTTCTTTTTGAATAATCAAATGGACGATTTCAGTGCCAAACCGGGAGTTCCAAACTTATATGGATTAACTGGAAGTGAAGCCAACAACATTGCTCCAGAAAAACGAATGTTGAGTTCCATGACGCCAACGATTGTCGAGAAAGACGATAAACTTTTTATGGTTGTGGGTACGCCGGGAGGCTCCACCATTATCACTTCGGTTTTACAAACGATACTAAACGTGTATGAATTTGACATGAGCATGCAAGAAGCTGTAAACGCACCTCGTTTTCACCATCAATGGTTACCGGATGAAATTACTTTTGAACCGAATTCTTTCTCTAAAGAGGTATTAGAACAATTGAAGCAAAAAGGATACATCATCAATGAAAAAAACAAAGAAATTATCGGCGAAGTCGATGCTGTTTTGATTCTTCCAAATGGAAAATTGGAAGGTGGTGCAGATAAAAGAGGTGATAATAAAGCCGTTGGATTTTAAATTTATAGTATTCGAATGAAAAAAATTATTATTCTATTGAGTATTTTTTCTATTGGTTGTAAAACCCAAAATGTAATGGTTCAACCCACTGGACTAGTTGCTGATAAAGCAATGGTAGTTTCAGCACGAGAAGAAGCTTCCAAAATCGGAGTTGAAATCATGAGAAAAGGTGGTAATGCTTTTGATGCGATGGTTGCAACCGAATTGGCTTTGGCAGTAGCCTATCCGTTTGCAGGAAATCTTGGCGGTGGTGGTTTTATGGTCTATCGAAAAGCAAACGGTGAAATTGGTTCTTTGGATTACCGTGAAAAAGCGCCATTAGCAGCTACAAAAGATATGTTTCTTGACGAAAAAGGAAATGTTATAAAAGGAGAAAGTACTGAATCTCCTCTTGCTATTGGAGTTCCTGGAACGATAGCCGGCGTTTTTGCTGTTCATGAAAAGCTGGGTTCTTTACCTATCGAAGAAATTCTGAAGCCTGTAATTGAATTAGCAGAAAGAGGTGTCATTGTTACCAAAAAACAAGAAGATAGATTGGCTGCATATCGAGCGAAAATCATAAAAGTAAATGGTGACAAAACGCTATTTGCAACTGCTTTCAAAGAAAACGATGTGATCAAATATCCTGCACTGGCAGCTACATTGAAAAGGATTTCAAAAAATGGCAGAGATGAATTTTACAAAGGGGAAACAGCTAAAATATTAGTCAAATATCTTCAGGAAAAAGGAGCCCTAATCAGCTTGGAAGATTTGGCTAAATACGAAGCCAAATGGAGAACACCACTCACTTTTGATTACAAGGATTTAAAGGTAATTTCTATGCCTCCACCCAGCAGTGGCGGAATATGTCTGGCCGAAATATTCAAAATGATAGCACCTTTCGACCTGGCTAAAATGGGGCAGAATTCAACGGAAGCCATTCAAGTTATTGTAGAAGCCGAAAGAAGGGCCTATGCAGACAGAAGTTATTATCTGGGCGATCCTGATTTTGTAAAAATTCCCCTGAAAGCATTAATGGCTGATGATTATTTGAAACAAAGAATGTCGAATTTTAGTTTTGAAAAAGCCACTTTATCCTCAGATATAAAAGAAGGAAAAGTAAATTATAATGAAAGTACAGAGACTACCCATTATTCAATTGTGGATCAGTTTGGTAATGCGGTTTCATCAACTACAACACTAAACGACGGTTATGGTTCCAAATATTATTGTGATGAATTGGGCTTTTTCCTTAACAACGAAATGGATGATTTCAGTGCCAAACCAGGTGAACCCAATATGTTTGGGTTAGTAGGAAATGAAGCCAACAGTATTGCGCCACAAAAACGAATGTTGAGTTCTATGACTCCAACTATTGTAGAAAAAAACGGAAAATTATTTATGGTTGTGGGTTCTCCCGGTGGTTCTACGATTATTACATCGGTATTGCAAACGATATTAAATGTTTACGAGTATCATTTGAGTATGCAGGAAGCGGTAAATGCACCTCGTTTTCACCACCAATGGTTACCGGATTTAATCACTTTTGAACCCAATACATTCGATACTAAAACCTTTGAAACCTTGAAATCAAAAGGATACATCATTAATGAAAAAACAACACCCGTAATAGGAAAAGTAGATGCCATTTTGGTTTTACCAAATAAAAAACTCGAAGGTGGCGCTGATTTTAGAGGAGACGATAAAGCGGTTGGATTTTAGGTTATGAGTTACTGGTTATTGACCATGTTAAGCATTTTAAATCGATATTGTTATTGAATTTTGCCATTGAAATTTACTATTTATGAACTTTATACTTGTCTTAGAAAAAGCTTTTAAACAAAATAAGAATCCGGAAAATGCTTTTGCTATGGCAAAATACATGAAGAATAACTTTCCTTTTTTTGGAATAAAAACGGAGGAACGAAGACGCATTTTCAAAGAAATTTGGAAAGAAAACAAAAACGAGATTTCTGAAAACGCTAGAACAGTTGCAGTAGCTTTATATTCAAAAAAAGAACGGGAATTTCATTATTGCGCGATTGAAATTTTGATAAAAGAACTCAAGGGGAATTATAAAAAAGAAGACATTCAACTGATTGAAAAATTGATAGGCAACAATTCTTGGTGGGACAGCGTCGATACGATTGCAAAATACATTTTGGGTGAATATCTATTGGAATTTCCATTGGAAGCCCAAAATGTAATAAAACGATTTTCTAATTCAGGGAATATGTGGTTGAACCGAAGTGCTATTTTATTTCAATTGGGTTATAAACAAAAAACGAATGCTGATTTTTTATTTTCACAATGTTTAAAACAGGCTCATTCTAAGGAATTTTTTATTCAAAAAGCAATTGGCTGGTCGTTACGGGAATATGCAAAGTCAAATCCTAAAATTGTGAGACAGTTTGTAGAAAACAGTAATTTAAAACCATTAAGTAGAAAAGAAGCATTGAAAAATATTTGTTGCCCTTAAAATAATAGTAATTTTGCACTCCCTTTAAAAAGTATCATGTTCAAAAAATATATTTCGAAATTAGAAACCATAATAGCTTTTGCGCAATCCATGTTAACTCCAAAGCAGTTTATATTTTTATCTGCGGTTTTAGTTGGTATCTCTGCCGCTTTTGCGGTTATCGTTTTGAAAACTTTTGCGCACTGGGTATTTTCCTTTGCTACTTATGTCAGTGGAATTTTAAAATTGGGTTTCATCAATAGTATTTTGCCTATAATTGGTATTCTGCTTACTGTTTTTGTTGTCAAAAGAGTTTTAGGAGGAACAATTCAAAAAGGGACTTCACAAATTTTATATGCTGTTGCCAAAAAAGCGAGTATTATTCCAAAAAAACAAATGTATGCCCAAATTGTAACCAGTTCGCTAACTGTTGGATTAGGAGGTTCAGCTGGTTTAGAAAGTCCGATTGTGATTACCGGGGCTGCTTTTGGTTCGAATTATGCCCAAAAATATAAGTTAAGTTATAAAGACCGAACGCTACTTATAGGTTGTGGTGTTGCTGCAGGAATTGCCGCTGCCTTTAATGCGCCAATTGCCGGAGTTTTATTTGCTATTGAAGTTTTGCTTGTTGATGTGAGTATTGCTGCATTTACACCCATTATGATTGCCGCTGCAACAGGTGCTTTAGTTTCGGTAATTGCATTAGATGAAGAAATTTTGCTTTCGTTCAAACAACAACAAAGTTTTGATTATCATAACATTGCTTTCTATATCCTTTTAGGTTTGTTTACTGGATTTATTTCGGTTTATTATTCCCGTAATTTCCAAAAAGTAGAACATTTTTTCGCAAGACTTAAATTATCACCTTATAAAAAAGCATTGTTTGGTTCTTCGATTTTGGCCATTCTTATTTTTATTTTCCCAACGCTTTTTGGCGAAGGATACGAAAGTATTAAAACATTATCCGAAAATGATCCTGGGAAATTATTGGAAAACACATTATTTAGCGGTTTTCGAGACAATAGTTGGGCTTTATTGGTATTTGTGGGTTTGACTATGATGCTGAAAGTTTTTGCAACTGGAATTACTCTGGGAAGTGGTGGAAACGGAGGAAACTTTGCTCCTTCCCTATTTCTGGGTTCATATGTTGGTTTCTTTTTCTCTAAATTTTTAAATCTGACAGGACTTACTAAATTACCAGTAAGTAATTTCACATTAGTTGGAATGGCAGGAATTTTAAGTGGTTTGTTTCATGCTCCCTTGACTGCGATATTCTTAATTGCTGAAATTACCGGAGGGTATAATTTGATGATTCCTTTGATGATTGTGGCTTCCATTAGTTTTGCGATTTCAAAACGATTTGAAAAACATTCTATGGATGTAAAGAATTTAGCCAAAAAAGGACATGCTTTTACCAGTAATAAAGATACAAACGTACTATCCACTTTAGATACTAATTCTATTATTCAAACAGATTATTTAACCGTTTCGCCTGATGAAAATCTAGAAAAATTAGTTGATTTAATTTCACATTCCAATCAAGTTATTTTTGCTGTTGTTGATAAAGACCTAAAAATGGTGGGTATAGTACATTTTAATACGATCAGAGAAATTATTTTCAATCCGTATCGCGTAAAATATACTTTGATAAAGGAAGTTATGATTCCGCCTGTTGAAATAATATCCCCCGAGGATAGTATGGAAACTGTTATGAATAAATTTGAAAAGGCGAAAGTTGTTTTTCTACCGGTAATAAAAGAGGGCAAATATTATGGTTTTATTTCTAAATCTCTTGCACTTGAGGCCTATAGAGCTAAACTAAAATCGATGACGATTGAATAGATTTTAATATAAAAATGATATTATTGATCCACATCCATAATAGAAAACGCTAACTTAGGTTGGCGTTTTTTTGTATCCTAAATTTAACATAAACTCCTAAACTGTTCTATCGAAAAAATAAATCAAAATGTGTTTTTTAGAAGAAACATCAAATGTGACTGAATCCATAACAATCACATACTGTTATAATTATATTTTTTTATTTCATACTTTATTAATTAATATCTTTAAACATAATTATAACCTCTAAATTAATTAACAAGAATATCATTTCATCTTGTAACTTTTTAAAATAAATTTATACTAACACAGTAAACCAAACAAAAAATTATGAAAACATTAAAATTATCAATCGTTGCATTTTTATTTTCTATTGTCAGTACTTCTGTTTTTGCACAAAGTGCAGATGAAGTTATCTCTAAATACTTTACAACTATTGGAGGTGTAGAAAAATTAAAACCCCTTAAAGGTGTTAAAATGGAAATGAGCATTAATGCTCAGGGTATGGAAATTCCAGTTGAAATGGTACAATTAGCTGGAGGTAAGATGTATGTTAAAATTTCTTTACAAGGAAAAGAAATCACACAAATGGCATCGGACGGTAAAACCATTTGGAATACTAATTTCATGACGATGAAAGCGGAAAAAAGTGATGCTGAGACAACGGCAAATGCTATTCTAAGCAACAACGACTTTCCGGATGCATTGTTAGACTATAAAGCTAAAGGATACGCCGCAGAATTTATAGGAAAAGAAACTAAAGAAGGTACGGAATGCTTCAAGATAAAATTCACAAAGAAACCAGTCACTGTTGATGGTGTAAAAATGGATGATATATCCTATTACTATTTTGACACAGAAAACTACTTAGCAATAGCAACAGAAACAGAGATTAAACAAGGCCCAATGAAAGGTCAAAAATCGGTTTCAACAATGAGTGATTATCAAGAAGTTGACGGTGTGTTTTTTCCATTTTCAATGAATATGGGAGGACAAGATATGAAAATTAAAAAAGTAACTTTAAACCCTACAGTTGCTGACAGCGCTTTTGCTTTTCCAGCGCAATAATATCAAGCTATAACTATCAATCCTGAACCTGCGTTGGGGATTTTTTTTAAACTCTTTTTATGAAATAGCCATGTTTCTTAAAACACAAATTGTGTATAAAGATATTTCCTCATGGTGCATACATATTCCTATAAAAAAAATATTATCTACATATGAAAAAAACCAATCTATTAATAGCAACTTTACTTCTTTTTGCGTCATCAGCAGTTAATGCACAAGAAAAAGTAATCCTTAAAGGAAAAGAATTATTTGGTGACATTTCCGCAAGACATCTTGGTCCGGCGTTGATGAGCGGTCGTATAACCGACTTGGAAATGCACCCAACTAATAACAAAATAGTCTATACGGCTACCGCTGGTGGTGGTGTCTGGAAAAGTTATGATGGCGGAGCCTCATTCGCTCCAATTTTCGATGGGCACATTCAGTCTATCGGTTGTGTAGCCATTGACCCATCAAAACCCGATCAGAATATTTGGGTAGGAACTGGTGAAACCTGGACACGAAACAGCGTATCCGTAGGAGACGGAATCTATAAATCTACAGATGGAGGACAGAACTGGAAAAATATGGGATTGCCAAAATCTGATCGTATCAGTTCTATTGTAATCGATCCAAAAAACAGTGATGTGGTATGGGTGGGTGTATTAGGAGCCTTATGGGGAGATAGCGAAGAAAGAGGTATTTATAAAACGACAGACGGCGGAACCACTTGGAAAAAAGAATTTTACGTTGATGCAAAAACTGGTTGCTCCGATTTAATTATAGATCCAAAAAATACTAACATCATGTATGCCAGTTTTTGGGAATTCCGTAGAACGGGATGGTCATTTAGTTCTGGAGGAACACAATCTGCATTATACAAATCAGTTGATGGTGGCAAAACATGGAACAAAATCCACAATGGTTTTCCTCAAGGTAAATTAGGAAGAATCGCAATTGCCGTTGCGCCTACAAATTCAAATATTTTATATTCCGTACTTGAAACTGAAAAAAGTGATAAGAATGGCTTATACCGTTCCGATGATGCAGGCGCAACATGGAAACATTTAAACAGTGATTTTGGTTTGGTGGTGCGTCCTTTTTATTTTTCAAGAATTGTGGTAGATCCAAAAAACGCTGACATCGTTGTTAAAGCAGGATTAATGGGTTCTATTAGCCGAGATGGCGGAAAGACTTTTAAGAGTTTAGGAAACATGCATGGCGACATTCACGATGTTACTTTTGATATTAATGACAGCAATCGCATGTATTCTGGAACCGATGGCGGTGTATATAGAAGCTGGGATGGTGGCTCAACCATGGAAATGGTGAGTAGTTTACCCGTTTCCCAATTTTATCATGTAAGTATAGACGATAATGAACCTTATAATGTATATGGTGGATTGCAAGATAATGGTTCTTGGTATGGGCCTTCAAAAAGTCCGGGTGGCATTGAAGCAAGAGATTGGACTCGCGTAGGTTATGGAGATGGCTTCAGAGTAGTGAAACATCCATCCAAAAACATTATTTATAGCGAAATGCAAGGTGCCGAAAATGTTTGGCGCTTCAATATTGACAGTCAAGAACTTATTACTATACAGCCACTTGCCGTAAAAGGAGATCCTAAACTACGTTTCAACTGGAATACTCCTATGGATGTCAGCAAGAAACAAACTGACCGCCTTTATGTCGGTAGTCAATTTGTTCATAAATCGGAAGATATGGGGCGCACCTGGACAAAAATATCACCAGATTTAACTACAAATGATCCTAAAAAAATGAATCAGGAAAATTCAGGTGGTTTATCCAAAGATAACTCAGGAGCCGAAAATCATTGTACGCTTTTCACCATTGCAGAATCACCGCTAAACGAGAATATCATTTGGGCAGGAAGTGACGATGGTAACATACAGGTGACAAAAGATGGCGGAAAAACATGGACAAATGTTGTGGCTAACATCACAGGATTGCCTAAAAACACTTGGTGCTATCATATTGAAGCCAGTGTTTTTGGAGAAGGAACAGCTTATGCCGTTTTCGAAGGACATACCAAAAACGATTATGCGCCATACACCTATAAAACAACAGATTTTGGTAAAACCTGGAAATCTATAATCACGGCTGATGTGGACGGATTTGTACGCAACATTCAGGAAGACTATATAAATGAAAATTTATTATTTTTAGGAACCGAAAAAGGATTATATATAACTATTGATGGTGGAAGCAATTGGTCGCATTTTACAAACAAAATGCCATCAGTAGCGATTCATTACATGGAGCTAAACAAGAAAACCAACGATTTGGTTATGGCAACCCACGGAAGAGGAATAATTATTCTGGACGACATTAGTCCGCTACGTCAAATTAACCAGGTAGTATTAAATAAAGACTTGCATTTCTTTGATTTAAAACCAGCGGTAATAGAAGAACAGTCCAGTTTTGGAACAACGGCAACCGAATTGGAATTTGTTGGAAATAATCCATCTTCGAGTGCCCAGATTATTTATTACCTAAAAAAACGTCATACTTTAGGGAAAATGGATCTTGAGATTCAAGATGAAAATGGCAACAAAATAACTACTCTTACACCTGGTAAACAAAAAGGAATCAATGTTGTAAATTGGAATTACAACATGAAAAATCCTAAAATTGCAGCAGGAAAAACGCTCTCCTATTATGGATTTACAGCACCAAGAGTAGCCGAAGGGA
The DNA here is from genome assembly GCF_004349315.1 of Flavobacterium ranwuense. Classification (GTDB taxonomy): domain Bacteria; phylum Bacteroidota; class Bacteroidia; order Flavobacteriales; family Flavobacteriaceae; genus Flavobacterium; species Flavobacterium ranwuense. The sequence goes on along the minus strand of NZ_SMLH01000002.1, from coordinate 376,563 downwards.
ACTACAAAGCGGTCCTTACAAAAGGAAAAGAAACCTACGCGTACATGCTAAAAGTAGTAAACGACCCTAAAAGTAGTATTTCTGCAACAGACCGTCAAAAAGAAAGAAAAATTACACGTGTATTATTCAACATGAACGAGGAATTGGCCTACACGGTATATGAAATTGATCAGACTAATAGTTTGCTGACCGAACTTATGGCAAAAGACAAAGCATATACCAAAGAAGCTACCAAAATAAAAACGGCTTTTGATAATTTAAAAGCAAAATTGGTGGTGACAACTGGTGATAACTACGTAGGTGCAGCAGAGCCACAATTAAGAGAAAAATTGGGAGAATTATATTCTAATATCGCCAGCAGTTTTACGGCACCATCCCCTTCACAACTGGAGAATATGGAAGCGATAAAACAACGATTTGACAATTCAATAAACGAGTTTAAAACGTTAAAGTCAAAACACGAAGCATCTTATCAAAAGAAAGCAAAAGAAAGTAATATTCCTTTCGTGCTTAAGCCTTTTAATGAATTTATAACCGAATAATATTTATCAAAATTTCTCAAAGAAAGCGTTAACAATTATGTTGGCGCTTTTTTTATATGTTGAACTTTTTATTTGCGCAAATCTAATTTCAGAAGAATCTTTAACAAAATCTTCCAAACCGTTGGGTGAAAAGAACAACTCAAAATTGTAACTTTGCTTTTTTGCAAAAATTATGTTAGACAAAGACAATACCATTGAAGTTCAAGGCGCTCGCGTTCACAACCTAAAAAACATAGATATTTCCATTCCTCGTGAAAAACTGGTCGTAATTACCGGTCTTTCTGGTTCCGGAAAATCCTCCTTAGCTTTCGATACCATTTATGCCGAAGGGCAACGCCGTTATGTAGAAACTTTTTCTGCTTATGCACGTCAATTTCTGGGTGGCTTGGAACGTCCCGATGTCGATAAAATCGACGGACTTTCACCTGTAATTGCTATTGAACAAAAAACGACCAGCAAAAGTCCTCGTTCAACCGTGGGAACTATCACTGAGATTTATGATTTCCTGCGTTTATTATACGCGCGTGGTTCTGATGCGTACAGCTACAATACCGGCGAAAAAATGGTTTCCTATTCTGATGAGCAAATCAAAGATTTGATTATTCAAGATTTTACAGGGAAACGCATCAATATTCTAGCGCCTGTTATTCGGGCTCGAAAAGGACATTATGCAGAACTTTTTCAACAAATTGCCAAGCAAGGTTTCCTAAAAGTTCGAATAAACGGCGATGTGCTGGATATTACTTTGGGAATGAAATTAGACCGTTACAAAACACACGATATCGAAATTGTTGTGGATCGAATGGTGATTGAAGATACGCCAGATAACGAAAAACGTTTGACTGAAAGCATCAATACCGCGATGCATCACGGAGAGAATGTTTTGATGGTTTTAGATCAAGACTCTAATGAAGTTCGTTTTTTCAGTAGAAATCTGATGTGTCCAACCACGGGAATTTCATACCAGAATCCCGAACCTAATTTATTCTCTTTCAATTCCCCAAAAGGAGCCTGTGATCATTGCAACGGATTAGGAACAGTAAATGAAATTAACCCAAAGAAGATTATTCCAAACCCAAAATTATCCATTAAAGCGGGTGGTTTTGCTCCTTTAGGCGAATATAAAAGCTCTTGGATTTTTAAGCAACTGGAAATCATAGGAGAAAAATACGGTTTCAAATTGACTGATGCGATAGAAACCATTCCTGAGGAAGCAATGGAAATGATTTTGAATGGCGGAAAAGAGAAATTCACCATCAACTCCAAAGATTTAGGCGTTGCCCGAGAATATAAAATTGATTTTGAAGGGATATCCCATTTTATCAAAAATCAACATGACGAAAGTGGTTCAACAACTATAAAACGTTGGGCGAAGGAGTTCATGGACGAAATAAAATGTCCTGTTTGTGAAGGTTCCCGTTTGAAAAAGGAAGCAATGTTCTTTAAAATCAATGAAAAAAATATTACCGAATTATGTGATATGGATATTTCGGATTTGACAGCTTGGTTTTTAGATTTGGAAAATCATTTATCTGATAAACAAAAGCGTATCGCTACTGAAGTAATCAAAGAAATTAAGGATCGATTGAACTTCCTGATGAATGTCGGTTTGGATTATTTGGCTTTAAGCCGAAGCTCAAAATCACTTTCCGGTGGCGAAGCGCAACGCATTCGATTAGCAACACAAATTGGTTCGCAGTTGGTGGGAGTTTTGTATATTTTGGATGAACCTAGTATTGGTTTACACCAAAGAGACAATGATAAACTGATCCATTCCCTCGAACAATTACGCGATATTGGAAACTCGGTAATTGTGGTGGAACACGATAAAGACATGATCGAACGTGCGGATTATGTGATTGATATTGGTCCAAAAGCAGGGAAATACGGTGGAGAAATTATCAGTAAAGGAACGCCTGCCGAAATCCTGAAACATCATACCATTACGGCGATGTACATGAATGGCGAGATGAAAATTGAAGTTCCGGCAAAACGTAGGGAAGGAAATGGAAAATTTCTAAAACTAACCGGAGCAACAGGAAATAACTTAAAAAATGTTTCGATAGAATTGCCTTTGGGCAAAATGATTTGTGTGACCGGAGTTTCGGGAAGTGGAAAATCGACTTTAATTAACGAAACGCTCTACCCTATTTTGAATGCCTATTATTTTAATGGTGTCAAAAAACCACAACCGTATAAAAAAATTGAAGGATTGGAACATATCGATAAAGTGATTGATATTGACCAAAGTCCGATTGGGAGAACTCCAAGAAGTAATCCGGCAACTTATACCGAAGTTTTTACTGAAATCAGAAATCTGTTTACGATGACTTCCGAGAGTATGATTCGGGGATATAAAGCGGGACGATTCAGTTTTAATGTCAAAGGCGGACGCTGCGAAACCTGTGAAGGTTCAGGGGTACGAACCATAGAAATGAACTTCCTGCCTGATGTGTATGTAGAATGTGAAACCTGCCAAGGGAAGCGTTTTAACAGAGAAACATTGGAGATTCGATACAAAGGAAAATCCATTTCTGATGTGTTGAATATGACGGTAGATGAAGCGGTTCCGTTTTTTGAAATGATTCCGAAGATTTACAGAAAAGTAAAAACCATTCAGGATGTTGGTTTAGGATATATTACACTTGGACAACAAAGCACGACGCTTTCCGGTGGCGAAGCACAACGCATCAAACTGGCTGGGGAATTATCCAAAAAAGATACCGGAAATACCTTTTATATTCTGGACGAACCCACTACGGGCTTGCATTTTGAAGATATTAGAGTATTGATGGAAGTGATTAATAAACTGGTTGATAAAGGAAATACGATATTGATTATTGAGCACAATATGGACGTAATTAAACTAGCCGATTACATTATCGACATTGGCCCCGAAGGCGGAAAAGGCGGCGGACAGCTTATTGCGAAAGGAACGCCGGAAGAAATTATAAAAAATAAGAAAAGCTATACGGCGCAATTCTTGAAAAAAGAATTACTTTAGTAAAAGTTGAATTTTAACCCTGTTAGGGTTTTGAACCCAAACAGGGTTAAAATAAAAAATAAAATAATATGAGATTAGAAGATTTTGACAATGACGAGGATAAAGTAATCCAAGACCGACTGAAGAGAAAGACTTGGAACGAGATTAGAACCAATGATAGTTGGGCAATTTTTAAAATTATGGCCGAGTTTGTAAACGGTTATGAAAGCATGGGACGCATAGGTCCGTGTGTTACCATCTTTGGATCGGCAAGAACAAAACCCGAAGATGCTTATTATTTATTGGCAGAAAAAATTGCCTATAAAATCAGTAAAGCCGGTTATGGCGTGATTACAGGCGGTGGTCCAGGAATTATGGAAGCGGGAAATAAAGGCGCACATCTTGGCGGAGGAACTTCAGTGGGATTGAATATTGAATTGCCTTTTGAGCAACATTTCAACCCGTATATTGACAGCGATAAAAACCTGAATTTTGATTATTTCTTTGTTCGAAAAGTAATGTTTGTCAAATATTCCCAAGGTTTTGTGGTGATGCCGGGTGGTTTTGGAACGATGGATGAATTGTTTGAAGCAATGACGTTGATTCAAACTAAAAAAATTGCACGATTCCCGATAATATTGGTGGGTACCAGCTTTTGGGCCGGATTAATCGAATGGATAAAAACGGTTTTAATAGAAAAAGAACATACGGTAAGCCCTGAAGATTTGAATTTATTTAAAATAGTTGACACCGAAGATGAAGTGGTTGATGTGTTGGATAAATTCTATAAAAAATACGATTTAACTCCAAATTTTTAACAAAAAAGCTGTCTAATTGACAGCTTTTTTTATGTTAATTAGGCAGTTTTTATAGTGTTTTAATCTAAAAAAAAAGTATATTTATTTTTTTAATAAAATTAAGATCAGAACTTGAACTCATTCTTTAAAATTACGCTTTACACTCTTGTTTTATTGCTTTCAATAAAACAATATGCACAACATCGTTCTGATATAAAGGCAGAGTTAAATGCGGAGAATAAAACTTTAAAAATTCAACAACAAATTATTTTTTTCAATCAGTCAGATGATACCTTAACCTCGATTGTATTGAATGATTGGAACAATGCTTTTTCAAATAAAAACACCCCTTTAGCCAAACGCTTTTCTGATGAGTTTTTTAGAGGTTTCCATTTAGCCAAAGAAGAAGAACGTGGAAGTACGAAAAATGTAACCATTTTAGCTGTAAATAAATCAGTTTTGTTCTGGGAAAGAACAGATAAAAATCCAGATTTAATTGAAGTTAAATTAACTGAGAATTTACTTCCGAATCAGAAAATCGTTTTACACCTTACTTATGTCACTAAAATACCCAGCGATAAATTTACAAAATATGGGTACAATAATAACGGAACTATACATCTTAAAAACTGGTTTCTTACGCCAGCCCGTTATGAAAACCATGATTTCTTACGGTACAGCAATACTAATTTAGATGATATCGCCAATGCCTATTCCAGCTTTGAAATTGATTTAAAAACACCTAAAAACTTCGAAGCCATTTCTGATTTAAAAAGCATTAAATCAACCGCTAATGAAACTTATTTAAGCTATAAATTATCTGGGAATAACAGAACTAATTTTAGCGTGATAATAGAACCAAAAACCCATTTTGAAAGTTATAAAAATAGTGCTGTTGAAGTAGTCACAGATTTGAAAAACAATAAATTGAATACTATTCAAAAAGCGATTGTAATAGATCGAGTTGTGAATTTTACAAACGATTTAATTGGAAAATATCCTCATGAAAAAATTATTGTTTCTCAAACGGATTACGAGAGAAATCCTTTTTATGGATTGAATCAACTTCCTTCTTTTATAAGTCCGTTTCCAGATGAATTTCTTTTTGAAATTAAATTTCTGAAAACCTATCTGAATGAATACCTAAAAACAAGTTTACAATTAGACCCCAGAAAAGACAACTGGATCTATGATGGTTTGCAGGTCTATGCCATGATGAAATATATGGATGAAAATCACCCCAACACTAAAATGATGGGGAGTTTGTCTAATATCCGACTATTGAATAGTTTTAATATTGCTAATATTGGGTTTAACGAACAGTATAGTTATTTCTATATGCTGATGGCTCGAAAAAATCTGGACCAACCGCTTGGAGATCCTAAAAACACTTTAATAAAATTTAATGAACAAATAGCCAGTAAATATCGTGCGGGATTAAGTATTCGGTTTTTGGATGATTATTTACAAAATAATGCAGTTACAACCAGTATAAGACAATTTTACAATCAAAATCAGATAAAACAAGTTTCCAGAACTGATTTTGAAACCATACTAAAATCAAATACAGATAAAGACATTAACTGGTTTTTTAATACCATTATTAATTCCAGAGCTATTATTGATTATAAATTTTCGAGCGTAACAAAAACCAAAGACAGTATCACTTTTTCAGTTAAAAACAAAACAGGAGCTCCTATTCCTATTCCTGTTTATGGCACAAAAAAAGGCGCAGTTGTTTTTAAACAATGGCTGGATATTCAAGAACGCGACAGCACTTTTACAATTCAAAGAAAGGGTGCTGATAAAATTGTTTTAAATTTAAAAAATGAAGTCCCTGAATATAATTTAAGAAATAACTGGAAAAAACTGGATGGTTTTTTTCCGAATAACCGTCCGGTTAAGTTTGTGCTTTTGAAAGATTTAGAGGATCCGTATTACAATCAAGTTTTATACGTTCCTTCTATATATTATAATTTATACGACGGAATAACTCCAGGATTACGATTGCATAATAAAACTATTTTAGAGAAGCCTTTCACATTTGACATCAATCCGTCCTACTCTACTAAATCCAATAATTTATCCGGGGCAGCTTCATTTGCAGTCAATCAAAATTATCGAAACAGCACGCTTTACAATGTAAAATATTCTATTAGCGGCTCTTACTTTCATTATGCGCAAGATGCTTCTTACTTTAGACTAAATCCTATGGTTCAATTGCGAATTCGGGAGCCTAATTTCAGAGACAACAGAAAACAACTGATTCTCTTGCGACAAGTTATTGTAAACAGAGAAAAAAGCGCTTTTGCAATGGACAACTCTCCATCCAATTATTCCATTTTTGATGCACGCTATGTGAATACAAAAACGGAAGTAACGAATCATTTCAATTTTAGTTCCGATATTCAAATCTCGGGAAAATTTGGAAAAGTTACCGGCGAAATAGAATATAGAAAGCTTTTTGAAAACAATCGCCAAATTAATTTACGATTCTATGCGGGAAGTTTTTTATACAATAAAACTGAAACTGATTTTTTTAGTTTCGCATCCGACAGACCTACCGATTATTTGTTTGATTATAATTACTTTGGACGATCAGAAAGCACTGGTTTTTACAGTCAACAATTCATAATGGCAGAAGGTGGCTTTAAATCAAAAATGGATACGCCATACGCCAATAGATGGATTACCAGCTTAAATGCAAGTGTGAGCGTATGGAACTGGATAGAAATTTATGGAGATATTGGTTTTATTAAAAATAAAAACCAAAATGCAAAGTTTTTATACGACAGCGGTATTCGCCTCAATCTCGTCACAGACTACTTTGAGTTGTATTTTCCTATATATTCTAACAATGGATGGGAAATAGCACAAAATAATTATAATGAGAAAGTACGATTTATGGTTACTTTTTCCCCTAAAACATTAATCAATCTTTTTAATCGAAAATGGTTCTAATCCAAAACAATTATCATCATTTATTAAACTATTCTCATTAAAATACAAACAAAATTACACATAGTAAAAAAATAAAGTTCTTTTTATTAGAATAAATCGAAATAATTTAATTTTATTTTTTCAATGAACTATGAAAATAGCTAGTTTTTAAGTAAATTTGCCACACAAAGTTATACTTTTCAATTATGATAAAAGAAAAAACCAATACTACATTGACATTTGAAGATTTCAAAATCGAGGTGTTGAAAGACTATAAATTAGCTATAATCAGCAGAGAATGCAGTCTTTTAGGACGTAAAGAGGTATTGACTGGAAAAGCTAAATTTGGCATTTTTGGTGATGGAAAAGAAGTGCCACAGCTAGCAATGGCAAAAGCCTTCAAAAATGGTGACTTCCGTTCAGGATATTATCGCGATCAGACTTTTATGATGGCTATTGGTGAATTAACTATCCAACAATTCTTTGCCGGATTATATGGTCACACCGATATTGAACAAGATCCCATGTCGGCAGGAAGACAAATGGGTGGTCATTTTGCCACGCATAGTTTAAATGAAGATGGTTCTTGGAAAGATTTAACAAAACAAAAAAATTCAAGTGCTGATATTTCTCCTACAGCCGGGCAAATGCCTCGATTATTAGGACTTGCTCAAGCTTCAAAAATATACAGACAAGTTTCCGTAATACCAAATGCAGCTAATTTTTCTAATGAAGGAAATGAAATTGCATGGGGAACTATAGGAAATGCAAGTACATCTGAAGGTTTATTTTTTGAAACCATAAATGCTGCAGGTGTATTACAAGTACCTATGGTTATGAGTGTTTGGGATGATGAGTATGGAATTTCTGTCCATGCAAAACACCAAACTACTAAAGAAAATATTTCTGAGATTTTAAAAGGATACCAAAAAGAAAAAAACACTAATGGTTTTGAAATACTAAAAGTAAAAGGTTGGGATTATGCTGACTTGATTGCTACGTATGAAAAAGCAGCTGATATTGCTCGTGAAAATCACATTCCTGTCCTGATTCACGTAAATGAATTGACACAACCACAAGGACATTCCAGTTCAGGTTCCCATGAAAGATATAAAGACGCAAATCGTTTGGCATGGGAGAAAGATTTTGATTGTATCCGTCAAATGAAATTATGGATGATTGCCATTAATATTGCTTCGCCAGAAGATATTGATGCTATTGATGTTCAAGCCAAAAAAGATGTTTTAGAAGGCAAAAAAGCGGCTTGGAATGCATTTATTGAACCTATCGTTGAAGAGCAAAAAGAACTTGTCACTTTATTACAAAAAATTGCCGAAACCAGTAAAAACAAAGACCTGATTTTACAATTCACATCTGATTTAAATAGTATTAAATCACCTTTGAAAAAAGAAATTCTGGTTACTGCCCGAAAAGTATTGCGTTTAATACTGAACGAAAACAGTAAAGAAGAATTGTCGCATTGGATCACATCATATACGACTAAAACTCAAAAGAATTTTAGCAGCAACTTATTTTCAGAAACAGATTTAAATGTATTTTCTGTAGAAAAAGTTTTACCGGTATATCCTGAAGATGCTAAAGAAGATACGGACGGTCGCATGATTTTACGTGATAACTTTGATGCTATTTTTACAAAATATCCTGAAACATTGATTTTTGGTGAAGATGCCGGAGCCATCGGAGATGTGAATCAAGGTTTAGAAGGAATGCAGGAAAAATATGGAGAGTTGCGTGTTGCCGATGTTGGAATTCGTGAAGCAACCATATTAGGCCAAGGTATAGGAATGGCATTAAGAGGCTTACGCCCTATTGCCGAAATTCAATATTTGGATTACTTATTATATGCCATTCAAATCATGAGTGATGACTTGGCTACGTTGCGATACCGAACCGTTGGAAAACAAAAAGCCCCTTTAATTATACGTACTCGTGGTCATCGTTTAGAAGGAATCTGGCATTCCGGTTCTCCTATGGGAATGATCATAAACGCCATCCGAGGAATTCATGTGTTGGTTCCAAGAAACATGACGCAAGCAGCCGGATTTTATAACAGTTTGTTAGAATGTGACGAACCCGCTTTAGTCATCGAATGCTTGAATGGTTACCGATTAAAAGAAAAAATGCCTTTGAACTATGGCGAATTTAAAACTCCAATTGGGGTTGTGGAAACGTTGAAAGAAGGAAATGACATTACACTAGTTTCCTATGGCTCAACATTGCGATTAGTGCAACAAGCAGCAAATGAGCTTCTGGAAGTAGGTATTGATTGCGAGATTATCGATTTGCAATCGTTACTTCCATTTGATGTGAATCAAGATGTTGTAAAAAGTATTGCCAAAACAAATCGTCTTTTAGTAATTGACGAAGATGTTCCGGGTGGGGCTTCTGCTTATATTTTACAACAAATTATTGAGCAACAAGACGCCTATAACTATTTAGACAGTAAACCGCAAACCTTGACTGCAAAAGCACACAGACCTGCTTATGGAACTGACGGAGACTATTTCTCAAAACCTTCCGCAGAAGATATTTTTGAAAAAGTATACGGAATGATGCATGAGGTTAATCCTTCGAAATATCCAAGTTTGTATTAAAACATCTTAAATTATTAAAAAGCCAGACAAAATTCATTTTTTGTCTGGCTTTTTTGTTACGACACAAAATTATATTTTAGCACAAATATTTGTAATTCGTGACAACCTTTTTAGAATAGATGCTATAAAAATATAATCATACAATATATCTAAAAGGCATCCTTACTTTGTTTCTAATTTGGGTAATCAAAAAAAACTAGTTTTCACAATTAAAAGTTATAATGCTACTCTAAACTTTCAAAGTTTGCCTATTTTATTTTAAATTTAGAATTTATAAAAATTTACAAAAATATGACAGTACTGGAAACTATCTTAAAAGACATCCAAAACGTAAAAGTGATAGGCGAATCAATTGATTACAACGAATATATCCCTTTGGATTTATCCATTACAAATGAAGCTTTTAGAAAACACAATATTGATAATGCAAGCGATTTTGAAAAATACATTGAAAGCTATTTAGACGAAAACAATGTAAAAGTAGCTTTTGGAGGTTATAACGAAGTTAGAGATTTGTATAAACGAAGTGAAATTTTTAACGATTCTAAAACAGAAGAACGAAATATCCATATTGGTTTAGATTTATGGATTAAAGCTGAAACTTCAGTATTAGCGGCACTTGACGGATTTATACATAGTTTTAATTATAATACTGGTCTAGGTGATTATGGCCCAACTATTATCTTAGAACATAAAATAGAAAATCAGCGATTTTATACTTTATACGGGCATCTTTCGTTAGAAAGTATCGGTGCTATTGAAATTGGCGACATTGTTAAAAAAGGGCAACAAATAGCGACTTTAGGAAATGCTTCCGTGAATGGGGATTATTCACCTCATTTACATTTTCAGATTATAAAAAACATCGGAGATAATTTTGGAGATTACCCAGGAGTTTGTACCAAAAGCGATTTGGATTATTATTTAGAAAATTGTCCTGATCCTAATATCTTATTAAAAATTATATAAACATGAAAAAAATAATTATTGCCTTTAGTATTCTTCTGCTCATTGGATGTAAATCAAAAAAGGTTTTGACAACCACTGAACCAGAAAAAGCTAAAATTGAAAAACTTGGTTTATCCGAAGTTAACGAAAGTCAAAAGAATAAAGCGTATGAATTAGGGAAGAGAGTTTTAATGACGTGTAATACCTCAAAATTCAAGCCTTTCAACCAGAGTGAAGCGACAGCATCAGTAATTCAAAACACTACAGAGGAAAGATTGACAAAAACCTGCACTAGATTCCGCCAATATTATGGGACTTTTATAGATCTTCAATTAGTTGAAATCTATAAAAACAATTTTGAAGGAACAACTATTTTTCGCTATAAAGCACTGTATTCAAAAAAAGTAGCCAATAAAGAACTTCGTGTTTCAATGAATGAAGAAAATAAAGTTTCCTCCATTAAATCATTAGATTGGGTCACTCCTTTCTCAATGAAATAATTTCAAGTAATAGAACTGAATTCATAAAATAAAAAGTAATTCAAAAGAAAACTATTCACGGAATAATTTTTGTAAAATGTTGTATCCAAACAACTCATTTTTATAATGTTTTGTATGTAGTAATTTATTGCCCGTATTTCAAAATTATTACAGTTCAACAATACTGCGATTTTTATTAAAACTCAAATCACCCCTCTTTCTCGCTGTTTATTTTTAAATTTATATACATAAAAATAGCAACTAGATAAATCTGTTATAAAACCAGCCCTTTTTCAATTACCATTTTTTCTTCGAACGCTATATTATTAAATTAATAATGTGTGAATTATACAAATAAAAAAATTAGTTATATAAGTCCTTTTGATAAAATTTATTCGATTTTTACATAATCTGTTAAAAAAAATAATTTGAAACTATACATAAAATACATGGTCAGTAATCGCTGTAAAATGGCGGTAAAAGAGGAATTGAAAAAACTTGGACTACACTTCATTGTTGTTGATTTAGGCGAAGTTGAAATTATGGAAACCATTTCTATGGATCAGAGACAACGATTAAAAACGGTACTCTTAGATTCTGGACTTGAATTAATGGATGATAAGAAATCCATGCTAATCGAAAAAATAAAAAATGTAATTATTCAGATGGTTCATCATTCAACTGAAAATATTAAAATTAATTTTTCTGATTATCTGAGTCAACAATTAAATCACGATTACACGTATCTATCCAACTTATTTTCGGAAGTGCAAGGAACTACAATTGAACAATTTATAATTTCCCATAAAACGGAACGCATAAAGGAATTGATTATTTATGGGGAATTAAATATCACTGAAATAGCCTGGAAAATGAACTATAGCAGCGTTGCGCATTTATCCAGTCAATTCAAAAAAGTTACCGGTCTCTCTCCTTCCCATTTTAAGCAATTAAAAGATAAAAGGCGCAATCCGATTGAAGAAATTGGCAATTCGAATGATACAAATCATTAAAATGGAAAGAACAAGCAAGCACGCAATATACCAGAAGTTTGATTGAAGCCAGTTTAGATCCTTTTGTCACTATTAGTACTGAAGGTAATACAACTTGAGGAAATTTGTTTGCAAGTCTGTAGTGAATTAGAAGAAGAACTTAACTTAATGAAAAATACATAATGACAAAAAACGAAAATAAAATAAAAATTTTCCTGGTAGATGATGATGCGTTATTTTTAAAATCTTTAGAAATTGATTTTTTGGAGAATGCTGATTTTACCATTGAAACTTATTCCACTGGAGAACTCTGCATAGACAATATATCAAATAATCCTGATGTAGTAATTTTAGATTATCAACTTGATGGTATTGTAGAAAATGCTATGAACGGAATTGAAACATTAGATAGAATTAAAACCTTTAATCCTGAAATCCCAGTTGTAATGCTGTCTTCACAAGATAAAATTGAAGTAGCTATAAACTGTATGCACCATAAAGCATTTGATTATGTAGTGAAAAGTGAAACTGCTTTTGTACGCTTGCAAAAAATAATCACTACCATTTTTAAATATCAAAAAATAGAAAAAGAATTAAGTTGGTATATGGATAGAATGTAAATTTTATTCCTAATCACATTTTAATTTTGTTTAAATTTAATTAATAGATTTATATTAATCACTCCAGATTTGGTCAGAATTAAAACTAAAATTGTTTTAAAAAAAATGCATTATAAAGACACATCAGATTTGGAAATTTCATTGCTATTGGAAGCTATCTATCGGAAATATGGTTATGATTTCAGAGAGTATTCCCAAGCCCATATCAGGCGTAGGGTTATGAATAGAATGGCGGTATCGGGATTCGAAGATGTTTCTCAAATGCAATCTAAGGTTCTGAATGATGAACCATTTGCTTCTGAACTTTTACAGGATTTATCAATAACAGTAACCGAAATGTTTCGTGATCCTGCCTTTTATAGGTCATTGCGAGAAAAGGTTATCCCTATTTTAAAAACATATCCCTTTATAAAAATATGGCATGCAGGCTGTGCAACAGGAGAAGAAGCCTATTCTATGGCTATCCTTTTGCAAGAAGAAGGCTTGTATGACAGAACTACCATTTATGCTACTGATTTTAACCAGATGGCTTTGAACCGTGCAAAAGATGGGATTTTTTCGAACAAAATGATAAAAGAATACACTTCAAATTATCAATTGTCGGGAGGAAAAGAATCTTTTTCCAGTTATTATACTTCCAGTTATGATAACGTCATTATGAATCAATCATTGAAAAAAAATATTGTTTGGGCCAATCATAATTTGGTAACCGATAGTGTATTTGCTGAAGTACACTTGATATTATGCAGAAATGTGCTGATTTATTTTGATAAAAATTTACAAAACAAAGTCCAGACTCTTTTTTACAATAGCCTCATCAATGGAGGCGTTTTATGTTTGGGTTCCAAAGAAAGTTTACAGTTTACCGATTTGTATGAGGAATATATTGAGTTGGACACAAAGCAACGAATATTTAAAAAGAAATATTAAAAATGTATTATGAAGCAATAGTAATAGGGGTCTCTTCTGGCGGCATGAATGCTTTGAAAATTATATTCTCAGCCTTGCCGGTAGATTTCAATATACCAATTATCATAGTCCAGCATGTAGGGGCGCATTCCGATAGCCAATGGATAAAACTTTTAAATGAAAAAAGTCCTCTTGATATAAAAGAAGCAGATGAAAAAGAAAAAATTGAAAAGGGAAAAGTGTACTTCGCTCCACCCAATTATCATTTGCTGATCGAAAAGAATAAAACCTTTTCCTTTACCATAGACGAGCGTGTAAATTTTGCAAGACCCTCAATTGATGTGTTATTTGAATCGGCGGCCGAAGCCTATAAAAATAAATTAATTGGAATTGTACTTACTGGCTCTAATCATGACGGGACAAAAGGCATTAAACGGATAAAAGAATGTGGGGGTCTGGCAATTATTCAGGATCCAAAAACAGCAGAATCTGCTTATATGCCAAAGTCAGCAATTGCTGCTATTGTACCCGATTATATTTTATCATTGGAGGATATAGTCGAGTTACTAATACAAATAGATCAACAAAAAGAATAATTCTGATAAAATTTACAAATAGATAGAATGAAAATAACACTTGGAAAAAAAATAGTATTAGGATTTATTACTTGCGCTACGGTACTTTTAGTAGTTGCCATTTTCTCTTTTAAAAACAGTGAAAAATTTGTCGCTTCAAATACTTTGGTGAATCATTCCAATCAGGTATTATATGAATTCGAGCAAATACTGATGTCTTCCGTTGATGCTGAAACTGGCGTACGCGGATATGTCATTACGGGTGATGATAGTTTTCTGGAACCATTTTCATCTGCTAAAATAAAATCAACAGATCAGCTTGCTAAAATAAAGGAATTAACAAAAGACAATCCCAATCAGCAAAAGAACATTGAGGAACTTGCGAAAGAACTCAAAATGCGTTTTGATAATTTAAACAAATCCATAGCCATACGCAAAAACGATTTTGAAAAAGCTAGAGCATTTGTTGCTTCAGGCGAAGGAAAAAAAATACAAGATGAAATAAGAGAAATAATTAATAATGCCCAGGAATTAGAAAGTACATTACTTACTCAAAGGATACAAGAAAGTGAAGATGATGCCAGCAAGTTCAATATTGTTTTTGCTATTTTATTGTTAGTCATTGTTCTGATTCTTATCGTTGTATACACTATAGTTGCTGGGAATTTAAAAGCCCTTAAAAGCTCCGAATCAGAAAATGCTAATAAAAACTGGTTACTTACAGGCAACTCAGAACTTAATGAAAAATTAATAGGAGACCAAAGTATAGCACAGTTGGCAAATAGTACCATAAGTTTTTTATGTACGTATCTGAATGCCAATATAGGGGCTGTTTACCTATTAAATGATAAAGAAAACAAACTGATACTCAGCGGTAAATTTGCCTTTTCATCTGCTAAAGACACGAAAGAAAATTTTAATTTAAATGAGGGATTAATTGGTCAAGCTGCATGGGAACAGAAACAGATTTCTTTAACAGATATAGCTGAAGATCAAATACGCATCACTTCATCCGTTCTGGATGCAAAACCAAAAAATTTGCTCATAACTCCTTTTTTACTTGAAGGTAAAACGATAGGCGTAATAGAAATAGGCAAGCTTACTGATTTCAACGAAACAGAAAAAGAATTTATCAATGTTTCTATGAACAGCATTGCTATCAGCGTTAATACTGTTCAACAAGCTGCAGAAAAAGAAAAAAGAGCTGCAGAGTTAGCCATTGCCAACAAAGAACTTGCCTATCAAAATGACGAGAAAGAAAAAAGGGCAGCAGAGTTAGGAATTGCCAACAAAGAACTTGCCTATCAAAATGAAGAAAAAGAAAAAAGGGCTGCAGAGTTAGGAATTGCCAATAAAGAACTAGCCTTTCAAAATGACGAGAAAGAAAAAAGAGCAGCAGAGTTAGGAATTGCCAATAAAGAACTTGCCTATCAAAATAATGAAAAAGAAAAAAGAGCAGCAGAGTTAGGAATTGCCAATAAAGAACTTGCCTATCAAAATGATGAAAAAGAAAAAAGAGCAGCAGAGTTAGGAATTGCCAATAAAGAACTTGCCTATCAGAATGACGAAAAAGAAAAAAGAGCTGTAGAGTTAGGAATTGCCAATAAAGAACTTGCCTATCAAAATGATGAAAAAGAAAAAAGAGCAGCAGAGTTAGGAATTGCCAATAAAGAACTTGCCTATCAAAATGACGAAAAAGAAAAAAGAGCTGTAGAGTTAAGTTTTGCTAACAAAGAGCTTTCAAGTCAAGCTGAAGAACTTCAAATACAGCAGGAAGAGCTTAGACAGTTGAATGAAGAATTAGAACAACAAGCGCAAAATCTTAAACAGCAGCAGGAAGAACTTCAAATGACCAATGAAGAATTAGAAGAACAGACTCAGTCATTAGAAGAAAAAAACAAAGAAGTTGAAGCTTCAAAAAATAACATTGAACAAAAAACAAAACAACTTGAAATTAGCAGCAAGTATAAATCTGAATTCCTTGCAAATATGTCGCATGAGTTGAGAACACCGCTTAATAGTTTGCTTATTCTATCCAAAGATTTGTCAGAAAACAGAAAGAAAAACCTGGATGATGTTCAGGTTGAAAGTGCTGAAATAATTTATAAAAGTGGTCATGACCTTCTTGTGTTAATTAACGAAGTATTGGATCTCTCCAAGATTGAAGCAGGAAAAATGGCGGTAAATATTGAAAAAGTATCACTGAAAAACTTTACAGATAATCTCCTTCGCGATTTTAAACATCAGGCGGAACAAAAAGGATTGAAGATACTTTGCAAATTGGCCGCAGGTTTACCCGAATTTATCCACACCGATTCACAACGTTTGAATCAGATATTAAAAAATCTTTTATCTAATGCTATAAAATTCACCGAAAAAGGAAGTGTAATTATAAGTATGGACCCAAATACTGACACTACTTTGAACATTTCTGTTGCTGATACAGGAATTGGAATATCAGAAGACAAACAGACAGCCATATTTGAAGCTTTTCAGCAGGCTGAAGGCGGTACTTCCAGAAAATATGGCGGTACAGGATTAGGACTTTCTATTTCACGGGAACTTGCAAAATTACTCGAAGGAGAAATAAAAGTAAAAAGTAATTTAGACAAAGGATCCACTTTTTCACTCATTATTCCATTGGAAATACACCCTAGACAAGAGTCAGTCAATGAAATTCCTTTGAAACCTATTTCGTATGCACCACGCTCCGAAAATAAGATCAACTATCTAAATTATCCAACCATAAAAGATGATAGAGATACAATAAACACAGATGATAAAATAGTTCTCATTATTGAAGATGATCAAAATTTTGCTGCCATACTTTTAAAACAAGCCAACAAAAAAGGATTCAAATGTTTGTCGGCTTCTTCTGGAGAAGATGGTCTATTGCTTGCTTCAAAATACAAACCTCAAGCAATCATTCTCGATATGGGTTTGCCAGGAATCAATGGGAAACAAGTATTACATGAATTAAAAGTAAATCCTTCCATAAGGCATATACCGGTGCATATTATTTCTGCAAATGACCGTTCGCTGGAACCAATCAGAGAAGGTGCAGTAGAATATCTAATGAAACCGATATCTAAAGATGGTCTGGAAGAAGCTTTTAACAGAATTGAAAATTTTGTAAATAGAAAAATAAAAAACCTGTTGATTATTGAAGACAGTGAAAATTCCAGAAAAGCAATGAAAGTACTCATTGGTAATGGTGATGTAAAATGTTATGAAGCAGCAACAGGAAAAGAAGCTTTGGAATTGTTTGAACAGAATCATATCGATTGTATTATTCTGGACATTGGATTGCCTGACATGACTGGCTTTGAACTTATCCATAAACTGGAGGAAATAAAAGGTCATAACTTACCCCCTATTATTGTTTATACCGGAAAAGAGCTTACAAAAGAAGAAAATAATCTGCTTCACAAATATGCGGAAAGCATTATTATAAAAGGGATAAAATCCGAAGAACGATTGCTGGATGAAACTGCTCTTTTCCTTCACCGAACCATCAGCAATTTACCGAAATCAAAACAAATGATTATTAATAATTTGCATGATAAAGAAGCTATATTTCATTCAAAAAAAATATTATTGGTTGATGATGACATGCGAAATGTTTTTGCATTATCCAAAATATTACAAGAACGTGGAATGGAAGTCATAAAATCAGAAAACGGGAAGAATGCATTAAATATGCTGGAGGTGCATACTGACATTGATCTGGTATTAATGGATATTATGATGCCGGAAATGGACGGCTACGAAGCAATGAAACGAATACGATCTCAGATAAAATTCAGAAACTTACCTATAATTGCCCTTACCGCAAAAGCGATGAAAGACGATAAACAAAAATGTATTGATGCTGGTGCGAACGATTACATCACTAAACCTATTGATGTAGAACGCCTGTTATCATTGATGCGCGTATGGTTAAGTAAATAATAAAACAATAAGACAAAGGCGGTATATCACCGATGTCATTTAAGTTACATTTTTTTGTTGGTATTTTACTATTCGTTAATGAATACTCAACATTCAAACTTTTATTTTACAATTAAAAATGAAAATAAATTGCCCCGTTAAAATTTTATTGGTCGATGATCTGCCCGAAAATTTGTTTGCCTTAGAAATAATACTTTCTAATGAAAATTATTTATGTGTTAAAGCAAATTCAGGTAATGAAGCCTTAAAAATTCTGCTGCACCAACAAGATTTTGCCATCATATTAATCGATGTACAAATGCCGATGATGGATGGTTTTGAAACCGTAGAATTAATTCGCCAAATCGAAAAACTTAAACATGTTCCTATTATTTTTTTAACGGCCAGCATGCATAATTCTCAACAAATTTTCAAAGGATATCAGGCTGGTGCTGTTGATTATATGATTAAACCGATTTCGCCTGAAATATTAAAAGCAAAAGTGGCGGTTTTTGTGGATTTGCATAAGAAAAATCAGGAATTATTAGTTCAGGCAGAACAACTGAAAAAACTTAATACCGATCTTACAGCCCAAAAATTACTTTCTGAATATTCTCTTAGTCTTATAGAAGCAAGTCATGACCCTTTATTTGCAATTAGCCCAGAAGGAAAAATAACCGATATGAATAATGCATCGGTAAAAGTAACGGGTATAGGACGTCCGAAATTAATAGGAACCGATTTTTTTGATTATTTCACTGAACCACAAAAGGCTCGTGAAGTATATCAAAAAGTGTTTGAAAAAGGATTTGTTGCAGATTCTCCATTAATCCTTCGCCATAAAAATGGCAAATTGATTCATGTATTATTCAATGGCTCAGTATATAAAGATGATAAACGGAATGTGCTGGGAGCAGTTATTGTTGCCAGAGATGTGACCAATCAAAAAAGAATTGAAACAGAATTAATTGAAGCTAAAATTTTTGCGGAATTAACCACCGAAATTGCAGAAGAGGCAAAAATAAAAGCGGAAAATGCAACTATTTTAGCGGAAAATGCAGTAAAAGCAAAGCAACAATTTTTGTCGAATATGAGCCATGAAATTCGTACACCGATGAATGCCATTATCGGATTTACAAAAGTGGTCTTAAAAACAGATTTGACAGCCAAACAAAAAGAATATTTAAACGCAATTAAAATGAGTGGTGACGCTTTAATCGTACTCATAAACGACATACTCGATTTGGCAAAAGTAGATGCCGGTAAGATGACATTTGAAAAAACACCTTTTAAAATGAAATCTTCCATATCAGCGATGCTTCATTTATTTGAAACAAAAATTTTAGAAAAAAATTTAAGATTGGTTAAGGAATATGACGACAATATTCCTGATGTTCTTATAGGTGATCCCGTTCGTTTGCATCAAATTATTTTAAATCTGGTCAGTAATGCAGTAAAATTTACGACAGAAGGAAAAATTACGGTAAGTGTTCGTTTATTACACGAGGAAGAAGACAAATTAATTATTGAATTTGCCGTAACTGATACCGGAATTGGTATCCCCGAAGAAAAAATAGGAAAAATATTTGAAAATTTCCAACAAGCTTCTAGCGGTACTTCAAGATTGTATGGCGGAACAGGATTAGGCCTGGCTATAGTAAAACAATTAGTAGAACCTCAAGGTGGAAGTATTCGAGTAAAAAGTATCGTTGAAGAAGGTTCCACGTTTAGTTTTACATTAAGTTTTCAAAAAACAAATTCTGATGCAGAATTAGAAAATGAGATGATGGAATTGGATACTGAAATAAAAAATATTAAAGTATTGGTTGTAGAGGACATTCCTCTTAATCAATTGTTAATGAAAACATTACTGGATGATTTTGGTTTTGCCAGAGATATTGCCGAAAATGGTAAGATAGCTGTCGAAAAACTAAAAGAAAATTACTATGACATTATTCTCATGGACTTGCAAATGCCCGAAATGAATGGATTTGAAGCTACAGAATACATTCGCAATACTATGAAATCAAAAATCCCAATTATTGCTTTGACTGCTGATGTCACAACTGTTGATTTGGCTAAATGCAAAGCGGTAGGAATGAATGATTATATTGCAAAACCTGTTGACGAAAAGCTTTTATACAGTAAAATTGTTGGAATATTAAAGAAACCTAAACTCGCAAAACTTACTGCTAAGATTAATGAAAATTTAGAAGATACTAATAGTTCTATGAAAAAAATAAAATGTATTGACTTGGTTTATTTAAATCAAAGAACAAAATCAAATCCAACATTAATGATGGAAATGATATCGCTTTATTTATCCCAAACACCTTCTTTAATTAATACTATAAAACAAAGTTTAGAAGATGAAAATTGGCCGTTATTAGGAGCTGCTGCACATAAAATGATTCCATCTTTTTCAATAATGGGTATCAGCACTAATTTTGAAAATATTGCAAAAAAAATTCAGGAATTTGCTCTTACACAAGAAAAATCAGAAGGAATAGAAGACTTAGTACAGCAACTTGAGGAAATTTGTTTGCAAGCCTGCAGTGAATTAGAAGAAGAACTTAACTTAATTAAAAATACATAATGACAAAAAACGAAAATAAAATCAAAATTTTCCTTGTAGATGATGATGCGTTATTTTTAAAATCTTTAGAAATTGAATTTTTGGAGAATGCTGATTTTACCGTTGAAACTTATTCTACAGGAGAACTCTGTATAGACAATATTTCAAATAATCCTGATGTAGTAATTTTAGATTATCAACTTGATGGTATCGTAGAAAATGCTATGAACGGAATTGAAACATTAGATAAAATTAAAGCTTTCAATCCAGAAATTCCAGTTGTAATGCTGTCTTCACAAGATAAAATTGAAGTAGCTATAAACTGTATGCACCATAAAGCATTTGATTATGTAGTGAAAAGTGAAACTGCTTTTGTACGCTTGCAAAAAATAATTACTACCATTTTTAAATATCAAAAAATAGAAAAAGAATTAAGTTGGTATATGGATAGAATGTAAATTTTATTGCTATTCCTTGTTTTTATATTGTAACAGCCATAATTTATCAAATCTCTAAAAGTATTACCTTATCTTTATATTAAATATTCGGGAACACAGTGTGTTCAAATTTGATTTTATTTTCAAATCGAAGTTTTCAAAATTGATAAAGTATAACTGTTAGACAAAATTTCATAGTCCGTCATTAAAACTATGAATTAAAAATACAAATCTAAAAATGGAATTAGCCCAAAAGTCCTCTCCTAAAAAATTGTCACCAGAAAAAAAAGTAGAAAAAAAATCTTTTACAGTTGTAGCAATAGGTGCCTCAGCAGGAGGGCTGGAAGCTTTTAGCCTTTTATTAAAAAATTTACCTCCAGACACAGGTATGGCATATATTTATGTCCAACACCTAAGTCCAAACCATAAAAGTTTACTGACTTCAATTCTTTCTAAGATTACTAAAATGAAAGTGCAGGAAATTGATAATATGGAAAAAATGGAGCCCAATAATCTATATATAATTCCTCCAAATAAAGTAATTGAGGTAATTAACGGGCACATTCAATTACATCCCCGCATTAAAAAAAATGTTCCTAACCTCACCATAGACTTTCTTTTTTCCTCACTTGCTGAAACACACAAAAAAAATGTTATCGGTATAGTGCTTTCGGGATATGCCAGTGACGGTATGATTGGGCTCAAAGCGATTAAAGATGCTGGAGGAATAACCTTTGCACAAGATGATACGGCTCAAGCCAGCAGCATGCCTAAATCTGCTATTTCATCAGGAGTGGTAGACTATATTTTATCTCCTGAAGAAATTGCGCACAAATTAGTTCGCATTAGTCAAAATGATTTTCTTTTAAATGATACTAAACAAAAAGATAAAAAAGAAGAAATTGTCGTTGAAAATAACAACTATGATTTAAACGCAATTTTTGAACTTTTACTTAAACAAACCGGAGTGGATTTTAGTCATTATAAAATGCCTACCATTAAGAGACGAGTAAATCATAAAATGCAGCAATATGGAATAAAAACAATAGAAGAGTATGCAAAACTTTTATTTAAAAAAAATAATGAAATTGAAATTCTTTATACGGATTTACTAATTAATGTAACCAGTTTTTTTAGAGAAACAGAAACCTTCAAGTTTTTAAAAACGAGTCTTTTTCCAAAACTTTTGAACAGTAAATCTTCCGAAGAAACATTAAGAATATGGGTCCCAGCATGCTCTACAGGACAAGAAGCCTATTCTATTGCAATGATTATTTCCGAATTACAAGAGAATAAAAAGAATAAGACACCAGTACAAATTTTTGCAACTGATTTAAGCGAACAAGCAATAAGGTATGCTCGTGTAGGAGAATATTCGCAAAGTGATATTGATTCTATTCCAAAAAAATATTTGTCCCGTTTTTTCACTAAAGAAGGTGATAATTATCGCATTATAAAAGAACTTCGTGAAATGTGCATATTTGCACCTCACAATATTTTACGCGATCCACCTTTTTCACGAATGGATTTTGTTAGTTGCTGTAATCTTCTTATTTATTTTGATTCAGCTGCACAAAAAAAAGTCTTTGCATCCCTTCATTTTGCATTGAATGAAGGAGGATCTTTAATGCTTGGTAAAGCCGAAAGCATAGGAACATCATCATTACTTTTTACTCTAATAAATAATAAATTTAAAATCTATTCTCGAAAAAATAATTTGGGAGTCAGAAAGACATTTGAATTAACACCCCGTTTTACACGTACAAATATGTCAAACAAAAAAACAAATACTACCTCTAAAAATATAAGTGTAAATCAAGAAAGTTTAGAAAACGCTATTGATTCAACGCTACTTACTAATTATATGCCGGCTTGTGCAGTAGTTAATAAAGACATGGAAATCTTGCAGTTTAGAGGCCCCATTTCCTCCTACCTTGAGCATGCTTCGGGGAAAGCCAGTCTCAATATTTTAAAAATGGCGCGGCCAGAATTTGCTTTTGAGCTTCGAAATACAATTAATAGAGTAATAGAAACAAAACAATCCGTATACAAATCAGGCATTGAAATAAAAATAGACTCCGTTTTAAGGTTGATGTCTTTTGAAGTTTGCCCACTTAAAATTGAGTGGGACGAACCCTTGCTGCTTATTATTTTTAAACCTCAAGAACAAATAGAAAAATTTATTGAATCGGATTCAGACGGAAAAAATAATGCAACACTAAAAGACATAAAAATAAAAAAACTGACCGAGGAGTTAAATACTACTCGCACAGAAATGATTACTATCATTGAATCACAAGAAAATATTTATGAGGAATTGCAGGCTGCAAATGAAGAAATAGTTTCGTCAAATGAAGAATTTCAGACCCTGAATGAAGAACTGGAGACCTCAAAAGAAGAAATTGAAGCCACTAATGAAGAGCTTATTTCTACTAACCAGGAATTGCAAATGCGCCATGATTTATTAATAGAATCACATGAATATTCTGAAGCAATTATTGCTACCATTCATGAACCAATGCTTATTCTGAATAAGAATTTCCATGTGATTTCAGCCAACAAGTCTTTTTATAAAAAATTCTTGGTTAATAAAGAAGAAACCGAAGGAAAATTATTATTTGATTTAGGAAACAAACAATGGAATATTTCAAAACTCCGTGAGGTTCTAAATGAAATAATTTTCAAAAATAGTAGTTTCGAAAATTTTGAGGTTACTCACACTTTCTCTGAAATAGGAGAGAAAATCATGCTGCTTAATGCACATCTTATTATTCAAAAAGTTAATAGCGAACAATTAATTCTACTTGCTATTGCTGATGTTACCGATATAAGAAAATTGGCAATCGAACTTCAGGCGAAAGAGAATATTGCTTTAGTTGAACAGCTTGAGGCCGAGAAAAAAATATTGAAAAGGATTCAGGATAGTAAAAAATACTACCGTAACCTGATTCAAAGTTTACCTGTTGCGGTTTATACCTGTGATAAAAATGGATACATACAATTATACAATAAAGAGGCCGTAGAACTCTGGGGTCGCAAACCTGAGATTGGTAAGGATATGTGGTGTGGTTCCTTTAAAATTTCAAATACTGATGGCTCTTCACTTCCTTTGGATAAATGTCCTATGGCAATAGCCTTAAAAGAGGAACGCGCTGTTCTGGAGCAAGAAATTATTATTGAGCGCCCTAATGGTGAAAAACGTTTTGTACTGCCAAATCCAAGGACAATTTTTGATGAAGAAGGGAAATTATCCGGCTGTATAAATACATTAATAGACGTTACGGATCAAAAAAGAATTGAGTCTGAATTAATAGAATCAAAAGTATTTGCCGAATTGGCCACTTTAATTGCTGAAGAAGCTAAAAGTAAAGCCGAAGATGCAACACGAATTGCAGAAGATGCGATGAAAGCAAAACAACAATTTTTGTCGAATATGAGTCACGAAATCAGAACTCCAATGAATGCCATCATTGGATTTACCAGAGTGATCTTAAAAACCGATTTAACTGATAAACAAAAAGAATATTTAAATGCCATAAAAATGAGTGGTGATACATTAATAGCATTGATTAATGATATACTCGATTTAGCAAAAGTCGATGCAGGTAAAATGACTTTTGAACAAAAACCATTCGAAATGGAAGTTTCTATAACTTCAATGCTTCAATTATTTGAAACAAAAATTCAAGAGAAAAATTTAAAATTAGTTACAAATTATGACCCTAAAATACCTGCTGTACTTTTAGGAGATTCTATTAGATTGCACCAAATTATTTTAAATTTAGTAAGCAATGCCGTGAAATTTACTTCTCAAGGTAAAATTATCGTTAGCACCAGTTTATTGTTTGAAGATGAAGAAAAAGTAATTATTGAATTTGCAATTACAGATAGTGGAATTGGTATTCCAAAGGACAATATCGATTTAATATTTGAAAACTTTCAACAAGCTACTAACGGAAGTTCAAGTCTATACGGAGGAACTGGTTTAGGACTCGCTATTGTTAAGCAACTGGTAACATCCCAAGGAGGTAGTATTCGTGTAAAAAGCAAAATTAATGAAGGCTCTACATTTAGTTTTACTCTGCCTTTTCAAAAAACAAAAATAGATACTGAATTAGAAACTACCATAAAAGGATTAGATACAGAAGTAAAAAATATAAAAATATTGGTTGTAGAAGATATGCCACTCAATCAACTATTGATGAAAACAATATTGGATGATTTCGGATTTGAACGTGATGTTGCTGACAATGGAAAAATTGCTATTGAAAAGCTTCTGGTAAAATCATATGATATTATTTTAATGGATTTGCAAATGCCAATAATGAATGGATTTGAAACTACAGATTACATTCGTAACACTATGAATTTAAAAATTCCAATTATTGCTTTGACAGCTGATGTTACAACCGTTGATTTAGAAAAATGTAAAGCTGTTGGAATGAATGATTATATAGCTAAACCCATCGATGAAAAATTACTATTCTCCAAAATTGTTGAGCTAACAAAATAAAATCTAATTTCACTGAACCTCAAAAGGCAATTCAACGGTTCTCAATAATTTTTAATGCAATATTAATCCCTAAATATTAGATTCCCTTATTTTAAGTGTGTGAATGATATAACTTTTATTGGCAATTATGTAACACTTTTAGAGTCTAACTGAAATACATTTGTTCTGTAATCAACTACATAACAAATATTTGAAGATGATTAACTCTAAGTATTTCTCTTTTTATCAAGTTGACTTTTGACTGTTAAACAGGGAAATAAATTACAATATCAATCTAAAAAAAATAAAATTATGAATCTTAAAAGAATCTTTGGAGCATTACTTACTGCACTTGGAATAGGTGGCCTTATTTATACCGCAGTATTATTTGCTGGAACATCTGGCGACATGACAGATGTTAAATCATTAATTATTTACGGTGTGCTTGGCATTATTTTCTTCGTTTCAGGAATCAGCTTGGTTCGTACCACAAAAGACGAATCATAAAATTACAATTCTGTCTTTGTTTTTATTTTTGATGTTAAGTATCATTTAATTGGAAATCAAAAAATAATTTAGATTACCTTTTAATCTTTATTTCCCCTAATGTTACATTAAGGATTCTTCAAACGAATTTAAACTAAAATCGTTATATTTTACAATACCTATAACTTCTCTCCTCTTTTTTAAAATAGTCGAGAAAGGTTATTTCTACTATGCAAATACCTCATATTGTTTCTTAAACCTTCCTTTTCTATTAATATACATGTGAATCTTACAACTCATTTTAAGAATTATGTAATAATTTTTAGATCTTAAAAACGGAATTTTACTATATAGGATTAAACAACAATTAAATAGAAACTGATGAAAAGTACAGCCACCAAAACTATTAAAAAAGTAAAGTTGCAAGAAGGTAAAGGAAATTCAGAAAATACTATACCAGAGACAAAGCTAAATTGTCGCAATGTTTTTGTAGAGGAGTTAAAAGAAATCTACTTTAGTGAAAAAGCACTAATGATATCCATTCCCGTAATGATTAAGAATGCAACTACTGATGAATTAGTAGATGCACTCAAAGTACATCTGCAATTTACACAAGACCATATAAAACGCTTAGAAGATTTTTTTTGTTCAATAGGCGAAATAGATATTATACTAAAATATGATGCAATGTATGGATCAATTACACCCAAAGAATAAATAAAATAGTAAGAGTCCAGATGCCTAAAACAATACTGCTATTTTGTTAGATAGTCTATTTTCTGGTTTGCCAGGTTGGCGAAACAGCATCAAGAACATAGGGGTTTTCCAACCTTCCGCCTATGACCAACGAATAGGTACACGAGCTTGATACCTGTTAATCAGAACTTTTTAAAAGGCAAAATAATCTAACTTAATTTTTGAGAGCAATTTTATTTATGCAATATAAACCGCATAAATGAAATTGCTTTTAATTTTACAACAAACTCATTTAAAACATCTTACGGTTTAATTTATATCGTTTTCCAACAGACAAATCATTAAATATAATTATCTTTATATCAATCTTTTAAGGTTAAAAAAATATGAAAACATATACATTATTCACATCAAAAAAAGTAGGTTCCATTAATTTAAAAAATAGAATTGTTAGACAATTCATTTTATAAAGGTTAATTAATGTTAAAACGAATGTTTTTTTAAGTCTATTCAAATCAAAGATAAGATGAAAGATATAGCCCAATTATTAGCTTTATTAGGTGATGAAAAAGACTCTTTATTGAATCATGTCTGTAAAACAATTTTGAAAGATCAAATTCGCTTGCCCAATCCATCGCATATAGATACTGTTTTTTTGCAAACTAATCGGAATGCACAAACAATTCGAAGTTTGTCAGAGTTGTATCATCATGGCCGACTTTCTAATACTGGCTATATTTCTATTTTACCCGTAGATCAAGGAATTGAACATACTGCGGGAAGTTCATTTTCTCCAAATCCAATTTATTTTGATCCTGAAAATATTGTAAAATTAGCCATTGAAGCAGGTTGCAATGCAGTAGCTTCAACAATGGGAGGACTTGCCATGTTATCCAGAAAATATGCCCATAAAATTCCGTTTGTGGTAAAAATTAATCACAATGAACTCCTAACCTATCCCAACAAATACGATCAAATAATGTTTGGGAGTGTTCGAGACGCCTGGAATATGGGAGCTGTAGCTGTGGGCGCGACTGTTTACTTTGGTTCAGCCGAATCTGACAGGCAAATTATAGAAGTAGCAAAGGCTTTTGAAGAAGCACATAATTTAGGTATGGCAACCATTCTTTGGTGCTACTCGAGAAATGATGGGTTTATTAAAAACGGTGTCGATTACAATACAGCTGCTGATATTACCGGTCAAGCCAATTACTTAGGTGTTTCTATTCAGGCAGATATTATTAAACAAAAGTTACCAACTAATAACGGTGGTTTTACCACGATACAATTTGCGAAAACAAATCCAGATATGTATACCAAATTAGCCAGCAATCATCCCATCGATCTATGCCGCTATCAGGTAATGAATTGTTTTTCTGGCCGTATTAGTATGATTAATTCAGGAGGTGAATCAAAAGGTGAAACTGATTTGGCCGAAGCCATAAAAACAGCCGTTATAAACAAACGAGCTGGTGGAGCCGGAATGATTATGGGTCGAAAAGCTTTCCAGCGTCCCTTTGGCGAAGGCGTAAAACTTATAAATGCTGTTCAGGAAATTTATCTTGCAAAAGAAGTTTCTATTGCTTAAAACATGTATTTGCAAATTTATTAAACACTTTACAAATAAACTAAAATACTGATTATATAGACCTTACACTACCAAAAGGTGTGAATCATGTAACTTATTTTTACAATTTTATAATACTTTTAGAAAGGAATAAAAGGACCTTTGTAATAATTAGGATACTTTCTTACTTGTCACATACCGTTTAAATAATTCCAAAAAAGAACTGGTATGCAGTCATTAAAAAAGTAGCACAAATTAAATAATAAAAAACATAGAAAATATGAAAGCACAAATTGGAATTACACAAGAACATTTAAAAAATAGCATTTCTATCCTATCGTCAATTTTAGCGAATGAAATGACACTATATGTTAAATTAAGAAAATTTCATTGGAATGTTTCTGGAGAAAGTTTTATGGAATTTCACAAATTATTTGAAGGCCAATATACACAACTGGAAGCGTCAATCGATGAAATCGCAGAACGCATCGGCAAATTAGGAGGGAAAACTATTGGAACGATGAAAGAGTTTTCAGATTTAACAATAATAAAAGAATCACCAAATCATTACCCATCTCAAAAAGAAATGGTTAAAGAACTTTTAGAAGATCATGAAACGGTTATCATTCATTTGCGAAAAGATGTTGACATAAGTGCTGAAGAAAATAAGGATGCCGGAACGGCAGATTTCCTTACAGGTTTGATGGAAACACATGAAACAATGGCTTGGACACTAAGAAGATATTTAGAATAATAAAATATATATACAAATGGAAAATTCAGAAAACGAAGTTTATTCAGCTTCCAAAAGTCATTGTAGAGTTGGTAAAATAACTCCTAAAAAAATTGAAGAAGATGCATCAATAACGGAAAATGATTTTAAAACAAAATATCATAAATAACTTATAATCATTTACTTAATGCAAATTCTATATTCTTTTTAATATGGAAATCAGAACTATTAAAAAACTTTTTCAACTTCAATCCCAGAGCAGTTAATAAAAAACTAGTTTTTTAATAGTTCTTTTTTTGAGATAGAAATGCAATAATCGAAATGTGGGAATGATGCAACTTATTCATAAAGTTCTATAACATTAACACATTTCATCTTAGCCATCTTTGTATTAATTAATTAATTAATTAATCAAACAATAAATTAAGATGAAAAAAATCCTGCTACTTTGTACATGCATAGCATTTACATTAATTTCGAAAGCCCAAACAGAAGATAAAAAATGGAATATTGGTCTTCATAGTGGTGTAACACAATATCAAGGAGATCTTGGTAATAATTTTTACAAAACGGATAAAGCATTTTATGGCTTTGGAGGTTTATCTGTAACTAGATATTTAGGTCGTCATTTTGATTTAAATTTTTTAGCATCTAAAGGAACAATTGGTTACAATAGTACTTCAGGAAGCTTCAAAACTGATTTCAATTCTGTTGCATTAAATCTAAGATTTAATTTTACGGGGCCTGAATCTATAGTCAGACCCTATGTATTTGCTGGAGTTGGAGCGATGTTATTTGACAAAGACCTCAACTTTGACCAAGATAGAATTGATTATGCTTTACCTACTGCCGGTGGTGGATTAAATTTCAGATTGAGTCCTGGAATCATGCTTAATTTACAAGAAACTTTTAGTTATTCTAATAAAGACCGAAGAGACGGAGTTGTTTCAGGTAAAAAAGATGCTTACTTATCACACATGGCTGGTTTGACTTTCAATATTGGAGACAAAAAAGACGCTGACAATGATGGCGTTTCGGATCGTAATGATACTTGTCCCGGAACTCCTGCCGGTGTTTCAGTAGATGCAAACGGTTGTCCTTTAGACAAAGACAAAGATGGAATCGCTGATTATTTAGATACATGTCCAGATGTTGCAGGAAGAGCAGCATTAAATGGTTGTCCAGATACTGATAATGATGGTATAGCTGATGGCAACGATAAATGTCCAGATACTAAAATGGGTACCAAAGTTGATGCAACTGGTTGTCCTATGGATAATGATAAAGATGGCGTAGCTAATGATTTAGACCGTTGTCCTGATGTTGCTGGTCCATTAAGTTTAAAAGGTTGTCCAGATTCTGATGGAGATGGTGTTGCTGATATGGATGATCGTTGTCCTACTGTTAAAGGAACCATAGAAAATAAAGGATGTCCTGAAATTACAAAACAAGATATACAAAGAATTACCTATTTAGGAAGTAAAATTTTCTTCGAAAATAATAGTGAAAAATTGAAAGTTGCTTCATTAGTTCAATTGGACGAACTGGTAATTTTGATTAATAAATACGATGCTTCAAATTTAGTTATCGAAGGACACGCAGATAGCAATGGTAGTGATGCATTCAATTTAGAATTATCTCAAAAGCGTACTGAATCAGTTAAAAATTATTTAATGGAAAAAGGTATTTCGGGGTCTAGATTGACAGCAGTTGGGTATGGTGAAAGCAAACCAATTGCTAGCAACAAAACCGCTTTAGGTCGTGCAAAAAACAGAAGAGTAGAGTTGAAAATGAACTACTAAAGATAATAAGATTAGGTTTGGTTTTTTTGGTTTGGTAAGGGCTGTTGGAAACAACAGCCCTTTTTATTTATGTGTAACAATAGTTTTATTTAAAGAAAATGTCATTTTCAATTCGTTATTTGAATGAATCTATACTTCAATATCTCTTCTAAATTCAGATCGTATTATGAGGCCATTTCTCTAAAATAGGATCCTTTATAATAAATTGACTATCCAGTTTAAAAACATGTAAATTATATAATATTTACCTAAAGTAATGTAATATTTTTTAATATTAAATAACTGAACTTTAAATAGTTGTAACTTTATTAATTATAATAACTGTTACATCACATAACAACAAAAAAACAGCTATGAAAACAACAAAAAAATTAGGCATTTGGATGGATCATTCTATGGCACATTTAATGGAATTCACCTCTAAGCATTTTGAAATTGAAACGATTGAATCAAAACTTAACAATCAGGAAAAAAATACAAATTCAGCAAAATCCGAAAACTCAAATTTTAGTAAAGAAAAAAAACAACTTTTTGATTACTATAAAAAAATTGGGGAAGCTATAAAAAATTACAAACGCGTAATTCTCTTTGGGCCTACGGATGCAAAAATAGAACTCTTTAATTTTTTGAGTGAAGACACACGTTTCTTAAAAATTAAATTCGAGATAAAAGACACTGATAAAATGACCGAAAATCAGCAACATAGTTTTGTTAAAGAATATTTTTCAAGAGCTTAATTTAAACTGTATAAAATTACATATCAACTTAAAAATTTTAAAAAATGAAAATAAAAACCATAGGAATCGTTATGATTATTTTAGGAATAATTATGTTGTTATATACCAGTTTTAATTATGTAACAACCGAAAAAGTGGTTGACATTGGCCCAATTCAAATCAACAAAGAAGTTAATCATCCCATAAAATGGTCTCCAGCTATAGGAATTGTACTCGCTGTGGGAGGTATCGCTTTAATAGTAGTAAGTAATAAAAAAGAAGCTTAATTCTGATACATACACCTTAACCTATTGAATGTGTGAATAATGAAACATTTTATAGTAGTTATGTAACACATTTATCAGCAATTATAATGAACTTTGTAAAGCAGATTATTTTAAATAAAGAGTAGTGTAGTATAACCTAAGTTTAGTTACTGTTAAAATAGAATAAGATGAATAAAGAGAAATCAATTGTAGTATTAAATAATCTTATTGAAATCAATAATGATAGAATTCAGGTTTATGAAACTGCAACAATAGTTACCGAAGAAAGTGATTTAAAAAATTTGTTTTCTGAGTTCCAAAAGACAAGTGAAAATTTTAAATCAAAACTGGCTGAAGAAGTTCAAAAAATGGGCGGAATTCCTGTCGATATAATTAAAAAAAATGGCTTTTTTGTGAGTCTATGGATTAATTTTAAAGCAAGTCTTATCGATAAAGACCGAGAAGATATTTTGAATACTCTTGAATACAAAGAATTTGTAGCTATAAAAAACTACAAAGACACCTTAGCAGATAATTTTGATCATCTTACCGCTGAACTTCTTATTATGCTTAAATCACAACAAATTTTATTAACTGCACATCATGATAAAGTCAAAAAGTTAGGAGATTTAATGTTGTCTTAATCAAAATATTTTCTTCACTAATTTACTTTAAGTAAATGATTAATTCGCATCCATAAAAAATACAATAATAAATGAATAATATAGTAACAGCCAAAAAAGAAAGTATAATCATCTATTTGAAAGAAACTTTTAATGATGTAGGCAATATTACATTATTTTCAATGCGTTTTTTTAAAGAAGTGATTAAGCCTCCTTATGAATTCAAGGAATTCATTAAACAATGTTATGTGATTGGATACAAATCTTTACCATTAGTAACCATCACAGGTTTTATAATGGGATTAGTGCTTACGCTGCAATCAAGACCTACATTGGCCAAGTTTGGTGCTGAATCTTGGTTACCAAGTATGGTTGCTCTTTCTCTAATCAGGGAAATAGCCCCCGTAATTACCGCTTTGATTTGTGCCGGTAAAGTTTCGTCCGGTATAGGTGCTGAGTTAGGTTCGATGAAAGTGACAGAACAAATAGATGCGATGGAGGTTTCGGCGATAAATCCGTATAAATATTTAGTCGTTACAAGGATTTTGGCCACTACGTTTATGATTCCGCTTTTAGTGATTTATGCTGATGGTATTGGGATCATCGGAGGATATGTAGGTATAAATATTCATAGCGATGTAAATTTGTATCGTTATATCTCACAAGTTTTAGAATCTATTACATTTTTAGATATTTTTCCGGCGACTATGAAAACTTTTTTCTTTGGTTTTTTTATTGGCATGATTGGTTGTTATAAAGGTTTTAATGCTGCCAATGGGACCGAAAGTGTTGGAAAAGCAGCTAACTCTGCCGTTGTTACTGCATCGCTTGCGATATTTATTATTGATATGCTTGCCGTACAAATAACTGATTTATTTTTCTAAAATGATACAAGAAAAAACAATAATAGCTCCTGCTCCTATTTCTAAAACTAATGCTCCAGTTATAGAAATAAAAGAACTTTATAAATCCTTCGGGAGTAATGAGGTCTTAAAAGGAGTTACATTTTCTGTAAATAAAGGTGAGAATTTAGTGGTACTGGGAAAATCAGGTTCTGGAAAATCAATAGCTATAAAATGTTTAGTTGGTTTAGTTGTTGCTGATAAAGGCGAAATACATGTATTTGGTACAGATATCACAAAAATAGATAACAATGAGCTTAATAAAATTAGAGTTCGAATTGGGTTTCTTTTTCAAAATGCAGCGTTGTATGATTCCATGAGTGTTCGAGAAAATCTAGGATTTACTTTGAAACGACACGCTAAAGATTTATCAGCTGAGGAAGTAGAAAATCAAATTAAAGACGTTTTGGAAAGTGTCGGTTTGAGTGAGGCAATTGATAAAATGCCTTCGGAATTATCAGGAGGAATGAGGAAAAGGATAGGTCTTGCCAGAACCCTAATTTTGAACCCGGAAATCGTATTATATGATGAACCAACCACTGGATTAGACACAATAACTTCGAGAGAAATCAGCGAATTATTGTTAGAAATCCAAAAAAAAAATAAAACTTCTTCCATTATTATTACTCATGATATGGCTTGTGCAAAACACACTGCTGATCGGCTTGTAATTTTAAAAGATGGGGTGATACATGCTGAAGGAACTTACGAAGAATTGGAAAAAAGCGATGACGAATGGGTTCGCTCTTTTTTCATATAACCAATAAAGAAAGAAAAAATGAATAAAGAATCTGGATACCAATGGAAATTAGGAATGTTTGTAACTATAGGGTTGATACTTTTTGTGACAACAATTTATTTTGTTGGAAAACAGAAAAATTTATTTGGTGCTACATTTGAATTAAATTCAAAATTTAATTCAGTGAACGGGCTTGAAGTAGGTAATAATGTTCGTTTTTCGGGTATCAATATAGGTACAGTAGAAGAAATTGAATTTCTTACAGATACTTCTGTAGTAATTAAATTAATCATAAAAGAGGAAGTTCGCAAATACATTAAAAAAGATGCTATTGCAAGTATCAATTCAGATGGTTTAATGGGCGATAAAGTACTCACAATATCTTCAGGAAAAAACTCTAAAATAATTGTAGAAGATAACGATAACATAGCTTCAAAACCAGCCATAGAAATGGATGATTTAATGGTTAGTGTTAAAAAAAGTGTTGATAATGCTGGTGTAATTACGGCTCAACTTGCCCAATTCAGTTATAGTATGAATAATGGAAATGGGGCATTATCTAAATTAGTCTCCGATGAGGAATTTGGAAATAGTATAAAAAACATGGTTGCTAATCTGGAAAATAGTTCAAGCGAATTTAAAAAATTTACTGTCAAAATGAATAATGGAAAAGGAGCACTGTCAAAATTAGTGAGTGATGAAAAAATGGGCCAGATGATTGATTCTACCTTGACAAACGTTAAGACCGGAACAGTGGGACTTAATGAAGTGATCGAGGCTGCAAAACATAATTTCCTGTTAAGAGGTTATTTCAATAAAAAGAAAAAAGCAGAAGATAAAAAACTGGAAGATCTAGAAGATCAGGAAGAAATAGAAATGAAAAAGGAATTAAACATAGGAGCAAAATCAGATACCATAAAATAGTTTTTTGACTAGTAACTTTGGGTAGCAAAACCTTAAAAAATTCATTCAAAAGCACACCGAATTAAGAAACCATTTCTTTTTTTAAAATACTTAGAAGTGAGAATCCTACAACTTTATAGCATAGTTGCATAACATTTGATTTTAAAGCGCATAGTATCTTTACAAACCTATATAAATATTTTGAACCCCTAAATTAAAATGGAAATGAAAAAAATGCAAATTATTCTGTCTTTCATCATGCTTGGATTTTTAATAAATTCTTGTAACAATGATGATACCAATGGTGGGAGCTATCCCTATGCTGTGAGATTGACTGATGCTCCAGGTCCTTATGATGAAGTAAATGTAGATATACAAGGAGTGGAAGTTACCGGTGAATCAGGAGAAAGTGTTTCTCTGAATGTAAACAAAGGAGTTTATAACCTACTCGATTTTTCTAATGGTGTCGATACGCTAATTGCTACTGATTCATTAGGAACAGCTAAAGTGAAACAAATAAGACTTATACTAGGGCCCAATAATACAGTAGTTCTTGATGGTGTAAGCTACCCTTTGAGTACTCCAAGTGCGGAACAAAGCGGATTAAAACTTCAAGTTAACCAAACGCTTCAAGAAGGTATATTGTATAGTGTTCTTTTGGATTTTGATGCCAATAAATCAGTTGTTAAATTAGGAAATGGCGGGTATCAATTGAAACCAGTTATCAGAACTATAGAAAAAGCAATTAGTGGTTCTATAAAAGGTAAAATTACTCCAATAGGAACAACGGCGGTAGTTACAGCAACTTCATCAACAGCTGTGAGCTATACAAGTAATGTAAATGAAAATGGAGATTTCTTAGTAATGGGACTTCCTCCCGGAACGTATACAATTACCATAACTCCTGCTCTACCGTTATTACCGGTAACAAAAACTGATATCGTGGTTACAGCTGGTATTACAACTGACATAGGAGCTTATATTTTATTATAAGATGATTGTTTAAAAATGCTGTTTTTTAATTAAAAAAAGAGCATTTATATATAACCTGATAAATCTAAAATCATTAAAAACATCATTCAATATTACGATGTTTTTAATGATTTTATTTTTTTTGGGATTCGAATAAAAATACCAATTTAAATAATCTCAAATTTAATTCATCATGAAAACAGAAAAAGAACTCAATGAAGCAATTCTTAAAATTACTATGAAAATACGGAATGAGTATCCTGAATTATCTAAATATTTATCAGAGATGCCTTTAACAATCCCGGACATTTCAAATCCTGAAATAAACAATAAAATACTAACGGATTATTACGAATCATTAGAAAATATTTTGAAAAAATATATTCCCAATCATAACGAAACCTCCTAATTAATCAGCAAATTAATTATTGATTTTCAATGTCATGAAAATGTTTTTTTAGTCAAATGGTATCCTTTCTAGGAATTCTGTTAATTTTTATAAAATCAGTGAATAAAACAAGTTATTCCAAAAGTTATATAACTGATTTAATGCTTGAAAGCATCAACTTTGTAATGTGAAAACTATTTCGCATACAATACATAAAAAAATGAATTCAATAGAACTAAAAGGAAATTGGGTAGAGCAAAAAGGAAAATTAAAACAAAAATTTGCAGCTTTGACCGAGAATGATTTACTTTTTACAGAAGGTAAGAAAGAGGAAATGATTAGAAAACTTCAAATCAAATTAGGCTTAACAAAAGAAGAAATACTTAAGATACTTGAGTCTATTTAATAATTTCATTTCAAAAAAAGTTTTTAATCACATCCAAAAATTTAATATTAAAATTATATAAAATGAGAAAGACACTTTATACCCTTGCAATAACAACTTTTATGGCTGGAACCGTTTTAGTTGGTTGTCAGAATTCTTCAAAAAAAGAAGAAGCAGCTCAGGATAATGTAGAAGACGCAAGAGAAAATCTTGATGATGCAAAAGAAGAATTGACTGATGCTAGAAAAGTAGCAACCCAAGAAGAATGGGAAACATTCAAAGCAAGTACTAATGCTACAATTACTCAAAATGAAATTCGAATAGCAGAAATGAAAGCTAGCATAAAAAAAACGGGTAAATCAATCGATGAGGTATATACTAAAAAAATTGATGATTTAGAACGAAAAAATAATGAGATAAAAGCTAAGATTCAAACTTATAAAAATGATACCGATAGTGATTGGGAATCTTTTAAACAGGAATACAATCGCGATATGGACGAACTTGGCAAGACTTTGAAAAACCTCACAGTAGACAACAAATAGCAAATTAAAAAGACGAGTTTTTCAACTCGTCTTTTTTTTGTCTAATTATTTTTTTTCAATCCAAAAAATACTTGTAAAATGCTTGATAATAAATCATTAAAGTGTGAATAATGTAAATTTAACCAAAAGTATTGTAACAAAGTTAGACCGTAAGATGCTGATATTTGTAGTATAGAAATTCAATATAAAACAAATAAAATGAAAAATTCAAAAAAACTAATTTTTGCTTCATTAGTCATAACATTCATGACTTTAACTAATGCTAACGCTCAAGAAAACGTTTCGAAATTTGGTATAAAAGGAGGTGTAAACTTCTCTAACTTATATACTGAAGATGTTGATGACAATAATATTTTAACAGGATTTAATGTTGGTTTTTTTGCCAAATTACCTATTGCGAATAACATCGCTTTGCAACCTGAGATTTCCTATACTGGAAAAGGGGCAGAACTAGTTTACAATAATGCTTTTGTAAGTGGAACAGCTCAGTTCAAATTAGATTATATTGAAGTTCCACTTTTATTGGTAGTAAATGTTACCGAGAATTTTAATATTCACGCTGGTCCTTATGCTGCTTTTCTGGTTAGTGCTAAAACTACAAATAAGTCAGATGATGGTAGCTATAATTTTGAAGATAATATTGACACGGATGATTTTAACAAATTTGATGCAGGTCTTGCCGGTGGTGTTGGGATTGATTTAGAACCAGTTAGTTTTGGAATACGTTACAACTATGGATTAACTAAAATTGGAAAAGAAGACTCATCAACTAGCTTTAGCTCTCCAGATGCTAAAAATAGTGTCTTGAGTTTCTACGCTGCTTTTGCATTTTAATTAGCAGAAAAAACATAGTCTTAATTTTATCATAAATGTACATAAAACACTGTAAAACAAATCGATACATATTTGTTTTATATGTAACTTTACTATATTTAATCTAAAAATAATCATTAAAAACTAAAAATCATGAGCAACCTTCTTTACACAATCGCAGTAATTTTAGTCCTTTTTTGGGCTATTGGATTCTTTGCATACAGCGCAGGATCAATTATTCATATACTTCTCGTTATTGCAGTTATTGCAGTTATATTTAGAATTATACAAGGAAGAAGAATCTAATGCTTCTTCCTATTAATTAAATTACAAAAAAACAAATAAAGTATAAATCATTAAAAACTAGAAATCATGAGCAATCTTCTTTACACAATCGCAGTCATTTTAGTCATTTTTTGGGCAATCGGATTCTTTGCATTCAACGTAGGGTCAATTATTCACGTACTTCTTGTTATTGCAGTTATTGCAATACTATTTAGACTTATACAAGGTCGAAGTATCTAATCAAATAATAAATAATCAAAATATATAATTATGAAAGCAGATAAAATAATATTAGGAGTTTTAGGAGGCGTAGCCGTTGGGGCATTATTAGGAGTATTGTTTGCACCTGAAAAGGGTGATAAAACAAGAAAAAAAATCATGGACAAGAGTAACGATTATGCTGACGAATTAAAAGACAAATTAGATACTTTATTGGGGACAATAAATAAAAAGTACGAGAAAATTTGGAGCGAAGGCGAAAATTTAATCGCTGAAGGAAAATCAAAATTTGGTGATGCAAAACACGAAGGTGAAACTTTAATAGCTGAAGGGAAATCAAAATTTTATGATGCAAAAAACGAAATTAAAAATACAAGTATCTAAAAAGAGGCTTCAATATTGAAATTTCTCAAGTAAATACGTTTACAATTTATATCATGGAAAACAACGCAACAACAATAGAAATGCTTTTTGAGAAAGCAGAGGATTATACTAAAACAACGATAGAATTGGTGAAGTTAAATGCGGTTGATAAAACTGCTGATGTCATGTCCTCACTTCTTTCTCGATTAACTGTTTCTATTGTTTTTGTTATGTTTGCCTTCCTTGCTAATATTGGTCTTTCCTTATGGATAGGCGAATTATTAGGTAAAGTATATTATGGCTTTTTTATAGTATCCAGTGCTTATCTTCTGATTTCAATAGTGTTATACATTTATAAAGATCAATGGCTTAAAATACCAATCAGTAATTTTATCATTGTCAAAATGCTTAAAAAAAGTCAATATGAAAACGATTAACGAGACAGACACTCTTAAGGAAACGATACAGTTGCTTAAAATAAAACAAGCTAACGAATTAGTATATCTTAAAGATCAGTACTATCATACGTATGAAAGTTTAAAGCCTTTGAATTTAATCAAAAATGCTTTTGGACAAATGGCTACCTCATCTGATTTTAAAGGAAATATACTTAGTAATGTTATTGGCATATCAACAGGTTATTTGACTAAAAAAGTTTTGTTGGGATCAACCCATAATCCCGTCAAAAGAATATTAGGAACACTACTCCAATTTGTGATTACTAACCTTGTCACAAAACATTCAGATACTTCAAAATCATAACTACGATTAGAATTTTAGTATTGAATTGATTTATTCAAATACAAGGTTTTCCATAAATCAATAAATCCAGTATTATCAGTATAAATCATTCATTTGTTCTCTTTTAACTAAGCTTATAAACAAAGGTTTTTAGCTTGTTGATTTATTTAATTTAAGATATATATGGCTTCAAAACTAATTTGAAAGACGATGGGAAAAATACTAAAAAAGGAAGCATTAATATTATTAAATAAAGAACTTGCGTTTCAAAACTTAGAAAAAGAAAAACGAGCTGCTGAATTGATTATAGCCAATAAAGAACTTGCCTTTCAAAATCAAGAAAAAGAAAAACGTGCCGCTGAATTAATTATAGCCAATAAAGAACTAGTTTTTCAAAACTTAGAAAAAGAAAAACGAGCTGCTGAATTGATTATAGCCAATAAAGAACTTGCCTTTCAAAATCAAGAAAAAGAAAATCGTGCCTCTGAATTGATTATAGCCAATAAAGAACTTGCCTTTCAAAACTTAGAAAAAGAAAAAAGAGCCGCTGAATTGATTATCGCTAACAAAGAGCTTGCGTTTCAAAATGATGAAAAAGAAAAACGAGCCAATGAATTAATTATCGCTAATCGAGAACTTGCGTTTCAAAACCAGGAGAAAGAAGAGCGAGCAAGAGAACTAGATCTTGCAAATAAAAGACTTGCGTTTAAAAACCAAGAAAGAAGAATTCAAACAGCGGAACTAAACATTGCTAACAGAGAACTCCTTTTACAGAATGGAGAAAAAGAAAAACGATCAGCAGAATTAATAACAGCTAATTTAGAACTTAAAAGAGCCCAAGAATATCAAAAAGAATACATCAATGGACTGGAAGAAATGATGTTTATGACTTCCCATAAAGTGAGGCAGCCCATTGCTAATATTTTAGGTTTATCTTATTTGCTAAATGATCAATCTGTAAATTCACCCGATGAGCTGAAAGAATCGTTAGATTATATCAAACAATCTGCTTTGAGTCTTGATACTTTCACAAAAGAACTTACCTTATTTATTTTTAATTTGGGAGAAAAAGGAAAAATCGTATTCAAATAAAAACATTTCGGATATTACAATTTAATAATAAACACGACACATAAAAGTGTGTCCGTTTAAAAATTAAAGGGTTTAACTTTTGCATTAAAGTTGAACCCTTTTTTATGTTTTTTCCAATATCTATGTGAATCTTTTTCTTCAAAAGTATTTCTAACACAATATGTTCCAGATTATTTTTTTTAGACATTCCTGATTTTAGGAAGAAAAAAATTTAAATAGAAAGATCCGTTTTTAACACCTTTTAAATTACAACTAATTGACTATCAATTACAAAATTGAATTTTACATTTTTAATAAGTGAATCTTACAACATCCATTTTTAATTATGTAACACTTCCAGCCAATAACTAAACAATCTTTGCTGTACAAAATACTTAATCCCCTAAAATCAATAAAATGAAAACTAAAAATTTACTATTAACGTTCGCAATACTATTTATTGCATTAATTTCAGGCTGTGCAGAAGACGATTTTATAGAAATCGAAGGCGTATGTCCAGTTGTGTTATCAACAGATCCTGACAATGGTACTATTAATGTTCCACTAGACAAAACTATTACAGTAATCTTCAATGAAGAAATGAATGCGGCAACTTTTAACCAATCCTCTTTTACTTTACAAGGGACAACGGCAGTTGCAGGAACAGTTTCTTTTAGCGGAACAACTGCTTCGTTTGACCCAACAAGTCCACTTGCGGCAAATACTACTTATACTGGCGTAATTAAAACATCGGTTAAGGATATAATGGGTAATGCTTTACAAGCGGATTATGTTTGGACATTTAGTACCGGTTCAACTTTAACACCTATGGTGATTTCAACAGATCCGGCTAACAATGCTACGAATGTATTCCTTAATAAAATAGTTGCTGTTAATTTTAATATGCCAATGAATCAGGCAACTATAAGCGCTACAACTTATACATTAAAACAAGGAACAACATCAGTTGCAGGATCAGTTGCATACAATGGAACAACTGCTTATTTTGCCCCTACGGCTCTTTTAGCTGCCAATACCATTTATACAGCTACCATAACAACCGGAGTAAAAAATGTTCAAGGAACAACAATAGCAAGTAACTATACATGGACATTTACTACAGGATTTATTACTGCTCCTAACGTAACAATTACTGACCCTATTAACAATGCCTCGGGAGTTGCACTTAATAAAACCATTACAGCTAATTTTAGTATGGCAATGGATCCTTTGACTATTAGCGCCACGACATTTACTTTAAAAAATGGTTCCGCAATAATTACTGGAACCGTATCTTACTTAGGAACAACGGCTACATTTAATCCAAATAGTGATTTATTACCCGGAACTACTTATACTGCTACAATAAATACCGGTTCTAAAAACTTGGCAGGTATTTCTTTAGCAAATGACTACGTTTGGGATTTCAATACTAATCCAGCTGTAGTTGGTAATACCGTAAATCTTGGATCAGTTGAAAGATTTGGAATTATAGCAGGTGTTGGAGTAAGCAATAATGCTGGTTTCAGTATAATAAATAATATGGATGTTGGTATAAGCCCAGGAGTTCGTTCTTCAATTACAGGATTTCCTCCTGCAATTATAGTCAATGGTGCAATTTACGCTTCTGACGACATTGCCCCTGTAGGAATTGCTGCCATGCTAACGCAAGCAAAACTAGATCTTACTAATGCTTATCTTTTTGTCGAAGGAGCTTCTTATAGCGCACCAATAACTGTTTCTGGTGATCAAGGTGGAA
Source organism: Flavobacterium ranwuense (assembly GCF_004349315.1). Lineage (GTDB taxonomy): Bacteria > Bacteroidota > Bacteroidia > Flavobacteriales > Flavobacteriaceae > Flavobacterium > Flavobacterium ranwuense. The sequence continues at coordinate 333,755 of NZ_SMLH01000002.1, read as the reverse complement.
AAACGCTTGTTGCCGGTATTTATAAATCAACATCTACACTTTTAGTACAAAATGGAGATTTAACTCTCAGCGGTAGCGCAACAGATGTTTGGATTTTCCAAGTAGCATCTGCCTTCACAACTGTTGGTGGAGCTGGTGGAAATATAAAACTTACGGGAGGAGCACTTGCTAAAAATGTCTTTTGGCAAACGGGAAGTTCAGCAACTATTGGAGATTATACTTCATTTGTAGGTAATATTTTGGCCCTACAATCTATAACAATGGGATCACATTCAACTGCACAAGGTAGAATGCTTGCCAGAAATGGAGCTGTAGTAATGACTCATACTAACATAATCATTAAGCCTTAAAAAAATGAAAACTAAAACTAATTTTAAAAGTGGATCCTGCATTGCATGGTCCACAAGTAAACTGAGCTTCAAAAGTGTTGCAATAATAGCTTTAGCATGGTTAAGCAATCAAACTCCGGTTCAAGCACAGGAAGCACAAGTAATTAAATATGCGAAACCTACTTGGTACTTTGGAGTAGCAGGTGGAGCCAATTTTAATTTCTATCGTGGCTCTACTCAACAATTAAATGCTGGTTTTAAATCTCCAACTGCATTCCATGATGGGAATGGCACAGGACTTTTTATTGCGCCACTTTTAGAATATCGTCCAGCTGATTCAAGATGGGGTGTAATGCTACAAGCGGGATATGATAACCGCAAAGGTTCTTTTGACCAAGTAGTAACGGCATGCAACTGTCCTGCTGATTTAGCTGCTGATCTTAGTTACATCACCGTGGAACCAAGCGTACGTTTTGCTCCTTTCAAATCTAATTTTTACCTTTATGGTGGTCCGCGATTGGCTTTCAATATGGAAAAATCATTTACGTATCAATTAGGCATTAATCCAGCTTTTCCTGATCAGGCCCCTACTCCTGCAGTAACTGGTGAATTTAATGAGATTGAGAAAACTATTTTGTCAATGCAAATTGGGGCAGGATATGATATTCCGCTTTCTTCTGATACTAACAAAACACAATTTGTATTGTCGCCTTTTGTTTCTTTCCAACCATATTTTGGCCAAAATCCACGTTCAACAGAAACTTGGAACATAACTACAATTAGAGCGGGAGTTGCACTTAAATTTGGACAAGGAAAAAACATTCAAGAAGCAACGGATTTGGCTAAAGACCGTGAAGTGCAGTTCTCAGTAAATTCTCCTAGCAATGTTCCCGGAGAAAGAAGAATGACTGAGATTTTCCCACTTAGAAACTATATTTTCTTTAATGACGAATCAACGGAGATTCCAAATCGTTATGTTTTATTAACGAAAAATCAAGTAAAAGATTTCAAAGAAGATCAATTGGAAACATTTGCTCCAAAAAATTTATCAGATCGTTCTAAACGTCAAATGACTGTTTACTATAATGTGCTGAATATACTTGGAGATCGTATGCAAAAAAATCCAGCTTCAACTATTACTTTGGTAGGTTCATCAGAGAAAGGTCCTGCAGATGGACGTATTATGTCAGAATCAATCAAAACGTATTTGGTAAATGTATTTGCAATAAATCCAACTAGAATTACTACTAAAGGTCAAGACAAACCAAATATTCCATCGGAACAACCTGGTGGAACATTAGAATTAGTTTTGCTACGGGAAGGAGATCGCAGAGTTTCTATCGAAAGTAATTCTGCTGATCTATTGATGGAATTTCAAAGTGGTCCTGATACGCCATTGAGACCGGTTCAGATTATAGCTTCACAAGAAGCTCCTTTGGAAAGTTATGTTACCTTTAATAACAAAGGCGCTAACGAAGCATTGTCCTCTTGGTCATTACAAATAACTGATGAAAAAGGAAAAGTACAGTCTTTTGGGCCTTATACTCAAGATGAGGTAAAGATTCCTGGAAAAACAATTTTAGGTAGCCGTCCTGAAGGAGATTACAAAGTAAAAATGATTGGCCAGACTAAAAGTGGTAAAGTTGTAGAGAAGGAAACTCCGGTTCACATGGTACTTTGGACACCTGCAAAAATGGAAGAAGGCATGAGATATAGTATCATCTATGAATTTAATAAATCAAAAGCGATTTCATTGTATGAAAAATATCTTACTGAAGTAGTTACGCCAAAAATTCCTGCTGGAGCAACCGTAATTATTAAAGGTCATACCGATATTATTGGTGAAGAAGTTTACAATCAGGATTTGTCATTAGCTCGTGCAAATGATGTGAAAAACATCCTTCAGAGCAGTTTAGCTAAAGCGGGTAGAAATGATGTTAAATTCGATGTATCTGGTTATGGTGAAAATGAAAACAATGCTCCATTTGAAAACAAAACTCCTGAAGAACGTTTTTATAATCGTACCGTAATAATTGATATTATTCCTGCCGCTAAATAAACCGAAATAACAGAATACAATTTAATAAATTATAAAAGAGGATAGAAACTTAAAAGTCTATCCTCTTTTTTTATCTAAAATTGAAAAACCATTTCCGAATGTAATCTAATGCTACTCAATTTTGAATTATTCTTGGTTGTTTATATGAGGAATAAAACATCTCTAATTTTTAATATTCCCCTTTTAAAACCTTAATTTTAACAAAAAAACATTATTTTTACTGATCACTTTATGTAGATATGACTGCAAACGAAAAAACCCTTATTAAGTTCTACACTGCTTTTGCCAATGCCGATGCTTCAAAAATGTGTGGATGCTATCATTCTAAAATTGAATTTCGTGATCCGGCTTTTGGTTTGTTAAAAGAAAATGATGTTTGCCAAATGTGGAAAATGCTTATTGAAAAAAGCAAAGGAAATATAAAAATTGAATTCTCAGATATAAAAGCAGATGAATACGTTGGTTCCGCGCAATGGATTGCTACCTACAACTTCAGTAAAACCAATAGAAAAGTAGAAAATGTTATTCGAGCGCAATTTCAGTTTAAAGATGGATTAATTATAAAACACACGGATGATTTCGACATTTGGAAATGGTCCAAACAAGCTTTTGGAATTACAGGATATTTATTAGGCTGGACTGGGTTTTTTCAGAAAAAAATTCAACAACAAGCACTGTTGTCATTGAAGAAATATAAAGAAACTAAAAATGCTAATTGAAAGTTTAAAAACACTGTTCAACCGAGATTTAAATAAGCTAAAAACCGAAATTGAGTCATACCAAAATGAAAGTGATATTTGGAAAATTCAAAAAGAAATAGCTAATTCAGCCGGGAATCTATGCTTGCATTTGGTAGGAAATCTGAATACGTATATTGGTGCCCAGTTTGGAAACACAAACTACGTTAGAAACAGAGCACTCGAATTTTCATTGAAAGATATTCCAAGAGCAGAATTAATACAAAAAATCGAAGAAACCATTATTGTCGTTGACAATGCACTTAATAACATATCCGAAGAAGAATTAAAAATAGAATATCCGCTTTTAGTTTTCAAAAACAAGACTACAACTGCCTTTATGCTCATTCATTTGACCACGCATTTAGCCTATCATTTGGTACAAATCAATTACCACAGGCGATTATTAGAATCTTAAAAACATTCGAAATAACAAACAATTTAGTGCCCTATTACACGTTTTAAATTTATACTTTAATCGCAAATAAAAGTAAAGGAAGAATAAGAAATAACGGTTATAATACAAATTTGCATGTTACAATCTTCTAAAACACCCGTTCCATTTCAATCCAATAGGAGATTTTCTGTTTTAGAAATTCTTCAGTTTATAGTATTGGCCTCTTTGATTCTGTACTTTGGCAAAACATTATTTATTCCGTTAAGTTTTTCATTACTCGTTGGTTTTATTCTGTATCCAATCTGTAAATGGATGGAAACAAAAGGGATTAATAAAGGAATTGCAATTGTTATTTCTATTTTAGGAGTAACGCTTTTGGCGGGAGCAATAATCTATCTATTATTCTCACAGTTCTCGGAATTTCTGCAGGAATGGCAATCTTTGAGCGCAAAACTTACCGAAACCACGAAGCAATTGAGTATTTTTCTTTACGAAAGATTTGGTGTCAGTATTGAAAAACAAACGGAATTCATCAACAATACGATCAACAACTCCGGTTCACAAGCCTTTTCAATAATACGAGATACCGCTTATTCTGTTTCAGAGTCTTTATTTTTCTTATCAATGATTCCTGTTTTCTCGGCATTGATACTTTTCCATCGCCAGATGTTATCGAATGCTTTGTATGAACTTTTCCCTCCGGAGCGAAAAAAAACCATTCACGAAATCCTTATTGAAACTATTCACGCGTATTACAATTTTATCAAAGGAATGTTAGTGGTCTATTTAATAGTTGGATTGTTAAACAGCATTGGGCTATTGATTATAGGAGTGCCACATCCTTTTCTGTTTGGTTTTATAGCCTCAATCCTGACTTTTATTCCGTATGTGGGTATTATGATATCCTCGCTCTTGCCCATTGCAGTTTCCTGGATAACGTACAATTCGATTTGGTATCCATTAGCCGTTGTTGCAGTTTTTTCTATCGTTCAAGCACTCGAAGCCTATATTATATTCCCTTTTGCGGTAGGAAGCCGTTTAAAAATAAACACACTGGTCATTATTATTGTGGTAATCGTGGGAGGCATTATTTGGGGTGCTGCAGGAATGATTCTATTCATTCCGTTCATCAGCATCATAAAACTGATTGCGGACCGCACACCAAGCTTAAAGACGTTATCCGTTTTATTGGGAGATGGCGAAAAAAAGAAAACTACGAAATAATCTATTTCAAAAGAGCAAAATCAAACGTCCAATCCAGCTCCTTTTTGTACCACAATTGACCTTCTGAAACTTCCAGCGGACAGTCAAAATTATTAGTGTACAATGCTCCGGTTCCCAATCCCTGAGGCATAGAATTGTGCTGCAAAAAGGTCCATTGTGCAATTGCATTCAGTCCAATATTACTCTCCAAAGCGGAGGTAATCCACCACCCGATTTTATGCTTTTCAGCCAATGAAATCCACTCTTGTGTGCCTCGAAAACCGCCTATAAAACTAGGCTTCAAAATGATGTATTGCGGCTTGATTTTTACCAATAATTGCTCTTTTTCTGCCAAAGAAAACACACCAATTAACTCTTCATCCAAAGCAATAGGAAAAGGAGTGGTTTTACACAGCTCTGCCATACTGTCAGTGTGATTTTTTTGTATCGGCTGTTCTATGCTATGTAATTTAAATTCAGTTAATTGTATTAATTTATTTAAAGCTGTATTTTCAGTAAAAGCACCGTTCGCATCTACTCGTATTTCGACTTGTTCCGGAGTGAAATGCTCCCTAATAAACCGCAATAATTGCAGTTCTTTATAGAAATCTATCGCTCCAATTTTTAGTTTAATGCAACGAAAACCATTCGCTAATTTTTCCTCGATTTGCTGTTTCATAAACGACTCCTCTCCCATCCAAACTAAACCGTTTATCAGGATGGATTTTGTACCATTAGTAAAGTCCGAAGGAAAGAGTAAAAAAGGAGTTTCACTCCCCAAAGATTGAAATGCCATTTCGACTCCAAATTGTATCGAAGGAAACTCCAATAACGCTTCCCAAAGTTGGTCTTTTCCCAAATGGATATTATCACAAGTCCATTGCAATTTTTCTTCATAATCCGGTCGATCATCAATACTCAATCCGCGAAGAATCCCGCATTCACCAATTCCTTTTTTACCATCTTGTTCCAAGACGATAAACCAAGTTTCTTTTTCGGTCATAACACCACGGGAAGTTCCTGACGGGCGTTTGAAATTGAGAATGTATTTGTGGTAAGTTGCTTTCAAGAAATTATAAATTATGAGTTATGAATTATTTTAATCTGGTAAACTTGTATCTAACTAATTTTATCAAAACTTAATCCATCAACTTCAAAATTCTTTCAAAATCACCGGAAGTTATTCCTGCCTTTTTGAAAGCTGCAAAATCTTGTTTTACTTTTTGGGTCCAACTCAAACTATCCGTAACGTTTTGAGATTGATATTCTTTATAAATGGCTTTTGCCGAGGCATAATTATCATTCAACAAATAGGCGTGCGCCAAATTCAGCTGTATTAATAACTCCGTACTATCAAGCTTCTCGCCTTCTTTCAGGAATTTGATTGCTTTCCCGTATTGCTTCGTCAAAAGATAACTGTTTCCTATGGCATTGTAATCCAAAGCAGTTGCTTTTCCGTCATTGATGATCGTTGTCAATTTCAGGATGGCTTCGCCTTGCTTTCCTTGTTTTGCCAATAAAGTCGCTTGCTTGCGCAAATCGCCATAAACACTTTTAGAAAGACTGGTTTCACCAAAACAACTGTTCCCAAAATCCTTGAACGCTTTAGCACGCTCTACAGCCAATAATTTTTGAAATTCCTTAAACTTGTACTTGGATTGGATTTTATCGAGAATACAAACGCAAAAATCATCTGAATTGGTCATTTTTTGAGCCAAATTAGATGTTTTGCATTGATCGATGATTGCTTTTCTGTTTTCAAGCGTCCAGCCACGGCTGAGTTTATCATCAACCCACGGCACGACTTCAAGGATAATTTTTTGATTCATAATCCAGTTTTTACTTTCGAAACCAAACCATAAGTTCCCAGAATTGGATTGCATACAAGCTGATTTCTCAGTAGAAAGTCGCTTGGCATCTTTGCTAACCGGCGTATCTTGCACCAAACATGCGTCATCGGTTTTTCCGTTTTCTTTGTATTTTGTCGCTAAATCCGTGCTAGAAAAAACCGCATACTTGCATTTGTCATCTCCAGAGATTTTAGACAAAATAAAAACCGCTCCTGCCGAACCCTGACTGATTCCTGTTGGGTCTGGAATGGCTTTTAAAACCGAAACCAAACTACCCGCCATCTGCTGATTTTTATCCAAAAGTGTAATTCTGTATACTACTTCAGTAGTTCCTTCAGGAAAATCTTGGGTTTTTATAATGATTCTGTCTCTGGCTGAAATCGTAATTTCTTCCGTTGTAGCGCGGGTTTTATCCCAATAGCCGTCTTTTTGAGAGAAAACGGTATTTGCTGTAATTAGAAACAGAAATAAAACAATGAAATATTTATTATGCATGGTTGATTTGGAATTCTTTATAAAAAATTTAACCGCAAAGTTCACAAAGTTTTTCGCAAAGTTCACAAAGCGTTACGTCAACGACACCCCTCCCTTTACTTGCTTGCTACAAAGCAAGTAAAGATACGAGCGGATAGCAGGAGATTGCTTCGAAAAACTCGCAATGACATTACAATTCGATGGAATTTCCTATTTCCAGCAACATCAAATCTTTTCCTTTATTGAAGAATTTACGAATGGCATCTTCATGATCAATTTCGATATAACCAAATGTATCGTAATGATAACCCAGAATTTTATCGCAATCCAAGAAATCAGAAGCGACAATAGCCTCTTCGACATCCATGGTGAAATTATCGCCTATCGGCAAAATTGCCAAGTCAAGTTTAGTGCGCATGGGTATAAGTTGCATATCCATGGTAAGCGCAGTATCACCTGCAATATATACGTTTTTATGTTCGCCTTCGATGACAAAACCGCCCGGGTTTCCTCCGTAACTGCCGTCAGGAAACGAACTGGAATGAATGGCATTTACGTATTTTAGTTTCCCAAAGTCAAAATTCCAGCTTCCGCCGTGATTCATGGGATGCGATTGAAACCCTTTTTGGGAATAATAACCGGCAATTTCAGCATTGGAAACGATTACCGCATTGGTTCTTTTGGCAATTGCTTCCACATCCAGAATATGATCTCCGTGTGCATGCGTTATTAAAATATAATCTGCTTTTAAAGTGCCAATGTTAATATGTGAAGCTTTTGGATTAGCAGAAATATAAGGATCTACAATGATGTGTTTGCCGCCAACTTCTATACCCAATGAGGCGTGACCGTAAAATGTTATTTTCATTTGAATTAAATTTAAAATTTGAAAAACTTAAAGATTGTAATTGAAATTGATTTTTAAAATTATCATTGCAATTGACCTTTGTTTTTAATAACTATTCACGATTAAATCCGAAAAGAAGAAAATCATACACAAAGCCAATAACACCGAAAGTGCAAAAGTACTAAGTGCCAGTTTTTTTAATTCAGGATCTAACTCCTTAGGATTTTGATTTTTATAAACAGTGAGTAAATGTTTCGTTAAAGGGATGTAGGCAAGTAGGAACAAGTATTGATCAAAATGAAAATCGTCAATAATTGCAAAAATCAATACCAAAACCATCGCTGTTACAATCAGACAGTAATGGTATATTTTAGCTTTGGCTCCACCAATTTTTACGACAATCGTGTTTTTATTTGATTTTCTATCTGATGCTTCGTCACGCATATTATTCAGATTCAAAACGCCGACGCTCAATAATCCAATGGCAATTGCAGGTAAAACCAATTCAAAATCCAATTGTTTGGAGTATAAAAAATTCACACCTAAAGTACTTACCAATCCAAAAAACACAAAGACAAATACATCGCCAAATCCACGGTAGCCATACGCTGTATTTCCAACCGTATACCGAATCGCAGATACAATTGAAAGAATCCCTAACACTAAATAAAACAAGGAATACCATAAATTAGTATCGGTAAACGCATAATAAATCAACAACATCGCCGAAAGCAACGTCAATGCCGAAGTAATTATAATTGCGCGCTTCATAGCTTGGGGAGTAATCACACCGCTTTGTATGGCGCGTTTTGGCCCTACTCTGTCTTCGTTATCCGTTCCTTTCATACCATCGCCATAATCATTGGCAAAATTGGAGAGTATTTGCAATCCTAATGTTGTCAATATGGCAAAGCCAAACAGTCTCCAGTTAAAAACTTCAGTAGGCGTCAATATAGTATCTGTTGGGTGCGCCAAAGCATACATACTCCCAACTATTATTCCAGAAACCGATAAGGGTAATGTGCGTAAACGTGCGGCTTCAATCCAATGTTTCATATTTTTCTGTTTAAAAATTTAATTGTTCATTCGGTTATTTGAGTATTTGTTTAATCGTTTGCCGAATAAACAAATACTCAAATAACCTCTTTAAACTACATCCAATTACTATCGGAAGTTTCTATTTCGTACAACCAAAGGTTGACTTGTTGTTTTAGTATTGAATAATTTCCTAACTGAAAAGCTATATTTCCTCCTGCAGTATGCAATGTTATTGAACCAATATTCAACCTTTTATGCCAGAAAAGCTGCGAAGTTGTAATCGCTTGTATTTTACTGGGCTCAATAATATCATTGCTGACATCCCAAGCTCCACTTTGTTTTATTATAAAATTCTCGTTAATGAATAATCGGTTATTTATAAATTTAAAATACTGGATCAATCCAATAAAAACAACATAAATCGGCACGACATAACTGTATTCAAAAAATAGAGGCTCAAGCCAATTCCCAATCGCCATAAATCCCAACAAAGGTAATCCTAATGAAAGAAAAACAGAAAAGACAAGTTTACGAAAATTAGGCTGAAGCATTAATCCTTTTTCCGGAATTTTATGGAACAATAATTTCAATATCGAATCTCTCTCGGTCTCACTGCATCCCGGAATTTCTATTACCGACTTGCGTTCCTCTTTTTCACCGCTGGTCGCTTGTTTGATTTTTAGTTCTAAAATTCCCATTTTCTTTTGGAAATAATTTCTGGTGACGGTCGTAATCTGAACCTTTTCGGGTTTAATAATCGTACTTTTCGTATTCAACAATCCAAAAGATAACAATAAAGACCCTTTTTGTCGGGTTATTTTATAATCATAATACTTAAAAACAGTACGTATTATATTTACAACCAAAACAATACCGAACAACAATGCAATCGATATTAAAATAGTTTGCAACACTAAGTTTTTATCGATGTAAGACCCCACTTTTTCTTTGTAAACATTGTTCGCATCTCCAAAATTTTGAAAATTCTCGTAAATCGTACTAAAGAAAATCACCAGTAAAGCGATACTTCTGCCATAATTAGACGTAATTCCAACTTTCAGCAAACTCAAAAAAGGTATTTTTATGAAAGGATGCGCAGCTTCAAATAGTTTTTGTTCAGTTTCCTCCAATGAAGTCTCTTCAATTCCAATTGTACTCTTTTTTTCTTCATTTTCCAACAAACGGAATTTCAACTCCAAAGCCAATTCATGCGAAATCGCTTTGATGGCGCCTTCTTTTTTATTGCTTCCTGCAGTATCTACATCCAATTCATAAACACCAATTAACTTTTGAATAAAAGACTGATTGATATTTACCTGTTGGATTTTACGCAGCTGAATAGCGGTTTTTGTTTTATTGAAAACTCCGTCTGTAATGATAAATTCTTCGTTTTCTGAATCTAAGAAAAAAGTAAAATTCAGATATTTCAAATAAGAAACAACTCCAATACTCACAAAGACGGCAATCATTCCAAGGAAAAGATACAATTTGTTAATCTCATCAAACTTGAAAATCCAAATCACAATCATAGGCCACAACGCTCTGGAATATTGCTGAAGCGTGTAAAAAAACATCACCAAAATTCCTATTACAGATTGTCTTTGTGGCTGACTAAAATCGACTCCCATTACAATTGCTTTTGTATTTTACCCATCAACAAGTGCTTGATATTTTCGGCTTGTTCTTTTTCGATTCCCGGAATTTCAATATCACTGGAACTTCCACCGGCTGTGAAAATTTCTATTTTGGCCAGACCAAAAAAACGTGAAACTAATCCTTCATGCAACGCTACATGTTGTACTCGATTATAAGGAATTACGACGGTATTCACAGCAATAATCCCGTGTCTAAAAAGCACGTCGTGTTTCCTAAATGCAAATCCTTTTTTCTGGAATCCAATATAAGAAAACACAATAATCAAAAGTGAAATTATCGGAATAAAAGCTCCTAAAACTAACCAGACCCTTCCTGAGAACAGCTCTGGCTTGAAAACAGAAATTAGTACCGGAACAAGAATAAGTATTCCTATTATTATGGCGACATTGATTAATACTACTCTTATATATTTAGGATGTAAATTCGTAAAAGTGACTTCCTCAAATTTAGGAAGTTGATTGATATCAATTATTTCGTTTGTGAAATTTTCCATTTAAACTATTTTTTTTACCACAAAGACGCTAAGGCGCTAAGTTTTTTTATGCATTGTTTTGTGTCTTAACACTAATCCAGAAGTGTCTGAACTGAACACTGATTACTCCATTACGGCAACCATTTTTTCTCAAAATTTGGTTTTCTTTTTTCCAGAAAAGCATTTCTTCCTTCTTTGGCTTCTTCGGTCATATACGCCAAGCGAGTTGCTTCACCGGCAAAAACCTGTTGTCCTACCATTCCATCATCCGTAAGGTTCATGGCGAATTTCAACATTTTAATAGCCATCGGTGATTTTTGCAATATTTCCTGTGCCCATTCGTAAGCCGTATCTTCTAATTCATCGTGCGGAATTACCGCATTAACCATTCCCATATCCATAGCGTCCTGAGCCGAATAATTGCGTCCCAAGAAGAAAATCTCGCGCGCTTTTTTCTGTCCCACCATTTTGGCTAAATACGCTGAACCATATCCACCGTCAAAACTGGTTACATCGGCATCAGTTTGTTTGAAAATTGCGTGCTCTTTACTTGCCAAGGTCAAATCGCAAACTACATGCAAACTGTGTCCTCCACCCACGGCCCAACCGGGAACTACAGCGATAACTACTTTTGGCATAAATCGGATTAAACGTTGAACTTCTAATATATTCAAACGGTGCTGCCCGTCATCGCCCACATATCCTTGATGTCCGCGTGCGTTTTGATCGCCACCGCTGCAAAAAGAATACACGCCATCTTTAGATGAAGGCCCTTCGGCAGAAAGTAAAACGACACCAATAGACGTATCTTCCTGAGCGTCATAGAATGCATTGTACAATTCGGCAGTCGTTTTTGGACGGAACGCATTGCGCACATCCGGTCTGTTGAAAGCAATTCTGGCAACGCCATTGCATTTCTTATAAGTGATATCTTCGTATTCTTTGGCAGTGATCCAATCCATTACAATTGATTTAAATTATTTTAGTGTAAAAATAAATCATTTTTTACATTTTATCTATTCTATTTAGACAAGCTTATGGTAATCCTTCTCTGATTAAAGGCTCTAAAATGTTAAAAAACAATAAAAAAGCACCATTTTAACAGTCGGTAATTCAAATTATTTCTAAATTTAAATAATGCTAATCAGATGGATACAAATTCTTTATCTTGATTAATTATTGATTCTTCACTGATTTATTAACCTAAAAAAAGAATGCATTGAATACAATTAAAAATGTTGTCGCTCCTTTTTCTACGGTAATAGCTTATAAAAATATTTTTAAAGCCCCGATTAACGAGTTAATGTTACAACCATTTGCCCCAGCAGTAAAAAATAAAAAGTAACACCTACGGTTAAATAAAGATTTATTTTTCTTGTTCCTTGCGAAAGTGAGACATTAATAAACAATTGTTTTAGAAAATTATCTTCCAATATATACAAAACCAACGGCTTTATCGTGAAATTATTTCTTAACTCCTAAGCAAGTGATTGGACATTTAAAGACAAACTATTCTTTAGAGTACTTACGCTTAAGTTAATATTTTTAAAATAGTATAGAGCATACTATTATTCTTAAAGGCGGATAAAGCTACTTTAAACTTCAAATTTATTTTAGTGCTGCTAGAATTTAATATTCTAAAACAGCATTAAAAAGAGAAAGACTAACCGTTACGATTAGTCTTTCTTTTTTTTATTCCTTAACCAAGTAAATTCCGTCTTCCTTGATTTCGATTAATTTCTCTCGGTACAAAGCACCAATGGCTTTCTTGAAAGTCTTTTTACTCATTTTCAAAACCGTTTTAATGTCTTCCGGATGTGAATTATCAGTCAAACGCAAGAACCCTCTGCTGGCTCTTAATTCATCAAGAATTTTCTCCGCATTCGGCTCTATACTTTGATATCCTTGAACTTGCAATGCCACATCTATTTTATTATCAGGACGAATCGTTTTAATGTAACCACGCATGCGGTCACCCGTACGAATCGCATCATCATAGACTTCATCTTTATACAACAAACCTTTGTACTTTTCGTTGATGATCACGTTAATTCCTAATTCCGTGATATGGGAAACGATTAAATCTACCTCTTCTCCTTTTTCAACTGTAAGGTGGTCATTTTTTAAAAACTGATTCAATTTACTAGAAGCTACCAAACGATTGGTTTTTTCATCCATATAAAGGTAAACCAAGTAGCGTTTCCCTTTTTCCATAGGACGTGCCTGCTCTTTGAACGGAACCAAAATATCCTTTTCCATTCCCCAATCCATAAAAGCACCAATCTGATTGGTATAATTCACACGCAAAAGTGCAAACTCATTCAACAATATATACGGCTCTAATGTCGTGGCAACGGGTCTTTCTTCGTGGTCTAGATACACAAAAACAATCAACTCCTCACCTATTTCAAATTCGTTTGGCACGTATTTGTTAGGCAACAGAATATCATGAATTCCTTCAGGGTCTTCTTCTGGATTTCCCAGAAACAAACCCACTTTGGTATCGCGTAAAATGGTTAGCGTATTGTATTTTCCTATTTCAATCATTTTCTTTCAATTTCTAAAGTGCAAAGGTACGAAGTTTGAAAATAGTAAATTAAGAAACTGTCTACAAAAAAATAAAGCCTGAATCCGCCAATTTTTTTATTTTCCAGTAGCATAACTTTCCGTTTTTTCATAAGGAGTTGTCCCGCTGTACACAGTATCTTTCCAGTCGTGAACTTGTTTCAGAATCCTGAAACAAGTTCACGACTGGAAAGGATACTTGCTTCCATCAGGGCTAAATTAGAACGTTTTGTTTTTCAAAATGATTAATTCTTAAAAATCTTGAACATACTTAAGGATGAACAATCGCTAAAATCCAATTTCCTCGCAATTTCTTTTTCTTTTTCCCTAACTTTGAGAAAACTAAAAAAACTATTAATGAAACCAACCTCAATTCTCTGTTTATTGCTACTACTATTCATTTCTCAAACTAATTACGCACAAACCACAGTCGATGACCCGGAAATAAAAAAAATGGTCGCCGAAGTAAAATCGGAAAACATGGAGGCTACGGTTCGAAAACTCGTGTCTTTTGGAACCCGTCATACTTTGAGCGACACCAAAAGTAACACGCGCGGCATTGGCGCGGCGCAACGCTGGGTAAAATCAGAATTTGATAAATATGCTTTGGCATCTGGCGGAAGACTGACTTCCGTTATTGATTTTTTCACCATCAAAGCCGATGGAAAACGTATTGCAACCGACAGCCAATTGGGTAATGTGATGGCAACCTTAAAAGGAACTGATCCTACAGATAATCGTGTATTAATTATAAGCGGCCATTTGGATTCACGTGCTTCGGATGTAATGGATGCTAAATCAGATGCGCCCGGTGCTAATGATGATGCTTCCGGAGTAGCCGCCATGATGGAATTGGCCCGAATAATGAGTCAAAGAGAATTCCCTTTTACGCTGATTTTTGTGGCTGTAGTTGGTGAAGAGCAAGGATTGTACGGAGCCAAACATTTAGCCGATGTTGCCAAAGAAGGAAAATGGAATGTTATTGCCATGATCAATAATGATATGATTGGAAACAGTTTATCCAGTGGTACTTTATTGAGAGACAACACTAAAGTTCGCGTTTTCAGCGAAACAATTCCGTTCTTAGAAACGGAAGCCGAATCAAAAATGCGTAAATCGACCAATCGTGATAATGACAGTCCATCCAGACAATTAGCCCGATACATCAAAACGGTTACCAATCAATATGTGGAACAACTGGACATTAATTTAGTATATCGCAACGACCGATTTTTACGTGGAGGCGACCATACGCCTTTCAGTCAAAATGGGTTTACAGCCATTCGTTTTTGTGAAATGAATGAAAACTACGATCATCAGCATCAAAATGTGAGAAAAGAAAATAACATCCAGTATGGTGATCTTACTGAATTTATGGACTTTGAATACCTGAAGAAAGTAACCTGTTCTAACTTGGCTACTTTCAGTAATTTGGCTTGGTCTCCAAAAACACCAACAAACGTAGGAATTGAAGTGAAGGACCTGACTAATTTTTCTACTTTAATTTGGACCGCTCCTGAAGGAAAATCGGTTTATGGATACAACATTCTTATCAGAGAAACGGCATCGCAACATTGGGAAAAAGCAATATTCGTAAAAGATACTAAAGCTGAAATTCCCTATTCTAAAGATAATTTTTTCTTTGCTGTACAAGCTGTAGATGCATTTGGACATTCTAGTTTACCGGTTTTTCCAATGCCAATTCGTTAAAACCAGGACAAATAATAAACAAAAAAGCGTTTGCCGAGGCAAACGCTTTTTTTATGGGTAACATTCTCAAATTAAGTATTAATTGTAAACACTCTCTTTTTTGAAATGAACAGCCAATAAATAATAGAGCACTGCTCTATATTTATTTTTATTGGAACGGCCGTATATTTCCATAACAGCTTCTATTCCGGCATCTAAATGAGCTCCGTCAACTAGCTCTAATTTTTTGATTAGAAAGTTGTTTTTCACCGTATCCAATTCTGATTGTTGGCTTCCGGCGACAGTCGCTGAATCCGCATTATAAATGGACGGACCACAACCAATAGTTACTTTTGTCAACAAATCCATGTCTGGATTTACACCACATTTGTCTTTCAAATCGGCAGCATACTTTACAATTAATTCGTCTCTTGCACTCATAAATAAAAGTTTAATATTTGATTAATAGATTTTTACACTCTCAAATTTAAACATTTAATCATGCCTTTTAACGAACACCCGAAAATAATTAGACCAATTCTTTAAAATATTGCAGTAAAATGCTGTTGTTTTCTAAAGTGGGTGTGAAAATCTCCAAAATACTTGGTTTTTCATTTTGAGCATACAAAGCGGTCAAACTTGTTTCTAAACTCATTTCATCACTCGCAATACTATATTCAAATCCATACATTTTAGCCAAATACTCTGCTGTCAAACAATGAGAAGTTTCAAAGAATGTATTAAAAACAGGAGTTTCTTCATGTCCGGGTAAAATCCTAAAAATTCCTCCACCACCGTTATTGATTAGAATAATCTTGAAGTTTTTTGGAATGTAATTATTCCATAACGCATTGCTGTCGTACAAAAATCCAACATCCCCCGTTATGAAAATGGTTTGTTTTTCATTGGCAACAGCCGCACCAATTGCGGTAGAAGTACTTCCGTCGATTCCGCTGGTACCGCGATTGCAATACACTTCAATCGAAGGATCAATATCTATTAATTGCGCGTAACGGATTGCTGAACTATTGCTGATTTGCAATTGACTGTTCGTAGGCAAACAGTGAATCACTTTTTCGAAAACTTTAAAATCCGAAAAAGAAATTTTAGAAAGATACCAATCACTTTTTAGCTTTCGCAACACTTTTACAGCATCCAATTGCTGAAAATAATTACTTTCTATTGAATTTGTAAGTGGCAAGAAAGTATCAAAAAACATATTTGGATCTACTTCAAAATGTTTGGTTAAAGCGCCAAAAGTATCATACGCTCTCAAAGAATCAATATGCCAATGGTATTTTGGTTTGTATTTTCTTAAGAATGCCTTGATTCGTTTCGAAACGACCATTCCGCCAAAAGTAACTAAAATTTCTGGACGGAAATCCTCAAAATCGTCGTTTGTGAAAGGCGTAATTATCGTATCTATATTTTTTATAAAAGTATCGTGATGCAAGTTAGAAGTTGTTTCGGTCAAAACTACAACTGACTCCTCTTTGGCAAAAGCATCTATTATTTTTTCGTTGATGGCATTGGGTTCATTCACGCCAACTAAAATCATTTTTTTAGTAGAATTGTTCCAAATCGTTGCAAATTCCGAAACTTCTTCAATGGAAATCGTCTGAGTAGCATTTGCGGAAGCGATGATATTCACTTCTACTGAAAGTTCCGAAACGGTTTCATACAAAGGTTCTTCAAAAGGCGCATTGATGTGAACGGGACCTTTTTGAGTGATTGCCGTATTGATGGCTTCGTTGATTTTTAAATCATTTTCGGTCGAAGCCACTTCGTGTAAATTAGCATTGTACAATGAATGGTTTTCAAATACATTTTCCTGTCGAATCGTTTGTCCGTCACCAATATCAATTTTGCTTTGCGGTCTGTCTGCCGAAATCACTATCAAAGGAATCTGGCTGTAAAATGCTTCCGCAAAAGCCGGATAATAATTCAATAAAGCAGAACCGGAAGTACACACCAAAGCCACTGGCTGTTTCGTTTGTTGTGCAATTCCCAATGCAAAAAAAGCAGCTGCACGTTCGTCAGCAATACTGTAACATTGAAAGTCAGGATTACTCACAAAACCTATTGTTAACGGTGCATTTCTAGAACCCGGAGAAATAATTATGGTGGTGATTCCTTTGGCCAAACAAATTTCAATAATGCTTTGTGCTAAAGGTATTTTGGGGTAAATCATTGTTTTAGTTTCAAAAGAACAAAGATACAAAGTTGCAAAGGTTTTTCTCTTATCTTAAATAGTTTTCTTAAATTTGAAGGAAAATAGATTCTATATGGAAATCAAGATAAGACCGGCTGTTTTTACCGATTTAGATACAATATTGGAAATCATCAATCACCAAATACTTCACAGTACTTCGATTTATGATTATGAGCCACGTGATTTTGAAACCCATAAATTGTGGTTTGAAGAAAAATTGGCTCATGATTTACCTGTAATTGTAGCTGAAACTGAAAATGGAACGATTGGATACGCTACTTATGGCTCTTTTCGTCATAAAATAGGCTACCGCTTTACGGTGGAACATTCTGTTTATGTTGCAGAAGAATTTTTAGGAAAAGGTATTGGAAAATTATTATTGGCTGAACTTATCCAATTGGCAAAAAAACAAGGATATCACACTATGATTGGCGTTATTGACTCCGAAAACAAAGGCAGTATCGCTTTTCATAAAAAATATGGTTTTGAAACAGTTGGCGTTATTAAAGAATCTGGCTATAAATTTGATCGTTGGCTCAGTTCGGTTTTTATGCAATTGATTTTAAAGTAAATCAATTTGTACCACAATTTGCTTCATTTTCTAATATGTTTGACTTTAAAAACTTTATGACTTTAAGACCTGAGACTTTATAGTATATTTGCACAACTAAAAATTTCATGGACTATACCTTACTTTCATCACCTTTACAGGGATTTACTGACTTTCGTTTTAGAAATGCCCAAAACAAAATTTTTGGAGGAATTGACACGTTTTACTCGCCTTACATTCGCTTGAACGGAAAAATGGTTATCAAACCGTCATACGAAAGAGACCTGCTCCCTGAAAACAATATTGGTTTAGAGGTAATTCCGCAAGTTATAACGAACGATGCCGATGAATTTTTATTCGTGGCTAAATATGTTCGAGAATTGGGTTATAAGGAATTAAACTGGAATTTAGGATGTCCTTATCCTATGGTTACCAAATCTGGTATGGGTTCCGGGTTGATCAGTAATCCAGAGAAAATCAACAACATCCTTCACAGAGCACACACTGAATCTGACATTATTGTGTCTATGAAAATGCGTTTGGGTTATGATAACAGTGAAGAAATTCTTGATGTTTTGCCTATTTTAGATACCTACCCTATTAAGAATATTGCAATACATGCACGCATTGGGAAACAACTTTATAAAGGTGGCGTGAATCTAGATGCGTTTCAGCAATGTATTGATAACACAATACATAAACTGTATTACAATGGGGATATCACTTCACTGGCTAAATTTCATGAAATGCAAGAACGTTTTCCTACCATTGACCATTGGATGATAGGCCGAGGATTAATTTCTGATCCATTTTTACCAAGTATGATAAAAAACAATACTTCTGAATATCCTGCAGACAAAATGGAACTGTTCAGTGCGTTTCACGATACTTTATATGCTATTTATAGTGAATCCCTTTCTGGTTCGACACATATTTTATTAAAAATGTACCATTTATGGGAATACTTTTCGGCTACATTTTCTAATCCGCATAAGGTTTTGAAAAAAATAAAAAAAGCGCAAAGTATCCGAAATTACGAAGCAGCTGTTGCAGAAATCTTCAAAAATGAAAAGTTTTAATTTGTAACTGTTTTAAAATAAAAAAGCGATTTTCGGGAAATTGAAAATCGCTTTTTTATTTTATTATTTCTTGATTATCCTTTAATCCAATTTACAATTGAAGCATCTGTTGGTAACGTTTTTGGAGAAATCACTTTTTCTAATTCTCCTTTTTCGTTGATTAGGTATTTTTGAAAATTCCATTCCACAGTTGAATCTTGTAGTCCATTTTTAGATTTTTGAGTCAAAAACTGATAAATAGCAGCCATATCATCGCCTTTTACAGAAACTTTATCCATCATAGGAAACGTTACTCCATAATTCAGCTGGCAGAAAGTAGCAATTTCTTCATTCGTTCCTGGCTCTTGTGAAGCAAAATTATTAGCTGGAAATCCAACAATCACCAATCCTTTGTCTTTGTATTCTTTGTACAATGCTTCCAAATCTTTGTATTGTGGCGTCAAGCCACATTTTGAAGCAGTATTCACAATCATGATTTTTTTACCTTTCAAAGAAGCAAAATCAAAACTATTTCCTGATAAATCTTCTACTTTGTACTGATAAATATTCTGCTTTGTCTGAGCTTCGCTTTGAATGCTAAAAAGAAATATAGCACAACTGGCTAATACTATTTTTTTCATAATTATTTTTTTTATAAAATTAAGTAATAAATTGTCTTTTGAAAATTTATTTTGGTTAAACACAAGTTAAAAAAAAAAAGAAGTCTAACATTATGAAAATGTCAGACTTCCAAACAAATAAACAACAAATCTTCAATGTGTATTAAAAGGTATAGATAATTTTGCCTTTCATAAAAAAAGGTGTTCCGGGAGTAAAATGAATCTCTTCTACACTCTCTGGTTCATTTTGCAACCTTGATTCTGTTGCAAATTGTGTTTCATTCCATGCTGTATCAAAAATATTCTCTACTGAAATTCCAAAATTCACATTCTTATATTGATAATTAATATTCAAATCCGAAATAAAATAGCCTTTGGCAACAATAGAATTATCTTCATTTGCCGGACGATTTTTTAAATAACGATACCGGATTCCTCCTGAAAAACCATTCACTTTTTGGAAACTTAATCCTCCGGTAGTGGTGAAGTCCGGTGCTAGCGGAATGTAGTCCTGACCTTTTGGTTCATCTATACTTCTCGCGTACGTATAATTGGCATCAGCATCAAAATACAACCAATCGTTCAACTGATAACGCAAACCGAACTCAGCTCCCATACGTTTTGATTTTCCGCTTGGCTCAATAATTCCGGCATCTCCCACATAAACAAACTCCTGTTCCAAAAATAAATACCATAAAGCTGAATTAACGATCAACTTTGGAAATGGTTTCCAAATGGTACCAATATCGGTTCCGATAGCGGTTGGTAAGATTTGTTTTCCACTGTTTTGAACCACCACTCGGGCATCATTCGAATGGAAACCCATTCCTGATTTTATAAAAAACTGCAAATTGTTATTTTGCGAATAAATGAAATTCAGCTTTGGAGAAAACTTGACTTTGGATTCCGATTGTGTTTTGTAATCCGTAGTCAACTTATCTTGATAATTGAATTTGAAATAATCCAATCGAATGGCTGGATTAATCATTAGTTTTCCAAAAGTAAATTCAGAATTCAAATAGGTAAACAAATTAGACTCATCAATATCTCCTAATTTTATATTTTCTAAAACCGTTCTTCTGTTCAAAGTGTGTGAAAGCTCCGTGTCTTTTGTAGCATCCGCACGAAAACCTCCACCAAATTGTAACAAAACATCTACATCATTTAATTTCGTTTTCTTGTTCAATTCCGCATTCATTCCGTAAATGTCCCTGTTTTCTTTCTGTTTAATTTGGTCTCCGTTTATTGGATCTTCCAAAAAGAAAGTAAAATTAGAATACAATTCAAATTGATATTTCGAATAAAAAGCATTGGCCTTCAAGAATGTATTTTCATCAATTGGCTTGATCAAACTCGCATTGAAGTTCGTTCGGGACGTATTTCCGCCTTCAGTATCATCAACAGAACCAAATCTTGAAATCGTTCCATTGTCAATCAAACGTTGCGGAATTTGTCCAGAAGCATCCCATTTGCTGGAAAAGCGAGAAGCCAAGATTGAAAACTTACTGTTATCATTCAAAATAGCTGAATATTTACCTAACAGATTGATTCGATTAAAATTTTGGGGAGAATCAAATGGACCATCCGTTAGAATATATTCTGTTGCAATATAGGCGCTTTGTGTTTTTTGGTTGCCCAAAAGATTAAACAATCCTACTGTTCTCATCGTGTTGAATTGTCCTATCTCGAGACCGATACTACTTTTTTCGATTTTATCTTTAGTTTGAAAAGCAACGTATCCTGCCGTTGCAAAATCCCCTTTGTTGGCATAATACGTTCCTTTTCCAAAATCTATTTTTTCTACTATTTCCGGAATTACAAAATGCAAATCGGCATACCCCTGACCATGTGCATGAGAAACCATATTTACTGGCATTCCATCTACTGAAATAGCAATGTCTGTTCCGTGATCAATATCAAAACCTCTAAGAAATATTTGCTCCGCTTTTCCTCCACCGGCATGTTGCCCGATGAATAATCCGGGTACTTTTCGAAGAATTTCCTGCGAAGAATTTACCGGAGTCGTTTGCAAATCTATCTTCGAAATTACATTCATAGCCGAAAGTTTCGGTTGGATTACGATCTCATTTAATCTAAAAATATCATCTTCTAAAATAATTGTATCATCTGAAGAAACAATGGTGAAATTTGACTTTTTATATCCTAAAGCAGTTATCTTGATCACATCTCCCAAAACTGTTTTATCCAAGCTAAACAATCCGAATTCATTCGTATGGGCATGACTTTCAGAATTTATATTCACTAAATAAGCGTTTTCAACAGGATTTCCATCACTATCCAACACTTTTCCCTTTTGAATTTGGCCATAGGAAGACAACCCAAAAAGGGTAATCATCACTAAAATAATATTTTTCATACGCTACAATTGGTTTACCTTTTTGTCAAAATTGGGTCCTAATTCATACAAACTGGATAGTAATTCTTCCTTAATAGGTTTCGCTTTAAGCGCTAAATTATTCGATTTGTAAATCATTGCCAAGTGATATTGTACCTTTGGTTCAAAGGATTTTCCAACCACATGGTTCTGAGCAACTTCCAATGCTTTTTTATTTTCGCCTACATTTAAGTATGCCCAAGCCAATAAATCATAGGAATCAGCTGTAGGTCTGTGCTCCACTTCAATTTTGGCAATTTCTAATGCTTTTGAAGCTGTTTTTTTGTCATCGGCATAAATCAAAGCATTGTATTTGTTGTACATCGCGCCATAATTATTATTTTTCATCATAGAAAAATAAGCGTTTCTGTTTTTTATCTCCTTGTTTTTATTTCCTTCAAATTGAGCAATTTGAGATTTCAATAAATAAAAATCAGGCGTATTATGGGTTACAGCTATAGCATCAATAATTCTATTTGCCTCCTTTGTATTTCTTTCTTTGGAGAAAACTATCCAAGCAATTCCTTTTAAAGCATAGGAATAATTAGGGTCTAATGCTAATGTTTTAAGAAAACTGTCATACGATTCCTGAATTCTTCCGGCATGACCATAAAAATCCCCAAGGTTAGAATAGGACCAAATTTTAAGTCCTTTATTGTCGTCTTTTTCAGCAATATCTCTTGCTTTTTCCATTAAAGTTATTGCAGTATTCAAGTCACCTTTGTGATCGTTCCATTTTGCCAAGCGAATCAAATAATCAAAACTATTCATGTCTCTAATAGCATTCAGATTTTTAACTGCTTCGGGATAATTTCCCAACTCCATTTGAACGTCGAAAAGTAATTTTTGAGTTTCTTTTTTTCCTTCGCCTATTGCTAATGCTTTATTAGCTAACACCAATGCTTCTTTAAAACGGTGTTGTGAAATATAATTTCTTGCCAAAGATCGAACAGTAGAAACTCTGGAGTAATCATACGCTTCGTTTGATTTTGTCAATAATTCTTCTGTTTTATATAGGTTTTTAATATCGCCTGTATATTCGAAAAGCATGTTGTAATTTGATGCTAATTGACTTAAATAACTGATTTGATTTGGAGCTTCATCAAATTTTTTCTGCCAAAAGTCAATTTCTTTATGTGCAAAAGTCACTGATTTATTGTCTTTTAAAGTCAAATATTTATTGTAGTCTTCCGTATTTGTAATTTGTTCTGATTTAGTCTCGCAACCGAAAATGAATAGGATTGTGAAAACTAAAAATGATATTGTTTTTAAAGCTTTCATACTCTAATTGTTTTGTTTGTTTGTTTGTTTGTTTGTTTGTTTGTTTGTTTGTTTGTTTGTTTGTTTGTTTGTTTGTTTGTTTGTTTGTTTGTTTTGTAAAAAAACAGAGCGAAGATTATTACATACACTCTGTCTTTTTTTATAGAAATACTACCAAGCTGAAGCTAAGTAAGGGAAAGTTGTTCCAAATGCTTTATCATTTGCATTTACATTATCTTTAGTAAGAGTAGGATTTGAAGTACCTGCTGATCCTCCAAAAATCAATAATAATTCCACATCAATTACATCATCGGCCAAAGCTCTTCCTGTCAAGACATTAGTTCCATCAAAGAAAGTCGTTTTTGCTGTTTTAGAAACTCCTAATACATCTGTAGCCAAAAGACCTGTAAACTGAGCAGCTGTTTGCCCTAAAGCATTTGTAGAATACGCTGGGTTTAGAGCCAATAATCTAGATTGAAAAATAGATTGGTATTTAGCTCCCATTGCTGAAGGAATTGCAGCATTAAAATCA
Source organism: Flavobacterium ranwuense (assembly GCF_004349315.1). Classification (GTDB taxonomy): domain Bacteria; phylum Bacteroidota; class Bacteroidia; order Flavobacteriales; family Flavobacteriaceae; genus Flavobacterium; species Flavobacterium ranwuense. The sequence continues at coordinate 309,812 of NZ_SMLH01000002.1, read as the reverse complement.
TCTTTAGGTTGCCCTGCAGCGATGAATACAGTGTTGATTGCCGGTCTTGCCATTTGATCTTGCTGAACATAAGTTCCTGTAAAATCAAGGCTTACAGTAGAATCACCGTTAGAATCGTCATTATCACAATTTACTGAAACAACTGCAGCTACTAGTGCGATTGTTATAATTTTGAATTTATTTGTTTTACTCATGATCTTTATATTTAAGTTTTTTTGGAAATCGTGAATCTCGATTTCATGTTTTTACTTTTTTAAATAAAATTAATTATTGCTTTTTCTTAGTTTCAGCCCAAACATTAACTGTACTTGAAGAGCCTAACATTGCTTTTGGAACTTCTACTACTATTGACATTACATTAGTTCCTGCAAATGTATCTGTTCCCGGATTTTTAAATCCAGTTGCTGTTCCTCCAAGTATCGCTTTAAATTGACCTAAATCAAAAAAGAATGGATCGTCTCTTGGTCCTGCAAAAAATTTCATTCCGTTTTGTTCAGCAGTTAAAGCAGCAGCACCATAAGAAGATATTGTAACACTGCCTGAAGCAGCAGCCGTTTTAACCGTACTCGATGTTCCTGTAGTTCCTGGAGCAACCGGTCCAAAGAAATACATCTTGTCACCTCTCTTGATTGCTTGAATCACTAAGTCTTCAACATTGTCACCTGTGTTATCAATGTTGATTTCGACCATTACATTTTCTTTAAATGTAGCAGCACCTGTAGCATTAGGACTTAACAATCCTTGTGTGTTCACTGTAAATACTAAATTACTTGTGTTTTGCCCTTGAAAAGCATACACATCAGTAATGTCACCTGCGTCACCAGACATTGTTGCCGGAGCATCGATGTGATCCGCAGCTACTAATATTAAGCCCGAAATCGCCACTAGCGATAGACCTAAAATCATTTTTGTTTTTTTCATTTTGTTATAAGTTAAAAGTTTATAAAAGCATTTACGGGATTGTATTTATTTTGGTTTTAAAAATCTTAATAAAAAATTAATTTATTTTTCAAATAATTGATAATCAGTACCTTAAATACTTAAAAAAATCATAACTATTTTACTTTTAATTATTTTTTTATGTAGTCAATCACAAAATCAGTCATTTGTGAATAAGAATGTATAAGTTTGTAATAGTAAAATATAAGATATGAGTCAAGAAGAGTTATTAGTATTAATTTATAAGAAAGACGAAAGGGCATTTACACATCTTTACGATATGTATTCCAAAAGTTTATTTTCGGTTATTAATGTTCTTGTAAAAAATAGAGAAGAAGCAGAAGATGTCCTTCAGGATGTATTTGTAAAAATTTGGAAAAACATAGATTCCTATCATGAAAGTAAAGGAAGATTCTATACTTGGATTCTGAACATTGCCAGAAATACTTCTATTGATAAGCTGCGTTCTAAAAACTTTAATAACAGTCAAAAAAACCTTTCCACTGATAATTTCGTAAATCATTTTGAAGACAGTTCTAAACTTGCCGACAAAATGGATGCTATAGGTATGCAGGAATTTGTAAAAAGACTAAAACCGAAATGTATTCAAATAATCGATTTACTGTTTTTTAAAGGTTACACCCAACAGGAAGCTTCGGACGAATTGGTAATTCCTTTAGGAACGGTAAAAACACAAAATAGAAATTGTATTAATGACTTAAGAAATTATTTGAAAGTATAATGGAAACAAAAGAATATATAGGATCAGGCATACTAGAACTCTATGTTTATGGTTTACTCAGTGAGCCTGAAAACGAAGAGGTAAACATCATGGCAAAAAATAATCCGGAAATTAACGACGAAATTATAGCGATTGAAAAAGCCATTATTGCTTTGTCTTCCAGCTTTTCGCCGTTCCATTCTGTGGCTAATTTTGAAAAAATAAAAGAAAAATTAGAGCTTAAACATGCAGCGGTAATTCAATTAGAGCCATCCAAAAATTGGTCTCAATACATTGGTTGGGCAGCGGCAATACTATTATTAGTGGGAATTGGTTACCAATATAATCAATTGGATCAAACCAATACACAAGTAGTCAATACTGAAATTGAGAAAGCCAAATTAGAAAAAGAATTTAACGTCTTAAAATTAAAAAATACAACAAACGAAACCAGTTTAGCGGTTGTAAGAGACACAAAAAATACTGTTGTTGCTCTTGGAGGACAAGCAGTTGCTCCAGAATCTTTTGCAAAAGTGTACTGGAATCAAGAAACTAAAGTAGTTTATATTGATGCTGCCGGTTTGCCGGAACCACCTAAAGGAATGGTATATCAGGTTTGGGCATTGAAATTAAGCCCGTTGACTCCAACAAGCATTGGATTATTGGAAAACTTTGATGTAAATGAACAAAAATTATTTGCGGTCAATAATGCTAATGAAGCAGAAGCTTTTGGAATTACACTTGAGCCTGCCGGTGGAAGTTTGACTCCTACAATGCAACAATTATATACGTTAGGAAAAGTGTAAAAAACATCATTTTCAGATAAAACTAAAAAAGGTTCAACTATAAAGTTGAACCTTTTTTTATGAGAATTATCAAATTTTATTTCTTGTAATACTTCTTATATTTTGGATACGAAACAGCACCAAATAAAGCTATTCCTCCTAATGAATACCATATCCAATTTAAGGAATGGGCTTCTCCGCTCGCATAGGAATGCAATCCTACCAAGTGAAAATTCACACCATAATACGTAAACAAAATAGATATAAAGGCAAACATGCTCATCAAATTAAAAATCCATTTTCCACGTAAAGAAGGTACAAATCGAGCATGAATTACAAAAGCATATACCATAATACTAATTAAAGCCCAAGTCTCTTTTGGATCCCAACCCCAATAACGTCCCCAACTTTCATTAGCCCATTGTCCACCAAGAAAGTTTCCAATAGAAAGCATAATCAAACCTATTGTCAATGCCATTTCATTGATATACGTGATTTCCTTAATATTCAAATCCATTTTGGCTTTGTTTTTTTCATTGGTAAACAAAATCAGTAACAGTGAAACAGATCCTAAAATCATTCCTAGCGCAAAAGGTCCATAACTCGCCACAATTACTGCAACGTGAATCATCAACCAATAGGAGTTCAGAACGGGTTGTAAATTTGCAATTTCCGGATCAATCCAGTTTTGATAAGCAGCCCAAAGAATCATTGCGGTTACAAAGGCTGATGAAGCAACAGTCAATTTTGATTTTATATCAAATGCCAAACCAAAAAACATGGTTGCCCAAGCTATATATATGATCGATTCATATGCATTACTCCAAGGTGCGTGACCGGAAATATACCAACGGGCAATTAAACCTGCAGTATGCAATACAAATAATAATCCTATAATAATATGCATTGTATTTACTGCTATAGCTAATACTTTGCGCTCTTTGAAGATTTGCAAAATCGTAAAAAACAACATCAAAATCGCCGCTAAAATATACCAATAAGGAAGTTTCTTGAAAACATCATATGTATTATACAATATTTCGGTCGTGATTTTTTCTTCACTTGGTCTCACTTTGCTGCCAAATCTTTTTTGGAAACCGTTCATGCTTTCCAGTAATTCATCGGCTGTTTTATAATCATTGGAAACGGAAGCATTAGCCAACGAACCAAAATACAATGGCAATACACTCTTAGTATAGGTAGCTTCCATTCCTTTCAGACCGGATTCATTCAATTCTAAATAAGAAATCCATTTGTTGTTTTTATCCTCTGGAATGGGGAAAATTTTCAATATTCGTCCGCTTAGCGCAGATTCCATCAAGTTTACTTTTTTATCAGTTTCGATAAAACCTTTCTCGAACTGGTTTGGATTTGCTGATTTGAATGACTCTTCAAGATATTTAGAAAGTTTGTAATTCCCTTTTTCATCAAAAAAAGCGACAAAAGGAGCGTATTTTGCTTTTTTATCGATACCAATAATTTTTCGGATACTATCGTTTTCCGGTTTGATGTAGATAATTGGAATTTCAATCCAATAACTCGCATATTGTGTCATGGACAAAAATACTTGATCAGAATTCATTCCTTTATAAGAATCATCATGACTTACTTTTCGCAACAATTCAGAAGAAAACGTATTGATAGGTTTCATCCTTCCACCAGCATCCTGAATAACTAATCTTCCGAATTTTGCAGCATGCACTTCTGGAACTTTATATTTAGTAATCAAAGCATTTAGTTCGTCTTGACTCAATACTTTTTTAGTATGATTTGCATGTGCTGCCGGCGTTGCTTCGGCTTCAGTATGAGCTTGCCCTTCATGATCCGCGTGATTGTGTTCTTGCTCCTGTGCGAAACTATTGAAACTGAACAACAAAAGCAAAATTGTCAAGAGCTTCGCTTTCTTCATTTTTACAACTTCCAATTTTCTTTTTACATCTGCAAAACGGGAATATTTAGTAAACATAATCGCCATCATCGCAAAATACAGCATAAAATAACCAATATAGGTAATTGTAGTTCCCCAGAAATCGTGGTTTACGGATAATATTGTTCCCTTTTCATCAGGATCAAACCCCGATTGAAAAAAGCGATATCCATCATGATCCAACACATTATTCATATATATTCTGGCATCAAAAGGTTCTTTGTCCTCAACGGTAACTTTACTCTCAAATGAGGAATAACTTTTCTCTGTTCCCGGATATTTCTGTGCAATGAAATCATTCAATTTTATCTTGAAAGGCAATACATACGCTTTACTTCCGTAAAAAAAAGTATAATCGATTTTACCTATTTTCACTGTTTTAGAATCTCCTAATTTACCTTTGGAACCTAGAACAGTAACCGTTTTTTCTTGGCCATCGGCAGTAATTTTTATGGATAATGCATCTTCATGGTTCTTTGCTTTAAAATCATTCTCAGATTCATAATCAACAACACCTTTTACTGCAGGATCTGGAAATACAAATCGCATTTCGCCAATACTGTATAACGAACGCATCATCAATGGCTGTGCAGTATCCTTAGTCACTTTGCCTTGTAGTTTATCAGCCATTCTCATGAAGTTTCCTTCAAAAGGCGTTAGAATCGTATAAGCACTTCCTGTCGTATTAATGTTTATGGCTCCGTCAGTATGTTTATTTAAAGCAAATAATACATTATGAATATTTTGAACTTCACCGTCTTTCAAAAAATGCTCGTGACGACCGCCGTCTCCGGCTTCTACAATTTTCAAAAACACAGTTCCTTTAGGATCGGGTTTGATGTATTCTTTGGCTCCCATGATGAAATTTTCATATTCTACTTCAAATGGTGTATCCGCAAACTTACCTGAAATACTGAAATCATTGTTGGTAGCAGGAGAAAGCAGTACTTGTTTTTCAAAAACCCTGCGTTTCATTTCCCCATTATATTCCCCGTCTGCAAAAACAGTCAGGAACGTTTTATCTGAAAAAATTTGATTTTCAGTTGCGCCTTCGCGAATAGGCATCATCCCTTCATAACTGATGTAACGTGTTACAAAAGCACCAGCAATAATGAAGATAAAAGACAAATGGAGTAATAAAGTGGCCCATTTTTCTTTTTTTAATAACTGATAACGCTTGATATTTCCAATGAAATTAATCATGAAAAATACATGTATGGCCTCAAACCACCAGGCGTTATAAATTAAAATTTTTGCTGTGTCGGTATTGTACTTGCTTTCGATAAAAGTTCCGGTAGCCATTGCAGCGGCATAAGAAATAAATAAAAGGGCCATTAATCGAGTAGAAAACAAAAAAGAAAATATTTTTTTATCCATTTTTATGGGATTATGTTTTGTAAAAGTGCCACAAAAGTACTTAAAAATGTTGACTTCTATATTCGCGCATTTGTTAATTTAATCCAAAATTAAGTTGCTCTGTTTTCTGGGATAAAAGTATATTTTAATTGATGTTACAGTTTGTTACCCAATCGAAAATTGAATAAAACTCTTAATATTTTTTTGCTAATTTTGTCATATGACTAAAGTTATAATTATTGGTTCAGGAAATGTAGCGCAACATCTGATTGCGGCATTTCAAAATTCTCAAAATCTGGGAGCTGAAATCGAATTGGTTCAAGTTTTTTCAAGACAAACAGGAAGCGTCTCTCACCTACTCGATTTAAGTCAGATTACAAATGATTTGGATACTTTAGCTGAAGCCGACTTGTATATTATTGCCGTTTCTGATGATGCCATTGAGGTCATTTCTTCGCAACTTCCTTTCAAAAATCGTTTGGTGGTTCATACCTCCGGAAGCGTTCCTTTGAAAGTTTTGGATGACAATAATCGAAAAGGAGTTTTCTATCCTTTGCAGACTTTTACCAAAAACAAGGCGGTTGATTTCAGAACAATTCCAATATGTTTAGAAAGCGAAAATGCAACAGATTATCAATTATTGGATAAAGTGGCCAAATCAATTTCTGATAAAATCTTCGCTATCAACTCCGAACAGAGAAAAGCATTGCATGTTGCAGCGGTTTTTGTCAATAATTTCACCAATCATTTGTACCAAATAGGCCAGGAAATTTGTCAGGAACATCAGGTTCCTTTTGAAATTTTAAACCCTTTAATTACAGAAACAGCTCAAAAAATAATGTTACTTTCGCCGTCAGAAGCTCAAACTGGACCGGCAAAACGCAATGACAATGCAACTATCGAAGCACATGAAGCTTTTTTATCCAATGAAAATCACCTTAAAATTTATAAAACACTAACACAATCAATACAAGAGAATGGCAAAAAGTTATAAAGAAATAATGAATGATATTACTACGTTTATATTTGACGTAGACGGCGTACTTACTGACAGTTCTGTTTTTGTAACCAATGAAGGAGAAATTCTTCGCACCATGAATATTCGTGATGGTTACGCCATGAAAGCTGCGGTAGAAAGCGGTTATAATGTTTGTATTATTTCGGGAGGAAGCAACGAAGGTGTTCGCGTTAGATTACGAAATCTGGGAATTACTGATATTCATTTGGGTACACCAAATAAAGTAGAAACATTTGATGAATATACTGATGTATACCAAATAAATCCAGAACACGTTTTGTACATGGGCGATGATATTCCAGATTATCACGTTATGAAATTAGTGGGATTACCAGCTTGTCCGCAGGATGCAAGTCCTGAAATCAAAGCTATTTCCAGATATATTTCACATAAAAACGGAGGAAGAGGAGCTGTACGAGATGTTATTGAACAAGTTATGAAAGCACAAGGGAAATGGATGACATATTTTGATGGGAAACACGATTAGTTATTATTTATAAATTTTAAATGAAATAAATGCTGCCATTTCTAAAACTAATCCGTTATCAAAACCTACTGATGCTTGCTTTTATGCAGCTTATTTTCAGGTTTGTTTTTTTTAAATTTCAGGATATTCATTTGGCATTAGCCGATTGGCAATATGGATTATTGGTTTTATCAACCATTTTAATCGCTGCGGGAGGGTATGTTATCAATAATATTTTTGATCAAAATACGGATACTATCAATAAACCGAACAACGTAATAGTAGGCAAAACCATTTCTGAAACCAATGCGTATAATTTATACATTGGACTTACTGTTGCCGGTGTCGCTATTGGCTTTTATCTGTCAAATGTTATAGTAAAACCTGGTTTTGCGTCTATTTTTATTCTGATTGCAGCCACGCTTTATTTGTATGCAACAAGCCTGAAACAAATGGTGGTTATTGGTAATATTATTGTGGCATTGTTGCTTTCTTTTAGTGTGATTATCATTGGGATTTTTGATTTATTCCCGACGATTCATGAAGGAAATCAACAACAAATGGGCGTTCTTTTTTCAATTCTTTTAGATTACGCGTTATTTACTTTCTTTCTTAATTTCATGAGGGAAATAATTAAAGATATAGAAGATGTTGATGGTGATTATAACCAAGGAATGAATACTTTACCAATTACAATAGGCAAATCGAGAGCCGCAAAAATAGTTTTTGGATTGAGCTTTATCCCTATTCTTTTTATGCTTTATTACATCAATAAATACCTCCTTGAGTTAATATTTACAACTGTATATCTATTGCTTTTTGTTGTGGGACCATTGTTTTATTTTGCCGTAAAAATTTGGACTGCAAAATCTAAAAAAGAGTTCCATACGCTGAGTCTGCTGTTAAAATGGGTTCTGCTATTTGGAATTCTATCCGTTATTGTTATAAGTTTAAATATAAAATACAATGCTTAAAAATAAATTAAAAAAGTACACTTTAATTCTGGCTTCGGGTTCACCGAGACGACAGCAATTCTTCAAGGATTTAGACTTGGATTTTGAAATTCGATTGAAAGAAATTGAGGAAGTTTATCCTCCGGAATTAAAAGCGGAGCAAATCACTAATTATCTGGCTGAATTGAAAGCCAGCGCTTTTGAAGGAGAGTTAAAATCGAATGAAATTCTGGTAACCAGCGACACCATCGTTTGGCATAACAATAAAGCATTGGGCAAACCAAAAGACGAACAAGATGCCTTTGAAATTTTGAAATCATTATCAAATGCGACGCATGAAGTAATAACTTCCGTTTGTTTTAAAACCAATGAAAAAATTGATTTATTACACGAAGTGACCAAAGTTACTTTCAACCAATTAAGCGACGAATCGATTCGTTATTATTTAGAAAACTACAAACCGTATGATAAAGCGGGTGCTTATGGCATCCAGGAATGGATCGGTTTTATAGGTGTTTCAAAAATTGAAGGTTCGTATGCGAATGTAATGGGAATGCCTACGGACAAAGTGTATGAATATTTGAGTAAATTAGCGTAATTAAATTATGAATATGGCCTTTTTTCAAGAATATACAAGAGAACTAATTGCAACAGGAATTCTGGGAATTTTACTGATTTTATTCCGTATTATTTCAACAAAGCTGGTACGACGCTACGCTAAATCAAACCAAACTCTTGAGCATAGAACCAATTTAGTGATTAAATACCTTCACTTATTTATCAATATTTTGGTAATTATTGCCTTAATAATAATTTGGGGAGTTCAGACCAAAGACATTTTTATTGGACTTACCTCTGTTACAACCGTTGTGGGTGTTGCTATGTTTGCCCAATGGTCTATTTTGAGCAACATCACATCAGGTGTTATTTTGTTTTTTTCTTTTCCATTTAAAATTGGGGATGTCATAAAAATCCATGATAAAGATTTCCCCATTGAAGCAGAGATTGAGGATATTGGTGCTTTTCATGTCTACTTAAAAACCATTGATGGAGAAAAAATTATTTATCCAAATAACCTGCTTTTGCAAAAAGGGATTTCAATACTGAAAGACCATTTTGAGCATAGAGAATTCATGGATTAATTGTAATTTTACAAAAAGTTAATTATCAATTCATTCTATTTTGCAAATCAATTGATTAAAAGTGATAATTTTACAACTATTAATGAGAAATATATAATACTTTAATTTCTTTAACACTTCATATTTGTCAATTAGAAACAATGCGATTCATAATTGAATAATAAATTCGTTATTTAAAAAATAAGAGAATATGAATGAGATCTTAAAACTTCCATTTTATGCTAAATTAACCCTGATTTTATTGGGATTGATGGCTCTTCTTTTTGTTTTTTATATTGGTCAGGATATATTGGTTCCCATAATGATGTCGTTTTTATTTGCAATATTATTGTATCCTATCGTTCAATTTTTAAAATCAAAACTCCATTTCCCACATGTATTGGCAGTAATGATTTCAGTACTTCTTTTTGTATTAGTTTTTATTGCTCTTTTTGTATTCCTCTCCTTTCAGATTAGTGATATTGCCAATGATTTTGATAAAATTGAAAGAAATATAAATATTCATATTAGAAATATTCAAGGGTTTATCAAAGATAATTTTCATTTAAGTTCTAGGGAACAAAAACAATATTTGGATACTGCCACCGAAGATTCCATGGAAAAAGGAAAAGAAATGATTGGTACGACTATAATGTCATTTACGGACACCTTAGTCAATTTGACTTTAATACCCATTTATACTTTTTTAATACTACTGTACAGAACACATTTCATGCTGTTTTTATCTAAACTTTTCAAGAAAGAGAATCATGAACAGTTAAAAAATATTTTAACTAATATTAAAATAGCCATCAACAGTTATATTGTTGGATTAATTATAGAAATGATTTTAGTTTCAGTAATGACTACGCTCGGATTCATGCTTATTGGTGTTAAGTATGCTATTTTACTAGGCATAATTACAGGGATTTTAAATCTAATTCCTTACATAGGAATACTTTTTGCAGGAGTGCTGAGTATTGTGGCTTCGCTTACAGGTTCACCGGATTTATCCATAATAGTTGGGATAATTATTATTACCATAATTGTTCAGTTAATTGACAATAACATTTTGGTCCCTATGATTGTAAGTTCTAAAGTAGAGATAAATGCGTTTGTATCGATTATTGGGATTATTATAGGTGGCGCAATTGCAGGAGTTTCCGGTATGTTTTTAGCACTTCCAGTTCTGGCAGTACTTAAAGTAATTTTTGACAGGATAGAACCCTTAGAACCCTGGGGATACCTGATGGGAGATCATTTACCAAAAACGTATACTTGGCGTAATATTAAATTACCGCTGTTTGATTCAGAATCTACACCAAAAAAAACCATCATTAAAACAGATATTATAGTTCCGGTGTTTACTGAAACTACAACAGAAAAAGATGCTAATAAAACCAATGAATAGTTTCTAAAATAGTAAATTCGAATATTCAAATTCTGAATTTTGTTAATTCGAACTAGTACTTAAAAGATTTTTTCTTTTGTTTTGTTAACAATGTTTAAAATTATTTTTTTTATCATGTTTAAAAAACAAAAACTGATTCTAACTATTTTGATTTTCTGCTGCTATCAGATTTCTTTTGCTCAAGTAGACAAGAAGGAAAAAGATTCTTCAGTAGTGTATAAGCAAATTCAAACCTATTCCAAAAAAAATAAATTTACCAAACTCTTTCATAAATTAGTTTTCAGACCTGTTAATGCAAAAAACAATAAGGAAAAAATAGTGCCAAAAAAATTCAAAAACTTTGAAGGAAAAATTATCAGGAAAATCAATATTGTTACATTAGATCCATTTGGCTATTCTGAAATTGATACTACAAAACAACCTAAAAACTGGGCTGAGCGAACTGGAAACAGAATTCACATCAAAACAAACAGGCTTGCCATTAGGAACTTATTGCTTATCAAAAAAAACAAACCCTTAGATTCCTTATTAGTAAAAGAATCTGAACGTTTAATAAGAACTCAAAGATATATCAGTCGGGTTGATGTAACCCCGCAATTGATTAGCAATAATAAGGATTCAGTAGATGTTTACATTCGGGTTTTAGATACGTGGAGTATTATTCCAAAGGGTTCCATATCAAGTTCGAGAAGCAGTTTTGAACTAAATGATCGTAATATTTTGGGTTCAGGTCATGAATTTAATACTGAATTCACAAACAGATTCAGCGATGGCAAAAATGCTTATCGTATACAGTACACCATTCCCAACTTCAAGAATACATTCATTAAAACCACCGTGAATTATCATATCGATTTAGATGATTATTATAGTAAAAGTATAAACATCGAACGACCATTTTATTCTCCATTCACAAAATGGGCTGGTGGAATCTATTTTGACAAACAGTTTAGAAAAGATACAATTCCTGATACTAATGCCGTATTTGCTTTCCAAAATTTCAAATACAATTCACAAGATTTATGGTTTGGTCGTGCTTTTAGGATTTTCAAAAAAAATACGGAGAATGATAGAACTACGAATTTAGTAGTTGCTGGTCGATTTTTGAATGTAAAATATCTGGAAAGTCCAATAATTGATTATGATCCTAATGATTTTTATTCTGATGAAAAATTTTCACTTATAGGAATTGGTATCACTTCCCGTAAATTCGTTCAAGACAGTTATATTTTCAAAAATGGAATTATTGAAGATGTACCTATTGGAAAAATATTTGGTATAACTTCGGGCTATCAATATAAAAACAATCTGGGCCGTTATTATTTAGGAGCTCGGGCAGCTTTTGGGAATTTTTATAAATGGGGATTTCTAAGTGCTAATTTGGAGTTGGGTACTTTTTTTGAAAAATCAAATACTAAACAGAATGCTTTTTCTTTTCAGGCTAATTATTTTACTAATTTAATGAGTTTTGGAAAATGGAAATTGCGGCAGTTCATTAAACCTCAATTAATTATTGGTTCCAATCGCGTGGATATTATTGGCGATCAACTTAATATTAATGAAAATTACGGTATTCACGGATTTAATAGTGCTGATTACGGAACCGAAAAAGCAATACTGACTTTGCAAACTCAAGCTTATGCACCTTGGAATCTTTGGGGATTTCGATTAAACCCCTATTTTAACTATTCAATTGCGATGCTGGGAAATCCCGAAAAAGGATTATTGGAAAATAAAGCCTATTCTAAAATTGGGATTGGATTAATAATAAATAATGATTTTTTAGTATTTAGTTCTTTCCAAATTTCACTTTCGTACTATCCATCAATACCGGGGAATGGTGAAAATATTTTCAAAACCAACGCTTTTGAAACTACTGATTTTGGCTTTCAGGATTTTGAATTAGGCAAGCCACGTACCGTAATTTTTAAATAACAAAAGTTCCTTTTAGCAGTCACCATTTTGTGCAAATCAATTTAAAAATCTGATTTTAAAAACATTAAATACTCTTAATATTCCAAAAGTGAAAATTATGTAATTTAATATCATAATTATATAAGATTACATTAAGTAATATAGCTTACTTTTATAGTACAGAAATTAACAACTAAAAACCTATAAAGAAATGAAAAAGGCACCTTTTACTTAATGATGTTGGTATTGTCATTAAGTGTTGTTCCAACTCAAATGTTAGCTGCTGAAAAAAACCAACTTCGGTTTTAAACACTCCAAAAGAAGTTCCTGCAAAAGTTAAGGTTTTGCTTAATCGTCTTAGACTTTTATTGCAAATAAATTTATAGCTGTAGAAAAAGGAAATGAATCATTGTTTATTTTTTTATGAAATCTTACCGAACCCAATTAAATGTTAATGAGTTCCTATTGGTACAATTGTTGACTTTACTATAAAATGGAATAAAAATAGTAATTGAAAAGTTACTATAAATTGATTACTAATTAAAATTTTGAAAAATGAAAACATTAAAATTAATCATCGCAGGAATGATACTTTTAGTATCCAGTAATACGATGCAAGCACAAGTTTCAGTAAATGTAAATATAGGTAGTCCTCCAGCATGGGGTCCAGTTGGTTACTCAGCTGTAGATTATTATTATTTACCGGATGTTCAAGCGTATTATGATATAAGAGCTACTCAGTTTATTTATTTTGGTGGAGGAAAATGGATTCGTTCGAGAAACTTGCCGTATCAATACCGAAACTATAATTTATATAATGGTTACAAAGTAGTACTAACCGATTATCATGGTTCAAGACCATACAGTAACTTTAATAGTCATAAAGTAAAATATTACAAAGGATACAAAGGTAAACCTCAAAAATCAATAGGTTCCAATCGTAGTAATAAAAACAAAGTATATAAAGATAATGGGAATAAAGGAAATGGGAATAAAGGAGGAAAAGGAAATAATGGCCATGGAAATGGGAAAAATTAATACTGATTTCATATAATTTAAAAAGAGAGTTCCAAAAAAATTGGGACTCTCTTTTTTTTTAAGCACAAAGATATAATTAAATGGTGTTTTTTTTGTTTTGGCACAGTTGTTGGCTTAATGAAAAAAGCACCGTAATAAAGAGTTATTATAAAAAGCTATTACTAATTAAATATTTGAAAAAATGAGAACATTAAAATTACTCGCCGTAGGAATTATCCTTTTTGCATCAAGTTCAATACATGCACAAGTCTCAGTAAGTGTAAACATAGGTACGGCTCCATCTTGGGGACCTGTAGGATATGCAGAAGCTGAATATTATTATTTGCCAGATGTTGAAGCGTATTACGATGTAAGAGCCACTCAATTCATTTATTTTGGAGGCGGAAGATGGATACGTTCAAGATATCTACCAAATCAATATAGAAACTATGATCTATATGATGGATACAAAGTAGTATTAAACGATTATCATGGTTCAAGACCGTATAGCCACTTTAATAATCATAAAGTAAAATATTACAGAGGATATCATGGAAGAGAACAAAGAAATATAGGGTATAACAATAACCGTAGAGTATATGTAAGCCAAAGAGGGAATGATAATCATAGAAGATATGATAATGATAACCGCAGAGAATATAGAAAACATGATAACCGAAATAAAGGAAATAATGGACATGGAAACGGAAACGGGCGCGGAAATGGACATGGGCGTGATAGAGATTAATCCCAATTTTATTTAAAAGAGAGAGAGAGAACCTTAATGGGTTTTTCTCTCTTTTTTTTATTATTAAAGAAAACCCAAAATATTTCAGAAAAAATTATTTAATTCCTACATTTGAAGTTACTGCAAATTAAATTTAAAAAAATGCAAAAAAAATACGTACCAACTATTCTAACATTTCTTTTATGTTGCCATATAACAATTGCGCAACAACCCCAAAAACTAAATTCTGTTGAAATTTACAATCAAATTCAAAAGCTTAATTTTTTAGGTTCGGTACTTTATATAGCAGCACATCCTGATGATGAAAATACCCGATTAATTTCTTATTTATCCAATGAACAAAAAGCAAGAACGGGATATTTGTCTTTGACACGTGGTGATGGTGGCCAAAATTTAATAGGTACACAATTACGGGAATTATTAGGTGTTATAAGAACCCAAGAACTTATCGAAGCCCGAAAAATTGATGGAGGGGAACAATTTTTTTCTCGTGCCAATGATTTTGGTTTTTCCAAAAATCCGACAGAAACTTTAGAAATTTGGGATAAAGAAAAAGTATTGGCCGACGTTATTTGGGCAATTAGAAAATTTCAACCCGATGTAATTGTCAACAGGTTTGACCATAGATCATCCGGAACTACCCACGGTCATCACACTTCATCGGCAATGTTAAGCGTAGAAAGTTTTGAACTGGCCAATAATCCTGTTATTTTTCCCGAACAATTACAATTTGTAAAACCTTGGCAAACCAAACGCCAGTTTTTTAATACTTCTTGGTGGTTTTATGGAACTATAGAAAAATTTAATGCCGCTGATAAAAAGAATTTAATTGCTCTGCAAACTGGGGCTTATTATGCTGGATTAGGAAAATCAAATCAGGAAATAGCAGCATTAAGCCGCAGTCGCCATCAATCGCAAGGCTTTGGAAGCACTGGCGCGCGTGGCGAAGAAACAGAGTATTTAGAGTTTATAAATGGAGACGCTTTAAAAGAAAAAAAATCGCTTTTTGAAGGAATTGATACTTCTTGGAACCGGGTGAAAGGAGGAAAAGCCATCGGAGTGTTATTGACAACTATTACAGCTGAATTCGACCACAATAATCCTTCGGCAAGTATTCCAAATTTGGCGAAAGCCTACTCCATGATGGAAGCATTAGATGAAAATCACTGGGCACCCCTGAAATCGGCAGCCATAAAAGAAATTATAGCAGCTTGTTCAGGTTTGTATCTTGAAGCCGTAGCCCAAAATCAGGAAGCTACTCCCGGAAGCGTTATCAAATTGAAACTCGAAGCCATTAACAGAAGTTCAGCGTCAATACAATTAATGAGCGTAACCACTTTACCGGAACAAATAAATACCGCTCAAAATCGCGAATTAAAAAATAATATTTTAAATAACATAAACTTAGATTTAAAATTACCCGAATCTATTGACTACACACAACCGTATTGGTTAAGAGAAAATGGAACCGTTGGAATGTACTCCGTAAATCAACAACAAAACATAGGGATTCCAGATGTTATTCGGGAAATTAAAGTGGTTTTTAATATTCAAATTAACGGAATAGAAATCCCATTTGAGCGAACCGTTATTTATAAATACAATGATGATGTAAAAGGCGAAGTGTACAATTATCTCGACATCGTTCCTGAGGTTACCACTTCAATTTTGGACAAAGTATTACTTTTTAAAGACACAAAAATTAAATACGTAGGTGTAAAAATTAAAACGGGTAAAGATGCCGTAAAAGGAAATCTACAACTTGAACTCCCAAAAAACTGGGGTGTTTCTCCAAAATCAATTCCTTTTAACATCGAAAAAAAGGGAACGGAACAAATTGTTTATTTTGAGGTAACTGCACCAAATAAATCCGAAGAAGCTGTAGCCAAAAGTGTTGCAATTATTGACAATAAACGATTTGACAAAGAACAGATCATCATTAATTATGACCATATCACTAAACAGCAAGTTTTAAAATCGGCTGAAGCCAAATGCATCAAAACGGATTTAAAAACAAATGAAGAGAGAATTGCATACATTATGGGTGCTGGAGATGAAGTTCCTAGCAGCCTGACCCAATTGGGATACAATGTTACACTGCTTAAACCCGAAGAAATAACACCCGAAAAATTAGAAAATTTTGATGTAATTATGACAGGTGTTCGTGCCTACAATACTGTTGCAGCATTAGCAAATAAACAAACGATACTTTTTGACTTTGTAAAAGGAGGAAAAACAATGCTCGTTCAGTACAATACAGCTGGTGATCTTGTAACCGAAAATATCGCACCTTATCCATTGAAACTGTCCCGCGACCGTGTAACCGAAGAAGATGCTGAAGTTCGATTTTTAGCGCCAAACCATCCCGTTTTGAATTTCCCAAACAAAATCACTTCTAAAGATTTTCAAGGTTGGAAACAAGAGCAAGGATTGTATTACCCAAGTGAATACGACAAAGCCTTCACTCCTATTCTATCTTCAAATGATAAAGGGGAAAGCCCTAAAAATGGTGCTTTACTGATTGCTCCCTACGGAAAAGGACACTATATTTATACGGGCTTAAGCTTTTTTAGAGAATTACCCGAGGGCGTTACCGGTGCTTATAAATTAATTTCCAATATCATTTCGTTACAATCATCCGAAAAAATTCCTATTCAAAAAATCAAGCCCTAACCCAATCTAAAATGGAAACAAAAAAAGTAAAAACCTGGAAGAAGAATTATACCTGGGTACTTGTAGCCAATGCTATATATATCTTGATCTTTTGTCTCATCATGAAATTATACTCTTAAATTATGCAATTATTTGATTGGGTTATACTCATAGTTACTTTATTGTTCATTGTAATTTACGGTGCTTGGAAAACCAAAGGAAGTAAAAATGTTGAAGATTTTATTCTGGGTAGTAATGAAACGCCTTGGCATATTGTGGGACTTTCTGTTATGGCCACACAAGCCAGTGCAATTACGTTTCTCTCTACACCAGGGCAAGCCTATCATGACGGAATGGGATTTGTACAATTCTACTTTGGATTGCCTATTGCCATGGTGGTAATCTGCGTCACTTTCATTCCTTTATACCACAAATATAAAGTATATACTGCTTATGAATATCTGGAAAATAGATTTGATTTAAAGACCCGTTCACTTGCAGCAATCCTTTTCTTGTTCCAAAGAGGTTTAGGAACCGGATTGACCATTTATGCACCAGCCATCATTTTGTCGGCTATATTGGGTTGGAATCTTACCTACATGAATATTATTATTGGTGTTTTAGTCATCATTTATACCTTTTCGGGCGGAACAAAAGCAGTGAATGTAACTCAAAAACAGCAAATGTTTGTGATTATGTCCGGAATGCTAATCACCTTTTTTCTGATATTGCATTATTTACCTAATGATATGACATTTACCAGTGCATTGCATATTGCTGGTGCAAATGACAAAATGGACATTGTCAATTTTTCTTTTGATCTGGAAGAAAAATATACTTTTTGGAGCGGAATCACAGGAGGGTTTTTCCTTGCATTGGCTTATTTTGGAACCGATCAATCTCAGGTAGGACGCTATTTATCAGGAAAATCAGTTCGCGAAAGTCAAATGGGACTGATTATGAATGGTCTTTTAAAAGTACCGATGCAGTTCTTTATTTTACTGACCGGAGTTATGGTTTTTGTTTTTTTTCAATTCAATCCTGTTCCGTTAAATTTTAATCCAAACAACAAAGCCATGATTGAAAAATCGGCTTACAAAGGCGAATACAATGCTTTGGAGAAAAAATTAGATGATCTATCCGAAGATAAAAAAGTAATTAATCTGCTGTACATCGATCAGCTCAATCAAGATTATGACAATCCAATCCTTCGAAAAGAATTAGTGGCTTTGTCCAATAAAGAAAAAGATTTAAGAGATCGTGCTAAAGAAATAATCTTAAAAGCCGATAGTAACAGTGAAACCAACGATAAAGATTATGTGTTTTTTCACTTTATCCTTAATTATTTACCTAAAGGACTTATTGGTTTATTGTTAGCCGTAATCATTTCAGCAGCAATGTCATCTACCGCTTCGGGACTGAATGCACTGGCATCTACAACCGCAATTGATATTTACAAACGCAATCTGAAAGAAGAAAAATCAGAAAAACATTACCTCAATGCAACGAAATTCTTTACATTACTTTGGGGAGTTATTGCAATACTATTTGCTTGTATCGGAACGCTATTTGAAAATTTAATTCAATTGGTAAATATCATTGGATCCATCTTTTACGGTACTGTATTGGGAATTTTTCTGGTTGGGTTTTATATACACAAAGTACAATCCAAAGCTATTTTTTATAGCGCCGTAGTAAGTCAGATTACCATTTTTATCATTTACTATTACGCCATTTATATTTTTCCAAGCGGAGAAGAAAAACTGGGCTATTTATGGCTTAATTTCATAGGAGCCATGTTAACGATTGTTATTTCGTTGCTGTTGCAATGGACCATTTTCAGGAAACAGAAAGCTATTACAGCCTAAATAAAATTAAGATTCATCTTTTATTTTAAAACTAAATGATTGTGTTTTAGTTTCTAAAATTTATAGACCGAAGATTCGCAGATTATAATACCATTTGTCAATATTTTTTAGTCCAATATTTTTTGTCAAATCGAGCGCAGTCGAAATCTGTAATGGTTCGCGACTGCACTCGATGTGACAATATCACTAATAAATATTGTAGCATTTTTAAAAGCAAAATGGTATTATGTTCTACATTTAAAATCATAATTTCTTATTTTTCAAACAAAAAAATCCCGTCTCGATAATTACCGAGACGGGGGTTTTTGTAAAACAGTTGGAATAATTAGTTCTTACTCCACTCTGCGATACTTTCTTTATTCATTTTTACGTAGTCTTGGTTTTTAGCAATTTCAGCTGCTGCAAGAGATAATTTTGCAGTTTCGATCGCTCCTTTTTTATCTCCAAGTTTTGCCTGAATCAATGACTTCAGTCTGTTGTACCAAAACGGTTTGTCTTTAGTCATATCCAACGCTTTGTTTACATAAACCAATGCTTTTGCATTGTCACCGTTCGATTGAAATAAAAATTGAGCTGCAGAAAAATAATCTCCAGCAGTTGGTCCTGCTAATGCTTTCTCAATATTAGCAGTTGCTTTTTGTTGTGTAGGGACTTCAAATTTTATAGCTGCATACGAATTCTCCCAGTACATTTCTAAAAATGCAAAGTTATTGTCTAAACCACTAACTCCAATAGTAAATGTTTCTACACTTCTATTTAACGTTTCCGTTTTAACAGTAGCTCTAAGTGCTACATTTTCTTCTTTCCACTCTTCTGGATTACCCCAGTTATCAGTAGTTTTATAAAATATTATTTCCCAGCTTTCTATTTTCGGAATCGTATACAACGAATATTTTCCTTTTTTCAACGTTTTACCATCAATAACAACATCGTCGCTAAAAGATACTGTTGTATTTTCATTAGCTCCAGTTCTCCATACTTTTCCAAAAGGAATCAAATTACCAAAAACAGCTCTTCCTCTGGCACTTGGTCTTGAATAATTAATCTCTACATCTGTCAAACCTACTGCTTGCATAAGTGTAGATTTCGGACTTGATTGAGGTGTTTTTACTTGTGCCTCAATGGTGAAATTTGCTATAATAATGGCAAATACAATAATTATTTTTTTCATGTTATAAATTTTTATGTTTTCCAAATTTACAAATTCAGTGGCTCTCAAATGTTAATTATTCCTTAATTTAGAATCAATATTCTTAACGGCATCAAAACCCAATTCGTTAAAATGATTAATCACAACATCTGCTTCCGATAAATCTTGTGCTTCAGAATGAATACTGTTGTACCCCACACACAAAATTCCGGCAGCTTTCGCCGCTTTTATTCCATTCGTGCTGTCTTCAATGACGATACAGCTTTCTTTTGGTGCAATTGATAAACTTGCTGCATGTTCAAAAATAGCAGGGTGTGGTTTCGATTTAGGGAAATCTTCCCCGCTTACTACATGCGTAAAATAGTCATGCAACTTAAACCTGCTAAACACACGTTCAATAGTAACTTTTGAAGCCGAAGAAGCCAGAATCAATTGCATCCCGTTTTCGTGTAATTCTTTAATCAGATTTTCCACACCTTCCAATAATTCCAAATCTGCTTTACTATCAAAAGCATCATTAAAAATATTGCGTTTTCTTTGAATTAAATCTTCTACTTCCTGTTCTATTACGAAAATTTCTTTCAATTTCTGAAATATATTCCGAGTAGAATTTCCTGTAAATGAAGTATACATTTCTTCTGTAACAGCTATATTTAACTCATCAAATTGTTTGAAATAAGCATAACGGTGAACGGGTTCTGTATCGACAATTACACCATCCATGTCAAAAATTACGGTTTGTATCATTTGTAATTATAAATTATTAATTATGAGTTCTAATTTCTGAAACGGAGACTGAACACTGAACACTATTTCTTAAGTAAATAGCGAATCACGGTTTCTGCAGCATACAAACCAAATAATCCTGGCATATAACTGTTTGTCCCGTAAAATGATTTTTTAAAATTGGATCCGTCGGTCATTTTTAAACTCGTTTCGTCTTGAATTTCAGAAGAGAACACCACTTTCAGTTTATCAATTTTTACTTCTTTCAATCGTCTTCGGATGGTTTTAGCAAAGAAGCAATTCACGGTATTGGTAATATCCGTCACTTTCACTTTAGAAGCTTCCATTTTTCCGCCAGCACCCATACTGCTTATGATTTTTACTCTTTTTCGCTTTGCGCCAATAATCAAATTCAACTTTGGAGTCACACTGTCGATGCAATCCAAAACATAATCAAATTCCTCCGAAACAATTTCGAAAGCACGCTCCGGCGAAAGAAATTCTTGCACACGAGTCAATTTCAATTCTGGATTGATATCCATCAATCGATCCCCAACAATAGTAACTTTGGGTTGTCCCACGGTAGAATGTAAAGCGGGTAATTGTCGGTTTATGTTTGTAATATCAACTACATCGCCATCAACAATAGTCATGGTACCCACTCCTGCTCTTGCCAAAAATTCGGCAGCGAAAGAACCAACACCCCCAAGTCCTACGACCAAAACATTTGCATTTTTCAAATTATCTAAACCTTCTTTTTTGAATAAAAGTTCGGCTCTTTCTGTCCACTCTGCCATAATAAAAGTTTATTTGTTAATTTGGTTATCTGTTTATTTGATTAAAAACAGTATTAAAATTATTATTCACCAGTTCCTGTATTTCTTTGACTGAAACTCCTTTGTATTTTGCTGCCAATTCATAAACAACCCCAATTCCTTCTTCAACAGTATCTGTTTCCAGAAAAAATCGATTATTGGGAACGCTTTTAAAAACAGCTTCTAGTTCCTTATTTAGCAATAAATATTTTCCAAACGAAATATAAAATCCATTGTCCATTAATTGTTTGGCAACTTGCATATTTTTTGAAAACCCATGCATCAACATTGGAACTGAAATATTCAATTTTTTCTTAATCGCAATCAGTTCCTGAAAAGCCGCAACGCAATGTATCACAACTGTTTTTTGATATTGCTGTGCCAAAAGCAATTGCTTTTCGAAAACCATTTGTTGCAATTCCATTGGAATATCGATACGTTTATCCAATCCGCATTCGCCAACAGCGAGACAATTTGCCTCTTGTAATTTACTTTCGATTATCGTCAAGTCAGCTTCTATGCGCTCTGCAACAATAAACCACGGATGAATCCCGATGGAATAATACGGAATTGTGGCATCAAATTCCTGTGGATATTGATTCACTAGTTCCAACACATTAGGTTGATTGGTATATTTATGCGTATGCAGATTAAAGAATTCCATTAGTCGTGAAACTTTTTAACCCCAGCTTTTATCTCGATATTCAAATCATTTTCCAAAGGGACTTTTGGACAGGAATATTTAGGGTTATAAGCGCAATACGGATTGTATGATGTATTAAAATCAATGACAATCGTATCTCCTTTTGGGATTCTTAAATCGATATATTTACCGCCAATGTAACTTTCGGTACCTGAAGTCAAATCTGAAAACGGTAAAAATAAATAGTCTTTATATTCTTCTTTTTTTGAAAGCTCAATATTTTTATACGCATTCAGTTTAAAATCCCGACCATCAATTGTAAAAGAAAGTTCACCATATTTTACATACAATGGTTTCCTGTCCGTTGATGTTTTCATTTCAAAAGGCCGCTCATTTTCTGTTCTGACAAATGTTGCTGTCACAAAAAACTTTTCGTCAATAGGATAAAAATCAAGTGTTTTAAATTCTGCTAAATCTTCTGTAGTCAAAGGACTTGTCTTTGCATCCGCATATTCTGTGTTTAATTCCTTTTGAAATTTGGCTACAGCCGAAACGTCAAATTTATTTTGGCCAAAGCCAAAATTCAATTGTATTAAAAGCAACAAAATGAATAGCGTTCTCATGTTCTTATTTTTATGCAAAAATAGTTTAAAAGTTACTAGGACACAAAGACGCATCGGTACAAAGTTTTCTACCTTTGCAAAATTATAATTTTAGATATGCTCAAAACTGCTTTTCAACGCTACATAAATAATTTCAGAGGATTTACAAGAGAAGTTTGGATTCTTACTCTGATTACATTTATCAACCGTGCCGGCACGATGGTTTTACCTTTCTTATCCAAATATTTAAAAGAAGATTTGAGTTTTTCCTATGCTCAAGTAGGATGGATTATGGTTGCTTTTGGTTTTGGTTCTATGTTAGGATCTTGGCTTGGCGGGAAATTATCCGATAAAATAGGTTTTTACAGAATCATGGTTTTCAGTTTATTCACCAGCGGAATATTACTGTTTTTAGTACAATACATACGCACTTTTTGGGGATTGTGTTTTGCAATGTTCTTCATAATGACCGTTGCTGATATGTTTCGTCCAGCTATGTTTGTATCTCTGGGAACGTATGCAAAACCTGAAAATCGCACCAGAGCATTGACTTTAGTTCGATTAGCGGTGAATTTAGGATTTACTGCAGGGCCGGCTTTGGGAGGTTTGATAATCATGAATTTAGGCTACAGCGGATTATTTTGGGTAGATGGAAGCTCTTGCATAGTATCTATTTTGATTTTTACATTATTAGTAAAAGAACGCAAAAAACCAGCCGATTTAGACACAGCGAATAGTGAAACCGAAATACCAGCTTCAGTTTTTAAAGATAAAATATTCTGGATTTTTCTCTTTATCTGTTTTATAACAGCAATGCTTTTCTTTCAACTTTTCACCACTTTGCCGTTGTATCACAATGAAAAATTTGGTCTGACTGAATTTCAAAGCGGACTTTTATTATCCTTAAATGGACTCTTGATTTTCTTTCTGGAAATGCCAATTGTGAGCATCAGCCAAAGGAAAAATATCGATAAACTCAAAATTATTCTTTGGGGTTCACTGCTAATGTCAATTAGTTTCTACGTTTTAATGCTCAATATGTGGGCTGGAATATTAATTGTCAGTATTCTTTTTATCACTTTTGGAGAAATGTTTATCTTCCCTTTTTCCAATTCTTTCGCTTTAAGCCGAGCGCCAAAAGGGCATGAAGGTCGCTACATGGCTTTGTTTACGATGAGTTTCAGCTTGGCACATATTGCAAGTTCCAAAACCGGACTGGAAATCATTGCTGCATTTGGCTACCAAACCAATTGGTTTGTCATGGGAAGTTTAGGAGTTCTTTCGGTAGGCGGTTGTATTTGGCTGCAAAAATTAATTAAACTGGAAAACAAATAAGTAAGTCGAAAGTTTTAAAGTCAAAAGTCTTATTGTGGTAAAAAAATCACTATAAAATACAAATAACACCTTTGTTTCCAATAAGATACTTTAAATTAATATTGTTTTTTTGTAGATTTTAAAATACAACATTAAATTACATGTAATACTAAGTTCCCTTTATTCTTGTTTGATTTTGATGTTTTTGTGCTAAAATAAATTTGATTTCAGCACTAAACCTGTTTTTTTAGTTAATTAACTATATTTTTAGTTGCATAACTAAAAATATAGTTGTAGGTTTGATTCAAATAAAAAAATCATGCAAAAACTGACCAATAAAGAAGAAGAAATCATGCACATTTTATGGAAGCTCAAAAAAGCATTCGTAAAAGAAGTTATGGCAGAAATAACAGAAGAGCAACCCCATTATAACACACTTTCTACTATTGTGCGTAATCTGGAAGAAAAAGGCTTTGTATCGCACAATGCTTTTGGAAACACACACCAATACTATCCTATCGTGAGTTTAGAAGAATATAGAAAACGCTTCATGAACACGGCTATCGATAATTATTTTAACAGTTCCTATAAAAATATGGTCTCACATTTTGCCAAAGAAGAGAAAATTTCTGCAGCCGAATTACGGGAGATTTTGGCAATGATTGAAACTCAAAAAGAAGAAAAATAATCCTTCTTAAAAAAACAACTCCAGAATAAAATCAAAAATCGTTATGGAAGCACTATACATTTACCTCATTAAATCCAGTGGATTAATCGCACTGTTTTATTTGGCTTATTATTTTATGTTGCGAAAAGAAACCTTTTTCACGAGTAATCGTTGGTTTCTTTTATTTGGTTTATTCACTTCTGTTGTTTTGCCGTTAGTTGTTTATACCAAAATAATAATGGTAGAATCAAGCTCTAAGAATATTGATTGGTCAAGAATTCCAATAACAAATAGTATCGAAAATGAACCTTTTGAAATCAATTGGTATTTAATATCTGGAATTGTTTACGCAATTGGAATAATTTTATTTCTGGGAAAATTTGCTTTCGATTTTTATAGTTTAAATACCGTTTTGAAAGGAAAAACGATTCAAAATCAAGCTGATTTTAAATTTATTGATACTACTGAAAACATTGCTCCATTTTCCTATTTTAATACTATAGTTTACAATTCGTCCTTATACAGCAACTCCGAATTAGAAAATATTTTGGAACACGAAAAAGTGCATAGCGATCAAAATCACACTGTTGACGTATTAATTTCAAGACTGTTTTGTATTCTTTTTTGGTTCAATCCGTTAGTTTGGTTGTACAAAAAAGCCATCTTACAAAACTTAGAATTCATTGCTGACAGTGAAGCTACAAAAAAAATATCCGACAAAAAAGCGTATCAGTTCACGCTTTTAAAAATAACAACACAGGAGAATTGTGTTGCCATTACCAATCATTTTTATCAATCATTAATCAAAAAACGAATCGTTATGTTAAACAAAAATCAATCAAAAAAATGGAATTCCTGGAAGTATGCCTTGGTACTTCCCGTATTAGTTGCTTTTATGTTTTTATTTCAAATTGAGGTAATTGCTCAGGAAAAAGTAAAAGAAGAAACCAACAAAGTGCAATCAAAACATCCGGTTACTGCTGCTATTGAAATACAACAAGAAAAAGACAGTATCAAAAAAATTAAAGCTCTAATAGTTAATAATAGTAAAAATGAGGGTATTGATCCAAATACAGAAATTTTTATTGATGGAAAAAAAGTGAGTAAAGAAGAATTAGATAGAACCAATCCGGATGACATAACTACAATGAATGTCACTAAGGATAATAACAAATCTATAATAAGAATTGCAACAAAAGGTAAAACCGCAGAAAGTAAAAGTATATTTAATTCTGATGTACAAACAGTGGATTTGGAATTAGAAAATGTGGATTCTAATAGTTTAAATATTCTTCAAAAACCAAAAAGCACCTATACGGTTACAAAGGTAACGACAGAAAAAAATGGCATTCCTGGAGATGCAGAATATTTTATTGACGGAACAAAAGTAAGTCCGCTAGAGGCAGAAAGCATGAATCCAAATCATATAAGCTCAGTAAATGTACAAAAAGATGGTACTTCAACTAAGAATTCAATCCGTATTATTACTAAAAGCTATTTAGATGGTAAAGAAATGAAACCAGAGCCACCAACTCCACCTATTGCTCCAAATTTTAAATTTAAAGCCCCTAAAGCACCCCTTTTTCCCAAAGCGCCAAAAGCACCAAAAGGTGACCCAATTAAAGGAGATAAAAAAGCTTGGAAAGAGTTTGAAAAGAAAATGGAAGACTACGAGGCTAAAATGAAAAAACTGGAGCCTCAAATGGAAGCTTTCGATAAACAAATGGAAGAATTTGAAAAGAAAATGAAGCCATTCAATAAAGAAATGGCTGCTTTTGAGAAAAAAATGAAAGTGTACGAACAACAAATGGAAGAATATCATTCTAACTTAGAACGCAAAAGAAAAAAATAATATCATCATAAAACCAAAAAAGACGGTCCCCAAACAAGACCGTCTTTTTTTATATCTTTGTCAAAAACAAAACGATATGTATAAAATTCTGGCACAAATCAACAAAGTCATTTTACCTAGTTTCACCAAACAACGATTGGATTTGGCAAAAGCCAAGAAATGGCAAATGGCAATTATTGGTTTTAGATATTACGTAACCACACGTGCATTAGATTAATATGTAATTGCGGCAAAAATTTCATTTTCTTTGATTTTTGCTCTTCCATTCAAGAAAGCTAATTCCATCAGGAAATTGCATTGCACGATTTCGCCACCCAATCTTTCCACCAATTCACAAACCGCTTTTGCCGTTCCTCCGGTTGCTAAAACATCATCATGGATCAGAATTCGGTCTCCTTTTTGAATCGCATCGGTATGAATTTCTAATGTATCCGTTCCATATTCCAAATCATACGTTGCCGAAATCGTTTCGTAAGGCAACTTGCTAGGTTTTCGAACCGGAATAAAACCCACATTTAATTCCTGAGCAATCAACATTCCAAAGAAAAACCCTCGACTCTCCACTCCTATTACCTTGTCTATTTTTTTATCTGCAAGGGATGAAACCAATATATTCAAGCATTTTTTCCTTGCTTCGGGATCAATTAGCAAGGGAGTAATGTCTTTAAACAAAATTCCTTCTTTGGGAAATCCCTGAATATCACGTATATAATTCTTAAGTGGCATGTTTTTTTATTTTTTTATAAATTTAGACTTGCAAATTACACAATTATACCTATATTTGCACCCGCAATAAGGCGCTTTAATAAGCTCTTAAAAAGCAAAAAAATGGCCTTGTGGCGCAACTGAATAGCGCACTTGATTACGGCTCAAGAGGTTACTGGTTTGAATCCAGTCAAGGTCACAAAATAAAAACGGTAAACGACTATAAAATAAGCGTTTACCGTTTTTTTATTAAATAAAATCCCCACATGTTCCCCACAATATAAATAAAACTATGTTATTTCTAATCTTAAGTATTATTTGCAGTGTAACCGTGGGCGTGATATTTAAAGTCGCCCGTAAATATACCATCAGCCACACACAAATAGTTACTTGGAATTATGTGTTTGCATGCACACTTTGCTACCTGTCATACAGCCCAGATTTAAATACCGTTGAAACTAAAGCGCCATGGTGGCTTTATATAACTATTGGTATTTTATTACCTTCTATATTCCTTTTTTTGGCGGCATCCATTAAACACATGGGAATTGTAAAAACCGATGCTGCCCAACGACTCTCATTATTTATACCTATTCTTGCGGCCTGGCTACTATTCAAAGAACAATTCAGTATGCTGAAAATTTCGGCTTTCGTATTGGCAATCCCGGCATTGTTGCTTATTCTCACAAAAAACAGCGAAAACACTAAAAATAAATGGGGTTATCCAGCAGTAGTTTTGATAGGCTTTGGAGTGATAGACATTCTCTTCAAACAAATTGCCACTTATACCAGTCTGCCATATACCACTTCATTATTTGTCATCTTAGGAATAGCAATGAGTATAATGATTACTGTGGTTGCTTATGAAGTGATTTTTAAAAAAGCAACATTAAATATCCATAACATTCTTTTTGGCGGTTTAGTCGGTATTTTCAACTTTGGAAATATTCTTTTTTACCTTAAAGCACATAAGGAATTTTCAAAAAACCCTTCTACCGTTTTTGCTGGCATGAATATGGGAGTGATTATTATAGGCAGTCTTGTGGGTATTTTAATTTTTAAAGAAAAACTGAGTAAAATGAATCTTCTAGGGCTGTTTTTAGCTTTAATAGCAATTGTTTTAATCGTGCTCTCACAGCACTAAAATAAGATTTACAAACCTTACTACTAAACTGTAATCACAGTCATTAAATCTTTTTTAAACAGTAGAAAAACCAATACATCTCTTGAGTCTAATAAGATAATTTTGGGCCTACTACCTCTTTTTGAAGACTGACTAAACAGCACAAAAAAACCGTCAAGTTGTTTAACGAGACGGTTTTTATATAAATGGATTTATTTTCTAAATTTCTATACTATTCAACTTACTGTTTTTACGGCTAAAGCTAAAATAGACTACCAATCCAATTAAAAGCCAAATCCCAAAATAAATCCAGTTCCAAACACTTAGTTCTGCCATCAAATACAAACAACAAATTAGGCCTAGAAGAGGAATTAAAGACAAATTTTCTTTGAAAGACCAAACTGACAATCCAACTAGAGTAAGAAGAAAAATCCACATCGGGATTTTATGCTTAAACAAGTCAAAGCCGCTCTCGTATTTAACAGAATCCGCAATTGGCAAACCTGCAATTACTGAAGCATATTTTGCATCATCTTGTTGGTATTGACTCAATAAATGTTCTAAATCCGGTGTTTCAGTCGTACTGTTTTTAGCATCAATAGTTACTAAATAACCGTATACTTTTTGAGTTTCTTCTTTATTCAATGAAGTAATAATATCCGCTGAATTATTGATTTGGGTTTCATTGGTAATAAAATCCATAGTCGCTTTTTTGTTATAGCCAAAAGCAAACACAAGCCCAATAATCATTAAAACTGGAAAGATGAATTTGGAATTAACATAAGGGGTTTTAAATTTACCTCGAGGAATATCTTTTTTATTTTGTAATACCAGAACTCCCGCACAAACCAATACAAAAGCAAATAGCGTTCCTATACTACACAAATCTGTAACCAATGTTAAGTTCAAAAACAAAGCCGGAACCGCTACTACAAAACCAGTAACAATTGTCGCATAAGAAGGAGTTTTATATTTTGGATGTACTTTTGAGAAACGTTTTGGCAACAAACCGTCACGACTCATACTCATCCAGATACGTGGTTGCCCCATTTGGAAAACCAATAAAACACTTGCCATAGCCACAACCGCACTAACCGCAATAATTCCTGACATCCATTTCAGGTCTAATTTTTCAAATACAAAAGCTAATGGATCGCCTACATTCAATAGGTCATAACTCACCATTCCTGTTAATACCAATGCTATAGCAATATATAAAATGGTACATATAATAATAGCCCACATCATCCCTCTTGGCAAATCACGTTGTGGGTCTTTACACTCTTCGGCTGTTGTTGAAATAGCATCAAACCCAATATAGGCAAAAAACACTGCAGAAACTCCTTTTAAAACTCCTGTAACTCCGTTAGGCGCAAAAGGATCCCAATTAGCAGTATCTACGTAGAAAACACCAACAGCAATAACCAAAAGAACGATACATAATTTTACCACAACCATGATATTACTCGCATTTCGGGATTCTTTCATTCCACGGTAAATCAATGCTGTAATTAAAACGATAATTAATAATGCAGGAAGATCAGCTACAAAATGAAACGAACCAATAACTGGTGAAGTCGTCCAAGCCGTATAAGCATCTTGCAAAGCAGGACTCAAGTTCGCAAATTCTTTTCCACCTTGCATCAATGCAGTAGCGTCATCGAATCCTCTGGAGGCGGATAAAAAATCCATTTGAACCCATTTTGGCAAATGAAGGCCACCACTTTCAAGTAAACTTGTAAAATAATCACTCCACGATATGGCGACCGTTATATTACCAACTGAGTATTCCATAATCAATGCCCAACCAATAATCCAGGCTATAATTTCACCAAAAGCAACATAGGAATACGTGTAAGCACTTCCTGAAACGGGAACCATCGAGGCAAATTCAGCATAAGCAAAAGCAGCAAAACTACACGCTATAGCAGTAAACAAGAAAAGAAAGATAACTGCAGGACCTCCATCAGCACTCGCTTTTCCAATGGTACTAAAAATACCTGCTCCTACAATTGCCGCAATACCAAAGGCTGTCAAATCACGAGCTGTCAGGTGCTTACCTAAAGCATTATGTCCATCGGCATCCCTTTTTTCAACCTGTTTTAAAATATCTTGTACTGTTTTCTTTCTGAATAAACCCTTTAATGCCATATTGCAAATTTTATCATTAAAAATTAATATACTGTAAATTATATGCTCTTATCTTAAAAATAATGCAGATTATCTTGAAAAATCAAAAGTATAAAACAAATTGAACTAATAAAGTTTCTCGAGCTTTTTTTTTATATTATTTTTCAAAAAAGACAAAATGATTTTTATTGTCAATATAAAAAGTCAAATCGAATACAATTAAACCAATAAAAGAAAAATCATTTAAATAGACAGAGAATCACTATTCCTTTTAGAATTCATTTCAAGCTGAAAATTATTTTACACAACTTCTTAGAATAGTAATCGGATGCAAGGCCTTTCTACTGGTTCCGTCAAAAATTTGGTGACGACAACTGGTTCCTGCAGCAGCAATGGCTACATTAGGATCTGTAGCTCTAATTTTAGGAAACAACGTATCTTCACCCATTTGCATGCTGATCTCATAATGTTCTTTTTCATATCCAAAAGAACCTGCCATGCCGCAACATCCTGAATTATAAATGGTAACCAAACTGTTTTTGGGCACATTCAACATCGCAAAAGTCGCTTCAATAGAACTTAAAGACTTTTGGTGGCAATGTCCGTGAATTTTTATTGTTTTCTCCTCATCAGAAAATTGCTCCGAATGAATTTTACCCGAAGTAATCTCATTTTTAAAAAACTCTTCAATGGTAAATACATTTTTGGCTAATTTTTCGGCACTTTCTTTATCGTCTGCCAATCGAATGTATTCGTCTCTAAATGTCAATATCGCTGATGGTTCGATTCCTATCAACGGACAATCAGCAGTAATATAATCCGAAAAAACGGCAACATTTATATTCGCAATTGCTTTTGCTTCTTCGAGAAAACCTTTAGAAATAAAAGCTCTTCCACTTTCTTCGTGATCCACCAGAATCACTTCATAGCCTAATGTTGTCAATAACTCATAGGCGTCGATTCCAACCGAAACATCATAGTAATTAGTAAATTCATCACAAAACAAACATACTTTTCCGTTTACAAAAGAATCACTTGGTGCCTGATTCCAATTTTTTTCGTACCATTTTCTAAACGTCTTTGGAGCCAAAAGCGGCACTTCTCTTTTTGGAGCAATTCCCATGCTTTTCTTGACTAAGGACAAATTCACCATGAAATTAGTAAATCTTGGAGTAATGCTTCCCAGTCCATTCAGTTTCGCATTGAACGCAAAAAATTTATTTCGCCAAGAAAATCCATTTGCTTTTTGATATTGGTACAAAAACTCTGATTTTAAAGCCGCTACATCCACATTACTGGGACATTCGCTGGCACATGCTTTACAACTTACACACAAGTCAAATACCTTATATAATTCTTCATGATCGAATTTATTGTCTTTCTCTGAATGCGTCAAATATTCTCTAAGCGCATTGGCCCTGGCACGAGTCGTATCTTTTTCATTTCGGGTAGCGCGATAACTGGGACACAAAGTTCCGCCAGCCGAAGGTAATTTTCTGCAATCGCCGGAACCATTGCATTTCTCTGCGGCGCGCAAAATCCCCATACTATCCGAAAAATCCTGAATTGTTTGTATATCCGGTTCTGCTCTGCCCGCTTCCACCCGAAGGTTTTCGTCCATTTTGAAAGCATTTACAATTTTTCCCACATTCAAAATGGTGTTGGGATCAAAAGCATGTTTAATTCTTTTCAACAATTCATAATTCTGGTTTCCTATCATAAAAGGCAAAAACTCACCACGAACAATTCCGTCTCCATGCTCCCCGCTCAATGAACCTCTATATTTTTTTACCAAAATAGCCACTTCGGTAGCAATGTTTCTAAATTGATGTACTCCTTCTTTTGTTTTCAAATTTAAAACCGGTCGCAAGTGAATTTCTCCAGCTCCGGCATGTGCATAATAAATGGCGCTCTGCCCATGACGTTCCATCATGGCGGAGAACTCGGCAATATAATTGGGTAAATCACTCAACTCAACAGCGGTATCTTCAATAGAATCCGCAGCTTTATTATCGCCTACAATACTTCCTAAAAGCCCGAGACCTGCTTTTCGCAACTCATTTATTTTATCAATATCAGCTCCATAAATTTTTGGCAAAGCATACCCGAAATTATTTCTTTTCAAATCTGCAATCAAATCATCAGCTTGCCTTTCGGCATCTTCTATACTGTTATGCGACGCTACTTCGAGCATGATAACCGCTTTTGGCTCCCCTTGAATAAAAAATCTGTTTTTAGCTTGTTCCCTGTTGGTTTTGGTACAATCTAATATCGTGTCATCCATCATCTCACAGGTATACAAATGATGTTTCATCGCTGTAACTACGGCTTCTAAACTTTCCTGAATGGTATGAAAATGGGCCACTACCATAACATTATACGTAGGTGGTACATGATCCGCTTTGAGCGTAATCTCGGTGGTAAAGGCCAGCGTTCCTTCGCTTCCGCAAAGGAGTTTCCCTAGATTTATAGTATTTTCTGTTCCTCCAAAAAGTTCAGATTTTAATAATAAATCGATCGCGTATCCGGTATTTCGTCTGTGAATTTCAGGTTTTGGAAATTCCTTTATAATCTCTTTTTGGTTTTCTGTATTCGAAAGTTCCTCATAAATAGTCTTATAAATGGAGCTTTCGAGCGTGTTTCCTTTTGTTTTTTCAATGAATTCAGCCGAAGTTATTTCTTTAAATACTGCCGAAGTTCCATCACTCAAAACCGCTTTAATAGCTACTATTTTATCTCGGGTCACACCATAACGAATCGACGTAGTTCCCGATGAATTATTTCCTACCATTCCTCCCATCATACATCGATTTGAGGTTGAAGTATTGGGACCAAAAAACAATCCGTGTTCTTTTAAATATAAATTCAGTTCATCCCGAATCACTCCTGGCTGTACTGTAACAGTTTTTTTTATGGGATCAAAAGCAACAATCTTTGTGAAATGTTTCGAAACATCGACAATAATTCCATTACCTACTGTTTGACCTGCTAAGGAAGTTCCGGCAGTTCTGGGCGTAATTGAAATCTTATTTTTTGCTGCAAAGCGAATAATTTTTACAATATCTTCCTCTGATTTTGGAATAGCTACAGCAAGAGGTATAATTCTATACGCAGAAGCATCCGTGGCATACAATGTTTTATGGAGATCATCATATAAAAGTGTTCCTTCTAATGATTGGGATAATTGCTGTAATTGAGGCGTGATTGACATTTAGTGGAGTAAATTGCTATTATTTTCACAAATATAAATATATACCCTATTATAAGTTGAAAAATCAAATAAGAAAAATTTAAAATATTTAAAATCCTTTTATTATTTGTCAGAAAGGGCATTCAAACGGATTTAGAAAAAATTGGCAAAGAAATTGCACTAATGAAATAAGTCAAATTTTATCAGGATTTTAACTGGTAAATTTCTCTAAAAAAACTATTTTTGAATACTTTATAAACACAACAATAATGAAGAATTACAAGTATATAGGATTTCTTATTATGTTTCTTTTACTTTCGTTTTCGAATGTAAAAGCGCAAATCATGGCCACAAATCCAAAAAATGAATTTAGAGCCGTTTGGATAGCTACCGTGGTAAACATTGACTGGCCAAAAACCAGTACCGATAATGTTGCAAAACAAAAAGCAGATTATATTGAGATTTTAGATGCGTATAAAAAACTAAATTATAATGCAGTAATTGTTCAAATTAGAAGCGTTGGTGATGCTTTTTATCCAACAAAATTAGCGCCTTGGTCCCGTTTCTTGACTGGAAAAGAAGGACAGGCTCCAAAACCTTATTTTGACACATTAGCATGGATGATCGCTGAGACGCATGCACGTGGATTTGAATTTCATGCCTGGTTAAATCCATATCGTGCTACAATGGATTACAATACCTCGCTTTTAAGTCCGGAACATGACTATTTTAAGTATCCGGAATGGATGATCAAATATGGTGGAAAATATTATTACAATCCGGCATTACCCGAAGTTCAAAAACACTTATTGACCGTTGTCGAAGAAGTTGTCCAAAATTATGACATTGATGCTATTCATTTTGATGACTATTTTTATCCGTACAGAATAAAAGGAGAAGTATTTAACGATACTGATTCTTTTAAAAAATATGGAAACGGAATGAGTTTAGAGGATTGGAGACGTTCGAATGTAAATACTTTTGTAAAAGATGTCTCGGTTTCGATTAAAAATATAAAACCGTGGGTACAATTTGGTATCAGCCCGTTTGGAGTTTGGAGAAATAAATCAGTGGATCCAAAAGGTTCAGAAACAGAAGCGGGACAAACTAATTACGATGATTTATTCGCTGATCCATTGGCTTGGATGGAAAACAAATGGATTGATTACCTTGTTCCGCAATTGTACTGGAGTATGGATCATCCTAAAGCTTCCTATTCTAAATTATTGCGTTGGTGGTCTGAAAATTCAACTAATACCGCAATCTACATAGGAAACGGAACTTATAAAATCAACACCGACTCTGATAAAAGATGGAATAATCCAAATGAAATCCCAAATCAAATAGACATTACAAGATCCTACAAAAACATTCAGGGAAATGCTTTTTTTAGTGCCAAATCATTCTTGAACAAAAATCAAAGTGTGACTAAATTACTAACAGAAAACCAATACAAATATCCGGCACTTCCTACTGTAGTACCCAGTTCCGTAAAAAAAATGGCTATTGTACCCTCAGCAAATAACATTTTGATAGATCCAATTTCATCAAGATTTAATGTCACCTATCCTTTGTATAGTAAAGTGCGTTACGTTATGGTTTATGGAGCTAAATTTAATTCAAAAATTGATGTCAACGATCCAAGCCAAATTATTGATAAAATAGCATTTAAAGATAATATTGATACTGTTGAAGTTGTTATACCAACTTATAAATTAGACAAAAATACAACCTGCGCCATTACATTCATTGATTTTTATGGTAATGAAAGTGAAGCAACCTTAGTGAACTTTACGCTATAAAATTTAATCGAATATAATACGCTAAAAATGAAAATAGACAATAGACCTTGGTATTGGATTCCAGTTTTAAACTTTGCTTCCGGCTTACCGTATGCCATCATAATTTCGGTATCGGTAATTATGTATAAAAATCTCGGAATCAACAACGAAGATATTGGAATTTATACCAGCTTACTGTATTTACCATGGGTAATTAAACCGTTGTGGAGTCCGTTTATTGATCTCTATTCCACTAAGAGAAAGTGGTTTTTAAGCATGCAATTGCTAATTTCTGTTGCTTTTTTGATTGTGGGTTTAACGATTCCTTTGAGTAATTTTTTCGTTATCAGTTTAGCCGTTTTTTGGGTTGCTGCATTTGCTTCGGCATCTAATGATGTGGCCAGTGATGGATTCTATATGTTGGCTTTAGAGAAAGAGCAACAATCCTTTTTCCTTGGAATTCGAAGTACTTTTTATAGACTTTCCATGCTTACCGGAAACGGATTAATCGTGGTTATTGCCGGCTATCTGGAACACGAATATGGCGATAAACAAAAAGCATGGTCGTACACGATGGTTGTTGTCGGGTTTATTATGGCTGTAATTACCATTTACAATTATTTTTCAACTCCAAAAATTGAAACAAAAATAGTAGAAACAAAAACGGATTCGGTACCAAGTAAAAGTTTCGGAGCCGTTTTCGCTACTTTTTTTCAAAAGAAACAAATTGGTTTGATTTTGGCTTTCATTCTATTATTCAGATTAGGTGAATCCCAATTATTAAAAATGCTTACTCCTTTTTTAATAGATCCGATATCAGCTGGCGGAATGGGTTTAACCACACAGGATGTTGGAGTTATTTACGGAACATTTGGAGTAAGCGCACTTGTTATTGGTGGTGTTTTGGGCGGTATCGTGATTTCTAGAGATGGATTAGGAAAGTGGATGCTACCTATGATTTTAATAATGCATTTACCTATCATTGGATTTGTTTTATTGGCAAATTTTCACCCTGTTTCTGCTTTCAATTTACATGTAGAAATGTTCCATTATACTTTTGATTATGTTTTAAATCCTTATATAACTTCAGTAGTAATTATTGAGCAATTTGGTTACGGATTTGGTTTTGCGGCTTTCATGATGTATTTGATTTATGTGGCCGATGGAGAATCAAAAACGTCCCACTACTCCATTGCAACCGGATTTATGGCTTTAGGAATGATGCTTCCGGGAATGTTGAGCGGTTATATTCAGGAATATCTGGGGTATGGAAATTTCTTCATTTGGGTGTTTTTGGCAACCATACCAGGATTAATTTTATCACGATTTTTGATTTTTCCTGCCGATTTCGGAAAGAAATCAGATATCTAATTTTACCATTTAAAGTTGTTTCAAAATGACATTAGAACAAAAAATAGGACAATTTTTCTTTCCTGCAGTTTTCATCAATGATACCGAAGAAAACATTCAGGCAACCGAACGATTAATTAAAGAGTACAATATAGGCGGATTGACCTTTTTTCATAGTCGAGCCAGTGCCGCAACCAATTATGAAACCAAGAAAAAAATAGTCCTGAATGATGATAGTTTTAAACGTCTAAAAGAACTCATCGTCAGGTATCAAAACTGTGCTACGACTCCTTTATTAATGAGTATTGATGCCGAATGGGGATTAGCCATGCGCGTCGAAAAAACACCTCAATATCCGTATGCGATTACCCTTGGCGCTTTACCGAATAGTGAAAAACATTTGGTTTACGAAGTTGGGAAGCAAATAGGTTTAGACTTAAAATCCGTTGGAATTCATTATAATTTAGCGCCGTTGGCAGACGTCAATAACAACCCGAATAATCCTGTAATTGGGTATCGTTCTTTTGGTCAAAACAAAGAAAAAGTAGCTGATTTTGCTCTTGAATATCTCAGAGGAATGAATGATGTCGGTATTTTAGGCTGCCTCAAACATTTTCCCGGACACGGAAATACCAATGTCGATTCGCACTTAGGATTACCCGTTTTAGAAGAAACACTGGAAGAATTATTAGCCCATGAATTAGTTCCTTTTATAAAAGGAATCGAGAATAATGTCGATTCGATTATGATTGGTCATTTAGCCGTTCCCGCTTTAAATGAAGGAAAAGATACTTCGGCGACATTATCAAAATCGGTTATCGAAACTCTTTTGCGAAAGCAATTGGGATATGATGGTTTAGTGATTTCGGATGCGTTGAATATGCACAGCGTTTCTAAATTATATGATAAAAAAGGACAACTGGAATGGGAAGCTTTCAATGCCGGAAATGATGTTTTATGCTTTGCCGAAAATGTTCCCGACGGAATCCAGGAAATCTTAAAAAAAGCAACATCCAAACGGATTGAAGCCAGTTTTCAACGCATCTGGAAATGTAAAGAAAAAGCAGGAATTGTGGATGGAAAACTAAGGTTGCCAAACCTTTTAGGGAATGACTTTGATTTTGAAACTACTTCGAAATTAAATCTAAAAATTGCTCAAAACTGCATTACAAAAATAAAAGACAATCACAATACCGTAACCGTTTTTGATGCTAAAAACAGAGAAGATCTTGCTAAAATCAGCATCTATAAAAGTACCGATAATGTATTTTTCAAAAATCTATCTGCTGCTTTGCCTTCCCCTGAATTTAGTTATGAAACTGGAGGTGATTCCGTTCTAAGTGAATTAGAAAAAAAACTGAATAAATTTGACACTTTAGTCATTTCTTTATTTGTTCCAAAGGCAAAACCTTTAAATAATTTTGATATTGAAGAATCCGTACTTCAATTTTTAGGTACCTTATTTACGACCAAAAAATGTGTGTTGTATGTTTTTGGGAATCCGTATGCCCTACAAGTTATCCC
The DNA here is from genome assembly GCF_004349315.1 of Flavobacterium ranwuense. Classification (GTDB taxonomy): domain Bacteria; phylum Bacteroidota; class Bacteroidia; order Flavobacteriales; family Flavobacteriaceae; genus Flavobacterium; species Flavobacterium ranwuense. Next base: position 271,344 of record NZ_SMLH01000002.1, on the reverse strand, counting down.
ACATCTAGAACATGCTTTAGGAATTGTAGAAATGTATCAAGATTTTACAGAATTTCAAGAAACCGCTGCTGAGCAATTTTTAGAAAACTCAAAATGCAAAGGAACTCTACCCGTGGAGGTTAACTTCTTGTAATTAATAACTTAAATCTTTAAAAAACCACATCATAGCAATTTTCTATTTATAAATAAATATTTATAATCAAATACTATTTTAATTGAGCTATTGTATAGACTACTTTTGCACTATCAAAAAATAACTAAAAAAGTAAATAAAATGTCATTAGTAGGTAAAAAATTTCCAAGTATTGCAGTAGACGCTATTTCTGAAATGGGTGATAATTTAAAAATCAATATTTTCGAAGAAGCAACAAAAAACAACAAAAAAGTACTTTTGTTTTGGTACCCTAAAGATTTCACATTCGTTTGCCCAACTGAATTACATGCTTTTCAAGCAGCTCTACCAGAATTCGGAAAAAGAAATACAATTGTTATAGGTGCTTCTTGTGATACAAATGAAGTGCATTTTGCATGGTTAAATACTCCAAAAAATAATGGTGGAATCGAAGGAGTTACGTATCCAATTCTTGCTGATACTAACAGAAACTTATCTAACATTTTAGGAATCCTTGATATTGAAGAAACTGGTTATAGTGAAGAAACAGATTCTATCATTATTGAAGGTTCAAATGTTACTTACAGAGCTACGTACCTTATCGATGAAACTGGAAAAATTTTCCACGAAAGTGTAAACGATATGCCATTAGGTCGTAATGTAAATGAATATTTACGTATGGTTGATGCTTACACGCACATTCAAGAAAAAGGTGAAGTTTGTCCAGCCAACTGGGAAGCTGGAAAAGAAGCAATGAGCGCTGATAGAAAAAGTACTGCAGAATACTTGAGTTTAAACTAAATAAAGTTACAGAAGTTGAAACGTACAAAGTAGCAAAGTTATTTTGCTGCTTTGCTTTTTGACTTTCCAAAACTCTAAAACTTTAAACCTTTGCCACTTTGTACCTTTAAAAAATAAAAATATGTTAATCGAATTAACCGAAGATACGTTACAGGATTTAATTGCAAAAGACGAAAAAGTAGTCGTTCAATTTTCGGCATCATGGTGCGGAAATTGCCGGATTATGAAGCCAAAATTCAAAAAATTAGCTTCAGAAAACGAAACAATCACCTTTGCTTTTGTTGATGCTGAAAATTTTCCTGAATCAAGAAAATTAGCTAATGTGAGTAATTTGCCAACTTTTGCCACTTTTGTAAATGGCAAACTGGTAAACGAAACACAAACCAATAAACAAGAAGTGCTGATTGAATTAGTAAACGAAATAGTTTAATTAGATCACTAGACTAGCTTAGATTTTTAGACTTCTTAGTTTGATAGATTCCTCGAATCTCTTTATCTAAAATTTTAAAAAATTTAAGAAGTCTAAAAATCTAAAATGTCTAAAAATCTAAGAAGTCTAAATATGAAATTACCCGTAATTAAGCATTTAACGCAGTTTATAGAAGAAAATGATGAAGATTACATCATAGAGACAATCGAAGTTCTGGAAGCAATGACTGAAATTTCATCCTTGAAAGATGAAGAATTAGATGTTATTGGGGAATTAATTTCTAATATGTACGGAGCTTTAGAAGTTAATAAGCTGGTAAAAACCGGAACCGATAAAAAAGAAGCTTTAAACACTTTCATGAAACGTGTTTTGGGTTCTATCGATAAATAAAAAGATTTTTAATTCAATATTTCTAAAACGCACTCCGCAACGGGTGCGTTTTTTATTCAATAAACCAAAAACACTTTGGAATCTTATGGTTGATAATTTAAGCCAAAATGGTAAACTTATCGCGACATTTGAGGACAAATTCTTAAATAATTTTCATACTTTTGAACCTCATTAAAAAACATACACTATGGCTTCAATAACATTAGGAGGAAATCCAATAAACACTTCAGGGGAATTACCAAAAATAGGTGCAAAAATCGCTGATTTTAAATTAGTTAAAAGCGATCTTTCCATTGCTACATTAAGCGACTTTGCTGGGAAAAAATTAGTGTTGAATATTTTTCCAAGTATTGACACAGGAACTTGTGCAACGTCAGTTCGAAAATTTAACGAAAATGCCAGTACTTTAGAGAACACTACTGTTTTATGTATTTCAAGAGATTTACCATTTGCTCAAAAACGTTTTTGTGGTGCAGAAGGGCTTGAAAATGTAGTTAATTTATCTGATTTCTCAGAAGGAAGTTTTGGTAAAACAAATGGATTAGAAATTACTGACGGACCTTTGGCTGGATTACATTCAAGAGTTATTATTGTTGTTGATGAAAACGGAACAATTACTCATACGGAGCAAGTAGGTGAAATTGTAGATGAACCAAACTACGAAGCTGCATTAGCAGTACTTTAACAGCCTCGAATGGAATTTCAAAAAGATAATACTTTTTTTACCGGAAGATTAAAAAGCGTCACTTATGCATTTAAGGGTGCCGTAAAGTTAATTACAACAGAACACAGCATTATAGTACAATTTTCGATAGGAATATTGATGACTATTGCCGGGTTTTATTTTGGCATTTCTAAAACCGAATGGCTTTTTCAAACTTTAGCCATTGGTTTAATCATGAGTGTCGAAGGTTTAAATACAGCAATTGAAAAAATAGCTGATTTTATTCATCCTAATTATCATGAAAGAATTGGATTCATCAAAGATATTGCTGCAGGAGCAGTATTTTTTGCTGCTTTAACAGCAATAGCAATCGGTTTAATCATATATATCCCAATATTACTTTAGATAATAGTATAATCAAGAATGGCAAAAATAAAAAAAACAGCACCTTTAGATAAAAAAAACGGCGCTAGAGCTGAGGAGAATAATCCATTAAAAATCACCAAACAACACAAAATTGTTTTTGGATCTCTTTTGGTATTGTTTTCAATAGCCTTATTATTTGCGTTTATTTCCTTTTTTATTTACGGACAACAAGATCAAAGCGCTGTTAGAGAATTAACTGACAGGGCTGAAATAGTTCAGAATTGGTTGGGGAAATTTGGCGCATTTTTAGCTGATTTACTGGTTTATAAAGGTTTTGGAATTGCTGCATTTATATTCGTGCGTTTATTTTTCCTAACCGGAATATACATGATTCTTGGTATTTCTTTAGTAAAACTAAAAAGCATTTGGTTTTGGGATTTATTCGTGATTATTATCTTATCCGTTTTGTTTGGATTTTTTGCCACTTCAGCCCCAGAATTAGGAGGAACTATTGGATATGAATTGAATTTATTCCTGCAGGATTACATTGGAAAAACAGGAACATTATTGATTTTGTTATTCGGACTTATCATCTATATAATTTTCAAAATCAAACTTTCGCCGGAAAGTATTCAGTCCTTTTTTGATACTACCAAAAAAGAAATGAAAGCGGTTACAATCACCAATCCGCTAAATAATGGAACAAGTGGTTATAATCTGGAAGAATTTGCCGTTGTTGAGGAAAATCTAGATGATATTCATTTAAAAACGAATGGTTCACAATTTGAAATTAACAAAGAAGCGTTGAAACCAACCATAAGTAATTCATCTGATATCAATAGAAATCCGGTTGTAAAACCGCTTGCCATGGAAGTTACACCTGTTGCAACTCCCGAAGTTATTTCGAATGCTGACGATTCTTTTGTAATAGAAACAGCTCCGGAAGAAGATATTATTGAAGAAAATTTAGCGTCTCGATTGGTCGCTGATTTTGGATTATTTGACCCAACTTTGGATTTATCCAATTATAAATTCCCTACGATTGATTTATTAAAAGAATATTCGACTGGAGGAATTACCATCAATCAGGAAGAATTAGAAGAGAATAAAAACAGAATTGTAGATACGCTTCGCAATTATAAAATTGAAATTGCACAAATAAAAGCTACCGTTGGACCATCGGTTACTTTATATGAAATTGTACCGGAAGCGGGAATTCGTATTTCAAAAATCAAAAGTTTAGAAGACGATATCGCATTGTCACTTTCGGCTTTAGGAATTCGTATCATTGCCCCTATTCCTGGAAAAGGGACGATCGGAATCGAGGTTCCTAATAAGAATCCAACGATGGTTTCTATGAAAAGTGTTATTGGCTCAGCCAAATTTCAGGAAGCCGAAATGGAATTACCAATCGCTCTTGGAAAAACAATTTCTAATGAAACTTTTGTGGTTGATTTAGCCAAAATGCCTCACTTATTGATGGCGGGTGCTACCGGACAAGGAAAGTCTGTTGGATTGAATGCCGTTCTGACTTCTCTTTTGTACAAAAAACATCCAGCCGAAGTTAAGTTTGTATTGGTCGATCCTAAAAAAGTAGAGCTTACACTGTTCAATAAAATTGAAAGACATTATTTAGCCAAGCTTCCAGATATGGATGACGCTATTATTACGGATAATGCTAAAGTGGTCAATACGTTAAATTCCCTTTGTGTGGAAATGGACAACCGTTATTCTTTATTAAAAGATGCGATGGTTCGAAATATAAAAGAATACAACGATAAATTTAAGGCTCGAAAATTGAATCCAGAAAACGGACACCGATTTTTACCTTATATTGTTCTTGTTGTTGATGAGTTTGCCGATTTGATTATGACCGCTGGAAAAGAAGTTGAAGTTCCTATAGCCCGTTTAGCCCAACTGGCGCGAGCCATTGGAATTCACTTAATTATAGCTACTCAAAGACCATCCGTGAATGTAATTACAGGTTTGATAAAAGCCAATTTCCCTGCGAGAATAGCTTTTAGAGTTACCTCAAAAATTGATTCAAGAACTATTCTGGATACTCAGGGTGCGGATCAATTAATAGGACGTGGTGATATGCTTTATACAAACGGAAATGATGTGGTACGGGTACAATGTGCCTTTATAGATACTCCCGAAGTGGAGAAAATTACTGATTTTATAGGTTCTCAAAAAGCGTATGCAACGGCTTATTTACTTCCTGAATTTATTGGGGAGGAAAGTGGCATTAATCTTGATATGGATATCTCCGATAGAGATACTTTGTTTAGAGAAGCCGCCGAAATCATTGTAAATGCACAACAAGGTTCGGCTTCATTGTTACAAAGAAAACTAAAATTAGGCTACAACAGAGCAGGTCGATTGATTGATCAACTTGAAGCTGCAGGAATTGTAGGCCCGTTTGAAGGAAGTAAAGCACGCAGTGTAAACATTCTGGATATGAGTTCTCTTGATCAATTTTTCAACAATGAACAAAACAATTAATACCATGAAATCAAAAATTCAAGAATCTAAAAAAAACAATACCGAAACTATGGGGAAAAAATTTCTTTTAATTGCAGCATTATTATTTTTTAGTTTCTCAATACAAGCACAAGACAAAAAAGCAAAAGAACTTTTAGATCAAGTTACCGCTAAAGTTCAAAGCTATAATACAATCATAATCGATTTCAAGTATTCTTTGACTAATGCTAAAGAAAACATCAATCAAGACAGTAAAGGCAATGTAACCATGAAAGGAAATCAATATGTTTTGAATTTCATGGGAGTGACTAAAATTTTTGATGGTAAAAAAACATACACTATTGTTCCGGAAGATGAGGAAATTACTATTTCTAAAGTCAACGAGAAAGACGATAATGCCATTACACCTTCAAAAATGCTAACTTTTTTCAATACGGGTTATAAATACAATATGGATATTTTACAAAACGTAAAAGGTCGAAAAATTCAGTATATAAAATTGGTTCCCACCAGTTCAAAAGATCAAAGAAAAGAAGTATTACTGGGAATTGATATCCAAACAAAACACATCTATAACTTAATCGAAATAGGTAAAAAAGGTACAAAAACTACTTTAACGGTTAATTCTTTCAAAACCAACCAACCTTTGTCAAAAAATCAATTTACATTTGCGGAAAGTAAATATCCAAATTACTACATCAACAAATTAGATTAATCTATTAGGTGAAAATTCTTGACAAATACTTATTAAAAACATTCTTGACTACATTTACTACGGTATTTGTAATCCTATTTTTTATTTTTATACTTCAAACAGTCTGGTTATTCATATCTGAATTGGCCGGTAAAGACTTAGACTTACTAATGATTATTAAATTCCTGGCATTTTCTATGCCAAGAATAGTTCCATTGGTATTGCCTCTTTCTATACTATTGGCCTCCATAATGACCTTTGGTAACTTGGCTGAAAATTATGAATTTGCAGCTATGAAATCTTCCGGGATTTCGTTGCAAAGAGCAATGAGAAGTTTGACTGTATTTATCGTTTTATTAAGTATTGTTGCCTTTTTCTTTTCGAATAATGTAATCCCGTATGCTGAATACAAATTCATCAATTTCAGAAAAAACATTGCACAGGTAAAACCGGCATTGGCAATAGCCGAAGGTCAGTTTAACGATGTGGGGTTTTACAACATTAAGGTGAATAAAAAATCCGGTGAACAAGGTAATATTCTTACCGGTGTGACAATTCATAAAAAATCGAACATTGGTGACGGAAGTAAAACGGTAATTAAAGCAAAAGACGGTGAGTTAATCAGCAGTGAACAATCCAGTATTTTACAATTAGTTCTAAACGATGGCTATTACTACGAGGATATTGTTCCAAAAAAATATGAAGATCGCAGTAAAATGCCTTTTGCTAAAAGTTCCTTTAAAAAACACATCATTAATATCGATTTATCTGAATTAAATAAGACCGATGTTACCGATGAAAGTGTTGCTAATACGAACACAATGCTAACCGTTAATGAGTTAAATTACACTTTGGATTCATTAAAAAAGAACATGAAAAATGACATTATTTCATTTTCTGAAAACAGCAATATGAGAGTTGGCATTCCTTTAAATAAAAAACTGGAGAAAGCAACAAAAAGAAAACCTCTTCCTAAAGATATTTTGTCATTATATACTGTAGAACAAAAATCGGATATTTTAAAAATAGCAGTTAGTAATCTTACCAGTACCACCTACTCCATCGATACTACTAAAACCGAATTAGACAATAAACAAAAGAATATCAATAAACATTTATTGGCATTTTACGATAAATTTGTAATTGTATTTGCTTGTTTTCTAATGTTTTTCATTGGAGCACCATTGGGAGCAATTATCAGAAAAGGCGGTTTGGGCCTTCCAATTGTTTTTGCTATTTTAATCTTTATAACATTTCACTTTATAAATACTTTTGGAAAAAGAATTGCACAGGAAAACGGAATGACTCCTTTTATGGGAGCTTGGTTATCCTCTTTTATCCTGACTCCATTAGCAATTCTATTAACGTACAGAGCCACAAACGACATAGGATTAATAAATATGGATGTTATTTTAGCTCCATTCCAAAAAGTAATTAAAAAAATATTACCATCACAAAATTAACAACACAAATGGTTACAAATAACATACAACTCAACACAATTGAAGAAGCGATAGAAGATATTCGCCAAGGGAAAATAATCATTGTTGTTGACGATGAGGATCGTGAAAATGAAGGAGATTTTTTGGCTGCAGCCGAGAAAGTAACCCCTGAAATGATTAATTTCATGGCTACACACGGTAGAGGATTGATTTGTGCTCCACTGACAGAAAGTCGATGTAAAGAACTAGGATTGCATGTAATGGTAAGTAACAATACCGATCCAATGGAAACCGCTTTTACCGTTTCGGTAGATTTAAGAGGCAATGGAGTAACTACAGGAATTTCAGCCGCAGACAGAGCAAAAACTATTTTATCGTTGGTTGATTCTAAAACTAAACCACATGATTTAGCCCGTCCAGGACATATATTCCCTCTTATTGCAAAACAAGGTGGTGTATTGAGAAGAACAGGGCATACAGAAGCTGCTATAGATTTTGCGAGATTAGCTGGATTTAAATCAGCAGGTGTGATTGTAGAAATCATGAACGAAGATGGTTCAATGGCTCGTTTACCGCAATTAGTCAAAGTGGCAAAAAAATTCAATTTGAAATTAGTTTCCATTGAAGCTTTAGTGGCCTATAGAATGCAACACGATAGTTTGATTGTTAAAAAAGAAGATTTTGATATTGAGACCCGTTTTGGTACTTTTAGACTACGAGCGTATCAACAAACGACCAATAAACAAATACACATTGCTCTGACTAAAGGAACGTGGAATTTGGGGGAATCAATTTTAACCAGAATCAATTCATCACAGGTCAACAATGATTTATTAGGCACGTTGACCAATAACGCAGATCAACAACTGGATGACATGTTCCGAGTTATTAATGAAGAAGGAAAAGGTGCTGTTATTTTCATCAATCAGGATATGCAATCCGTAAACTTATTGAGTCGTATAGCTGAACTCAAATTATTACAAAGTGAAGGAGTGATGAAAGCACCAAAAATCATCATTGACAGTAAAGATTTTGGTATTGGAGCGCAAATATTACATGATATTGACATCTCAAAAATTAGATTAGTATCCAATACTGAGGGAACAAAACGTGTAGGGATGATTGGATATGGGTTAGAAATAACCGAATATGTAAAGTATTAAACCCATTCATTACTATTTTATAAAAATAAGTATCATCTAAAGTAAAGAAAATGAAACCTTTAAAAATTAGCCTAAAAAATAGATGATTTTTTTCTAAAAATAGATTTGCATAACCAAAAAAGGTTCTTATATTTGCACTCGCAATCAGATAATGAAAGCGACATACTGGAGAAATGGCAGAGCGGTCGAATGCGGCAGTCTTGAAAACTGTTGACTGTAACAGGTCCGGGGGTTCGAATCCCTCTTTCTCCGCTGGTAGAAATACAAAACGAAGCAAACCCCTCTAAATCTTATGATTTAGGGGGGTTTTTTCATTTGCGGTAAATCAAATTATTCATTAAATCTCAAAACTTAGGTGTCTTTTGAGGTGTCACTGAAAATCTATTTTTTTAAGTGACACCTATCTCAAAAGTTACCAGTTCAACATTTGTCCAAATACCTTTTCACTATTTGAACATCTTGTTTGGAAGTATTACAAAGTTTAAATTTAATAATAACTAAAAGGTCACCAACCATGAACACAGCCGTATCCGTTCTCTTTTATATAAAGCGATCAAAAGTCAATAATGATGGTATCTGCCCTATTTACGTTCGTGTCACAGTACAATCTAAACGATTTGAATTTAGCAGCAACAAATTTGTTAATCCTGAGAAATGGTCAAATGAAGGATCTAAAGTTAAGGGAAACAATGAAGAGACTCGTTCAATAAACAGTCACCTTGAATATTTAAAATCTAAAGTTTTAGAAGCTGAAAAAAAATTATACAAAAAGGATATCATTATATCTTCTGAAAATCTAAAGAATGAAATTTTTGATCTCCAAGACAACCAAAGAATGCTTATCCCCATTTTCAATGATCACAACAACAAAATCAAAGAATTGGTTGGTAAAGAATATGCACCAGGAACATTAGAGCGCTATACCACCTCTCTAAAGCATACTATCGACTTCCTGCAATGGAAATACAAGACTTCAGATATAGACATTAACAAAATAGATCATGCGTTTATCACCGAATATGAATTCTACTTGAGAAGCGTTCGTAATTGCGCCAATAACACTGCCGTAAAATACATCAAGAACTTCAACAAAATAATCAAGATTTGCATAGCTAACCATTGGATAGAAAGAAATCCGTTTGCCAACTACAAGTCAAAAGTCAAAGAAGTAGAAAGAGTCTATTTATCCGAGGACGAAATCCAAAATATACTCAACAAAGATTTCAAAACAGAACGATTATCGCTAGTGCGCGATATCTTCCTTTTCAGCTGTTTCACAGGCTTAGCCTACATTGATGTCAAAAACCTAACAAAGTCGCATATAAGCTTTGGAATCGACGGAGAGAAATGGATATTCACCCACCGCCAGAAAACAGAATCCGCTTCAAAAATTCCAATCCTTCCAATTACACAAATGATTATTGATAAATATGAGGACCATCCGGAATGCAACAACCAAAACAAACTACTTCCTATTTTGAGCAATCAAAAAATGAATGCCTATTTAAAAGAAATAGCAGGCGTTTGTGAAATCGAAAAAGAACTAACTTTCCACATTGCCCGACACACTTTTGCAACGACAGTAACACTCACAAATGGCGTTCCAATAGAAAGTGTGAGCAAAATGTTAGGACATAAAAACATAAGAACCACACAACACTATGCTAAGATATTGGATAAAAAAGTGAGTGAGGATATGATGATTTTAAGAAACAAATTCAATCTCGCAAAAAATCCCACAAATGAAATAGTGAAAGTAAACTCCAATTAAACATCTGTAACTATTTGTGCAATATATTGATAGAGAACTGACGGATGAAGTTATTGAAGTTGATAAAGGAAGTGTGAAAAGCAAATTAAAATTAAGAAAAATATAATACTATGACAGAGAAAATAAAAGAACCTTTGAGTTTATCAGCAATCTATTTGAGTTTAGAGCAGACACGATAGCTGTACTTTATAAAATAAGATGGCAAATCGAATTATTATTCAAATTTATTGCGTGCTGATAGTAAATCTTTTGATAGAAGTTTTAAAGAAAAGTTTGAAGAGACAATGGTCTTTCTCTAATTTAGTTAGTTTTTGCAGAATTCATTTGTTCAACTATATTCATCTGACTAAATTTTTAGAAAGTCCCGAAAACGACTGGGAATTAGACATAGAAAACGATGGACAATTAGGACTATTTGATCATTATTTGGCGAATGGATAATTTGATAAATGAAACTAAAAAAAATATTTTTCAATTTATTGAATTCTCAACATAGTGAAGAAAAACAAGCCAAGCCAAAACCTCGTTAAGTGCCTAAATATATAGAAAAAATGAACTTCCAAATTTTTTTATCGGACAACAATGATATTTTATTTAAAATATGATTTATATTTATTTAAAAATGAATAATCTCAACAAAAAATTAAATCAATTAAAGTGAGTAAAATGTTTTTCATTCTTGAAAACTAAACACAATAAAGTAGGCAATACAATCAAAAGTAAAGGCATTGCAATAATAAATCCTCCAATCACAGCAATCGCAAGTGGCTGATGCAATTCTGAACCCGTTCCAATTCCTATTGCTAGTGGAAATAGGGCTATGATTGCTCCAAGCGCGGTCATTAATTTAGGGCGCAAACGAGTGGAAATTGAATAAATTATAGATTCATTTACATTCCGGGTCAATTTAAAAGTTTCTCTGAATTGTAAAAAAGTAAAAATAGCATTCTCACTTATTATTCCTACGATCATAATAATTCCTGTGTAACTCCCCACGTTTAATGGCGTTCCTGTCATAAAAAGCAAAATATAACTTCCTGCAATTCCCAAAACAGAAATTATTAAAATTACCAATGCTACTCTAAAATCTCTAAATAGAAATAAAATAACACCAAAAACTAATAAAGATGAAGCGATTAATATCATTAATAACTCCTTGAAAGATTGCTGTTGCTCTTTATAAGCACCTGCGTATTCAATATAATAGCCACTTGGTAAATGAATATTGCTTTTAACTTGTGTTTGAATATCCTTCATCACACTCCCTAAATCTCTATTATCCAATCTTCCAGTTACAACACTTATCATTTGGAGATTTTCACGTTCTATTTCAGCTACTCCTTTTTGAGCTGAAATAGCAACTAAACTCGAAATAGGAATTGATTGACCATTCGGTAAAAATAACTGCAATTTTTTGATGTCTTCTAAACTTCTTTTTTCTGAATTTTTATAGATTAATCGAATGGGAATTATGCGTTCATTGTCTAATAAATTTCCAATAACATTCCCTTCAAGCGCAGTTTGTAACTGAAATTGCAAGTCGGCTGGAGTGATTCCATATTGTGCTAACTGACTATAATTGGGCACAATATTTATGGATGGTCCCGCCAAAATAATACCATCAAATACATCAGCTGTTCCTTTTACTTTTTCGACTATTACATTTACTTTTTTGGCTATTTTTTGTAATTCTGCTTGATTACTGCCAAATATCTTCACTTCAATTGGTGAAACAGAGCTCATTAAATCGCCCAACATATCCCCAATTACCTGACCAAAATCAATGCGCAAAGCGGGTTGAGTCGCTTCAACTTTTTGTCTAATTTCATCAATAATAGCATTGCTAGTTTTACTTCTGTCCTTTTTTAATTGAATCAAATAATCCCCGCGATTGGGTTCCGTTATAAAAAATCCCATTTGTGTTCCTGTGCGGCGACTGTACGCTTCTACTTCAGGGATTTTTATAATTATTTTTTCCACTTCTTTGAGCATTCTATCAGTCTCTTCAAGTGAAGTTCCTGGCGGGCTTTCATAATCCAAAATGATACTCCCTTCATCCATTTCTGGTAAAAAACCGGTTTCTAAATTAGGCAGTATAATAAAAATAGAAAGTACCAGAACGATACAAAATGAAATACTAATTATCGGTTTTCCAATAAAATAAGCGACCCATGTCTGCTTTTTCACATCATGTATTTCAGTTTCGTTTTTCGATTGAGGACTATTTTCTTTTTTGGAAAGCAATAAATAAACTACAGGAAGTAGCAACCATGTCACAAAAAAGGAACAAACTAAAGTGATTATCATGGTATCCGTTAACACTTTAAAATACGAACCGGCAACACCGCTCATTAAAACAAAAGGAATAAAAATCACTATCGTACTTATGGATGAACCCACCATTGCCGGGAATAAATACTGTATCGCTTTTTGCAAAAGAGATACAGTAGGCTCATCAGGATGTTCCTCGTGCGTTCTATGAATTTGTTCTACAACTACAATTGCATCGTCAATAATTAATCCTAAAGCCGCTGCAATAGCACCTAAAGTCATAATATTGAATGTTTGTCCGGTTAGGTACAAAACAATTAGTGTGAGTCCTAAAGTAACAGGAATAACAATCAAAATAGTGGCACTGGCTTTCACCGATTTCAAAAATAAAACAGCAACAATTATGGCCAACAAAAGTCCTATTAACAAACTATCCGTTACACTTTTTACAGCATCATTTACAAAACTGGCCTGCTCATAAAATGGCGTTATTATTATGTTTTTAGGAAGGATTTTTTTTAATGATTCCAGTTTATCATGCATCGCCTCTGATAGCGTAATCAAATTTGAATTGGGTTGCTTGAGAACTGCTATAAGAATACTTTCTTTACCATTGGCATTAACTTTTATGTATTCTTTAGCTTCCCTAATTTCCACCGAAGCAATATTTTTTAAGGTTACAATTCCTTTTCCGTTATTACGAATAACCAGATTTTCCAGTTCCTCCTTTTTATCAACCTGAGCATCTGTAATTGTAAGATATAAATACCGGTAATCCGACAAATACCCATTGGATTTAATAAAATTAGTTTGACTTAATACTTGTGTGATAGCATCCGGAGTAATTCCTAATGCTGTCATTTTAGTAAAATCAAGTGACAACCAATATTCTTTTTCTTTTCCGCCAATAATCCTAATCTCAGAAACACCATCAATTTGAGAAAGGAACGGTTTTATGGTATAATTGGCTATTTTTTTGAGTTCAATAGCGGAGAGTCCTTTTCCTTCTATAGCATATCCAATTACCGGAAGAATCGAAGGATTCATTTTTTCGACTGAAATTTGTGTATCAGGCGGAAGATTACTTTTTATCTGATTGATTTGCTCTTCTATCCGGGTTTTACTCAAATCGATATCGGACTTCCAATCCATGAATGCCGAAATCTCACAACTTCCTCTACTGGTTGTACTCCTGATTGTTTTTAAATCCTGTACTTTTTTGATGGCATTTTCCAACGGTTTTGTAACCGTAATCATCATTTTATCGATGGGTTGTTGTCCCGCATCAGCAATGATTTTTATTTTCGGGAAAGTAATTTCGGGAAATAAACTGGTTTGCATTTTAGAATATGCGAAAAAACCTCCCAGAATTATTAGAAAAATGATGGCACTCAGTCCGTTTTTATGTTTGACAAAAAAGTTGTTCATTTCAATCCGCTTTTATCACTTTTACCTTAATCGTATCTGCAACACCATAATTTCCTGAAAGTAAAATTTTATCTTCAGGAGTTAAAATCGGCGACAGAATCTCTACTTTATCTTGAGTTTCTACTCCTTTTTTAATTGGGATTTTTATGGCTGTATTGTTATTAATCATTTTCATAATCCAAAAATCCGTTTCCGTTTCATTACTTAAAACAGCTGCTTTTGGCAACGAAACAGTTTTTGAATTTGAACTTTTATTAATTCTGACTTTTACTATTAAATTCTCTGGAATATCATGTTTGCCAATTACTTTTAGAATCACACTTTGCGTTTGCGAAGTGGCATCGACAGTGGGCATGTAATTTTGCACTTTCGCTTTAACCAAAGTACTGTCGGGTAATATTACCGTTAGTTCTTCACTGATTGAAACATATTTTTTGAACTCATAAGGCAAACTCAAAACGATAGCAAAACTATTGGTGTCATTAATCGTCACTAAAGCATCCCCATCCTGAACATAATCACCTTGTTGCACATTTACTGAAGTTACAAAGCCATTTGTATTGGCTCTAACTTTTATGGCTCCGCCAAAGTTTAAACTGGGGTCAATTTTATTAATCGTATTCCCTAACACTTTTGCCTCACGGGTTTTTATCGAAAATAATACCGCCCCGTTAGAAACATAATCACTGGAAGCCACATTAACTGAATTCAGATACCCCGTAGCATTTGCTTTTATAACATTTTTGACTAAATAAGCGGCTGTAGCATTCAAATCAATATAGCTTTCAACTGAATTGGTATCAATGCTCGTTAAAGTCACAGGCACACTCGCGTCAATTGCTTTTTCTGATTCGTTGTTATTTTTACAGGAAATAAAAAAAAGCGCTATCAGGATAAAAAATAGAATTGGTTTCTTCATAGAATTAGTCATTAAAACTCCAATAATTAATTTCATTTATAATTTGGAGTTTGTTGCTATTATTTTGGGAAATGGCATTTTTGATGGCTATTAAATTGCCAACAGCAATACTATATTCTGTAATTTGTGCATCTCCGGTAAGCAATAATTTTTTATTGGCTTCAATTAATGCGTCAGCGATAAGAAGCTGCAATTGCAACTGATTTTCTACAGCTGCTGATTGTTTCAGTTTCAAATTTAACATCAATAATTGTTGTTTGTATTGTTTATTGAAATTGTTTTTATAGGCTAAATTAGTAGCTAATGCCGCATCATTTTTTTGATGCAGCAAAACACGTTGGTTTCCATCATAAATAGGAATTGACAGTCCTAAACCCAAACTAAATCCAAAATTTTTATAAGCCTGGTAGGCAAAACTAGAATTATAACCGGCATCACCTAATAGAGATAAAGACGGTTTATAATTGTAATCAATAAATTTATTTTGATTTTGAAGTTTGAGACTATCTACTTCAAATTGCTTCAAAAAAACTATTTTATCCGAAGGTTGAATACTTTTCAAGATGATTTCAGGCTTTTTTAAATAGACAAAAGTAGTATCGGTTTCTCCAGAAAGGTAATTCAACAAAGCCAAATCATTTTGATATTGTTGTTTTAATTGTAACAATACTAAATCTTGTTGCTTTACAGTTGCAATAAAAATTAAATAATCTGTTTGTTTGTAAATGGCATTTTGGGTTAATTTTTTCAGGATGCTTATTTCCTGTTTTAAAAGAGTTGCAATTTTCTGGTTGAAACCAATTTGTTCTGAACTTGCCGAAGCCGAAATGTATTGCGCAACAATGGTTTTATTTAAATCTTTTAAAGTAATTTTTTGATTCAAAACCAAAGCTTCTTTTATTAATTGAAAAGAAGCTGATTGCGAATTGATTCCATTTTTTCCAATTATTTTTTGGTTGACACCTATTAAACCCGCAACAGATTGCCCGTTACTTAAAGCCAAATCATAACCAAAACCATTAATTATAGGGGAATAATTAGCATTAAGATTTCCGGTAACTTGTGGTTTATAAACTGCTCGATTCAATAAACTATCCAGTGTCGCGGATTTTATTTGGTTGCTGTAATCTTTAAGTAAAGGAGAATTATTTTGTGCTTTAGTAATAAAGTAATTCAAATCTTTTTCTTGCGAAAAAGATTTTAAACATATAAAAATTAATAGTAAAAGCTTCCATTTCATTGGATAAATTTAGATAAAAAGAATGACACTATTTAGAAATTGGCTCAACAACTAGAATAACGAACGAATTAGGTACTATTCCTGCTCGTGGTTTTGGGTTTTCTGCTGTTAGCTCTGGTTTTACATCAAAATCTGCCGTAGGCAAATACAGTTGATTTGTAGTTTTGTTTAGTGCAATAGTTCTGGCCCCTTTTTGAGTCTTTACAGTTTCAATAACTGAAAAAGTATTTGCGTTACGCTCTTTTATTACGGTAATCGTTCCCTCGCCATTGGATGTGAAAATAAGATTCTTTTTGGCATCAAAAGCAACGCCATCGCAACCATCACCAATTGGTAAAGTCTTTATTATTTTTCCATTTGTAGCATTAACAACAATCATCAAATTATTACCGCAAACAGAAAATAATCGATTCGTAACTAAATCTATTGCCAATCCTGATGGTTCATCTCCGGGAGCAATACTCCAGGTATTTGTAACTTTTAATGTCGAAGCGTTTATCGTTTTTATTTCGTTTTTATCTTCAATATTCACATAAATTAACCCTTTTGTATTGCTTACTGAAAACTCTGGTTTTCCACCCAATGGAATTGTTTTCACTATTTTATTTGTATTGGCATCAATAACTGTAGCATCATTACTTTCTGCATTGTAAACAAACACTTTTCGAGAAAATTGATCGTATAAAATGGCATCTGGTTTAATTCCTGTAATTTTTACTTTTTCAAGTAATTCAAATGTTTTCAAATGGACTACTGTAATAGAATTGTCTTTTCCGTTACTGATAAATGCTTTGTTTAAATCATTTGCAACTGCAATGCCGTGAACTCCTTTTGTATCTCGAATAGTTGCTATAGTTTTATCTGATTTTAAATCAATCACATTGACCATATTTCCGTGTGAAACAAATAAATGTTGGGCCACATCATCAACAGCGAGATAATCCCATCCATCATTGCCAGAAGTGCTGATCTTTTTGGATAATTTATAGGTTTGGCTGTAACTATTAGAAATAGAAGCAATAATGATAAATAATAGTAGTATTTTTTTCATTTGAAAGAACTTTTAAAGTTAATTTTATGAAACAAATTTCAGCTGTAATTCTATTTTAATTCTATGGAAACCACAACTCTTTACATAATTAAAAAGAGTTGGATGTAACACCCAACTCTTTATGGTATAAGTTTATTAAAAAAAGCAAAAATTACTCTTTTATCGGCATCCCATTTTCTTTAAAAGCGAGGCTTTTACTCTTCATCCCTTTTTTTAAATCCACTTCATAGATAGTGCCATGTTTCGAACTTTCTGTTTTGTCCGCTTCTGCAATTTTCCAATCGCTATATTTCGATTTTACAGCGGCTAAAACCGCTTTTGGTAAATTGATTGCTTTAATTTCTCCTTCCGTTTCCAGCCAGGTTCCATCTTCTGAAAAATTAGCAGAAATCCTACTTCCTTCTAATGTGAATTCTGCTTCCCATTCTTTTGGCCCTTCAACTCCCCAACTAACCTTTGTTGCAGTAGGAAATTTTTTAACGAAGGCTTTTTTTACTACATCAGGTGGAGTTCCCGCAAATGCACAACTGCATATAAAAACAATCGACATAATTAATAATTTTTTCATTTTTTTTTGATTTAAAAGTTAATTTCTAATAATTTTACACTACAAATATTAAACGCAATTCTATTTTAATTCTATGCTAATATTTTGTAAATCATAATGTTAATTTAAAATATCAATTAACTAAAACTACATCTGGTCAATTATTTGCAAAAAAACTTCCTGCCAATAATTAGGGTGATTGGACGTTTCTGTGTCTCCAAAACGGACTATAATAATATTCTTTTCTGGGTACACATACAGATATTGACCAAACAAACCAACAGCAAAATAACTTCCATATTTCAAAGGTCCTATTCCCCAATTATTATTGTAAAAGTGTTTGTTATTTCCGGACGGATCAGAATGTGTCGAATATTCAATCCATTTTTTGGATACAATTTGATTTCCAATCCAGTTTCCTCCATTCAGATAAAGTCTGCCTAATTTAGCAAAGTCAATCGCTCGTGCTTGTAAACAACAAAAAGATTTTTCAATTGCTTTATCATCTTTTCGATCTAAACTCCATGACGCCGGTGCTTCCATTCCCAATGGTTTCCAAATTTTATCTTCTAAGTATTTTGAAATCGTACCTCCAGTCACCTTCTCTATGATATATCCTAAAAGTAATGTGTTCTCGCTGCTATATCTAAATTTAGTATTGGGTGGACATTCAAGCGTTAAATTGAGCATTCTCGCTCTTAAATTATCACCCCAGTAAAACGCTGCATTATCAGATGCAGGATCTAATTCGCTATCTGTAAAGCGAATCCCTGATGTATGTTGCAATAAATTCTTTATGGTGATTTGTTCCCAACCTGTTTTATTTTTAAATTCAGATAAATAATCAACAATGAAATCATTCTCACTTTTTATTTTTCCTTCATCAATTGCTATTCCTATTAATGTTGAAACAAATGGTTTGGCCATCGAGAAGGAAGAAACTAACGAATTTGATGTATACCCTTTGTTATATTTTTCGTAAACAATTGAATCATTGCGAATAATTAAAAATGTTACCGTTTTATGTAATGTCGTAAAACTATCCAAGCTGACATTTGTAGAATTAAAATCCCTATTGATTACTCCTATTTTTGTTCCTAAATGAGAATCTTTACTGGATTTAAAGAAATTATAAACGGGACCTTCATTATTAACTACCCTTTGCGGAAAATGTTTATAATCACTTTGACTAGGAATCCCACCATATCGCAAGGATCGCAATACGTCACAAGAACTTAACGTGCTAAATAAAACAACAAGAAAAAAATATTTAAAAAGCTTTTTTGATTTCATTACGCTAACTCTTTTTTATTTTAATTCATTAATATTGTCTTTTGTCAAAATAAAACAATGTTTCCCATTAGTAAATTTATAATAAAACACCAATCCGCTTACCTCCACAATTTCTTTTACGATAGATAATCCAAGGCCTAGTGATTCTTGGGAAGTAGAGTTCTTATGAAAGCGTTCAAATAACTGATTATCAATTGGGTTATTAACCCCCAAATTTGAGATTGTAATTTTATTTTTCTCTATAAAAATTTCAATATTTCCACTATTAATATTATGCCTAATTGCATTTTGTAATAAATTATTAACCAATACTAAACACAAATCAGCATTCATCAAAACACAAAAATCGTTTTCAATATTTTTTATTATCTCAATTTTATTGGCTTGAATATGCTCTTCAAAAAAGACTAAGGAATTATTAACTGTATTTTCAAAAGATACTTTTTCTGTGGTATTAAATTGTCTGTTTTCAATTTTGGTAAGTAATAGAAATGTTTTGTTCAATCGAATTATTTTAGAGCAAGCATAATCAATTGCTACTATTAATTTCATTTCATTCTCTTTCAAATTTTCAGATTGAATAAGTAAATCAATCTTAGATTTTATAACAGCTAATGGCGTTTGAATTTCATGTGAAGCATTTTCAGTGAATTTCTTTTGGCTATTAAAATCAACTATCATTTTTTGCATCATAACGTTTAAAGAAAGATTCAATTCATCAAATTCAGTTACCGATGTACTTGCTAAACGTGGAATTACATTATCACTAGCACGAAATTTCTTTAAATTGGATACTGTTTGATAAAAAGGTTTCCACACTGTTTTTGAAATCCAAAAATTTATAATTAAATAAGTCACAAAAAGCAAAATCAATAAAATAACTAACGAAGTAAAAATACCTCTAAACAATTCGTTATACTCCAATGTGCTTCTCCATATTTTAATGGAATAATTAGTATTTCCAACTTCAAAAACAGAAGAAAGCAATCTATTTTCTGCCAGTTCATTTTCTTTTTTATCATAAATTAAAGTGTCCGAAAAAATAGGTATAGAAATTTCTTTAGCATTTGTTTTCGCTATTTTTTTAATTGTAGCTTCGCTGCTTTTAGTGATTATTCTCAAAGAAATCGTGTCATTTTCCTTTAAATAATTCTCAATTAGTTCCTTGCGATTTACCAAGAGTTCGTTATTACTTTGCCTAACCTCTCTAGTAATGATATGAAAACAAATGTATCCTGATAGGATTAATATCGGGATACTAAAAATCAAATAATACAAACTTGTTTTAGCTAATAGTTTCATTCTTGAGTTTTAAAATTGTACCCTATGCCGTAAATTGTTGTCAAATAATCTTCACATTTTTTTTCTAATAATTTTTTACGCAAATTTTTCACGTGATTATATATAAAATCGAAGTTATCTAATCTATCCGAATTATCACCCCAAAGATGTTCTGCCAGCGCACTTTTACTCACTACTCTATTTTTATTAGATATGAAATAAAGCAATAAATCATATTCTTTTGACGTCAAAATTACATCTTGATTATGAACTAAAACGCGCCTTTCGTTAGGCAAAATTTTTATTTCGTTGATACTAATTTCTACATTTCCATCAAAACTTTTTCTTCTAATTAAAGCTTTAATTCGTGAATTAAGTTCCGACAAATGAAAGGGCTTTGGCAGATAATCATCTGCTCCAAGATCTAAACCATTTACTTTATCATCAAGAGAATTTTTTGCAGAAATTATTATAATACCCGCTTTAGATTTTTTTAGTTTAATTTCTTTGAGTAAATCTAAACCAGAGCCGTTTGGCAAAGTAATATCTATCAAAATACAATCATAATCGTAAATCGCAATTTTCTGTTGCGCATGATGGAAATCAGGGGAAACCTCAACAATATTCCCTTCCATTTCAAGATATTGTTCAATGCTTTTTTGTAATTCTGTCTCGTCTTCTATTAGTAGTATTTTCATAGGTTATGTAAAAATAAAGCTAAAATCTATTCAAATTCTGTTTTTTAATTTTAAGTAAGAAATCTTAGATAAGATTTGTTTTCTTCATCTTGTCTGTTAATTCATAAAGTTCTGAATCAGGAAATTGATTTCTAATAATTGCGATTTTTTCTTCTTGTCCACAATTCCCTTGGCAAGTATCTAATGCCTCGGTAATCTTCATTGCCAATGCTTTTCTGAACACTTCGTCCAATAGCAGGTGTTGAGCTTTTTCAAACCCTTTGTTGACTGCTTTAAATTGATTTAATATTTGAGCAGGGTCATCACTCTTATCTGGCATTTTTATTACTCCTTCAACTTGACCTTTTATAATGCTTAAATGGTCTTTAAAGTCTTTTGTTAAATCTTTTTGGTAACATAATGATTCAATTAAATACAATACAACTCCCAAAATTAGAAGTTGTATTGTATAGTTAATAAATTAAATGGCTTTACCAAAACGGCTGCTGCTAATTATTCTTTACTCACGCCTTTATTTTAGCAACAAGCAAGCAACTTTTCATCTACATCTACAGCACGCAGGGAAGTAAAGTTGTACTCTTTCATCTTGTCAACACAAACTTTTGAATTGCATTGTTCAACAAGATTGTAAACAGTTACTTCACAAGAATCACAAGCCATTTATTGTACTGCTTTCATTACAGGCTCACATACTAGACTTCCAGCTGTAAATACTTCAATTTGTCGTTTCATTGTATTTCGATCTTTATAATTAAAATTAATTATTTTACAAAGATGCATCGGGGCGGGGCGGGGGTCTCCAAACTTTTTTCAATTTATTTTTTCAAGCACTTTTGGTTTTGAAATAGTGCTTAATGCATAACCCAATTGCACAAACGGAACTCGTTTTCCGGAATTGTTCGATATTTTCCCAAAATATCCTTTACATAAACCTGCCAAAGCTTCTACAAAGCCTTTCAAAAAACCAATAGAAAATCCCATTGTTTTAAAGTAAATTGGCATAATTGGGGAAAGCATTTCACTTGCTGTATCAGTTAATATATTGAGTAAAGAAAGTACCTAAAAGGTTTTAGAAATATAATTAAACAGCTTCATTTGATTTTTTAATTAAAATTTTATTCAAGAAAAAATGTATTATAATAGCATAAAATATTCCTAAAAACATAGCTACTATTACATCGAGAGGATAATGCACTCCATTGTAAATTCGGCTGTAAGCGACAAGGATTGCCCAAAACAATAAAATTATCTTTAACCAATTATACTTTGCAGGTAACAGTAAAATTAAAAAGGTGGCCAAACCAAAAACATTTGCAGAATGTGAAGAAATAAAACCATACTTTCCTCCAGGTCCAGCCTTACTTAAATAGACCAGATTTTGTAATGCCAGCTCATGAGATGGTCTTAATCTCTTTACTGAACTTTTTATAAGATTAGAGGCAGTCTGATCGCAAAGAGTAATTAATATTCCTATACCAATAAGAATGTAAACACTTTTTTTATGAAATTCTCTAATAATTATAAATACTAAAAATACATAGAATGGCAACCAAAACCATTTGTGGCTCGCCCAATACATAATGGGGTCAAAAAAGGAATTGTGTTTTCCATTTAAAAAGAGAAACAGTTTTGTGTCTATTTGATTTATCTTCTCTAGCATTTTATATTTTGGAGTTTGGGTTTACTAAAACAATTATTACGGATTCTAACAACTCTTTACTTTGCTGAATAAACATTTTGATATTCTTATCATTGTCAATCAGATCTAAACACATCGGATTTTTCGAGGAGCGTAATTCAGAATTATAAATTTTAATTGTTTTGCAATTCAAATACCCTGATTTAGAAGTAAACAGATTAGATTGTTTCATATTGAATTTTTTGAAAAATACGTAACTCAAGATACTACTCCAAAGGCGTTTCCAAAAAGATTGTTCTTCTACCGTATGACTATAATCAAAGTCTATTCTTAATATAGTTCTGTTATTTTCCATATTTTAATTTTTAGCTTCATTAATTGTTTTTCCAGAATGATTTTCAAATTGAGAATGTTTTACTTCACCGATCACTTGACTATTGTAAATACTGTTATGTCCTGACAATAGATAAGAAACCACACAAGCTATTGCTGCATAAATACTGCATTCGACACCAAAAATCTCTATTGCCATTAGCATACAAGCCAAAGGGGTATTTGTTGCTCCTGCAAAAACAGCGACAAATCCCATGCCTGCTAAAAGTCCTGTTGGCAGTGGGATAAATAAGGACAATGCACTCCCTAAAGTTGCACCTATAAAAAACAATGGTGTTACCTCACCTCCTTTAAAACCTGCTGAAAGCGTTATAATAGTGAAAGCCATTTTCAGGGCAAAATCATACATCGGTAATTGCTCATCAAATGCCTGCACGATTGTTGGAATTCCCAAACCTATGTACCTTGTAGTCCCAATTATTAAAACAGCTAATGCAACAATGATTCCGCCCATAAATGGACGAAGTGGAGGGTAAACGATTCTAGTTTTAAATAAAGTGGTAGTTGCATGGATAATTTTACTGAATAAAGCCGCACATAAGCCAAAAGCTATTCCTGCCATTATACTGTAAAGAATGAGAAGTAATGAAATTTGGGGTATAAAACCAATATGATAGTGTATGTGTTTTACCTGCCACAAATTAGTAACTAAATCAGCTAGAATTGCCGAAGCAAATGCGGGAAAGATTGCATTATAACGTATTCGCCCAATTAAAAAAACTTCTAACCCAAATATTGCTCCAGCTAATGGGGTCCCGAAAACAGAACCAAAGCCCGCAGAAATACCGGCAATAAGCAATATTTTACGTTCACTCACATTGAGTTTTAAAGGCTTAGTAAATTGGTCTACAATCGCTGCAGCCATTTGTAATGCCGTCCCCTCTCGACCTGCTGACCCTCCAAAAAAATGAGTTGCAATAGTGCCGAGATAAACAAATGCAGCCATTCTGAAAGGAATAGTTTCTTTTGGGTTGTGTATACTGTCAAGCAATAGATTATTACCTGCTTCAATGTCCTTGCCAAAATAAGTATAAAGCAAACCGATAAGTAATCCACTAATTGGTAAAAGGGCAATAAGCCAAAGATGGCTTTCTCTAAAAGAGGTTGCCCAATCTAAAGAAACAAGAAAACCTGCGGAAACAGAACCCACACAAATACCTATTATGGAGCTAATTAAAAACCATTTGATTAGATAGGGTATTGCAGGATATTTTCTAAAAATTAATTTAAATTGAGTTGTTTTACTATTTGACTTTTTTTGCTTATTGTAAGACACAAATATCCTGATTAAATTAGTTAAATAATTTATTAATCAGGCGTCATCAGCTTTTTAGGGCGGTTGGATTAGGAAGAACACCATTTCCTATAGAACCGTAAAAGTAATGCTAAATTTATTTTTAGCAAATTTTTTAACTGATTAATTAAAAGTCAAATTATTTCCTTGTTGAGCAACATTTGAAACAAAATAATAATCTCACTTTTATCCCACTATTTAAAATAAATCTATCTGTTAGTTTGTAAACTTCTCTAAATTGCGGTTTTTGTATTTGTTCCTAAACACATGTTTTCTCATTTCAATTGTCCAACCTCCAAAGATTTCAAAACTTCCGATTCCAAGCGTTGATCCTGTGTAGGTAAATAAAGGGAAATAAGAAGGTAAAAATAGAAATGTAAAAAAAAGTCTAACCACTCCTAAATTTGTCTATGTTTGATTTTCCACAAAAAAAGAGAAGTAAATAATAATAAAAACTGTTGCTATTCCAGTAATTATAAATGTAGCATTCGCACCAAACTGATACCAAATTAAGCCTGCTAATGAACTCGCTAACATGGTACAAATACTTTGAAAACCTGAATAGGTTCCGATTGCTGTTGCCGTATCTTTTCTGTCGGAAATATTGCTAATCCAAGCTTTGGAAATCCCCTCAGTTGCTGCTGCATAAACGCCATAAATAAAGAACAGCATTGCAATAGCATAAATATTCGTACTAAAGGCCATCCCAAAATATACGATTGCAAACAAAGAAAGCCCAAAAACAAATATTTTCTTTAATCCTATTCTGTCTGCAAAAATTCCTACTGGAAATGCGCAAAGTGCATAAACCAAATTGTAAAAAATATAAACTCCAATCACTGCCGTGTCATTTAATCCTGCCTGTTTTGCCTTTAGCAATAAAAAAATATCGGAACTATTGAATAATGTAAATGCCAATAATCCGATTACTAATTTTCGATACTGTGATGGACTTGTTTTCCAATAATTTAGAAAGGAGAAAAAAGGTGTCGGTTTACTTTCTATTGGATGGGCTTTAGTTTTATCTTTCAAAAAAAAGGAAGCCAATACAGCAAGTAGCCCAGGAATAAAAGCGACATAAAAAAGTGTTTTGTAATCCTGTGGATAAAAGTATAGATACACTAATGCCAATGCTGGCCCGATAACTGCTCCAAAAGTATCCACTGATCGATGAAAACCAAAAACTTTTCCTTTTGTTTCCGGAGTTGCCTCATCCGATAAAATAGCATCTCTTGCACCTGTGCGAATTCCTTTCCCGAAGCGGTCAATAGCTCGTGCAAAGAAAATCCAAAGCGGAAAAGTAAAAACTGCCATCATTGGTTTTGAAATAGTGCTTAATGCATAACCCAATTGCACAAACGGAACTCGTTTTCCGGAATTGTCCGATAATTTCCCGAAATATCCTTTGCTTAAACCTGCCAAAGCTTCTGCAAAACCTTCCAAAACACCAATCAAAACAATAGAAAATCCGATTGTTCTTAAGTAAATCGGCATAATTGGGTAAAGCATTTCACTTGCTGTATCAGTAAACAAACTGACTATGGATAATATCCAGACGGTTCGTGTGATTATTTTTGTTTTCATTTGCATTTTTACAGTCTAATTTTTATCCCACCATTTAAAATAAATCCGTCTGTTGGCGTATAAACTTCTCTAAATTGTGGATTCTGAATTGTCCCAGAATACATGTTTTCATTTCTCGATTGTCGACTGTCCAAAAAGTTCTCAAGGTTCAAAAATAAACTAAAATACTTGAATTTGTATTCTCCTGAAACTCCCATAACCCAATAATCCCTAACTTTTTCATTAGTTGTCAAATACTGATTTCCAACATAAAAAACTTCGTATGCAATTCGCAATTTCTCTTCCCATTCATACATCAAATTTGCATTTATTCTATGTTTAGCCGTTAATGGATTTATAGTTGTAGTATTATTAAAATTTCTGTTTGCATCAATATAGGTATAACCAATGTAACAGGAAATGTCTTCAAAACGAAGCTTTACGTTTGTTTCAAAACCTTTGGTTTCTATATTTCCGTTGGCATTTTCAAAGGCATAATTTACCGTCAGGGGAACTGGATTAAGAACCAACGGATTTTTGATAATGGTGTAAAAAAACATTTGATTAATGGCAAAACTTACTTCGTCAAAAATGGTAGTTTTGTAATTAATATCAGCATTTAATCCATACGATTTTTCAGGATTTACTTTTGAAAAGTCAAGTGAATTTATATTTTGAAACGCTTTTTCTTCGGTTTCTTCCGAGAAAATGGTAGGTGATTTGTAACCTAAACCACCGCCAAATCGTGAAGATAATTTTTCGTTGATTTTATATAATAATGACAGACGAGGCAAAACAAAAACATTGCTTCTGTTTGTAATGTCTAAACGCAATCCGCTTTCCAAAATGAATTTTTCGGTTATGTTCAGATTGTTTTGAGCAAAAACACCAAAGGCAGCATTGTAATAATCTAACTTGTCAGCCACTAAATTCATTTGTTTAAAATTATCCGAAACTAAATTCGCTCCCAAATTCCATTCTGATTTTTCGTTAGGGATTAAATAATTGGCTTCTGTAAAAGTAGCTACTTGTTGCCCTTCAAAATTATAAGTTTGTTTATCTATTTTTCGGTTAAAATATCCAACGCTATTTTTAATTGTCAATATATTTTTATTGTCAAATGTTTTTTCAAATTTTACTTGTGTCGAATATCGATTACTGTTATTTCGCTCAAAGAACGTATGCGTAACATCTGATTTGTTATCAATCACTTGCATATCTCCTCCAATTCGTTTTTCAAATCCTGCATTTACACCTAAACTAAATGTTGTTTTTTCGTTTGGATAATAGAAAAATTTTGGACTTATGGTATATCTGTCAAATTTTGGAATATCTGAAAATCCGTCATGATTCACATCATAAGCATTTTGAGAATTGCTCGAAACATACATTGTAAGTCCTGATTTTTTGTATTTATCAGCATAAAAAGCGCTTAAATCTAACGCTTGTGTTTGATTTATGTTTGTCAAAAACGAAATTTCTCTTGTCTCGGTTGGTTCTTTTGTAATCAAGTTTATCAATCCCGCAATGGCTCCGCCGCCATAAAGTGTTGAAGTGGAACCTTTGATAACTTCTACACGTTTTAAATTCAATGGTGGAATTTGCAAAATACTCAAACCACTTGCAAAACCTGAATACAATGGAAATCCGTCTTGTAAAAGTTGCGTATATTTTCCGTCTAATCCTTGAATGCGAATACTTGCACTTCCTGAGACTTGGGAAGTTTGTTGGGTTTGAATTCCTGTACTTTCGGTAAGTAACATTTTGATATTTCCGGGTTGCATTGAAGATTTTTCTTCTAATTCGCCCGCTGCGATCGCTTCGATTCGAGTCGGAGTGTTTTTTATTGTTCGGCTACTTCTTGTTGAGGTAACTTTAACTTCTTCTAAATCTTCCGATGTTGGTTCAAGAAATATTTCAATGGTTTCATTTTGAGGAAATAAAATGTTTCTTTCAATTTTTCGGTAACCAAAAGAACTGAACACAATGGTTTGTTTACCGTTGGGGATGTTTTCAAGGACTACAAATCCTTTTTCGTCAGAAGTTGAGCCGTATTGAGTTCCATTTAGGAATACAGAAACGCTATTAAGGGCTTCTTTTGTTTTTTCATTTTTGATGATTGCCTTTAAAGTGTTCTGTGCAAAAATTAAATTTAGATTTAAAAGAAAGAATATTATAAATAGAATTTTATGTTTACTACTTGTTGCGTTTTTCATTTGTATGTTTATTTTAAATTTACTATCAGCCCTAATCCGATTTCTTTACCATTATAAAAAGGTGCTATCATTGACACTGTTTTTTTTTCTCTAGTCGATTTGAATATTTTTTCATTAATGTATGGATTTAACCAATAAGCAATTTTAGTACTTAGTATCCCTATGCCTGCACCTGCGGCAACATCTGTTAGCCAATGTTTATTGTTTGTTATTCTAAAAATACCAGTTGCAGTTGCGACAGCATAACCTGAAATTCCGTACCAGATAGATTTGTCTTTGTATTCTTGCCAAAGAAATTCAGCACCAGCAAAAGCAGTTGCAGTATGTCCTGATGGAAAAGAGTATGAAGAACCATCTGGACGTTCGATGTTTGTAATGCGTTTTAATGCTGTCACGGAAGTAAAAACCAATAAAAAAGAGG
The DNA here is from genome assembly GCF_004349315.1 of Flavobacterium ranwuense. Taxonomy (GTDB): domain Bacteria; phylum Bacteroidota; class Bacteroidia; order Flavobacteriales; family Flavobacteriaceae; genus Flavobacterium; species Flavobacterium ranwuense. The sequence continues at coordinate 242,773 of NZ_SMLH01000002.1, read as the reverse complement.
TTCCTAAAATAACACTTCTATCTTTTAAGTTATTTTTTCCTTGTATTCCTAAATTATTTAATACGTAAACAGTTAAAGCTGGAGCATACTGCGAGAAATCATCAATAGAAGTTTTTTGGTCTATATCATCAATAACTTCTCTCCTGATTTCAAAATTTAATTCTTTCAGGTAGTCAATTTTTTCAGTACCTATAGCTCCGTAGGTTATTAAAAGAGTCGGAATAATAAGTTGTTTGTAATTGAATTTTAAAGAAGAATTTCCTTTTATAATAATACTATCCTTTTTAATTGCTTCCTGTGCGTTTATAGAAATTGTAATTAAAAGAATAGCAAATAAAATTAAGTTTTGTATCAATGCTTTCATTTTTTAGTTTAATTAAAATGTTAAGTTTACTGTTGCTAAATTGTAATTTTGATTTGATGAAAATGAATAATTAAATTTTGGTTTGAAATTTTTTATCATTCCAACATTTGAATTTATTTTTTCAACTATTCTTCCCTTTACAATACTTTTCCCAATTATATAACCCATAAAAATTGCGATGGGATAATCAGAAGCCCAATGCACTTTGCTTTGCAACATTTCAAAACCCATCAATCCCATCAAACCAAAACCTACAGGCTTTATCCATTTAATTTCTTTATAATTTTCAGAAAATATCATAACTGTTGTCATCAAAGTAGTAATATGACCCGATGGCATAGCATCATAATAAGGTGTGTGTTTTTGGTAAGCACTAAAGGAAGGAAATGGCCTCCACGCTCCACCAGGATTACCGTTCTCCTCTGCAACAGATGGACTTTCTCGACCAGATATTCTTTTAAAAGATTGAACTAATATTCCTGATGCGATTAAGCCTTCCATTATTTCACTAGATGTGTGAATTGCTCTGTAGTTTTTATTTATTAAACCAAAAGTTAACAATCCACCCCCAACTAGAAGTGATGTAAATCCATTTCCAACTCGATAGATTCCAGAGTTAATGTTTTTGGGAAACATTTTTATTGGTCCCGAATAATTATGTCCTGTTTGAAAGCCAATTTGATCACCAAAATTTCGTGAGTAATCGGTTATTTTTTGGTCAAAAGGGATGGTAGCTAATGTACTTCCTACTGATGCACCAAACCAAATTAGATTCTTTTTTTGCATAAACATATTTCCCATAATACTAAAGCTATTTGGTATTTTGGTTATGAACTCAAAGAGCTTTGGCTTTTTATATTGATAGGATAAATTGTTATTAATCTTGAACTCCTGAGTATCTAATTTTTCAATTTTTGGGATTGTAGTATTTGAACTATCTTTTTCTTGTGCGTGCAGCGAAGCAAAATTAAAAACAATTGTAGCTAAAATTAGGATATTTCGTTGTCGGGTATATTTGTTAAATACTCTCGATTTTAAATAATTATTAAGGTGCAGCACTAATCCTTCAAAAAAGGAAAGCACCAAAAGTGATGTGTTTTGCATTTTTTATAATTTTAATTAAATAAAAAAATTAGTCACATAATATTATGCAACTAAAATTTCAATAAATAAAATTCAAATTAATAGTGAAGCGTGAATAATATAACGCTTTTGTGGAGGTAGAAAGAATTCATTCAGGTAATTGTTTGTAGTTATTTTGGAAATAATTACAGGAAATAGGACAATTCGAGGTTGATCATCAGATTTAAAAATAGTTACCTTGCTTTGAGTTGTAGTTTCGGGTATATTTAACTTCAAAGTATTTTGAGAAATATAACAATGACTTTCTTTGTCAAAATTTTGCTTTTCTTCAATATCTGAAAATTCAAATACGGTGTTGACATAGCAACACGATATCAGAATAAGAAGTACTATTTTAATGTATCTTTTCATCGTTGCAAATGTACAAATAATAATATTATTTTGTTGGCAATTGATGTGCTCTTTTGTCGGTTTATCTATTTTTTATACGGTTTCGAATCATTTCACACAACTAATATATAAACGTCGTATATTTGCAAAGCAATGAAATTATCAACACTCATATTATCAACAATAATTTTATTCCTCGCTATTAAGCCAGGAATAGATCTGATTTCATTGCAAAATAACAATGAACAAACTTGTTGTGACGGACAAAGCAAATCGATTGCTGACAACGAAAAATCATCCAGCCAACAAAAACAAAAAGACGACCGTTCGGGAAAATCTTGTAATCCTTTTCAAGTTTGCAGTTCTTGTGTGTTGCAATGTTTTAAAAATCAACTTACTGAAATATCTAAACCTGAAATTTCAACTAACCAAAATTTTACTTACCAATCAGTTTTTACTTCTCAATTCGCACCTGACTTTTGGCAACCTCCTAAAATTGTTTAACAATATTAAATTGAACTTTTGCTCCGACAACTTCGAAGCAATATTTCTTTATTGTCAACAATTTAAAAATAAAAAAAATGAAATTTATAAAATCATTAGTTTTGGTATTCATTGTATTGATTACCTCAACAAGCATTGCGTTTGCTCAAAAAATAACACAAAATACCGACAGTTCAAAAACGGTTACCATCAAAGTAAAGGGAATTACCTGTTCTATGGACTTGAAAATGATTGCTGCCAATGTTGAAAAACTGAAAGGCGTTAGCAGTTGCAAATCAGGCAAAATGGGAACAACATCTTCGTTTCAAATAACATTCAACCCTGCAATAGTTACTGAAATTGAAATCCATAAAACTATCGAAAATACAGGTAGTTGTGAGAATCCTGAAGAAAAAATATACAAAATAAAACAGTAAACAAAGAATATGGCAAGATTTATTTTCTAATAAACCTTGCCTTATTTTAAAAAAATCACAATGAAAAAATATATCTTCATTGTTGGTTTACTGTTCCCGTGTGGTTTATTTGCTCAAACCATTTTAGGAAAAGTTACCAACGATAAAAAGGAACCGCTTATTGGCGCAAATGTATATTGGCTTGGCCAAACAACAGGAACATCCACAGCCGACAAAGGAGAATTTGAAATTACAAGCAAAGACATCAGCAATAAAAAATTAATTGCAAGTTTTGAAGGTCACGTATCAGATACAATTGAAATCACCGATCAAACCTTTGTAGTATTCAAGTTGAAAAACGAAAACATATTAAATGAGGTTGTTATTAAAAAAAACAGAGATAAGGGTACATTATCTAATTTGATTGCTATTAAAACAGAAATCATTACTCAAAAAGAATTGGGTAAAGCTGCTTGTTGTGATTTAGCAGGTTGTTTTGAAACACAAACGACTGTGCAACCACAAACAACCAATGTAATTACCAACTCAAAAGAACTTCGCATTTTGGGATTATCTGGCATTTACAATCAAGTTTTGATTGACGGTTTCCCAATGATACAAGGTTTGTCATACACGTATGGGATTAGTGGAATACCCGGAACATTGGTTGACAACATCTATGTATCAAAAGGTGCTAATAGCGTTTTGCAAGGATATGAAAGCATAAGCGGACAAATTAATGTTGAAACCAAAGATCCTGATAACACTGATAAATTATTGCTTAATGTGTATATGAATAATTTTGAAGAAAAACATTTTAATGCCAACTATGCTTTTAAAAAAGCCAAGTGGAGTAATCTTACTGCATTTCATACAGTACAACCTGCAAATAAAATTGACCGTGACAATGATAATTTTCTCGATTTACCCCTATTGACACGCTATATGATTTCAAATAAATGGAAATACGGAAACGACAAAGACTGGGGCTGGAGCAGTAGAGTTGGTTTACGATTTTTGAATGAAAAACGAATTGGAGGTCAAAGATTCTATAATCCAGATAACGACCAAGGCAGCACTTCTATTTACGGGCAAACGGTTAATATTAATCAGCCTGAAATTTGGACAAAAACTGTTTATCGATTTAATGACAATCATAGAATAACTTTATTTGTTTCTTCATTTCATCAAGACCAAAAATCTTTTTTTGGAACGGTAAAATACAACGCACAGCAAACAAATTTTTATGGTAATCTGCAATATGAATTGGTCTATTCCCAAAGGCATTCATTAAAAACAGGTATTAGTTACCGTCTCTTAGATCTCAATGAAGACATTGCTTTCACTGACACATCTTTGCAAAGAACTTACGCAGGGAATTACAATAAAGTGGAGAATATTCCAGGTGTATTTGCTGAAAATTCAATGAGTTTTTTAAATAGTAAATTAACTTGGATTGCTGGTATTCGTGGCGACCAACATAACCAATTTGGCTTTGCTCTTACTCCAAGAACTTTATTGAAATATGACGTTACGCCAACAACTATTTTTCGTGCCAGTATCGGAACAGGCTGGAGAACAGTTAATTTATTCAGTGAAAATATAGGCTTATTGGTTAGTTCAAGGGACATCGTTTTTGCAGAGCAATTAAGACCAGAAAGAGCAACAAATTTTGGAATTAACTTTACTCAAAAATTTGAAAGCAATAATCTTTCGGGTTATATTAGTGCAGATTTTTATAGAACTGATTTTCAAAATCAAATTTTTCCTGACTATGACACCGACCCAACAAAAGCAATCATTAAAAACTTTACTGGAACAAGCATAAGTAATGCTTTTCAAACAGAGCTTTATTTTAAAATTTGGAAGCGCTTTGAATTTAAAGTGGGCTACAACTTTTTAGATGTTTACAGAGAAATAGATGGAACAAAACAATTATTACCTTTCAATCCTGCACATAAAGTTTTGACGACTTACAGTTATAAACCCTTAACAAACAAATTCCATTTTGATGTAAATGTGCATTGGTATGGTGAACAACGATTACCAGACACACAATCAAATCCAGTAGAATTTCAACGACCTGATTTTTCACAACCATATACTTTGGTAAACGCTCAATTTACTTATATTTTTAAAAAGATTGAAGTTTACACAGGATGTGAAAATGTATTTGATTTCAGACAGAAACAACCAATTATTAGTTGGCAAGACCCATTTGGTCAATACTTTGACACTTCATCTGTTTGGGGGCCAACAAGGGGAAGAGAGGTTTATGTTGGCATTCGTTTCAAACTTACAAATGAATGAACGAAAACGTTGAATTAAACAAAAAAAGCCTTATCATACTGAGAGGGTACTGAAAAAGTCCTTAAAGAATTAGATTTCATTAGAAGAGTAGAAGAATAAGATATTCTACTCTTTCTTTTGTCCTGAAAAAGATATGCTTAAGCAAAAGTCGAGTTTTGCATAATTGCCTTTCTGCTAAACTATTCAGCACAAAGGGATCTTCGGCAACGATAGGTTTTGTATATTTTTGTCCAGCACAACAAAACAAAATCTTATCCAAAAAAAATTTTTTTTTTTGTAAAACATTGAAATTCAAAACTGTTAAAATTAATTTAAAATATTATTAATATTTAGTCTAAATAAGTTTGTCAAAACGGAAATGAATTTTATATTTGCACCGTTATTTTTAACTATTCTAAATAAATGAGCAAAAAATACTTTTTAATTGGCTTAGTAGTAATGATAACGCTATCCAGTTGTGCTGATGATTTCGAATATGTACCTGTTGTTAGTAATAAAATAGCAATCGGGAAATTAATTTTCTTCGATAAAAACCTCTCCAATCCTATCGGTCAAGCTTGTGCTTCTTGTCACGCACCAGAAACTGGCTTTAGTGATCCTTTGCTCAGAGATGTATCTGAAGGTGCCATAACTGGTGCTTTTGCAAATAGAAATTCTCCAAATTTAGCCTACAACGTTTTTTCTCCGGAGCGTACCTATAATACTACGGATGAAACCTATATTGGCGGATTATTTCTTGATGGACGATCCCCAAATTTACAAGAGCAACTCAGGCACCCTTTTATTAATCCAGTAGAAATGAACAATGCGGATATTGCAGATGTTATTTCAAAAATAAAAAAGACATCCTATTATTCCGAAATAGAAAAAGAATACGGGGTAGCAAAGACCGACGAAGAATTAATGTCCTACATCGCCGATGCATTAGCATCTTTTGAGACATCAAAAGAAGTGAATTCTTTTACCTCAAAATTTGATTATTTCAACAAACAGTTGATCAAATTTACGGATGATGAAAAGAAAGGATTATCCGTTTTTAAAGGAAAAGGAAAATGTGCACAATGTCACGTTTTAGAACCTGACGAAAGAACGGGAAAAATTTTGTTTACTGATTTTAGCTATGATAATATAGGAGTGCCCAGAAACGAAAAAAATCCATTTTACAACCAATCAACAGCCGTAAATCCTGCTGGAGCCAACTTTATTGATCTGGGTATTGGAGCTATTGTTTCGCAACCCGAGCACAACGGAAAATTTAGAGTTCCAACTTTACGAAACATTACTATTTCAGCCCCCTACTTTCATAACGGATCCTTTAAAACCTTAAAAGAAGTCATCCATTTCTATAATGTTCGAGATGTAAACCCAAACGAATTTGCTACTCCCGAAGTACTTGAAAACGTAAATAGAGACGAATTAGGTAATTTAAAGATGACTGCCCAGGAAGAAAGTCAACTAGAAGCATTTCTTGGAACGCTTACCGATCATTACCGAAAATAATTTTTAATACTACAAAAACCACAATATGAATTTCAATAAAATAATGTTTACCCTTCTTACTTTAGCGGGATTACAAACCATAAAAGCACAAGAAAATACCGAAAACTCGCTGAAAGAAGTTATTGTCAAAGGCTTTAAAACCGTAAATGGGATAGGTCACTTGCCCGATAGTAAAGACGGAATCATTTATGCTGGTAAAAAAAGTGAAATTATTCTTGTTGACAGTCTCGATGCCAATAAAGCAGTCAATAATACCAGACAAATACTAGGAAGAATCCCGGGTTTAAATATTGTAGAAACAGAGAGTAGCGGGTTTACTGCCAACGGAATTGCAACACGTGGACTTAATCCGTCACAAAGTGTAGAGATGAATACCAGACAGAATGGGTACAACATCAGTGCTGATATTTATGGTTATAATGAATCGTATTACATTCCACCAATGGAAGCTGTCAATCGCATCGAATTGGTTCGAGGTGCTGCATCGTTGCAATTTGGTTCACAATTTGGCGGTTTAGTCAATTATGTCACCAAAGATGCCCCAAAAAACAAACCATTTGAATTTATTACTTCACAAACAATAGGAAGCTATGGGTTGTTTAATTCCTTTAATTCTGTTGGTGGAAACTATAAAAAAATAAGTTACTACGGCTTTTTACAATACCGAAATATGGAAGGCTACAGACCCAACAGTCAGCAATCGCAAGTTTCTGGATTTGGAAAAATACAATACAACCATTCTGAAAAATTAAATTTTGGTGTTGAATATTCTTTGCTTCGAAATAAAATAAAAATGCCAGGTGGATTGACCGACAGTTTATTTTATGCTAATCCAAAAACTTCTACAAGGGCAAGAAACTGGCTAAAAAGCCCTTGGAATATAATTACGGCTTATGCCAATTATACGCCTACGGAAAACAGCACTTTGAGTGTTAAATCTACCTATTTATTTAGCGGTCGTTCGTTGGTTTGGAGAAATGAAGACGGCGGAGCTGGAGCCACAGATGATATAGACCCAATAACGGGAGCATATGTACCAAGAGAAGTGGGTATTGAAAAAATGAACAATACCACAACCGAAATACGTTTTTCACAAAATTATTCTTTAGGGAATCAGAAGTCAACTTTTGCAGGCGGTGTTCGTCAAAGTTATGCTTGGTTCAATCGCCAAGGAGGAGGAGAAGGAACCACAAATAGTGATTTTGATTTATCCATAACAGGCGATTGGGGATATGATTTAGATTTCACCACCACTAATCTAGCTCCGTTTGTAGAAAATATTTTTAAAGTTTCCAAAAATTTTACCGTCACTCCCGGTTTCCGATTTGAATATTTAAGAAGTACCGCCAAGGGACATAAAGAAGTAGAAGGCGACATACAGCTTACAGATGAAGTTAGAAATAGAACTTTTGCATTAGCAGGACTTGGATTGGAGTTAAAACCAGGAAAAAACACCAGTCTCTATGCCAATATTTCTCAGGCATACCGTCCGATAGATTACAGCCAATTAGAACCTTTTGGAACTAGTTCAAAAATAGACCCTAACCTGAAAGATTCAAAAGGATTTAATAGTGATATAGGTTACAGAGGAACCATCAGAAACTACCTTAATTTTGATATTGGAGCTTTTTATATGGCGTACAACAACCGTATCGGGGTAACATTAGCAACCAATCCAATTACAGGAGATTATTATTCTGTTAGAAAAAATATTGCCAATAGTGTACACCAAGGAATCGAAAGTTATATCGAGTTTAATATTATAAAATACTTTAATTCGCAATCCGATTTTGGTTTAAGCATTTTCAATTCCTTTTCGTATATAGATGCCAAATATACAACAGGTGAATTTAAAGGAAAAAGAGTCGAAGCTGCCGCCGAAATTATAAACCGTGTAGGTTTAATTTTTAGCACTAGTAAATTATCGACAACTTTACAGTATAATTATGTTGGAGATGCTTTTGGAGATGCTTCCAATGTCATGACTAGCGAAGATCCGGTTGCGGGTTATATTCCTGCCTACACGGTTTTGGACTGGAGTGCTTCCTACAAATTAAATAATTTTGCAATCAAGTTAGGCGCTAATAATTTAGCAGATAAATCCTATTTCACTCGTAGAACTGATGAATATCCTGGGCCAGGCATTATACCTGCCGTGGGACGAAGTTTCTATCTTGGATTTACAGCTAAATTTTAGTAAAAAAAAGTACTTATATTTCAATTTTTAAACACGCATTTCTTTTTTTTGATATGTGTGTTTTTTATTTAAAAAAGGTATCGATATACTTTGATGTACCATGTTTCCCCAAAGTTCGTTGTCTTGAAACTTTCGTTTACTTGCTCATTTTTATCTTTTCTGACTTGGTAGGTGCGTTAAAAACTCGTCCGTGAAGTGGTGCATATACTTGTATAAAGCCGGTATGTCTGTTTGTGAAATCGAAAAAGAATTAACTTTCCATATTGCACGACATACTTTTGCGACGACTGTAACACTCACAAATGGTGTTCCCATTGAAAGCGTGAGCAAAATGTTAGGACACAAAAACATCAGAACTACACAGCACTATGCTAAGATATTGGATAAAAAAGTTAGTGAAGATATGATGATTTTAAGGAACAAAATGTTAAACTGCAACAATGATAAAATTATCAAAAATGCCAATTAGAATTTCTACTTTCCTAATATAACACATAACGAGTTTAGAATAGATAGTTCAAATCAGGTAATTTGTAGTACATTTATCTTAGTCTGGAAATTTTTTAAAAAGAACATTTTAAATCTTATAACATGCTAACAAAAACAATTGAATCACTAAAATTTTTTTTATTGGAATATCGTTTTTATTTCTGCAGTATTGCATTGTTATTGGCTCTCTTGATTTATAGTTATAATAAAACTTTGTCTTTGGAAAAAGAGCTCCAATTGAATCAAACCACGTTCGAAAGAAGGCAAAAGGCATATGATGAAAAAGCAAAACAACAGCGAGAAAAACTCGAGCGTATGATAAAAGAGATCAAATCAGAGAAATAAAACTTATAAGCGCTTCCGTTCAACACAGGCTTCATTGTTGACTTTTCAAGCCCAACAAAGCTCTAGCTGTTTACTACAGGTTCTATTTTCAATGTATTAAATATTCATAAAACTGTTTAGTAATTATTTTAAACTTCAATAATTGTTTTTCTAACTTCATCATATCTAAAAGTAATATGATTTTGTTTGACATTCATAATGGTATCATTATTCTCGTCAATCGTCCCATAAACGAAAACATACAGACCGAAATTAGGTTCGTTTGTTCCTTCTTCTAATTCCGTAAATGCTTTGTCAAATAATTTGTCATACTTATTTTTCAACCTAGATAAACTATGTTTTGATATTAACTTTTTATCAATTTTAACAGAATAATTAGATTTTTTTTTGAATTCATCTTTATAAGCCAATAAATTAAAATAAACGCAATCAGTATATTTATCAAATACATTTTTGTTTGTTTTTGATAATATAAGCTTACCATAAAATATTCTCTCATTTTGCAATTTTATAGGATCTGTGAAATATTTTATTTGTTTGAAAAAGTATCTATATGCGATTTTTATAGAATTTATTTCTATCTCAACATCTCTATTGTGTGGAAAACCTAAATACCAATTTACAATTCTATCAATACTTTGAACTCTATTTTTTCTATCAAACTTGACATTTTCATCATCAAATTCATAAACTTTTGAAATTGCATTACCACGGCCAGAAACTCCTTCGTCTTTACTATCAAGTCTGGCTTTAGTGATTTTTTTAAAATCTTCTTCATCATCATTTAAAATAAAAACAGATGGGTAACCAATTTTATTAATTTCTATTTTATTTAATTTTTGATCTCCTCCTTTTTGGTATAATTTACTTAAAGTGGCGTATTCACAGGTTTCTATATGTTCTCTATTTCTGTATTTTTTAAAATGTGGTTTTTTACGTTCTGTCTTTTTAATACAAGTTGGAGACATACGAACAGAACATATTTCATCAATACATACAAATTCTAGCTCACTATAATTTGGATAAAGATCAAGTATAGTGTCTGCCATAACAATTTCATCAGTATCCTTAATTCTTGCTTTATCCATTAATTATAAATTTAAAAGTATTTATGTTAAGTTGTTTAATTTTCGTAATCTACGGTAAACTTGTAGTTAACGTTTTGCCACTTTAAGTTGACTGGAAATTCGTAACCGCTCAATTTCCTACTTAACGAAAACTTGATGCGAAACGATAATTCAACTAAAATTCAGCTAGCTCAAAGCTGTTAGTAGCCGTTTTTACTTATCTTCCCAAATTGGTACTGTTGCAGCGTTGTAAATGTTTACTTTACATCTAAATTTGTGTTCAATTTCTTTTATATAGTTAAGATTCTCTTCTGAATAAACACCAATATAAACGCTGTGTAATTTGTTTCCTGCTCTTTGTCCTTGTTTTGCAGCCTTGTTAATGGCATCAATAATATGAGTGTCATATTCTCCAAAATTAAAGCCAAAAGTGACAAGAGAACCTTCTATTTCAGTTAATTCATCGTAACAGTATGATAAATATTTATTGTGAGAAATGTGATTAAGTTTTTCTTGAGCACTTCCGGCTGTGACAAAAATTGGGTAAGATTTATCAGCCATTCTTTCATTTATCTTTTGTAATAGATAATGTTCGATATCGTAAGTTTCTTTTTCAATTTCAATGCCTGTGTCAAATATTAATAATGCACCGTGAAGGTAAAAAATAGTTTGCTCTTTTTTATGTTTACCCCATTGAAGTTCGGAAAAAATAGGGTCTTGTTTTCTCAATACTTCATCAGGGTTTTCAACTTCTCTACCAAATCCATCTATTGCAAATTTCGATTCATTACGCATTAAAATCCAATAAGGTAGTAAGTCATAATTTGTAGAAAAAACTTTACCCTCTTTGGAAAGGTATTCGTTAAGGAACAAATGACAACATTTGCTTTTTTCTTCGGGAACTTTAAAAACGTGTTCTGGATGAAGTTTTTGAACTGCTTCAATTAAGCTTGTCTTTAAAATTTCATTAGCTTCAATTATTTTTTTAATTAAGTTTTGGTCTGTACTAAACGTTTTTGCAATTTCAATGAAATTATCTAATTGCTGCATTACTAATTCAAAGTTCTTTGTATTTATTACTTCAAAAAGTTTTTTCAAAAGATCGTTATCAATATCATCAATAAACTTACTTAAAGCATTATATGAAAATATAGTTGGGTCATAAGCAATACTAAATCCATTACCAAATAATAAATGTTTTTGTCGTTTCTTTGCATTTAGCGAATCGATAACTTCTTTATAGGTCATTAAATCTTTTACTTCCATAAATTTTCTCTGTTTTTCTGTCGTTTTCGCAAAATGGATACTAACTTTTATATAACATCAACAGGTAAAGCTTTTTTTTAAAGTTTTACCGTATTTCACGCTATATATTCTAGTTCGTAAATAAAATCATTTTTAACTATTGTTACAATACCCACATTTAGTGATATTTTGACTTAAATGGAATATCCAATAGAAAGCTAATTCTATAACGGCATCTTTTCATTTCTTTCGTCTATCCTTCCAACTATCATTATAATGCCTATTCCTCAAACGCTCATAAATCTTCCCTCTTAACCATATTCTAGCAACCCAAATCACAACAACTCCTATTATATCATACAGGTTCTCTTTTAGTATGAAATCAAAAAGCCCTTTTTACAGGAGCTCTTTGAATGATTGAGTTTAACATCTTAAAAAACACGCCTAAACCAACTTAGAATTCCAATTTTTAGCTACAAAATCAATAAGTTCTTTACGCATTACAACGCCGCTTATTTGTGGAAGCCTCAATAGTTTTTCAACCTTTTGAAAGCTTTCTTTGGTTTTAGGCACTTTATAACCCTTTACGAAACCATCACAGAACCACACGACTTCGTAAAGTTCTTTTTTACTTACCCTTTCTCGATCACGAATAGCGGTATAATTGGGGTTATCTCCTTTTGTAGTTGTGTTGACATAATCATTATTAATCAAGTCATTTTCGTCATAGCTTACCATAATTTATATTTTTAAAATTCATCAAATGTATCTTTTCTAAAACACCAAACTTTACGGTTTTCCTCATTATCAAAAAATAAATGTCAAGAAAAAGACACCTCTCAGCATCTTTCTACCTCTTCCCCTTACTCTTCCAACTACCGTTTTTATCATAATTCCTCCTAAACTCAAAAACATTCCATCTCAGCTAAACACCTAAAAACCAAACTACAATAAATCCTATTACTCCACACCTCAACTATAGAGCGCCTCAAGAATTACACATTGATTTATGAAATTAAAAAACGATTCACCGCTCATTTTTTTCTAAAAAACACCTATTCAATTCCCGAATTGAATACTATACTTTTAGTAAATAAAAATTACATTATATAGTTTTGTCTGTCTTTTCAAGCACTTGTCTTGATATTCCGCATTCAATTCCTCTGTATATAATCTAATGGAAAATCAAAAAATACAACAACGCATAAAGGCGATTTACCAAATGCTTTTTGAAATGGCAACTGGTAATCTCGCTTTTAGAATTATCAAAACAGATCAAGACGACGAAGTCGGCAAGATGTCTGAAATGCTTAATAAACTCGCTGGAGAAATGCATGATATACTACTCCAATCAGGTTACGTTAACCCTCATTACAGTTATCAAAACTTAGTACAAACAACATTTATCTTAGACGGTAACTTTCTTATCAGCAATTATAATGCACACGCTCTACAAGCACTATACTATGAATCTGAAGAATTATTTCAGGTAGACTTTGGAAAATTTATCGCACCACAATCCTTCAGTATTTGGAATCAAAAAAAGAAGGAAGCGTCACTAGATGACAATTACCATAGCACCGTTCAGCTTATTTTTGTTACGGGTAATAATAAATTACTTCCTGCTTTTTGCACCATTTCACGGCTGCGCTACAGTGACAAAATAATAGTAAACTCAATTACTACGATATTGCAAGAATTGCTGTCAGACCCGAAGTATGTAATAAAAATAAATCCAGAAAGACAATCCGAAGCTATCGTCATGCAAAATCTTTATGATTACATCTTAAATCACTTGGAAGAACCACTGCCTACTCTTAAAGAATTAGCTGTGCTTTTTGATTGTAATGAATACAAATTGAAACTTGGATTTCGCGAGTTTTTCAAAACAAGTATTTATAATTTTTATCACGATGAAAGATTAAAAAGAGCACATTTGATGATCCAGCAAACAAAGATTCCACTCAAAGAAATTGCAATAATGAATGGCTTTAATACCTACCTCAACTTTTATAAAGCATTTAAAAAAAAATTTAAGTATGCACCGAGTGAAGTGGATCGTAGCCCGAATGAAGCTAATTAAATACTGAACAGCTTCAACTCTATTTTGGATAACGAAAGTTCTGATTTGCATAGCATTATACTTTTATATTGTAGAATTTTACAAGACTAAAAAAGCAACTTATGAAAATTTCTGAAAAAATTAAAAGTGTTATAGTAAATTTCATAAGTTGGCTCTTTATTTTGCTTTTTACTTATGCAGCGACCAACAAAGTACTTGATTTCGAAAATTTCAAACAGCAACTAGGACAGTCACCGCTGTTGAGTTCTTTTGCCGAACAAGTAGCATGGGCGGTTCCGTCAGCTGAATTTTTAATTGTCATCTTATTGGTTTTACCAAAGTTTAGGTATCCAGCCTTGGTATCATCTTTCGTGTTAATGCTAATGTTTACAGCTTACATCTATATTATTTTAAATCATAGCGTATTTGTTCCTTGTTCTTGTGGAGGTATTTTAGAAAAAATGAATTGGCACGAGCATTTGATTTTTAACATAGGATTTGTTTTCTTGGCACTGATTGGATTGTGGTTGCAACCAACACCATCTATCACTATAAAAAGGAAATTAATTGTGGTGTCCAGTTCTGCATTGACAGGTATTATTATAGTAATTGCTTTATTTTTAATCTCGGAAAATATCCATAGTTATCACAATAAATTTGTGCGGCGTTTATCAAGTGCCCCTGCAACCAAAATCAAGGACTATAACCTCAAATTAAGGTCGTACTATTTTGCTGGGGCAGATGGTGATCATGTTTACTTGGGAAATACAACCTCGCAGTTATTAATGACCGTTGTAGATACAGCGTTAAATAAAACAACGATACACAATATTACGCTTGACAAAATCGACCTGCCATTTCGTTCACTGACAATTAGAGTAAACGGCCCCTATTTTTATATTTATGACGGAACGGTTCCTTGCATATTTAGGGGTAAAATTTCGGACTGGAAGGCTAAGTTATACAAAAGTGGCTCTGAGTACTTTACCTATGCAGAAGCAATTGACTCAACCTCTTTGGCAGTTCGCGTTCAAAAACGGGGTAGTGGTGAAAGTATATTAGGTAAAGTTGACTTGCTCTCTACTAAAAAGACAGTGTTAAACCCTAATTTATTGCAAAAACAGATTGATGGCCTGTTCGATACTGATGGCTCATTAATGTATAGTAATGAAATTAACAGAATAATTTACTTGTATGCCTATCGCAATCAATTTATCGTCGTCGATCCTAAACTAAATTTAGATTATAGAGGTAATACAATAGACACGATCGCACATTCAAATATTGAATTGGTAGATTTAGAAAAACGTGGGGAGCGAAAATTTGCAAAAAAGCCGTTGCTAGTAAATAAAGATGCAGCTGTTTATGGTAATGTACTCTTTGTAAACAGTAATATCCCCGGTCGATATGAAAGCTTAGAAATGTGGAAACTAGCCAGTATTGTAGATAGCTATGATATCTCTTCAAATAGCTATCTCGAAAGCTTCTATGTCTACGATGTCGACAAACAAAAGTTACGTGATATAATAGTACATGGTGATAAGCTTTACACCCTAGTGGGAAATCACCTTATAAGCTACAAACTACAGCCCATAATTACAGCTAATTATAAAAAACAGAGTCGGTCGTAAACCCGACTAAGCAATCTATTGGCCAAATAGCAGGACAAGATCGAAAACCTGTAAAAAAGAGTAGATCAAAACTTTTAATTTTTACGATTATGAAAACTAAAATTTTTAAATTCGGTATGCCGGTAGCATTTGTTGCTCTCGGATTAGTTGGTGCTTTATCCTCAAATGCGATGGAAAAAAAGGCAACCGTACTTGCTAGTGAAACGGGTTATAAAAAGGTAATTGGTGCTGCCCAACCTTGTCAACCTGTAGAATCGTGTGATAACGTTCAAGGTCAGCTTTGTAAGTCAAGCATTGATAACTCGCAGTTGTATCGTCGCATAAGCGACAACCAATGTCCGACCATGTTGTTTAGAAGTAATCCTTAATTATTAAAGAAAAGCCGTCACAAAAAAAATGTGACGGCTTTTCAATTTAAGATTTTAAATATTTCGCAAACCAAGCCTCAATTCGTTTTGTGAGATCAGCCTGTTTCTCCTTGTCTATTATTGTGTGAGATTCCTCGGGATAAATAAGTAGAGTATGTTCTTTCTTCAACCTTCTCAAAGCAAAATAAAACTCGATGCTTTGAAAATAATGTACCTGTTTGTCTTCATCTCCTGTCCATGCCAATAAAGGTGTCGTTACATTTTGAGCCAGTAACACCGGTGAATTGTTGAGGTAACTTGACATATCTTCAAATAAAGACATTCCTATACGTTCCTGATCAATTTCATATCGATAAAAATCTGAAGTCGCATAATTACTGTTATAATAAAGATAACTTGATACCAAATCTGTAATAGCTGCCCCGGCGACTGCCGCGGCAAACCGATTTGTTTTCGTTATGATATAATCCGTTTCAAAGCCACCAAAAGAATGCCCTGTTAATCCAATTCTTGCAGGATCTATACTAAAGTTTAAAAGCACCGCATCAACTGCAGCCAATACACATTTTTTTGCTGATTCACCTGTTTGCCGCATTTCATAGACAATATCAGGCAACAGGATGAAATAACCTTTTGACGACAATACCGAAAAGTTAATCCCATTCTCGTTCAATAGCGTCGGGTTAACATACCGATGTAAACTACCTCCTTGTCTTTCATAAATGCTAACAATCATAGGATACTTGACCGTAGGATCAAAATCCGCAGGATAAATTAAAACACCCGATAAGGGTTTTCCATCTACAACATACGAAACCTTCTCAACCTTAGCCCACAAATAGTTGTGGTGCTGCAAATTGCTGCGATACAATTCTTTTGGTTTCCCCAGAGCATCGACGAACAGCAACTCAGGGGGCGCATCAAAATGCTGCGAGATAAAAGTAAAAGCGTTACTATTTTTCGCCTTTACCACACGGTCAGTTCTTTTGTATTCCCAAAAAATTGGACGCGCACCAGTTGTCCCATCGTATCTATAAAATCCACTATACCCTGTCGTAGCATTTTGGGCAGATAAAATCCACTGCGTTGAATTACTGATGGTAGCATTGGTCCGATCCATGTAATCGTACTTAGAGAGGAGCCTGCGTTGGGCAGTTGCAAAACGAAAAGTAGTTTTATTTTCACGTCCCTTAGTCAACCGTTTCTTTGTCTTTCCGTCATCGCTAATTATCCAAATATCAAACTGGTCATAAATGAAAAGTGAGTTGTCGTCTATGCTCCACCCTGCAATACCATATAAAGGAACTTGCCCCGCACGATCATAATTGATATCACGAACTGGAACGCCCAAATCTTGAGTAATATTTCGGTGTTCGTCCTTCTTGAAATCATACACCCACCAGTCACCATTTACTGAATAAGATAAGTAATTGCCCTTGGGAGAAAATGCCGGCGCCATCCCCGTCCCAGGATATCCTTTGAGCAATAATCGCTTTGTACCCGTTTGAACTGCAGTTACATAAATATCTCTCGATCCTATACCATCAAAATGTGGCTCAGATTCGAATTCATTCCAAGTCAACGCATATTCTGCGGTACGCCCAATTAGTGCAGAGGGCTCTTCCCTGTTGCTAATCTGCAAAAACCGACCCGATTCTACGAACCATACTGCGACTTTATCCTGTAATGTAAAGTCTCCATACATTTTTAAATTGGGATAGATTTGCTTGTCATTTCCATTCCATACTTGAACAACTTCGGCTGTATCTTCATTCGGCACATTTTCTTTCAACTTGAAAAAGATCCGATTTCCATCATTTGAAATAGTAATCGAACTAAAACCAGCACCTATGCTCATATCATTAGGAAAATTGGAACAGCTTTCCGGATCAAATGATAAAAGCTTCCCAGTATCTAACCGATAGGCATACAGCTTGCCTCTCAAGCCATTATTTTGAATAAAGGCAATAGTTTGGTTAAGCCAGCTCAGGTTTTTAATCGCGCCATCTGTTAAAACCGGTATCTCTTTTTTTATAAAATTGTCAAAGATTTCAAGTATTTCCACTTTCTCTTTTCCAGTAACGTAGGCAATTGCATCCTTGCGTATATTCCATATCCATTCGTTGATATTATCAGCATTAGCCACGGTTTGACCAAGCATGTTTTTTACAGTTAAGCGTTGGTTGCCACTTTGATCATCACTAATCAGTATTAAGTATTTACCATTGCCCGAAAATGAATAGCTGCTAATTTTCGGGAAGTAATTCACTTTTCCTGATGTTAAGTCTTGCAAAACCAATGTATCATTCTGCTTACACGCAAACCAATTTTCACCATTAAACTCCCCATTTGTACCATGAGGAAATGCGTATTTTTTTCTGCTTTTTGTTGCTATAGCAAATAGCGTATCAGCTCTATCGTATTGCAGGCTGTAACTTGCCCAACCTCCCTTATCAGAAATACTGTGCGATAGCATATCACTCCATAAATGATAATCTTCTTCCGGTACCGTTTTCTTTTGTAAAACCTGCCCTATTGAAGGGAAGCTCACTAGCAAAAAACAAGAAGCAACTAAGCGAAAGAAAAAAGAATGACGAAGTTTTTTCTTTCTCTGAACTATTCTAGTAACCATCATTTTGTGGGGCCAGATTTGGGTTTAACAACAATTCTTTTTGAGGTAGCGGAAGTAATCTATCTGTAGTATTCCAACCCAATTTCACAGGAGACAATGCAGTATCCAATAAGCCATTTCTTTTTAGGTCAAAGAAGCGGTGTCCAAATTCACAAAAAAGTTCCGTTTGGCGTTCCTTTAGCACGGCAGTGATAATTTCTGCACTAGTTGATGCTGGTGTATCCCCTAAACCTGCTGTATTCCTTATCTTATTCAAATCTTCTTTAGCGCCAATCAAATCACCTTGCTGCGCTCTGGCTTCAGCACGAATCAGATACTGCTCAGCAAGTCGGAGAACAATCGAGTATTCTACAGAACTCCCCGTGTTGGAAAACTCTTTATATTTATAAGCGTGAGTCCAACTATTAACACCCGTTGTAATCATTTTTGTCCAGTGCACTTTTCTTTGATCATTAGACTCAAACGCATTAAGAATGGTCGGTGAGAGTGATGATGAAGGTGGCGGTCCGCTAAAAAACACAAATGTTTTAGCTTCCTTTGTATTGTCTCCCATCATCGCGGGCATCAATTGCCAAATCGTAGTTGTACTTTCTTTGAGGAAAACTTTATCAAGATCATTCTCCCAAACATAAACGTCTGTTTGGTTCAGAACGGCAGAAGCAGCATTGGAAGCCTGATCCCATAAATGGAGATAAAGATTAACTCTCGACAGCATTGCATAAGCCGCATAACGGTTCGGCCTTACACGTTCTGAACTAATATACGATTCAGGCAAAAGTGCAATAGCCTGTTCAAGATCAGATTTAACTAAGAGTAGTGCATCATTTTCACCCATACGATGCGCAATGCGATTGGCTGCATAATTGGTAGTGCTAATATACGGCACACCACCAAAGGAATTTACCAAATAGAAATGAATCAACGCTCGTACAAAAAGAGCTTCTCCTTTCAATTGGTTACGGTCAGGTTCTGGCAGAGAAACAGAATGATCCACACCCTCAATCACAGCATTGGCAGCAAAAATTTGGCTATAGCTACTGTTCCATAATTGCGCTATTTCCGTTCCCGATGCTTGCAAAGCATTAGTACCGAAATTAAATGATAAACTACCTGGGTTATAATAAGAGGTAAGTTCATCACTGTAGAGCCCCAACTGGTTCGAAAACCCTGTAAATAGGCCTGTAAATAGTCCATTATCGCGCATTTTTGTGTAAATATCAGTCATCGCGGCATTAGCGGTAAGACGGTCTTCAAAAACAGCATCAGCAGTAAGTTGTGAATCTGGAAGGTCAACTTCTGTGAAGCTATCGCAGCTTGTAAACAGTATAGCAATACTTAGAATCAAAATAGATAACATTGCTTTCTTTGATAGTATATTTTTCATGGCTTCAGTTAAAAAGTGATTTGTAATGTAGAAGTATAAACGCGTAAAGGAGGCATGAAACCTGCAGTCTTAAATTCAGGATCCCCTCCCTTATAAGAAGTGAGGACAAGTACATTTTGCCCCTGCACGCTCAGCTTGCAACTAAAGGATTTTGTCCATTGTTTCGGCAAATCATAGGTCAGTGAAATATTCTTCAGCCTGATGTAAGAAGCATCCGTTATAACCGCATCACTTTGGGAGTAAAGGGTGTTTGCACGCTGAGCAGTAGGATTGATTCCTGTACTATAAAGCTGATTAGGACCACTATCTCCCCGATTTTGCCAGTGTGACACAAATGATGCTGGCTGGTTCGACATGGTTCCCGGCAAAAGGGTTCCAAATGCTTCAGTATAGTTTTCCTGCTTAACAAACTGAAACAAAAAGTCCAGTTGCACCGCTCCGTACTTCAACTGGTTTTGCAATCCCCCATAAAACTTCGGATTCAGTTCTTTTACAAACCCCCTGTCATCATTAGCCGATAGTAGGCCATCACCGTTTAAGTCCTCAAACTGATAAGTACCAGTCTGCGGGTCAAGACCAATATAATGGAATACCTTAACAATATTCAAAGGTTGACCAATGACAAATTGAGATTGGTAAGACGAACCTTTCAGATCCGGAAAAGAGAGCAGTTTATTCCTAGCACTAGTAAAATTGAAATTCGTTGTCCAACTCAATTTATCTCCTTGTAGGTTCAATGTACGTAAGGTCAATTCATAACCACTATTTTGTACTTCTGCTTCAAGATTTGCCTGTATCGAGTTAAATCCGGTAGTTCCTGGTAAAGGCACACCTAGTAATTGACTGCTCGAACGATTTCGGTACCAAGCCGCAGTCAAAAAAACACGGTCTTTCAAAAATCCTGTTTCTAGTGCTACTTCAAGTTTCCTGTTGGTTTCCCATCCAAAGTCCTTATTGAATAATCTTGTCGGTTGTAAACCGCTTATGCCTTCATAATTGCTACCAGATGTACTGTAGGTATCAAGATACTGATAGTCTCCTATCTGATCATTTCCAGTGGTACCGTAACTGGCTCGTAGCTTTCCAAAACTGAGGAATTCTGCATGTTTTTTTATAAATGGTTCGTCACCAAAAAGCCATGATGCCCCAATAGCCCCAAAGCTTGCAAACCGGTTAGCAATCCCAAACCGGCTTGATCCATCCCTCCGACCCGTCATGTTGATGATATAGCGGCCTTTCCAATTGACATTTGCCCTGCCGAAAAAAGCCTGATATTTGTACACCGTTGCATCACTGTTCATAATAGAGAATAGAGATGCCGATGCCGGATTTTCAAGGAGACCATTGCTTGAAAATCCATAGCCCATATGCACAACTTGGTTCGACATCTGCTGTTGAAAAGTGCTACCGGCAAGCAGATCTATCTTGACTTGCCCTGCTGTCAACTGGTAGTTAGCCTGCGGCTCAATAATCCACGAATTACGGCTGGTATTGTTCTCAAAAACCAACGATGAGGAACTGTCTAAACCATATGCGGGGTTATACATCGTTGAAGGCAACAGATTTAATTCTTTGTAACGCAAATCGCTATAACCAAAACTCGATTTGAGTTCGAATCCCTTAAACAGACTGTAGGAAAGCAGGGAGTTAGCAATAAGGTCATTAGTTCTCCCTTTAAAATCCGTCGCAAGTAATTGCAGCGGGTTTTCAAAAGTACCGTTTTCCCAATTCAAATTCCCTAAGGCATCATAAAGCGAAGGCGCGTTGGGTGCTAAGCTTAGAGCTGTTCCCGTAAAGTCAGCTGTCGGCATAGTATTGTTTTGTACCACATAACCCGTCGTAAAATTAATCCTGAACCGTTGGTCTTCCGACTCATGATTAAGATTCAGGTGAACATTGCCTTTTTCGTACTTATAGTCACCCGGAAACACAGTAGTCTCTTTATTATAAGTACCATTTAATACAAATTGCGTTTGCTTTGAACCGCCTGACAATGAGGTTTGCATGGTATTAATACTGGAGTTTCCTCCCAATAATTCTTTTTGCCAGTTCGTATATCGGTTTTGATCCCATGTTCCGTTAATGTCATAGGCATTAGCCGGATAATCCGTAACGCCATCATTGGCATACGCTTCACGCCTCATTGCAAGATACTCCGCGGTATTCATTAGCTTCATAAAGCGGGTGACATGGCCTGAACCACTAGAGACACTACCCGTGAATTTAGTTTTGCCTGCTTTTCCTCTTTTGGTGCTGATAAGCACAACACCATTGGCACCGCGCGACCCGTAAATAGCGGTTGCATCGGCATCTTTCAATACTTCTATACTTTCTATATCCCCAGGATTAATGCTATTTAACGGACTCGTTCTTCGTGGCAAATGTACCGACGTAAAAAGGCTTCCAATGGGTTCAGAAGCATAAGGCACACCATCCACGATATACATGGGGCTATTACCATCAAACCGCAGGCTGTTTTGTCCCCGTATCTGGATATCAAATCCCCCACCTGGCATTCCCGTTGTCTGGGTAATATTAACCCCAGCCATCCTTCCCTGCATCGTAGCAAGCACATTTGTTACTGGTTGTTTTTCAATATCCTTAGCTGTAATACGGGCAATACTTCCGGTGCGCTCCTTTTCTTTGACAGAATAATAACCCGCATTGATGTGAACTTCCTGTAGTTGGGTAGCATCTTCTTGTAATTGTACGTTTAGTATTTTACGTCCGTCTATAGGTTCTGTAACGGTTACAAATCCCATAAAACTAAAGACTACTATATCGTCTGCTGATGCAGTTAGCGTATAGTTCCCGTTAAAGTCCGAAATAGTTCCAGCTGTAGCTTTTCCTTTTACGGAAATGGTCACACCGGCTAAAGGGTTTGTACCATTAGTGATAGTACCACTGACTTGCACTTGCTGTTGAGGTATAATTTTTTTTGTTACCGTCGCAAAAGCGGAAGGGTTGATTGTTGCGGCATGGGCAGGAAAATCGCTTAAGCAAATTCCTAAAAGCAAAGGAATCGCCGGCCATCCCTTGTAAAATGAAAATATATTCATAATTTTGGTTTAGTTAAATGAAACGTTAGTTTTGTTAGCATTGGTCCTCTATGCAGTTGTCCAGACGGTTGGAGGGCCTTTTTTGTCATTGCGAAGAGTTGCGAGGCACTAAGCAAAGCACTCGAGCGAAGCGTTGCCTCTGTCATTGCGAGGCACGATGCAATCTCAATATTATTATTCTATCATAGGCATACTTTTTAATTAGATTTATATTCGATGTTATTGTCTCTATATTCTACGTTCTAAATTCTTTAACCCAATTCAAAATTTAAAATAATTAATGACCTCTATACTTCTGACAATATGACTTGTAACATCAGTTCAGTTCACGCTATTATAACCATAAAACCACATGAACATCGTTGCTATAAAAAGTATAATTATTCCTATTTGTATTTGTTTGTAGTATTTCATAGTAAAAATTTAGATGTTGTAAATCCAGTTGTATTGCTAGGGTAATTTGGTGTAAGAATTATATAAAGGAAGATTGATTTTTTGCATTATTGCCATCACTCTTCATCACAATTCAAAATTTAAAACAATAATAACTTCTTTGCTCCTTTATCTGAATCAAAAAAAGAACCTGCACTGAAACACTAACTCAAAATAAAGAAACAGCACAGGCATTAAATAAATAGTATTTTTTTTTATTTCATAGTTATGGTTTTTTTAGCGCTTAAAACTGCTGCGAGACTATGAAAAAGGATGAAGCGGTGCTGAGAAAATTAAGCTTAAGTAGTGCCTATTGAAAATAAAAAAGGCATGGAACTCAGCATAAACGTCTCTGGTACTTGGCATACCTACCACGAATAAGTGAGCCCACGCCTATAGACGTGAGCATCTTACTTATCATCTCGTGGTTTTAAACTGCCAAGTTTCGAGCCGAGATTCAAAGCGAATGCTTCAAATATTTTATATGAAGAGTCGCAAAAATACATTACATATTCGTAATGATAAAACAAATATAACAAAATACTTTGAAACGCGCACTAAAGTACGCACTATTTTTTATTGATTGACTTTTCTTTGTTATTAATGACAGAGACTAGCAACATTATTTGTAACTATATTTTCAGTAACTGGATTCAACCTTATAAATCTCAGAGGTCATTTGCATTGGATCATAATATTGAAGAAAGCATCGTTAGAAAAATTAAAAACACTTCGCTTAATATCGAAGGATCAAATTATAATATTCCTGTTAATACTCTTAAAAAAATTTGCGAATCAAGAAATATCAAGTTGTCGGAATTTTTTAAATTATTAGAATTATAGAAAATAATAAGATTATATAAAAACGATGCTCAGAGAGGCATCTTTTTTATTTTTTAAAACTCCCAAATTGCATATTGAATTTTCCAAATTGCATATCGTATTAAAAATAAAAACACATATTTTGAACTTAATTAAAGATTCAAAATATGAAATGGCACGAAATTATAGGAGTGATTGTGATATGGATTTTAGGTCTTTATATGAGAGGGAAGTTTTATGAGTCCATGAGGAATAGGTATTATAATGATAGTTGGAAGGATAGACAAAAGAAATGAAAAAAATGCCGTTGTAGAATTAGCTTTCTATTGTATATTCAATTTAAGTCAAAATATCACTAAATGTGGGTATTGTAACAATAGTTAAAAAAGACTTTATTTACGAACTAGAATATATAGCTTCAGATATGGTAAAACTTTAAAAAAAGCGTTACTTGTTGATGTTCTATGCAAATTGCCAATAATCTAAAAAAAAAAATAGTGAATCCAATTTACCTAGACACACATATACATACTTCTGAAAATCCGAATGAGGTCAATAATGATTACGATGTTGAACTGTTGGTTAAAAAAATCCACGAGTTCAATGGCAATTCAGATTTTTTAATCTCTCTTACTGACCATAATATGGTCAACAAAAATGCTTATCAAAAAGCAAGTGCTTTAAATCTTAATATAATTCTTGGTGTCGAACTTCACATCAGGAATTATGATGGTTGTCCAGCATATCATTGTCACATTTATTTTGACATCAAAGTTATTACAGACGAAATTTTAGATGATGTAAACAAAAAACTTGACGAATTATATCCTGACAAGATTGTGCAGAAGATTGACCCTAAAATTCCGTCTATTCAAGACATTATTAACAAGTTCGATTCTTATGAATTTATGCTTCTTCCTCACGGAGGACAATCACACGCCACGTTTAACACTTCAATTCCAAGAGATACACGACTTGATGGAACACTAGAAAGAAATGTTTACTATAATCACTTTGAAGGCTTTACTGCAAGAGGAGACAATGGTCTTGAAAAAACTCAAGAATATTTTAAGAAATTAGGAATTAACGAATTTGTTAATCTAATTACTTGTAGTGATAATTACACACCAATTACTTACCCAAATGGAAAAGACAAAAATCCGTTTAATCCTACTTGGATGTTGGCAGAACCAACATTTAACGGTTTAAGGCTTTCTTTATCCGAACAATCAAGACTTATCTATTCTCAAACTAAACCTAAATACTATTCAGAAAATATACAGTCCGTTTCTCATAAAAAAGATAATATTGAAATAGACATTGAATTGACGTCAGGTCTAAATGTAATAATTGGCGGTTCTTCAAGTGGTAAAACTCTTCTTGTTGATTCTATTGTCAAATGTCTAAATAAAAAAACGGAAGAATCTATTTACAATCAATACAATATTGACCAAATTACGATTGTAAACCCCTCAGGAATGATGCCTCATTATCTTTCTCAAAATTATATAATGGGTGTTGTTAATAATATCAGTAAGGACAAAATCGAAAATATTGATATTATTAAAAGAGTTTTCCCCGGAGATGATGAAATAAAATTAAATATCAATAATGGTTTAAGAGAATTTAAAAAGAATATCGAAGAACTAATTAGATGTGTCAAAATTTTGGAAGAAGAAAGCCAAACTCTATTAACTATTCCAATCCTTTCAAGATTATTAACAAGATCTAATTTAGAAACTAATATTTACGATAATTTACAACCAACAGAAGTCGAAAATGAAAAACTACGTTTTTCAAAAGGAACTTATGACAATTATATTTTATCTCTGAATTCTTTGGAAACATTTTTATCTAATTATCCATTTATCAATCACGATTCTAGTTTAACAGAGAATTTAAAAAGTGAATTAGATGATCTTTTAGAGATTTCAAACAGAGAGAAAAAAGTAAGACAATTATTAGAGCAAAATCAAGAGTCGTACAATCAAGCACTAAAACATTCAAATTCAGAAGAACAAACAAAAAGACAAAATTTCAATAAACTTCTTGAGACATTAAAGAAATATGTCCGAGCATATAGACAGTTTCATAGAACTATCAACTCAATATCAAGTTATACATTAAACTTTGATTCAGAAGAAATTGAATCAATGGGTCATAAATTATTCATTGAGAATGATTTTGTGTTGAATACCACAAAATTTGTTGAAGTTGTAAATTACTATCTAAAAATCAAAATTCCAGATTTTGATAGTATTACACCAGAATTGCTTTTTGAAACTAATTTCAAAAAGCAACAACCCAAAGTTCACGATTATGACGATTTTGAAAGCAAAATCTATAATAGCTTCGAAGAATTAAATAAGAAAAAATATAAAATTATTACCAATGATGGACGCGAATTTGAAAGATTAAGTCCCGGATGGAAAACATCTGTTATTTTAGACATAATACTAGGCTATGATAAAGATAGTGCACCAATAATAATTGACCAACCTGAAGATAATTTAGCTACCGATTATATTAACAAAGGTTTGGTTAATGCGATAAAGAAAATAAAAAGCAAAAAGCAAATAATTTTGGTATCCCACAATGCGACTATTCCAATGCTCGCAGATGCTCAAAACATCATTCTGTGCAAAAATGAAAACAACAAACTTATAATCAAGTCAGGTTCTTTAGAGGGAGAAATAGATGGAACTAGTGTTGTTGACTTAATTGCTTCAATTACGGACGGAGGGAAATCTTCAATCAAAAAAAGAGTCAAGAAATATAATCTCAAAAAATTTACGGAATAATGAAATTACTATTTACTAAAGAAGATAACAACGATATAACCTTGAAAATACAGCAGGGAACTGTACCAGTTGAGTTCACTTATACTGAAATGATAAAACAGTTGTTAGAAAACAACACAATTGACGATACGGATTTTGGGAATCTATCGGATGACGAAAAAGAAAATTTAGAAGAAATACTAGGTAAGATTTCTGAAATTTTTAATAAAGACGAAGAAGATGGAGAGGAAACTGATCACGAAACGAAATAAAGACGACTGGCAACAATGTATATAAAAAACAGCGAAGTAGTAATAAAATAAAGACTTTTGACTCGTATCAAACTTTGTGCTTAACCAAAAGTTTAGTGCTCCGTAATCGCCTACTTTTCATATACTAACCGTTGTAAAACATTTAAAAAAACCTTACCGATAAATGAATATTAACGAAAACATCCTTATCGAACTAGAAGATGAATTGACAAAGGAAATTCGTTCAAAACAAGATTATATTCTCGAAAAATTAAGGGTCAGATTAAATCAAGAAAGTTATAGTTTTCAAAGATTTAACGGATTATTTGGAGGCAAAAATAATATTTATGTTGATAGTGTAAGAACGCAATTTTCAGATTTCAATGATTTCTATTCCCAATGGTTGAAAGGTTTAATTGACCAATATGAAAAAAGAAAAATTTGGGGATTACAACCAAACCATAATGCCCTATTATTAAAAGATAATGATGTAGAATTATTTGTCCGTCTATTCTTGGAACGAAATTTTTACAGAAACCTAAAAGCTAGAACTAGACTAAAACCCAATGAACAACTATGGTCTATTTGGTTTGGTTACAAAGTGGTTTTCGGGCTATTAATTGCACCAAATTTTGAAGAAAGTCAATGGGTAATTGATAAAAGCGAGATTAGAAGAGCTAATTATGAATATTGGACAATTGGTCACATTTTTAAAGTAGGATTAATTGATAATGATTCAAGTAAAACATTAAATATTAAAAATCTTGAGCAATTTGAGAGTATTTACCTTTCAATCCTAAAAAAGCTATCAAGTTCAAATTATGAAAAAGAAATTTATGACAGATATGTTAAATATCTCCATAACTCAGAAGATATAGAGAGCGAGCCATTCCTTATTCCTGAAGTAAGATATTTAGGATTAGAACATAGACACAAATACAGACTTGATTTTACGGTTCTGAATCCTCATACATATCAATACACTGGATTTGAAATAAGTCCGTCTTCATCACATATGAATGTTAGTGGTTACAAAGAAAAACAAAAAGAAGTTAACAAAGAATTAAGTGAGAAATGGCATAAAGAAATGACGAAAAGAAATGATTACTTCGAGAGCTTTGAAATTACAACAGTTACATTCACAGAGCAAATGTTGGAGGATTTTGATTCCTGTTGGAACATAATTAAAGAAAAATTAGAAGCAAGGTCTGAAGAAAAAACAAGCGTTTTAGACCAAATGAAAAGAATAAGCAGAATATAAAACGTTTTACAATAGCCATGTGAGCTAGCTGGAGTTTAGTGAAATTATAATTTCGCATCAAGTTTTCGTTACGCCGAAAATTGAGTGGTTACAAACTTCCAGCCATCTCAAAGTGGCATAACGTAGTACACCAGCTAAAAAAAACTATGCATCAAATAATATACCCGCTCGACGACATGTTCATCTACTGTTAAAGTAACATATTATGTTATTTAGTAATATATTTTATTACTTTTGTATAGAAGAAGAAACCACCAGAACCTGAGAAAAGGTCTAGTGGTTTAAAAAAGAATTACTTCTTACAAGCAAGAACAAGTTTTCGTAATTCCTTGACAAGGTGTGTAACCTGTGATACAATCAAAGACCCACAAATTAAATATAGTATTTTCATATGACCGAAAATAAGGATTGAACAAATCCACTTAAAACCAAAAGTTGGAGCTTTTGGTTTTTTTATGTGTGCTAATGATGTTCATTAGTGTTACAAATATAAACCATAATGAAGAAAATATGAAATGTTCCCCATAATGCTAAAAACGATGCATTATTTACAATAAAATGCGCAATAACCACCCCATTAACACCAAAAAGCGACTGTTTATGTGTAATTTTTCACTTCTAACATTTTAGAATTTTTATCAACACAGTTGTTAACATGTCTATTAGAATTCAGATAGTAATGTAATTACTTCATTGTAGCAATTTCATTATATATTAAGCTATAAATCCTACTCTTCGATGTCTCTCAACCTCGAACCAGTATCTTTTATCTCAACCCGAAAATTAGAGGTTCAAAACTGACAATTTAGCTACGAAACAGAATTACTGTAGTCATGCGGATGCAAAATCTTCAACAAACAATTAAAAAATATAGAATAAACTATGCTATTAAATAGTAATCAACTTATACGAAGTACTCCTACCGCTTCCTTCTTGTTCAATAATACCTTTACCCATTAAATCTTGAATATCTCTAAGAGAAGTATCAGTAGAAACTTTAGTGATTTTGGCATATTTAGAAACAGTAAGCTTGCCAAAAAAATCATCAAGAAGCAGTTCAAGCATTTTTTGTTGACGGGAATTAAAGTTGGTAGTACGGTGAGTTTCCCAGAATTGAGTACGCTTTAAGATTGCAGCAATAGTTTCATCGGTCTGTGCCATAGAACGCAACAAACAATCAAGAAACCATTCCAACCAGTCAGTAATATCTAAATCACCTTTTTGTGTACTTTCCAATATAGCATAATACGTATCACGTTCAGCTTGGATTTGAGCGGACATCGAATGAAATCGTTGTTTACTTTGGTCGGCGCGAGCCAGTTGCATATCAGTTATAGCTCTTGTGATGCGTCCGTTACCGTCTTCAAATGGATGTATGGTAACAAACCACAAATGGGCAAAAGCGGCCTTCAATACAGGATCAATATCTTGATTTGAATTAAACCAATCTAAAAAAACATTCATTTCTGTAGGTACTTTATCCGCGCTTGGTGCTTCAAAATGTATAGTTTCTTTTCCCATTGGACCAGAAGTAACCTGCATGGCATCGTCTCGCCAAGCTGCAGTTTTTATTTTATACATTCCACTTCGCCCGGTCGGAAAAAGAGCAGCATGCCATCCAAACAAACGATCATCACTTAAAGGTTCTTCATATCGTTGTGTAGCGTCCAATAGCATTTCTACAACACCTTCAACATTGCGTTCCGCAGGAACAGCACCGGCTATTTCAATACCTAAACGCCTTGCAATTGAAGAACGAACCTGTTCTGGATTCAATTGTTCTCCTTCAATTTCGCTCGACTTTAGTACATCCAAAGTCAATGTTTTAAGCACAGTTTCCTCTTGCAATCGAAATCCAAGTCCTTGCATCATTCCAAGTATTTTGCCTTGCCTATGTCTAACGTTTCCTAGCAGGGGCGTAATTACATCTGCATCCCAAGTGAATTTTGGCCAATCATTTTTTTGATGAATATACATATTTACCGCATTTTTGCGGTAAATATAAAACTTATTTACCGCAAATAAAAAAAAATGCGGTGATTATTTCTATTTATCACCGCATTTTTGCGGTAAATATAAAATACAATCACCGCATTAGTACAAAAAACAAAGTATGCAATTCGGGAATTTCACTATTCAATTCGGGAATCGCACACTACTCCATTTGCAACGGTAGCAAGCATCAAATAGATTTACAGCCCAATTCAATTACCAAATAAGTCAATTTGTAAATCTTAAACCGCTTCAATGAAATTATTTTCTGAATCCTTGATGTCTCAATTAGAACAGCAATTAAAAGTAATCCATCTGCAAACAGAAAATCCAATTCAATCGGCTGAATTGGCAATTAAAAGTAGCGTTACTGCCTTAGAGAGACTAAAATCCTCTTTCATAAAATACAAATCGTTGAACAAGAAAGAAGAAATAGAATTCTTTCGCGATATCAAACCAAAGTTTGCGGCTAAACTGATTTACTATAGCGAAATCTATACTATAGAAACCAACAAGCCATTGGGTTCCCATAAAACAATAGCTAAATATTATAACTCTGAACTTCTTAAATTAAAAGTTTTCTTCAAACAAAACCAGGAATTTTATCGTTACTGTCGCACGGCTAACAACTGTCTCGATAGCAAATATTATATACGCGAAAAATACGACCTTAAATTAATGATGGACAGTGTTTATTTTCAAATAGACCATCGATTCGCGACCTCTCACGACTATAAGATGGCTCGCATAATAGCGAACGATGAAATAAAAAATTTTCTGGTGGAGCAAATGGAAAAACTAGAAAGAAAGGCAATAATCACACAATCGCCTTCTCCACTCTCTAAAAGCCTGAAATGGACTGGATCAAAAGTAGATCTGATAGAATTGATTTATGCACTGCATTCAGAAGGCGTTTTTAATAATGGAGCCACAGGGCTCAAAGAAGTCATAACCTTTTTCGAGTCTTCTTTAGAAATCGAATTAGGCCAATTCAACAGGGTTTTTCTGGAAATTCGCAACAGGAAATCCGATAGGACAAAATTTATGAATACACTCAAAAACAAACTCATAATCCGCATGGATGATGCAGATGAGAATTAAATTTGGGCTTTTAAATCCGCCCTTAAATTAAAAACATCAAAAAACAACGAAAAACGGAATGGCAGTTCTCCGCAAGCTGAGCCTGAAAGGCGAACGACCAGGGGCGCGGAATGGAATTTTGAGGTAGTTTTTACGTTTTGAATTTTCAGGCAGTGAAATCGAAGATTATTTCATCCGTTCGCCTTTCAGGCTCGGGTCATGAATACCAAAAAAAAATAATAAACCATGAATATTTTCTTGTTACTTTATTCATCAAGGAAAAAAGTAAAAACTATAATCAGAGACCATTAGTTATTGAAAATACAAATCAACGATCCTGCGAACACCATTTAAAATAAAAATCTGACAAACTAAAAAAAGGCTGCCCATCTGGACAGCCGTATCAAACTAATTATTTAGAAATAAAATTTCTATTACAAATCAACAGCTAGTACTTTTTTGATGAACTAACTTCTCTAAAAAGAATAGTCCAATCAGGATCTTTATTCTTTGGAGGTGTTATTGACTCCTCATAAGTTTCATACCGAACAACAGATGAATTCGTTAAAACAACCTCTTTATCATTTTCCGTAAACGTCTCATTTATCAAAACACTCGCTTCATAAGCAACTATAAAATCATATAGAACTTCATATCGTTCTTCCGTTTTTGAAAGAAGCAGCAAGGAATTAATAAACCGACTAAAACTTAATTTGGCTTCTACTGATAAATCCTCATTAGCAACTAATTCAGACAGACTATCCAAAAGAATAGGCGATACTTTGCCTGATGATAAAGAATTGGTATCACTACTCTTCACGCTGCTAATTATACTACCTTTTTGTAGATTTTGAAGAATGACATAAGACTTTTGCTTATTAAGTCTTCTTCCTGCCTCATCATAAGGATTGGCACTATTAGCAGGAATGATACGACTACTTATTGATTTGTATTTAGTGTAGTGCGTTCTCTTTTCAAAACTATTGGGTACATTGTCAATAGTTGATTCAGAATCAGTACTACAAGACTGCAGAATAAGCGAAATGGAATAGCACATTAAAATGGCTAGGAATAAAAATACTTTTTTCATTTTTGTAAATGTTTTAAATGTTACTGATTACTTTTTTCATCAGTTCTTTTCACCCGGGGTAATGGGAACAGTGGCGATTTTGCTCATAACAAAACCATTCGAATTCAGGGCAAAACTAAATGTGTAGTCCGTAACACACAACGCAACTGCTGTTCAATTCGGGAATTTAATAGGTGTAATTCCTGAATTGACAACAGTCAATTCAGGAACAATTAGTACATAACCAACAACTTAACATTCAAAAAATACATTTAGGGTCTCTCAGGGTAATTATCTTAATTATTGAAGTTTTTTAGCTACATTTATTCCTGATAAATAGAGACCCAACTCCTTTATTTTGTTTTTAAAACGCTATAATCCCCATTTTAGAACATGAAAAAAAACTACTTAATCTTACTTTTACTTTGTTTTTTTATCAGCTTAAACGCTCAAAAAAAGTTTATAATTCCAGATAGTCTCTCAAATAAAGACTGTAACTACTTCAATGAAAAAATAAATTATAAGGAAAGTGATAGTTTAAAAGAACGCTTATATGCACAGTCTTGGTTAGCTAAAGCCAAATCCGAAAGAAACGATAAGCAAATGGCTCTCGCCTATAAATCCTTAATATATAAATTCGATAAAAAACTCCGACACCTATATGCTGACAGTTTGGTTATTGCTGCTAAAAGAACAAACAGTGCTGAATTGATTGGATCCGCTTATATGACAAAAGGAATAGTATATTATGATGATAAAAAGATGATGAAAGCACTGGACAATTACCTCATTGCCGAGGACTATATTTCCAAGACAAATGACGAATATCTTATTTACAAATTAAAATACTGTAAAGCGCTAACTAAATATTATCTTGGATTTTATCACGAAGCAATAAGTTTATTCAAAGAGTGCGTTACTTATTTTAAAGAGCAAAATGATCACGCCTATGTCAATTCATTATATTCATTAGGCCAATGTTACAGCAGAGTTAATAAATACCAATTAAGCAGTCAAATAAATCAAATAGGAATAAAAGCGGCAATTCAATTTGAAATTCTTAGAATGAAATCGTACTTTCTATTTTCTGAAGGTATAAACCACTCTTTTAAACACAACTATGTCGATGCCATAAAAAAATTATCGTTGGCATTACCGGATATTAAGAGTAATAAAGATTTTGCCAATGAAACTCTCGCTTATTTTTATATCGGTAAAAATTATTGGTCTCAAAATCAAAAAGAAAAAGCCGTAGTCTATTTCAAAAAAGTAGATATAATTTTCCAACAGCAAAACTATATAAGTCCGGAATTAAGGGAGGCTTATGAACTGCTAATTGATTATTCTCTAATTAAAAATGATAAAAAATCACATTTACTTTACGTCGATCAACTCTTAAAAATCGATCAATTATTAGAACACAATTACAAATACCTTTCAGGAAAAATAACTAAAGTATACGATACTGAAAAACTACTGCAAACGCAACGTAATTTAGAAAACTCCAATAATTCCATAACTAATATTGCCATTAGTACCACAGCAGTCTTGATGTCAATAATTTCATTCCTTGTTTACAGACATTTTAGATCTAAAAAATTATTTCAAGAGCTGATGAACCGCCAACCGGAAACATCGAAATTATTTGTAGCAAACGGAAGTAAGGAACTCGATATCAATCCTCAAATAGTTGCTGCAATCCTAAAAAAATTGGAAAAATTCGAAATCAGTAAAAAGTATCTCGAAAAAGAGATGAATTTATTGAAATTGGCTTCTTTATTGAATACAAATACCAAATATGCTTCAAAAATAATTGCAAAATACCGTAACAAAGGAATTATTGAATATATCACTGATCTTAAGATTGATCATATCATAGAATTGCTTAAAAGTGAGAATAAATACCGTATTTACAAAAACAAATCTCTAGCAGACGAAGCTGGATTTGGTTCTACTCAAAACTTCACAAGAGCATTTAAATCCCGTACAGGAATATCCCCTAGCTACTTCTGTACGGAATTAAACAAATCAATAGCAGTAAACAATTAAAAATATTTTTTTGGTATGATTTTTATACACTCAAAAAACACTAGAAAAAATTAGCTCTACTCACTCATATAACCCGCTGGGTATAATTATTCAAAACGTCAGTTCAAGGCATAAATTTTATTCCAAAAAAAGCAATATAAAATGACGTTTAAGATTTTAAATATGTTAGCCAACTCGCTAATATTTACCAGACCCAAACGTAATTAGCAGCTGCAGTCGAGTGTCAAATGTTTGAAGAATGCGCAAAAAGAAAAGCTGTTTGAGCGCAGCGAGTGCTGCCTCTTTTAGCACTCGAAAACTAATTTGACCGACAGGGGTACGCAGGCTTGATTTTATTGTTACTTTTTTCATCAAGGAAAAAAGTAAAGATTTCTTCAAACAAAAAATCAGTACTTACGTAAACGTACTTCTTATATCCGCTCTTATATTTTTATTAAAAAAAGTCAATAACCACAACCATTTCAAAATAAATGCTCCTTTTTTCTTTCACAACTTGTGAACCACTTGTGATATAAAATCAACCAATACCAACACTTTTGTACCATAACAACCTAAAACATAAGTTATGGCACTTGAAAGCAACAGCTCCACCAACGCTACTAAAAACAGAATCTACCGCGAGCAATTAATTACAATGGAAGACTTAAACGAATTTCGAAGTCTTCTTCTCAATGATTTAAAAGGAATCATACAATCCAAACCACTCCAGCAGAAACAATGGCTCAAATCCAACGAGGTCCGGAAACTGCTAAATATTTCACCAGGTACTTTACAAAACCTTCGCATTAACGGCACACTGACCTATACCAAAATCGGTGGAATTATGTATTACGACCAAACTGATATAGAAAAACTTTTAAACGGAAATAAAGTAAATGCCCTCCCTACACTTTTCAAGTAAAATAATTGGTAGGAACGAAGCAATCAAATTATCATTTCTCGTCATCTCGAGCGCAGTCGAGAGACACTTTTTACTACTCACCACTCACTGTCATCCTGAGCTTGTCGAAGGACACTACTCACTTCTCACAGTCATCTCGAGCGCAGTCGAGAGACACTATTCACAACTCACTTTTCACTACAAAAATGAACTACATCAAACACCTCACCGGATTTTTCAATAAAATTAATTATGAACCCAACCTAAATCCAACACACATTTCGCTCTATTTGGCACTTTTCCAATGTTGGAACGTAAATCGATTCAAGAATCCAACAGGCATTTCAAGGGAAGAAATAATGAAAGCCAGCAAGATCAATTCAAAAGCAACGTATCATAAATGCATGAAAGAATTAGAACTTTTAGGGTTTATGGTATACAATCCAACATTCAATCCACACGCTTGCTCCAACATCATTATGACCAATTTTTCTGAAAAAGAAAAAACAATTTCAAAAATACCACACTCAACCCATTCAAAAAATGAACCCGTTCACAATTTGACCGAATCAAAAAATGAACATGTCATTGAACAGGTAAATGAACAGCTCTATATATATAATAAAAAACAAACAGTTAAAAACAATTTAAACAATACAAAAATAGATATAGAAAAAAATTTAATAAATCAACCAGTTCAAAATTTGAATCCTATAATAATTCCAAAAGAGATAGAAATAAAAACGAAGACCGGGCAGCAAAAAGAAAAAAGTTGCGCCAAAAAAGAAAAAGTGGTTGAACTCGATTTATTTTTTGAAACCACAGTGCCATCACTCGAAATGATACTGGAATACTTCTCTTTCAAGGAAAGCTCCCAAATAGAAGCCAATAAATTTTTCAATTACTACTCCAGCATTGGTTGGCTCATAGGCGGAAAAACAAAAATGAAAGATTGGAAAGCTGCAGCAAGAAACTGGATGCTCAACACAGCTAAGTTTGCTGCTAACACCCAAAAAACCGATTACAACGCCCAACCAAAACCGATGCACTTGCACACAGCAACCCAGAAAAACTATGACGAACCATTGTAAATCAGTCCATGAAACCTTCTTGGTCCACAAAGGTTTCAAAGTGTATAATTTTCAAAAATGTCTCGAATACCTAGAGAACCAAGGAAAAACCACCTATGGAAGTTCGTTTCAAATCAGTGAAATGGATCACCCCACCATCTACAAATTGTTGATTTATATGATAAAAGACGAGAAAGCAGCCATAAACCAAAATATAGACTTAACAAAAGGCATTTTAGTATCAGGTTCAATTGGTTGCGGAAAAACATCCCTAATGAACTTAGTACATCCTTTTGCTTATCATGCATCCGAGTACAAAATCAAAACATGTAGGGAAGTCTCGTTTGAATTTGCCAAAAATGGCTTTGAGGCCATCAACTGCTACACGCTAAAGCAATCCAATCAATCAAAACTAACCGGTTATTGTTTTGACGACTTGGGTGCCGAACAGCAAATCAAACACTTCGGCAACGACTGCAACGTAATGGCTGAAGTACTCATTAGCCGTTATGAACAGTTTGTCGAAAATAAATCCATCACGCACATTACCACCAACCTTTCCGCCTCCGAAATCGAAAACAACTACGGCAACCGCCTCCGCTCCAGAATGAGAGCCATGTTCAACCTCATCACCTTCGATAAAGAAACAAAGGATAAACGTTAATACAAACAAATACATCTGACAATCATAGTTCAACCCGCCCTTTGACTGTGGCAGCCGGGCACCCGTTTTTCGAAAATTCTGAAAAAATCCAACGCTGTTTGAGCGAAGCGAGTTCGTTGGATTTCAGAATTGAGAAAATAGCGGGTCGGCGAACAGTCCTGGGCTAGCGTTTTTTGTTTCTTTTTTGGGCAATGCAAAAAAGAAAAAATAGAAATCAAAAACCTGAAACTTTAAACCTGAAACAAAACAACAAATGAGAAAAATCAACACCTTCTGGAACTGGTTCCAAGACAACAATCAAACCATCAAAAACCTCATCAACGAAACCCCTAAAAACCAAAAACACATCAGCTTTTGGATAAACAAAAACCTCGGTTATTATTGCAAGGAAATTGACTTTATGATTGTATATCCGAAAACCGCCAACGGAAAATGCGAGCTAATTTTAACCGCCAACGGCAACCCAGAATACTTTAACCAGGTAATTGATTTAGTCGACAATGCACCGCATTTAAAAAACTGGAAATTTACCGCATTCATCCAACCAACCGAAAGAATTGACGAAATTATAAATGGTCTTGACGAACCATATATCTTCCATGAGATTTCATTAAAAGCCAGCGAACTTACTTTTTTACCTGTTGAGTATAATGAATTATCGCATAAGTTAGACATTGTAGTTTTTTTAAAAAGTTATAATTTGTATTGCGATTCAAAGACGTTACAGCAAGCAATTTTTATCATCATGCAAGACATTGTAGGAGAAAAATCCCTATGCCAAAACATCAATTTTGTACAACTGGCACAAATACCGGAAAACAAGGAGGGATTGATTCAATTGTACGATTTTCAATTGTTTCTAGACAATCTAAACGGTGTGGAATTAAATAATTATTTTCTCAAAATGTGGAAAACCGTAAGGTAATCCCATTTACTCCGCATAACTTTGAAAAATCAATCCTATTCTAACTTTGAAAGTAGTGTTATTTATCAACCTAATTTGTTAATAACAAAATTCTTACACTACTTTCAAATTGTGTATTTTTAGATTCTCAAACAAAAGCGTTACCAATGTCATTATTTCAGCCCTCCGTACTCAAGAAATACTTGAGCCAACAAGATTCTGCCTTAATCCAAAAAGCCTATAAAAAATACGTCAAGTATTTTCATAATGCGGCCATTCAGGAAAATATTCGCAACAGTAAGGAGGAACAATTCCAAGAAGGATTCTTGCGCGAATTATTTGTGGACATTTTGGGCTACACACTAAATCCAGCAGCTAACTTTAATCTGACCACGGAACTTAAAAACATAAAAGGTGCCAAAAAAGTAGATGGCGCTATTCTCAAAGACGGAAATGCCCTCGGTGTAATTGAACTAAAAGGAACCAATACAAAAGACCTCGAAAGCATCCGCCAACAAGCATTTGATTACAAAGCCAACCAAACGGGTTGCATCTATGTCATCACTTCCAATTTCGAAAAGTTGAGATTCTACATCAACAATGCGGTGGACTTTGAGGAATTCAACCTTTTTACCCTCACCCACGTTGAATTCGAAATCTTCTACCTCTGTCTGGCCAAAGAAAATATCTTGGCCAACAAACCACTCAGCATAAAAGAAGCTTCGGTGGTGGAAGAAGAAAACATTACTAAAAAATTCTATGGGGATTATTCCGTATTCAAACGCGAATTGTACCGGGATTTGGTCAAGCAAAACCGATCTAACATCTTACTTAATGATTTACCCGAAAAGACTACTAAACTGATTCTTTTCCAAAAATCACAAAAATTGATCGACCGTTTTCTGTTTATTCTCTTTGCAGAAGACCGTGGACTGCTGGCTCCAAACTCCATTAATACCGTGCTTAAAGAATGGAAAGCATTGGCTGATTTGGATGTAGAAATGCCACTTTACGATCGCTACAAACAATACTTTGGCTATCTCGATACCGGACGCAAAGGCACCGACAAGAAAGAGGAAATCTTTGCCTACAACGGAGGACTCTTCCAGCCCGACACCATTCTTGATGCCGTGATCATCGACAACGAAATGTTGTACCGTCATACCTTAAAACTTTCTACTTATGATTTCGAAAGTCAGGTAGATGTCAACATTCTGGGACACATTTTCGAACATTCACTAAACGAAATCGAAAGTGTCAATGCCGAAATTGAAGGAACCGATTTCGACAAACAAAAAACCAAGCGTAAGAAAGACGGCGTTTTTTATACCCCGAAATACATTACCAAATACATAGTCGACAACACCATTGGTAAACTTTGTACGGAGAAAAAACAAGAACTGGGAATAATTGATGAGGAATATGCTAAAGGCCGCAAGAATCGCCAAACCACCACCATTATAAAACTGGACCAGCAACTCAAGGATTACCGCGATTGGTTGTTACAACTCACCATTTGTGATCCGGCTTGTGGCTCGGGAGCTTTCCTGAACCAAGCCTTAGATTTCTTGATTAGGGAACACGCCTACCTGGACGAACTCAACAAACAACTCTTTGGAGGTTTCTTTGTCTTTCCCGACATCGAAAACCAAATTCTGGAACACAACATCTATGGGGTCGACCTCAACGAGGAAAGCATCGAGATTGCAAAACTCTCCTTGTGGCTGCGCACTGCCCAACCCAAACGAAAACTGACAAGCCTAAACAACAACATCAAATGCGGCAACTCGCTTATTGAAAGCAAAGCCATTGCTGGAGACAAAGCTTTTAGCTGGAAAGAGGAATTCCCAGAAGTATTTGCAAAAGGAGGTTTTGATGTGATAATTGGAAATCCGCCTTATGTTAGACAAGAACTTTTTAAAGAGATCAAGCCATATTTAGAAAAAAATTATAAATCCTACCAAGGAATGGCGGATTTGTACACATATTTTATTGAGCTAAGTATTGATAAGCTAATCAAAAATGAGGGCGTTTTTAGTATTATTGTTGCTAACAAATGGATGCAGGCAAACTACGCAAAGCCATTACGTAGCTGGTTAAGGGAAAAGAGAATTATAGAGATTGTTGACTTTGGTGACTTAGAAGTTTTCAAAAATGTTGCTGCCTATCCTTGTATAATTACTATTTCTCCAAAACCACCTGACATTTCCTTCAAGGTAACCATACCTGAAGATTTAAATTTTTCAGATTTAAATTTATATGTGGAACAAAACCATTTTAATATTATTCAAGAGAATCTTAATGATAATTCTTGGGCATTGGTTAATGAAAATATAAGTAACCTTTCACGAAAATTGAAAAACACGGGGAATAACTTAGCAAACTATTGTGATTCCAAAATCTTTTATGGAATTAAGACAGGACTTAATGAGGCTTTTGTTATTGATAAGAATAAACGAGATGAAATAATTAAAAATAATCCGAAATCAATTGAATTAATTAAACCATTTTTAGCTGGTAGAGATATAAAGAGGTATGCCGTTGATTTTAAAGATACATATTTGATTTTGATTCCAAACGGTTGGACAAATGCTAATCGTAAAATTCAAGAGCCTTGGGATTTTTTAACAAGCAATTACCCTATGATCGCTCTTCATTTGTTAGATTTTAAAAACAAAGCATTTAAAAGATCTGATCAAGGCGAATATTGGTGGGAACTTAGATCTTGCGCCTACTATGATGAATTTAACAAACCTAAATTGTTATTACCTGATATTTCAAAACGCGGGAATTTCGAGTTAGATGAGAAGGAAAATTATTATTTGGTGAACACTGCTTATATAATTGGAAATGCAGATCTATTTTTACTAGGAATTCTTAATTCTAAGTTGATTACTTTTTTTTATAAAAGCATATCACCTCAGGTGCGTGGGGGTTATCTCCGATTTATTTATCAATATTTAGCAGAAATACCCATTGCATATCCAAATGAAAGAGAAAAGATAGAGTTAGAAAAATTGACACATGAATTAAGAGAACTACAGCTTAAAGAAAAAAAAGTAACTAATAAATTTTTAAAACTTATAGAGTTTTCCAATCTGGGTACAATACCATCTAAAAAATTAAAGACCTGGCACAATTTAGAGTTTGGAGGTTTTATAAATGAGTTGAATAAAGCTATTAAAATAAAGAATAAAGGACTTATAAAAGCAGAGCAAAAAGAAGTGCTATTGCTCACCAAAAAAGACGAGTTCGAATGGCTGGATATATTTGAAGAAAACAAAACCAAAGCCCAAAACCTAAAATCACACATAGATACCACCGAAAAAAGTATTGATAAAATGGTGTATGAGTTGTATGGTTTGAATGAAGAAGAAATAAGTATTGTGGAAAATAGTTAAGCGATGAGTAAAAAGGATAAAGAACAAACAAATGAAAATTCAACCCAAAATGGTTGGGAAGAATATAGGAACGCTGTCATTGAAAATAAAAACAAGAGTCAAGATGATTTTGAAAAATACATTAATTTATTGGCTTCTGGAGGAATAATTGTTTCGTTAACTTTTCTAGAAAAAATAACAGCAGTTGTAAAAATTGAGTATGTAATATTTTATTTGGTTGGATTGGTTTTATTGGTTTTTACACTAATTACAAACCTTTACTCTCATCATAAATCAATTGAAGATTCTGATTTGATTATTAAAGAAATTGATGAAGAAAAATATGAAGATATTTTTAAGAATATTGAAAGAAGAAATAAACCAATTAATCTATTAAATAAAACTTCCATTTGGAGTTTAATAGCAGGGACAATATTAATATTAACATTTGTATCAATAAATCTTTTCGCAATGAATGAAAATCAAAAACCATCACCAAGTGATAATCCTAGACAAAACCCTAAACCACTAACTGAAGAAAAAAGAGGTAGAGCAAATCCAACACCGCCACGAACTAATCCATCTTCAACACCTAAAAAATAAATACGTATGAATGAAGAAACAAGCAAAAAAACTAAAATTCTATTAGACTTAGCGGAGAAATTGACTGGCATAGAAACCAATCGCAATTTTGAACAAAAAATTACTGCAGGCCGTGTCAACCCAACACCATCTTTTTCATTAAATCCAAAACCTATTGTCAAACCTAATAAAGAGGAGGATAAATAGAACTAATAATTAGTTATTTATTTTTAAGTATGGAGATGATTGGGATAATAAAAAATAGTTAATGCTTTATTATGGAAAGAAAATATATTTACATCAATTGAAAAAAATCAGTTGAAATTGAAACAATTAAGACTATTGATGAAGATGAAATTGTTGATTTAATTAATTATAATGTTTATATCGATGGAGCTATACACAAGTTTGAAAAAGATGAAGATAATCTAAATAAGCTAGCGTATGCTTTGGCTACAAAGAGAAAGAAGTATGCAGAATTTTTAAACAATCAATTTGAAAATTTAATAATTCTAACTGGAGCAGGTTCATCTGTTGGTGTAGGTGAAAACATCCTTATCGAAGATATTTCAACGGAAAGAAAAGGAAGATTATTGGCTCAACTTTGGGATGATGTATCTATGGCAATTACCGAGACAATTCTGAATAGATTTTGTGTATTGGTAAAATATGATGACAAGTACAAAGAAAAGGAAGAAGATGTTGATTTAAAATATATTAAAAATTTAGAAAAGCTTTTATCTCTTGCAAATATTGCTAGAAATTATGTAACTGATGTTCCTTCAGAAGAGCAAAAGGCATTAGATATTGAAGATATAATAAATCAAATTGAAAAAATCATTAAAGTCAATTGCACTTTAAAACTTCCAGAAAACGCTGCACATTCAGTTTTCATTGAAAAGATAACGAAACGAAAAGTTACACTACCAAGAGTAAAAGTGTTTACATTGAATTATGATACTTTATTTGAGCAAGCTGGTAGAAAAAAGAACTTTACAATAATTGATGGTTTTTCATTTTCGCATCCAAGAACATTCAGTGGAAGAAATTTTGATTTAGATATTGTTTCGAGAAATTCTAGTAGAGTAAAAGAAGAAGACAATTTTGTTCAAAAAGTTTTTCA
Source organism: Flavobacterium ranwuense (assembly GCF_004349315.1). Lineage (GTDB taxonomy): Bacteria > Bacteroidota > Bacteroidia > Flavobacteriales > Flavobacteriaceae > Flavobacterium > Flavobacterium ranwuense. Next base: position 199,409 of record NZ_SMLH01000002.1, on the reverse strand, counting down.
TTTATATAAGCCACACGGTTCAGTTGATTGGACTAAAGATCGAAATGAAATTATACAAAAAGATGGAGTTGAAAACTCATTAATGATTTTTCCAAAAGACAGTAAATATGAAAGTTCTTATGAGCAACCATATTTCGAAATGATGTCTCGTTTTCAACAAAACCTAAGAAATGAGAATGTATTATTAATTTGCATTGGTTTTAGTTTTAGCGATAAACATATAGTAACTGCAATAATTGAGGCACTAGAACAAAATCCTGGCTTTCAATTAATGGTAGTTAATAAAGATATCTATACAAAATCAGCAACATTTATTTCAATTTTTGAAGCATCAAAAAAACATAATAATATTGTTTTAGTTGATGAATTATTTGAAGATTTTGCCAATCACTTCCCCGATCTAAAATCATATAATCAAGAAGATGCAAAAAAGATTATTCTCAATTTAAACACAACTAATAATGAGTAATAATCCATTCAATCATAGCCATTTTATTGGCTATATAAACCAAGTTACACCGCAGTATGTAAAAGTTCATTTTCCGTCGTCAGTATTAATGAAATCGTTTACTTTTTATGGAGAAGAATTAAAAGGAGGTTTGGTTGGTAATTACGTTGTTATTGAAGGGGAAAAATATGGTTTTCTAGGTAAGATATTAGAATTGAGTTTGCCTGAAAAAGAAAGATTAGAATTAAGCGAAAAATCATTTAATACTAAAGAATTTCATCCTACTGGAAAAATAGAAATCTTACTATCTTTTGAACTTTTCGAACCATCTAATATTGATAAAGGATTAAATTCTTTACCAATGATTGGAGCAAAAGTTTTTATTTGTTCCTCTCAATTTATCAAAGGATATTTTAAAGGGTTTGGTGTTAAGAAAGAAAATTTAGGTACTGCACCAATAATTAAATTAGGACATTTAACGTATGACAAAACTACCATTGTTGAATTATCGCAACAAGCTATCTTTGGAAGACATTGTGCTGGAGGTGGTAAAAGTTATACAGTTAGTAAATTAGTCGAAGGTATTATTGATAACAACAACAAAGCAATTGTTATTGACCCCACAGGTGAATATAAATCTTTTGACAAAAATTTAAAGACAAAGGAGGCTATTATATCCCTAAGCTCTTATTTTCCATATCAAAAATTAACTATTTCTGATGTTTTTGTTCTTTTTAGACCTTCTGGTCAAGTTCAACAACCAATATTACTTGAAGCAATTAAATCATTAAAAATTTCACATTGTTTACTGAGGGATCAAGCTTTGTTTAATCCTATTATTAATGGAACAACAATAACATTAACAATAAGTGGTAAAAATATTATTATTGAAGATGGTGTTATTGTGAAAGAATATAATGAAACATCACCATTCAAAAATGCTCACTTCAAATATAAGACTGAGATTGAAGACGACAATACCAGTTATTTTGATATAAATAAACTTTCAAGGCAAATCATTAATGAATGTGTATATGATAACGGGGCAAATTGGGGCAAAAAAGACGAAAGAAATTTTGGAAATTGTACTAGCTTAATAATTAGAGTAAATAATTTACTTGCTGCCGAAAGCTTCAAGAAAATGTTTGGATTTAATATTGATGAAGAATCTAATTTAATTGATGAAATTGAAGATTTTTTGAAAGATGATGAATTAAATGTTTTACGAATTGGATTTGAAGATGTTCCATATAATTTTCAAGCTAGAGAAATTTTGGCTAACGCGATCGGGAAATATTTATTAAATAAATCTAGAGCAAAATCATTTAAAGAGAAACCATTAGTTTTATTTATTGATGAAGCTCATCAATTTCTAAATAAAAAAGTTAAAGATGAATATTTTGAATCAACTGAATTAAATTCATTTGACAGTATTGCAAAAGAAAGCCGAAAATACGGTTTGTTTCTTTGTATCGCTACTCAAATGCCAAGAGATATTCCAAACGGCACATTAAGTCAAATAGGGACTTTTATAGCGCACAGATTAATCAACCATCAAGATAAAGAGGCTATCGCAAATGCTTGTTCCTCAGCAAACCGTGATACTCTTGCATTTTTACCAGTTTTAGGTTCCGGAGAAGCGATTTTAATGGGTGTTGATTTTCCAATGCCTGTTATGTTGAAAGTAGATTTGCCAGAAATTAGACCAAATTCAGATACGCCTCTATTTTAAATTAAATCCTATTTCCCGAATGTCTAATGGAACACACAATAAAAGTATTTTTAAAATTAGGTAATGAAGAAAACATTCTCGATTTATTCGAAAAATGGAACTATATATATGAATACAATAGAATATTTCCGTAAAGTTGAAGATGGTTAATTAAGAGGCGATAAATATGAAGGAGTTTCCAGAATAATTAAACACAGTGTAAACAATGTATCTATAAAAATTGGTACCAAAGAAATTGGTATAGTTGAATATTTCAAATATAACATCCCTACCGTCTGGTTTGCAGATGGTTCAGCACTCCAAGGTAATTACTACATAGTTTTAAAACAATTAATTAATTCATATCCAATTCAAAATTTGATTGGATGGAAATGGGAAGGAGTTGATTTAAGTAAAGAAGCACAAGGAGTACTTCCTTTACAAACAAATTCAATTCAGTATAAAGTTATTCAAGAATTAAAAAAAGAAGACTTTGATATCATATATGACGATGATTATTCAGGAGAAATTGCAGATATAATTACAATTAAAGAGTATGATAATAGACTTGATATACAATTTTATCATCTGAAATTTGCCAAAGACGGTTTAGTGAATACTCGTGTAGACAACTTTTATGAAGTATGTGGTCAAGCACAAAAATCTATTCATTGGAAACATAAAAAAGGAAAGGAATTCTTTGAACATCTTTTACGTAGACTAATAAAAACAAGAAGTGGTGAGGAAAGAAGTCGTTTAGAAAAAGGAACTAAACCTGATTTAGAAAGATTATTGACAATAGCTAAGAATAGTAAACCAATGAATTTTGAAGTTTTTATAGTTCAACCGAGCTTATCCATAACGAATACATCTCAAAGTATCTTAACATTACTTGGGGTAACCGAAAATTATTTAAAGGAAGTCGGAGACATTAACCTGAAAGTAATAGTAAACAAATAACTATTATATTTTATATACTTATTTCAAGCTATCCCAAACTGTAGCGGTATCTTTTTAAACAGTAACACTTCTTTCGGATGAATATAAAGCCACTCTTTGTCATTACTTTATTATCATAACAAATAAGAAATAAAAAATAAATGTTTGCTATTTAAAACATAAAGGCTATTTTTGTTCAGAATAACAAACATTTTAAAAAATGGCAACGAAAAAACAGACCGTATTCCCAAAGTATGACAAGATATTGGAGCAAATGGGAGAAAACATAAAAATGGCGCGTAAAAGAAGAAAACTCACTATGATACAGGTCGCGGAGAGAGCCGACATTTCAAGATCCACATTACACCTAATCGAGTTAGGAAACACAAGTGTGGCAATGGGTGCTTATTTCAATGTACTCAGAGTATTAGGCCTTCAGGACGATTTCCTAAAACTAGCTTCAGACGATGAACTCGGAAGAAAACTCCAAGACCTCGAACTTCTAAAATAAAACCACTCTACTTAACTCGCACTAAAATTCCCCTCCTTTGGAGGGGTGCCCAAAGGGCGGGGTGGTAAATTAATAATATAAAATGGCAACTAACAAAACCGACATATACGTTTACGCACATTTGCAAGATTTGATTTTAAGAGGAGGACTGCCAGTGGCAGTCTGGTATAATCTCAATTTAACAATATAAGATGTCTATAAAAACTGAAATATACGTATATGCACATTGGAAGGGTTTACCTGAACCCGAAATCATTGGCATCTTATCTGCACAACAAGCTAAAGGTAAAAAAGCATTCAGCTTTGAATACAATAAAGACTGGATAAAATCAGAACAAAAATTCCTGTTAGACCCGGACATTCAATTATATGGTGGACCACAATACCCAAACAAAAAAGAAAACTTCGGAATCTTTTTGGACAGTATGCCCGACACTTGGGGAAGAACACTGATGAAGCGGAGAGCGGCGCAATGGGCAAAAGAAGAAGGAGAAAAAGCACCAACACTCTATGATATTGATTTTCTGTTAGGTGTTTACGATGAAAGTCGTATGGGAGCATTACGCTTCAAAATAAATCCGGAAGGAGATTTCTTAGACAACAACAAAACAGCTTCAACACCGCCTTGGTCATCCATTCGCGAACTACAAAATGCAGCTGCTAATTTTGAAAACGACGATGACAATGATGAGGTAAAAAAATGGCTATCTGTGTTGATGGCACCAGGTTCTTCACTCGGAGGAGCTAGACCAAAAGCCAATATCTTAGACAATGATAAAAGCCTTTGGATTGCTAAATTCCCATCCAAAACCGACACCACAGACAAAGGGGCTTGGGAATTCCTATCCTATAAATTGGCAATAAATGCGGGTATAGAAATGGCACCATGTCGTATCGAAAAAATAATGGGGAACTACCATACATTTTTTACAAAACGTTTCGACAGAGAAAACGGAGAAAGAATACACTTTGCATCCGCAATGACCATGACTGGAAACAATGAAGATACAATCCGGGACAATCCGGCAAGCTATTTAGACATAGCCGAATTTATTAGTAATCATGGAACAAATATAGAAGCTAACTTATACCAATTATGGCGCAGAATAGTATTTAACATAGCTATTTCAAACACAGATGACCATTTAAGAAACCACGGCTTTATCCTGACCAAAGAAGGTTGGATATTGTCACCAGCCTATGACCTAAACCCCTCAATTGAAAAGGATGGTTTGGCTTTAAATATCGATACCGATAATAACGACCTCGATTTCGAATTAGCAAGAAGTGTTGGAGAATATTTCCGCCTAAACAAAGAACAAATGGAAACCATCATACAAGAAGTACTCCAAGCAACAAGCAATTGGAAAAACATTGCTAGTGAAATAGGTATTTCAAGAGGAGAACAAGAATTGATGGTAAAAGCATTTAATTCCTAAACATCATTATGATAGAATCATCTTTCGACAAAATAATTACAACGTTAACCGTAAGATTAAAGGATTTCCTAAACAATGATTATATCGGTAGTGGTGTCATCTACTATCAGGATAACTTCAAAGACAAAGTTTATATACTGACAGCTTCACATTGCTTATTTATAGATGGAGATCAGTTCCGGAACCAAAGAAATGAAATCTGTATCGATTTATTAAAGTCCAATTTCTCCGACTATGAAACAATTAAAGTTCCAGTAGATTCGGACTTACTGTTTACATCGGAAAAAAAAGATGTTGCTGTTTTAATTTTAGATAAAAAAGGAGTAGAAAATATTATTGGTGAGATTCCTAAAGTGTCTACTATAAAAGAAAGAAGCAGTTACAATGGTTTCGTTACAAAGGGCTTTCCGAAAGCTACTTTGGGAGAGGAAATCGTCGTACTATATCCCACTTGGTTGCAACATTTTGAGAATGATAGATTCCAACTCGAACTACACCAAGCCTATTCAGCCTATTCAACTCAAGGATTTTCGGGTAGTCCCATCTTTTTAATTGCAAAAAACGAGATTTATCTATTTGGTATTTTTACTAGATTCAGACCTGAAGAAAAAGGAAAAGTAATCTATTGCCAATATATTGAAACAATTAATGAATTATTGGATAATAATTATTTACCAAAAATTTCATTCAACTATTTTGGCAATCATGGGCTGGCAAAAGACTTTTTTAAAAATCATATTGAAAGGTCTATCGTTGGTCTTGGCCCACGATTTACAGAAGAACTTAATTTCAAACTTCCAATAGCTAAATGTTTCAATGACATTGCTAAGGATGCTGTGTTTTTTAAAAGATTTTTAAAAGTAGTGGATGATTGGATTTTAAATCATGGATCTAAAAAAGTACACTATAATATTCATCTTGAACAAATTGAAAATGAAAATGAAGATTTAAAATCAAAAGTTATTAAATGGATAAAAGGATTAGAAAATTTAGTCACGGAAAAAATTGATATTGAATGGATATATGACTCATTTGAGAGATTAGAAAGGTTTATAAATTCTAAATCAGACGAGCTTTATAAATTACGTAGGGCTGAAGAAGAGTTAACCAAAGGCTCTAAGAAAGATTATAGTTATAGACCTCCATATGAAACCGAAATAAGCAGGCTTCGTGAAATTAGTAGAAATAATAATGATTTCATTCATGATTTAAGCAAAAAAATAAATATAAAACTGGCAAACAATCCTTATTTGCTTATAAAAGGAGATGCTGGAAATGGTAAATCACATCTACTAGGCGATATTGCAAAAACCAGAATAGATGGTAATTTGCCTACTTTGCTTTTGTTGGGTCAAAATTTAATCAGCACAAAAAATATTTGGGAAAATTTTAATTCTGAATTAGGTTTAGTGTGCTCGAAAAAGGAGCTATTATCAGAATTAAATAATATTGGTACACAAATTGGTTCTCGAGTCCTAGTATTGGTAGACGCTATAAATGAAGGGGGTGGTAAAGATTTGTGGTATTCAAAAATAGCTGAATTTATCAATGATTTTCAGGAATATCCTTATATAAGTCTTGTCCTTTCCATTAGAACCACATATTTAGATCATGTCGTTCCTATAGACGTGTTAAATAATCCTAATTTAACAGTAATCGATCATGAGGGATTTAAAGGAAACGAATATGCTGCACTTAAATTATTTTGTGAACATCACGGACTAAAACAACCACATTTCCCTATACTGGCACCGGAATTTACAAAACCTTTGTTTCTAAAATTAATTTGTGAAGCGGTTAAAGTAACTTCAGAAAAAACCTTTCCGCAGGGATTTCAGGGGATCAGCAATATTTTTAAAATTTATATACAATCACTTAATACTAAATTTGAAAATAAAAGACCGGAGTACAAAAACAGAAAAATCGTAGAAAAAGCAATTCATTTATTAGCTCATGAATGTTTTGGTAAAGATAGAAGAATGTTACTTCTTGATGATGCTTTTGAACTATTTGCTAAAAAGCATCCTCAATTCATACATCTAATAAATGATTTAATTGAAGAAAACGTATTCATTAAAAGAATTGAATACAATTACGAAAACAACCAAAATGAAGATGTAATCTATTTTGCTTATGAACGATTAGGTGACTTTTTTATAGCAGAAAAATTAATAAATAAGTTCCCGACTATTGAAGAAATAAAAATTGCATTTCAAAAAGAAAATGAATTTGGGAAACTAATCGATTATAGATTTTGGCAATATGATGGTCTTTTTGAAGCTTTTGCAGTTTTATTGCCTGAGAAATATAACATTGAGATTTTTGAAGTCTTTGACTGGGTTTTTACTGATGAATTAGAAGATGAATTTTATAGAAATCAGAATAAAGATTCCGTTAATCAGTTCTTGTTTGATAGCTTGAATTGGAGAAAGATAGAAAGTATTGATAATAAAAAAATTACAAACTGGTTTTCTAGCAAAAATTTCAGTAAAGGTAGAGATGAAATATTTATAAAACTGGTAGAGTTATCACCAATCATAGATCATCCTTTTAATAGTGATAGACTTTTTGGTATATTAAAGCGTGATAAAATGCCAAAAAGAGATGGTTATTGGCAACAACATCTGCGTTGGTCCAACGGTTATGATGATTCTGGTATCGCTTATCCGATACGAAGGTTAATTGATTGGGCTTGGTCACCTGAAATATCTTTTAATATAGATACTGAAACGGCAAGATTGACTGGACAAACTCTTGTATGGGTGTTAGCTTCAACGCACCGAAAATTAAGAGACCAAACAACAAAAGCTTTGGTTAATCTTTTTGAACAACAACCTGAGGCCCTATTGGCTATTTTAAAAGTGTTCAAAAACATTGACGACTTATACATCTTGGAAAGGTTATATGCTGTCGTTTATGGCTGTATCTTGAGAACAGAAAGCAATGAAAATATTATCAAAATTGCAAATGTTGTCTATAATTATGTCTTTAAAAAGGGTAATCCTCCTAAGCATATTCTCCTACGAGATTATGCAAGAAATATAATTGAGTATGCTGTTTATAAAAATCCTGAATTAAAATTCAATTTAGATTTAATTAGACCTCCCTATAAGAGTAAAATGCCGGACTATTTCCCAACAGAAGAGGAAGTATTAAAATTTAACTACCCATATAATAAACCTGAATCCAAGATTGATTATAAATACATGAATAATCGAATTTATCATTCTATAACTGGATATGGTGATTTTAGCAAAACTATCGATTATAAATTAGGTAATTTTAAATCGACTAGCTTCACATTTGAGAATGAGTTTAATTTATTTTTTAATTCATTACAGCCAAAACAAAAAAAAGGATTCAGAAATATTATTTCAATTCTAAAATTAAAAGCTAATCTTATAAAAAAGCAAAACACATATACTCGAATAGTAAAAGAAGATACTTATAATCAATTATTAAAAAGTATCGATGTTTTATGTTCTAGAGAAATAAATGAAGTAGAGAAATTTTTTGAAGATAGTTCTAATGATTTTTCTACTAATGATTGCATTAAATATTTAAAGAATAAATATGAACGAAAAGAGCAAAAATTAAGTAAAATTGATATTAAACCTTTTAAATTTTGGATTACTAGAAGAACATTTGATTTAGGATATAATAGTAAAATACATGGTAATTATGATGATTCAATTAGTAACTTCAATCATAATCGAGACTTTAAAATAGAAAGAATTGGAAAAAAATATCAATGGATTGCGTTGTTTGAAATATTAGCGGCAGTTGCCGATAATTATAAAATTCATTCTAATTGGTCCGTAGAACAAACTTTTTACAAAGGACCTTGGCAATTCTATTCAAGAGATATTGACCCCGTATTTACAACAAGAAATATAGAAATTGACGATGACGAAAATAATATTAGTAATTTAATTGAAAATAAAAAATGGTGGGATAATCCAGAGTATAATAATTGGAACCAGAATGATGCCGATTGGGTCGACAATTTAATTGATTTGCCATCATTAAAAGAAATTTTGGAAAAAATAGATGAAAATTCAACTAAATGGTTATCTCTCAAAAAATATTCAGCTTGGTATGAATCAAAGCCAATCGGGCAAGATAAATATGATGGTAGAAAAAAACAGATTTTTTATAAAACACAAAGTTATATAATTAACAAAAGAGATAAAGAAAAAATAATAAAATGGCTATCTCAACAAAATTTTTGGGGTAACTGGATGCCAGAAACTTCAAGTCCTTTAAATTTAATAAACAGAGAAAAATTTTGGTCACCAGCGTATCTTGACATTGATAAAGAAAAAAAATGGGAAACTATTCAGGATACCAATCTAAAGGTAATTATTGGTACCACTGACGCAGTTGGCGAAATGAGTGATGATAAATCAGGTGCTCATTCCTATTATGATATGCCATGTAAAACTTTGTTTGAAGGCATGGAATTAAGTTATGCTCCTATTGATGGGGAATTTAAAAACTTGCAACAGGATATTATTATTAAAAATATAAATTATACTGGTTTACTGATAAAAAAGAATGAGCTCTTGAGTTTTTTAGAAAAAAATAAATTAGATATAATTTGGACTGTTCTTGGAGAGAAGTTGTCCTACGACAACAAAAACGATGTAAATTATTTTAAGGAACTAAGCGGGGTTTACTATTTAGAAGAAAACGAAATCAAAGGCAAAATGATTTCTTACAATAAAGAATAAATATTTGAATTATGACTGTGATTTTTTTTCAAGCAGAATGTGGAGATGCTTCATGTATCAGGTTTCTAGGAAATGATAATAAATATCATAATGTTTTTATTGATTCGGGCTATGAAAGAACATTTCGGCATGTTTTAGAAAATGAGATTCGGAATATTGTTGCCAAAAATGAAACCATTGATTTATGGATTATTTCACATATTCATGATGATCATATTGGTGGTGCTATAAAATACATCGATACTATCAAAACCGGCGAACATAATGATATTGTAAACCAATATTTTTACAATCCCCCTAGGGTTTATGACTTAAAAAAATCCGCAAAGAATATTAGTGAATTTGTTAGTATAGGTCAAGGAGATGTATTCTATGAGTACTTAAAATCAAACAATAAGCTTTTGGATTATGATATAACAAATTCAATTGAGCCGATTGATCTTTATGGCTTGAAATTGACAATCTTATCTCCAACGTATATAAAAATAGATGATCTAAGATTAAAATACCCATTGGACAGTAATAAGTCACTTGAAAGAGAAGAAGATGAAAAAGTAAGCGAAGCGGTTGCTCCTAAACAAAATGACTACAAGACACTTATCAATAATTTTAATTTAGATATATGGAAAGAAGATAATTCCGTTGAAAATGGAAGTAGTATATCTATTCTTGCAGAATTTAATAACAAAAAAACACTTTGGTTAGCAGATTCCCATCCCACTGATATTGTAAATTCATTAAAAAAACTAGGATTTAATCAGGATAATAAAATAGTATGTGATTGGGTTAAAGTTACTCATCATGGCAGTAAAGGAAACAACAGTGATGCACTTTATAATTTAATTGAGTGTGATAATTATTTGTTTAGCGTCAATGGAGAAAACAAGCATAATTTGCCATCTAAAGAATGTATCGCCCGAATTTTAAGAAATAAACAACGCCCAAAAAACTCAAAATATAATTTTCATTTTACTTACGATAATCAAACATTGAGAAGCATTTTCAATGTGGAAAATGAAAGCATTTTTAAGGAATATAATTTTGAAGTGTTTTATTCTGATCAAAAGTCTGTGACTATTAACCTCTAATTCCCAAAGGTATATATTCGTTTCCAAACATCACGGGCAATTAAGCGGTCTCTCTGCGGTCGTTCTCTTTGTTCCGTTCGGCAGCTCCAGTCGGTCAACCTTACAGTTTTATAAGAACATTTTTTTGAAATAAGCAATTATTATTTCAATTCATTAGTTAGGTTTCCCTCCATTCCGCAGACACTTCACAGCACAAAAAAATAAGGCAGCCAAAAAATAGGCAACCTTATTTTTTCCGCTGTTCGTTCCTCATCTTCACACGTTCTCTACCCTGCGTTCGGCAGGGCTATTACATCCACAATACCGCTTCATTCCATTACACTCCGCAAGCTACGTTCCACTACATTCCAGCAGTATCATGTCTGTCGCCCTTTATTTTTTCAGCGGTTGCTCCTTCGCACAGCCATCGGGGTTGGCGCCATTCCGTAAAAACGTCACTTTGCCCTAAATCAAGGAACGCCAAAGGCTGACTTATATTTTTTCCCCGCCGTTTCACGCTGCTATCCCTTCTCTACACTATGTAAACTTCGTTCCGTTCTCGGTCTAGCGTAGCTGTTCGATTGCCGCAACCCCGCCACTGCGCTCCTCATTCATTCCGCTACAATTCCGCTAGCGCTTCATTATAGCTCCATTCCTTGTGGTGCTTGGGGGTGTTAAAATTCTACACAACAACCATAGTGCAATTTTCTTGAAAAGAAAGAGAAAAAAATCCAGCAAATTTAGCATCCATTCCTCACTTTCAGTCGGTCGTGCCTTCCTCCGTTCCCGTTCGTCATTTCTGCTGATTATATGGCTTTCTTTTTTCTTTTTTTTTCTTTTCAAAAAAATTAAGTCGAATTTTTTAAACCAACAGCATTATGCCAAATTTCATCATCAAGACTCACCAAAAAGACACCACCTACAAGGGAAACCAAATCTTTATCCTCAACAAAGGAATGAATAGTGGAAAGCCCCAAAAAGAACCCTTTACCAACAGTTTTGTGATTATGTTCCCAGACGAAAAGGATGCCGAAACAGTCTACTGGCTTGCCTACAGCCTATGGAAATCAAACTTTTGGCACCAATTTTTAATCGGATCCGTAATTCCATTTTTACGCATAAATGATTTCAAGAAAGATTTTGATTTTAAAGTGAATGAAATGATGCAAGAACACGACCTGCACCAGAAACAAGTCCAAGCGCTGAGATTGCTGGAACAGAAAGAAGATCAATTACATAAAAACATCAACCTTATCAACGAAATGCGTAGAGCCATTTTAAACCGCTACTGCAGAAAATAATAATTATTTTAACCTAATTCTCCTAAATTGTGAAACTGTTCATTTTATACCAAACCGATTTTTGGAAAAGCAAAACATCAAGAGTCTTTTTCGGAATATTTGACAGCCGATCAAAAGCAATGGACTGCGCAAAATACAACGGATTGTTCTGCTCCAATGCCAAAGTGGTCATCGAAGAAGTGACCTTGAATATTTTCGAGGAAATATAAAAACAAAAAAGCCAAGTCTACTCACGACTTGGCTTTCTTAGGTAGTCCGGAAAAGGTTACCAATCATAACCAGACTATTTCTTTTTAAATTTTGTCAATCCTTTTAAAAGGAGCGAAACCATAAAACTTACTATTGCGCCTACAACCGCTAAGATAATCGTCTTTATAATATCTTCAGAAAGGATATTAGGCACAATACTTAGCAAAGTTCCGGATGCGGTTCCAATTTGCAAGGTGTTATTTGATTCCATCTCGCGGTAAATTTTGATTGTCTTTTTTCAACCGATTTGTGATGGCCCGCTCTCGGTTGGTCTTATCATCTACCGTAATTTGACTAATTACTGAAATGACTCCTCCCGCAAGGGCTGCATATCCCGCGACACTCACAACAGCTACGGGTAATGCCACTGGAGCTGCAATGATACTGCCACTGATAGCCAATAGAGCCATTCCAATACTTCTCAAAATCCGGAAAAACTTAGGGGTAGGTGCTTTTGCACGTTCAACTATATTCATACTATAATTTATTAGATTGGATTCTTATTTTCACTTCTTCATTATCGGTCAAAGCTCCATAAACTAAAGCTTTTAACTTTCCAAACGCTTTTCGGGAAGAACTTCCTCTCCCTATTCCGGTGTGTAGTGTTACAGTTGCGATACAGCCCAACAACTCTTTCTTGGCATCATTGGCAGGATGAATTAATATAAAATCTCGTCCTGGAACATTTTGTAAATGTATATGCCATTTGAATTTTGGGCTAAACCGCTTCTGCAAAACATATTTACCTTCGGGAATACAAGAAATTCGCCTTTGATTTTCCAACCATGGCAACTCGATGGTATAACAAACTAAAGTGCCGTTCCATTCCAAAACTCCTTGTGTTCCCTCGGGAAAATAGGTCCTATTCAAGACCAAAACCATCTTACAGACCGCTTACCTGAACCAATGCCAATGGATTGTATGATCCGTTTTTCAAAGGATACATTCTTCCATTTACTTCTTGATAAAATTCAATTCCCAAAGCCAAAAACAATGGTTTTGTGCTACCTGGAGTAACTGAATTGGTATGATTGATATCGACGGTTTGATTCGAATCCCACGCTAGAATATCCGTTTCCGATGTGGCAACCACAAAGGTTTCGGCTTCAAAATCTATTTCCGCACCTGCAGATATGATTTTGAAATGCGTGGTTCCGCTTGCAGCCGCAATCATGTTTGCAGGAACAAATGGAACCAAATCAACCATGATATCTCCTGAAGCACGGTCAATTGTACCCACAAAAGGAGCAAATAAAGAAGTGCCCAGTTTGCCCCTAATGTTGAATTCGAATCCAGCAAGCAATTCTGCCTCACCATCAATCACATTGCGCAAGCCGCGTTCACTTACCATATCTGCCTGAATGACTTTAATCATAGATTGAGTCAATCGGCTTACCATTCTACTATCAGCAGAATTAATGAGCAAAGTTCGCATTGCCGTTCTCAAAACCTTCCCTGCCTTTCCTGCTCTTCCAAATTCGGCTCCATTCTCGCGGGTTCTTTGAAATGCCGGATCGCTCGCAATTCTGCTCGCATCGACACCCCCTTTTTCTCTGGCTAAGTGGCCGTCTTTGGTTTTGTAGAAGGTAATATCTCCGATCGTACCTTTTAATTTAATTATGCCTTTCTGTCTTGCCATAATTCCTAAAATTTTAAATTAATAAATGTTTCTAATTCCCTCAATCATCATCCTGTTGCAACACTTTTCGATTGATTATAAAACAAATTTTAGTCAATTAAATCACATAAAAAAGACTTCCCTATCCCATATGTCACTTTGTGACACAAATGGCATAAAATGACCTAAATACCCATTTACAACCAACATTGACGGGAGTAGATTTCCGCTTCTGAACCAAAGGAATAATTTACTATTTTTATGGAGTGCCAGAACTTGAACCACAGAGGTTCCAGATTAGGCAAAGCCCAATCAAAGTCATAGATAGAGTATGAGAGCCAAAAACAATAGATTATGTATCTATCCTAAGGATATACAACGCATAACCGGAAAGAGTTATCGCCAAAGTATTAGACTACTTCAAAAAATAAGAAAGGAGCTCAACAAGCTCCAAAATGAGTTTGTATCTGTCGAGGAGTTTTGCCAATATACCAGCTTAAAAATTGAACAAGTTGAACCTTTGATAATTGGGTAGAAATTATACTTTAGGCAACTAAATTTTGAACCAATGCCTGTTCAAAAAAAACGGTTAACCAGTTCAAAATATGATAATTAATTATTAATTCCAGCAAAAAAACACTTATCTTTGATAATTGAAATTTAGAACAATTTGCTAACATATTGAGAGGTGTCAGTTGAGGAGTCATTTAAAATAAAAGCTTTGCGAAGCCTTATTTTACGGCGCTTTAGAAAAACAAACAACTCCCTCTTTCTCCGCCAGTAGAAAAACAAATGGTATCAAAACCCCGTAAATCTTACGATTTACGGGGTTTTTGCTTTTACTGCATATTCAAATTATTCATCTAATCTCAATCTTAACGAGATAAAATCGAGACCCTACTAAATTCCTAAAATCAGGGTCTCGCTAAATCAACTTAAAAATTTCAAACAACCTGGATATGCAAACAAAAAGTAGAGAAAAAGTTAAGCTACATTTTTGTAATTAGTTAATTTATTAAATTCTTCAATAGTTTTATAATTCAAAGCGGAGTGCCTTCTTTTTTTAAGATATCACGTTCTAATTCTGCTTCTTTTAATTTTTTTTCGAGTTCATGAATTTTTTCTTGTTCAGGGCTTAATTTTAAATTGCTTTTTCCAGGAAAACTTCCTGTTCCAAATTCTTGATAATCTTGTCGCCATTTATATAGCAATGCAGATGATACTCCAAGTTCTTTTGCCAGTTGTGGGATATTGTCTCTTTCATAACTTAATTGGACTGCTTCCTCTTTGAAAATGCGGTCGTAAGTTTTACGATTTTCTTTCATGGTCTAAAGTTAAGGTTTTGCTCTTAACTGGAACTCCACGCTAAGTTAGCACATCCATTTGACCGTAGAGAGTAAATTGTGTATGACCAAAACGAAAATACACTTTGTCCCCTTTCACATTCCGTTTGGAACTAATGAAAAATATTCAACTAACTCGTTTACAAATACTTAAATTAAACTTTATTTGAACTAGTTAATCTAAGTAAAATCTATTTTAAAGTAAATATTTTGGGGCTAAAAGTAACCATTACCCAAACCCAATTGTTGGTATTGGCGGCATCAATACCATTTTTTAATCTTTCTAAAGTTCCAGAACCAAACATTTGGGAATAACCAGCTGAAGCAACAATGTCTTTTTGAAAGGCATAACCGGCAGTAAAATCCATTTCTGTTCCTAAATAGCTATCCATTTTTTTATTAGTGGCGTCTAAAACTGCATTTGGGGCTGAGAATACGTGTGGTATCAAATTAAATTGCCATTTGTTTTGGGTATAATTTAATTTTAAATAAACATCCTGCAATCCAACACTATTCAGGTGGTTACCTACGTAGAAATAATCCATATAGCCATTAAATCCGTGGTTGGTTCCAAAAATAGGATTAAACGATTTTATGTCAGAACTGCTATCATCTTGATTTTTACCCGAAAGATATTCATATCCAAAAGTAGCTTTAAATGCATTTGTTAAGGCATATCCCAGATTTGCACCAGCATACCAAGCACTCACACTTTTGTCATTGCTTTTTCCAGTTTGTCCGTACAAACCTAGATTTGTATCCCATTTTTTATCTTTAAATGTAAGATACGTTCCAAAAGTTTGTTTGTAATCTACTTCTAAATTACCAATGGCTTTTTCAAACTCATAACCGGTATTTAAAAATAACAAACTCATGTTCAGTTTACTAAATTGAGTGTGATACCATGCATATTGCAAGGATTTGTAGTTAGTCGTGTAGGCGGTTTTAGGCTCTAATAAATTTTCTTTATCAGCATTCAATACCAATCCTAAATCCAGTTGATGATTCTTCTGATGAAACGTAATCACTGCTGCATCATGGCTTTGTCCTTGTTGTGCCCAGTCGATTTCACCAAAAATACGCTGATTGTCATACAAAATCACTTGGCGACCTAAGCGCGCACTCCATTTGGCATCAAAATCATATTGTGCCCAAGCTTCAAATAAAGCAATTCCGTTTTTATCAACTTGTGTTGTTGTTGCCACATCACCCCAAGTGCGAATGTTCTGAAAAGTTAATTTGGCTTTTAATTTTTCTTGTTTGTAATTAAAATTTAATCGGGAACGTTGCGATACAAATGAAGTTGCCTTTTCCCCATTTGGCATAAGGTTTTTGAAACCGTTTCGGTATTCATAACGCGGTCTGAGTTGCAGATTGGCATCCAACTCTTGGGCATAAGTCTCCATGCTTACCATTCCTAAAAATGACAAACCAATTATTTTAAGTAATTTCATGTTTAATTTATTTTTTGAGCTTCCTCTGTAATCTTCTGAATGGTTTGGTCTGAATTGACACCTAAACCCTCTTGTTGATAGGCTAATTCCCCATCAGCATTAAATACACTTATGATATTGGAATGGGAGAATTCCAAAGGCGCTATTTTTTTATAGTTTACTGCTAAAACTGCTGCAAATTCTCTTGTATTCTCTTCTGATGAGCGTAAAAAAACCCATTGTGCGCCGTCCATTTTGTTCTCAATGGCAAATGCTTTCAACCGTTTGGGCGCATCTACAGTAGAATCGATACTCACTAAAACAAAATTCACATTATCCTTTATGTTGTTCGGCAATCTTTGTTCGATATTTCGCATGTCAGCCACTAATCTTGGACAAGCAGATTTACAAGAAGTGTAAATCATAACCATAACCAGCACTTTCCCCTTCAAATCTTTCATTTCGATATTTTCACCTTCTTCATTGGTCCATTTTGACGGAAGATTGTAAATGGATAAATCCGAAATAGGTTTGTCTATTGTCTCCGCTTTTGATTTATTAACACAGGACTGAAGTGATAAAAGAATTAAAACTAATCCTAAAAAAAGCGTTTTACACCTGTTTTTCTTAGCTTTTATTTTTAGAAGATTCGTCTGTTTAGATAAGCTGGGATTGTGACTATTTGATTTCATTTCTGTTGTCATTTGAGTTGATTTTGAGCGCTACTTTTTATCTTTCGCACATCGAAAACCGAGGTTTTTAGTAGTAAATCGTGCCTTAAGACTTCCTCGGAAAGCATAACGCATAAAAGCGGCATAGTTCATTAAATCTGTTGCATTTACAGAACCGCTTCCGCAAAATAGATTCCGGTCCGTATCCTTGTCTTTTCTGGATTCCCCGGAAAGAAAAACACTATTGAAATCGGCTGTCCATTCCCAAACTAATCCATGCATATCATAAACACCCCAATAATTTTTGAAGGTGCGACCTACCGGATTCGCATAGGTTTTTGGTTTTTCATACCAAGACAAAATATAATTATTAAAGCTTTCTTTAGTACGTGCGTCAATTCGTTTCTCATCGGCCATGGCAACATATTCCCATTCATCCATGGTGGGTAATCGTTTTCCTTGGCACTCACAATATTTTTTGGCTGTAAACCAAGAAACATTCGTTACCGGAGCAGAACTTAAATTGGCAGCCCCATAATTAAAATCACTTTCCCATTGCGATAAATAACTTTTATCGGCAAAAATACCTTTCATTCTGGAGCGACTGTTTTCTGGATATTTCTTCAAAAATTTCAAAAATTGGGTATTGGTTACCGGATAAATATCAAGACTAAAAGCGTCAACTTGTACTGGTTTTTTACTTGTAGCCCCATAAAGGGGGACAAAAGTCCCCCCTTCAATAGAAGCCATTTTAACAACTTGAGACCATAGCGATGCTGTAATAAGAAACAAAAATATTGGCAAAAAATTTTTCATATTTAACATGGCTAATTTCTTTTAAGCTGTACGAATTATTTTCTTTGGGCTTTTACCATTGCTGGTGTAACCGTAGTTTTGTTATTTCCCCAACTGGCGTAAACATAGGTCATTGCATCTGCTATTTGTTGATCGCTTAATGCTTGTGCAGGCATGGCACCACTGAATTTTTTACCATTTACAGTAATTGGTCCGGTTAACCCTTTTACGACACCTTTTACAGCGCGATTCACATCTTTATTTAAGTAATCAGATTTGGCTAAAGGAGGGAAAGCACCCGGAATTCCTTGCCCGGCAGCTTGGTGACAAGCGATACACGTTTTCGCATAAATTCCTTTTCCTTTATCAGCGCTTTGACTGTATCCCTGTAAAGCCAATCCCATCATTCCGATGCATAAAATATACTTTTTCATATTATTATAATTATTGTTAAATACTTATTTAGATTTGGATTCAATCCTGTTTTTATTCATGAATATCTTTTGCTTTTGGAGCTACTTTTCCTCTCAATGTTTTAACCATTGCCGGCGTTACAACCGTTTTATTATTTCCCCAACTGTCATACACATAAGTCAATACACTGGCTACTTCATCGTCGGTCAAATTTTGACTGGTCATGACGTTATTGAATTTTTTACCATTTACAGTAACTTCTCCGCTCAATCCGTGCAAAACAGCATTTATTGCTCTGCCAGAATTAGCGTTTAAGAAATCTGACTTGGCTAATGGAGGGAATGCGTTGGGAATTCCCTGCCCTTCAGATTGGTGACAGGCTAGACAGGTTCTTCCGTACAGTTCTTTCCCTGCTTTAACGTGTTCAGCTACAGTTTTCGCCGCAATGCTTTGAGTAGTACCTTTCACTTTAGGCATATTTTGTATGGTACCTCCTTCCGGCAAATAAATCCCTTCTTGTGTTGTTCCAGAATAGACTATCTTATTATCATTCCCTTCTACTTTTAACATTCCTAATGCCCCTTTGTTGAAAGCTCTAAAAATGGAGTGATCTACTAAAATATACGTACCGGGAACATCCACTTTAAATTCAACTATTGCTGCGCCACCAGCTGGTATCAAAGTTGTTTGGACATTTTTGTTAATCATATCGCCACCTTCAATATGAACTTTATCGAATATTTCACCAATTGCGTGGAAAGAAGAGACTAAGTTTGGTCCACCATTCCCCATATAAATACGTACTGTTTCCCCTTTTTTGGCTGTTAATGCTTTATCTCCTGTTAACGCCCCTACTTTTCCATTAAACACTACATAATCCGGTTGCTCTTTAATCGCTTTATTCATATCAAATGGTTGAGATCCTTGTTCTCCATAATTTCCTTTGGTATAAAAATCGCCTTGCATAATGTAGTATTCTTTGTCAACTGGAGGCAAACCACCTTCAGGTTCCACTAATATCAAACCATACATACCGTTTGCAATGTGCATCCCAACAGGAGCTGTGGCACAATGGTACACATACAAGCCAGGATTCAACGTTTTAAAATTGAATACTTTTTCATGTCCCGGCGCCACTAATGAAGAGGTTGCTCCTCCGCCTGGTCCAGTTACCGCATGCAAATCTATATTGTGCGGCATTTTATTATCGGGGTGATTTTTCAAATGAAATTCTACCTCATCACCTACACGAGTTCTTATAAAACTTCCAGGAACTGATCCTCCGAAGGTCCAATAAGTATATTTAACACCATCTACCATTTCGCCCTCTTGTTCTTTAATCTCCATGTTCACAACCAATTTTGTGGCCGCACGATCACCTACTGGTTTAGGTACAAAAGGTGGCGCAGTCAGTTCAGCCGTTTTTTGACCTTCCACCTTAATGTTCTCATAATATTTTGCGTCTTTTTCTTCATTTTTGGAACAAGAAAACAGACCAAGGGCTACAAAAAAAGCAATAGCAGTTACCTTGTTTTTTCTGTTAAATTTAAATGTACATTTCATAATTATAGATTGTTAAATTCATCGTAATTTATAGTGTAAATATAAAAGACAAAAACATCCTTTATTATGATATTTGTCATGTTGTTAACTTTTTTATAAGAACTTATTTCTACACAACTATTCCCAAAATAATCAATCCTAAAACCAAAATTAAACTCACTTTCCAAAATGAATGCGCTTTTTTAAGATCCATAAATTCAAAAGAAACCAAGAGAAATTTCAGTACAGATAATCCCATAATTAGAATAATTAAAATACGAGAAACAGACATTGTATTTGAAATCAAAGCGGTTGAAACCGTCAATACAATCAATAAACCATACGTAATAAAAAGTGTTTTTTTCATTTTCTAAAAAATTAAGTACAGAACAGGAAATAGCAACAACCAAATCAAATCACACATGTGCCAGAAAGCAGCGCAGGCTTCAATATCGTCAATACCTGTATCTGAATTTTTCTTGGTCATTCCATAGTTGGTCCAGATTAAAATCACCAAACCCATGATTACATGAATCAAATGAAAAGCGGTTAACAACCAATAAAAAGCAAAAAAAACATTGGTTTCCGGAGTGATACCCGATTCCATTTTATGATAGTATTCAACGCTTTTTAGTATTAAAAACAGCAGTCCACCAAGCATGGTTAATTTAAAATATAAAGATGATTTTAAACGGTTATTGTTTTTAAACTCCAAGACTGAATTGGCCATAAAAAAACCACTCGTCAACAAAAAAATAGTGTTTATTACTCCAAAAGTTGTATTGAGTTGTAATCGCGATTGATGAAACAATTCAGGCTGTTCTTTTCCGTAATAAACGAATGCTAACAGTGCCATTCCGAAAGTAATGAGCTCCAGAAATATAATAATCCACATCAGAATTCCCCCCGGCGGATAATAGATGCTTTTATAATTAATTTTAAGTGTGTTCATTTTTGTATGTTTTTAAGATAAAACTACTCCCAGTCCAATAATCGTTTCTCGCCTTCAATTTTCTTGATGTCTGTAATATCCTGAGACATTTCAATGACGCCTTTGTAGTTCTTATCAGCATCCCTTACCGCGAAATAGCGAATGTAAATCAGACGTTCTTTGTAATTAATCCAAAATGAAGATTCATTTTGAGTTCCTTTCCTAAATTCATCCAAGATTTTAAGCACTGTCCCTACACTTTTTGGCGGATGGCAAAACTTGACTTCACGACCAATAATACCGGCACTTCTGGGAAAAACACGTTCTTCTCCCCGATTATAGAAAATCACTTTGTCATTTTCATCAACATAAGTAAGATCTAACGGCATCGTTTTGAAAAGTAAATTTACCTGCTCCACCGTCATATATCCTTCGTCATAATGAGACGTATTTTCGAGTGAAAAAGACATTTCTCTTTTGGTAAAATCTTCACTTGGGTGAATGTATTCTTGTTTTGGATAAGGAGCAGGAGCTTCTGGCAGCATCCAACCTATTTCTTCTTCGCCCTTGCGCATTTCAATCCAGTCGGCTTCGGTAAGGAGGTCCAAAGCATTTGGAAACAAAACCGTTTCTTCCATCTGCATCAATCTGTAAATTCCATTGACCAGAAAAAGAGTGTTGCTATTGATTCTTTCCGGATTATTCATTTTAAGATAGTACTGAATTAAACGGAATTGCTCCCTTAAATTATCATGAAAAGACCACATGCCTTGTGAAGGACCAACCCAGCCTTTTTTTTCAAGAAATGGAAAAAGCTGATTTTCTTTTCGGGCAAATCGTTTCTCGATGGTATGAAGCTGATTTAAAATATTGGTGTATTTCTGTAAATCATCCGCAGGATTTGCAGCGGAGAGTTCCTCTAAAAGTGCATGAATAATGTCGTTTTCCTGAAAGTAAACCTGAACCGGATGTCCTTCGGGAAGTGTTGTGGTATTTGAAATATCGTTCATTATATATTTATTTTTGATGTTTAATTTTTTCGTACAATTGCACCAAGGATTGCAATAATTCGACTGGTGTAGTTAAAATTTGATAGTGATTTTGCCCGAACATTTGCGGCAGATAATATTTTGCCTGAGCTTCAATAGCCAAAGCATAGGAATTAATATTCCTGTTATTGAGTTCCCGAAGCGCTTGTTTCACATCATTGATGCCGTACTTTCCTTCGTATTTATCATAATCGTTGGGTTTTCCGTCAGAAATCAGGATTACCCATTTATTTTTGGTGTTTCTATTATCGAGTCTTGCGCCGGCATGTCTCAAAGCAGCACCAATTCTGGTATAGCCACTGGGTTCTACAGCTCCAATTTTATGTTTAGCGATGTTCCAATTTTCATCAAAGTCCTTTACTGTTAAATAGGTCGAAAAATTGCGGGTTTTCGAGTAGAAACTGTCTATGGAAAAATCAATATTAAACTCATTTAAGATTTCTCCAAAAAGAATAGAAACCTCTTTCTCCACATCAATCACACGGTTTCCTGCGGCATATCCATCACTGGAAAGACTAATATCCAAGAGGATTAAAATCGACAAATCCTTTTCTTTTTTCCGGTTTGAAATGTATATATTTTCCGAAGGGGTTCGTTTGGAATGCACATCAATATACAAATCGGTAATGGCATCGATATCAAATTCGTCACCTTGTGTCTGGCGTTTTTGCTGTTGCATTCTGTTATTGACATTGGTCAGCATTTTGCGCAAGCCTAATAAAGTGGACGCATTTTTTGTAATGGTCTTTTTATAATAATTAGGGTCCGTTTTCTGTTGTGATTTCGGATATACTTTACAGAAATTTTCTTTGTAAATACGCTTGCTAAAATCCCATTCGTTATACGTAAGATGGAATCCTTTGGCATCAATTTCGGCACTTTCGGAGATGGAAGTATTCTCAATAAAATCAGATTGATAAACGGAATGTGCCGTATCATCTACCCGAACCGTGTACTTCATGTTCAACTCTTCCAATGCTTCCTGATGCTCTTCTAATTCGTCTGAACCATCAAAATCGCGCCAAGTTCCATTGAATTCTTCGGCCGTTTCCACTTTTTCAAAATTATGGAGCAAGACATAATCTTCTTGTTGCTTTTTATCAACCTCAACAGTAATCACTTCTTCTACCGCTTTTGATTTTAAAGTCGTTAAAGCTTGATTCTTATTTCCTTTTTGGGTTTTATCAGAGAAATTTTCGAGAATGGTGTTACTGTTTTTTTCTATTTCATTTTGCATCCATTTACCATACAGCCAAGAAAAATCAGGAGCATTTTTCCCGTTCTCTTTTTGAATGAAATGCTGTCTTGTTTCGGTATGAAACTTTTTATCGATAGAAAATTCTTCAAACAAAATTGTTAGAACAGTTTCTGATGTTTCCAATGCTTTTTGTTGTGAAAGTGCTAAAGGCTGGTCTTTTTCTTGCAAAGTCCAATTCAAATTCAACCGCTGCTGAATGCTCAGATACAAAATCCTAAAAAGATAAAAAGTAAGATTGTCTTTTTTCGTAGGCAATTTGGAAAAAGAAATGGGGAGAAAAAAATTATTGTTTTTATATCCTCCTTCTCTTTCGGCAGGGAAAATTTCGATTGGTTTCCCCGTCAAAGCACGAGCTAAAATAGTCAATCGCGGTTTTATATCATTTAAATATATCGTTCTGTTAAGAATTTCAATATCAATTTTTTTAGACTTTTTAAAATGTCTGACAAACTTTCCATATATGTATTCATCTATTTCGAAACCCATCTTTTTTTTGTTTTTTGTCATTGCGAGGAACGAAGCAATCTCATCCAGATTATCCAGTATATAAATAGCGATCTATGCGAGTGTGATTGCTTCGTTCCTCGCAATGACCACTGATTACTTTTTATTATATCATCAAATCACACAAATCCTTCAATGCTTCCACCGTTTGTAAATCATCAGTTAACGGTTCTACAATAGCCACATGAACTGACAATCGTTTTGGAAGACCAGAATGAATAATTTTGGCGGCATCCACTAAAAGTCGTGTCGAAACGGTTTCTGTCAACCCCAATTCAGTTAAGTTTCTGATTTTGTTTCCAATGGCTACCAGTTTCTTGGCTACATCATGATCAACATTCGTTTCTTTTACCAAAATTTCAGTTTCAATTTTCGTTTCCGGATATTCAAAATAAACGGCAATAAATCGCTGACGAGTCGATGGTTTTAGTTCTTTAAAACCTCTTTGATAACCAGGATTAAAAGAGGCCACCAACATAAAATCGTCATGCGCTTTTACGGTTTCGCCTAATTTGTCTATGAATAATTCTCTTCTGTGATCCGTCAAGGAGTGAATGGCTACAATAACATCCGGTCGCGCTTCGGCGATTTCATCCAAATAAATAATGGCTCCTTCTTTTACGGCAGTGGTCAATGGACCATCCAGCCAAACTGTTTCGGCTCCTTTGATAATAAATCGTCCAATTAAATCAGTAGAAGAAGTTTCTTCGTGACAGCTAATTGTGATAAGTTTTTTATCCAATTGATGCGCCATGTATTCTACAAAACGGGATTTTCCTGTTCCGGTTGGTCCTTTCAACAGGAAAGGAATTTTGTTTTTATAGGCGTGTTCAAAGACCTCTTTTTCTTTGCCTACCGCGTGATAATATGGGATATTTAGTGTCATAATTATATTTTAAAAAAACGAAACCCATTCTAATGTTTACAGGCAATGACAAGTTCTGTTTCCAATAGTAATGAGTTGCGTTGGCTATAATAAATTTTTAAAGAGCTCTATTTTATTTTTTCCGAAAATGCGTTTTTTTTCTTGGAGGCATGATTAAGCCCTTTTTTTATTTCAGGAAAAGAAAGAGTTTCGTCATGCGTTCCTTCTAAAGCTTCGTCTGTAGGTCTGCCGTATTTGATAAAATCAAAAATAAATAAACCTATTCCTGTGGTAAACATGGTGGCACAAATAAGAAGCACTACAAAATGGATGCTGATTTCGCTTTGAACAACCATGAAATCCATTTTCATTTTTCGCTCCATATATACTTGAGCAACTCCGGCAACACCAAAAGCTACTGTCATCCCCAGGATTCCAATATTGGATAACCAAAAAGCCATCATACCCTGTGCGCTTTGATAGCGTTTACGTCCCGTTAAATTGGGCAAAGCATAACTAATCATCGCTAATACAATCATCGCATAAGCACCCCAGAACGCATAATGAGCGTGCATCGCTGTTACCAAAGTTCCATGTGTATAAAGGTTTGTTTGTGGCAATGTATGAGCAAAACCAAGTAATCCCGCACCTACAAAAGAAACGATAGCCGAACCAATAGTCCAGAATAAAGCAATTTTGTTGGGATGACTTTTTTCCCCTTTTCTATACATGTTTACAGCAAATAATGCCATCGCTAAGAAAGCCAAAGGTTCTAATGCAGAGAAAATACCACCAACGATTAACCAAATTTTATTTACGCCTATGTAGTAATAATGGTGCCCAGTTCCAAGAACTCCGGAAAGAAAGGTAAGTCCAACAATTACGTAAAGCCATTTCTCGATAACTTCTCTGTCAACTCCAGTTAACTTAATTAATAAGAACGAAAGGATACCTCCCATAATTAATTCCCAAACACCTTCAACCCACAAGTGGACAACCCACCAACGGAAAAAGGAGTCCATTACCTGACTGTCAAACCAAATCATTCCAGGTATATAAAGCAGGGCTGCAAATAACAAACCCATGGAGAGCACTAGCGCTGTTGTAGTTTGACGTTTTCCTTTGAAAAGCGTACCCAAAATTATGAATAAGAACAACAGCACATTTACAACTACTAAATAGTCTAATTCTCTAGGAATTTCTAAAAATTTCCTTCCTTCCCAATGGTTGAAGTGAAAGCCAATTATGGTAACAACACCAACAATGGCTAGTGATATGAGTTGTACATAAGCCCATTTTACGCTTATCAATTCGCGTTGCGCTTCTTCGGGAATAATGTAATACGCCGCACCCATAAAACCAGTTAACAACCATACCACTAACAAATTGGTATGCACCGCTCGTGCTACGTTAAAAGGAATAATTTCGTGTAACCCTTGAATTCCTATTCGGTCAAAGCCCATGATAAAGCCATAGATAATTTGCAGCGAGAACAAAAGCATGCACAATGCAAAAAACCAGTAGGCTACTTTCTGTGATTTATATTTCATTTTTAAAAATTTTAATTATTTTCTTTAGCTAAAGGGGAAACGATTCGGTCGAAACCATTTAAATCTAATTTTCCAATCCATTTTAAATAAGCGACCATAGCGTTTGCATCCGTTTCATTCATATGATAAGCAACCATTTTTCGCCCATTTGGTGCCCATGGAATTGGCGACATCAAAACCGCTTTGATGTATCCTTCGCCGCGACGATCTACCACTTTTGTTAACTCGGGAGCATAATACCCTCCTTCGCCCATAATGGTATGACAGCCCATACAGTTGTTGGTCTCCCAAATTTCTTTTCCCCTCACTACCTCTTTAGTAATCTTACTGTAGTTTGTTTGATCATTCCTTGGCATGAACGAATAAATAGTCAATCCTATAAAGATTAAAAAGGTGACCAATGTTCCTCCTAAAAAAAATGCTCTTGCCTGTGATTTTGAAAGCATAAGTATCTGTTTTTTGTTAGTTAATAAATTTACTTCAATTCAAATAAAGGATAAAAATGTCTTTTATTTGTTTATTGCAAATTAATGGCTTTAAAAAAAGCTAAAACATGATAAAAATCATCTTTAGATTTTTATTTAAATTGTAAAATTATAATCCATTAAAAAAGACTTATAAAAAACACATCTATTTGAAAACTACTGAATTAAAAATAAAATAAATTTAAAAATTTAAATTCGGATAAATTTATCTTTTATTAAAAATAATGGTTATTTTTGCATAAATAAATTTTAATCGAAAACAGATCTTATGGAAACTTTAGAGAAAATAACAATCGGAGAATACGTTGCAAAAGATTTTAGAACCGCAGCTATATTTTCAAAATACGGAATTGATTTTTGCTGCAAGGGAAACCGAACAATCGAGGAAGCTTGCGAAAAAAAAGACATTGACACGGATCAATTAATGGACCAGTTAAACACTGTTTTGGCAACCAAAAATGACAGTACCATAGATTTCAAAATTTGGCCTTTGGACCTATTGGCAGATTATATTGAGAAAACGCATCACCGTTATGTGGAAGAAAAAACGCAAATTTTGCTTCCATTTTTAGACAAATTATGTAAAGTTCATGGAGCAAATCATCCTGAATTATTCGAAATCAATGAACTGTTTATTGGCTGTGCAGGCGAATTAGCACAACACATGAAAAAAGAAGAACTGATTCTGTTTCCTTTTATAAAAAAAATGGTAAAAGCAGCGCTTACAGAAGAACAAATTGCGAAACCACAATTTGGAACCGTAAAAAATCCGATAGCCATGATGATGGAGGAACATGAAGCCGAAGGAGACCGTTTTGTTAAAATAGCATCGCTAACCAATAATTACACACCGCCGGCCGATGGTTGTAGTACGTTCCGTGTGACTTATGCTATGTTAGCTGATTTTGAGCAGGATTTACACAAACACATTCATTTGGAAAACAATATTTTGTTTCCAAGCGCCATGCTTTTAGAAAAAACATTTTCAGACCAAGAGTAAAATTAATCGCAAAATACAAAACACAAATCACCAAATGCTATGGAAAAATATGTCATCAAAAGAAACGGAGAATACAAACCTTTTGAAAGTTTTAAAATAAAGGATGCGATTGAAAAAAGCTTTCAGAGTGTTTCCATAGGATTTGATGAAATTATTTTCGAAAAAACTATACAGGATTTACAATCCAAAGAAACCTGGGCCGTTGAGGAAATTCAGGATTTAATCGAGAAAAACCTTTTCGAGAAACAGTATTTCGAAGTCATGCGTTCCTTTATATTATTCAGGCATACACGCAAATTGCAACGTGAACATGTGAATGGTTTAAACGAAGACACCACTTATGTTGACAGCACACAAACTATCGAAGAATACATCGAACAAACAGATTGGCGCATCAATGCCAATGCCAATACCTCCTACTCTAATGCGGGATTGGTCAACAATGTTGCCGGAAAAATTATTGCTAATTATTGGCTCGATAAAGTATATACAAAAGAAGAAGGCTACGCGCATCGCAATGGCGACATCCACATTCATGATTTAGATTGTTTGACCGGATATTGTGCCGGTTGGAGTCTGCGGGTGTTGCTCAACGATGGTTTTAATGGCGTTCGCGGACGCGTGGAAAGCAAAGCGCCTTCGCATTTTAGAGAAGCTTTGGGACAAATGGCGAATTTCCTTGGGATTTTGCAAAGCGAATGGGCCGGAGCGCAAGCCTTCAGTTCGTTTGACACGTACTTGGCTCCTTATGTTTTCAAAGATGATTTGTCTTTTGAGGATGTCTTGAAAGCAGTTCGCAGTTTTGTTTACAATTTGAATGTTCCGGCACGTTGGGGACAATCGCCTTTCACGAATATCACTTTGGACTGGGTGGTTCCCGATGATTTGAAAACCCAAATTCCGACGAAAAATGACTATCATTTTTTCGAAAACAATTTTGATTATGACCTTTTATTGCGAGCCCAGGAAAGAGGCGTTACAAAAGTAACCGAATTGCGTTACGAGCATTTTCAAAAGGAAATGAACCTCATCAACAAAGCGTATTACACCATAATGACCGAAGGCGATGCCAACGGACAGCCGTTCACCTTCCCTATTCCGACAGTAAACATTACTGAAGAATTTGATTGGGATGGAGAAAACACCGATTTGCTTTTTGAAAATACAGCTAAAATAGGCTCTTCATATTTCCAGAATTTTATAGGAAGCCAATATGTTTTGGATGAAAATGGCAATAAAACAGAAAACGAAAACGCGTATAAACCCAATGCCGTTCGCAGTATGTGTTGTCGTTTGCAACTCGATTTAAGAGAACTGTTAAAACGTGGAAACGGACTTTTTGGAAGTGCAGAAATGACAGGAAGCATTGGCGTAGTAACCATTAATATGGCGCGTTTGGGTTATTTATTCAAAGGAAATAAAGAAGAATTATTCAAACAATTAGATCGATTATTATACATTTCTAAATCTACTTTAGAGAAAAAAAGAGTGTTTATCCAGGAAATGTACGACCGAGGTTTGTATCCGTACACTAAACGGTATCTCCAACATTTCAGAAATCACTTTTCGACCATTGGTGTAAACGGAATGAACGAAATGATTGCGAATTTTACCGGAAATAAAGACTCGATAACTTCATCATCAGGAATCGAATTTGCATCAGAAATCTTGGAACATATTCGGAATCGAATGAAAGAATTCCAAGAGGAAACAGGAAATTTATACAATCTGGAAGCTACACCGGCCGAAGGAACAACCTACCGATTTGCCAAGGAAGACAAAAAACGTTTCCCGAACATTTTACAAGCCGGACAGGGCGACAATATTTATTACACCAACAGTTCCCAGATTCCGGTAGATCATACCGAAGATCCGTTTGAAGCGTTGTTTTTACAAGACGAATTGCAATGTAAATATACCGGCGGAACGGTTTTACACTTGTATATGAGTGAAAAAATCAGTTCACCGGAAGCCTGTAAACAGTTTGTGAAGAAAGTAATATCCAATTTTAAATTGCCTTACATTACCGTTACGCCAGTGTTTAGTGTGTGTCCCGTTCATGGTTATTTGAATGGTGAACACGAATATTGCCCGAAATGCGATAATGCTTTAATTGAAGAAAAAAGTTTAAAGTTGAGCAATTAACCTGAAACCTTAAGCCTCTAAAAAAACACCATTAAAATATTAAGTTTCATTAAGTCAAACAACCCTTAATTTTCTTAATGGTTCAAAAAAAATTCAATTTTAAAATTTAGTCTTTATAGAAAAATTAGTGACGTCAAAACTTTAAACTTTAAACCTTTTAAAAACATGAAAACAAAAAACCCGATTTTAGAACAAAACCAACATTTGAGAACCAAATGTTTAGTGTACACAAGAGTAATGGGCTATCACAGACCCGTAGAAAGTTTCAATATTGGAAAAAAAGGAGAACACAAACAGCGAACCCATTTCCATGAAGGAAAATGTTAGTACTCCCATTTACAGCATAACGCCTTTTACTTTATTAGATTATGCGCATAAATCAGCTTGCATTCTTTGGTTTGCAGGCTGTAATATGCGTTGTTTGTATTGTTACAATCCTGAAATTGTAATGGGGAAAGGAACTATTTCATTCGAAAAAGCGCTTACTTTTCTTCATTCCAGAAAAAATTTGTTGGATGCGGTAGTTTTTAGCGGAGGCGAATGCCTGTTGCATAAAAACTGTATTCAACTCATAACTGAAGTCAAAAAAATGGGCTTTTTGGTAAAAATTGACACCAATGGTTCACGACCTGAGGTTTTGCAACAATTACTTAAAAATCAATTGATCGATTATGTGGCGCTGGATTTTAAAGCCATGCCCGTTCATTTTGAAAAGATAACGCAGTCCAATCTTTTTCTGCCTTTTGAAAAGTCGTTGCGTTTATTAGTAGAAAGTGGGCTCCCGTTTGAAGTTCGCACCACAGTACATTCGGATTTGATTGATACGAATCACATGCAAACCATGATACAGTATTTAGAGCAGCAAAACTATCAGGGAAATTATTACATCCAGCATTTTGTGAATGGAGCCACTACATTAGAAAAATTGGGCTATTCTGTTAAGGAACTGGAAAGAGAGAACCTTTCTACCGCACGTATTAAAGTACATTATAGAGGTTGATTCTAAAGTTGAGTTGCTGACAAAAGCGTATCTTTAAAAACAAATAAAATTTTACATGAACCATCATTTTTTGCTAATTATCCATCTTTTAAGTGCCACAGTTTGGGTAGGCGGGCATTTGTTGTTAATCTTTGGTCATTTGCCTCAAGCCCTTAAAGAAAAAGACCCAAGCATCATTTTAAATTACGAAAAGAAGTATGAACCCGTAGGAATGACGGCTTTGGTTTTACTGGTCATTACGGGTATTTTAATGGCTTATAAATATGGCGTTAGCATCGAATATTGGTTCCAGTTTACCACTCCTTTCGAGAAAGTGGTTTCCACAAAATTACTTTTACTTTTGTTAACCGTACTTTTTGCCTTGAGCGCACAATTTAGAGTAATTCCCAAACTTAAAAATAATCCAGACAAGTTGCCTGAAATGGCTTTTCACATACTATCAGTTACGATAATTGGTGTATTGTTGCTCATTTTTGGCTCTTACATCCGTTTTGGCGGGTTTTAAATTTATATATTATGATTTCAAATAAGCCATTAAAAAGAGCTCCGGAGTTACAACCTTTAAGCCACGATCATCATCATGGTTTGCAATTGTGTTGGAAAATACGAACCGGTTTTTCGAAGCAAATTGAACCCGATCGCATCAAAAAATATTCGGACTGGTTTTTTAAAACGCATTTAAAACCCCATTTCGAATTGGAAGAAAAACACGTATTTCCCCTTTTAGGAGCAGAAAATGAACTCATAAAACGAGCGTTGACAGAACATCGTCGTTTGAAACGCTTATTCAAGCAAACTTCCGATGTAGAAAAAGCTTTAGGACTCATTGAAGAAGAATTGGAAGCACACATTCGTTTTGAGGAACGCATTTTATTTGTTGAGATTCAAAAAATAGCCACCGAAAACCAATTGGCTAAAATTAAAGAAATTCATACCGACGAATCTTTTACAGAGAAGAACGATGATCTTTTTTGGAAATAAAAAAACGGTCAACCCAAAGAATAAAAAATATTCAAAAGGAATAGCACTTATTTCTATAAATTTGTAAAAAAACAACTATGTTTTCTAAAACCTGTGAATACGGAATCCGAGCCACCATTTTTATAGCATCAGAATCCTATCAAAATAATAGAGTTGGACTTAGGGATATTGCTAAAAAAATAGATTCTCCCGAGGCTTTTACGGCCAAAATTTTACAAATACTATCCAAGAATAATATTATCCATTCTATTAAAGGTGTTGGTGGCGGATTTGAAATCCCAAAAGAAACCATGAGCCAAATAAAACTATCCCAAATTGTAACGGCATTAGATGGAGATCGCGTTTTTACCGGTTGCGGTCTGGGCTTAAGTTACTGTTCTGAAGATCATCCTTGTCCAGTTCACGAAAAATTTAAGGCCATCAGAAATGAATTGGCATTCATGCTCGAAAATACCAATCTGGAAGAATTAGCAATGGGAATAAAATCAGGAGATACTTTTTTGAGGTATTAATCAAAAGTAATCTTATATCTACATAAAAAAAAACCTATTATGGTGTAAACCATCATTTTGATAGAATGGCACATATATACAAGTTGAGGCGAAATTGCCTGGTAATTATATCGAAAATGAGTACAAATTATTGAAGATTGTATTTCTTTTAACTAGTAATTATACACTGAAAGATGCTGTCCCAAAAGACAGTCTTTTTTTTTGAATACATTCTAATATGATAATTATCATTTTAAATGTTTTGGACTAATAGTACTTTTGATTAACGATAAATGTCTTTACCATGAAGAATTCCTTAATTCAAAAATACAATGTCCCGGGTCCTAGATATACGAGCTATCCAACGGTTCCTTACTGGGATGAAACTAATTTTTCGTATGAAATTTGGGCACGTACATTAAGGAAATCATTTAAAGAAAGTAATACTTCGGAAGGAATTAGCCTTTACATTCATTTACCTTTTTGCGAAAGCTTATGTACATTTTGTGGTTGCAATAAGCGTATTACTAAAAATCACAGTGTAGAAAGCCCCTATATTGAGGCAGTTTTAAAAGAATGGGCTTTGTATTGCCAAATTCTTGAAGAAAAACCTATCATAAAAGAAATTCATTTGGGTGGTGGTACTCCGACCTTTTTTTCTACTGAAAATTTAGGAGATTTAATAAACGGTATTTTTTCACATGCCATTAAAGCTAAAAATTATGAATTTAGTTTTGAAGGGCACCCTAACAATACATCTTATCAGCATTTACAAAAATTATATGATTTAGGCTTTAGAAGAGTGAGTTTTGGCGTTCAGGATTATTCTGAAAAAGTGCAAAAAGCTATTCATAGGGAACAGCCTTTTCATAATGTGGCAAAAGTTACTTTTTGGGCTAGGGAAATTGGTTATACTTCCATTGGACATGATATTATTTTTGGATTACCTTTTCAGGAAATTAAAGATGTAGTAGATACTATTGAAAAAACAAAATCATTACTACCAGATCGATTGGCATTTTATAGCTATGCGCATGTTCCGTGGATAAAGGGTAATGGACAACGTGGTTTTAAGGATGATGACATTCCGAAAGATGAAAAGAAACGAATCTTGTATGAAATAGGAAAAAAATTATTGCATAAAAATGGTTACCATGAAATTGGAATGGATCATTTTGCATTAAAAAATGATAGCTTGTACGAGGCTTACGAAAACGGGAAATTACACCGAAATTTCATGGGTTACAGTTCCTCAAAAACTCAATTGATGATTGGATTAGGGGTTTCGTCCATCAGTGACAGTTGGTATAGTTTTTCTCAAAATGTAAAAAAACTGGAAGACTATTACGAATTGATTGCGAATGACGAATTACCCATTTTCAGAGGCCATGCATTGACCTGTGAAGACCTTATCATTAGAAAACACATTCTAAATTTAATGTGTCAATTTGAAACATCTTGGAGTGATGAATCCAATTATTTAGAAGAAATACCCGAAATTTTACTCCAATTGAAAGAAATGGAGAAAGATGGATTTCTTGCCATTTCAAAAGACAGTCTTCATGTTACCGAAGCGGGAAAACCTTACGTTCGCAACATCTGTATGGCATTTGACTTGCGTTTAAAAAGAAAAGCACCGGAAACGGAATTGTTTTCAATGACGATTTAGCATACAATAAAAACTGAATAGCAAGCCTTTAAGAACCAGGCAAACAATTTAAACTTAATTTACACATCAAAAAAGATTGAGTTGACTTTTATTAATACAAATTCCACTAATTTACACAGATTAATTGTGTAAATTAGTGGAATTTGTGTCTGCGCTTTTAAAGCGTATGTGTAAAGCGTATGTGTAAAGCGTTTGTCCTACTATTTCGTCATGCTTTTCTTTTTAATTCCTTTCTCTAAAAAATCTAATTCAAAAATTAATGGCAAGTCGGTTGTTCTTGTACAAACAAACTCATATTTGATGGGGAAACATATGGAATTCCTAATCCTAACCCCCTTAAAACAAACAATATTCCGATGACAACAGCCACATAAGGAATTACCTTCTGGATTTTATTTCGAATGGGAGCAGTCAAAAAAGAATTAATATAAACGACGCTAGTCATCATGGGAACTGTTCCTAACCCGAATAAGATCATGTACAAAATTCCAAAACTTGCACTTTGCATCGCTATTGCACCGAACAAAGCTACATAAACCATTCCGCAAGGTAAAAATCCGTTGAGCAACCCAATTGTAAATATCGATTTGTAACTCTTGTTTTTAAACTCGCTTCCTAAAGCTGTTTTTATTTTAGAAATCAATTTGAAAATGGGTTTCGAGAAATTGTGTTGGGCAAAAACTTTTTCGGGAACCAAGACGATCACTATCATTGCAATACCAATAAACAGGGACAATTTCTGTTGAATTCCAGCCATAAAAAAACCTTTCCCAAGCAAGCCAAAAACAAAGCCAATAGTGGCATAAGCGGTCAATCTTCCTAAATGATAGGTGGAAATTTGAAAGACTTTTTTTGTGGAATTATTTCTATCCACTGGTAACATCATAGCAATGGGACCACACATACCAATACAGTGAAAACTACTGATCAAACCGAAAATAAAAGCTGTGTAAAGCATTTTAGGTATGGATTATTGGGGTTAAGGCCTATCTTGTTATGTGCTATATCAAACTCATAACATTTAACTCATGATTTCCCCCTAATTAATATAAATTTTTTCTTTGGTCAGATAGGACTTTCCCTCATATTGCCATTCCATATTAATGTCCCAATGACCGCCTAGCAAACTTTTTTTAGGTATGAGCAAAGTAGCATTAGACAGCGAAATCGGAATTTCGAAATCTAATTTTTTGTTAGACGGTCTATAAAGGGACACTTTTCCTTTAATATTATTTGGGTCAAATATATCAGGAAATACAATTGTAACTCCTTCTGAAGTAGATGTTATCACTGGTTTTTCACCCAAATCGTATGCGTTTTGAGTTCTCTCCATTTCCTCTTGAAAATGAACATCATGTTTGTAATATTCTTCCACAACTAACTCATTGTCATATTTTGAATCTGATTGTACTTTGATAACAAAATATAAAATAAACGTTATAAACAAGCCAAAAGCAATAACAATTCCGGTACCCCAATTAATTTTCATATTGTTTTATTTAAATATTTTAATCCTGAAACTTAACGTATTAATCAAAACTTCTCGGACTCAAAAAACTCGTCGTGCCGGTTTCTATTTTTTCATTTCCGTTATACACATCAATTATTAATTTTGTTTTATCGCTTTCCAATAAATTCTTATTAATTTCTATAAACAAAGTTCCTCCATTCATCCCTAGTTGAGGTACTTTGAAATCTTGTTTTCCTACAACTTTTAAAGTTCCTTTAATACCAACTAATTTGAAATGAATATCATTAAAATTGTTGTTCGTTTTATTGATGATTTTAAAAGTATAAATATTACTGATGTTATCCCCTTTGTGCTGAAACAGTTGCCCGGGTAATCTCAAAATACTTGCTTCTACATCGTTACGCAAAAACAATAACCCTATTAGAATCCCTGTTAAAATAATTAATACCGCTGAGTACCCTTTCATTCTTGCCGTGAACTTGAACTTGATTTTTTTCTCAATTTCATCTTCAGAAGCGTAACGAATAAGTCCTTTTGGCAATCCTACACCCTCCATTATGGTATCGCATTCGTCAATACAAGCGGTACAATTAATGCATTCCAGCTGTACTCCGTTGCGAATGTCAATTCCCGTTGGGCAAACGTTTACACATTGCTTGCAGTCGATACAATCTCCTTTTCCGGCGGCTGCTCTATCTTCTTGTTTATTAAATTTAGCTCTTCCGACTTCTTTCTCTCCGCGAACAAAATCGTAAGCTACATTTATCGATTTTTTATCTAATAATACGCCTTGCAATCTTCCGTAGGGGCAGGCGATTATGCAAACTTGTTCTCTAAACCAACTAAAAATAAAATAAAAAACACCTGTAAAAATTAATAACGCCATAAGAGTACGGGCATGATTTCCTGGCCCATCTTTGATCATTTGGAACAAATCATCACTTCCTATAATATAAGCTAAGAAAACATTGGCAATTAGAAAGGAAATTAATAGAAAAATAGCCCATTTAGATGTTTTTTTTCTGATTTTTTCGGCATTCCATTCTTGTTTTTCTAGGCGAATTTGAGCACCACGATCTCCTTCAATCCAATACTCAATTCTTCGAAAGACCATTTCCATAAAAATAGTTTGTGGACAAACCCATCCGCAAAAAATACGACCAAAAATGACCGTAAAAAGAATGACAAAAACCACCCCAATGACCATAAATAGTACAAAAAGATAAAAATCTTGGGGCCAAAAAGGGAAACTAAATATATTAAAACGACGTTCTATTATGTTGAACATCATAAATTGATTGCCATTGATTTTGATAAATGGATTGACTATCAGAATGATTAATAGAAAATAACTCACCCATTTTCTGTAGTCATAAAATTTACCCGATGGCTTTTTGGGATAAATATACTTTCTATTTCCTTCCTCATCAATTGTCCCAATGGTATCACGATAGGAGCTATCGGGACTAAAAGCTTCGTTTGGTATCTTTGCCATTTTTTTGCTCTTTTACAATTTTAATCTAAAAAAAACGATGTCTCGGTTGCTAACTTTGACATCGTTTAGTGGTATCTAATTTTTTATTTTCCAGAATTGGTTTCATCTATCCAAACTTCTCCCTCGGCTACTTTTGCGTCTGCGGGATTGGTTCCTTGCAGCGATAGTATATAACTCGCCACTTTTTGAATTTCTTTTGGTTTTAGCGTTCCTTTCCAGGCTATCATTCCTTTTCCATCACGCCCCCCGTTATTTATAGTGTGAAACAAGTTTTTAATTCCTCCACCCAAAACCCATTCTTTATCGGTTAGGTTGGGGCCAATTTGTCCTCCACCATCTGCTCTGTGACAGGCAGCACAGTTTGTGGTGAAAACTTCTTTTCCCACGGCCAAATCAGTAGGCTCCGCTAATAAGGTTACCGTTTTTTCATCCATTAGATCCGGAGCCGTTTTCATATACTCGGCAACATCAATCTTAGCTTGAGCGATTTCGTTTTTGAGTTCCATTTCTTGATTATCGGCTCCTAATACTTCGTAACGAACCATATAAACGACTGCAAAAACTACGCAAGCATAAAACAAATATACCCACCAAGGCGGTAAATTATTATCTAATTCCTTGATACCGTCATAATCATGGTCTAACAATAATTGCCCTTCGTCACCGTCTGAATCAGCATTGGTCAACTTACTCCTAAGGTTTTTGTACCATTGTTGTTCTTTCCAACTAAGCGAACTGGTGGTTTCTTGTTTAAGCTTCTCTTCCTCACTCAACAATTGATAAGTCACATTATCAATAGCATTCATTGTAATTTCTATCGCTATCAAAAGAAATAGAAAGACAAATAAAAAGAGCGAAACCATTGGGAATTTTATAAAAGCCGGTCGATCTCCAGAGTCAATAAAATATTCCATTGCGCCGAATACAGCAAAGAAAATAAGAGGAACTCTAACGTATACTGGGATTGATTTTTTCATTTTCTAATTTTTTAAAAATTATACTATACAATTATCATCCAAAGGAATTTGACTCATTTCCTGGATTGTATCTTTTTTATAAGAAAAGACCCAAACTCCAAGTCCTACAAAAAAGGTGAAGAAAATGAGCAAGGAAATGATTGGAAAAATGGCAATACCTGCAATGGTTTCTAAATTGTGTTTAACTTGTTCGAACATAATTATTAGTTTTACTTATTCTCTTTTACTTTTATATCAGTCCCTAATCTTTGAATATAGGCAATTAAAGCAACTATTTCTCTTTCATTCATCGGTACAAATTTTTCTCCTTTGGCTTCAGCTTTCTTTTTGCTTTCATTGTAACTCGATACAAAATCTGGGTCATTTTTCAAGCTTTCTTCAATTTGAATGGCCTGTGCTCTTAAGTCTTTAGCTCCCTTTGCAATTTGGGCCTCGCTATAAGGCACTCCAAGAGTAGCCATGACTTCCATTTTCTTCTGTAATGAAGAAATATCCAAAGCTTCATTATCAAATAACCATTTATAACCGGGCATAATAGAGCCAGTAGAAGTACTCTGTGGATTCCACATGTGATTAAAATGCCAGTTGTCATTGTATTTTCCTCCTACTCGTAACAAATCGGGTCCGGTACGTTTAGAACCCCAAAGGAATGGATGATCGTATACAAACTCACCTGCTTTGGCTTGTGGTCCATACCGTTCTACTTCACTTCGAAAAGGACGAACCGATTGCGAGTGACAACCTACACAACCTTCGCGAATATATAAATCACGTCCTTCGAGTTCCAGGGGTGAATAGGGTTTTACACTGGCTATTGTAGGGATATTAGATTTTACCATAATAGTGGGTACAATTTGAATAATACCACCAATTAATATGGCTATTGTTGCTAAAATTGCCATTTGAATCGGCTTTCTTTCTAACCAAGGATGGAATTTTTCTCCTTTTATTCTTCCTGTACTGATTACTTGTAAGGCAGGTGCTTGAGCTAATTCGTCTTCGATAGTATTCCCTTTTCGTACTGTTTGAATGATATTATAAACCAAAACAAGCATTCCTATTAGGTACATTGTTCCTCCTATAGCTCTCATCCAATACATAGGCATGATTTGAGTTACGGTTTCAAGGAAATTACCATAGGTCAAAGTTCCATCTGGGTTAAATTGTTTCCACATTGAAGCCTGTAAGAAACCTGCAAGATACATGGGTACCGTATAAAGTATAATCCCTAACGTTCCAATCCAGAAATGGAAATTAGCCAATTTAATAGAGTATAGGGTACTTTTAGTCATTCTTGGTATCAACCAATAAATCATCCCGAAAGCTAGAAAACCATTCCAGGCTAGTGCCCCTACGTGAACGTGAGCAACGATCCAATCGGTATAATGCGCAATAGCATTTATATTTTTAAGTGATAACATTGGCCCTTCAAAAGTAGCCATACCATAACCTGTCATGGCTACAACAAAGAATTTTAAAACGGGGTCCACTCTTACTTTATCCCAAGCACCACGCAGGGTTAAAAGTCCGTTTATCATACCTCCCCAAGAAGGCGCTAACAACATTATAGAGAAAGCAACTCCTAAATTCTGAGCCCAATTTGGCAATGCAGAATATAATAAATGGTGTGGCCCTGCCCAGATATACAAGAAAATTAAAGACCAAAAATGGATAATCGACAAGCGGTATGAATAGACCGGACGATTCGCCGCTTTGGGAACAAAATAATACATTAATCCTAAAAAGGGAGTCGTTAAGAAAAAAGCAACGGCATTATGACCATACCACCATTGTACTAAAGCATCCTGAACTCCTGCATAAACAGAATAGCTTTTCATTAGTGAAACCGGCAAGGCTAAACTATTAAAAATATGTAAAACTGCAACGGTAATAAAAGTTGCCAAGTAAAACCAAATCGCTACATATAAATGACGTTCTCGTCTTTTTATCATGGTTCCAATCATATTGATACCAAAAACGACCCAAATTAACGTTAATGCAATATCTATTGGCCATTCTAATTCAGCATATTCTTTAGAAGAAGTGTAGCCCATTGGCAATGAAATAGCAGCAGCAACAATAATTAACTGCCAACCCCAAAAATTCAGATTGCTTAAAAAATCATTGTACATTCTGGCTTTTAACAATCTTTGCAAAGAGTAATAAATACCGGCAAACATGGCATTTCCTATAAAAGCAAAAACAACTGCATTGGTATGTAAAGGTCTCAACCTACCAAAACTCAACCACGAAATTCCATCGGTTAAATTGGGAAAAAGAAACATAAAGGCCAATGTAAGCCCTACTAACATTCCTACTACCCCAAAAACAATGGTCGCATAAATGAATTTCTTTACAATTTTGTTGTCATAATAAAACTGCTGCATTTCCATAATTAAAATTTGTTTTTTATTTAAAAGTCTAAGATTTAAGGTTTAAAATTGCTGAACTTTCCTCTTTAGGTTTTTCAATTTTTGACTGAATTAACTCATCGTCAAAAAGCATTCGCACCGATGGTGTATAATCGTCGTCATATTGACCTTTTTTAACAGCTCTTATAAAAGCTATAAAAAAAACGATTGCAACCAGAATACTGATGGAGATTAATAAATAGATGACACTCATACCTTAAATTTGTGTTAACAAAGTTACTTTGACGTTCTTTAGTAAAATATGACATTTGTCATACTTCGATAAGTTAATTCGTTATTTTCCTTTTGGGATTAGAGTGCGTGCATAATAGCTGCTCATCACACTAACAAAACTTACGATGGTAATGGTACTCAAAGGCATTATAATGGCTGCGACTAGTGGCAATAGATTCCCCGTAATCGCAAATGATAACCCTACTACATTATACAATAAGGATAATGTAAAACTCATTTTAATAGTACTAATGGACTTCTTGGACAGTTTTAAAAAATAATCTAATTTTTGAAACTCATTGGCATCCAAAATCGCATCACAAGCCGGTGAAAAAACATTCACGTTTTCTGAAATTGAAATTCCAACATTACTTTGTGCCAAGGCTCCTGCATCGTTTAACCCATCTCCCACCATCATCACATTGTTACCTTGTTGTTGTAAATTCTTGATAAATTCTAATTTTTGTTCTGGTTTTTGATTGAAAATCAGTTCCGTTCCTTTAGGCAAAAGTTTTTCAAGAGTAAAACGTTCCCCTTCATTATCACCAGACAAAACTTTGATTTGATATTTACTGCTTAATCTTTTAAAAAGTACCTCTAAGCCTTCTCTATATTGATTATTAAAAATAAATTTTCCGTAATAAACAGCATTAATTCGAATGTGAACTGAAGTTTGCTGAATACTATTATCGTCTATTTTTTCGACAAAAGCAGCGGAACCAATTTGAATTTTTTGGTTAAAAATTTGAGCTTGAATTCCTTTTCCTGTAATTTCTTCAAAAGCATCAACTTTTAACTTTGGAGTTTCCTTTTCCGATTTGTTTTGCAAGATTGAAACAGGCAAATAATCATATAGCATTCTGCTTAATGGATGATTGGAAGTCCGAAGTACCTTTTTTATCAGCAACAAATTCTCATCTGAAAGCACATTTCCTTCATAGGAAATATTCGATTTTTTGTTGGTTGTAATGGTTCCCGTTTTGTCAAAAACTAGAGTATCCACTTTGGCTAATTGCTCTATAACCAATGCATTTTTGAGATAAAATTTCTGTTTACCTAAAATCCGCAGTACATTCCCAAAAGTGAATGGTGCCGTCAATGCCAAGGCACAGGGGCAGGCAACAATCAGCACTGCTGTAAAAACATTGAAAGCAATATTGGCATCAATAAAAATCCAATATCCAAATCCTGAAAAAGCTATTAATAAAAGGATTGGAGTAAAATAACGGCTGATGTTATCTGTTATCGTTTTATGCTTTTGTTCCACTTTTTTCTGGAAAACATCATTACTCCATAATTGTGTCAAATAACTTTGTGAAACGGAATGCAACACTTCCATTTCGATTACTTTGCCCATTTGTTTTCCTCCTGCAAATACTTTATCACCGGATTGTTTGGTAATCGGAATGGCTTCTCCGGTAACAAAACTATAATCAATCTCTGCTTTTTCTGAAATTAAAATACCATCTACTGGAATGAGTTCCTGATTCCTGATGAGTAGTCTGTCGCCTTTTTGAATATCATAAACTGGCACACTTTCTTCGGAAGTATCAGTATTGATTTTAGTAATTGCTATAGGGAAATACGATTTGAAATCTCTTTCAAAACTCAAAAAACTATAGGTTTTGATTTGGAACATTTTACCTAAAAGCATAAAGAAGACCAATCCTGTTAAGCTGTCGAAAAAACCGGGTCCGTAATCCATCACGATATCAAACGTACTCCGAACAAACATCACAATAATTCCCAAAGCAATAGGAATATCGATATTAAGCATTTTAGATCTGATGCTTTTATAGGCCGAAACGTAATACCCGCTGGCCGAATACAGAAAACTGGGTAGGGAAAGCGCAAAAATCAGCCATCTGAAAAAACCACGATATTGATCTAACCAATATTCCTTAACTTCAAAATATTCGGGAAAAGAAAGTAACATGATATTTCCAAAACAAAAGAAGGCAACACCTAGTTTATAAGTCAAACTTCGGTCTATATGGCTCTTGCCTGTTTCATAATTTTCCAGGCTGATATAGGGCTCATAACCAATAGAACTCAATAAGAGCACAATCGTTTTTATTGAAACCGCTTCTGGATTATAAGTGATTCGAACTTTCTTTTCGGGAAAATTAACCTGAGAAATACTTATTCCTTTTTGAAGACGTTGTAAATTTTCCAGAATCCAAATACACGAGCTGCAATGAATATGTGGAATATTAAGTGAAATAATAGCGGTTGAACTCTCTTGGAATTCCAAAAGTTTTGAAACGATACTTTCATTGTCTAAAAAATCATATTTACCATTACTGTCTTGGGGGGT
Organism: Flavobacterium ranwuense; assembly: GCF_004349315.1. Classification (GTDB taxonomy): domain Bacteria; phylum Bacteroidota; class Bacteroidia; order Flavobacteriales; family Flavobacteriaceae; genus Flavobacterium; species Flavobacterium ranwuense. The sequence goes on along the minus strand of NZ_SMLH01000002.1, from coordinate 156,362 downwards.
TGCTCCAGGGGATTTTTCAAAATCATAATAACAAGTCATATCATTCAGACTAAAAATTTCGTAAACGGTCTTACAACCATTGCAACAAAATTCTTTTTTATCAAAAATAATTTCTTTCGCTTTTATAATATCTAAACCACAATGGAAACAGTTTTGTCTGTCCATAAATCTTTGCTCATTTTACCTTAGACAAAGGTTGTAAATAGAATAAGTTAAAAATATGACATTTGTCATATAAAAGTCTAAATTTGTTGGGTTATAAAATCCCCTTTCTATTATGAGTAAATGTGAACAATGTATTGTTAGAGAATTCAGCTCATTGAAAGCACTTACTAAAAATGAATTAGTACATCTTGCTGAATGTAAAACATCCCGCACTATAAAAAAAGGAGAAGTCATTTTCGAAGAAGGTGAAAATGTAAATGGAATTTTTTGCATAAAAGATGGTGTATGCAAACTAACCAAATTGAGTCCAAACGGTAAAGATCATATTGTAAAACTAGTTACAAAAGGTGAATTATTAGGACAACGCTCCATGATTAGTGATGAACCCGTGAATTTGAGTGCCGTTGCACTAGAAGATATGGAGGTTTGTTTTATTCCAAAAAGTGAAGTGATGAGTTTCTTCGACAAGAACAATCAGTTTTCGATGAATGTGATGAAAACAATTTGCGGAGATCTAAAAGAGGCCGATGATCTAATGGTAAATCTTGCCCAAAAAAATGTAAAAGACAGGCTCGCAGTTACTCTACTTTATTTGCAGGATACTTTTGGGAAAAATGAAGATAATAGTTTAAAAGTCCAACTTTCAAGAGACGAGTTGGCAAGCATGATTGGCACAGCCACCGAAAGCTGCATTCGTTTGTTATCTGAATTCAAGAAATTAGGTCTAATAGAATTGTCAGGGAAAAAAATTATTTTAAAGGATATCAGCCAATTAAAAAAAATGACGGTCTAAGCTTTTGAGAAACGCGCTTCATAAAAGCATGATAAATATCATTTTTTGAAATAACCGCATTACATAATTTTGTCATTTGTTAAAATAATTATATTTAATAACATGACAACAGTACAAAAATCACAACACACTTTCCATATTCCTGTAATGGGTCTATCCTATACGATAGACAGTCCGATAAGAGTGGCAAAGTATGGGATTTCTTCCGTAATTTCAATTATTGATGATGAGCTAATTGAAAAGATGAATGCTTTTTACAGCAAACAATTTAACCTCCCATACCAAGAAATAACACAAAAAATACATGATTACCGTGCAAAACGTGTAACATCTTATTTGAATCTGGTAGATAAAATCGTAAAAGAAAAATTCAAAAATTTCAAAACGGAATTGTGCGAAAGCAAAACCGCTTTAGAAGAGTATATTGCGATGTTACCTAACAAATCGGAAATTAAGCAAAAATTACAAGATTTATTGGACAATGGGTATGCCCTTAAAGACAATGTTATCAATTTCATCGAAGAAAATCTTTATCCTGGTGAAATTGATGTAAATATCATGACTAAAATCGATAAAGACAATTTTAATAAAAATGAACAATTACCAATAGAGTTCAACGATGCCCATGCCTCTTTACGTGGTTTTGCTAACAGTACACTAACTTCATCGGTAGTGCTTTCGGCGGGGATGAATCCAAGATTGTATAGTTATTTTGAAAAATTTGACGCTTTTTTTCCAGATGCTTCCAATACCTTAAAAAAGAAAATCATATTAAAAGTTAGCGATTATCGTTCGGCAATGATTCAAGGCAATTTCTTTGCAAAAAAAGGACTTTGGGTTTCTGAATATCGAATTGAATCCGGTTTGAATTGTGGAGGCCACGCTTTTGCAACAGATGGGCTTTTGTTGGGGCCAATCATGGAGGAATTCAAACAAAAGAAGGACGAACTAATTCAAGCAGCACACACTTTGATGGTGAAAGCGTTAGAGCAAAAAGGAATGCATGTTCCCAATACTCCATTGAATTTAAAAATCACCGTGCAAGGCGGCGTTGGAACTGCCGAAGAACATGAATTTTTATTAAACCATTATCAGGTTGACTCCGTGGGCTGGGGTTCTCCTTTTTTATTGGTTCCAGAGGCTACATCAGTAGATGATGCTACCCGAAAATTATTGGCAAATGCTAAAGAAGATGATTTTTACACGAGTCACATTTCCCCTTTGGGCGTCCCTTTTAATACCGTAAAGGGAACAACAAACGAAATATTGAAACAACAACGTATTAATAAGAATAAAGCTGGAAGCTCTTGTCCTAAAAAGTTTTTAGCTTTAAACAAAGAATATTCCAATAAAGGAATGTGTATGGCATCTAAAAAATATCAAGATATTAAGTTAGGCGAATTAAACCAACAAAAAGATAGTATCTCCGAAGCTGATTTTAATAATGCAAAGGGAAAAATTACCGAAAAAGCGTGTCTCTGTGTCGGTTTGGCCAATGCTTCTTTGATAGAAAATAACATACAACTAAAAGGAGAAGTACAAGGCGTGATTGTTTGTCCCGGACCTAATTTGGCTTATTTTGATCGAGTAGTGTCTTTATCGGATATGGTAAAACATATCTATGGAAATATTTCCATAATAAATACAGCTCGTCCAAATGTATTCATAAAAGAATTACAGATGTATGTGGCTTATTTCAAAGAACAAATAGCAACTGCCTCGTCCGAAATTTCTGTTGCGCAATTAAAAAAACTACACACATTTAAAGAGAATTTAATAGCCGGAATAGAATATTATAAAAAATTATTATCGGAAAATGACTTTTTTGAACAAACAAAAAATGAAATTCAAAGTCAACTGGAATTTCATAGCAACATGTTAAATGCGATTCCAATTCCTGTAAAGAATTAGTCTTTTAAACGAGGTTATCTTTTTTAAACCATTTACAATTCAGGAACCCTAATTTCAAACAATTCGGTTTTAAAAAAATTGCAGTTGCTTTTGAAACATGGCTTATTAATTCCGCTGTTCAGGAGAATACATGATAAATGATGTTTTCTTAAAAATGAAAAAATGAAAAACCTTAAAGAACGAATACTGAAATTGAAAAAAGAAAAAAATGCAGTTATTTTAGCTCATTATTATCAGGAAGCAGCTATTCAGGATGTAGCAGATTATGTGGGAGATAGTTTGGGATTGTCGATAGAAGCCATGAAAGCAGACGCGGATATTATTCTTTTTGCCGGTGTACATTTTATGGCTGAAACCGCAAAAATTTTAAACCCAACCAAAAAAGTGATTCTGCCCGATTTAAAAGCAGGTTGCTCTCTGGCAGAATCCTGTCCTCCTGATTTATTTCAGAAATTTATTGACCAGCAACCCGATCATATTGTCATTACCTACGTAAATTGTTCTGCCGAGATTAAAGCATTAAGCGATATTGTTTGTACGTCATCTAATGCGGTAAAAATCGTAGAATCGGTGCCAAAAGGCAGGCCAATTATTTTTGCTCCCGATAAGAATTTAGGAAAATATATCATCAATAAAACAGGTCGTGATATGTTACTCTGGGACGGCTCCTGTGTCGTGCATGAAGCTTTTTCGCTGGATAAATTAATAGAAGTACATAAACTACATCCCGATGCTAAAATCATTGCGCATCCCGAATCTGAAACACATATTCTGGAAACCGCTAGTTACATAGGTTCGACAGCCGGAATGATTGATTACGTGAAAACAAACCCAAACAACAAATTTATTGTTGCTACCGAAGCGGGAATCCTTCACAAAATGCAACAGGAAGTTCCAAATAAAACACTGATTCCGGCGCCATCACAAGAAGATAACACCTGTGCTTGCAGTGAATGTGGCTATATGAAAATGAATACCTTACAAAAAGTATATGACTGTTTGCTTAATGAAACCCCCGAAATTATTGTTCCGCAATACATTAGAGAAAAAGCACTGCTTCCTATTGAACGAATGCTAGAATTATCTAAATAATGATTACTACAAATTACTTAATCATCGGTTCAGGAGTTGCCGGATTGACTTTTGCCATAAAAATCGCAGATCGTTTTCCCGACAAAAAAGTGACTATTGTAACCAAGTCAAATGCGGATGAATCGAACACTAAATATGCTCAAGGCGGAATTGCCATTGTTACAGATGAAACAGAGGATTCGTATCAAAAACACATAGAAGACACCCTAATCTGCGGCGATGGTTTGTGTGATGTTCAAGTCGTTGAAATGGTCATTACCGAAGGCCCAAAACGATTGAAAGAACTTATAGCATGGGGCGCTGAATTTGACAAAACTGCCAAAGGAAATTTTGATTTGGGCAAAGAAGGCGGACATTCCCAGAACAGGGTTGTACACCATAAAGACCAAACTGGCCATGAAATTGAACGTGCAATTTTAGACCAAGTACATCAAAAAGAAAACATTACCGTTTTAGACCATCATTTTGCATTGGATCTGATTACAGAAAATAATCAGTGTCTGGGAGCCTTTGTTTTAAATCAAAAAACGAATGAAATTATCACATTCCAATCTGATTTTACGTTGCTTGCCACTGGAGGAATTGGACATCTTTACGGACACACCACCAATCCAATAATTGCGACAGGCGATGGAATTGCGATGGCTTTTCGAGCGAATGCCAACATTAAAGACATGGAATTCATTCAATTTCATCCTACCGCGTTATATGATATTTCTATTGGATCGAAGTTTTTAATTTCGGAGGCAGTACGCGGTTTTGGAGCGTATTTACGCACCAAAAAAGGCAATCGGTTTATGCTTGATTATGATGACAGAGCCGAATTGGCTTCCCGGGATATCGTTTCCCAAAGTATCGATTTGGAGCTTAAAAAAACGGGGAATGATTGCGTCTATTTAGATTGCACTCACTTAGATTTAGAGCCGTTTATAAAACATTTTCCGATGATTTACGAGCACTGCAAAAAGACTGGAATAGACATTACAAAAGATTGGATTCCCGTGGTTCCCGCACAACATTATCTCTGTGGCGGAATTGTAGTTGATAAAAATGGAAAAACATCCATAGAAAATCTATTTGCTTGTGGCGAATGTTCCCGTACAGGCCTGCATGGCGCCAATCGACTAGCGTCCAACTCCTTGCTGGAAGCTTTGGTCTATTCAGACAAAATTTATAACTATTTAGCAGAAACTCCTTTCGAAAACATCCTTTTCATCAGTTCAATTTCTGATTGGGAATTAGAACCAAAACCTAAAATAAATCCAGATTACATTACTAAGATCAAAACCGAATTGCAATTTTTAATGCGCCAAAATGCCGGAATTGTGCGTTTTGATGTTGATTTGCGTAAAGCAAAAGAACAATTGATGCAATGGCAAGACAAATTGGAAACCATAAGTAAAAACAACCAAATCAGTATTCAGTTGTACGAATTGTGTAATATGATTACTATTGGAAATTTAATCGTGCAACAATCTATCGAAAGGGACCAAAATTGCGGTGGTTTTCTGAAGTTTGCACCCAGTTATAATTATAGAAAAAAAATTAAACGATTAATACCCAAAATTAATATTCAAAAAGAAATTTCTTCCTTTTCTGGGGATATTGTTCCAATCTGAAAAAGTGGAATAATTAGTGTCCAATATATTTTCAATACCCGCTCTAATATTCCATTTACTTTTTTCAATAGTAAACGAATAACTCGAAGCAAGGTTTAAAATCGCATAATCTGGCGTCCTGTCTTCGCCATAAAAAGGGCTGAACTGGGTTTGCGTAGCATTGCCCTGAACCATAATTTCGGTGGAAAATTTATTCACTTTGTAATTTAATGACGCTGAATATCGCAACGGACTTATAAATGGCAAATTTCTCTTTTCAAAGTCCTTTCCGTAATTGTAAACTAACTGGCCCTTCCCTTTCAAATTGTCAGTAATTTGGTATTCAATATTCAAATCTGCGTTGAAAACTGTGGCATACTCTAGTGCCGTATACATTTTTACACCGCTGGCGCCAATAGTCATTGGAATAAAAGTTGGGTCTGGTTTTCCGACAATAAAATCGGAAATATGAAAATAAGAAGACGTTATTTTAGCGCTCATTTTTTTTTTCGCATATCCCAAAGAAACGTTTCCTTCAACTGATTTTTCGTTTTTTAATTCCGGATTTCCAATATAATCATATCGGTCAAAACTATTAAACAAATAAAACCCGTATCCTTCTGAAACCGAAGATGCCCGCTCCCCATACGCTAAACCGAAACCATACTCAAAACCATTTTTGTTGTGAAAATAATTAGATGAAATACTTTTTAAAATTCGGTTTTTGCTATCTTTCATATTGGGATAGAAAATCTGTAAACTTTCTAAACCCAACTGATTGGCAACTTTATTGAAATGATTTGCCAGGCTAGCAGAAAATTTCAAATTGGAATACGGATTCAAAACTACATTGTCTTCTAAAAACAATCCTCCATACCAAGTCCTCACATCTGGCCAAGTAAACATAAACATCACATTTTCGTTCGGATTGCTCGGATACATGGTCATTTCGGCAATGGAACGATTATAAAAAGAATTCAAATCCGCCATAAAATTATGGTTTTTAAAAACCCCTTTTACTTTCGAATAAAATCCATAAGTATCACTCCAACCGGGCATATCCATGTGAATGGGAACCAAAGGTCGTTTTGTGTCATCCATTCTATGCGTAACGGTATTGTAATATATTTTGGTTTCCCAATTTTTTATTTTCGACAATCTTGGAGCATATTCAAATTTCAAGGAAGTTATTAAGGCTTCCGCCAAAGAAACATCCATTGGAAGTGCCGGATAACCAACATCGGTTGCTTTATCATAGATCAGCGATGCTTCTATAAGTTTATTTTTATTGAATAGAAAACCAGAAGTTGTGGAAACATTAAATTTTTTGAATTGTGAAAATAAAACTTCCTGATTGTTTCCAGAAGTATAATTCTCGGCATCCCGATACATAAAGTCGGTATTCACATAAAACAAACTATCGACATAATTAATCGCAGTTCCAATGATTTTCTGTTTGCTATTGGTTTCAAAACCGGTATTTACAGCAGTTTCCCAGCCTAAATCAGTAAATATGCTTCGATTTCTTTTTAAATCAATAGCACCGCCAATCGTTGCTCCATGACAACCGCCTTGTTGCCCGGATTTTATGGTTGCTTCCGATAAATTAGAAATTTCAACATAGGAAGTTATGGGATCCATTTTATCGGTACAAGCGCCAAAAATGCGCATTCCGTCTATGGTTATTAATGTTCTTTCGGTTGCCATACTATTAATGATTGGCTCCCAAGCATAACCGCCTTTTTTAATCATTTCGACTTTACTGGACTGTTGCAAATATTCGTCAATAGTGGCTAATGGTTTAGGTTGTTTTTGATATAATTGCGCTTTTTTACCAATTACAATAACTTCGTTTAGGATTTTAGGAACAATGGTGTCTTTAGATTGTTCTTGGGCAGAAAGTGAGATTGCGGCAATAAATTGTAACAATAAAAGAAATACTGTCTTTTTCATAATGAAATAGTTTAAAAAAAGGCCACAAATAAATTCTTGACCTTTTCGATTTAAGAAAATAAATATTTCTAGAATTCTACTTCAAAGTAAATACTGCTTGTAGTAACTGCGTCTGTAATTGCTTCGCCTTTTAAAACTTCGTTAGCGGTATTCAAAAGCTGTAAGTTAATTTTCCAATAACCGGTCATGGTTAACGATAATTTCCCATGGTACAATTTATCGGAAACAGACTGTGCTAAATCAACATTATTAGGAGACCCATGATTTCCCATGCTCGGCATTCTCGGGTCAATTTTAACTTTAAAATCATCCACAACCGGGAACACCTTCATAGATTGCATTTTAAAAACACCAACAGTCATCTCGTTTGTAGCTACTTTTGGATTTGTTGGTTCAATTAATGCCAAAAGATATTTTGTCCCATCCGTTCCTGTAAAAGTAGTCACTCTCTTTTTGGTAGAAGCTGGAACACTAATTTGGTTATTTGCGGTATATGCAGCACCATTAATAGTATAATTTATGGTTAGAGTCCAATGTTCCATGGTGTTTTCGGCCATTTGAAAAACAATATAGCCATTGTGTAAAGTTTCTTTTCCTGTAGTTTTTGTAACTGCCGAAAACGGGCAAGCATGCGACATTGTTGTCATTTGCATTAATGGCGCCCATGCGATTGCCACATTTTTTTCGTACTCGTTAGTTGTTTTGTTTTTGATTCTCAAAGAAATTGCGTTATGTCCCTGCTGCAAAGTTCCTGTAGGAGAATAAAGTTCTACAATGTGGGTATCATTTGTGATTTCTTGTATTTTATTTAATCCTTCTAATTCATTTGTTACAATTGTTGGATTTTCATCATTTGAACAGGAAGAAAAAGCTAAAGCCATAGCTATTACAGCTATTGTATTTTTTAATGGAAATTTCATTTTGTGTTTTTATTAAAGTTTATAGGGAATCTGCTTGAGAAGATTTTATCTTTCAAACATTTGAAACCATAAGGTCTCCTCCATTTGAAAAAATCAAATGAAAACGCACACTTTCATGTAAAAATTTAAGAAATAACTGTGGGTGGATGAAAAACAGAGCAACTAATCCTGTGAGAATATAAATTAGAATAGTTGCTATTTGCTTTTTTAGTATTCTGAAAATAAGCAGGCAAAACTTTAAACGAATTAATTTCTTGAAAAAATAAAACTTCAACTTCTTGCGAGGCCATTTTCTTATTGGAAGAAATTGGGCTGTCGTTTTCGGAAGTTTTTGTCAGTTCTTTCATTAAATGACATTTTCCGTTGCATTGCAATTTTGGTTTGTCTTTATTAACGCAAAGTTCTTTTGAAATATAATCATATCTAACAGCATATTCTATAACCGGAAATATTGGTTTTAGAAGTATGAGTAACGCTATTATGAGTATTGCTTTTTTCACAAAGCAAAGATAGAACCACATCTACCAGAGTTTATATGACTTATATCATATTTTCATCATCTTTATAGTAATTACTTTGTATTTAATTATTTGTATTTGGAATGTCGTTCGCAAAAAACGGTACTAATTCAAAATCAGTTATTTTTTATGCAGATCGATTTAGATTTACTTTTCACTTGGGGCGCTGTAGCCAAAAAATACAAAAAAAATGAACTCATTTTTGATGAAGATGAAGTGGCGCATTTTTATTACCAAGTTATTGACGGAAGTGTGAGAATGTTTAATTCTAATGACGAAGGGAAAGAGTTTACGCAAGGTCTTTTTTGTATAGGAGAGAGTTTTGGAGAACCACCATTGTTTATTGACCAGCCCTATCCATCAAAAGCGATTGCCATCCTGGACAGTACTATTATAAAGTTATCTAAGGACAAATTCTTAAAAATTCTTGACGAATATCCGTCCATTCAAAAATCTTTTATGATTTTACTGGCCAACAAAATTCATTCTAAATCAAACTCTTCAAAAGAGATTATAAATCAAAAACCCGAGTTTAGAATTGCGGCTTTTTTAAATACTCACAAGAAAAAATCGGAATGCTGTAACGAAAAAGTATTAATTCCTTACACGCGCCAGGAAATCGCAAATTTTACAGGTTTGAGAGTAGAAACAGTCATTCGTGTTTTATGCAAGATGAATACTTGTGAGAAACTAGAAATCGTCAATCATAAAATATATTATTAAATGAAATTAAATGTGAATTTTTGGCTAAAACTATCTTTGCTGAATCTATGTATTGTTGCCGCACTAGGCGTTTTGATGCGCTATAAAATTGGTTTTGAATTTCCTTATTTAGACCAAAAACATCTTCAACATTCCCATTCGCATTTTGCTTTTTCTGGTTGGATAAGCCATACTCTGATGACTTTAATGGTCTATTATCTTCAAAACAAAACAGCTGATTTTCAAGTAAACAAATACCGGAAAATAATTATTGCCAACTTGATTATTTCATATGTAATGCTAATCTCTTTTATTATTGAAGGCTACGGACTTTTTTCTATAACAGCCTCTACAGCTTCAATTATAATTTCTTATATTTTTGGCTATTCTTACATTAAAGATTTAAGAAAAATTGATCACGATTTATTATCCATAAACTGGTTTAAAGCGGCTATTGTATTCAATATTATCTCCTCATTCGGCACATTTTACTTGGCTTATATGATGGCGAGTAAGAACATTGTTCAAGATTACTATTTGTCTTCTATCTATTATTTTCTTCATTTTCAATACAACGGCTGGTTTTTCTTTGCCTGTATGGGGTTGCTTTTTGGATTTTTAAACCTAAAAAAGACCGAGAATTCCTTTTATGAAACGGCATTCAAACTGTTTGCACTTTCCTGTATTCCTGCTTATTTTTTATCCACGTTGTGGCTGGATTTACCCGTTTGGCTTTATGTAATTACTGTAATTGCGGCAATAGTTCAGGTTTTGACCTGGTTTAAACTTCTTTTTATTTTAATACAAACCAGAAAAGATTTTTTGAAAAACTTCTCGCCATTATTGCGTTACATTTTATTATTTGTAAATCTTGCTTTAAGTATCAAATTAGTACTTCAATTGGGATCAACCATTCCTGTCTTGAGTGATTTGACTTTCGGTTTTAGGCCAATTGTAATTGCTTATCTTCACCTGGTTTTACTGGCAGTAATCACCCTGTTTTTACTGTTCTACATCTACGCTAGTCATTTAATTTTTATTAGTAAAAGAATAAAAATTGGATTGCTCCTGTTCACTTTTGGAGTTTTATTAAATGAAATTGCATTAGCCGTTCAAGGAGTTGCATCGTTTAGTTACACTATAATACCTTATGTAAATGAACTTCTTTTTGCTGTAGCAATAATTTTGCTTTTCGGGATAGGATTTACTGCGTATTACTCCATAAAAAAAGTTGAAAACAACCCTCCTTTATGATTATACTCATAAAATAAAACGCTTATAATTAAGTACTTTGATAAACAAAACCTAAGTATTTTTATTATGAAAAAATCTATTCAAGTATTATTAGTCGCTAGTTTCTTTACCGCCTTTAGCTGTAAACAAAATAGCGAAGTTCCCTCTGAAAAAACTACAGAAAACACTTCAACCGAAAGTGTTGGACAATCTGCAGTAAAAGACGAATCGTCGAGTCCAAACATCGTTCAAACTGCTTCCGGAAGCAAAGATCACACTACTCTTGTAACGGCAGTAAAAGCAGCCGGATTAGTCGATGTTTTAAGCAATGCAGGTCCATTTACCGTTTTTGCACCAACAAATGCTGCCTTTGACAAACTCCCGGCTGGTACAGTTGAAGGATTGTTAAAACCAGAGAAAAAAGACGATTTGAAAAACATACTAGAATACCATACTTATGTTGGCGCCTTAAAAACAGAATACATGCAGGATGGCCAAGAGTTTGAACAAGTGAATGGCGGTAAAATAAAAATCACTAAAAAAGGGGACAAAGTCTTTGTGAATGGCTCCGAAATTGTCGTTACAATCCCAACATCAAATGGGATTATTCATGTAATAAATGATGTAATACTTCCAAAATAATTATTAATTCGTATTACTAAATTGAAAAAGCGTAAACTAATTTAGTTTGCGCTTTTTTTTTGTGTGAGCTCTTTTTTAACCTAATGTTTTATACATCATGGCCATTGCAATATTCGCCGCTCTTTGTTTAATTTCTTCTGCTTTTTCTCCGATAAATAATTCATCAACCGTTTCATTAAACAAGGCATTCCAATTCTGAAAATGAGCTTCGGTCATTGTACTTTTTTGATGTAATTCCTTGTGTTTAGCCATAGGATTTCCGATAAAATCACCTGTAGAAAATATAATATTTTCCCAGAAATCATACATTTTAGGCAAATGTTTTTCCCAATTTACTTTGGCTACATCATTAAAAAAATAACCAATTTTTGTATCGATTTTTATTTTGTCATAAAAGGCATTTATTAGTTTTTCAATATCTGATCGGTTCTTTATATCTGTTTTCATTTGGAGATTTTATCCTTTAAACAATAAACACAAACTGTCTTCGATGGCTTCAACTGAATGAAGAACTGCTACCGGAATATTTTTTTCATCGTATAAAAAGAGTTCTTCTTGTTGACTTTGCTCTTTATAGATCACGCTTCCTTTTACCACCAATAATTTGGCGGAAACATCAGTCTTATGCTCTTTGAGTATCATTCCTTTTTTGAAAGCGATAACCATCACTTTACCGCAAGAGGTATTCTGTACTACTTGTGCTACCGGATTTACTGCATTTTCTAACTTCTGGAAAATTTCTTTAAACATTATAAATCTTTGTTTTTAAATTTTATTAGTGAAATGAAAAACGGGACAACTACCCATAAACATAATAGTAGAAATGAAATTAACAATCCCAATGAAGTACCGAAAAAATCCTTGAAAATAGCTCCTGTATATCCCATCATCGCTGATGCGTCAAGCTGCAATAGAATTTGAATTCGGGCTAAATCAATTGGACTTAACGCCGTAACGGCAACCATTGCTTTTTCTATGGGATAATCCGAAAATTGGAACAATAAAAACAATACAATTCCATCAAAAAGCAAAGCAAAATACAACCAGCTCATTATGGCAATTCCGATTCCTTTTGATTTATCTCTTGTAAGAATAGAGCTCAAGAACGCCAAAGCCACAAAAACCAGAGAAATCAAACATCCTACAATCAGCATCATTATCCCAACGGAATCAGGCGCATAAACCAATAGCGGTATTCCTGCACCGATAAAAAATGCCAAAACCATTGACAAAGATAATCCAAGAAACAAACTCAACCATATCTTTTTTCGTTTGATCGGCTGGCTCAACAAAAGTTCTATAAACTCTGAACTATTGTATAAATAGATTGTCGCAAAAAGAATGGAAACTAATGGAACGGTAAATAAAATTATGCTCAAAATGGTAAGCAATCCTTTGGCAGAATTGTCTTCTAGCCCAAAGGAACTCCATGAAAGTATGCCTAAAATGATAGTGTAAGCCAATACAATTTTGTTTTTTAAAATGTCTAAAAATATAATTCTTATAATTCTATTCATTGCTTTGGCTTTTTAGAATTTTTGCAATTGCTTTGGATATTCTCTCTTCATTTGTTGATTGCAATAAATCAGCAATCGTTTTATGAAAATATACTTTTCCGTCTTGCATGAAAATAATCTGCGTAACCATATCGTCTAATTCGCTTAAAAGATGGGACGTAATCAAAATGAGTTTGCCTTTTACTTTCTCTTTTATAATTTTATCTTTCAATATTTCTGACGCCAAAGGATCTAAACCAGCTGTTGGTTCATCTAAAATGAGCACATCGGGATTAAACAAAAAAGCTAGTGTAGCGCTCACTTTTTGGGTTGTTCCGCCAGAAAGTGTCCGCATTTGCTTGTCGAATATTTTTTCGAGTCCAAATCCCTTCAATAAATCTTCGTCTAAAGTCTGGTTCGAATTTCGAATCTTTTTAATCATTTCAATGATTTGACCAATAGTCATATAATCCGGATAACGCCCAATTTGGGGCATATATCCTATTTGTTCCCGATACAGATACTCTTTTAGAATAGACTTTTGATTAAACAAAACATCGCCTTTAGTAGGGATTACCATTCCTAAAATACTTTTTATCAAAGTCGTTTTTCCACAACCATTAGGTCCAATTAGCGCAATGCATTCTCCTTTTTTGAAAGTAAGATTTACATCGCTTAAAACTTCTAATTTTCCGAATTTTTTGTTTAAATTTTTTATTTCAATCATAAAGGTAAAGAATGCATTAAAGGCGAATTATCAACGAAATTATCGGGAGTAATACTAGGCAAAATCCTTTCTGATTTATCTAGAAGTGTAATCATAAAACTCCGAAAAAGCAACATGGCCGAAGGATTTCTTTCGGTAAGCACGGCAAATAAACTCAAGGGATGAAACGGGACATCTCCCACTCCATTTTTGTCTAAATCATAACCTTCATATTTATCCCAATAATTATTATTGAATGTATTGAGGACCAAACTCCCATTGGTACTTATATCAAAAGTATTCCCTAAAAAATTATTGTTTTTTATTACATTATCGGAGCAGCTTGCCAGGATTTTCATTCCCCAACCATTGGCTTTAAAAACATTTTTTTCAACTTGAATTCTGTTGGTTCCTTCCATGTGAATTCCTGACGTATTTTTGCTGAATTTGTTCCCAATAATGTAACTGTCCGAGATTTCTTTAAGGAACAATCCGTAGGCAGCATCGCCCCAGTTTTCTTCAAAAAAATTATTGAACATCTTCACGTTTTTGGTAAACATTACGGCAACACCGGCTCCATTATTCTTAAAGATATTGGAAATGTAAGCATCATCATTGGAAAACATAAAATGCAGTCCGTAGCGAACATTTCTGGTCGAAATATTTCTCCAGATTACCGAGTTGGTTACAAATTCAAAATAAATCCCATCCCGATGCCCCGAAATAGTGTTCCCAATAATTTGCAGGCTATCACTTTTCCAGCAATGAATTCCGTTTCCTATACTTTGTTCTTCTTTTCCATAAGCAGTAAGTCTATTGTTTTTGATGATACAGTGGCTTCCATTTTGAATATAAATTCCAAAGAAATTATCATCCAAAACATTGTTTTGGATGACAACATAATTCTTGTTGTACACTTTTATTCCGCAAGGATCTTCGAGTGTAGCATAACCCGATTTTATAACTTTAAAACCATCAACAACCACGCTGTCGGCTTTTATGGAAAGCACTTCATATTTTTTTTGGCCGTCTAAAACAGGTACGTTTTTACCCAGAAAGACAATTCTTTTATTGATGATTATATTTCCTTCTTTATACAATCCTTTATAAACCATTACCGTATCACCAGCTTTGGCTAAAGCAATGGCTTTTTTAATTGATTTTATAGGCTTGTTGTGGCCTACTTCGATCACATTGGCGTGAAGTAAAGAAGAAAAAAACAAACAGATATAGAGTACTATTTTCATTATTTCTTGTTGAAAATTGTATTAATAATAATGCCTTTATTTTTTTAAAATAGCATCCCAGGTAATGAGTTTGGCGTTAAATTTAATACCGAATTCCTTAGCTTTTTTTTCTGATGAAAAAGCAATAATCCCTCCTCTCATTGGACTCTGAATTGTACTTCCTGAAATGAAATGAGCCGTTGAAGCGGGAATTAAAACATTATCTTGAGAAAAATCATGAACGTAATACGAACTGATTTTTGTGTTTGAATTTTCTTTACAATAATTCGTCATGCACATAATATCGTCAAATTTATAAGTTCTTCCTTTTTGAGTTAGCACTTCTGCTCCATATTTGCCGTCAGCAATGCTCATTTTACAAAAATCACAATTGTCCACATTCAATTTTATGGGAACCGCTTTGGTATTATTCGAACAGGACAAAAAGGACAAAGACAAAAAGAATAACAGAACTGTTGCTGTTTTAGGTTTTTTAAATTTTTGCAAAAGATTGGATTCTTTAATAACAATAATAAACAGTAAAAATCCTGATGCAATCAACAGCCATCCGCCAATATCAGGAATAGAATACGCACCAAAATTAAGTAGCTGCTTGTATCCTATTAATGGTGGTTGATAGGACATTCCGGGCACTTGTATCGCCGCATTTGGATCTAAATTATGTCCGTATTCATAATTCCATCTGTAAAAATCGACAGCTGCTAAAACTCCAAAAAGAACAAGTGAAATGAAT
This sequence comes from Flavobacterium ranwuense, assembly GCF_004349315.1. Lineage (GTDB taxonomy): Bacteria > Bacteroidota > Bacteroidia > Flavobacteriales > Flavobacteriaceae > Flavobacterium > Flavobacterium ranwuense. Next base: position 140,653 of record NZ_SMLH01000002.1, on the reverse strand, counting down.
AAAACATAAAGTGCTTTTTTCTTTGCAATAATTGTTGTTGCCAAAGCAAAAAGTGCAAAAAATATAAATATATAGGGTAATACTGTAAACTCAACAAAATCTTCTTTATGTAGGGTTTTCATTCCTATATAATGATTTAATCCATTGATAATATCAACATCCCCGGCAATTTTATTGGCATGTAATTTAAGTACTAATCCTTCCGGATATTGTGGTGCAGATAACTCAATTCGCCACATTGGAACAAAAATAGAAGACACCAATAGCACCATCACTAACAAAAGTACGCCTTTTGAAAGTGTTGAAATTTTTGAATTGTTCATGATTGTTGATTTAAAAAAGGGAACAAAATAATAGTGTTCCCTTTTTATTTAAGATTTATAATTACTTGGTGGCGGGTAGATTTGTTCCCAAACTAAAAGTTAACGGAACGCTGCTTCCAGCTGGAGATACTCTGACATATCCTTGCATTTCCTGGTGCAATGCACTACAGAAATCAGTGCAATAGAATGGGAAAATTCCAACTTTTTTAGGGACCCATTTTAAAGTGGCCGTTTCTCCTGGCATGATCAAAAGTTCTGCATTATCAGCCCCTTTTATGGCAAATCCATGGGGAACATCCCAATCTTGCTCTAAATTAGTAACATGGAAATAGACTTCGTCACCCAATTTTATTCCTTCAATATTATCAGAGGCAAAGTGAGAACGGATGGAAGTCATGTATACATCTATTCTATTCCCTTTTCTAACTACTTTTGCTTCTTTCTCTCCTTTGGCAACATAAGGGTGATTGTTTTCTTCAATTTTATAAAATTTCAACTGACCATTGTTTCTGATTAAATCAGCTGGAGCAGATTGAGCATAATGTGGTTCTCCAATAGTTGGATAATCCAACAAAAGTTTCATTTTATCACCACTAATATCAAACAATTGTGCGCTTTGAGCTAATTCCGGTCCAGTTGGCAGGTATCTGTCTTTGGTGATTTTATTATAAATTACCATGTATTTACCAAATGGTTTTTTACTGTCTCCACCAGGAATAGAAAGGTGTCCAGGAGAATAATAAGTTGGTGCACGATCTAAAACCTTCAATGTTTTAATATCCCATTTCACCACTTCTGAAGAAACAAAGAAAGTCGTATAGGCATTTCCTTTTCCGTCAAATTCAGTGTGCAATGGTCCTAAACCTGGTTTTTTAACTTCACCATGTAAAGCGGCTTCATATTTAATGACCGGAATTCCTTCATAATTGCCATCAAATTGTTTAGCTGCAATCGCTTTTTGCATTTTATCAAAACTAAATACAGGAATTAAAGCCGCCAATTTTCCACTACCTACAATATATTCGCCCGTAGGATCAACATCACAACCATGAGGCGATTTAGGACATGGAATCATGTAACAAATATCTTTCAACTCTTTTGAATCAAGCACCAAAACTGAAGTTCTAATTTCTGATTTTGCGGTATGCGTTTTTTCATCCCAAGTATTGTGAGCATATTTTACAGCTACTTTTTTACCTTTACCCGCTTTAATATATTCTTCGGCTTTTTTCCAGTTTACTGCCATGATAAAATCTTTGTCTTTTTGTGAAGCATTCACTTCAAGCAAAGTATTGGCCTGTTCCGTATTATAGCAAGAGAAGAAAAACCAGCCATGAGATTTGCCTTTTCCAGCGTGGCTTAAATCAAAGTTTACACCAGGGGCTTCTATTTGGAAAGCAATATCCATTTGACCTGCTGCACCAACTTTTACAAAGCTTAAATAGCCTTTAAAGTTTTTCTTATACGTATTAATAGGAACATCCCCATTAGCATTGTCTGGAGGAACACTAAAACGGGTTCCTGCTACTACATATTCCGTGTTTTCGGTAATAAATGGAGAGGAGTGATTTCCTGCACTGTTTGGCAACTCTATAATCTCTACCGTTTTGAACGTTTTTAAATCAACACGTGCAATTCTGGGCGTGTTATTGGCATTGGCAAAAATCCAACGACCATCCACTTCACCATTGGTTTGAGACATGTCTAAATGGTGTTGGTCATCCCAAGGCACAAATCCATTTGAAGTATTCAGCATGGGCTTTGTTTCCTCACTGTACCCATAACCACTTTGGGGATCTACGGAAAAAATAGGAACAACCCTCAACAGTCGTGCGCTAGGCAAACCATACACACTCATTTGTCCGCTAAAACCTCCTGAAACAAAATTATAAAATTCGTCATATTTACCTGGAGCAACGTATACTTTTTGCGCAGCATCACCGCTTACGGCGTCACTGGAATCTTTTGGCTTACAAGAACTAAAGAAAGCGCTTACCAATACAAAAGCAAAGATTGCTTTTGAAAATTTATTTTTACTCATAATTTCTATTGTTGTTTGTATTCGCAAATCATTGATTTCATCCTACTTTATAAATTAAATTATTGACTAGAGATTACTTTACACCATCATTTTTACGCATATACTCTAACAGACTTCTTGCATCAGCATCAGATAATGCTTGATTTGGCATACGAACCAAACAAATTTCTAACTGCGCTTGAAGTTTTGGATCTTTATCAATCATAGGGTCAGGATTAGTAATAAAATTCATAATCCATTCTGGTTTGTTTCGAGTGGTAACCCCTTTCCAGCCAGGACCAACTAGTTTTTCATCAGTCATCTTGTGACAAGAAGAACATTTAACCGATTGGATTTTTTCCCCTTCGGCGGCCATAGCCACATCCAGTTTCGCTCCTAAATCTACTGAAGTGTGCTTTCCAATTCCCCTGTTTGGATCATAAGTGGAAGCATCTGGAGCCGCTTCAGCCGCCGCAGGCATTCCTTCTTCAGATGAAGTGATTGTTGAAGAATCCTCTTCGGATTTGGTTTTTTTATCGCCACATGAAGTTAGCATTACTAATGCAACTACAAAAAAAGATAATTTGTACATAAGAATTGGTTTTAAAATTTCTTAAGCAAATTTCCAATTATATTAACTTGTTGATTATGATTTCAATCATACTTAAATATCTTTTTTTTCTGTTTTTAAAAATAAAAAAGCAAACGATATCCTTTTTTAATAGCTAAATCTTAGCCAACTATCAAGATCTTATAACCATAACTTAATCACACCATTTCTATCTGAGGTATCGAAAGTCCAATTCGTTATTTTTTTCCACTAATCGTTACCACATCGTTTTTTTAGCTCTATACATAATTTAAACATTCTATTAAAACACCGCTTCCAATTTTTGACCTTTAGCCAGTTTCACCTCATAAACATTCCCATTCTTTTGTACATTTTTAAGACTCCATTTAGGCTTTTGACCCTGAAAATTGTCTTTAATACGTACCGTTCCAACTTTGTTTGCAGTAATACTGAACCAAGTTATTTTGTTGTTTTTCTGGGAGGCTGAAACTTTGTATCTGCCTTCAGCCCTTAAATCATTGAATGAAGCATCGGCCCACTTTTTTGGTGTGGCAGGAAACAAACGAATCACTCCTGTATTGATTTGCCCAGGTGTGGCGCTCCAGCTTTGCAATAACATCTCCTGAACCGCTTGAGAAGCCAAAAAGTTTCCTTCTAAGGTAAATGGTCTGTAGGTAAATTTAGAATAACCACTTTTGGTTTGGTCTCCATTGACATGAAATCCATTTCGCAACACAAAAGCTTTCACAAAAACATCAAGATTTTTAATGGCTGCCTCAGCATCTCCCACACTATGTATATGTTTTTAGGAAAACAAGAAAATGATTAAATTTCGTGTTCGAACACGAAATATTCGTATTTCCTTAAGAGAAGTACTACGTGTTCGGAAACGAAATAATTACACAATCGGGTAAAAAAAACATATAACTTTTTTTATTTATAAATTCCTAACCTGTCCGTTATGATAATTATAGTAAACTCCGTTTTTATCAACATTTCTGTTAAGACTAATTAAATGGCATCTGACGTATTAATGAGAAATAAGTTGCTATTGCTTTTAAATAAAAATTGATGGTTTGACCCTGATTTAATCTTTTTCAAATTTCATTTCACCTCTCTATAATATCTTGAGTAATGATTGCTATTTAATGGTAGTTTTTAGGTCACTTAAATTTTGTACTTCTCAATAGTTTTTAACTATTTGACTTAATTTTTTGGCAGTTTATATATGCTGAATCTAAGATCTAACCATTGTAAAATTGGGATCGTTAAATAAATTTGATTCAAAAAGAGAAATCCTTTTCCATTCTTCTTATTTGCAATACTTATAATATTACTAAAACAAAATATCTATGGTCCAACACACGTAAAAAAAGCATTAGGATGAAAATTGCCGTGAATAATGTTAAAATTGCTTTGACAGTAGTCAAGGCGACCCCATGAACGAGACAATCCTCTAACCATCCTTTTAAACTTCTCATACCTCATTCAAAGCTTTAAATTCTCCGATAAAAGGTTTGTTTTTATACAAGGGATCTTCTAATAACTCCTTCGACAAGAAAAATTATTTGATGTTTAATAATATTTTGTAACTTTGTTATAACCACTTGGGGAATGTGCTCTTTCAAATACTTCTGAGGTTTCAAAAAATGCTGAGATTCAATCATAAAAGCAATATTTTTATTGCATAATTTGTTTTATTTTGTCCAGTTGAGTATCCTATTTGTACCTCGAAATCTAAAAACTACATAAACACTCGGCTGTTAATTTCTGCATCGATAGTTATTGAATTAAATACTTACTCTTTACATTTACATAGTTAAAAAAAGACTTTGAAAGTCTAGTGACCCTATTGGTGACCCTGCTCTTAAATAGTATATCGAAAACCCCTTATTTACTGGGATTATTATAAAGGTATCGAAGCCTCTTTCTCCGCCAGTAGAAATACTAAAAAAGCTAAAACGCTGTAAAACTTATGTTTCACAGCGTTTTTTTGTTTGGTGGCAAAGCTCCTAAATACCTAAAAAACAATATTATTCCTGCTTTGGTTGCAAGTGGTAAATTAGAATGATTATTTCCAAATATACCTAATCATCCAAACCAAGCAAATAAATCAGCAGAATCAAAATAAAACGTGTCCCATTTATTTAAGTACATGACAAAAAGCAAAATAGATTATTTTCTAGAGACTTAAATCCTGTTAAAAGAAATTTTGACAAGTAATCTAATCCATATTTTAACATACTCACTGCTCTTCTGCCATGTTTTTTTATTACTATTTTTTGGATATTTTCATCCAAATAGTCACCAATTTTATAACACCATACAAAAACAATCATTGTCAGAGAAAATAATTTTTCTAATCTTTCTAAATCGGCAACATGGGCATCTTCTATATTAAAACCACTACTTTTTAATCCCGACAAACTCCCTATCAGCCAAGAGACAATCTATATTTTCCTTCCCAAACCATTCTATATAAGTTTTGATTAAATCAATCCTCTCTTGTGTATCTGAATTCCCCGTTTATCCGACATTGGACATTCCTACAAAACTGTAACAATTAGCAGTTAATACAACATTTGAATTTCTTTAATATCAAATTCAGCAGTGCTGTCATCTTCCAGAAGAATTTCAAGTTTCCCAACAGCAGAAACCCCTTGAATAATCCCCATGAAATTCTGATGGTTTGGGCTTGAAAACGGCATTGGAATCCCTTTTTTAAATAGTTTATTGGTATAATCAGGCCATAAAACGGCAGAATTGTGTTTGCACAACTTCACATTTTCTTCGATTGCATCACAAATGGAAAAAAGCAGTTCGTCTTTATCAAATTTCGCATCACAAATAACCGCTAAAGAAGAGGCTTTTGGTAAATTTTCAAAATTGGTTTGATTCACATTTAGTCCTAAACCGACAATAGAAACAATAGTTCCGTCACTTTTGATGCTGTTTTCGATCAAAATGCCACCTATTTTTTTGTTGTATGACATTATGTCGTTAGGCCATTTTATGCTAAGGTCAGGAATCCTAAATGATTCTAAAACTTCAATTACAGCAAGTGAAACTGCAATATTCAGATTGAAAATCTGACAAATATCCACCAAAAAATCCTTGACCAAAAGACTCATTATTAAGTTTTTACTCGTCTCAGAGGCCCAAAATGCCCCCATTTGGCCTTTCCCCTCTGTTTGGTTCTCAGCAGTTACAACAGTAAAGTTTTCGAGCTCTTGTTTATTCGATAACCCTTTAAGGAATTCGTTTGTAGAATCTATGGCATCGAGTTTGATTAGTTTCATATACGCTTTTTGTGAAACAGAATTTAATATTATGTTAAGGTTCAAAAATAATCACAAAAAATGGTAACTTTACAAACTTATATATAAAAATAATTCATGGCGAAAAAGACTATAAATAATGACGTTCTATTGGCGAACATCATTAAGGGGATAGAAGAGGTAAAAGGAAATGATATTGATATTCTTGATTTAAGAGAAATAGATACCGCGGTATGCGACTATTTCATCATCTGCAATGGTAACTCAAATACACAAGTTAACGCTATAGTCAACTCCATTCAAAAAACAGTTTCTAAAGAATTAAAAGACAAGCCTTGGCATGTTGAAGGAACCGATAATGCCGAATGGGTACTAATGGATTATGTAAATATTGTGGTTCATGTATTTCAAAAACACATCCGTGAATACTACAACATCGAAAGTTTATGGGGCGATGCAAAAATAACTACCATTGAAAACAAATACTAAAGAAACATAACTCCTAGTAATGGCTAAAGATAATAATCCAAATTCGAATAAGTTTAAAATAAGCCCTTGGTTAATTTATACTGCAATATTATTAATTTTCTTGTTTATAACTTTTATAACTGGCGGTTCTGGTTTAAACGAACCTGGTCAATTAACTTCGTCTAAATTTAACGATTATTTAGAAAAAGGCCAGATCGAAAAAGTTATAGTTTACAATAAAACAGAAGCTGAAGTTTTTCTTAACGCAACAGCATTGAAAGTTGCAGCACACAAAAAAGTTTCTAAAGACGTTCTTGACAGGCCTAACAAAGGACCTCATTATACTTTTGATATTGGTAACGACCAAATATTCCAAAACAAACTGGAAAAGGCAGTTGCTGAAGGCAAATTGAAAGATTTTAATTTCTTACCAAAAAATAATTGGTCGGATATTTTAATCAGTTTATTGCCAATCATTATTATCATTGCTGTTTGGATATTTATCATGAGAAAAATGTCCGGTGGTGGCGCTGGCGGCGGTGGCGGACAGATTTTTAATATTGGAAAATCTAAAGCCAAACTTTTTGACGAAAAAACAGATATCAAAACTACTTTTAAAGATGTAGCTGGTTTAGAAGGAGCAAAAGAAGAGATACAAGAAATTGTTGAATTCCTGAAAAATCCTGAAAAATACACTAATCTAGGTGGAAAAATACCAAAAGGAGCTTTACTGGTTGGACCTCCGGGAACTGGAAAAACCTTATTGGCAAAAGCTGTAGCTGGTGAAGCGCAAGTACCATTCTTCTCTTTATCCGGTTCTGATTTTGTTGAAATGTTTGTAGGTGTGGGTGCATCCCGTGTGCGTGATTTATTCAAACAAGCCAAAGAAAAATCTCCAGCCATTATATTTATTGACGAAATTGACGCAGTAGGTAGAGCTAGAGGAAAAAGCAATATGTCCGGTGGAAATGACGAACGTGAGAATACGTTAAACCAATTATTGACAGAAATGGACGGTTTTGGTACTAATTCTAATGTAATTGTTTTGGCTGCGACAAACAGAGCTGATGTATTGGACAAAGCATTAATGCGTGCAGGTCGTTTTGACCGACAAATATTTGTAGACTTACCAGACATTCGTGAACGTGCTGAAATTTTCAAAGTACATTTAGCGCCTTTGAAAAAAGTAGAAGGATTGGATACTGACTTTTTAGCCAAACAAACTCCAGGTTTTTCTGGTGCTGATATTGCAAATGTGTGTAATGAAGCTGCTTTGATTGCCGCTAGAAATAACAAAACTGCGGTTGACAAACAAGATTTCCTTGATGCTGTTGACAGAATTGTAGGTGGTCTTGAAAAGAAAAATAAAATTGTAACTCCTGATGAAAAGAAAGCGATTGCTATTCATGAAGCAGGACACGCAACTGTAAGTTGGATGCTGGAACATGCAGCTCCATTAATTAAAGTAACCATTGTTCCTAGAGGACAAAGTTTAGGCGCCGCTTGGTATTTGCCAGAAGAACGTTTAATTGTTCGCCCGGATCAAATGCTGGACGAAATGTGTGCTACAATGGGTGGAAGAGCTGCTGAAAAAGTAACTTTCGACAGAATTTCGACTGGTGCATTAAGCGACTTAGAAAAAGTGACCAAACAAGCCCGCGCTATGGTAACTGTTTATGGTTTGAATGAAAAAATTGGAAACGTAACCTATTACGATTCAACTGGACAAAGTGAATACAATTTTTCTAAACCATATTCAGAAGAAACGGCTAGAATTATTGACGAAGAAATCTCATTACTAATTGAAAGTCAATACCAAAGAGCGATTCAAATATTAGAAGAAAATAAAGACAAACTGAATCAACTGGCAAATATCTTAATTGAGAAAGAAGTCATTTTTAAAGATGATTTAGAAGCTATTTTCGGAAAAAGAACATTTGATAAAAATCTTGAGGAAGTCGTATCTTAGAAAACACATAAATTATTTAATTATTTTTAAAATCTTAATTCAAAAACTACTTTTGAATTAAGATTTTTTTATCTTTGGACGTTTTCAAATAACAAATTATAGTATTTTACAAAAATATGAGTCTTTTTAGAAAAATTTTTGGTTCAAGCAATCCGGCTTCTGAGGAAGATCAAGAAAGTGAATTTAGTAAATCCCATACTGATAATGCAACCTCTATAGATGAAAAATTCATCTACAATTTTAAAAAAAATGGTGGTAAATTTTTGTATTGCGAAAATTCGGAAGAAGTAAAAGAACAATTTGAAAATATATTGGAAGAAAATGATTGGTTTGAAAGCGAAGTTTTATGTTATGAACCAAACCTTTTTGGAATGCTTGATGACAATAAACTTACCTACGACAAGCCTGCAAACCCTAAGTTTCTTATTGCGAGTTGTGAAAATTTAATTGCTGATGAAGGTTCTATCCTTTTCTCGTCAAAACAAATTAAACAAAACAAACCTAACGAGTTACCTACCAATATTATCATTATAGCGAATACAAGCCAAATACTTGCTGCAAAAAGCGATGGACTTAGCGCGATAAAAAAGAAATACGAAAGAGATTATCCTACCAACATTACTACAATAAAATATTTCGAGAAAGCTAAAGAAGAAGATTTTACACAATACGGAAGTTCAGCAAAAAATCTATATTTATTGCTTTTAGAAGATCTTTAATATGAATGAAACTCTAAAACGGGCTATATCAGGAGCTATTTATATTATATTACTACTCGCTTCTATTTTATATTCCACTGAAAGCTTTTTTATTCTTTTTGGCATCTTTCTTATTATTACAGTTTATGAATTTTGCAATTTAATCCAAATACATAAAGTATTTCCAATTCTTTTTGGAACAGCCTTATACTCGATAGTAACTTTGGTAAGCCATTACAATCAAATTACCACAGATACTATCAATCAAATATTCAATACTGATTTAGAAATAGCAGTAAATATTCAAAAATTAGATGTCGTTTTATTGGTTGTAGCATTAGTCGTATCCATAAAGTGTATCCTTTTTTTATTTTATGATAACATTCAAAAAATAAGTACTTCATCAAAATACCTCTATTTATTAGGATATATTATACTCCCATTTGTATTTATCACAAAAATTTCATTCGGAATAAGTGATTATAATCCAAAAATTATAATTGGATTATTTATCTTGATCTGGACCAATGATACTTTTGCTTACATTGTAGGTAAATCTATGGGGCGAACCAAATTATTTGAAAAAATATCCCCTAAAAAAACAATTGAAGGGTTCATAGGCGGAATCATTTTTGCAGTTTTGGCGGGTTATTTAATATCAAAATACTACATAAAAGCCAATCCTGAATTTAGCGACAGATCCATTCTGATTTGGACTTCTATTGCTGTTATTGTTGGAATAGCTGGTACTATCGGAGACTTAATCGAATCTAAATTCAAGCGTATTGCAGGCGTAAAAGACAGCGGAAACATAATGCCTGGCCATGGGGGTATACTAGATCGATTAGATAGTGTTATATTTGTAGCACCAATTATATTTTTATTTTACCAAATTTTAAACTATGTTTCATAAAGAAGGAACCCAATCTATTTTATTAGCTACAATTTTCACGGCTGTTGTCCTTTTATTGACAGACAATTTTATTGACACGAGCTGGATTAAAATGACTATTCAATTAGCAACTTTGTTGTTTTTGATAATCATTTTGCAATTTTTCAGAAATCCAAAACGCACCGTTATTCTAAACGAAAATCACATCATTGCTCCTGTAGATGGAAAAGTGGTTGTCATCGAAGAGGTTTACGAAGGAGAGTATTTTAAAGACAAACGTTTGCAGATTTCTATATTTATGTCGCCAATAAATGTGCATGTCACTCGTTATCCAATTAGTGGATTGGTAAAATTCAGCAAATACCACCCGGGTAAATTCTTGGTGGCTTGGCATCCAAAAGCGAGTGAAGAAAACGAAAGAACAACCATAGTGGTTGAAAATAAAACCTTTGGTGAAATTTTATACCGTCAAATTGCAGGTGCATTGGCAAAAAGAATTGTAAATTATGCCGAACAGGGAATGCAGGTAGTTCAAGGAACGGATGCCGGTTTTATAAAATTTGGTTCAAGAGTAGATATCTTTTTACCATTGGGAACACAAGTAAATGTTGTATTGAATCAAAAAGCAATCGGAGGAAAAACTATTATTGCTACAAAATAAGCATGATTAAAAAAGATTTAGATACTCAGTTTTTAGAAGCGGTAGAAATAGCCTCTGAAATGACACAGGCATCTTTACCTCAAGATGTACAATTGCGTCTTTATGCTTTCTATAAACAAGCTACTTTTGGAACTTTAGATTTAAAACAAACTTCTTCATACCATTTGAGAGATGCTTTTAAAACCAATGCCTGGATGCAAATTAGCCATCTTACTCCAGAACAAGCCAAAGAAGAATACATAGAAATGATTCATTTACTGATCAAAAAATAATACAAATTATGAGATCGCCATGATTCCAAATCACAAACAGGAATAAAGAATGGCGATACCATATTCCGCTAAAAAACAAATATTATCTTCATATGAAAAATCTGAATCTTTTAATTTCTGTTTTATTTTTGTTTATAACTTTACTTTCTTGCAATAATAAGAAATTAACTGAGGTTGTCGAAGTCCCTTTACCTACAACTGAACAAACTGTTGCCGTCATGGGATCTCCCGATGATGTAAAAGCAGAAGAAGGTTCTTTTCAGCTAGAAAAATTACCTTACGCTTATAATGCGTTGGCTCCAAATATATCTGCTACTACTTTAGAAATGCATTATTCTAAGCATTATCTTACCTACACTAACAATTTGAATAAAGCTGTATTAGGAACGCCTTTAGAGAATTTGACAATCGAAGAAGTATTGTCGAAATTAGACCCTAACGATGCTGCTCTTCGTAACAATGCTGGTGGATTTTATAATCATTCTTTATATTGGAAATGTATGGCTCCAAAAGCAGGAGGCGAACCAACAAATGCTTTAGCTGAAGGAATTACCAAAGATTTTGGCTCATTTGAAAACTTCACTACTTTATTCAAAGAGGAAGCTACAAAACAATTTGGTTCCGGTTGGGCATGGCTTGTGGTTGACAGAACTGGAAAACTTCAGGTAACCAGCACTTCAAATCAGGATAATCCTTTGATGCGAAATGCACTTATTCCCGGAACACCAATATTAGCTTTAGATGTATGGGAACATGCTTATTATCTGGATTACCAATACCGAAGAAAAAATTATATCGACGCATTTTTCAATGTAATCAACTGGAAAAAAGTAGAAGAAAATTACGAAGCTGTTTTAGTAAAATAGCTTTACCTTTTAATTATAAAAAATGCTGATATAAATTTATATCAGCATTTTTTTTTACCGTTTTGTTATTACAAAAACTCTATTTACAATTGATAAATAAACGATTCTGATGGAGCGATTGTAATTTGTGCTTTACCTTCACCTTTCAATACCTTCAATTGAACCGAACTTTTCTTGTATAATTGATCCGTTACTGTATAATTCCCATCTTTCAAATTCCATTTTTGAATGATATCAGAAGGAATTTTTAATTCGAAATTACTGCTGGTAAGCCAAGAAAAATTAGTGACGATTATTAGTTTTTGAGTATCTGACCAACGCGTGAATGCATAAATTCCAGAATCGTACCCTTGAGTTGTTTGACGATTTATCGTTTGAATTTCTTGATATTTCCCCATTAGCCCCGAACTATTCAATGAGAAATTCAATACTCTTTTGTAAAAATCACGCAACTCATTTTCATCTTTAGTTAATTGCCCCCCATCAAATTTCCCTCCGTTCATCCAGCGTTGATGATTAGGAACTCCAATATAATCGAAGATTGACGTTCTGGAATGGGTTCCAAATCCTGCATTTTCATTCCCTGCCTCTCCTACTTCTTGACCAAAATAAACCATCGTAGGCGAAGTGCTTATTGTAGTAGAAACTACCATCAAAGGCTTTCCTTTTTGTGGCGTTCCCGCAAATTCCGGACTTGCCAAACGCTGTTCATCATGATTATCCAGAAAATGTAGCATGTGATGTTCAATATCTGCCATTCCGTTTTGTATGTCTGATAATCCATCAGGCAATGATTTTCCCTGAATAATATCTTTTAATTTATCATAGGTTTCTACTTTATCATACAAATAATCCATTTTACCCAAATGAATGTAATTTCTATATTCTTTAGGATTATAGACTTCGGCCAATAAAAAAGCATCCGAATTATTTACTTTAATGGCTGAATTCATATAACTCCAAAATTCATACGGAACCATTTCGGCCATATCAAATCGAAAACCGTCAACTCCTTTAGCCGTCCAATACAAAGCAATGTCTTTAAATTTATTCCAAGAATCCGGAACGTCTCTTCCTTTCCAAAAAGCATAATGTTCTTGATAGGATTTGGTGTCAAAACCAGCAGGAAGTTCTGGAAAATCTTTGGAGCCATCCGGACGAATACCGTAATTTACTTTGATGGTTTCATACCAATCATTACGATCTGGTTTTGCCATACGAGAACCATTACCGGTCCATTTTGCTGGATTTTCTTCAAATTCACCATCTATTAACGGATTTTTTTCTCCATTTAATGGCTTATCCGTATTAGGTACTTCAAAATGCGTATTTGGAATATAATAGAAATTATTGTCTCTTTTGTATTCAACAGTTGTGTCATCATCAACTCCAAAATCTCTAACACCTACCGGATTATTCTTTCCTTCATATTTACGGGCAATATGATTGGGAACAATATCGATTATAACCTTTAATCCCTCTTTGTGTGTTCGCGCAATTAAAGCTTCAAATTCCTGCAAACGATTCGCTGGATTTACAGCTAAATCTGGATTTACATTGTAATAATCTTTCACGGCATACGGAGAACCTGCCCGTCCTTTTACCACTTCCGGGTCATCATTTGAAATCCCAATAGCCGAATAATCGCGTATCAAAGCATGATGTGGAACTCCGGTGTACCAAATATAAGTAACTCCCAAATCCTTTATTTCCTGTAATGCGATATCCGTAAAATCGTTGAACTTCCCTACTCCATTTTCTTCAATTGTTCCCCAAGGTTTATTAGTGGTATTTTTATTTCCGAATAATCGGGTAAAAACCTGATACACCACTTCTTTTTTATTTGAGACTGACTCTTTCTGTTCTACATTCATTTTAAACTCTTTCGTTTTACAAGCTGTTACTAAAAGCACCATGCTTATCCCTGCAACAATATTTATTTTTTTCATCGTATAATTATTTATGCTGATTTCAATCCTTTTTATATCAAAATGAGTATCAATTTTTAAATTTAATATTTTTTAAATAAAAGAAGTCTATATCGTTTGGAATTAAATAATTCTGCTTTTAAAAACAGACACTACAACGAAGGAGTTCTATTATTTGTTGATAACTTTAAAATTATATCTGCTGTTTTTTTGGACACCTTTTGGCTAATTATAAATATATCCTAATATGGATTAGGATTGTTTCCTTTTTCCTAAATTTGACAAAAATTAAATCCATTGAAGAAATCGTTATTTTTCCTTCGTTATTGTTTGATACTGCTTGTTACTAATTTAGTTTTGGCGCAAGCACCAAAAAAAATTATTGTAGAACATTCCGATTTTTTTGATGTCAATCAAATCGAAGCTCCAGATGCTGCTTTGCTTACGGGAAACGTACGTATTAATCATGATGGCGTGGTAATGACCTGTAATAAAGCCTATTATTTTAAAAAAGAAAACTATATCAAGGCTTTTGGAAATGTACAAATGGTGCAAGGCGATACTTTATTTTTGAACAGTAAATACGCGGAATACAATGGAAATGTAAAAAAAGCACTTGCTTCCGGAGATGCCGTGATGAGTTCCCCAGATGCGACTTTGGTAACAGATATTATTAATTTTGATCGAAACACACAGGAAGTATTTTACGATACGCCGGGGACAATTACCAATAAAGACAACACATTAAAAAGCAATTCAGGAAGATATTATGTGAAACAAAAGAAATTCCAATTCCTGACTGCGGTTACCATCACAAATCCAACGTATGTGATAAAATCAAATCATTTGGATTATTTCAGTAATTCCGGGCATTCCTATCTTTTTGGACCTTCAACAATTACCAGTAAAGCCAATTATATTTATACCGAAAAAGGGTTTTATGATACCAAAAAAAATCTGGCACATTTCCTGAATAAATCTTATATCAGATACGATGATCGGGTGATTAAAGGCGATAGTTTGTATTATGACCGAAATAGGGAATTTGCATCGGCAACACGAAATGTAAAAATAACGGATTCCATCAATCGCGGAATCGTAAAAGGACATTATGCCGAAGTGTATAAAAAACTGGATTCTATGTATGTGACTAAAAGAGCCGTTGCGGTGAATTTTGTCGAAAATGACTCGGTTTACATACACGGAAAAAAATTAATGGTTACCGGAAAAGAAGGAAACAGAATCATACGAGCGTTCAATAATGTCCGATTTTTCAAAACTGATATGAGCGGAAAATGTGATTCGATTCATTCGAGTTCCAAAACTGCTTTGACGAAAATGATTGGTAATCCGATACTATGGAACGCAGAAAACCAAATCACAGGCGATGTAATGCATCTTATAGGCGACAACAACACCCAAAAACTAGATTCATTAAAAGTCCTCAATAATACGTTCATAGTCTCCAAAGACACAATAGGAACCGGCTACAATCAAGTCAAGGGACAAAATCTATATGGTAAATTTGAGGAAGGAAAACTACATGATGTCGATATTGTAAAAAATGCCGAAGTCATCTATTACATGCGAAACGAAGCTCAAGAACTTATTGGTATCAATAAGAATGTGAGCAGTAAAATCAATCTTATTTTAGAAAAAAATGAGATCGAAACCATCACCTTTTTTCAGCAAGTGGATGGCGATATTTACCCTGAAAAAGACTTGCCAGAAAATGCCCGAAAACTACGAGGATTAGTCTGGCGTGGTGATGAACGAATAAAATCCAAGGACGATATTTTCCCTCCTGAGGAAAATGAAGATAACGATAAAATAGCTAAAGCAACCAAATCAGCTGAAACTAAAGAAGATGTACCTATGAAAATTAGAAAAGAAACGCTGAATTACGATAAGAAGAAAGGGAAAAAATAGTGTTCAGTAATCAGTTGCAGTGTCCAGTCACAATTCTCTCAAATTAACAAATAAACGATTAAACAAATAACCGTGAATTCCGATTTCCTAAAATACCAAGCGCAAACCTCACCGTATCCATTGGGTATGGAAGTTTCTCACGCTGTAGGTTCTTATATTTACGATACCAATTCTAAGAAATATTTGGATTTTGTGGCTGGAGTTTCCGCTTGTACATTGGGACACCAACACCCAAGAGTCAATCAAGCCATCAAAGATCAATTAGATAAATATTCTCACGTCATGGTTTATGGCGAATATTCCCAAAGTCCGGCGGTTCAGTACTGCAAATTACTGGCCTCGCTCCTGCCCGTACCTTTAGATAAAACCTATTTGGTCAATTCAGGAACAGAAGCCATTGAAGGCGCCTTAAAACTCGCCAGAAGAACCACAGGAAGAAGCCAACTAATTTCGTGTCATAACGCGTACCATGGCAATACCATGGGTTCTATGAGCGTCATGGGATTTGAAGAACGCAAGCAAATCTTTCGTCCGTTGATTCCTGATGTTGATTTTATCACCTTCAACAACGAAGATGATTTACAAAAAATAACCACCAAAACCGCAGGAATTATTCTGGAAACCATTCAAGGTGGCGCCGGATTTATTCAGCCACACAATGATTTTCTTAAAAAAGTGCGTCAACGCTGTACTGAAGTGGGCGCGATGATGATTCTCGACGAAATTCAACCAGGCTTCGGGAGAACAGGAAAACTTTTCGGATTCCAAAATTACGATGTCGTTCCTGATATTGTGGTTATGGGAAAAGGAATGGGTGGCGGCATGCCTGTAGGCGCTTTTACAGCTTCGTCTGCTATGATGGATTTGTTGAGCCATGATCCAAAACTGGGTCATATCACGACTTTCGGAGGTCACCCTGTCATTGCGTCAGCCTGCTTGGCGACTTTGCAGGAAATTACTGAGACCAATCTCATGGCCGAAGCGATGCAGAAAGAAAAGCTATTCAGATCACTTTTGGTACATCCTTTGATAGTAGATATTAGAGGAAAAGGATTGATGCTGGCTGCAATGACCAAAAGTACCGATATAACAAACGAAGTGATTCTTAAATGTCAAGACAAAGGACTCATTTTATTCTGGTTATTATTTGAAGGATGCGCCATTAGGATAACACCTCCTCTTACCATTTCTGAAGAAGAAATACGAGAAGGTTGCGGCATCATACTCGAAGTAATGGATGAAATTTTGAACAAGAATTAATAGTTAAAAATATAGCAATTGGGAGCTATTTCCTGCTATCCGTTATAATCTTTTACTTTTTTAAAGAAAAAAATAAAAGGATTTCCACTCTTATCAGGGCTATGGCTTCAGTATTAAACCAAAGCTTTTTTTGTTAATTAAATTGTTCACAACAATTCTAACTTTCCCTCACATTATAAGCACGATTACCTAAATTTATTTAGGCCAAATTAAAAACACACAGTATGCAATTAAGCAACGAAGAAGAAGACTATAACTTATCCCTGTCTAAATTTGAGTCCATGTTGAAAACCAACAAAGTACTCTTTTTTGACTCCGAAGAATTTGAAGAAATTATTCTTCATTATCTCGATATGGGTAAGGCCGCTTTGGCAAAAAAAGCACTAAAACTGGCATTGGAACAACATCCAAAATCTACCGGACTAAAATTAGTTCAAGTGGAAATGTTAGTCTATGATGACAAACTCGAATTGGCTGAAAAGCTATTGAATGAGTTGTACGCCATTGAACCAACCAATGAAGAAATTTACATTCAAAAAGCCAATATCTGCTCTAAAAGAGACCAACACGAAAAGGCAGTTGAATTACTAAGAATAGCTTTAAAATACACCGATGATTATGCCGATGTCTATAATTTGATAGGCATGGAATATCTTTTTATGGACAATCTTGAAATGGCAAAAGAAAGCTTTATCAAGTGTTTAGAAGAAGATCTGGAAGACCAATCAGCATTGTATAACGTAGTGTATTGTTTTGAATTTTTAGATCAAAACCAAGAAGCTATTACCTATTTAAACAAATACATTGACAAAAACCCATACAGTGAAATCGCCTGGCATCAACTGGGACGTTTGCATTATGGCGTTAAAGAATATGAAAATGCGATTCGCGCCTTTGATTATGCCACTTTAATCGATGATGAATTCCTTGGTGCTTTCATGGAAAAAGCAAAAGCGTACGAACGATTAAAAAAATACGATGAAGCTATAGAAAGCTACAGCAGAACCATTGAATTAGATGATGCGACTTCGTATGCTTTACTCCGAATGGGGAAATGCTATGAAAGATTAGGAAACAAAGCTTTAGCATTAAAATATTTCAATCAAACCGTGCATGAAGATCCACTTTTAGATAAAGGCTGGATTGCCATCACTGACTTTTACGTACGTCAAAAAAATTACCAAAAAGCGTTATTTTATGTCAACAAAGCATTAGCTATTGACAACCAAAATCGTTTGTATTGGAAACGCTTTGCGACTATTAATAAACAAATGAACTTCTTTGAAGAAGCTGAATTTGGATACAGAAAAGCAGTAGAATTTGGTGATTACGGATTAGACACTTGGTTATTCTGGGTAGATATTCTTCAGTTTTTAGGGGAATTCGAAAGTGCTATTCAAACGTTATTACAAGCTTCTGAGTATTTCCCGGAAGAGAATGAAATCGAATACCGTTTGGCAGGATTGTATTTTATGCTAACGGATAATACAAAAGCAAAATTCCATTTGAGCAATGCCTTACGATTGAATTTTGACAATTATATCCTTTTAGAAGATTTATTCCCGGTAGTTTGGGCAAAAAAAATGGTACAGAATTATATTGCAAAACATAAAAAATAATAATGGTTGACATAGTTAGAAAACGCTTTGGATTATTAGGACGTAACATTAATTATTCTTTTTCTAAAGGATATTTTACCGATAAATTTAATAGCGAAAATTTTGCAGGTTGTACCTATGAAAATTTTGATATTCCCGAGATAACTGCCTTTCCAGAGGTAATTAAAAACACTTCGGATTTAAAAGGATTGAATGTTACCATTCCGTATAAGGAAACAGTAATTCCGTTTTTGGATAAATTATCTAAAAAAGCGGAATTAATTGGCGCTGTAAATACCATAAAAATCACCAAAAAAGGAAAGTTGAAAGGCTATAATACGGATTATTATGGTTTCAAAAAATCACTAGAACCGTTATTGCAACCGCACCATAAAAAAGCCCTGATTTTAGGCACAGGCGGCGCTTCTAAAGGAGTGGCGTATGCATTGGACGAACTGGATATTCCGTACACTTTTGTTTCCAGAGAAGCCAAAGAAAATGCAATCGACTATAACCGAATCAACGCAACTACATTCGATAATTACCAAATCATAATTAACTCGACTCCCGTAGGAACAAGTCCTAATGTGGAGGCATTTCCGTTACTTCCGTATGAGTTTTTTACGGAGAAGCACATTGCGTTTGACTTGATTTACAATCCCGCCGAAACGCAATTCCTTAAAAAAGCCAAACAACAAGGAGCACAAATCAAAAATGGTTTGGATATGCTCATTTTTCAAGCGGAAAAAGCTTGGAAGATTTGGAATAAATAATCTAAATACAGCGTTTACTTCTTACACGTATTTGGGTACATAAAAAAACACTCTTTTCAAGTGGTTTTTTGTTTGAAAGAAAACAAACTCGAAAAAAAAATCACACTTGAAACCTCAAAACTCTAGCCCTGATGGTAGCGGCATCCTTTTTTGTCTCGTTTTTCAGAGACAAAAAAGATACAGCGAACAGCAGGAAATTGCTACAAAAAAAACTATTTCCTAACCTAAAACGACTATAAATAAAGGATTTATTTTGAAATTTCATGCTCCTTTACTATCTTTCGTGTTCGTTAAAAAAAATAGGAACCTTACACATTGAAAAAATGTTAGAAGAAAAGAATGATAACCTGCTAGAGGCAGATGGAAATTTAGACCACAATTCTGTTGAATCTGCTGCATTAGAACCAGAAGTTTTGGAAACGGAAACTGTAGTGGAAACTAGTGACAGCGTTACTACTATTCCTGCAGAAGACAATGTAGCAACTTTAAATGGTGAAGAATTATTAGGTGCTGAACCTATTACAGAGACAGAAAACCAGACTGTACTAGATGCTATTACCGAAACAAATGCTGCCGAAAGTGAGGATGAAACGTTGAAGGAACGTCATGAAATTCCAATGCAGGATTATGATACCTTATCACTTGAAGCACTGGTAGACGAACTGAAAAGTTTAGTTTCCAATGAAAAAGCAATGTCATTTAAGGAGCATATTGAAGAAATCAAAAAAGCATTTTTGGCTAAATACAACCACCTTATTGAGGAGAAAAAAGAGGAGTTTCTAGCAGAAAATCAAGACCCTAACGAAGATTTTCAATATCATTCTCCACTAAAAACAAATTTTGATAAATATTATTCTCTTTTTAGAGATACTAAAAATACCCATTTCAAGAGTTTACAAACGAATCTAAAAACGAATTTAGAAAACCGTTTGGCTATTGTTGAGGAATTGAAAGAGTTGATTAACCCACAGGAAAACATCAAAGACACTTTAAAACATTTTAATGATTTAAGAGAACGATGGAAAACTGCCGGACCAATTCCAAAAGATAAATACAACCACGTTTGGAACAATTTCCATTTTCATGTGGAAAATTTCTATGATTATCTGCATTTAGACCGAGAAGCCAGAGATTTAGATTTTAAACATAATTTAGAGCAAAAACAAAAAATTGTAGCGCGTGTTGAAGAATTGGTGAAGGAAGCTGATATTAACAAAGCGTTCAGAGAACTACAGGATTTACACAGGATTTGGAAAGAAGACATTGGGCCTGTTTCCAGAGAGCATCGTGATGCGATTTGGAACAAGTTTAGCGATTTGACCAAACAAATGCATGATAAACGTGAAGTTCTGTTCGAGAATCAAAAAGGAACGGAACTTGAGAATTTAGAAAAGAAAAAAGAAATCATTGCCAAAATTGAAGTTTTAGCTACTGAAAAAGTAAATGCTCATACACAATGGCTTGCTCAAATAGAGAAAGTAGAAGCGTTGCGTACCGCTTTCTTCTCTGCTGGAAAAGTTCCATCGGATGTGAATGAGGAAACTTGGGCTAGTTTTAAAACTGCTGTCAGAAATTTTAATTCTTTCAAAAATTCATTTTACAAAGACATTAAAAAAGATCAAAACGACAATTTAAGCAAGAAAACAGCTCTTGTTGCCAAAGCCAAAGAGTTACAAGAAAGCCTTGATTTTGCTGTTACCACACCTATCATGAAACAAATTCAAGATGAGTGGAAACAGATAGGGCATGTACCAAGAAAATATTCGGATAAAATCTGGAAAGAGTTTAAAGATGCCTGTAATCATTATTTTGACAAGTTAAAAGAGCAAAAGAATGAGGAAAACGGCGAAGAAGTAGAGGCATTTGATAATAAAAAATCCTACTTGGAAACGTTGAGAGAATTTCAATTGACCGGAGACCACAAAACAGATTTGGATGCTATCAAATTGCATATCGAAACCTGGAAAAACTTTGGAAAAGTACCTTTCCCAAGAAGACATATTGAAGGAAAATTTAATAAAATCTTAGATGCACTTTTTGAAAAATTGAGTTTGAGCAAAAAAGATACTGATATGATGCGTTTCGCTAATAGAATGGATCATCTGTCTGAAAGCAATGATACTCGAAAGCTGGATAACGAAAAGATTTTCTTAATGCGTAAAATTGATGAAGTTCAAAATGAAATTTTCCAATTGGAAAACAACATTCAATTCTTTACCAATACCAGAAATGCAAAAAAAGAAAATTCTATTGTGTTAGAAGTACGTAAAAATATCGCTATCCACAAAGAAAGCCTTGATGTTTGGAAAGAAAAATTAAAACAATTGAGAAATTTAAACCAACAATAAATTTCAGTCCAAGTTAAAAAACAGAACCTCGATCTTAAATAGTTCGAGGTTTTTTTATGGAGAAAACCTATCTGAACCTAAACTTTAACTTTCATTTATTAGAAAAAATTATATAATCCGAGCGACAAATTTTAAATTTGCAAAATGAATTTGTTTCGAAAAACAGTTGTTTTTATTGGGCTTTTAATAGCGGTTTTATTTGCTTTTTGTGCAAATGAAGATTCTATTCATACCATTCGATTAGAAAAATCCAGCTCTTCGGTTTCTGTTGACAGCATTCATTCTTCAGATTTCATACAACCACAGGTAAGTAACACATTTACTTCCTATCATAAAACTCCAGATTATACGATTGCAAAATATCTAGAGAATTTTCTGATCATAATTCCTGATTTTAAACTTTCTACATTCTTTATTCGTTTCGCGAAACAAGACATCAATCGTTGTGAGATGGTTTCGCTCCTACTCTTTCCTTTCCATTTTTTTTGGTGATTTGAAGCACTGATTCCGTAACTTATCTTCCTTTTTGAATTGATTCCTTTTGGTTTTCAGTTCAACTTATCATGCTTTACAAATAACTAAAAAATAAAAAAAATGGATACATCCGTAACTATAATTGGAATTATAATGACCGCATTAATGGGAATACCTCTTTTCTATGTGATTCGATCAAATTCGATTAACAAAACAAAAATCAAAGCCATAAAAACCAAGTTCAACCAAAACAATCGCTTTAATTTTGAATTAACCGAAACACAAAATAAAAAAGTCTTGGCATTAGACGAAAAAAACAAAGGATTTCTTTTGATAGATTTTAATGCAACGGAAGAAGTTGTTTCTTTTGTAGACTTAAATACGATTCAATCTTGTAAACTGGTTCCAACAACAGAGAATAATAGTGATACCATTCTAAAAATTGAATTTGAATTTCAACACATAGAAGGTAAGAAAGTTGAATTGATTTCATTTTACAAAATTGAAAATGATCAAATTAATCAAGTTTGTTTGTATGAAGACCATCAACTAGCCAAAAAATGGGCAAGAATGATTCAGGATTGCATCACAGTTTAACTAACTGGTATGTTCCGTAAAGAGGCTTTCGAAAGCCTCTTTTTTTGTGAAAGTTTTTTCAACATGAAATTATTAATGCAGTTACTTTACTTTTGATTGACGTTAAAAAAATAATTTATAGAAAGTAATTCATCAGGATTTACATTATTCTTTCTTATTCATAACAAAATAATACACTGGAATTCCCAACGCAACAATACCCAATCCCAATCCTGTATTGAACGTATCATAAATCAGTAAAGTGAGGCATATTGCCACTGTTACAATAATATAAAGTGCCGGTACAATTGGATAGCCAACCGCTTTATAAGGCCTATCTGCATTTGGCTCTTTTTTTCTAAGGATAAAAACGCCCAAAATCGTCAATATATAAAACAACAATGACGCAAAAGTAGCATAGGTCAATAAATCCCCGAATTTTCCCGAAACACAAAGTACACAAGCCCAAATACATTGTACCCATAACGCTTTGGCCGGAACCTGGTTTTTATTGAGTTCAGTAGCTTGTTTAAAAAACAATCCATCTTTTGCCATTGCAAAAAACAATCTTCCTCCGGAAAGAATCAAACCGCTATTGCAACCAAAAGTGGAAACCATGATTAGGCCAGCCATAACAAAAACACTTACATTTCCCATAATCATACTTGCAGCGGCCGCTCCTACTCTATCATTACTGGCAAACATGATTCCGTTACCAGCAATATCAGTAGCGGTTGGAGTTCCCTGCATTGGCAACAAAGCCAAATAAGCAACATTCGCTAAAACATAAATAACGGTAACAATTAAGGTTCCTAGAAACAAACTTCGTGGAATATTCTTTTTTGGTTCTTTAATTTCTCCTGCAATAAAAGTGACATTATTCCAGGCATCACTTGAAAACAACGAGTTAATTATTGTTGCTCCTGCAGCGCCCAAAATAGCCATTCCAGCTAACTTTGTAACTGTAATTGTTCCGTCAGGATTAACAACCGTTTTACTGGCTTCCCACATATTTTCGAAATTATTGGACAAAATATCCGTTTGTAAACCAACATACAATCCTAAAACAATCAATGCAAAAAGCGCAATTAATTTAGCCGAAGTAAAGATCAGCTGAACAGTTTTTCCGCTTTCAACCCCTTTAGTGTTAATGTACGTGAGCAGTATTATACTAAAAATAGCCAAAACTTTTTGGTACGAAAAAACAAATGCAGTACCAACTGTAAAAAGTGTATGATCCAGAACAGGGAAAAAGATAGCGGCATAATTAGCAAAAGTAACTGCAATCGCAGCAATAACTCCTGTTTGGATTACTGTAAAAACGGTCCAACCATACAGGAAAGAAACTAATCTTCCGTACGCGCGTTGTATATAAACGAATTGTCCTCCCGCATTGGGCATCATCCCTGCTAATTCACCATAACTCAATGCAGCAGCAACCGTGATTAATCCCGTTACCAACCAAATTACCAGTAACCAAGCAGCAGATCCAATATCCCTGGCCATGGCTGAAGTAACAATGAAAATTCCGGATCCTATCATGGAACCGGCAACTAAACTCGTGGCGTCAATTAATCCTAAAGAACGTTTTAACTCGGTTTTATTTTCTGACATTGGATATTTTAATTATTTAATACTAAACATTGAAAAACTGAACACTTAACACTATAGTTTTTTCGCTTCTTCCCAAAATTGGGTTATTTGGAAATCATAGATTTCCAATTCCTATTTGTTAGGAAGACGCTTCGCTTCTTCCCAAAAAACATCCATTTCGGATAAAGTCATATCCATTAAGGGTTTTCCTAACTCTCCAGCTTTACTTTCCAAATATTGAAAGCGTTTAATGAATTTTT
Source organism: Flavobacterium ranwuense (assembly GCF_004349315.1). Taxonomy (GTDB): domain Bacteria; phylum Bacteroidota; class Bacteroidia; order Flavobacteriales; family Flavobacteriaceae; genus Flavobacterium; species Flavobacterium ranwuense. Next base: position 115,896 of record NZ_SMLH01000002.1, on the reverse strand, counting down.
TATTGGTGCGTTCCAAAGCATCTTCGGGATTTACATTCAGAAATCGGGCATAATTGATCATCGAAAATAAAACATCGCCAAATTCGGCTTCGATTTTATCCTGATCACCTGCTTCAACCTCAACTTGTAATTCTTCCAATTCTTCTTGAACTTTATCCCAAACCTGATGCGACTCTTCCCAATCAAATCCCACTCCTTTTACTTTATCCTGAATTCGGCTTGCTTTTACTAATGCGGGTAAACTTTTTGGAACGCCTTCCAGAACAGACTTTTTACCTTCTTTCAGTTTCAGTTTTTCCCAGTTTTGTTTTACTTCTTCCTCGTCTTTTACCACCACATCGCTATAAATATGCGGATGACGATGAATTAACTTTTCACAAATTTCATTACAGACGTCAGCCATATCAAAATCGTTCGTCTCGCTTCCTATTTTGGCATAGAAAACAATATGCAATAACAAATCCCCTAATTCTTTTTTGACTTCATTTAAATCGTTATCTAAAATAGCATCGCCTAATTCGTAGGTTTCTTCAATGGTAAGATGACGCAACGTTTGCATGGTTTGCTTTTTGTCCCAAGGACATTTTTCTCGCAAATCATCCATAACGTCTAATAATCTTTCGAAAGCTTGCAGTTGGTGTTGTCTTGAATTCATTAGAAATGGTTTTTGGTAAAAATAAAAAAATCCTGTCCAGAAAAATAGCTGAACAGGATTAAATATTATTTTAAAGTAGAATTACTCTTTTTTAGCTTTTGCTTTTTTTGCAGGAGCTTTAACTTCGGCTGCAGGAGTTTCTTCAATAACAGCAGCAACTTCTTCAGTAGCCGGAGCCTCATCAGTAACTAACCCTTTTGCCTGTAGCATATTATACCAGTTTAAAACTTTTTTGATATCAGAAGGATACACTCTTTCTTCATCATAATCAGGCAAAACTTCTTTGAAATAAGCCGTCAATGTAGCATTGTCTTCTTTATGTGAAATTGCTGGACCTTTGTTTTCTTTATCAGCAATTTTTTGCATGATTTCAGCTAATGGTTTTTCGCCTTCATAGGTATAAATTGAAATTTCCGACAATAAACTCACATTGCTTTTTAAGTTTACTGTGATTTTTTTTCCGTCTAATAATGATTCTGCAACAAACCCAGTACGTGTTTGTACTCTTAATACATATAAACCTGGTTTCCCAGAAATGGCTAATATTTTTTCTAAATTCATGTTTTGTGTAATTATTATTAAGAATTTGACTTATTTATTTTTTTATTTAGAACCAAAAATCATACTAAGATAAAGCTGTGAAGACTGTTCTATCTTCCTTTTTTACCAAAAAATTTCATTCGATACTCTTGGAATGTTTTTCCTTCCAAAATGTTTTTTAGCTTCTTTTGAATTAATCGTTTTTTTAATGACGAAATTTTATCCGTGAATAAAATTCCTTCTATGTGATCGTATTCATGTTGGATTACTCTGGCAATCAATCCGTCGAAAACTTCGGTTTTCATCACAAAATCCTCTTCGCAATATTCAATTGTTATAGTTGGATTTCGATATACATCTTCTCTAACATCCGGAATACTCAAGCAACCTTCATTAAAACTCCACTCTTCTCCTTCTTCTTTTATCATTTTTGCATTGATAAAAGTTCTTTTGAATCCTTTTAATTCTTTTTGTTCAGCGTCTTCTAATTCTTCATCATCGCTAAAAGGAGTTGTATCGATTACGAATAAACGAAGTGCCAATCCTACTTGAGGTGCGGCAAGTCCAACACCATAGGCATTATACATCGTTTCGTACATGTTAGCAATCGTTTCTTTCAAATTAGGTTGCTCTGGTGAAAGAACCTCGCCTACTTTTCTTAAAACTGGATCACCGTATCCTATAATTGGTAAAATCATTATTGTTATATTAAGTATTATCTACTATAAATCGGAATAAGTTTCCCTTTAATTCAGTCTGCAAAAATAGTAAAAAAATAGACAATGAATAATCCTGTATTGATAATTAGTGTTTTTTTACCATTTAGACAAAAACAAGGCAAATTATTCTTTGAATGAGTCACTCAATTCTTACCTTTGCTTGTAATCCAATTGTATGATTTACAAAATCCGAAAATTTACCGACAGTACTTATTTCACCAATGCATTAAAAGTAACAGTCGCAGCAGTTATTCCAGTTGTATTGCTTTCTTTTTTAGGCAAATTCGAAATAGGTTTTACTATAGCTTTAGGTGCTTTTTTTACCTATCCAAGCGATATTCCAAGTAATCTAAAACATAAAATAAACGGTATTCTGGTAACGGCTTTACTTGTTGCAGGTGTTAATTTGTTAGTGAATATTGTTTATCCCTATTCGATAATTTTCCACCCTTTTTTGGCGGTATTAATTTTTCTGATGGCGATGATTTCTGTCTATGGACAACGAGCAACAATGGTCTCTTTCTCTGCTCTAATTTCCGTTTCATTAGCATTTGCAAGTATCAATACTGGTTGGGCAATGGTGCAACATTCTCTTTTAATATTATCCGGAGGATTATTTTACCTAATGATTTCCCTTGTTTTTCACTATATAAGACCTCATCGCTATGTCGAATTACAAATTGCAGAATGTATTAAACTTACGGCTAAATATTTAAAACTACGAGGTGATTTATGGACGATTAATGCTGATAAAAAAGCAATTATTGAAAAACAATTACACCTTCAGGTAGAACTGAACACCATTCGTCAAAATATAAGAGAAGTATTGATTAGCAGTCATACAACTTCTGGATCTTCCAATCAAAACCGAAAAATGTTAATCGTTTTTATTTCATTGATGGAAATTCTGGAGCTTGCATTAGCTACTTCATTCGACCATGATAAATTGCATCAAAAATTTGACGACCATCCAAAGGTTTTGTTGACGTATCAAAAATTAGCATACAATCTTGCCGCAAGTTTAAAAAAATTGTCCAAAAGCGTACAAAACCGAACTAAATATATTTCTAAACATACTCTACGAAGTGATTTAAATGCTTTACAACTTGCCATTACCGATTATGAAAATGATTTAGGAAAAATTCACGCTTCCGAAGGTGTTTTTATGCTAACCACCATGCTCCAGTATGCTGAAAAACAAGTGGAGAAAATAAAAATTGTAGAGCGCGCTTTTACATTAGCCTTCAATTCACAAGATTTTAAAGAAAAGGACAAAGACTTAGAAAAATTCCTGACGCCTCAATATTATCCTTTGAGCACTTTGATTGAAAATTTCAGTTTCTCTTCCACAATTTTCAGACATTCGCTACGATTAACCATAACATTGTTGATTGGTTTTATCATCGGAAACATACTGCCTTTTCACAATGTCTATTGGATTTTGTTGACTATTATAGTTATTATGCGACCTGGATATGGTTTGACGAAACAGCGTTCTTTTCATCGAATTTTTGGTACTATTATAGGAGGGTTAATCGCTTTTGGGATTCTTTCATTAGTACATGACAACATCACAATCAGTATACTTTCTATTTTAAGCATGCTTTTAGGATTTTCATTTACCCAAATAAATTATAAAGTCAGCGCCACATTCGTAACTATGTATGTTGTTTTTATTTACGGGATATTAACTCCTAATATTGGCGATGTAGTTCAATATAGAATACTTGACACCATTGTAGGTTGCACTTTGGCTTTCCTTGCCAATCATTTTTTATGGCCTTCCTGGGAGTTTTTAAATATTCCTTCACACATAGAAAAATCAATTGTTGCAAATCAAAATTACTTAAAAGAAATTTCCGTTTTTTATAATAAAAAAGGGACTATTTCTACTTCGTATCGGTTAGCCCGAAAAAATGCTTTTATCGAAATAGGTAATTTAATGGCTTCTTTCCAAAGAATGGTCCAAGAACCAAAATCGAAACAAAAGCAATTACCACAAGTATATAAATTAGCGGTACTTAATCATTCATTGCTATCGTCATCAGCTTCATTAGGAACGTACATCCAATCGCACAAAACTACGTCTGCTTCTGAAGCGTTTAATGTTGTAGTCGATACTGTCATTAGAAACCTGGATAATGCGATTGCACTTTTGAAAGAAAATGATTTATATCTAAAAGAAAATCTACCAAAAGAAGATTTGGCTATGCGATTTACGGAATTAAAAAATATTCGAGCCAAAGAATTAAAAGAAGGAATTCCTATTGATGAAGAGGCCTTTCAATTGAAAATGCAAGAAGCGCAATTGGTTATAGAGCAATTAATCTGGCTGACTAATCTCTCTGAAAATATTTTAAAAACTACAAAAGAATTAATGGAGTCTTAAAGAAAAAAGCGCTGGAATTAGAAAATATCTAAATCCAGCGCTTTTTATTTTATTTCTAACTTTTCTAATTATTCAGTTTTAAAACAGAGGCAGTATCTTTCCTGATTTGATCCAATAAAGCCGGATTATCATTCAAAGTCTGACCATAAGAAGGAATCATCACTTTTAATTTTTCCTGCCATTCCGGAGTTTCAATTTCATCTTTAAAACATCTTCCTATTAAATCTACCATAATAGAAACTGCGGTTGAAGCACCAGGAGAAGCACCAAGCAAAACAGCTAAAGATCCATCAGCAGTTGTGATTACTTCAGTACCAAACTCTAGTATTCCGCCTTCTTTTTCATCTTTTTTTATCACTTGTACGCGTTGTCCTGCACGTTCTAATTTCCAATCTTTGGATCTTGCACCAGGAACATATTCTCTCAACGCATTAATTCTGTCTTTAGGAGACTGACGCACTTGCTCAATCAAATATTTTGTAAGGGGAATATTTTTAATACCGGCAGCAATCATAGGAATGATATTATCTGGTTTTATAGATAATGGCAAATCAGAATACGAGCCATTTTTTAAAAATCGAGTAGAAAAACCCGCAAAAGGTCCAAAAAGCAGTTGCCTTTCTCCATTTATCATTCGGGAGTCAATATGTGGAACTGACATTGGTGGTGCACCCACACTCGCTTTTCCATATACTTTTGCCTGATGTTTTGCAATCACTTCAGGATTGGTGCATTTAAGCCATTGCCCGCTTACAGGGAAACCGCCATAGCCTTTCCCTTCGGGAACGTTTGCTTTTTCTAGTAGCGGCAAGGAACCACCACCAGCACCAATAAAAACAAATTTAGTATATGTTTTCCTTTTTTGGCCTGTAGCCAAATCAATAACTTTTATTCTCCAAGATTTATCTTCACGTTGTCTCAATTTTTGGACTTCGTGATTGAAATACATCGTAACTCCATCTAATTTAGTTAAATAACTAAAAATGCTTCTGGTTAATTCTCCAAAATTCACATCGGTACCAATAGCCATTGAAGTTGCTGCTACTTTCACAGATTCGTTTCTGCCTTCCATAACAAGAGGCATCCATTCTTTTAATTTTGCAAAATCAGTACTGAAAACCATTTGCTTAAAAAGAGGATTCGAATTCAAAGCCTCAAATCTTGTTTTAAGGTATTCCACATTTTTTTCTCCCCAAACAAAACTCATGTGAGGGATACTTTTAATAAAATTTTCAGGTGATGAAACTTTATTTTGTTGCACTAAATAGGCCCAAAACTGTCTAGAAACCTCGAAAGATTCCGCAATACTGATTGCTTTTTTGGGGTTGATGCTTCCATCTTCACTTTCTGGAGTATAATTAAGCTCACAAAAAGCAGAATGTCCAGTTCCAGCATTATTCCATGCATCAGAACTTTCGGCAGCAGCCATATCTAATCTTTCGTAAATTTCAATTTTTATATCGGGTTGTAACTCTTTTAGGATTAAGCCAAGGGTGGCGCTCATTATTCCAGCTCCTATAAGAACTACTTCACTTTGCGAACGAACGGTTGTATCGGGCATAACAAAATTTTAAAGTGCAAAGATACTTTATATATGCAGAAAAAATGTAACAAATAATTGTTAAAAAGTAAGGAATTACAAATCTATTTTAGCCATTTGAGTGGCTTTGCAACTGGATTTTTAAAACATCTTTCGAGTTAAATAATCCTGAAGCATTATCGTTGCCGAAATTTCATCAATCAAAGCTTTATTTTGACGCTTTTTTTTGCTAAGACCGCTGTCAATCATCGTTTGAAAAGCCATTTTTGAAGTAAACCGTTCATCAACCCGAATGACTTTCATATCCGGAAAATGATTGGTGAAATGCGTTACAAAACCTTTAATGACAGAAGCACTTTCTGAGGGCTCTCCATTCATTTGTTTAGGTTCTCCTATAAGAACAGCTTCAACTTTCTCTTTGGAAAAATAGTCCTTCAAAAAAGCAATTGCAGTTGCCGATGGAATGGTTGTCAATCCCGAAGCTATGATTTGCATTTCATCAGTAACGGCTATTCCGGTACGTTTTTGTCCGTAATCTATGGAGAGAATTCTTGGCATTTTTTTATTTTTTTCAAAGGTAACTATTTTAATTTTCCAATTCTTAGCAACAACGGGAAAGTCACTTTCTTATCGCTTTTTTGCCAAGAAATTTTTAAATCATCACGAATCAGATCTAACGGATTACTATCGTTTTTCGAAATATAATGTTGTGTCGCTGACCATGTTTCCAAATATCCTATGAGCTCTTCAAAAGTCCATGTTAGCTTATTTTCGAAAGGATCCGTAACAATTTCATTAAATGGAAATGGAATCGTTTTGTAATTTTCATCCAGATACTTTCGCTCCGCATCCCAATACTGCCCAATTATATTGTGATAAAAATTTCGTAGTATTTTATCTGAATCCGAATTTGTGGAAAACAATCCATATCCTAATATCGCAAAGATTCCTTCCGGTTTTAAAATTCTGTAGATTTCTTTATAAAACAAATCAAAATCAAACCAATGAACTGCTTGGGCAACCATAATTAAATCAAACTCTTGATCCTTGAATAAGGTGTTTTCTGCAGCCGCTACTTTATAAATTATATTCACTTTTGGAATGGCATTGTCAAGTTGGTTCTGGCTAATATCAATTCCATAAACCGTTTCGAAAACTTGCGAAAGCTTGTGTGCCACTTGCCCATTTCCGGTTGCAATATCTAGTGTAACTCCCTTATTTTTGACAAATGAAACCAAATAATCAATCATTTCATCTGGATATTGTGGTCGGAATTTAGAATACTGAGCAGCTTGTTTGGAGAAATTATCTTTCATGTTCGAATGATTTTCATTTATTAGTCAAATTTACAACATTTGAAAAACATTAAATACGCTGCAAGTTAAATCTGTAACATTTTCAAATCAATTTGCGTTTCTGATTTTAGTTAAAAAACATATCTTTGTCAAAAATCTAACTAAAATGAATCCATTACAAACAATTATAGAACAAGCTTGGGAAAATCGTGCTTTGTTACAAGAAAAGACAACAACTGATGCTATCAGAGAAGTTATCGAATTACTAGATACCGGAAAATTACGTGTTGCCGAGCCAGTTGGTGACGGATGGCAGGTAAACGAATGGGTAAAGAAAGCGGTTGTGATGTATTTCCCTATTCAAAAAATGGAAACATTACATTCTGGTATTTTTGAATATCACGATAAAATGCTGCTAAAAAAAGACTTCGCCGAAAAAGGAATTCGTGTCGTTCCTAACGCAGTAGCACGTTACGGTGCTTATATTTCAAGCGGTGTCATTTTAATGCCAAGTTATGTAAACATTGGTGCTTATGTTGACGAAGGAACGATGGTAGACACCTGGGCAACCGTAGGAAGTTGTGCTCAAATTGGTAAAAACGTACACTTGAGCGGTGGTGTTGGTATCGGTGGTGTTCTGGAACCTTTGCAAGCTGCTCCAGTTATCATTGAAGATGGCGCTTTTATTGGTTCTCGTTGTATTGTTGTTGAAGGTGTTCATGTTGGGAAAGAAGCAGTTCTTGGTGCTAATGTTTGTTTGACTGCCTCTACAAAAATCATTGATGTAACCGGTGAAACTCCTATCGAAATGAAAGGTTATGTTCCTGCCCGTTCCGTGGTAATTCCGGGAAGTTATACTAAAACGTTTCCAGCAGGAGATTTTCAAGTACCTTGCGCTTTAATCATTGGAACACGCAAGCCTTCAACAGATTTAAAAACATCATTGAACAATGCTTTACGCGAATATGACGTAGCGGTTTAATCCCTCTTAAAATAAAAAATTATTGTATATTCCTCCCTTAAACGGGAGGTTTTTTATATTATGAAGATACTAGTAATACAACAAAAAATGATTGGTGATGTTTTGGCAAGCAGCATTATATGCAATAATCTTCGCACTGCCTATCCTGAAGCTCAAATTGATTATTTGGTGTATGCATCAACAACTCCTGTTTTAGAAGGCAATCCTAATATTGACAACATTATATTATTTGAGGAAAAACACCGCAAAAGCAAAAAAGAATTCTTGAATTTAGCACTTCAAATCCGAAATGCTAAATATGACATTCTCATAGACGCTTATTCCAAGCTGGAAAGCTGGCTTATTGTTTTTTTAAGTGGTGCCAAAAAGAAAATATCTTATGAGAAGAAAGGACGAAAATTTTTATATACCGATAACATCCCTTATCAGGCTGCTCCAAAAACTAATTTTGGTTTAGCTATAGAAAGGCGACTGTCATTATTAGATCCTTTAAAAATATCAATCCCAATTGATCCGTTACCAAAATTATTTGTGACCAATGAAGAAAATCAAAAAGCTATAGCACTTTTTGAAAAACACCAATTAAAAAAAGATAGAAAAACAGTAATGATTAGCCTTTTGGGAAGTGAAAAACTCAAAACATATCCACTGGAATATATGGCAAAAGTTATTGATACAATAGCCGAAAATAAAGATGTAAATATTCTTTTTAATTATTTTCCAAAGCAAATCAATGATGCAAAAACTGTTTTTGACGCTTGTAAATCTTCAACACAAGCAAAAATTTATTTTGATTTATTAGGCGGTGATTTGATATCATTTATCGCCATTATGAATCAATGCGATTTGATTGTTGGAAATGACGGTGGAGCAATAAACATGGCCAAAGCACTGAAAAAACCTTCTTTTATTATTTTCTCGCCTTGGATAGAAAAGAAAATTTGGGCAACTTTTGAAGATGGAATTCAAAACGAATCAATCCACTTGAATGACTTCAAACCTGAATTATTCATGTCAAAAACGGAGAAAGAACTCAAAAAAGAGGCGCTTACGCTGTATCAGGAATTTGATCCGAGTTTATTTAAAGATAAAGTTGATTCTTTCTTAAAACGAAATCTTTCAAATGGCAAAACAAAATAGCGAATCAACACAACTAAATAAATTGCCCCTAACTGCATTAATCATTACCTACAATGAGGAAAGTAACATGGCGTCTGTTCTGGAAAATATAGATTTTGCAGATGAAATTTTGGTTATTGATTCTTTTAGTACAGATCAAACAATAAAAATAGCATCGTCCTATAAAAACGTAAAAATTATCCAACATCCTTTCGAAAACTATGCTACGCAACGAAATTATGCAACAAACCTGGCCACAAATCCTTGGATTCTTTTTCTTGATGCCGATGAAAGACTTACACTGGAACTGAAGGCAGAAATTATAGAAACTATTCAGAAAAAAGAAAGTCATTCTGCTTATTATTTTTATAGGACTTTCATGTTCGAAAACAAAAAACTGCGGTTTAGCGGTTGGCAAACAGATAAGATTTTCAGATTATTTCAAAAAGAAAAAGTACATTATGCTTTACATAAAACAGTACATGAAAAATTAATAGTAACTGGGACAATTGGTAAATTTAAAAACAAACTAATTCACTATTCTTACAGCGATTATTCCAGTTATAAACAAAAAATGGTTCTTTACGGAAATTTAAAAGCAAAAGAAGAATATCTTAAAGGAACAAACCCAAACTTATTCCATTTCTATATTCGCCCCCTATTTAAATTTATTTATCAATATACAATTCGATTGGGTGTTCTAGATGGTAAAAAAGGGATTATAATATGTTATTTGAATGCTTTTAGCGTTTATGTACGCTTTAAAGAATTAAAAAAAATGAAATCTAAACATTAAGATTTCCAAAATTTCAATTTCTTTTTCAATCTTTGCTTTTTTCCGAATTTTTCTTGAAATTGATTCGTAGATTCCCACATTTTATCAAAAATCACATTGCTTGATTCAGTGTAATATTTTGCGTATTCATCACTCATTATGGCAATCATTTCCTTTTTTGGTGTAAGCCTGCTTAAGTTTTCCATTCGCTGATTAAAATCCATAGCCTTATGAAAATTCATTCTGTTTAAATCTACTAAGAAGAATTGGTACTGATTCTCAGAAACTTTTTTTATTAACGTATTTCCGGGGGAGTGGTCTAAAAATTCAATTCCTTTTTCATGTAAATCGAAAGAAAATTTAGTGAACTGTCTTAAAATAGCATCATGATCCGGATAACTAGGAATTTCCACTAATTCTCTGAAAGTCAACTCGGTTTCCAGATGCTCACTCGCATAATAACTATCCGTTAATCCAAGCCAATTATAATTTTCAAGAAAAGCAATGGGCTGTGGCGTCCCTATTCCTTTTTCTAGTAAAGCGCTGGCATATTCAAAAGAACGTCTCGCTTTTGACTTTCTAAAATATTTATAAGCCACTTTATTAATTAAATTAGGAATTTTGAAGGATTTGATGTTGATCGTTTTCCCTTCTAATTCAAAAAGTTTTATTTTATTTCTTTTGCCGTCACCAAAAAGAGTTCCTTTAGAGTTAAATTCCCTCATTAAGGAATGAACTTCTTTTGAATTATTTAAGGTTTTAGAAAATTTATATTTTTCGATCATTTCATTTTACTATAAGAAAATTAGTGCTTAGTATTTGTTCAAAATCGGTTTCCAAAAATCAATAACTTTAGGTTTATTAATGCCATGGCATCCGAATGGAAGTTGGTTATTAATTAATTCAAAAGCAATTTTAGGTTTTCGATCTATTGCAAAATGTAAGGCTTCTTTATAATCCGGAATTTTAAAATTTTCATCAAATTCAGATGCTTTTAAAGACCAAAAAACATCCTCTATAGCATAAATTTCTTTTACCTCCGCATTCAAAAACTCAAAAATAAACGGCTCATTCTGTTTCGCAATTGCATAATGCGATGCTGTTCTACGCAATGAAAAACCGCCATTTCCAACTTTAAAAAAAATTTGTTCACGATTGTTTTTCTTTTTAGATCTGAACTTTCTTGCTAATTTATTAAAATACTTCAACCAAATAGTATTTTCCAGAGTAGCAATCCATGGAGCCCCTATATAATCATATCCTTTTTGACACCATTCTTCCAGCTCATCTTTAAAAACAAAAGCATCTAATTGATAAATTAATATATACTCTGAATCCAAAAAACGTTCATAAAATGTGGTTGACAATAGCAATTCATTATATCCCTCAATATTTTCAAAATAGCGTTTTGGAAAACTTTCAACAACAATTTTATCAAATTTTTCGGTAATATAAGAATTGTCTAGATCTTCAGGTTGAACCAAAACAATTTCATAATTTTTAAGGACTTTAACACATTGCAAGAAGGATTTCTCTTCAAGTTCTCCAAAAAAAGATTTATATATAGGGATGACAACTTTTACTGAATTTTTCATTTTATTGTATTAATTTAAATCAAAAATATAAAACTGATAGTACACTTAATACTTTTTTTGGTAATCAGCATTGGCAATTTTTCCTGTTTCATCTATCTTCCAAGAGCTGGAATCATTAGCCGTTTTAAAATAAAAAAGTTGCTCTTCAGAAAGATTATTCATGTCTATATACCAACCGCCATGCAAAGCTACGTATGGATAATCTGTGCGCAAGGCCGTTTTAAATTTCTTGTTTTTTCTGTGGTAGAAAGGTTTGTACAAAGCAAAAGTAGTATCAATATCGGCATCATAAACTCCTTCGGAGATCTTTTTTTTCCAAAACTTAGCTTCCCAGCTAATCACTTTTTCTCTATTAGGGTTACTCAAGGGAATGTCATCTATTTTCAATCCGAAACCTACTTTCATTCGTTTTTTATTTTCTAATAAAACAGATTGGAATTTAATCAAAAAATCCTCCGGACAATCGGCTAAAGGAACAATGTCAGGATCCGTAACAACATAATATCCGTTACCGTATTTTACGAACAGATCGTATCTTTTCCAAAAAACTAAATGCCCATAATTCTTTTTTAGCCGGTGAATGGTTGCTTTATTTTTGATTTCATCAAAATAACGCAATAAGGGTTCGTAGGTAGAATTATTGTCAATAATAACAAGGTTTGAAAAACCTCTTGCCAATAAAAAATTGATTAGCTTTTTTAAATACTCCAGTTGATTAAAGCTTGTAATAATGATTGGAATTTCCTTAGACTTTGTTAGCGTCAAAGTCTTATGATCTATACCAGATAATTTGTAGAAATAAAAACAAATTCGAATACGTAAATATTTTAAAACTGTTAGAATCATTTAAAAAAAAGGATGAATTAATATTCAAAAACCAATCAATATTATACAAATTCCATGTTTGGAATGTTGATAGGCAAGCAAAAATAATCTTATAATTAATTAAAAGTGCTACAATTCTGAAATAAATTTAAGATTTATACCAATAAGAAAGATTATTTTTGCAGCAGAATCTATCTATACAAACTACACATGAACACAAGTGATGAAATCCACAATGCTTACGAAGTCATAAAAAATGGCGGAATCATCCTATATCCTACTGACACCGTCTGGGGAATTGGTTGTGATGCCACAAATGCTGAGGCTGTCGCCAAAATATACAAACTCAAACAAAGAGCCGAAACCCAAAGCATGATTGTTTTGATGAATGGCGAAAAAATGATGTACAATGTTTTCAAAGACATTCCTGAAGTAGCCTGGCAAATCATTGATTTATCCGAAAATCCAACCACTTTGATATTGGACAAACCCAGAAATGTGGCCCCAAATATAATCTCTTCCGATAACTCATTGGGAATCCGCATTGTGAAAGAACCTTTTTGCTTTAAATTAATGGAAAAGATGAAAAAACCATTGGTTTCGACATCAGCAAATATCTCAGGTCAACCTACTCCTATTGCCTTCAAAGATATTAGTCCGGAAATTATAAAAGGTGTAGACTATGTTGTAAATTTGCACCGTGAGAAAATTGGCGGAAAACCGTCAACAATAATAAAATTAACGAATGATTCTCAGGTGAAAGTGATTCGGAAATAGTATTCAGTTTTCAGTTTAACAACTTTGGACTTTAGACTTTAAACATTTTTAAAATGAGCATTAAAACTTCATACAAAACAGCCTTAAATAATACAATTTTTCAAGTCATTTCTCAAGCTTCTCAGGAACTTAACATCGAAAGTTACGTTATTGGTGGATTCGTGAGAGATTTACTTTTGAATAGAGACTTTAAAAAAGATATTGATATTGTTGCTGTTGGCAGCGGAATCGAATTAGCTTTGAAAGTTTCCCAATTACTTCCAAAAAAACCAAAAGTTCAAGTTTTCAAAACATACGGAACAGCGATGTTGCGTTTTGAAGACACTGAAATTGAGTTTGTAGGCGCCAGAAAGGAATCCTATCATTTTGAAAGTCGCAATCCTGTTGTAGAAAACGGAACGCTTGAAGATGATCAAAATCGTCGTGATTTCACCATAAATGCGTTGGCTTTATCCTTAAACGCTACTAATTTTGGAGGCCTTTCAGACCCTTTCAACGGATTGGAAGATTTAAAAAACAAAATAATTAGAACACCTCTGGATCCAGACATTACTTTTTCTGATGATCCGTTGCGCATGTTAAGGGGAATCCGTTTTGCGAATCAATTGGGATTTGAAATCGAAGATAATTCGTTTAAATCCATTGCAAAAAATGCCGAACGAATTAAAATTATTTCTGGAGAACGTATTGTTGATGAATTGAATAAAATACTTTCGACAGATAAACCTTCCATAGGATTTTTGTTATTGTTCAAAACTGGTCTTTTAGATATTATTCTTCCGGAATTAACCGCTTTGAATCAAGTAGAAGAAATAGAAGGTCACACGCATAAAAACAATTTTTATCACACTTTAGAAGTTGTTGACAATATTTGCCCACACACTGATGATGTTTGGTTACGTTGGTCAGCATTATTGCACGATATTGGAAAAGCACCAACGAAACGCTTTAATAAAAAACAAGGCTGGACCTTTCATGGACATGAATTTCTTGGTGGAAAAATGGCGAAGAAAATATTCGAACGCTTACACATGCCGTTGAATCATAAAATGAAATTTGTACAAAAAATGGTCATGATGAGTTCGCGTCCCATTGTTTTATCACAAGATACCGTTACGGATTCAGCGGTGCGTCGTTTGGTTTTTGACGCAGGTGAAGATGTAGAGAATCTAATGACGTTGTGTGAAGCAGATATCACCACCAAAAACCCGAATAAGTTCAAAAAATACCACAATAATTTTATAATTGTTCGCAAGAAAATTGTGGAAGTCGAAGAGCGCGATCAGGTACGTAATTTTCAACCCCCAATATCTGGTGAGGAAATTATGGAAAAATTCAATTTAAAGCCATCCAAAGAAATTGGAATGTTGAAGGAAGCTATAAAAGAAGCGATTTTGGAAGGAGAAATTCCAAATGAATATGAGGCAGCCTATCAATTTATGCTAAAAAGAGCAGCAAAAATCGGATTAAAGATTAACGCTTGTTGAATTAACATTTAGTTTCATTTAAAATATCTTTACGAAAATTAATTTCAAACAATGAAAAAAGAGAATAATTACGTTATCATTTGGTTGTTATCCGGTTGCTTATTGTTATTTATGATGGTTGTCGTGGGAGGAATTACCCGGTTGACCAATTCTGGTTTATCAATGACCGACTGGCATTTAGTAACGGATACTTTTCCGCCTTTAACCGAAGAAAAATGGTCACAGGCTTTTGAAGAATATAAAAAATTTCCGGAATACCAAAAAATAAACATCCACAATGATTTCACACTTAGTGATTATAAATTCATCTATTTTTGGGAATGGTTTCACCGTTTCATAGGAAGAATAATTGGCTTAGTGTTTTTTGTTCCATTTGTCTATTTCTTGTTCAAGAAACGTCTTTCTACTGAGACCATCAAAAAATGTATTGTTTTGCTATTCATGGGCGGTTTTCAAGGATTCTTGGGCTGGTTTATGGTACGTAGCGGATTAATCGACAATCCGGATGTAAGTCATTTTAGATTGGCATTACACCTTACATTTGCTTTCATCACATTTGCTTACACACTTTGGGTAGCTTTGGACTTAATCTATCCAAACAAAGCAACTGTCATAATTCCATTGGGAAAACTAGCACGCATTGCATTAGTGTTTTTGTTGTTACAAATTATATATGGAGGGTTTGTTGCGGGTTTAAATGCAGGTTTAATTCACAATCACTGGCCTTTAATGAGTGACGGGCAATTGATTCATGATAGTGTTTTTATAGAAAAAAGTACCTTGCTTTTGAATCTTATCGAAGGAAAAAGCGGTGTTCAGTTTGTACACCGAACCATGGCATATGTTGTAGTAGGATTAATTCTTGCTCTTTATTTCACAAGTAAAAAACATACTCTTTCCTCGTTACAGAAAAAAGGAATCAATATCTTGGTATTAATCGTATTTTTGCAATTCACATTGGGTGTCTTTACTTTGCTTTACAGTGTTCCACTTTGGTTGGGATTATTACATCAAATAATGGCTTTCTTTTTACTGACGGCAATGACATTCACATTACATCGATTATCTAAATAAAAGTATAACAACTATTACACCTGACTATATTGTCGCATTTCTTTGTTTATAAACTTAAATGTCTAAACTTGCAGCTCAAGATAAATTTATAGATTTATCAGATTATGGAAGACCTTTTGGGAAATTTCTCGCCAATAAATTAAAAAATACTCGTTTCACGCCTATTCATGTCACCCTACTTTTTGGCGTTTCAGGCTTGATTGCTATTTACTGTATTTCCCAAAGACATTACTTTTTAGCCAGTTTTTTCATCATTCTAAAATCGATTATTGATGCAGCCGATGGAGAACTGGCGAGGTTAAAAAATACGCCTTCCTATACCGGAAGGTACTTAGACAGCGTGTTTGATATTATCTTAAATTTTTTGTTTTTAATGACCATTTGTTATGTTTCGAAAACATCATTTTGGCTAACTTTAATTGCCTTTTTTTGCATTCAATTACAGGGAACTTTATACAATTATTACTATGTTATTTTAAGAAATAAATCAGTAGGCGGAGATACAACTAGTAAAATTTTCGAATACAAATCTCCTAAAGCTTTACCCGGAGAAACCCAAAAATCAGTTGATATTTTATTCCGAATTTATACCATTGTCTACGGTACTTTTGATAAAATAATCCACACTCTCGATAAAGAGGCATACAAGGTAAAAACGTTTCCAAACTGGTTTATGACGGTACTTTCTATCTACGGATTGGGATTTCAATTGTTGATTATTGCCGTAATGTTACCAATGAATTTAACAGAATATATCATTCCATTTTTTATAATTTACACAGTATTTATTTTTGTCATAATTGGTATTCGGAAAGTATTTTTTAAGGTTTAAAATCGTCATAATTAAAATCTATACCAACAACATAAACATCATATTGTCAGATTTTTAAAAACCAATACCTTTAGCCTTAATTCAACATAAATATCATTCCTATTCAGTAACGCATGATAAAATAAAATTGTATAATTCACTAGAATTATATAATGATTTTACATAATTGTATAACAATTTTACAGTTTAAAATCACCAAATTTGTAAAGACCAAATAGTAATTTAAAACTTAGATATTATGCCGAATTCAAAAGAGATTGAAGGAAACTGGAATGAGTTTAAAGGAAAACTTAAACAAAAATTTGCTGATTTAACGGATGATGATTTACTATACGATGAAGGTAAAGAAGACGAAATGTGGGGTAAATTACAACAAAAATTAGGCAAGACAGAAAAAGAAATTAAATCATTATTTGATTAATTCTCAAACCTAAACTTACTTGAACTGTTTCAATTGCAAGATTCAAAATTTTTCCTTCTTAGGATTTTTTGAACATACATTTGAAACAGTTTTTTTATAGCTAAAAACTACCCAATCCAATTCTTAAAACCAGAAACTTTTTCCCTGCTTACTATCACCTCATCTGCTGCATAAGAAGGCAGAATGACCTTTAATCGGGAGTTACTATAGACTATAATTTCTTTAATCGCTTTAAGGGGAACTATGAATTTTCGACTTACCCGATAAAAAGCTGCCGGGTCTAATTCCTGTTCCAAAAGTTCTAAGGTCGTTTCAATTAAATAATTTCTGTTGTCAAAAGTATGAAGATACGTTCCTTTATTTTCACTAAAAAAACACTCAATGTCATCGGTGGAAATCACTTTTAAGTGTTGCCCTATTTTTACCGTAAAACGTTTTTTATGATTCTTCTCAAACGGATTAGAGAGCATTTTTTTAATCTGCTCGAAATCTAATTGTAAGGTTTCTTGTTTTGGCAAACGCGCTTTAAATTTAGCTACGGCAATTTCTAAATCATCCTCATCTATGGGTTTCAAAAGATAATCGATGCTGTTCAATTTGAAAGCTCGTAAAGCATATTCATCATACGCAGTTGTGAAAATTATGGCACTCTTAATTTCAACTTTTTCGAATATTTCAAACGACAATCCATCCGATAATTGGATGTCCAGAAAAATCAATTCCGGATGTTTATTATTAGAAAACCAATCAATGGCTTCTTCTACAGAATGCAATAACACTCCCACTTCAATATTTATTTTTTCCAGTTTTCGTTGGAGCAATCGTGCTGCGGGTTTTTCGTCTTCGATTATTATTGTTGTCATTAAATGTTGAATCGTTTATTTGGTTATTTGTTTAACTGAAAACTGCTGCTGAATACTCCTTTTCACTCCCATTTCTCGCTTTTCTCCTTTTCCATAAATTCCTTGATCTTTTTATCTTCCCAGTTTTTTCCAAAAATCCAATTGGGCATAAATGTAGAAAGTGCATGCGCCAATAATCCAATTCCCCAAAAGAATGCGGTTAAGAAATTTTCTATTTTAAAATAGCTTTCTCCTGCATCTAAATCTCTAATATTAATAAACACAATCACTATATTTATCGCTACATAAACAATTAAATGCGTGTAAAACCCCTTTAATCGTTTCACTTTCCTTTTGGCGGAAGCATATTTATCTTCGGGTTCCATTCCCTCAAGTTCTGATTTATAGTTTCTTTCCATTTTGTTACTATTTAAAAGTATTCATTCAAAAAACATGTTCATTCTTATTTTAAAATAAAACTATTCCCAAGATTTTTTTTGTCCATTTTCTTTATCCATGAATTCCTTAATTTTTCTTTCTTCCCAATCTTTATTGAAAAATGGCATATAATTAAAAACTTTCATTCCGTGAAAAATCACTCCAATTCCCCACCCCAACATGGGCCAAAAAAACCACAAATGTTCTGGAGAAGTTTTTAAATTTAGAATCAGAAAAAAAATATTGATCACAATATATGCAGCCAAGTTCCCATAGAAACCTTTAATTTCTTCTACTTGTTTTTTTGCTTTAAAATAACGCTCTTCGTTTTGATATTTATTTTCCATGATTTTTTATTTAAATTTATTCAACCCTTAAAGTTTCTCCGAATATTATTTCCAAGTTTGTTTCTGCTCTTCTTTTCGCAAAATTTCCTGAATCTTTCTTTCTTCCCAATTGGAACTGTACCCAAAAACCTTGAAAGCATGCATCGTCACTCCAAATCCCCATCCGGCTGCAGAAAACCAAAACCATTGAAATTTTGGAGAAAAAGTTAGGTTTATATATATTAAAATTGGAATTACACAACAGTAAGAAATCAAGTTTCCATAAAATCCTTTGAGCTCTTCCACTCGTTTTTTAGCTCTAAAATAAGCCGTATTTTCATTGTAATTTGTAGTTGTTTCCATAACTGTAATTTGTTTCGTCAAAAGAGGTATTTTTACCGTAAATGTTTTCTCGTTTTGAATAATCAAGACTTTTCTGTCAGTTATAATTCCATACCTGTTGACGATATTTTGCAAACCAACACCTTGACGATCCTGCAACACTTCTTTCTTTTGATAATCGTTTTGAACAGCCAGATAATCGCCCTCAACAAAAATCCTGATGTGCAATGGTCTTTGTTCACTAACCACATTATGTTTTACCGTATTTTCGAGCAAAAGCTGTAAAGAAAGCGGCACAACTTTAGCTTCTGTCATTGTGAGGGATGAAGCAATCCAATCATCTTGGGTTGGTAATTCATAAAACAAACTGTTTTCAAAACGCATTTTAAGTAAATTCATATAGGTTTTAGCGAAAGCCAATTCTTCCTCAACAGAAACCAATTCTTTGTCTTTTTGTTCCAAAACATAACGATAAATCTTTGATAATGAAATAGTAAACCGTTGCGCATTATCTGGATTTTCTTCAATCAAAGAACTTAACACATTCAAACTATTAAAAAGAAAATGAGGATCTATTTGATTTTTTAAACTTTCAAACTTTGCCGAAGCGGTTCCTGCAATGATTTTTTGTTCTTTGACTTTATTTTCATTGTAAGCTTTGTAAAAATGTAAAGCATGAACTCCTAACAATACGATAAAAGCAATAATTGAAGATTCAATATAATTTGAAGGAGTCTCATTTGCTAAAAAATCTGTCATTGATTTTTTTTCCAGGATAACTTTCAAAAAGATACGAAGCAAAAAAATCACAAATAAGGAAATAAAGAAAGAGCTGACAAACCCAATAATTATCCGTTTTGTAGAATACATATTGTCTTTAAATGTTTTGTCCAAAAACATAAACAACGCTGCATTAACAAGGTATAATGTAACGCTATAAAGCATACAGTATAAAAAATACGTATATAACTTAGGACTAATAGCCTCATTTCCAAATGTAATGAATTCAATTAGAAAGGACACTAAAAAAATCACAACCCCAATAAACAACGCTTTAAGCAAATGTGGTTTTATATACATCATTCTCTTTTTTCAATAGTTACAATTCTCTGTTTTATTTCTTAAAAACGAATAATTAGAAACAATCAACAGACTTATTTACAGTTTTTCAATGCTGCTGTTGCTCTTTCTAAACCCCATTTTGGAGAGAAAGGAGTTTCAGGTTTAAAAGTAGCAAAAAGTCCAATAGCTTTTTCAATTTGCACACACATTGGTTTAGTATCAGTTCCCCAAAATTTAGCTCCACCAATTTCAAACTCTGCTTTACCAAAAACAACTCTTGGGTTTTCCGGAGCAATTGCCTGTGCTTTTCCGTACAATTCCATAACAGTTCCGGATAATTTTTGTCCGTTTGTCATTGGGTCAAAAGCAATCCAAGCAGTGTGAATCATAGCCTGCATAACTAATAATTCGGCATTATTGGGATTTTTTCCCATTTCTGTATCCAAAGAATTCTGAGCTTTTGTAAGCAACAAATTCATTTGCTCCTTGTCTTTTGTTCTAAAAGCAGTTGTAGTATTTACTAATGCAACGTAATAATTAGGCAACCAACTTGTTTTTTCAGCACCGGCAATTCTTTCGAATAAATCAGAAGCTTCGGTATTTTTTCCTTCGCCCCAAAGTTGGAATGCTTTTCCCATTCCTTGTTCGAATTGCCCTTGAGCCGATAATAAACTACATACAAATAATGCGATTGTGGTGATAATTTTTGTCATGATTTCTTGTTTTTAAATGGTTATTTATTTTGATGATTGAAACGTTATATAATTTATACTTCAAAAGTATCTCGGTTTTTATTGATTTAAAATTTATAGATACTGAACTGTAGAATTTGATGGATGAATTGTGATTTAGTTGAAAGTCGTAAAGCCGAAAGTCATAAAGTTGAAAGAGTTTTCGTTTACAAGGACTTTGACCTTTGACATTATGACTCTTTTCAAAGATTCTTCAACTGATTGTCTTTTTTATCGTTGCTTATTGTCCAAAAGAACCCTACAAAGAAAAAACGATCTGCTGTAGGAACAATTTCTTTTCTGTTGTAAAACCCCGCATTATCCGGATTATTGGCATATTCATATCCAAAAACATTCTGAGAACCTAAAACATTAGAAACCGAGAAATATAAAATCTTTTGCTGCGACAATAAATACGCCCAGTTGAAACTCAAGCTGTTGTACGCTTTTGTTTTTCCATTCATGAATTCCGCTTCGTTTGGGTTGTTGTATGGTCGTCCCGAACTGTATGAATTAGTAAACCCTATTTGTGATTTCCAGTCGTTTATCCAGTATTTAGTAACGATTGACAAACTGTGATCCGCAACAAAGCTAGGCGTGACTTGAGAACTGAAATTTTTATAATCTCTTTCGGTGTCGATGTAAGAATAGGAAACCCAGTATTCTAAGTTTTTGATTGATTTTCCGTCTCTCCAAAACAAATCCAAACCTTTTGCATAACCGGAACCGGTATTATCATAAACCGAATTAAACGTTGCCATTCCTGTGTCGAATTTCACTAAATTACTGTAGTCTTTAAAATAGGTTTCTGCACGAAATGTTTTCCCGTTTTTATTGTATTGAAAATTCAAAATATAATGAGAAGCTTTTTCGCTTTCAAACTGATGATTTTTGGAATATTTGATATATTCCGCATTTGGAGTTTGGGTAAAATCGCCATAAGCAAATGAAAACTGACTGTTTTTAGCCATTTTATACGCAAATGAAACTCGGGGTGAAATAGCAGTTTCGTTCAACAAATCGTTATTTGAAGCCCTTACTCCTATTTTTGCCGCCCATTTTTTAGAGAAGAAAATATCAGCTTCAGTATAAATAGCTGCAATGTTAGCATCATATCCATTGGTAAAAACAGATCCCGAATTCTCCTTAAAATCTTCATTGAATTGAGTAACAAAATAATCGGCTCCAAAAGATAGTTTCAATCGGTCAGAAAAGCTTTTTTTTAATTTTAATTTCAAATGAGCCGCATTTTCATCATTGGCCACTTTATCTGAATCCAAATTTATTTTGTTGTTGCTGTAGCCATAACTCAACCCAGAAGTAATTTGCCAGTTATTCCCAAAAACGCCTTTGTAAGACGAATTCAAATAGAAATTATTATTGTTTAAATCGACTCTGATTTTCTCCGGCGAATTGATGTTTTCTTGATTAATATCAAATTTAGAGCTATCAAAAGCAGCGTATACTTTCAAAATCCCATTATTAAAATTATAGCGATACACCGTTTCTCCTGACAAAGATTGAAAAGGACTGTTCCAATCTACATTTTGAGGAATAACCGCTTGATACGGCGCTAAATTAATGTAATTCGCATTTACGCTCAAAGAACTTTTTTTCCATTTTTGGGTGTTTCCAAGTCCTAAACCTACGGTCATCAAAGCGATTTCGGTTTTATTTTGGTCTGGTTCATCTTGTGTATTCAATAGCAAAACACTGGATAATGCCTCTCCGTATTCCGCTGAATAACCGCCTGTAGAAAATGATATTCCACTAAATAAAAAAGGGGAAAACCTGCCTCGTGTAGGTAAATTATTCGTGGTTGCGCCATAGGGTTGCGCCACCCGAATCCCGTCTACAAAAGTTTGTGTTTCATTGGCCTCGCCACCACGAACAAACAATCGCCCGTCCTCGCCTACCGTTTGTGTTCCTGGCAACGTCTGCAAAGCTGCAATAATATTTCCCGCTGAACCCGCTGTAGTTACGATGTCTAACGGTTTCAAAACCGAAACTCTTGCTTTATCGCCCGCTTCTAATGTTCCTGCGGTAATCACAACTGCATCAAGCGAAGTAACACTTTCTCGTAATTTGATGGTTCTATTTTGGAAATTAGCGACATCAATTACTGTTTTTGAAGTTTCAAAAATCAGGAAACTCACAACCAAAGTTTGATTCCCGATTGTTGTAGTTGTAAAACTAAAACTACCCGTTTCGTTACTCGAAGCACCATCATAAGTCCCTTCGATAAAAATATTGGCTCCCGAAACTGGTTTTCCTTTTTCATCAACCACTTTCCCTGAAATAGTAACTTGGGAAAATAGAGTTACAGAGAATAATAAAATGGCAAGAGTAAAAATCGATTTAAGGGTTCTGTTCGAATGGTTTGGTTGTTGAATGATTGTTGGTTTCATGATATTTGATTTTGATACAGCAAATATCTATTGCAAAAATCAAAACTGGAAAAAGTTATTACTGAACTGTTGAAATTACAGGATGAGTTGTTTTAGTAAATAAATTCAGAATTTGAAATCACGCATTTTTTATTTTATAATGAAAACCTTAAATTTGTTTGCAATCAAATTCTGAAAAAATGAAAAAATCACTCTTTTTACTTTTACTGTTCTCTTTTAGCACTGCGTTATTTTCTCAGGAAACCGAATCTATATTTGATGAAAAACTAGCCAAATCCCTAAAAGCGGATGATTATGGAATGAAGCAATATGTTTTTTGTTTATTAAAAACAGGAAGCAATACAACTGCTACTAAGGAGGAAAAACAAAAATTATTTGAAGGACACATGGCTAATATTAATCGATTAGCGCTAGAAGGGAAACTGGTTGTTGCCGGTCCTTTTATGAAAAACGAAAGAAATTATAGAGGTATTTATATTTTTAATGCCACTAGTATCGAAGAAGCTAAAACATTTGTGGCGACAGATCCTGCTGTACAATCGAAACTTCTGGAAGCGGAACTGACGCTTTGGTACGGAAGTGCAGCACTGCAGGAAACACTGAAAATTCATGATAAAATCGCCAAAACTAAAATCTAATTTTATGAACATTGAAGAATTACAGGTTATTTGTAAATCAAATGAAGCGGTAACAGAAAACATTAAATGGAAGGACGACTTGTGTTTTTGTATTGGAGAAAAAATATTTTTTGTTATTGGACTGAACCAATCCCCAACTTCAGCGGCATTTAAAGTTTTAGATGAAGAGTTTGAAGAAATAAGCAGTCGAGAAGGTTTTAAACCAGCGCCATACACTGCGCGTTACAAATGGGTTATGGCCAACGACCTTAACCAACTAACAGAAAAAGAATGGCAATTTTACATTGAACAATCCTATTCTTTAGTCAGAAACAAACTTTCTGCCAAAATAAAAAAGCAACTTGGTTTTACCTAAAAAAAAAAAGTATGATAACTGAAAAAGAAAAAATGATTGCGGGAGAATATTATTTGGCAGGCGATCCTGTTTTAGTAAAAGACAGACGAAAATCTAAAAATTTGCTCCACCGATTAAATGTTACAGAATACCGAGTAACCAAGAAAGCGCGAGAAATATTAAAAGAATTAATCCCTAATGCAGGTGCTAATCTTTATATTGAACCTCCATTTTTTTGCGATTACGGATACAATATCAATTGTGGTGAAAATGTTTATTTTAATGTAAACTGCGTTGTTTTGGACTGTGCCAAAGTAACTATTGGCTCTAATGTCTTTTTTGCACCAGGCGTTCAATTGTACACCGCCACACATCCGCTGGATGCTGAGCTAAGAAAAACGCTGGAAAATGCACTTCCAATAACCATCGGTGATGACTGCTGGATTGGCGGAAACTCTGTTATTTGCCCTGGTATTACCATAGGAAATGGCTGTGTAATTGGTGCAGGCTCAGTAGTTACAAAAGATATTCCCGACAATTCTTTGGCGGTAGGAAATCCGGCAAAAGTGATTCGGAAATTGAATGTTTAATGAATATCCTAACCCGAATTATAAACTCCTCAAAACTAAAATTTCCTATCTTTGTTAGAACCTTTAAACACAAATAAAATAATTATGAAACATCTTAAAGCATTACTAGTCTTGGCACTAATTGTTGTTACAAACTCCGTTTCGGCACAATCCACTTTTGATAAATGGCCAGCCATAAAAGAATTTCACGAAGTAATGTCGCAAACATTTCATCCGGCTGAAGAAGGAAATTTTGCACCAATAAAAACGCGTTCAGAAGAAATGATGAACAAAGCAGCAATGCTATTAAAGTCTGATATTCCCGCCGAATTTAAAACAAATGCAATATTAGCATCGGCAGAACGATTACAGTTAAAAAGCAAAGCGCTACATAAATTAGTCACTTCAAATGGATCTGATGCCGCAATTTTGAAATCAATTACTGACTTACACGACACTTTCCATGAGATTGTAGGACTTTGTTCCGACGCAAAAAAATAAAAAACTAAAGCCTAATCGATTGATTAGGCTTTGTTCATTTTACACCTTATCAATTCAAAAAACAATGCCACATTTATTAGCAAAACTTAAGAATGTTCCCATTACAATCATCAGGGAAATTTTAGAAAAAGACAAAGCCTTTCATGCCGAAAACAATATGTTTCTGGAGCATCTTTGGCAAAATGCCGATGATAAAAACGAAGTACTGTTTCTTTTCCGAATAAATGATATTGATGAAACCAAAGCTTTGATCCATAAACTTCATTCTGATGCTTTGATTCAAGATGCCACTGCAAATCTTCCTGAAATGACTTACCTGAAATAATTTATCTTTTTAATTTGATTATTTGCAAACTGGATTAAAAATTATAAAAATCGGAGAATTATTTTTTTATATGTGAGTATGAAAAATTTATTAGAAAAATATTATACTGTCTGTTTGTTGCTTTTGCCTCTATTATCATTTTCCCAAAGAATTGACAATACTGCAGCTTTTAGAGATTTAAAAAGCAATAATTATTTTCGTTTTCATTATGACAACGACTATTTCACCGCAACCGATCATTACTACACGCAAGGTGGTAATTTTGAACTTGCAAGCCCAAAACTGATAAAGAATCCGATAAACAACTTATTTAAAAAATTAAAAAACAGCGAACAAAAATATGGATTATCAATAGAACTTATGGGCTTTGCACCAACAAGCCTCAAGTCAGATAAAATCCTTTACGGGGATAGGCCTTTTTCCGCGGCGATAATGCTAAAATCATTTTTAATTTCGACAGATACTATTCATAAAACCAAACTTTCTTCTGCATTAAGCATTGGAATTATTGGCCCCGGCGCTTTAGGCAAGGAAATGCAAACTAAATTTCACGAATGGATTCATGATGAAATCCCACATGGTTGGCAATATCAAATCAAAAATGATATATTGTTAAATTATGAAATTGCTCATGAAAAACAATTATATAAGTTCCACAATTTATTGGCGCTAAATTCTAACGCAAAACTTCGATTGGGAACTGTGAACACAAATATATCTGGAGGGTTAACAACTACTTTAGGAAAAATTAATTTTCCTTTTACTTCCGTAAAAAACAAAAATGACTTCCAGATTTATGGCTATTTACAAGGCTTAGTTTCTATTATTGGATATGATACGAGTTTACAAGGTGGGCTTTTTAATCGAAAAAGTCCTTATGTTATTGCTAATAGCGATATCGATAGATTTACTTTTCAAACTAATTATGGGATTATCATACAATACAAAGCACTTTATCTCGAATATTCACGATCTGAACTTTCGAGGGAATTCAAAACAGGCGATCCTCACAAATGGGGCGGAATTAGAATTGGGCACAAACTATAACTTTTTCAAAATCCAATAATCGAAAACCTAAAAACTGAATATAAATTTTACCTTTGATTTTTAATAACTAAAAATTATAGTTTACAAATTCAGAGTAATCTACGCTACCGAAGACGATATTTTCAGAACATCTTCAGCAAAATGTTGAAGATAAAAATGAATTCAATTTTTTTTAAAATAATATGCTTTCAATAAACAAAATCCACCACATTGCCATTATTTGTTCTGATTATCAAAAATCAAAAACTTTCTATACCTCAATTTTAGGACTAACAATTGTTCAAGAAATTTACCGTGAGGAAAGACAATCGTATAAACTCGATTTAGCTTTAAACGAAAATTATATCGTTGAGCTTTTTTCATTTCCAAATCCTCCACAACGCCCTTCAAAACCAGAAGCGCTAGGATTACGTCATTTAGCTTTTGAAGTTGACGATATTCAAAAAACGCGAGATTTTTTGGTCAATAAAAATATCATTTCAGAGGAAATTCGTGTTGATGAATTTACGCAAAAAAGCTTCTTCTTTATTGCTGATCCAGACGGATTACCGATAGAATTTTATGAAAAATAAAACATTTCTATTTGTAAAAAAGTAAAAATATTACCAAAATCATAAAAGAAAACATTCCAATCTATATTTCAATTCTATTCTGATTTTGTTTCTCTAAATTTGTAATATTCAGACAATTAATTTTCAAATGAACAATACCACGCAAATCAAAAAAAATTATCGCTTCATTAAACTTCAGAAACTAGTTATTGTATCCATTCTAATTGGTTTTCTTTCTGCTTTTTTAGGTGTCATTTTAAAAAATGCTACGGAATATTATGAAGAAATCTTTTTTCACCAAACGATTGTAAATCCAATATTCTATGTTGTTTTTCCAGTTTTTGGATTGTCAATTATTTTTTTTCTTCGGGAATATGTATTTAAAAAGAAGGAAAACAAAGGGATAAAAGAAATCTTTGAAAGTACCAATTCCAATTCAAAAAACTTACCCAGTTATAAGATTTCTTCTCATTTCATTAACGGCTTATTGACTGTAGTCTTTGGTGGTTCTACCGGAATAGAAGTTTCGACAGTTGTCGCTTCGGCAACTATTGGTTCTGTTGCGCAAAGAAAACAAAATGTATTCAGACAATACAAAACAGAATTAATCTGTGCAGGAGTTGCCGCTGGAATTACCGCATTATTCAGCAGTCCAATTGCCGGAATTTTATTTTCACTCGAAGTAATCTCAAAAAAAGTAACTCGGGCGTTTGTACTAACAAACCTTATAGCCGTTTCGATCGCTTTTGGACTCATTTATTTATTGGATGAAAAACCTTTGTTTGCAGTAAACATTACGACTTGGCATTTAAGAGCTATACCCTACTTTATACTTTTAGGAATTATAGCAGGAATACATTCCGTTTATTTAACCCGTTGTGTTTTGTTTTTTAAAGAACAATTTTCGAAAATAAAAGTACCTTATTTCAAAATTATCTTCGGATCTGTGATTTTAAGTATTTCTCTTTTTGTTTTCCCACAACTTTATGGCGAAGGATATCATGCCATCAAAACTATTTTTATTAATCCAAATGAAATAGTACTTTCACTTTCGTTAGTACTAACCTTTATTGGAATTTTACTTTTGAAACCCATTGTTGCTTCGGCTACTCTTGCTTCTGGTGGAGATGGTGGTGTTTTTGCACCAAGCCTTTTTATCGGCGCTTTTTTAGGATTACTCCTTGCTTTACTCTTAAACACCTACTTTAATGCTGATGTGATCCCAATAAATTTCATGGTAATTGGAATGGCAGCAGTTTTGAGTGCCAGTATTCATGCGCCTTTTACCGCTATATTCTTAGTTTGTGGTTTAACCAATGATTATACATTGCTTCTTCCAATTCTAGTGGTTTGCTTGGTTTCAAAATATACGGCAAAAGCGATTTATCCATTCACTGTTTACTCCTATTCGCCAAGTTTAATAAAATAACTGCTTATGCCTGTTCAAAAAATAAAAAGAAATTATCGTAAAACTAAATACATTCTGTATAAAGAAACTTTAATTGATTTTAAAGAACATTTCTGGGCTTTTTTGGGTTCATTCATTGGTATTGGCATAATTGCCTACTTACAATCTCAAACGTTACCAGATTCAGATGTGGTTTATTTAATTGGTTCATTCGGTGCATCAAGTGTCTTGGTCTATGGCGTAATTCAAAGTCCATTGGCACAACCTAGAAATCTTATTGGAGGTCACTTAATTTCTGCAATTATTGGTGTTACGGTATATAAATTCGTTCCGGATATACTTTGGTTAACCGCTCCGCTAGCTGTTTCTTCATCTATTGTTTTGATGCAAATGACTAAAACATTACACCCTCCAGGCGGAGCGACCGCTTTGATTGCAATAGCTGGTTCTGAAAAAATTAAAAATTTGGGCTATTGGTATGTACTTTCTCCTGTTTTGAGCGGTGTACTTATTTTGCTTGTCGTTGCTTTAATTTTTAACAACATGGCTCACAGCAGGATATATCCAAATCATAAAAAATACCATCAATTTAGAAAAAGAGTCGCTACTATGTTTAAAAGCAAATCAGACGAGTAAAAAACAATGAAAATGGAATCCTTCGAATAAAAATTCTCATTTGCGAATAGCGTTTTCACTTAACATCCTGGCTTGGGTGAACTTTCAATTACTATCATTCTTAAATGAATGCATACACAAAAATCTTATCAACAAATCGAAAATCTGAAATCTAAATCTAAAAATTAAATTTTACCTTTGAGCTTTCAATAAAAACAAAGATTATGGTTTATAAATTTAGAGTGATTCTAGACGCGGAAGAAGATGTTTTTAGAGACATTGCAATACTTGAAGACGATACTTTAGAAGATTTGCACAATGCTATTTTTAATTCCTTTGGATTTGACGGAATGGAAGTGGCTTCATTTTATACTTGCGATGAAACTTGGAATCAGGAAGATGAAATCTCACTTTTTGATACCGGTGATGTTCCAGGTGAGCAAAAAATCATGAGCGATTACCAATTGTCAGATATTTTAGATAAGGGAAATACTAAAATCCTCTATGTTTATGATTTCATCAATATGTGGACTTTCCTTGTAGAACTGGCTGCTGTAGAAGATCAAGTTCTTGGTAATTTATATCCGGAAACTATTTTTTCTCATGGAGAAATGCCGGATGAAGCAATGGAAAAAAACTTTGAATCAGATAATGCAGATAACTACAATGATGAATTTGAAGACGGGTTAGACGAAGATGATCTGGATATGTTTGAAGGAGACGATAGTTTTGAAGACTTTGGATTTGAGGAGAACTGGAATTAAAGCATTATACAATTAAGAATCAAGAGCCAAGATAAAAGACCTTTTTGCTGTCTTTCATCTTGGTTCTTTTATCTAAAAAAATAAAAAAGATGATCAACTTATATAATACACACATCGAAAACTTATCAATTCATAGAGTTGGTAATAAAAGTAGAAACGAAGCCATTTTTTTATCGGAACAACCTTTCAATCTGAATGATGAAATTGTGCCTTTGATGA
The DNA here is from genome assembly GCF_004349315.1 of Flavobacterium ranwuense. Lineage (GTDB taxonomy): Bacteria > Bacteroidota > Bacteroidia > Flavobacteriales > Flavobacteriaceae > Flavobacterium > Flavobacterium ranwuense. Next base: position 85,751 of record NZ_SMLH01000002.1, on the reverse strand, counting down.
AAGAATTTTTCTTTAAACCATTTAGAGAAAAAGAAGAAAACTATTTTCAGTTTGCACATGAAATTGATTTGGATTACAATGATATGTTCAAATACGCGACAGAGATTTTTGAAAACCCTAGTACTATTCATGAGGTTTCTAAAAAAATAACAAAACACTTATTTGAACAGTCTAATCATCCTCACATCAAAAATGGAGAAGTATACGTTACATATTTAACAAACGTAAGTATTGATAATAATGTCGTGGATGCCATAGGAATTTTCAAAAGTGAGATTCAGGCTGACTTTTTGCAATTTGAAGAAAAAGAAACGCACTTAGAAATGATTTTACAACAAGGAGTAAGTCTAAATAAATTAGACAAAGGCTGTTTGATCTTTAATTATAAAAAAGAAGAAGGATACAAAATCCTTACAGTAGATAGCAACCGCTATGACGCCAGATATTGGTTAGAACATTTCTTATCTGTTGATGCTTTTGAAGATGAAAACTTCATCACTAAAAAGTATTTAAAATTCTGTCAGAACTTCGCCAAAGATGTTGTCTTCCCTGCTGAAGATAAGAAAGAAGAAGTGATGTTCATGAACCGTTCTGTGAACTATTTTGCAAAAAACGATCAGTTCGAGGAAACAAATTTCTTGAATGAAGTACTAGATAATCCAGACTTAATTCCGGAATTCAAGAACTATAAAATTGATAAAGGAGAAAAATACAGTATTGAAGATGTAACCTCCTTCCCTATTGCTAATGCTGCGGTTTCTGATGCGAGAAAATCAATCAAAAACGTAATCAATTTAGATACACACATTCAAATTAAAATGGATTTCATCAATCCTGAAAGTGCCGAAAAATTTGTAGAAAAAGGTTGGGACGAAGAAAAACAAATGTATTACTACTTAGTTTATTTCAACAAAGAAGAGAAAAGCTAGTTACACTTCTAAATATTCAATCCTCAATTAGTTAAGTAGTTGGGGATTTTTTATGCCCTTTTCACACCTTCTTACATGAGGATATAAAAAAATATTAATTTTATAAGAATTTTATTGTTTTATTTAATTTAAAATGTATTTAATCGATTTTATTTGATATTTAAACGATTATTAATTAAGTTTAGTCCCCCAAATCTAAATAATCAAATATATGAACACAACCGAAATCAAAGAAAAATTTATAAATAAAAGAATCCTGTGTTCACTATTTGGCCATAAAATAATAACAACCCGAAATGTCACAAATCATTTCAAAGAATTTAAATGCACTGTTTGTCAACTCGAATTAACTAACGATGAAAAAGGCAGAAAAACATTTCTTACCCCAGAGCTAAAAGAAATAAATGAAACACTGATTGGTTTCTATAATAAAAGAATTCATTCTATATGAAATAATCTCTTATTTATTACAATTAATTCGATTCTAAAACAACAACTTATTCCCTTTTTATTCTTGAAGAAAGCATGCCTTTATAAAATTTAAATTCAGTTTATCACTAACACTATAAAACCCTTGAAAAGATGCTAATCCTTATATTAATCCAATCAATAATGTTATTGAGACAAAAAAATAAATTAAAAAAAAGTCTCTTGAACTCCAATATTACCTTTATCAGCAAATCATAACTTGATTTAAAAGAAACTCTCTTAAAAATACTTGCAAATAAGAGCTTCTTAAAGATGAAACTAAAAGACAATTTGTAGACTTTTGGTTTCGAATTATTTGTAAATTTGTTTTTCCGTAAAACAAAAAGGATGACTCGTAATTTTTTTAAAGACAGCCCATTCAAAACCTTGATTTCATTCCATAAGCTTATTAAAGCTCTCGAAGAAATTGCTGTCACCAATGTGGATTATCGCTCCAATTACGCCAAAGCATTATTAAAACAAATAGAACCTTTTCCTGAATTTAGAACAGGAATTGAAGATTTAAATTTAATTCATGAAAATGAAACGGTAATCAAATACCTATTAGCCGACCTATTTCCTACTGCCTTAACTAATAATGAAATTAAAGCAGTAACGATTCCTTTCCAGAATTTTACTTTTAATTATACCGAAAGATTCAAAAAAACACTTCATAATGCCGGGACAACATTTGACATGACAATCCGGGATTTTGATGAACACCAATTCTACATCATGAATTGCATTTTGATTCTGAACACATTTTATAATCAACATTTTGATTTCAACAGACCTTTATTTTATGATATTCCAGATGCAAATGGCATTATGAAGCATTATAGAATTCTATATAATGCCGATTTTATGGAAATTATCCCTACTGATAAAGCGATGACATTAACTCCAGAGGATATCGATTTATTGATGGATAATTATGATAATATCGATTTGTGGAAAGAAAAATTCCCATCGGAAAGTTGGATTTTAAAAGGCTTTGGTATCGTATCTCTATTTGATGCTTCCATTGAAAGTGCCATTTCAAACTTAAAAAGTAATCTTCTAAAATCAGAAACGGAACAAATCGATAACACCCTGAATTTTGAAACTATTTTTCGTTCCATTTTTAAGGTATCCGATTTACAAGTCGGTTTCATCATTTATAATGAAGAAGATGAAAAATTTACAAGGCCAATTTATGATGAAAAAAAAATAGGCAGTTTTATTCTTCACGATATCGAAGAAGTCGATTGTAAAAACGCCCTTTTTGGTTGCTCTTTAAAAACCATTTTAGAGCAAAATAAACCTTTTATAATTTCAAATGTTGAAAAATTAGCTCTAACATCAGGAAATGAAAAACTGGGAGAGCATTTGTTAAAACAGAATATTCAAAGCTGTATTCTTGCTCCGGTAATAAAAAATGATAAACTTTTGGGTATTATAGAATTAGTTTCGGCAAAGCCAAGAGAGCTTAACAGCATCAATGCAAACAATCTGGACTTAATTTTGCCTTATTTGGTGGATACATTGGAACGTTATAACAATGATATGCAACACCAAATAGAAGCCATTATTCAAAGAGAATATACTACGATTCATCCTAGCGTGTATTGGAAATTCAGAAAAGAAGCCCAAAAATATTTCCTAACCAGTAATCAAAGTAAAGGTTATATTTTTAAAGAAATTGTTTTCAAAGAGGTATATCCTTTATATGGTCAGATTGACATTAAAGGCTCTTCCGAGCATAGAAACGAGACCGTAAAAGCAGATCTAAAGAATCAACTGAAAACACTCTTGCAAATTTTTGAAAATCTAAAATCCAATACCAATCTTGTATTGTTGGAACAGCGAAAATTTGAATTACAATCGTTTTTCAAAGAATTGGATTCTCCCCTGAAAGCGGATACCGAACAACAGATTCAACGTTATATTGAAACTGAAATTCATCCCATTTTAAAAAATTCCAAAATGGACAATGAGTGCCAAATTTTAGTTGAAAACTATTTTGAAAAACTAGATGAAAAAACGGGATTGTTTTATCAATCCAGAAAGAAATTCGATAATGCAATGTCTATTGTCAATAAAAAACTGGCTGGAATTATTGATAAAAAACAAACGGAAGCACAAAATATTTTTCCGCATTATTACGAACGGTTTAAAACTGACGGGGTAGAACATAACTTGTACATTGGTGCTTCCATTGCTCCAAATCTAACATTTGACATGATGTATCTTAATAATTTACGATTGTGGCAATTGCAAACCTTGTGTGAAATGGAGTTGGAACATCATCAATTAAAGTCTTCTTTGCCCTATAAATTAGATGTCACTTCTCTAATTTTGGTGTTTAGTTCCCCTATTTCTATCCGATTTAGAATGGATGAAAAGCGTTTTGATGTTGATGGAACATACAATGCGAGATATGAAGTGGTGAAAAAACGAATCGATAAAGCCAACATCAAAGGGACTAAAGACCGTATTACCGAAAAAGAAAAAATCACCATCGTATATTCACATAATCAGGAAGAAACCGAATATTTGAAATACATCAAATTCCTGCAATTCAAAAATATTCTCGAACCAAACATCGAACAATTCGAGGTGGAAGAATTACAAGGTGTTTCCGGGCTAAGAGCCATAAGAGTAAAAGTGGTTAATGCCGAGAATAGAGCAATGACTAAAAAGTATTCTTATCAGGATTTATTGGACGAATTAAACTAAACACCAACCATTTTGAAAGCAATTACAAAAGCAATAACCGACAGAACTATTCCTATCATAAAAAGATTATAGGCAATTCGCAACAGTCTGTATTTTTTTTCCAGAACCAATCCCAGAAAATATAAATCTTTAATCATCGAATTATACAGATATTCTCTGTCTTTCATCATCTCATTCATAGCCCATTCATAATCCTCCAAAGGCATTTTATAAAAGTTTCCAAAGAAAAGCAGGTTCACTTTTTTATCTTCAATGTCTTGTTTCGTAAAAACCCCCTTAGTCACTTTTGGACGTGTAGAAAGTATAGCAAAAATGATGGTAATTACACTAGAAATTAACATGACAAAAACAGGAATAACCAAATGAGCATTTTTTGGACTGTCTAATTTTGGAATAATCGTAGATAGTGCAATAGAAATGATAATCGCATTTACAGAAAGTAAAATATTGGCTTTACTGTCGGCAATTCCACTCAAACGCGTGTGATTATTTAATGTTACCCTAAACAAAGTATCTATACCCCGTTCTGGTTTTTCTTCTTTCTCTCTTTTTTTGATTTCTTTTTCTAGCTTTTCTTTCGCTTCTACTTCAATTTTTTTAATTTTTTTCTGTACTTTGTTAATATTTTTTTCCTTTGAGGGCTGCCAATTTTTTAAAGCATAATCCGTATAAAAATGATGCTTACTTACTAAAAAGTCCTTGTTTTCTATCGCCCAATCTTTATCCGTAAATGATTTCTGTTCTGTGTTTTCCCATTCTGTTCTCAAAAATTCACAAGCCAAAGCATAATCTTCGCTAAAAAGATGGTAGTAATCGGCGTCTTTTATTATTTTTTCTAAAAGGGTTTGAGGTACACTATCCTTCATAGTTGCTTTGATTAAGCCAGTAACTTTCTTTATATAATCATCCGATTTTCCTTTTTCTTTTAAAAAATCGGCTGCAATAACACTACTGAAATCTTCGTGGTTTGCACAACCGTTTATATATCCGGTATCGTGAAACCAAGCTGCGATTACTAGCATTTCTTTGTCAGTAGGATTTAAATTTTCACTGTCGGACAGTGTATTAACTGCATCAACTACGCCAAGTGTATGATTAAAATTATGATAGGTATATAAAACAGAAAGTTTATCTTTGAGTAAATTAAAAACAAAATCTTGGGCTTGATCGATAAGAGTCATAAATAAATTTTTATACTACTAAATTATGAAATTGTTTTCGGATAATTGTTTTATTACCTCGAAGAAAGTGACTTTTATGTTATTTGTTTCAGCCTTGATTTTTCAATCATGTGCAACACATCACGCCCAATTTGGTAAAGAAATCAAAAATCCAGTAGTACAAAACGAAACAGACAGCTCAAAAATTGCACATACTTTTTATTTAATTGGCGATGCCGGAAACGCCAATGAAGAAAAAGCGCAACAAACAATTGGTTTACTGGAAGATCGATTAATAAAAGCAAACAACAATACGACTCTTTTATTTCTTGGCGATAATATTTATCCAAAGGGACTCCCTAATACTGACCATCCAAATGAGCGAATTATTGCCGAAAATAAGCTGACAAATCAACTAAAGCTATCTAAAAACTTCAAAGGCAAAACCATTTTTATTCCTGGAAATCATGATTGGTACAGTGGAATAAAAGGTTTAGTACGCCAAGCAAAGTTTGTAACGGAATATTTAAATGATAAAAAATCATTCTTACCCAGAAAAAGCTGTGGGATTGATGATTTAGAAATCAATAAAAATCTAACACTGATTACTATAGACAGCCAATGGTTTCTGGAAGATTGGGATAAAAGTCCAACCATAAACGATGATTGCACGATAAAATCAAGAGACGCTTTTTTTTATGAGCTAGAAGATATTCTGAATAAAAATCAGGAGAAAACAATAATTCTGGCGCTTCATCATCCGTTAATGAGCTATGGAACACACGGCGGTCAATTTTCATTGGAAAAACAACTATTCCCATTAGAACAAAAGATTCCACTTCCTGTCATAGGTTCTGTTATCAACCTCATCCGAAAAACATCTGGAATAAGCCCGCAAGACATTCAAAATAAACACTACACTCATTTTATTAAACGCATAAAAACACTATTGCAGAGTCAGAATAATGTCATAGTAGTTTCGGGCCATGACCATAATTTACAATACATTGAAAAAGATAACATCAAGCAAATTGTAAGTGGAGCCGGATCAAAATCAGAGGCTGCAAAAGCCGTTAACCCCAATGATTTTTCTTATGGTGGAAATGGGTATGCAAGATTATCTGTTTATGAAAATGGAGCCGCAAAAGTTTCTTTTTACGGGAAGGAAAACAACAAAGAAAAACTGATTTTTGAACAATTTATAGTAGCTAAAAAAGACGATTTTAGCACTAAGAACTTTTCAACTTCATTTGCAAAAACTACCACTGCAACTATCTATTCAGAAAAACAAACGGATAAAAACAGGTTTTATAAATTCCTTTTCGGGAACCATTATCGAAAGTATTACAGCTTGCCGATAGAAGTAAAAACCACTACGATTGACACTCTTTTTGGAGGTTTAAAACCGAAACGTGCCGGTGGTGGACATCAGTCCAAATCATTGCAAATTGTTGACAAAAACGGAAAAGAATATGTAATGCGCGCCTTGAAAAAAAGCGCTTCTCGTTTTCTGCAAGCTGTGGCTTTTAAAGACCAATTTATCGAAAACGAATTTGAAGATACGTATGCAGAGAATTTTTTATTTGATTTCTATACCACTTCACATCCTTATACTCCTTTTGCTATTGGAAATTTGGCCGAAAAAATTGGGGTTTCACATACAAATCCTGTATTGTACTATATCCCTAAACATAAAGCTCTAAAAGATTATAATGCAAATTTTGGGGATGAATTGTATATGGTGGAAGAACGGCCTACTGACAGCCAAATTGACGTAAAAAGCTTTGGGAGTCCTAGCGCGATAATCAGTACGGAAGATTTATTTAAGAATCTTCACAAAGATGAAAAGTATAATATTGATGAAAGTGAATACATCAAAGCACGCTTATTTGACATGCTCATTGGCGATTGGGACAGACATCAAGATCAATGGCGTTGGGGAGAATATAAAGTAGGCAAAAAGATAATTTACAAACCGATTCCAAGAGATCGTGACCAAGCATTCACAAAATATGATGGAACATTCCTTTCTCTTTTGATGAATATGCCTGCATTGCGTCACATGCAAACCTTTAATGAGAAAATTAAAAATGTAAAATGGCTGAATCGCGAACCTTATCCTTTGGATCTTGCTTTTCTAAAAACTGCCAATGAAAACGATTGGTTACAACAAGCCAAATACATTCAGGAAAACCTTTCGGATAGTGCAATAGACAGCGCCTTTGATAATCTGCCAAAAGAAGTTCAGGATAAAACTATAGAAGCTATAAAGCGCAAATTAAAAGTACGAAAAACACAATTGCAACGCTATGCTTCTGACTATTATAATGTGTTACAAAAAACAGTTCTGATTGTTGGTACCGATAAAAAGGACAAATTTATAATCCACCAGACAACAAAAAATAATATTGGGATCGAAGTATACCGATCCAAAAACGAAGGCGATGAATTGTTGTACACAAAAGATTTTGTTGCCGGAAAAACAAAAAATATCTGGATTTACGGATTGGATGAAGATGATATTTTTGAAGTAAAAGGAAACTCAAAATCAGACATAAACATTCGATTAATTGGAGGACAAAACGAAGATTCGTATACTGTAGAAAACGGAAAAAAGGTAAAAATTCATGATTTTAAATCAAAAAGTAACACCTACGTTTTAGATTCAAAAACCAGAGTTATTTTGTCCGATGACTATGAGGCCAGTCATTATGATTATGAAAAACCGAAATACAATGTTTTTTCAGGATTACCAAATATTGGTTATAATCCTGATGATGGTGTCAAAATAGGTTTTATTACAAACTATACCATCAATAAATTCAATCAAAATCCATATACGCAAAAACACATTTTGAAAGCAAATTACTTTTTTGCCACAGATGGATATGAATTGGTTTACAATGCGCATTTCCCGAAGTCAATTGTCAAATGGGATTTAGATTTAGAAAGCCAATTCACGAGTCCGAATTTTACAATTAATTATTTTGGTGCCGGAAATGAAACTGCAAATAATGACGAAACTTTCGGAATGGATTACAATCGCGTGCGCATCCGAATGTTGAAAGTTTTACCATCCATCAAAAAAGTGGGGAAATATGGAAGCACACTACATTTCCAAACTTCATTTGAGCAAATCAGCGTGGAAGAAACCAATAATCGATTTATAAATATTCCCGGAATCGTAAATCCTGGCGTTTTTGACAGTCAGCAATTTGCGGGAGCAACACTTAAATATAGTTTTGAAAATTATGATATTCCATCTTTTCCTTCCATGGGGATGGGTTTTTCTATCGCTGGGAATTGGAAAATGAATTTGAACGACGCCAAAAGAAATTTTCCTTCATTAGAAAGCAAAATTAATTTTAACCATAAAATTGATGCAAATGGCAAAATAGTTTTAGCAACTATTTTGAAAGCAAAAGTATTATTGAATAACAATTTCGAATTTTATCAAGGAGCAACTTTGGGTGGTGATTATGACTTAAGAGGCTTTAGAAACGAGCGCTTTTTAGGCAATCAATCCTTCTATCAAAGTAGTGATATACGTTGGAATTTAGGAAAAATCAGAAGAAGTGTCTTGCCTATGACCTACGGTATTTTAGGTGGTTTTGATTATGGAAGAGTTTGGCAAAAAGACGAGAATTCAGATAAATGGCATCAATCTTTTGGTGGCGGATTATGGCTGAACGGTTTGAATGTAGTTACGGCCAGAATCACCTATTTTAAAACTACCGATGAAGAAGCCCGAATTGCTTTTGGTTTAGGATTTGGATTTTAGTTTTTTGACACTTACATCATAAACATTTCCTCCTACACTTTTGACTTTTTCATCAGCTATAAAAATTCTGTCATTATCAATAAAAGAAGCGGCTTCTTTTTGGGAAAAATGGTTTAGTTCGAGGGTAGTTTTTATTCCATTCAGAAAATTATCACCTCCGAAACTTTCGAATAAAAATATCTTATCATGGGTTAAAACAGCAACTTTGGACTCATCAGGGCTTATGGCAGCGCTTGTAATTGCGCAATGATTGTAATTGTCACAAGTTTTAAATTCTCCCATTAAAACCGCTTGATGAAAACCTGCCGTATTTGGAATTTTGTATAAAAAAGCGGTCCCGTCAAAACCTTTACTTCGGTTTTTAGTGAAGAGATAGAAATTATTTTTAAACTCAAAAAAACCTTCGACATCATAGAACATTTCTGTTTTTTTGGGAGGGAAATCTTTTTGTTCCGGATACGCAAATGAAATTTCATACGCTGGAATTACACTTTCAGCTGCTAAGGATTTTTTATCGATTTTATAAATCCTTAAATCCTTTCTTTCATTATCATTGTTTCCGAAATCACCAATATATAGATTCCCATCTTTGTCTTTTGTGATATCTTCCCAATCGACATTCTCCGTATTTTCGATGGTTATTGTTTTTTCAATTTTGCCATTTTCAAAATTCAGTCCATAAATTTCATTCGCATTACCGCTGTCTTCCACTGTCCAAAGCAAATTGCTTTTAGATGAATAGGTAATTCCTGAAACTTCTTTTAGCTTTTTAGGCAACGAATAAACCGTTGTTAAAGTACCCGAATCTGGTTGACAAGAAAGAAAAGTAAAAGCAGATAAGATGAAAATGTAGTTTCTCATAGTTGAATTAATGTAAACTATAAATTTATAAAAAGATTAAAATCCCGTTTTAAATAAATTTGTATTCTTAAAGTTTCTCGTAATGAATTCAAAAGCAGCACTCATGATATTCCCCATAGATTTTGCTTTTTTAAAATTCAAATCATTTGTGTAACGATATAATTCTAATTGCAATTGCTTCAAATGTTCCTCTGGAGCGATAACATCATCCCCCATAATTTGCAATAATCTTTTAATACGATTTTCGGCAGAATGGATTCTTTTGGCAAGAACCGCTCTTTCCTCATCTTTGTATTGCTCGATTGAACTGTTTTGAAGTTTGTCTTTAACCAATTTTACCATTGGATAATTTTCTTTGAAAAATTGAGGTCTATAGACTTTAAAATTTCCTTCATAACATTGTTGGTCAAAGTCAATAGCGCGTATTTTATAAACAACATGGTCAAAATCATGTGTAGGAACAATCACATAATTATAGGAACGCATATCGCCCAATAATCGTATCATGCAACGCTCGTTGAATTTCACAAACTCTTTTGCAATTTGTGATTTTTCAGTTTCAGTACAATCTGTCAAAAGTGTTTTTATAAAAATATCGCCAGGAATCCCCATGATGTGTTCCTCTATTAAAGTGTCATTATACACTAAAAAATTTATTTTATCCGGAGATAAAATATGTTCCAATTCTAGTCCGTAAATACGGGAAGCATCTGCTTTCTTGATATAAAAATGAGTGTAATTATCATTCAGTATGTTTCTGACTTTTATTCGAAAAGGTTTCGAGTTTCCAAAAGTGCAGTAATCAATGGAATCCACATTCAAAAATTTAAGAATTCCCAGATTACCATCAGAATGCAACAACGAATAGATTTTTTTTAGATTCAAATCAATTTCTTGCCTTTCAAATTCATTATAATACACTCTAATCCATAAAGTGTCCTCATCATTTTTATCATAAACGGTCACAGATCCTGAAAAGCGCAATAAATCATCGTAAAAAATAGAAACTTTTGACAAACGGTCAAAACGTTCTAAGTACTCCAACAGTGATTTGTTTATTGGATACGAAGGTTTTTTAAAAAGCATTACTGGCTCACTACTCATTTGAAAAAGGATTTAATACAAAATTACAATAAATTAAGCCGTTGAAGGTTATTCCTTTTTAAAAATATGCTTTCAAAGTACTGCATAATTAGAAGCATAAAAGTATCCCGGTTACCATTTTTATATTCAAAGTCAAAATTATTTTTATCCGATAAGAACCAAAAAGGAATAAAAATTCGATAAAAAACGTAACTATTTAATTATTAGACAAAAACCGGGTTTTAAGCTTAAAATAAAAACCACACAAACGACTGATTAAAAGTGAATTAAGCATAATTCAAGAAGAATAAAATCATAAATATCAGTTTTTTTATATTAAAAAACACTAACGCCAAGATATAAACTTTATATTTGGTTGTCCCCAAGACGATTAAAATATTTAAACCCTACAAATGACAGATAAGCTTGAACTTTATTTCAAGGCTGCGCAGTCAGCTAAAATTGGAATCTGGAAATTGAACCTGCAAACCGATGATGTATATTGGGATGCTGTCACAAAATCTATTCTTGAAGTTCCTGAAGATTTTGAACCTGTTATTGAAAATGGTATTAATTTTTATACAGAGGGCGAAAATAGAGATCGGATAAAATTCCTTATCGAAAGAGCAACCTACGAAGGGATTTCATTTGATGATAAATTTCAGATTACTACTGCTAAAAATAACATCAAGTATATCGAATTTATATGTCAGATAGAAGTTATTGACGGAAAACCCATGAATTTATTGGGCACATTTCAAGACATCACAAAAGAGCAGAATTTAATCAATGAATTGCAGTTAAGCGTAGAGAAATTTTCCTCCATTTTTACTAGTGCCAATGACGCTATTTTTATCATTGACTCCTCTAATGGAATTGTAACCAGTTGCAATTCGAGATCTTCGGAACTTACCGGATATGACAACTCAGAATTGGTTGGTTGGCATAATTCTCACTTATTTCCAGTTAAATACAGACGAAAAGTTGGGGCTTTTCTCGTCAATCACTTAGCTAAGGATGATTATATTATTAACGAAACTAATATTCAAAGAAAAGACGGAAAAATCATTCCTGTGGAAGTGGCCTCCGGGAAAAAATTTCAGGTCGATAACATAACGTATTTGGTTTGTTTCATTAGAGATATAAGTGAAAGGAAGAATGTTGATGCTAAATTGAATTTATTATCTCTTGCAGCTTCCGAAACTACGGACACCATTGTAATTGCAAATAAAAAAGGAGAAGCGGTATGGGCAAATCAAGCCTATTTAGATCTTACCGGTTTAAATATGGAGAACATAATAGGACAAAAACCTGGCTATTTATCCAAAGGCCCCGAAACTGATTTAAGTGCTACAGCATTAATGAGAAAAGCAATTAAAAATAAAGAAAGTATAAAAATTACAATACTAAATTATAATAAAAACAAAGAGAAGTATTGGTTTGAACTAAATATAACTACCGTTTTTGACAGTAATAACAATTTAATTAATTTTATTGGTGTCGGCAGAAACGTAACTCAAAGAATCGAAAAAGAATTTGAACTTAAAAAATTATTAGATGTAACCAGTTGTCAAAACAATAAACTGTACAATTTCACTCACATAGTCTCTCATAACATACGCTCACACACCAGTAATTTATCAATGGTAGTGGATGTGATTGAAAATACAGATGATATTACTGAAAAGCTTTCCTATTTTGATTTATTTAAAGAAGGAACAGAGAAACTGTCAGAAACAATCGAATATTTGAATGAAATTATAACCATTCAGCAAAAAACAAATATTGAAAAGACTAAGATTCCGTTAAAAAGTGAAATCGAAAAAACAAGAATGGCTTTGAGTTTGGCCATTAAAGACAGCCAAATAACAATTACACATACAATCCCAGAAGATCTGGTTGTTAATGCAATTCCGGCTTACTTAGATAGTATTTTGCTGAATTTATTCACAAATGCCATTAAGTATAAATCTCCAAAACGGAAAGCCACTTTAGATATTGGTTACGAAATCATAGACAACTACACCGTTATAAACTTTAGAGACAATGGCTTAGGCATTGATTTGAAAAAAAATGGGCATAAACTTTTTGGAATGAATAAAACCTTTCACGGCAACGAAGATGCAAAAGGAATTGGATTATTTATAACCAAAAACCAGCTCGAAGCCATGAATGGAAAAATTGAAGTAGAAAGCGAAGAAGGTCTTGGGTCAAATTTTAAAATTTATTTGAATGAAAAATAAATTAACCTACATCATTGATGATGATAAATTAACTGTGAAATTGATGAGTATTCTCATCTCTAAAAACAAGTTCTGTGAAGAAATCGAATCTTTTAACAATGCTCAATTCGCAATTGATAAATTAAAAGAAAATTGGAACGATAGTGAAATTCTACCTGATGCCATTTTACTTGATTTAAATATGCCCGTAATGGATGGATGGCAGTTCTTGGATGAATTTATTCATTTACCCATAAAAAAAGAAATTTCAATTTTTATCATGACCTCTTCAATCGACCCTGCAGATATAGAAATGGCGAAAAAATATGATGTGATAAAAGATTATATAATGAAGCCAATTACTGCTCAAAAATTAGATACGCTATGCAAACTCATTTCTAAAATCAACTAATTCAAGTTTAACAGTAACAATATCCCATCTTGTTCGTCCTATATTAAATTAAAAAGACGAACCTATTGGAAACTATACTTTCTATCAAAAATCTCAACAAACGTTATGGCTCACTGCAAGCCTTAAAAAACGTTTCTTTCGACATACATAAAGGCAATGTATACGGAATTCTAGGTCCCAACGGGAGCGGAAAATCAACAACTTTAGGAATTGTATTGAATGTCGTTAATAAAACCTCTGGAGAATACAGCTGGTTTAGTGGTTCTATGGAAACGCATGAAGCCCTAAAAAAAGTAGGTGCAATTATAGAAAGACCCAATTTCTATCCTTATATGACTGCTAAGGAAAACTTAGAACTGGTTTGTAAAATTAAAGGAATCAACTATGCAAAAGTCAATGAAAAACTTGAATTGGTAGGTTTAGTTGATCGACAAAACAGTAAATTCAGTACTTTTTCTTTGGGAATGAAACAGCGGTTAGCGATAGCTTCGGCCCTATTGAATGATCCTGAAATTTTAATTCTTGATGAACCTACTAATGGTTTAGATCCTCAAGGGATTCATCAAATTAGAGATATCATCAAACAAATTGCGTCAAAAGGAACCACCATTTTACTCGCCTCGCATTTATTAGACGAAGTAGAAAAAGTATGTACCCATGTTTTGGTTTTAAGGAAAGGAGAAATTTTATATACTGGCTTAGTGGATGGTATGTCAGCAAATGAAGACTTTTTTGAATTACAAGCTGATGATACTGAAAATTTAATCCTAGCGGTTAAAACTCATCCAGCTTTTAAAAATGTTGTAAACGAGGATGGAAAAATTTTAGTTTATTTAAAAAATGATTTAGACGCTAAGGAATTGAATCGATTTCTTTTTGAAAAAAACATTATACTAAATCATTTGGTAAAGCGTAAAAACAGCTTAGAGGAACAATTTTTAGAACTGACCAATTCTAATCCAACTTTCAAAAACTAAATCATGAAACGATTACTTGCAATAGAATTACAAAAAATTTGGAAAAACAAAGCCAGCCGTGTTTTAACATTGGCCTATTTTATTCTCCTAACCTTTATAGCATTAATAGCCTCCATTAAATTTGATCTCGGCATTTTTAAATTTCATCTTGCAGAGATGGGAATTTTTAATTTCCCTTTTATATGGCATTTCAACACGTATATCGCAGCCATATTAAAATTGTTTTTAGCGATTGTAATTGTCTCCATGATGGCAAATGAATACAGCTATGGAACACTAAAACAAAATTTAATTGATGGAATGAGTAAAAAGGAGTTTATTCAGTCTAAATTTCTGACTGTTGTTTTATTTGCAACGGTATCAACTATTTTTATTTTCATAATGTCACTCATTTTAGGACTAAGCTATTCTTCCTACACTGAGTTTAGTATCGTTTTCTCTGATTTAGAATATCTTTTAGCCTATTTCGTCAAACTGGTCGGTTTTTTCTCTTTCTGTTTATTTTTAGGAATATTGGTAAAGCGTTCTGCTTTTGCACTGGGATTTCTTTTAGTTTGGAATATCATCGAAGGAGTTATCAATGGCGTTTTAACTTTTAAAGTATTCCCGAATAGCACTACGGCAGCATCTTTTACCCAATTTTTACCTTTACAATCCATGTCGAATTTAATCGTAGAACCTTTTTCCAGATTATCAGTGGTAAAAAACTTGGGAACACAAATTGGTTTGAATAATATTAAAGAATATGGTGTCAACCTATCGGCTATTCTTATCGTATTATTTTGGACTGTAATTTTTATTTTCCTTTCCTATCGATTATTAAAAAATAGAGATTTGTAGTATCTTTACACACGATGAAATGTGTGAAAATAATATTATTCTATATTTTTATTTGTTGCGTTATATTTGATGCAACCGCTCAATCTATTTCAGTAAACGACTCATATACAGCGCAACAACTTGTTGAAAATATTTTAGTAAATAGTTCTTGCGCCAATGTTTCTAATTTCATCGCAAAAGGAGATTCATTTTCCGGCAGTCAAAACAGTTACGCCTATTTTAATAATCAAGGGAGTAGTTTCCCTTTTACACAAGGCGTTCTTTTGAGTACGAGAAGTAGTCAAAATTCCAGAGGCCCATTTGTAAGAAACTTGGGAGGAGGAAATCCTTCTTGGCTGGGAGATACTGATTTAGAACAAGCATTAGGAATAACAAATACAATAAACGCGACGGTTTTAGAATTCGATTTTACAGCTCTGACAGATTTCATAAGTTTTGATTATATATTTGCTTCTAATGAATACCAAGATGATTTTCCTTGTAATTATTCTGATGGTTTCGCCTTTTTAATCAAAGAAATAAATACAACTACTTATACTAATTTAGCATTGCTTCCTGGTACTTCTACTCCCGTTTCATCAAAAAGCATTCACCCTTTAATTAATCCGATTCCAAATTCGACCGAACCCATAAAAAGTTGTGGTCCGGAAAACGAATTCTATTTTGGCGGCTTCAACACCGCTACCAGTCCAATTAATTATGCTGGGCAAACTAAAGTTTTAACCGCTCAAACAAAAGTTCAACCGGGAAGAACATACCATATAAAATTAGTAATCGCTGACCAGAGAAACCAATATTATGACTCCGCAGTATTTATTGAAGCGGGCAGTTTTTTACCAAAAATTGATTTGGGATCAGACCGATTATTAGCGACAAACAACCCTATTTGTTTTGGTGAAAGCTTTAATATTGACACAAAACTACCCGCGAGTTTAGGATATACTTACAAATGGTTTAAGAATAATGTAGAGTTTACGAACAACACTTCTACTTATTCTGTAACCGGTCCAGGGATTTATAGAGTCGAAGTGCAATTGACACCCAGTTGTATCGCTACTGAAGAAATAATAATCGAATATACTCCAGAAATTGATTTGAATGACACTACTCTTTCACAATGTGACATCGACAATGATGGAATATCCATTTTCAACTTAACCAAAGTCGATGCGGTTATAAAAAACAATGTGAGTAATTTAAGTGCGGTTGTTTATTATGAAACGTTGGTTGATGCTCAAGCAAAAACAAATCCAATTACCAATCCTACAACGTATAGCAACAAATTCATAAATCAGTCCGTATTTTCAAGAGTGAGTAATTCATTTAACTGTGTAAATTATGCCGAAGTAAAATTGATTATTTCCAATAACGCTATTGCAGTTCAAAACCCAATTTCAACTTGCGATACTGATGGTACAAATGATGGTTTAGCCCAATTTGATTTAAACACACAAGTAACACCTCAAGTAGTAACGGGTTTACCTGCTGGCTTAATCGTAGAATATTATTTAAATCCAACGGATGCCATAGTCCAACAAAATCAGTTATCAAATATTTTTAAAAATACCATTGCAACCCAACAAATTATTTATGCCCGAATCGTAAATGGTTCTGACTGTTATGCAATTACTCCCATTACACTTGTAGTGAACAACTTTGACCCACCTAATTTTCAAGAAGAGAATGCTGTTTTATGTAATGGTACTTCAATTAATTTAACCGTTGACACTGGTTTTTCCAGCTATTTATGGAGTACAGGAGCAATTTCAAATTCGATTTCGATTAGTACTTCTGGTGATTATTGGGTGAAAGTTACGAGTGCAAACGGATGCGAAAAAACAAAAAAATATCATGTTACAGCCTCTGGAATAGCAACGATTACAGGTGCAATAATAAATGATTTTTCCGGAAATGAAAATTCAGTTTTAATTGAACATACTGGAATTGGGGATTATGAATTTTCTATTGACGGCTCTTTTTTTCAGGATAATCCAATGTTTGATAGAATTGCACCCGGAGAATATTTAGTTTATGCCAGAGATAAAAACGGCTGTGGTTTATCAATTCCGTTTGTGGTATATGTTTTGGATTATCCTCGTTATTTCACTCCAAACGGAGATGGTTATAATGATATTTGGCAAATTAAAAATCTGGATAATTTACCCCAATCAACTTTACATATTTTTGACCGTTACGGAAAATTCTTAAAACAATTAATTACCTCAGACATTGGGTGGAATGGAACTTTCAATGGATTCGCATTACCCACTGATGATTATTGGTTTCATTTGAATTTAGAAAACGGCAGAGTAATAAAAGGTCATTTTTCATTAAAAAGATAATCTAAATTTTGCTATTTTTAGCAAATGAAAAAAACATTACTCTTACTCATTACCCTTTTTTCCATAAGTTGTTTTTCCCAGTTTAGTAAAACACACTATATTCCGCCTTTAACTTGCGTTACAAATTTAGCAGGGGACCATTATTTATACATATCTACACCAAGCACCACCGATGTTAATTTCAAAATTATAGCAAACGGAGGTAGTATAATAACTGGTGTAGTCAAGAATACTACTCCATATATTTATTCTATTGGTCAAGGACAAAATACGCAGTTGTTCACTCCAAAAACTAGTATTGGAATTGTAATTAACAAAGGATATATAGTTGAAGCTGACGATTTAATTTATGTAAGTGTTAGGGTTAATGCCGGATTTTCTTCTCAAAATAATTCATATAATCATGCGGGCGGACTTGTATCAAAAGGAAATAGTGCCCTAGGAAGAGAATTCAGATTAGGTGCAATGCTAAATCCGGTTTATGATCAAAGTGTATTAAATTTTGCTTCGATCCTGTCAACAGAGAACAATACCAAAGTCACTATTTCAAACATCCCAATAGGGTCGGTATTATCAAATGGAACCATCGTAGCTGGACCTATAACTGTTATTTTAGGTAAAAATGAAAGTTATGTTTTGGCTTTGGAAAATTATAACAATACTGTTTCCAATAGCTCTAAAATGATTGGTGCATTAGTAGAATCAGACAAACCTGTAGTTGTCAATTCGGGTTCTTTTGGAGGAAGCAATAGTACTAATACAAATGGAAGAGATGTAGGTTTTGACCAAATTGTTCCAACAGAAAAAACCGGTAAGGAATATATCTTTGTAAAAGGTCTTGGAACTGATGAATTAGAACGGGTTTTATTAATTGCAAATGTAGATAATACCAAAATTTTCGTTAATGGTTCTACAGTACCAATTATCAGTCTGAGTAGAGGAGAATATACCGTTATTGATGGAAGCCAATTTATAAATAGCAATTTATATGTTTCAGCCTCCGAAAACGTATCTGCTTATCAAAGCATTGGGGGATCCGCTTCACCCGCTAATCAAAATTTATTTTTTGTACCACCCCTAAATTGTTCAACGCCAAGCATTGTTGACAATATTCCTTCCATTGAATCGATAGGAAGTACATTCTATAATGGTGGGTTAAATATTGTGACTGAAACTGGTGCGACTGTAAGCATAAACAACATTCCTATCTCGAGCCCTCCTGTTTCAGTAACAGGAAACACAGATTATGTGAGATACACCGTTTTTAATCAAACGGGGAATATTGCTGTAAAATCAACGAGGCAAGTTTATGTTTCTTACTTTGGGACAAATGGCGCCGCAACTTATGGTGGTTATTATTCCGGCTTTGATACGAAACCAGAAATTGTAACTGATAAAATTGCAGTATCTAATTCGGCATGTATACCAAATGTTGTTCTAAAAATCAGCACTTTATCCTCTTATGATACTTTTCAGTGGTATCAAAATGACATTCTTATTCCTGGAGAAACCTCAAATTCATACACACCTACCCAACCCGGTTATTATCAAGTAAAAGGAAGTATTTCTGGATGTGGCGGTAACGTTTTCTCAGACAAGATCCCGGTCAGCGATTGCCCATTAGATTCAGATAATGACGGAACAAATAACAACGTTGATATTGACTTAGATAATGATGGAATTATCAATTGTACCGAATCCTATGGAAACCAAAATATAAACATTTCAAATACCGCAGCAGGAACTATAGCAATTGGTAATTATTCTAATTCCTTTACGGGAGCAGTGACTACAGTTGCAACTGCAAGCGGAACTCCTTTTATAGGAAATGCTGACGGCAGTTTTATTACCGATATTCCTATCGGGAAAACTAATTCGGCAACCTATACTATGACTTTTAACCAACCAATGAGTATAGGAATTGAATATGTGACTACTGCAAACGCTACCGATTTACTAAATGCCGATGCCGAATATGTTATAAGTTCTTCTATAAACAAAACAATAACAGTTCTCAATCCTACGAATCAATTGCTGATTGATACTAATTATGATGGTATTTATGAAAGTGGAGTTACACAATATTCCTCTTTTGAAATTCGATTTAGGCTAAACAGTACAACACCCTTAGCCACAGGTACAGGGACTTTTAAATTCTTGACATATTTGTCAAACTCGATAACTTTTACCCATAAAAATTTATCTGATGACAATCCAAATAAATCAACTTTAAAGTTTTTTGCAGTTTGTGTTCCAAAAGATTCTGATGGTGATGGCATTCCTGACCAATTGGATTTAGATAGCGACAATGATGGAATTCCCGATACTATTGAAGCACAAGTCAATACTTCCGTTGCGTTATTAAATTCTGACACTAATAATGACGGACTTGATACTGCTTTTGGAACAGGAGTTAATCCGATTGATTCGGATATGGATGGCGTTTTAGATTATCTGGATTTGGATAGCGATAACGACGGAATTCTAGATTCAGTAGAAACTGAAATTGACACAGACGCTGATGGAATAAAAAACTACCGTGATTTGGATAGTGATAATGATATTTGTTTTGATGTCACTGAAGCTGGTTTTAATGATCCTAACAATGATGGAATATTAGGAAACAATCCCGTTACTGTTGATGCTAAAGGAAAAGTTACGAGTGATCTGGGTTATTTAACTCCACATAACAATTATATAATTGCTGCGCCAATAATAATAACTGCCCAACCTCAAGTTGCGCCAACCTGTGAATTAGAAAAAGCAACAATCACAGTCCTTGATAATGGAGGAAATACCTATCAATGGCAATTGTCTACTGACGGAATAACTTGGAATAAAATTTTAAACAATGCTACTTATCAAGATGCCACAACAAAAACCTTAACACTGATAAAAGTGACCAATGCAATGAATGGTTATAAATACAGAGTGAAACTGGATAAAATTGGAAATTCATGCGGTTTGATTTCTTCTGAAACAACATTGACTGTTTATCGTTTACCTGTGGTAACTACTGCTACTATTGTTCAATGTGATGACGATACGGATGGTTTCTCAGATTTTAATTTAACGGTGAAAAACAATGAGATATCGTCAAATTCCACATCTGAAACTTTTAGCTATTACACTTCACTATCGGGGGCTGAAACAGCAGATGCTGGGAAATTAATTTCCAATCCTTTAGCATTTACAAATACTAATTCGGGTGGTATGCCGGTTTGGGCAAGAGTAAAAAATGCTAATGGATGTAGTAGTGTAGTTCAAATTACCTTAGTGGTTTCTACTACCCAAATTCCAGCTTCATTCAGTCGTACTTTTTCAACCTGTGATGACTTAGGAGCAGCTAATAACGATACTGATGGCATTGCAACCTTTGATTTCAGTAGTGTAGCCACTGATATTTCAGCGATTCTTCCTCCATCGAGTACTTCTTATTCGATAAAATTTTATAAAAATGAAGCAGATGCTTTATCAGAAAATGATGAAATAACAAACACATCAAATTATATAAATAATGGATATCCAAATGAACAAAAAATTTGGGTCCGTGTGGAAAGCACATCTAATAATGCGTGTTATGGCTTGAGCCCAAGGGTAACTTTAAGAGTAAATCCAAAACCCAATATTGATACAAATGATGATTTAGATGAAAATGAATTAGTATGCTCTAACCTCCCCACTTTCTTTGTGAAATTAGATGCTGGAATTCAAGATGGCACTCCCAGTACCGACTATACGTATGTATGGACAAAAGGCAATGTTGTTTTAACAGCTGAAACTGGTCCAACATTAGATGTAAATACAGAAGGTGATTATACAGTAGAAGTTAGTTCTCTTGCCGGTTGTAGCAGAATCCGAACTATAAAAGTAACCGCTTCTGATATAGCAGAAATAGGAGCTATTTCAATTATTGATTTATCGGATGTAAATTCAGTAACGGTAAACGTATCAGGACAGGGACAATATCAATATAGCTTGGACGCTCCTTCTGGACCTTTTCAGGATTCTAATTTCTTTGATAATGTATCTGCCGGAATTCATGAAGTATACATTAATGATAAAAATGGTTGTGGAACCGTAAGCCAAACCGTAGCCGTAATTGGTGTTCCAAAATTTTTCACCCCAAATGGAGACGGATACAATGACTATTGGAATGTAAAAGGAGTAAATAAAAATTTCAATGAAAATTCAATCATCTATATTTTTGATCGTTACGGTAAGCTTTTAAAACAAATTGTTGCATCCAGTCAAGGCTGGGATGGTACATTTTTGGGTCTACCCTTATCTGGAGATGATTATTGGTATACCATAAAATTGGATGACGGCAGGGAAGCTAAAGGACATTTTAGCTTAAAAAGATAATATGTAACCATATTCATGATTCATAATATTGCATTTTTTTGTAGATATTGACTATATTTGATAGTTATGAAATATTATTATTTATTGTTTTTTTTCCTTTTTTTAACTGTTCCTTCTTTTGGACAAAAAGAAGCGGCTATATGGTATTTTGGTAATAATGCCGGTCTCGATTTCAATTCAGGAAGTCCGGTAGCTTTAACTAATGGCAAATTAGTTACAAAAGAAGGATGTACCACTATTTCTGACAAAAACGGTAATTTACTTTTTTATACAGACGGCAGAATCGTTTACAATAAAAATCATCAAATTATGCCTAATGGGTTTGGTTTATTAGGACATAATTCAAGTACACAGTCGGCGATTATCGTTCCAAAACCAAACAATCCCAATATATATTATATTTTTACGGTTGACCAACCACTTCCTGCAAATGCGGATAACAATCCGTTAAATGACTTGGATCCTCCTAATAATGGAGTGAATTATTCCCAAGTTGACATGATGTTAAATAATGGGTTAGGAGACATCGTAATCACTGAAAAGAATATTCCTCTTGTCACTTATAATCCAAATGATAGTGAAGAGGTCAAATACAAATGTTCTGAAAAAATAACAGCAGTTCAACACGGAGATGGCGTTTCTTTTTGGGTAATTACACATTTTATAAATAATTTTTATACCTTTAAAATAAGTACTCAAGGGGTTAATAAGAATCCTGTCAAGACAATGACTCCTCTTAATATCCCAATAGGTGGCTATATTCCGAATGCAATTGGATATTTAAAAGCATCTCCAAACGGCAAAAAAATAGTTATAGCAAACAATGCATCAAGACGAACAAATGAAAAGGGACCAAAAGGTCAAGAAATCAGAGATACAGGTAATGTATTACTTTACGATTTCGATTCGAGTACAGGAAAAATAAGCAATGAAATTACTCTGTTGAGTAATTCAAATCCTTATGGTGCAGAGTTTTCGTCAAAAACAAAAAAATTATATGTAACAGCAAATAAATTTAATGCAAATGGTGAGACAATTTTAGAAAGTTCATTAATTCAATTTGACCTAAAAAGTGCAAATATCCTATCCACAAAGACTATAATAAATACTTCATCTCTAATAGCAGGAGCTTTACAATTGGCCATTGATGAAAAGATATACCGTGCAGGATATGCTACAACTGACAACCTTCGTAACAAATTATCGGTAATCAACAATCCTGAATTAGATGGAACTAGTTGTAATTATATACCAAATGCAATTAATTTGAAAACAGGTAGTTCAGAACAGGGCCTTCCTCCTTTTATCACCTCTCTATTTCTTTATACTTTTAATTACGAATTCAATTGTCTAGGGGAAGCTACTCATTTTTATAGTAATTCTGTCGAGAAAATTGACTCTGTTGTTTGGGATTTTGGTGATGGATTTACCTCCACAGATATTCATGCCTATCATACTTATGCCCAAGCAGGTGATTATAAAGTAACACTAATAAAAACTGTAAATGGGGAAAACAGAGAGCCACTTGAAAAGACAATTACTATTTATGAAATTCCCAAAATACTTTCAACTTCTTACAAGTTAACACAATGTGACACACAAGATAGCGCTCCAACTGATGGATTAGCTTTGTTTAATTTGACTCTGGCTAATGAGCCAATTTGTTTAGGGGAAAAAGATTATGAAGTATATTATTATCATAGTATTAGTGATGCTGAAAATGACATAACCAATACCCAATCTATTCCTGTAAATTATCGAAATAGTGCTCCAGATGAACTTATATACGCAAAAATTACACAACCAAATTCAAGCTGCTATAGCATAGGAACTGTCATTTTACATGCTAATAAAAACATATTATTGTTACCCGAAGCAATGCATGAATGTGATCTTGGTGATGGAAAAGCATCATTTGATTTAGAACAAAAAAAAGATTTAATAAAAACCGAATTGAATTTACCTTCAGATGTACGTTTGTTTTTTTATTCAAATGAACAGGATGCCTCTATGGGAATAAATGAGCTTCAAGAGCCGTTTGTTTCGGTTTCTAAAACAGTATTCATTAGAGCTGAAAATGCTGAGGGTTGTTATGGAACTGGAAATTTTGAAATTATAGTCGAGTCGTCTCCAAAAGTTGATGTTTTAGAAAATATAATTCTGTGCGAAGGACTTGTAAATCCTTCTATACGGTTAAACACAGGAATTTCAACACCCGCTACAACCAGTGATTTCACTTATTTATGGTCAACAGGAGAAACAACTCCTGCTATATCCATAAACAAAGAAGGTGAATATACTATAACTGTAAAAAACAAATCAGGCTGTACCACTACACGAAAATGTATTGTTACCCTGTCCTATTTAGCAAAAATAAATAATATAATTGTACACGATTTACAGCAAACAAATCAAGTCATAATTGAACTCGATAATCCAAGTGATTATAAATATATGGTTCAATACGAAAATGGAACCGAAACTTCTTTTCAAATTTCAACTCTTTTTGAAAACGTACCTGGTGGTTTTCACAAATTAATTGTGGAAAGCAATAATGGGTGTGGGCAAACAACAAAAAGTTTTGCCGTATTAAATGCGCCCAAATTCTTTACTCCTAATGGTGATGGGTACAATGACAATTGGAATCTGAAAGGAATAAATAGCAGTATTTATGAAAATGCAATTATATATATTTTTGATCGATATGGAAAATTACTGAAACAATTATCTCCTTCAAGTATTGGTTGGGATGGTACTTTCCTTCAGGAAGCATTACCCGCAGACGATTATTGGTTCACAATAAAACTTGAAGACGGTAGAGAAGCTAAAAGCCATTTTAGCTTGAAGAGATAATAGAATCAAATATCGTTTTATTACCCTAACTTCTTTTTAAGTAAGTTTCAACTGATAAACTTTGGCAATCTTGAACATAAAAAATAGTTTAGCAGTAAATATTTTTGCTAATAAAAACATCCAAATACTAAAAATAAAAAGCATAAAAAAAGCCATCCGAATTAACGAATGGCTTTTATATTTAAAAAAATAAAAATTAGAATTTAAATCTTTTTCTATCTGTTTCTGTCAAATATATTTTTCTCAAACGGATGTTTTTTGGAGTTACTTCAACATACTCATCTTTTTGAATGTACTCTAAAGCTTCTTCAAGAGAGAAAATAACTGGAGGAATAATTCTAGCTTTATCGTCATTTCCAGAAGAACGAACGTTAGATTGTTTTTTCTCTTTAGTCACGTTCACACACATATCATCGCTACGAGAGTTTTCTCCAATTACTTGACCTTCGTAAATTTCATCATTAGGATTAACGAAGAATCTACCACGATCTTGCAATTTATCGATAGAATAAGGAATAGCTTTTCCTTTTTCCATAGAAATCAATGAACCTTTGTTACGACCAGAAATTTCACCTTTGTAAGGCTCATATCCTATAAAACGATGTGCCATAATGGCCTCACCAGCAGTAGCAGTAAGCAATTGGTTACGCAATCCAATAATTCCACGTGAAGGAATATTAAATTTTATAATCATACGCTCACCTTTAGTTTCCATACTCAACATTTCTCCTTTACGGAAAGAAACAAACTCTACCGCTCTTCCCGAAAGAGTTTCTGGTAAGTCGATTGTCAATTCCTCAATAGGCTCACATTTTTTACCATCAATTTCTTTGATAATAACCTGCGGTTGACCAATTTGCAACTCATATCCTTCTCTTCTCATTGTTTCAATAAGAACAGATAAGTGAAGTACTCCACGACCAAAAACCATGAATTTATCAGCAGAATCAGTTTCACCCAATTTCATTGCTAAGTTTTTCTCTAATTCTTTTGTCAAACGTTCTCTAATATGACGAGAAGTTACAAATTTACCATCTTTTCCGAAGAAAGGAGAATCATTAATTGTAAACAACATACTCATAGTAGGTTCGTCAATATCAATTGTTTTCAACGCTTCCGGGTTTTCAAAATCAGCGATAGTATCTCCAATTTCAAATCCTTCAACTCCAATAATCGCACAGATATCTCCAGCAATTACTTGTTGTACTTTTTTACGACCAAGACCTTCAAAAGTATGAAGTTCTTTAATTCTAGATTTCATTACAGTACCGTCTCTTTTTACTAATGAGATTGGCATACCTTCATTCAAAACACCTCTTTCCAAACGACCAATAGCAATACGACCTGTAAAAGCTGAGAAGTCTAATGAAGTAATTAACATTTGTGGCGTTCCTTCAGAAACTTTTGGAGGTGGTACATTTTCAATAACCATATCTAACAATGCTTCAACATTATCAGTTACGTTTTCCCAATGGTCAGACATCCAGTTATTTTTAGCCGAACCGTAAACAGTTGGAAAATCCAATTGCCACTCTTCTGCTCCTAATTCGAACATTAAATCGAAAACTTTTTCGTGAACTTCTTCAGGAGTACAGTTTTCTTTATCTACTTTATTAATAACAACGCATGGTTTTAAACCAAGGTCAAGTGCTTTTTGCAATACAAAACGCGTTTGTGGCATTGGTCCTTCAAAAGCATCTACAAGTAGACAAACTCCATCAGCCATATTCAATACACGCTCTACTTCACCACCAAAATCGGCGTGACCAGGAGTATCGATAATGTTGATTTTTGTTCCTTTGTATACTACAGAAACATTCTTTGAAGTAATGGTAATACCTCTTTCACGCTCTAAGTCGTTGTTATCAAGGATTAAGTCACCTGTGTTTTCGTTATCACGAAATAACTGACAGTGATACATAATTTTATCAACCAAAGTTGTTTTACCGTGATCGACGTGGGCAATAATTGCAATGTTTCTAATAGATTCCATCTGTGATTTTTAATGGGTGCAAAGGTACACTTTTTTTTGGTATAAAAAATATTTCTGCAATAGTTTACATATTCTTAACGCATTAGACACAAAAATAGGTCTTTAACAAAATCTCAAAAATAAGTTACGGATGTTGTTTAATAATTCCGCAATAATTAATTATATTTGAGTAATGAAAAACAAAACCAATCAAGTAATCATCATCTACATTCTAATCTCAATGTTTGTAGCCATTGTTAGTCATAAATTATTACAAGAATATATTTCTGATTCAAATAATCAATTTTACAATTTCACTAAAGACATCTTATTTATATTTTTTACTGGAATAATTTTTAAACTTATTTTATCAAAAAACGACACTCGGAACATAGCCATTTTTGAAAAGCTTAAAAACACAAATGACGAAATTAAGGAGTCAAATGAAAAATACGATATTGTAGCTAAAGCAACCAGCGATACTATTTGGGATTGGAAAATACAAGAAGACAGCTTTTCTTGGAACAAAGGAATTGAAAGTGTTTTTGGCTATAGTGACAATGAAGTGGGAGATAGTTCAAAATGGTGGTTTGATAAAATTCATCCCGAAGACAGCATTAAAATGTCTATTAAACTATACTCCTTTATAGAACAAAAAACCGAAAACTGGCAAGATCAATACCGTTTCAAATGCGCAAACGACACTTACAAATATGTTCTAGACAGAGGATTTCTCCTGAAAGATGAAAACGGGAAAGCCATTAGAATGATTGGAGCCATACAAGATATTACAAAACAGAAAGAAGAAGAACAACGACTTAAATTACTGGAAACTGTAATTACCCAATCCAAAGATTCTATCATAATCACCGAAACTGATTCAATTGACGGAAAAATACCCAACATCATCTATGTAAATCCCGCTTTTTCTATTATGTCAGGATATGAATCTGATGATATAATAGGAAAATCTCCGGATATCTTCAACAGTCCAAATTCTGATAGTAATGAACTCGAAAAACTATTAGACGCAATAAAAAACAAAGAGGAATGTCTTATAGAAACAATCAGTCTAACCAAAGACAAAGAAGAATATTGGGTTCGTTTCTCAATGATACCTATTTACAATTCAGAGAATGAACTTTCTCACTGGATTTCCATTCAAAGAGACATAACCGATGAAAAAAATCAAGAAAAAGAAAAAGAGCAGCTTATTAGAGAATTAACTCAAAACAACAAAGACTTAAAGCAGTTTTCTTATATAACCTCTCACAACCTTAGAGCTCCATTATCTAACTTAACTGGGTTGCTGAATCTATTGGAAGACATTCCTATTGAAAACCAAGAATTAAAAGAAATCTTAGATGGCTTTAATAAATCTACTCATTTATTAAATGACACTATCAATGATTTAGTAAAAGTTATTATCATAAAAGATAATCCTTCTATTCAGAAGGAAGCTGTCTTAATAAAAGAAATTTTTGAAAATGTTTTTAGTCAACTTAATTTTCAAATTGAATTATACAAACCAATCATAAAACTCAATTTCGAAAAAGTTTCCATTCTAAATATCAATAAAGCTTACATAGAAAGCATATTATTGAATCTTTTGACAAATGCCATAAAATACAAATCCGAAAACAGAAAACTCAAAATAACCATTACCACTCATGAAATCGATGATACCGTTGTATTAATTTTTAAAGATAACGGGATAGGTATCGATTTAGAAAGAAACAGAGATAAAGTATTTGGACTTTATCAGCGTTTCCATAATTACCCTGACAGCAAAGGACTAGGTCTTTATTTAGTAAAATCTCAAGTTGAAACAATGGGAGGAACAATTGAAATTGAAAGCGAAGTCAATAAAGGAACTACGTTTACATTAACATTTAAAAACAAACAACAATAATGCTAGATCAAATTTTATGCATTGATGACGACCCGATAACACTTATGTTATGCAAAAAAGTAATAATCAAATCATCGTTTTCTAATGAAATAATAACCGCTCAAAATGGCGAAGAAGCCCTCAGCTATTTCAACACTATCAGATATGTCAAGAATAAACCAAACCAACAGCCGCAATTAATTTTTTTAGATTTGAATATGCCCGTAATGGGGGGATGGGAATTTCTGGATCATTTCAATAGTCCGGAATTTTCAGAATTCAATACTATAAAAGTCGTTGTCCTTTCCTCAACCATAGACCCTGAAGACTTAGAAAAAGCAAAACAATACCCAATGGTAATTGACTTCCTATCTAAACCAATTACCCATTCAATGCTTGAATACTTAAAGAACAAGATAGAATAAAAGAATATAAGATATAAAAAAAGCTCTCATTTATGAGAGCTTTTTTTATATCTTAAATAAATTGTGTTAATTACAATTTAGCAACGTGCTTCGTTAATTTAGATTTTAAATTAGATGCTTTGTTATCATGAATGATATTCTTCTTAGCTAATTTATCAATCATAGATATCACGCTTGATAATTTAGAAGTAGCATCTGTTTTATCAGTAGCTATTCTCAAAGCTTTGATAGCGTTACGAGTAGTTTTATGTTGGTATCTGTTTAATACTCTTCTCTTTTCGTTACTTCTAATTCTCTTTAAAGCTGATTTATGATTTGCCATTTTATTATTTTTTTATCTTTTACTAATTTTTGTAGTCCGTAAGGGAATCGAACCCCTGTTACCAAGACGAAATCTTGGCGTCCTAACCCCTAGACGAACGGACCATTATCCCCTAAGTTTTTATCAATCTAAAATATTGAAATTGTAGCCCGTAGCGGAATCGAACCGCTCTTACATGGATGAAAACCATGCGTCCTAACCGATAGACGAACGGGCCATACTTCCCTCTAAGTTCAGGAAAACTTTAACATGCAATAAAAATAGTAGCCCGTAGCGGAATCGAACCGCTCTTACATGGATGAAAACCATGCGTCCTAACCGATAGACGAACGGGCCCTGCTTCTCTAATGCGGATGCAAAAATACAACTATTTTTGAAACGTACAATAGTACATGCAAAAAAAATTATTTTTTTTTAATATGCCTTTGCAAATAACACTCTCCCTAATGAGCTTTCACCAGTAAAAACACAGCTTCCCGCTGCTGAAACCCTGTCTAAAGGAATACATCTGATAGTCGCTTTAGTTAAGTCTTTAATCTTCTCCTCAGTTGCTGCAGTTCCATCCCAATGTGCTGATACAAAACCTCCTTTAGTGTCTAAAACCTCTTTAAACTCTTCAAAGCTATTTACTTCGGTAATATGTGTATTTCTATAATTTAATGCTTTTTCGAACAATTCTTTTTGAATTTGTTCCAATAAATCGCTGATGTAAGTCGTAATTCCATCTTTAGAAACTACTTCTTTAGTCAATGTATCTCTTCTTGCTACCTCGAAAGTTCCATTTTCTAAATCTTTTGGACCTACAGCAATTCTAACAGGTACTCCTTTTAATTCCCATTCCGCAAATTTAAAACCTGGTTTCTGAGTGGTTCTGTCATCAAATTTCACGGAGATCTGTAATTTTCGCAAAGCTGCTGTCAAAACATTTACTTCAGCTGTTATTGCTGCCAATTGCTCGTCTGTTTTGTAAATAGGAACAATCACTACCTGAATAGGAGCTAAACTAGGAGGCAGTACCAATCCTTGATCATCTGAATGCGTCATTACTAATGCACCCATCAAACGAGTCGAAACACCCCAAGAAGTCCCCCAAACATATTCTTGCTTCCCTTCGGCATTTGCAAATTTAACGTCAAAAGCTTTCGCAAAATTTTGACCCAAAAAATGCGAAGTCCCAGCTTGCAACGCTTTTCCATCTTGCATTAAAGCTTCGATACAATAGGTTTCTTCTGCTCCTGCAAAACGCTCCGTTTCGGTTTTCATTCCTTTTATAACTGGCATTGCCATGAAATTCTCGGCAAAGTCAGCATATACATTCATCATTTTTTCGGATTCCTCAACAGCTTCCGCTTTTGTTGCATGGGCAGTATGCCCTTCTTGCCATAAAAATTCTGCTGTTCGCAAAAACAATCTAGTTCTCATTTCCCAACGCACCACATTCGCCCATTGATTAATTAACAAAGGTAAATCTCTGTAAGACTGAACCCATCCTTTATAAGTAGACCAAATAATAGCCTCACTTGTAGGACGAACGATCAATTCCTCCTCTAATTTTGCATTAGGATCAACCATAAGTTTCCCTGGCCTGTCCGGATCATTTTTTAATCTATAGTGAGTTACAATTGCACATTCTTTTGCAAATCCTTCCGCATTTTTCTCTTCAGCCTCAAACATACTTTTTGGAACAAATAACGGAAAGTAGGCGTTTTGATGTCCTGTTTCTTTAAACATTCGATCTAATTCAGCTTGCATTTTTTCCCATATCGCATATCCGTAAGGTTTGATAACCATACAACCTCTAACTCCTGAATTTTCGGCTAAATCGGCTTTAACAACCAACTCGTTATACCATTTTGAATAATCTTCTGATCTTGTAGTTAAGTTCTTACTCATGTTGAATAGTTTGGCACAAATTTTGCATTAATGTTTTTTAAATAAATAGTTCAGCAAAACTAACTATTTTTGTAATGTCCAACAATAAAAACTCCATATATATGAAAACTAGTACTCTTTCCTTCCGAAACCCGACGATATATTACATTGTTGGATTTTTGAGCGTCCTGTTGACATCTTGTGGCTCCTACCAAAACAGTTCTTACTATGATTCTGACGGAATATATGGTAACGCTCCAAGAAAAACTGTTGAAGTAGAGACGCAAAATGCTCCAAATAATCAATATAAAGACTATTTTGGGTCTTTACAGAACACTAATCAGCCTGTTGAAATTTTTACAGATGTAGATAATTACAATGATTACAACATAGAAAACGATAGCCTACAAGACTATACCAACTATCCCGGATGGGGCAGTAATCCTCAAACTGTAAGTATAAACGTTTACGACAATGGATGGGGAATGAATAACTGGTACGGAAATAACTGGGGATGGAATGGCAGTTACGGTTGGGGCATGAACGTTGGTTTTGGCTGGAATAATTGGTACGGCAACAACTGGTACGGTAATAATTGGGGCTGGAATAACTGGTATGGAAATAATTGGGGTTGGAATAACTGGTATGGAAATAACTGGGGACATTCCAATTACTATAATAATAGAAACTATTCCTATAACGCAAGCAGAAGAGGTTCTTCTTACACCAACAACGCAAACAGTAATCGAAATTACACTACTCGAAATGCAGCAAATTACTCCAGAAATCAAAGTAATACCGTTAGCGGAAGATCCAATAATTCAAATTACAGAGGAAATACCAATACTAATCTCAGAAGAAGTACTACAAACGGATTCAATAGAACAAGTCCAACATTTTCAAGAAATCAAGGACAATCGCGAAACAATTCTTATAACAACCCAAGCAGAAGATCCAACACGAATAGTCCCCGTAGCCAAAATAACTCTCCCAACAGATCTTATACTCCAAGTTCAAGAAACGACAACAATTCCAGATCATATACTCCTAGCTCAAATAGTTCCGGATCAAATAATTCTGGAAATTCTGGAGGCGGTAGATCATCCGGTGGCGGAAGAGGCGGCAGAGGATAATAATTATTTATATCCATTCCTATTTTAATATTAAATTAAACTTTACGAATTAAAAATGAAAAAATATATATTCTTATTAGCTTTAGGCTTCTCTGCAAGCATTGCTCAATCACAAGAAATATCAGATGCTATGCGTTATGCACAGGACAACCTGAACGGAACAGCTCGTTTTAGAGCAATGAGTGGTGCTTTTGGAGCTCTTGGTGGTGATTTATCCTCTCTGAATGTAAATCCTGCGGGTTCTGCAGTATTTACAAATAACCAAATGGCTCTTACCTTAAGTAATTTTGATACAAAAAACAACTCTAATTACTTTGGCAACACAACAAGCGAGAAAAACAATTCCTTTGATTTGAATCAGGCGGGTGCAGTTTTTGTTTTTAACAACAGAAACTCAAATAGCAATTGGAAAAAGATTTCACTGGGTGTTAATTACGAAAACACAACTAATTTTGATAACGGAGTTTTTTCTGCCGGAACCAATCCGAACAATTCTATAGGTGATTATTTTTTAAGTTACGCTAACAATTCCAATAATGGAGCTCCGGTACCTCAAGAATTTGTAAATCTGGAACCTGGAGAATCCATTTCAGATTTATATTCATTTTTAGGAAGTAATTTACCAAACAATCAATACCCTAATTTAAATGGATTTGCAGCGCAACAAGCATTTTTAGGTTACCAAGGCTTTATTATTGATCCCGATGATGAAACCAATAATAATTCTCCTTATTCCTCGAATGTTCCAGCAGGAGGTAATTATTACCAAGAAAATTCCGTTTACAGTACAGGATATAACGGAAAATTATCTTTTAATGCTGCAACATCATATAAAGACAAATTATTCATTGGACTGAATTTGAACTCCCATTTCACTGACTTTCACAAATCATCTACTTTTTACGAAGAGAACAACGCTCCATTAACAGCTGATTACACTGTAACCAATTTACGTTTTGAAAATGACTTATACACTTACGGAACTGGATTCTCCTTTCAACTGGGAGCAATTGCAAAGGTTTCTGATGAAATTCGTTTAGGTTTGGCTT
This sequence comes from Flavobacterium ranwuense, assembly GCF_004349315.1. Lineage (GTDB taxonomy): Bacteria > Bacteroidota > Bacteroidia > Flavobacteriales > Flavobacteriaceae > Flavobacterium > Flavobacterium ranwuense. Next base: position 52,076 of record NZ_SMLH01000002.1, on the reverse strand, counting down.
ACGAATCATCTACATGGTATAAATTAAATGATGAACTATCTCAAAGTCTGGTCGCAGTAAGCAGCGCTACTAATGAAGATGACACCAATGATGTAGTAAATCCTCAGATTGTTAATATTTACGAGCCTTATAAGCTACAAACTCCAAGTAAACTAACTGGAAGTTTCGCTTATATTTTTGGAAAATCTGGCTTGCTAAGTGTTGATTATGCAATTAAGGATTATAGCAACACTAAATTCAAACCTGAAAACGATCCTTATTTTAATGATCTAAATAGCGATATGAATTCAACATTAGATACTACTGGCGAACTAAGAATAGGTGCTGAATATAAAATTGAGGCTTTGAGCTTAAGAGCAGGATATCGTTACGAACAAAGTCCTTATAAAAACGGAGTTACTATAGGTGATTTGACCGGTTATTCAGCAGGTTTAGGATACAGTTTTGGTTCTACAAAAGTAGATTTAGCGTATTCTTACGCCAAAAGAAACTCACAACAAGGTTTTTTTAATCACGGCTTTACAGATGGTGCCAGTATTGATGCCATAAACAACAATGTTTCAGTAACATTATCATTTGAATTGTAATCAATCCAACAAATAAAATTTAAAATCCGTTTCGTTATCATGGAACGGATTTTTTTTAGCCCTGATGGCAGTGGAAATCCTCCCGTTTTTTCGGGAGATTGCAACGTACAGCAGGAATAGCTCCATAAAAAACACAAAGATTTATGGTCCTAAAAATAAAAATTGTAATTTTGCAAAATTCCCAAATTATCGGGATTCTAATGTTATGAGAACTAAGTCTTTAAAAAAGAATAAAATCAACGTAATCACTCTTGGGTGTTCGAAAAATGTGTATGACAGTGAAGTGCTAATGGGACAGCTTCGCGCAAGCGGAAAAGACGTTACTCACGAAGCTCCGGAAGCTGAAGAAGGAAATATTATTGTAATAAATACTTGTGGATTTATTGATAATGCTAAAGCAGAATCAGTAAATATGATTCTGGAATATGCTGACAAGAAAGAAAGAGGATTGGTCGATAAAGTATTCGTTACAGGGTGTTTATCGGAACGTTACAGACCTGATTTAGAAAAAGAGATACCAAATGTAGATCAGTTTTTTGGAACTACAGAGTTACCACAATTATTGAAAGCTTTGGGAGCTGATTATAAGCATGAATTATTAGGAGAAAGATTGACTACGACCCCAAAAAATTATGCTTATTTAAAAATTTCAGAAGGTTGCGACAGACCTTGCAGCTTTTGTGCGATTCCATTAATGCGAGGAAAAAACGTTTCACAAACTATTGAAAAATTAGTAAAAGAATCGGAAGGATTAGCTAAAAACGGTGTAAAAGAATTGATCTTAATTGCTCAGGATTTAACTTATTACGGTTTAGATCTTTACAAAAAAAGAGCTCTTGGCGAATTATTGGAAGCATTGGTAAAAGTAGAAGGAATCGAATGGATTCGTCTACATTATGCCTTCCCTACCGGTTTCCCGATGGATGTTCTGGAAATCATGAAGCGTGAGCCTAAGATTTGCAATTATATTGATATTCCGTTGCAACACATTTCAGATTCTATTTTGAAATCAATGCGTCGTGGAACTACTCAAGCAAAAACAACAAAATTATTGAAAGATTTCCGTGAAGCAGTTCCCGGAATGGCTATTCGTACGACTTTGATTGTAGGATATCCAGGAGAAACGCAAGAGGATTTCAACATATTGAAAGATTTTGTTCAAGAAATGAAGTTTGACAGAATGGGTTGTTTTGCTTATTCTCATGAAGAAAATACACATGCGTACTTACTGGAAGACGATGTTCCTGATACCGTAAAACAAGAGCGTGCAAACGAAATTATGGAATTACAGTCGCAAATTTCTTGGGATTTAAACCAAGAGAAAGTGGGACAAACATTCAAATGTATCATTGACAGAAAAGAAGGTGGTCATTTTGTGGGAAGAACTGAATTTGACAGTCCAGATGTAGATAATGAAGTCTTGATAGACGCATCGAAACATTACGTAAAAACGGGTGAGTTTGTAATGATCAAAATTATTGAAGCAACAGAATTTGATTTGTACGGAGAACCAGTATAATTTTCCTAAGACGATTTTAATCCATTTTAAAAACTAAATATGAAACCATTTCAATCACTATTAATCATCGCATTTGTATTATTATCTACAAATATAATTTCTGCACAATACGGTAATGGCGGATATGGAAACGGTTATGGCAATGGTTATGGAAGTAATCGTAGAATGAATAGTGGAATGGATCAATCCAGAGCTCAGGACAAACCAAAAGAAATTCCCGTTGAAGTAACGGTTGGAAAAATAATGGAGCGACTAAAACCGGAACTCATTCTTGATGAACTTCAGGTAATTGCAATCTCTAATATCTTTAACGAAAGTATAAGAACACAAGGCATGCTTATAAAAGCAGAAGTTAGCCAAGATGAAAAAATAAAAAACATTCAAGCTCTTTCAGAATCTACTGATAGAAAAGTCATGGAATTATTAAACAAAGACCAAAAGGAGAAATATATCGTTCTAAATGAAGAAGCTAAAAATCCTAAAAAATCGAAATCTAAGAAAAAATCTAATTAATCGATTTTTTGTCTGTTGCTAAATATAAACCTACATGAACAAAATTTTTTATTACCTTATTTTAGTCATTATCACTGCTTCTTGCTCAACAAATCCTTATAAAAAGAGTGAAAAAATTTATGACAACAAGCTCAAAACATTAAAAAAAACCATTTCTAATAAAGAGTCACAGCCATTACCCGTTATTACTCATGTAGAAATAAACATTGATACATTATACACTAAACAGCTGCACACCTATAAAGATACTATTTTCAAAATGGGGTCAACGCCTTTGCAAAACGGTATTAATACAGAATGGATAGGAACCGTTAATTTTAATTTACGAAAGCCTAATTTTATTATCATTCATCATACGGCACAGGATTCATTACAACAAACACTAAAAACGTTCACAAAAATTGAATCCCAAGTGAGTTCCCATTATCTAATTTCGGATGATGGTAAAGTAGTCCAAATGTTGAATGATTACTTAAGAGCCTGGCATGCAGGCTTTGGTACTTGGGGGAAAAATACCGATATTAATTCTACATCAATAGGAATTGAATTGGACAACAATGGATCTGAAGTTTTTTCTGAATTACAAATCAATAGCTTATTGGCGCTTTTAACCAAACTAAAAAAAGATTACAATATTCCTGCTCAAAACATTATTGGTCACGCAGATATTGCACCAACAAGAAAAAAAGATCCCAGCCAATTGTTTCCTTGGAAAATATTAGCGGAGAAAGGTTTTGGTATTTGGTCTGATGAGTTTTTAGAAACGGCTCCAACTGATTTTAATGTAGAACAAGGATTGCGAATTATAGGATATGACACTAAAAATCTACCCGCCGCAATAACCGCTTTTAAACTACATTATATTCAAACAGAAGTCAATGACCTATTAGATGAAAAAACAATAAATACCATTTATTCTATTTATAAAAAACAATAAGTAGTTTATACATTCTACAATAAAAACGGTTTTTTGAATCTCTCAAAGAACCGTTTTCTATTTCAAGTTTTTCTTATAGTTACCTTTTGAAGCACCTCAGAAATCTAAACAAAAAAAGCTGCCAAAATACTCGAAAGCATCTTGACAGCAAAAAAAAAAATATTATCTTAATTCTAGAACGAATAAGTTGTTGCAAGTAACGCATAAGCTGTTAAACCTTTTGGAGCTGCATCACTGTTTGTGAAGATATCTTCTGAAGCCTTATCAACACGAAATTCAGGAATAATAGTCAAGTTTCCTACCTTATAATTTAGTGATAAAGTATTACCTATAACACTAGTTCCAGCAAGTAAACCAAGCCCAGCAGTAGCCTCTTTAGCATCTAAGTACTCAAGTCTGTACGCTAAACTTAATGTTTCTTTCAATGCTAAATTTGCATATCCTACTAAAGCAAACCATTCTCCATCCAATGAACTATCAACGTCATTATTTGTCATAGCATAAGTACCGTTGAATCCTAAAGAGAATGTATCACTCACTTTTTTCGAACCTACAAAATCAAATTGTGTTTTATTCTCATCAGATGCAGGATTACTACTTCCAGAAGTAACATTGAAATACGCACTTCCAGTATCACCAACATATCCTAATTGACCTATGAAAGTTTTTTGGCTTGAACCCGCTTCAATTGTCGTCTTGAAATCCGTTGGATTTGAAACTCCAGCCATGAAACTGAATTTCCCTGACGTATATTGTGCTTTTACTCCAGTATTAAAGAATGGACCGTAAGTAAATGCGTAAGACATACTGTAATTTTTATTATCTACCGCATCCAATAGTTCATATCCAATATGAGTTCCAAAACTACCCGCAGTAACTTTAAATTTATCCGAAAACTCGTAAGTGAAATTCAATTGTTTAATCATGAAAGTTGATTCAGCATCATTATAAGTAAATTGAGCCGCTCTGTTTCCAAACCCTAAATCAACAAAAACAGATGCTTTACCCATTTTATGAGATGCTTCGATAGAGGCCATCCCTAATTCGAATGAATTGTGAGAATTTGTAAAACTGGTTAAACTGTTGTCTACACCAGAAAAATCATATTTATAATAGGCATCAGCAGATCCTGCAAAAGTAGTTGAAGGTGGCGTTGGAGCGTCTTGCGCGAAAGTTAAACTTGTTGTTAGCATTAATGCTAGAATAGCTAGGCTTTTTTTCATCTTTAATTGGTTTTAATTAGTAATCTAGTTTGGTAATTATTTTGATCTTAGTTAATACATTTTAAAAAATTCTAATACTTATAATCAAGAAAACAGCTTTTATATTGGCTTTTTTTAATGTTAAATATTCTTGTTTCTGAAGCGAATTTATTAACTTTTATTTCACTTGAATTACTATTTAGTACTTTTCTATCTCGTTTTCAGAAGAATTATCAATACCGAAAAATCATCAAAAAATAATAAGCATTTCGTATTTTAAAGCATCAATTTTAAAAATTCAACAATTAATTTTTAGACACATACCCATAATTATTTTACTTAAAATTGAAAAGTAAAATTTAAAAATCATTTTTTTAAAGACATTTACACAAAAAATAAAAACACACCCCTATAAAAATACACTAAACAATAAATAGTATATTTTTAAAACAAACTGCTGATGCATTTATTTTTTTTAAACTAAGATACCTACATCCAATATTTTTATCTTTAGAAACACAATTTACACCAACTATTAAAGCATCTATATTAACAATTATAAAAACCCAATCGCATTATCATTAATGCTTATTTTATGAAAATTTTAATGGTATATAAATTCCTTTTTTAGTAAATTTCGAGCATGTTTCGTTTAGCACTTAAAATCTCCGTTTTACTATTATTTGTCGCTTTTTCCTTTGTTTGGATAAGTGACGAATTTTCAATGTTTTCTAATGAAAATAAATATGATTTGTACGAGCAATCCGAAAAAAATTCTGAAGAAAATAATTTGGAAAGCAAATCAAAAACACTTTTTATAGATACAATTGAAAGTGTCAATTGTTTCGAATACTACTCTTTTGAAAGTAAGGAAATCAATTCTTTTGATTTATTTAATATTAAAGAGTTTGCTTTAAAAAATTTCACTCCTCCGCCAGAAATAGTTTAATCCATATTTCTTTACAAAAAAACTACAAACATATGTCCCAAATTAAAAATGGGTTCTTATACATATCCTATTATACAAACACATGAAAAATTTATTTACAGCGTTCACTCTTTTATTTACAGCGTCATTAATTGCGCAAACACATCAAATTATTAAACATGATGGCGAAACAATTGAAGTAAACTTTATTAAAACAGAAAATAATTTAGTTTACTATACTTTACCCAAAAGCACTGAAGAAAATACAATCAGTCAATATGCAGTAGCACAATTAAATGAAAAATCAAAAAATGATTCTAAAATCATATCTGAAAAAATTCAACTCGATGGAAAATCCGATTATAAAAAAGTTATCGTGCTAAAAAAACATCAAACTATCGGATTGAAAGAATCTGGGATGATAACTAGTTTTTACGGAGGGACGAAAGGAGAATCTCCCTTATCGTTTTCAGATAACGGGAAAATACGGTTAAAACAAAATGCAGCACTTAAAGGATCTCCATTTATTGTGATACTTTCCAATAAACCAAAAGATTTAAAAGCGGCTATCTATACCTATTAATAAGGCGCAAATCAAACAATCTATTTTATGACTTGGTACTTATATAAATTGAGGAATAGATTGAATAAAAAATCGAGAACAGATTTGTTTTAAATACAATTCCTGTTCTCGATTCTTTCAATATAATACGTACTAAATACTATTATTCAATAATCAATGATTTCATATTCATAAATTCTTTAATTCCTATTGCACCTAATTCTCTTCCGTAACCTGATTTTTTTATTCCTCCAAAAGGAACCCTGGAATCAGACCGTACTAATGAATTTACAAACACATTTCCCGCTTCTATTCTCCTTGCCAGTCTATACGCATTTTCGCGATCTTCAGTCCAAATTGCAGCAGCCAATCCATATCTATGATTGTTGGCAATAGTTATAGCATCATTTTCATCTTTTGCCCTTATAATTGTAGCCAATGGACCAAAAGTTTCTTCCTGAAAAGCAATATTATTTGAATCTACAAAATCAATTAATGTCGGTTGGAAATTACAATCTTCCCGCTCACCCCCTAGTACTAATTTAGCACCTTGTTGTAATGATTTTTTCAACTGATTTGCTAATTTTTCGGCTAAATCTAACCGAGCCAGAGGTCCCATATTAATTCCTTGCTGCAATGGATTTCCTTGCTGTAGGGATTTTATTTTTTGGGTAAAAAGAGCTGTAAATTCATCCGCTACTTTCTCAGTAACGATAAATCGTTTGGCACAAATGCAAGCTTGACCTGCATTTAACATTCTGGATTGTGTTGCAACCGTAGCTGCTTTTTCAAGATTTGCGTCATTCAAAACTATAAAAGCATCTGAACCACCCAATTCCATCACTGATTTTTTAATGTGCTTTCCAGCTAGTGAAGCTACAGAAGAACCAGCCATTTCGCTTCCGGTCAAAGTAATTCCATGCACAATATCTGATGCAATTACACTTTCGACCTGAGGAATATCAATAGTAATTTGCTGAAAAACACCTTCAGGAAAACCGGCTTCCAAAAACGCATTTTCAATAGCTTTTGCACAACCAATAACATTTGGAGCGTGTTTTAAAAGGGTTACATTGCCCGCCATAATTGCCGGTGCGGCATAACGCAATACTTGCCAAAAAGGATAATTCCAAGGCATAATTGCAAAAACAGCGCCCATCGGATCGTAAACAGACATGCTTTTGAAAGGCGTATCATAATGTTCATCCTTCAGCATTCTCTCGGCATTCTCTGCATAGAAATCACAGTTTCCAGCTGATTTTTCCACTTCAGAAATACTTTCAGATAACACCTTACCCATCTCATTGGTTATCAACAAACCCAGTTCCTCTTTCTTTACTCTAAGAATATTGGCTAGCTTTTTTATCAGATCAGCTCTTTGCCCAAATGTGGTTTGTTTCCAATTTTTGAATGCACACTCTGACAATTGCAGTTTTTGATTCAATTGTACATTTGTCAATACTTCATGTTCAGCTATAATTAGTTGCGAAAACGGATTTATCGATTTAAAAACCATGCGTTTGTTATTTAAATTCTTGAAATATAAGTTTTAGAAAATTAATCCGCAATTTGAAATTATTTCTAATATCAATGTGTCCAGACCAAAATTTAAATCTAGTAAAATTACAGCTATTAACGGGAGGAAAAGTTTAAAAAACCGCAAGAATGAGACAAACCTGTCTTTGAAAATTTTGAAAAATTTTAGAAATAAGTAAAAACAAGACAATCAAAAGTAGTATTTCAAGCTTAAGCGTCCTGAGTTTTATTTAGTTCCTTAAAAACAGTATCCAGCATTTCAAATACTTTTTCCTTATCCAGTGGTTTTGTAATACAGTCCATAAAACCAAATTGCATCATTTTTTCTTTCTCTTCAAATGAGGAATAAGCTGTTTGGGCAATAACGGGAAGTTCCGGTCTTATTATTTTTATTTTTTCGTAAGCTTGATAACCATCTAACACAGGCATTTTTATATCCATGAATACCAAACTAATGTTTGGGTTTTCAGTACAAATAGCTATTGCTTCTTGTCCGTTTTTAGCTCTTAGAACAGTATGGTTTTTTAATTCTATAATTTTTTTCAACAACAAGAAATTAATGGTATCATCTTCTGCTACTAAAATAATTTCATTCTCATAATTCCTGAAAAAAGATTTTACTTTTTTGGGTTTTATTGCTTTAAATGTTTGATCTAATTTTAATGGTATTGTAAATGAAAAAACGGAACCCAATCCAATTGTAGAACTAACCTTTATTTCTCCGCCTAACATTTCAACATACGCTTTTGTAATTGACAACCCCAGACCTAATCCTGATAATTCGCTAGATCCATCGCCTTCAATTCTTCTAAATCTATCAAAAATCATTTTTAAATAATTTTCGCTGATTCCCATACCAGAGTCTTCAATCTTAAATTCTAAAACTTCTTTTTCTTTGTTTATTGAATATCCAAAAGCGACAAAACCTCTATCCGTAAATTTTAACGCATTAGTAATCAAATTAACTATAATCTGTTTCAGTTTCGTTTCATCCGTTAGAATATTTTCCTGAAGTTTTTCCGGATTTTCAAGAATATAAAATTGAATTTCTTTGTCTTTAGGAATCGTAACCTTGATGGAATCATACAATTCAATAATACACTTTTCTATATCTAATCCTTTATAATTAGGCATAATTTGATTTGCATCAATCTTAGACATTTCGATAAGGTCTTCAATAATTGAAACCAAATTACCGCCACTATTTTTTATGATTTTTAAATATTCTAATCTCTCCTTCTCCTCTAAATTTGTATCATGAAGTAAATCACTGAATCCCATTATGGCATTCATAGGCGTTCTGATTTCATGCGATAAATTAGCCAAAAAAGAAGATTTTAATGTATCACTTTCTTCCGCTTTTTGCTTGGAAATTTCTAATTGTTTCCGTTGATTGCTGTTTTCTTCAAATAGGTTTCCAATGTATCCAAACTCTCCTTGGGATCTTTTCAAACTATTAATGGAACTCATATTACCCGTTTCAAGAATACTCTTGATTAACTTTAATGGATTATAAACCCATCTTTTCGTGTAATAAACGTAGACAAAAATGTTAATCAAGGAAACTAGAACAACAATAAAAAGAATCTCTTTTGTGTTCGTGTAATTTAAATTGAAAGGTCTTTTAAAAAGTAATTTGGCTACAGCTCCATTTTTCCAATCTTTTAAATCTATGCCTACAATAACAAAATCATCTTCATTTGCAATTGCATAATCACTTGAAACTAAATTAACTTTCGAGCTGCTTATATTCCCTAAAGCATTAAAAAATGATTCGTCTAAAAGTCTTGCTATAAAAAAATAACCGGAAGGCTTTGTTTTATTCTTTTTAGGATCATTTGAAGGATGAATTGTTGCCCCAAAAACCTCGACAACACCCTCTGGAATTTTTATATAAAATCTTTCAAGTTTCGATTTATAAAGCGCTGACATCATCTCTTTTGGAATAAAATCAAGACTTTTAATCTTAGAAGAAGCTGTTTTATTGATTATTTTTTGATCTAAACCATAAATACAAATGTAATCAGCTTCATACGATTCGAATTGACTTAAAATATATTTATCAAACCACTTTTTATCTTTTGTTTTTGTAAAATTAACCAACTCATCCCAATAGGTAACATCAATAATAGTAGCTGTAGCCGTTTTAGAATTGAGTCTAAACAAAGACTTTACTTCTTTATCGTATTGATTGTATGTAGTTTTGTAAAAATGACGTTCTTCTTGAACGGTATAAAGGTAAAGCGAGATGTAAATTAGAAAAAAGAAAATACTTGTTGAAATTATCAACAACAGTAGTTTAGAATACGTATTTAAATTAATCAATCTCTTCATGGAACACATAGAATCTAAAAAAAAACTAAAATACAGCTTCCATTTTTGTAAGATATATCACTTTTTTTCTATAGCGCAAGTTAACCTTTTTTATTATACAAAAAAACTCCATCGATTTAAACCAACGGAGTCCATTTTAATAAAGGTTTATTTATCAACGGTATACTTTTTGCAAAAGTGATTAAACCTTGATTCCTCACTCTTCTAAATCTTTATTTTTCGCATTTTGATCAAACTTTTTTAATTATCCCAAAATCTTCTCAATATCTAATAATTCAGCTGCGGAAAAATTCAGATTTTGTAAACTGTCAATATTATTATTTAATTGACCAACGGAACTGGCACCAATCAAAACCGAAGTAATTCGGTTGTCTTTTAATAGCCAAACCAATGCCATTTGAGCCAAAGACTGGCTTCGTCTTTTCGCTATTTCATTCAACGCTACAATCTTTTCAACTTTTGCCTCAGAAACTTCTTCTAATTGCAAATGTCCGTTTGGATTTGAAGCTCTTGAATTTTCAGGAATCCCTTTCAGGTATTTATCCGTTAAAAGTCCTTGTGCCAAAGGTGAAAAAGCAATACAGCCTACTCCTTTTTCTTCGAGAACATCTAGTAATCCCGCCTCAGGTTGTCGAACAAACATAGAATATTTTACTTGATGAATCAAGCAAGGTGTTCCCAATCGTTTCAAGATTTCGGCAGCTTCTCTGGTTTGTTCTGTATTGTAGTTGGAAATCCCTGCATATAACGCTTTTCCGCTTCGCACGGCATAGTCCAAAGCCATCATAGTCTCTTCCAAAGGCGTTTCCGGATCAAAACGATGTGAATAAAAAACATCTACATATTCCAGATTCATGCGCTTCAAACTCTGGTCTAAACTCGACAACAAATATTTTCGGGAACCCCAGTCGCCATAAGGACCGTTCCACATGGTGTAACCGGCTTTGGTCGTAATTACAATTTGATCCCGCAGATTTCCCTGAAAATTATTTTTCAGTATTTTACCAAAATTAGTCTCTGCCGAACCCGGAACCGGACCATAATTATTAGCCAAATCAAAATGGGTAATTCCTTTATCAAAAGCTGCTTTGACAATGTTCTCCCCATTTTCAAAATTATCCACCGAACCGAAGTTATGCCATAATCCTAAAGATATTTGTGGCAGTAATAAACCGCTTTTCCCACATCTGTTGTATTTCATTTTTTAAATTTAAAAAAAGGAAAGATAAACATTTTATTTAAAAATCATGGATTTAAAAACATCAAATTGTAGTCGAAACAAGCTCAGATTCAGTCATAAATAAACTCGATTTATCAAAGACAAATCGAGTTTTTAACATTTTAAACAACCTTTAAAGCCTAAATAACAATTCCTTTAAGTGTCAATACTTTTGGCGTTCCTTCGGCATTTGTTGTAACTGTAACCGTTTTTGTAAATGCACCTTTATTGGCCGCATTGTAGGTTGCAGTAACTTTTCCAGATTTCCCAGGAAGAATTGGTGTTTTGGTATAATCGGTTGCTGTACAACCGCATGACCCTTGTACGTTAGTGATTATTACCGTTGTTTTTCCTGTGTTTTTAAATTCATAATTAATGGCTTTTGGTGTGTTTTGAGGAATTTGACCCACATCTATACTCTCACTTTTCCATAAAATGGATGAAGCAACAGACGAAACTTTTGACACCAAAGCATTTGCTGGGGCGATGGCAGAAAATGACATTAATCCTAGAGTTAATGCCAACATTGAAATTTTGATGATTTTCATAATTTGATTTTTATAATGGTTATATAATAGATTATTTCATTTGAACATACCAAAAGTAGATTAGAAAATTTTCACTTCCTGTTAAGCGGTTTCAAATGTTTGTTAACGACTTGTTAATGGTTATATTTGAAAGTAATTTTGATTAATATTACACTTTCTAAACCCATTTTTTACTTGACATTAGCATACCTGAAAATTATTCGTAAATACCCATTAAAATATGCGAATTACATATGACCGATAAAAAAACAATGAATTTCTACATATGAAACTAAACAAACTCAACAGTATCATTATTCTTGGAATCATTGCCATCGTTGGTATTCTGGTGGCACAACTCCTTTGGACCAAAGAAGCTTTTACAATTGAGGAAAAAAAGTTCAGCCAAAAAACACATATCGCCTTACTTGAGGTTGCCAAAAAATTATATCATGGTACTAACCACGATTTGCCCACAGAAAATCCCATAAAAAAAATATCAAATGATTATTATGTAGTGAATATTGATAATGATTTTGAACCCGAAATTTTAGAGTTTTATCTAAAATCCGAATTCAAAAAAATGAATCTCACGACCGATTTTGAATATGCCATGTACAATTGTCAAAGCGATGAAATGGTGTATGGAAACTATATTTCTTTATCGGACAAATCAAAAGGAAAACAATCTATCTATTTCCCAAAACATAAAAATTTAGTATATTATTTTGCCATTCGTTTCCCCAATGAAACCACTTATTTGTTTAGTTCGCTGCGGTTTTGGTTTGTACTTTCGATGGTGTTAATTCTTATTTTACTGATTTATGTCTATTCTATTTTTACGCTTTTACAGCAAAAAAAATATTCCGAATTACAACGGGATTTCATTAATAATATGACGCATGAATTCAAGACGCCGTTATCATCAATTTTGATTGCTTCCAATTATTTAATCCAGCAAAAACCCATCAAAGAGGATAAAAAACTTTACACCTATGCCGAAATTATTATCAATCAAAGTAATAAACTAAACCAGCATATAGAACAAATTTTGACAATCGCCAAATCCGATTATTCTCCTATAGAATTGAATACAGAAAATATTGCGATAGTTCCAATAATTGAAAATGCTATCGAAAACATCAAATTAAAATATCCTGAAATTACAACAACAATCAAATCGGATTCGTCTGATTACACAATAATTGCAGACTCCTTTCATTTCAATAATCTAGTTTACAATCTCCTTGACAATGCCGCAAAATATTGCAATGCAAAACCCGAAATTGTTATCCGATTATCGAAAGAAAATCAAGTGCTGAAACTCGAATTTATTGATAATGGAATCGGAATTTCAAACAAAAACCTCTCTTTCATATTCGACAAGTTCTATCGAATTCCGAGTGAGAAAAGCAATGAAGTCAATGGGTTTGGATTAGGTTTGTATTATGTAAAAAAGATTTGCAATTTGCATCAGTGGAAAATCAACGCCACCAATAATCTCGAAAAAGGCATTACCCTAACCATTTTAATTCCTAATAAACAATGAGCACTTCTAAAATTCTTTATGCCGAAGACGATGCGACATTAGCATTCCTGACCAAAGATAATTTGGAGCAAAACCACTATGAAGTGACGCATTGTTGTAATGGAAAAACGAGTTTAGAAACCTTCAAAAAAGGCGATTTCGACATTTGCATTCTCGATATTATGATGCCAAAAATGGACGGATTCGAATTAGCCACTGAAATTAGAAAGGTCAATATTGATATTCCTATTATATTCCTTTCGGCAAAAACCTTGAAGGAAGACCGCATCAAAGGACTCCGTTTGGGCGCCGATGATTATCTCGTAAAGCCTTTCAGTATTGAAGAATTAATCCTAAAAATAGAGGTTTTCCTGAAACGTTCCCATAAAAATAATACTGCTGAGAAATTGATTTATGAAATCGGTAAATACCAATTCGACACCAAAAATTTTATTTTATTCAATACGTCCGAAAAAATACCCCTCACGCAACGCGAATCCGAACTCTTGAAATTATTTCTAGACAATAAAAATGCAGTTCTAAAACGAGAACAAATCCTTACTTCACTTTGGGGCGACGACGATTATTTTATGGGACGCAGTCTGGATGTTTTTATTTCCCGCTTGCGCAAAATACTTGCCAACGAAAAAGGAATTGCAATAGAAAATTTACACGGGATTGGGTTTCGGTTCGTATTAGAAAAATAATTCAGAAAACATAAAGCAAAAAAACCACCTTTATCAGGTGGTTTCTTCAATTCTATCCAACAATTACAAAGGAATATTCCCGTGTTTTCTATTAGGAGTAACACTCACTTTATTTTCGAGCATACTAAAGGCTTTTATCAATTTACGCCTTGTGTCTTGCGGTAAGATTACCTCGTCTAGAAAACCACGTTGCGCTGCAGTATATGGGTTCGCAAACAAATCGGCATATTCTGCTTCTTTTTCCAAAAGTTTTGCTTCATGGTCTTCGGCTTCGTTAATTTCTTTCTTGAAGATAATTTCACTCGCACCTTTGGCTCCCATCACGGCAATTTCGGCAGTTGGCCAAGCAAAATTCATGTCGGCACCAATGTGTTTCGAGTTCATTACATCATAAGCACCACCATAGGCTTTACGCGTAATTACGGTCACTCTTGGCACGGTTGCTTCGCTTAAGGCATACAACAATTTCGCACCGTGAACAATAATCCCGTTCCACTCTTGATCCGTTCCCGGCAAAAATCCCGGAACATCCACCAAAACCAATAAAGGAATATTAAAACAATCGCAAAAACGGGTAAATCGAGCTGCTTTTTTCGAACTGTTCACATCAAGACAACCAGCTAAAATCATCGGTTGGTTTGCTATAATTCCAATGCTTTTTCCTCCCAATCGAGCAAAACCCACAAGAATATTTTCAGCATAATTTTTATGAATTTCAAAAAACGAATCTTCATCAATAATACCACCAATCACCTCATGCATGTCGTACGGTTTATTGGGATTATCCGGAATAATAGTTGCTAATTTGGTACGCACCTCATCATTCAGTTCGTAAGGCAAATTATGTGCTTTTTCTTTGTTGCTCTGTGGCAAATAACTCAACAAGCGTTTCAAATCTTCCAGACATTCCACATCATTGGTCGAAGTGCAATGTGCCACTCCTGACTTGGTCGAATGAGTGCTCGCACCACCCAATTCCTCCGAAGTTACGGTTTCATTGGTTACGGTTTTTACCACATTCGGCCCTGTTACGAACATATAACTGGTATCTTCAACCATCATCGTAAAATCAGTCATCGCAGGAGAATACACGGCTCCACCGGCGCAGGGACCCATAATTGCAGATATCTGTGGAATTACTCCTGAAGCTTGTACGTTTCTATAAAAAATATCGGCATACCCGCCCAAAGAACGTACGCCTTCCTGAATACGCGCTCCTCCAGAATCATTCAGTCCAATCATTGGCGCTCCCATTTTGACTGCCATATCCATGATTTTACAGATTTTCTCGGCATGCGTTTCGGATAACGAACCACCAAAAACCGTGAAATCTTGGGCAAAAATGTAAACCAGTCGTCCGTTTATGGTTCCATATCCCGTAATGACACCATCTCCGTAATACAGTTCTTTTTCCATTCCAAAATCAGACGTTCGGTGTGTGACCAACATCCCGATTTCTTCAAAAGACCCTTCGTCCATCAAATAATTGACACGTTCTCTCGCCGTTAGCTTTTTATTGGAATGTTGTTTTGCAATTCTGTTTTTACCGCCACCCAAATGAGCTTCGGCAATTTTATCGTTTAATGTATTTATTTTGTCTTTCATATTGTTCTTTTTTAACCGCCAATTCGCCAATTTTATTTAAAGCCATTAAGAAATTAAGTTTCATTTAGAAAAGCAGTCCTTAATTTTCCTTAACCTCTTAATGGTTTAAAACAATTAGTTTAATTTAGTAAGCGTACTATTTTTTGATCTTCAAAATACTGTTTCAACGCCACCAAAGCAGCGATTTCGGCTTCTTGTTCCATTTGACTTTTCAATACATCAGCATTATAGTAGTTCTTTACGAAATGCGTATCGAATTTTCCGGAACGAAATGCCTCATGCTCAAAAACAAATTTCCCGAAAGGCAACGTCGTCTGCACGCCTTCCACATGATAGTTATCAATCGCATTAATCATCAATTGAATCGCTTCTTCACGGGTCTCTCCATAAGTGATTAATTTGGCCAACATAGGATCGTAATAAATGGGGATATCCATCCCTTGTTCAAAACCGTTATCCACTCGAATTCCTTCACCAACAGGCAATTCATACACATCCAAATGACCTACGCTAGGCAGAAAATCGTTCATCGGATCTTCGGCATACACACGCAATTCCATCGCATGTCCTTTTATTTTTAAATCTTCTTGTTTGATTGCCAATGCTTCTCCCCTGGCGACTCTGATTTGCAGTTCCACCAAGTCGGTTCCGGTAATCCATTCCGTAACGGGATGTTCCACCTGCAAGCGGGTATTCATTTCAAGAAAGTAGAAATTATTGTTCTCATCCAATAAAAACTCGACAGTTCCAGCTCCTAAATAATCACAGGATTTGGCTACCAAAACAGCCGCTTCACCCATTTTTTTACGCAATTCCGGTGTTAAAACCGAAGAAGGCGCTTCTTCAATTACTTTTTGATGACGACGCTGGATGCTGCATTCTCTTTCAAATAAATACAACACATTGCCATGACTGTCCGCCATAACCTGAATTTCGATATGTCTCGGCGAGCCCACATATTTTTCAATAAAAACCGAACCGTCTCCAAACGCAGCAATTGCTTCACTTATAGCACGATCCATCTGGGATTCGAAATCAGTTTCACTTTCTACCACCCGCATTCCTTTTCCACCACCTCCGGCAGATGCTTTAATTAAAATTGGAAAACCAATTTCCTTGGCAACGACTTTTGCTTTTTCGACATCAGTAATGGCTTGGTCAAAACCGGGAACCATTGGAATATTGTATTGCTTAACGGCGTCTTTGGCTGCCAGTTTACTCCCCATTATTTTTATCGCTTTCGACTTTGGACCAATAAAAATGATGTTATTTTTCTCCGCTTCTTCAGCAAAATCAGCATTTTCACTCAAAAATCCATAACCTGGATGAATGGCATCTACGTTTAAAGATTTTGCAACCTCTATAATTTTACTTCCTAACAAATACGATTGACTCGAAGGTGCTTCTCCAATCCAAACGGCTTCATCGGCAAATTTTACGTGCGGTGCATTTCTGTCGGCAGTAGAATATACTGCTACAGTTTTAATACCCATTTTTTGTGCGGTTTTCATCACCCTGATGGCGATTTCCCCTCTATTGGCAACTAATATTTTTTTCATTTTTTATTTTTTAAACCGCAGATTCACTAATTTTCATTCTCCTATACCAATTATGGGTATAAATAAGTCCAACCACTTAGACATTTTTTAAACCATATAAGGGATATAAGTACATTTAAGTTGGACTATTTTGAATTGATAAATGGTATGATTATCTATAGATAAATTCACTTTTTAATTAGCGAATTACCGGTATAACATTATTCGAATTCAATTAACAACTGTCCTTTATCTACGGCATCTCCCATCAGTACCGATATGGTTTTGATAACGCCATCTCGCGGGGAAAGAAAACTGTTTTCCATTTTCATAGCACCCAAAATAATTAGGTTGTCGTTCTCTTTTACAGTTTGTCCTACTACTACACTGATTTCGAGAATCAATCCGGGCATAGGTGCTTTGATAAAATTGACTTGTTTCGTAAGTCCCGTTTCGAATCCCATTTCCTTAATCAAAATATCCAAAGGGTTTGAAATGGCAACAGTATACGTGTTGTTGTTTACCTTGACTGTGTAGTTTTTTTGAAGAAAATCAGAAGTGATGATTTCCGCTTGATAAGGTGTGTTTTCGTGTAAAATATGGAATTTATTCGTTTCCACACTCACTGCATCCAGTTGTGAAACACTTTCCTTTTCCAAATCAAAATGAAAAGTGTCGTTTACATTAACTTTATAACCAATACTCATTTGTTTCTATTTTAGAATCGTAAAAATAAGTAAAAGAAAACGTTTTCGTAAACCAAAAATTAAGTTTTATGCTAAATAGATATAGTTAGGTGGAAAAACTTATAAGACTAATAACCCAAACTCTCTGAGAGTTTTAATAGGCTTTGAGTACCAAAACAATTCAAAGTCTTCCAATTTCATTTCAAAATCTTTTTTTATTTCTTGAAATGTATAAATTTTAGCATTCGAAACAGAGATCTTTTGCAGTATTTCTACCAGCCATTCCCCTTCATTTTTATTCGTTTGAATGCTGAAACTCTCTTTTTTATCATGAAAAGTCAGCGTCATCATTTCCCAAGAATTCCCTTTTTTAGATTTGGCAAAATGTTCTACAAATGGTTTCCCGCCTAACCAAACAATTTTAGCTGTGGGTTTACTATTGAAATCCTCTTCTTCGTGCAACGCATCCAAAATAAAATCAGGTGAAATTTTAGTCTTTGGAATTTTAAACTCAAACCAGTCCTGCAACTCATAATCAAAACAGATTCCGTGCATGAAATTGAACAAGGATTTCTTGAGTCCAAAACTGAATTTATCATGATCGATTCCTGTTGAATCGGTATAATTAATATCGTTATTTGCGAAAGTTCCAATGATTTCGGTTTCTTTGACCACACCAAATTTCTCTGGATACAAGCCCACGGGACTGTGCGCGGTCATGGCAAATTGATGCCAAAATCCGGATTGTAACACGCCCACTTCAAATAATTGTCGCACCATTTCGAGACTGTCTACGGTTTCCTGAATGGTTTGTGTTGGATAACCGTACATCAAATAGGCATGAACCATGACACCTGCTTCGGTGAAATTTCGGGTGACTTTGGCGACTTGTTCGACCGTTACGCCTTTGTCAATCAGTTTTAATAATCGATCGGAAGCGACTTCGAGACCACCGGAAACTGCAATACAACCGGAAGCTTTGAGCAACAAACATAAATCTTTGGTAAAACTTTTTTCGAATCGAATGTTTGTCCACCATGTCACTGCTAATTTTCTTCGGAGGATTTCGAGAGCTAGAGCGCGCATCAAAGCCGGTGGTGCGGCTTCATCAACAAAATGGAATCCATTTTCACCTGTTTGGGCAATCATCTCTTCCATTCGGTCGCACAATAAATTGGCAGCAACGGGTTCGTAAATTTTGATATAATCCAAAGAAATATCGCAAAATGTACATTTCCCCCAATAGCAACCGTGCGCCATGGTGAGTTTATTCCAGCGTCCGTCGCTCCACATGCGGTGCATGGGATTCACAATTTCGATAACCGAAATGTATTTATCCAAAAGCAAATCCGAGTAATCAGGTGTTCCCACTTGCGATTGTTTGTAATCGTGTTTTAGAGAATTATTTTTATAAACTACTATTCCGTCTTCCAACAGAAATGTTCTTTTATACGAATTGTAATCTGGATTTTCAATATTGGAAATTAATTCTTCGATTGGCATTTCGCCATCATCCAACGTAATAAAATCGAAAAACTCAAAAACTCGGGCATCAGAAAGCGAACGCAATTCGGTATTCGGAAAACCGCCACCCATCGAAATCTTGATGTTCGGATAATGGTTTTTCACCCATTGTGCCGAACGAAAAGCCGAATATAAATTTCCTGGAAACGGAACTGAAATCAAGAATAATGTAGGTTGAATAGTTTCTATTCTCTCTTTTAGAATTGAAAGAAGTAAATTATCAATATAGGTTGGTTCCTGTTGCAAGACGTCATACAACTCATCAAAAGAATTGGCACTTCGTCCTAAACGTTCAGCATAGCGGCTGAAACCAAAATTATCATCGACACATTCGACTATAAAATCAGAGATATCTTCAAGGTATAAAGTTGCTAAATGTTTCGCTTTATCCTGTGTTCCCATGGTTCCAAAAGCCCAATCGAGCTCTTCCAATTGCGCAAAACGGGACGCTTCCGGCAAGAAATCTTCCTGACAAATTTGAAGCGCCAATGTTGGATTTTTTCCTTGAAGGAAAGCAATAACAGGATTGATCGTTTTTAGATATTCATCTTGTAAAGCGTAAATACGTTTTGAGTTGTCTGAGATTTCTCCAACGCTAATCTTTAAACCTGAAACTTTAAACAAATTTTCAAGTCCTTCTTTCGAGAACAATTTCAAAATCACTTCGATACCCAAATCCGCCTGAACAGACTCAATGTTTTTGGTATTCAGAAACCCTTTGATATAAGCAGTTGCCGGATACGGGGTATTCAGTTGGGTAAAAGGAGGCGTAATTAAGAATAATTTGGTTTTCAAAAGAAATAAGTTTGGTGCAAAAATAAGGGATTTTATAATCTTTTCAGTAAAAGATTTTTGAAGTTCTATTTCTATTTTTAATGTTTGATCTTTGGATTTATTTTGTAGATCTTTAATTACATTTACCTTGCTATAAATCTTACTTATGAAGCGAATTTTACTTTTTTTATTTTTTACTTTTTCATTTACAATGCAAAGTCAATGTTTTGATTGTGCCAAAAACTTAGGTGGTTGGAATGGTGATGCTACTGCCGATTTAAAGAAAACAAGCGATGGTATATACTTAGCAAAGAATGGAGGGAATTTTGGAGATTGGATGTCTATCTACAAATATGATTTTAATTGCAATTTGGTTTGGAAAAAAGAAATTGACGAAAGGAGTCTCTACATAAGCAAGTTAGTAATTGACAGCCAAGACAATATATATGTTTTATTTACTTGGTATAATGCTCATAATGCTGTAGGACCTTTTCCGCAATTATTTAGCGGTTTGCCTATGTATCCTGGATTAAATCTACTTAAATTTGATAAAAATGGAAATTTTGTTTGGAACCGATCAATAGGTAATGGTGCGGATTACGGAATGAGAGATATCTATATCCACAATGATATTATTTATATAACTGGAACATTTTATACTGGAATAACAATCAACAATCAAATAACACTCACAAATACCGCTTATACTGGATATTATGTGTATCATCCATTATTATTCATTGCCAAATTTGATCTTAATGGAAATCTAAAAGAAGCTAAAAAATTTGGAACCAGCAATGATGATTATACTAGCTCGGAAATGGATAAAAATGGAGATTTATATTTCTCAAGATATTCAAGTTCTAATAGTAATTATACTCATTCAGACATTGATAAAATCGATACCAATCTCAATGTTCTTTGGAGTAAAGAAATTTCTAACAATAAAACTAAGAATGAATCTTTTTATAGACCAACTCTTTTATATTATAATCCTACTAATGACAAATTATATTTGTGGGGTGCTTTTTACAAACTAGTAGATATACTTGGAACTATTTATACAGATCCTAATACGGGATTTTATTTAACCCAAAGTATTCTGTCAGAATTCAATATTACTACAGGAAACTTAGAAAGAATTAAACAAATTAACAACTCATCTAGTTTGGACATTCCCGGAATGGATGGCAACTCTTCCGGAAATACAGCTTATTTAACTGAAAAAGGAAATGAATTGTATATTTTTTCCAGTTTTACCGGCACAATGACATTTCCTAATGCAACCATCAAAAGTAGAACTTATACTAGTGGTGCGTCTGTGTACAATAATGAGGATTTAGTACTTTTTAAAGTAAACTTAAACAACTTTGAATCTGAATTTATCCTAAAATCATCTGGAACAAATTATTATTCGCAAGGCATGTCTACTGATGCTGCTAACCCGATTTTATTTAATGGAAATGACCTGTATTTAACCGCAAGTTTTCAAAGTTCACCATTGACTATCAACGGTTCTGTTATCAATAATAATAGCGGTAACAATGCCAGCGATGTTATGTTTTATAAATATAAACTTGATGCATCAACTGCCACTGGTGAAATAATCGCTGAAAACACCTGTTTTAATACACTCACAAACTTTAATGTAAACGGAACATTTGATTCAATTACTTGGGATTTTAACGACCCTAATTCATCATCAAATAGTGCAACAATTAATAATCCAACACACCAGTTTTCATCATCAGGTACTTATCATATCAAAGTAATTATAAACTGCGGCACTGATTCGCAAACTCTAGAAAAAGACATCACAATCACCAATGCCCCTTCTATCAATTCTGTAAATCCTATTTATGCTTGCGAAAGTATTTCCGGATCTGGAATATCTAATTCTTTCGACACTTCAAATATAAATTCTGAGATAATTGGAAATCAATCTAATTTAGTGGTCGAATATTTTGATTCAAATGGAAATACATTACCTAGCCCATTACCTAACCCATATACAAATAAAAATAAAAATGAAGAGACTATTATAATTAGAAGTTCTTTTCAAGGTAACCCTTACTGTTTTGTTGAGACAAATTTAAAACTTTACACTATTGCAAAACCTTTAGCTCCAACTACAACCTCCACCCAAAATTTTTGCATCCAACAAAACGTAACTTTAAATGATATTGCAATTTCTGGTCAAAACATAAAATGGTATGATGCTTTAACAAATGGAACTCTTTTGTTGAACACAACTTCATTACAAAACGGAACAACTTATTATGCCTCGCAGACAATTAATGGTTGCCAAAGTGATAGAATTCCTGTCCTAATAAATATCCAAAATACTTCTGCTCCAACAGGAAATGCAAGTCAAACTTTTTGTTCCAGTCAAAATCCAACTTTAGATACTATTGTAGTTTCGGGAACTGTAATAAAATGGTATAATGCTTCGGGAACGCTTTTGCCAAATTCAACTCCTCTGCAAGATGGCGCAACATATTATGCTTCGCAAACAGAAAACAGCTGCGAAAGCCCTAATAAACTAGCCATTACCGTTTCACTAATAAACACCTTACCGGCAAATAATTATGCAGAATTATTTTGTGATGATTTGAATGACGGTTCTGAAAAAGTAAATTTATCAGACTATAATTCGAAGCTAATTTCAAGTACTTCAGGATATACCTTTTATTATTATTCAACTATTTTAGGTGCAGAAAATCAATTGGCAGCCAATCAAATCACTAATTTTTCAAATTACAACTTAGTCGTGGG
Source organism: Flavobacterium ranwuense (assembly GCF_004349315.1). Classification (GTDB taxonomy): domain Bacteria; phylum Bacteroidota; class Bacteroidia; order Flavobacteriales; family Flavobacteriaceae; genus Flavobacterium; species Flavobacterium ranwuense. Next base: position 29,075 of record NZ_SMLH01000002.1, on the reverse strand, counting down.
CGACAACAAAATCTACGTTCGCATCAATTCAAATAATCCTTGTTATGCCATTGTTGAATTGAAATTAACTCTCCTCTCAAAACCAATTATTTCAATTCAGGACATAGTACCCATTTGTGAAAACAATACCATTACTATTGATGCCGGTTCAGGTTCTGATATCTATTTATGGTCAACCGGTGCAACGACATCTTCGATAATGGTATCTACTCCCGGCAATTTTTCAGTAACAGTTACCAATAATTACAGCACCATTTCTTGTTCGAGCATAAAGAATTTTGAAGTACGAAAATCAAATATTGCCACTATTACTTCTGTAGAGACGAAAGACTGGACTGACAAGGAGAATATAATCACCATTTTTGCATCCGGCGCAGGTGATTTCGAATATTCAATTGACGGTATTCATTTTCAGGATAACAATCAATTTTCGGCATTGTATAGTGGTGAATATACCCTACATGTCAGGGATAAAAATGGTTGTGGAACAGCCACAGATGAAGTCTTTTTATTGATGTACCCAAAATACTTTACGCCAAATGGTGATGGTTTTAATGATACTTGGAATATTAAATTTTCAGACTTGGAAACCAACTTGACTGTAAAAATATTTGACCGTTATGGAAAATTAATCAAAGAATTAATCCAAAATGGAGCTTGGAACGGAACTATGAATGAACACGAACTTGCACCAGATGATTATTGGTTTGTAGCGACCAGAGCTGATGGAAAAGAATACAAAGGACATTTTAGTTTAAAGCGATAAGTATTATTTTCCTAAACATATCTTAAACCAAAAAAACATAACTTTACTTTTTCTTACTTTAGCGACAAATTTAGAAACTCAAAACATGCCAACCGACTGTATCAGCTATCATAATTCCGGATATTTTTCTACTTTAATGAATGATTATTTAGAGGAAAAAAGTACTCTTCACTCTTTATACCATCGTTTTCCAAATCTTGAAAACTTTGAAGCACAAATTCAAGAAAAGCAAGCTAATTTTAATGATACTTCCAGAGCTACTTTGGTTTCTGTTTTACAAAAACAATACGCTACGGTTCAAACTTCGGCTTTAACAAAGCAAAATATTGCCGCTTTAGCCAATTCCAATACATTTACCGTTACCACTGGTCATCAACTGAATTTATTCAGCGGACCATTGTATTTTTTGTACAAAATTATTTCCACTATTAATTTAACCCATGAATTAAAAGCGAAATATCCTGCTTATAATTTTGTTCCAATTTACTGGATGGCAACGGAAGATCATGATTTTGAAGAAATCAATTATTTTAATTTTAAAGGCAAAAAATTCCGTTGGAACAAAGAAAGCACAGGTCCTGTTGGACGATTGTCTACTGAAGGCTTAGCTGATTTCCTTAAAGTATACGCACTAGAATTAGGTTCCAGCACCAATGCAAATACACTCAAAAAACTGTTTGAGGATTCCTATCTCAATCACGATAATTTAGCCGATGCCACGAGATTTTTGGCAAATGCGCTATTTGGAGCATATGGTTTAGTTATTTTGGACGCGGATAATGCAGATTTAAAACGCAACTTCATTCCTTTTGTAAAAGAAGAATTACTACACCAGTCATCCCATAAATTGGTATTAGAAACCGCTGAAAAATTAAACGACTATACAGTTCAAGTGAATCCCCGTGAAATCAATTTGTTTTACATCGAAGATGATTTACGAGAACGCATCCTATTTGAAAACAATACCTACAAAGTAAACCATACCAAAATTGAGTTTTCAGAAAATAAAATTCTAACACTTTTAGAGAATCATCCAGAAAAATTTAGCCCTAACGTGATCATGCGTCCGCTGTATCAGGAAGTAATACTCCCTAATTTATGCTACATTGGCGGAGGTGGAGAAATTGCCTATTGGTTAGAACTAAAATCCTTTTTTGCTGCTGCAAAAGTAACTTTTCCAATGCTTTTACTTAGAAACTCTGTACTATTAGCTACTGAAAAACAAGCTAAAAAAGCAGACAAATTAGACTTGAATTGGGCAGATTTATTTTCAAAACAAACGGATTTAATCAATGAGAAAGTAAAAGTATTCTCAGAATTCCCTATTGATTTAACCATCCAAAAAGAACATTTAAAAAATCAATTTCATTATTTACACTCATTAGTGCATCAAACCGACAAATCCTTTACCGGAGCTGTAAAAGCGCAGGAAGCGAAACAAATAAAAGGATTGGAAAATCTGGAAAGAAGGTTGTTAAAAGCCCAAAAACGCAAACACACAGAGCAATTACAACGCATTACCGACTTGCAAAATGAATTATTCCCAAACCAAAGTTTACAGGAACGCCAGGCTAATTTTTCGGAATTTTATTTGGAAAATGGTGATAGTCTGATTCCGACATTAATAAATCAACTGAAACCTTTAGATAAAAAATTTGACATTATTCAACTTTAATCAGATTACAGTTATTTGAATGCCATATTTGTAAAAATAATCAATAAAAAAATACTATTTTTGCACAAAATTTAAAAAACACAAAAAAAATGGCTACAAATAGAACATTTACAATGATCAAGCCTGATGCTGTTGCTAACGGACACATCGGAAACATACTTGCAATGATTACTACTGCAGGTTTCAAAATCGTTTCTTTGAAATTAACACAATTAACTGTTGCTGATGCTCAAGCTTTTTATGCAGTTCACGCTGCAAGACCTTTCTACGGTGAATTAGTTGAATTCATGTCAAGAGGACCAATTGTTGCCGCCATTTTAGAAAAAGATAACGCTGTTGAAGATTTCAGAACTTTAATTGGTGCTACAAACCCAGCTGAAGCTGCTGAAGGAACTATCCGTAAAGCTTACGCAACTTCTATCGGAGAAAATGCAGTTCACGGTTCTGATAGCGATGAAAATGCAGCTATCGAAGGTGCTTTCCATTTTGCTGGAAGAGAGCAATTTTAATTTATGATTGAAGATTAACGATTTTTGAATTAAGGTTTAGAAATCTTTAAATAAAAAAAATCCCGTTTCAAATTGAAACGGGATTTTTTATGACAAAGAAATCTGAAATCTGAAATCGTTAATCAATAATCTAAAATCACTATCTCAAAACAACATCTTTCACCACATCACGTCTCAATTCCTCGTTAATCATAGCCACAATTTTTGATCTGCCGTGGCTTAATTCCTCCCTTAATACTGAAGAGCTCAATTCCACATACAAAGTACTTCCTTTCAAAACCACATTTTTAGTGTAATTATTCACACCATTTCCCATAAGATTTTTCCATGCGTCTTTAACGTCAATTTGATCCATTCCGGGTTGAAGTTTATTCACTTGGATAATTTGTTTCAAAACATCCCCTATCGTACTTTGATTATTTAGTCGTTTTGCCATCGCCCAGTAAATTTATTGATGTTGCTTTCTTGTAATGATATTCCGTTTTTTCTGTATTCAGCAATACTAATTCCTCCGCTGATAGAGCAATTAACTCCTCACTCCATTTCATGTACGGCGTCGAATAATCTAAAAATACTTTGTCATCGGCAAATCGCACCGTTACGTTTTCATAAACATCATTCACTAAAAAAGTCCCGTCCAATTGCGGCATCACTTTCTTCCGAAACCCTTTATTATCATCTATTTTAAAAAAATCATAACTTTCATTCATGCCATAATCCTTGTCTTTCCCAGCATCAAAAACAACTTTTTCGATTTCCCAATATCCGTTTATTTTAGAAATATCTGCAGGCTTAATCTTATGGTGACACCCCACAAAAAGGAATGCTATAAAAAGAATGCTAAATGTGTTTTTCATATAATTATTATTTTTAGGAGCTGCTTCCTGCTGTACGCTATATCCACGCAAAAAAAGCGTGGGATGCCGCTTCCATCAGGGCTAGGGTATTCGGGTTAAATCCCGTTTATTCTAAATACAAAGTTACTCTTATTAAATTCAAAGAAAACAAAAATAGTAGAAACACATTAAACTATTTTCTATATTTTTGGTCTTAAAGGAATTAGAAATAAATCAGTAGCAAGATGTCAAAAATAATCTACAGTCTCATCATCGTATTCTTTTGTAGTAGCTGCAGTTCCGATACTGTTGAACCAACTCCTACTCCAACACCTGCAGAAACACTCTATTTCCCTCCTCTAACCGGTACAACTTGGGAAACAAAATCTATTGCGAGTTTAGGTTGGAAACTATCTGATGTGCAACCGTTATTAGATTATTTGGAACTCAAAAATTCAAAATCTTTCATCATTCTTGTCAACGGAAGAATCGTAATGGAACATTATTTCAACGGTCATTCCGCAACGAGTAATTGGTATTGGGCAAGCGCTGGAAAAACACTGACATCAACTGTAACAGGAATTGCTCAACAAGAAGACTTAATCAACATCAATACTAAAGTTTCACAATACATCGGAACCGGTTGGACCAGTTTGCCTTTAGCAAAAGAAAACTTGATTACAAACAAACATTTACTCAATATGACTTCTGGATTAGATGACAGTACGGATGATATTGATCCAGCGAGCCTAAAATATAAAGCGGATGCAGGAACACGTTGGGCGTATCATAACGTATATGTAAAATTACAGGATGTGATTGCTCAAGCAAGCGGTCAAACCTGGAATGCCTATTTCAACACTAAATTGAAAGATAAAATAGGAATGGATGGTGCCTGGTTTCAGTTAGGCAATAATTCTGTTTATGGAAGTAATACTCGTTCCATGGCACGTTTCGGTTTGTTATTATTCAACAAAGGAAAATGGGAAAACAATACCATAGTAAGTGAAAATTATCTTAATGAAGCTACAAACACTTCACAAACTATAAATCTGGGATACGGGTATTTATGGTGGCTGAATGGAAAATCAAGTTATCAGTTGCCACAAAGCCAACTGCAATTCAATGGCAGTTTGATACCAACAGCTCCAGTCGATATGTTTATGGCACTGGGGAAAAACGATCAAAAAATCTATGTTATTCCAAGCAAGAAAATGGTCGTTATAAGAATGGGAGATGTTGCAAATCCTGACAATCCAACTTTTGCGTTATCCGATTTTGATGAAACTTTGTGGCAAAAAATTAGTGCTTTGTACCAATAAGCCTACTTGGTTTTCAAACGTCTCATGAAACCTAAAACAAAGAAAACCAAACCTATTATCAACAAAAAATAATAAAAACCAAGACTTTTATCTCGAATAAGATTTGCCAATATAAAAGAAATGATACTCACTAAATAGAGATACATCGGAGGTGTATTTTTTAAATAAGAAAAATCCATTCTAATTATTATTTAAAAAAACTATCTACAAACTCATACTTATTAAAAACCTGAAGATCCTCAATTCCTTCTCCCACACCAATATATTTTACAGGAATTTGAAATTGATCTGAGATACCAATTACGACACCGCCTTTTGCAGTTCCGTCTAGTTTCGTAACGGCTAAACAAGTAACCTCAGTAGCGGCTGTAAATTGTTTCGCTTGTTCAAAAGCATTCTGACCGGTTGAGCCGTCCAAAACCAATAATACATCATGTGGTGCATCACCAACGACTTTTTGCATCACTCGTTTTACTTTGGTCAATTCGTTCATTAAATTAATTTTATTATGCAAACGACCTGCAGTATCAATAATAACGATATCGGCATTTTGTGCCACTGCTGATTGTAAGGTATCAAAAGCTACCGAAGCAGGATCACTTCCCATATCTTGACGAACAATAGGAACGCCTACTCTATCCGCCCATATTTGCAACTGATCGATGGCAGCGGCACGAAAAGTATCGGCTGCACCAAGAACCACATTATAACCTGCTTTTTTAAACTGATAAGCTAATTTACCAATGGTAGTCGTTTTTCCGACACCATTTACCCCAACCACCATTAAAACATAAGGTTTCGTCTGAATTGGAATTACAAATTCAGTGGCTTCTCCAGTATTTGTCTCTGATAATAAGGCAGCAATTTCTTCTCTCAGAATTTGATTGAGTTCTTCTATACCAAGATATTTATCTGAAGCAACACGATTTTCGATTCTGGTAATTATTTTTAATGTAGTATTCACACCAACATCTGAGGCAACAAGGATTTCCTCTAAATTATCTAAAACCTCCTCATCAACTTTTGACTTTCCGGCAACAGCTTTGGTTAACTTCGAAAAGAAATTTGTTTTTGATTTTTCAAGACTCTTGTCTAATGTTTGCTTCGCCTGTTCGCTTAGGCTCGGGTCATTTTTCTCTGATGAAAATATTCTTTTGAAAAAACTCATTGTATAAATAGTATTAAGAATGAAGTATTTAAGTCCAAAGAACCAATACGTTTTTCTAACGGTAAATATAGAAAATAAAAAAGCTACTTCCGAATGAAAGTAGCTTTTCTATATAATGTGATTGTTAATTATTTCTTTTTCAAGAACTCATCAACAGCTTCAGGAGCCATAATAGATTCTACGAATGTATATGCACCTGTTTTTGGAGATTTCACCATTTTGATGGCTTTTGATAATCTCTTAGAAGATGTTTGTAACGATGCTACGGTTTTCTTTGCCATGATTCAAATGTTATTTAAATTTAAATAAAATCCTCAAATGTTGACCATTTGAGATTTTTATTAAAATCTCTAATTATTATTTAATTTCTTTGTGAACAGTTACACGCTTCAAGATTGGATTAAATTTTTTAATCTCTAATCTGTCTGGTGTATTTTTTTTGTTCTTTGTTGTTATGTATCTTGAAGTTCCTGCAACACCTGAAGTCTTGTGCTCAGTACATTCTAAAATTACCTGGATTCTATTACCTTTCTTTGCCATCTTGCTATTTTTTTATTTTGGAATGGATTATTTAATAAATCCTTCTGACTGCGCTTTTTTCAAAACTGCAGCGATTCCATTTTTATTAATTGTTTTTATCGTAGATGCTGCTACTCTAAGAGTAATCCATCTATCTTCTTCTGGAAGATAAAAACGCTTTTTAACTAAGTTTACAGAAAATTTTCTCTTAGTTTTGTTCATAGCGTGAGAAACGTTATTTCCTACCATCGCTCTTTTACCTGTAAGGTCACAAACTCTTGACATTATACTTATCTTTTATCGTTATTCAAAATCAGGGTGCAAAGAAAAGAAAAATAAACCTATTAAGCAACAAATTTACTACACATTTTTTAAAATTTCTTTCTGCAATAGTTCTAAACTTTTAATTACAGCTCTATCTATCACTTTTTCACGGGGTTGGCCAAAATTAAATTCCTCAACAATTACTTCGCTTGGTGTTGCCAATGCGATAAAAACAGCTCCAACTTCCGCATTTGAGTCTCCTTTTGACGGTCCTGCGTTGCCAGTTGTCGCAATTGCATAATCCGTTTTCATCATCTTTTTTATACTCAAAGCCATAGCCGAAACAACCTCTCTACTCACTACTGAATTTTCTTTTATGAGGCTTTCCGGAATGCCCAAAACATCAATTTTAACCGCTGTTGCGTACGATACAACACTTCCTTTAAAATACTTTGAAGAGCCCGAAACCGATGTCAATACCGCAGCAATCTTACCTCCGGTACAACTCTCGGCAGTAGAAATCGTTTTGTTTTGTTTTGTCAGCATTTTCCCCACTACAACTTCTAAGGTTTCATCATCATCAAAACCTACGATAATATCATGAATTATTGCATCCAGTGAGTTTACATTTTCGGCAAGAGCAGCTTCTAATTTTTCTTTATCCGTGCCACGAGCAGAAAGACGCAAACGAACTCTTCCCGGTGCAGGCAAATAAGCCAACTTAATAAATTCAGGAAGGTTATTTTCCCAATCCTCAATTCGTTCCGCCACCATACTTTCGCCTTGTCCGTACGTGAGAATTGTTTTATGGATGATATAAGGACGTTTGTATTCCCGAACTACTTTTGGGATGATTTCATGCTCCACTAAATACTTCATTTCGTAAGGAACTCCGGGTAGCGAAATAAAAACGGTGTTTTCCTTTTTCATCCACATTCCTGGCGCAGTACCCACCTGATTGTGAAGCACCGTACATTTTGACGGAACCAACGCTTGATCTTTATTGATTTGTGTAATTGTTCGCTTATAAAAACCTTCTATAAGTTGCGTAACATGAGTAAGCACTTTTTGATCAACAACTAATTCATCTTCAAAATAATCACAAAATGTTTTTTTTGTGATATCATCTTTTGTCGGTCCTAAACCACCAGTTATAATCACCAAATCGACTTTGTTTTGAAGCGCCACAAACGTATCTAAAATGTGTTTTTTATCATCACTTATCGAAATCATTTCGTTGATTTCAACACCAATCTTATCTAACGACTTAGCTATAAAGCCAGAATTAGTATCGACAATTTGACCTATTAAAATTTCGTCACCAATGGTAACTATAGTTGCTTTCATTTTTCTAGTTTAAGAATTTAGAAGTTTCTAAAAATTTAAAAATATTACTATTAAAAAAATTATTTAAATTTAAATTCAAACTTAAGTGGTATTGACGCATTAGGATCACAGTTTTCAGGAATAATAAAATATTTTTTAATTTTCACATACTGTAATAATTTATAAACAAACTCATATTGCTTTTTATCATAGCTCAATGAGAAAATTTCTTTTGCAATCCCATTTGGAATATTTTTACTTGTTTCTCGAACATCAAATACGCCCGAAAACATCATTAAAGGTAGATGGAATTCTGTATTATTTTCTACAATGTAATATGAAATCCCATGCTTATACTTTCTCGCATTTGTAATTTTACGATACTTCATTGCATAATTTTTATAGTAAACACCATTAATTAGCGTATCCTTTTTATTCATGAAATCAAACCTACCAGAATCATACTTATACTTTTCTTTTTGATAATTAATACTCTCACACAATAATGATATGGTTTCTGCTTTAAAAAACTCACTTTTATCAATTATGGAATTACTACGAATACCTATTTCGTCTATAAAGTCTATTCTAAAATTCAAACTATCCTCTTCATAAACCCTACATTCATAAGTATCGTCTTTAGAATTAGTTAAAAGATATCGTTTCTCTACTTTTGAAGTTTGATTTGCCTGAAACTTATACTCAATAATATAGTCAAAAAAATATTTTTTCTGAGAAGACATAGTAAGAGAAGACAATAAAAACAGCAGGAGTATTATTTTATATTTCATATTTATCTTTTAGACCAAAAACAGTTCTATGGAGTAGTTTTTAAAAATACGCTGTCGTTAAAATGACAGTATTAATTGTAGTTTGCGTGAGGGATAAAAGTGAAAATCCTCCCGTTTTTTCGGGAGATTACAACGGATAGCCCGACCCGCTTTTTCGGCGGGTCACGCCCCAATATTACAAATCGAAATCTTTTTTGATTTCTTTGATAGCGTCGTTAACTTGGTTTTTTACGCTCTTAAAAGTTTCTTTGATGTCTTTCTTTTTACCTTCGGCTTTGGTCCAGGCTTCGACTTGAAGAATCTCTTCAAAAGCCATGTTTAAACCCATTAAATCAAGCGTAGGTTTTATCTTGTGTGCATAAGCATAAGCATGCTTGTGGTCTTTCTTTTTTATTCCTTCTTTAATTTGAAGTAAATCGTCTGGAACTTCAGTAACAAACAAAGTCAAAATTTCATTCACAAATTCTGGATCGTTGTCTGAAAGTGCGTACACTTTTGAAAGGTTGTAATTTATAGCCATTATTTTACCTGTATTCTAAATAGTTGTTGTCCCTCTAAAAATCCTTCCAAAACGTCATCCGGCTTTACTGCAGCAACTCCTTCCGGAGTTCCTGTAAAAATAATATCTCCAATTTTTAACGTGAAAAACTGAGAAACGTACGAAATAAGTTCATCAATTTTCCACAACATATGACTGGAATTACCGATTTGTACCGTTTTATTGTTATTGGTTAATTCAAAAGTAATATTTTCTAATGAACTAAATTGATTTTTTGGTAAAAATTCTCCTATAACTGCCGAACCGTCAAATGCTTTTGCTTTTTCCCAAGGCAACCCTTTTGCTTTTAATTTATCCTGTAAATCGCGTGCCGTAAAATCAATTCCAACACTGATTTCGTCATAATATTTATGGGCAAACTTAGGTTCGATGTATTTCCCTACTTTGTTTATTTTGACAATAATTTCAATTTCGTGGTGAATATCTTCCGAAAATTCCGGGATTACAAATGGATGCTGCTTCAACAAAACGGCCGAATCCGGCTTCATAAAAACCACAGGTTCCGTTGGTCTTTCGTTACGTAATTCCGCTATATGTTTGGTGTAATTTCTACCGATGCAGATGATCTTCATGCTTTTTAAGTATTCAGTGTTCAGCATTTAGTGTTCAGAATGTAAACTGAACACTGATTACTGAGCACTATTTCGTATTTAGTTTTCTAAGTTTGATTGCCGTTAAAACTTTCTTGGTATACAATGGAAAATCCGCATTTTGAATCCAACTGAAATAACCGGGCTCTGTTTCCAGAATTTTACCCACTTTCACTCCTTTGTGTTTTCCAAAGGCAAAAATTTCCTCATCATCCTTATCAAAGGCAATCATTCCTGCAAAATCAGCGATTTTCTTTCTTGTCGTAAACTCCGATAATGATTTCATATCGTTTTCCAGTTCCGGATAACGATCCAGTTGCGCTTTCAATATTTCGTAAGTCGCCATGGTGTCCGCTTCTGCAGAATGTGCGTTTTCAAGCGTTTTTCCGCAATAAAACTTATGTGCCGCGCTCAAGGTACGTTCTTCCATTTTATGAAAAACCGTTTGTACATCAACCGAAACTCTATTTTTCATGTCAAAATCTACTCCGGCACGAAGCATTTCTTCTGCCAACAATGGAATATCAAATCGATCTGAATTAAATCCAGCTAAATCACTGTCTTTAATCATATTATAAACTTGCGCTGCCAGTTCATTAAAAGTAGGCTCATTCGCTACTTTTTCATCGGTAATTCCATGAACAGCCGTTGTTTGCGGTGGAATTGGAATCGTTGGATTAACCAACCAAGTTTTGCTTTCTTTGTTTCCGTTTGGGAAAACTTTAAATATTGAGATTTCTACAATTCTATCTTTTCCTATGTCAATTCCTGTGGTTTCAAGATCGAAAAAGCAAATTGGTTTATTGAGTTTAAGTTCCATTTTTAAATTTTGTGTGGATACAAATATAGAAATTTGGGTTTAATTTCGTTAAAAGTTTAAAGTATAAAGTTCCTGAAAACCTTAAAAAAAGAAAACCCGACTGATTTTTAAAAATCGGTCGGGTCTAAATTGTAATTATATACCTTTAAACATCTCTGTTTACATCAAAAGCTTCTAGATATTCAGCGACTCTTTTTACAAAACTTCCTCCTAATGCTCCATCAACCACTCTATGATCATAGCTATGGGATAAGAACATTTTTTGACGAATTCCAATGAAATCTCCTTCTGGAGTTTCGATTACCGCTGGCATTTTACGGATTGCTCCAAGGGCTAAAATTCCCACTTGCGGCTGATTGATAATTGGCGTACCAAAAACACTTCCAAAAGTCCCCACATTCGTAACCGTATAGGTTCCGCCTTGTGTGTCGTCCGGTTTTAACTTTCCAGCTTTTGCACGACCTCCTAAATCGTTGACCGCTTTTGCCATTCCAACTAAATTCAGTTGATCCGCATTTTTAATAACAGGAACAATTAAGTTTCCGTTTGGCAATGAAGCCGCCATCCCAAGGTTGATATTTTTCTTTTTGATGATATAATCACCATCTACAGAAATATTCATTCCAGGGAAATCTTTCAATGCTTTTGCAACTGCTTCCATGAAAATTGGCGTATACGTCAATTTTTCTCCTTCTCTCTTTTCGAAAGCATTTTTATTTTTCTCTCTCCATTTTACAATATTTGTCACATCGACTTCGATAAACGATTGTACGTGAGCCGAAGTTTGCACAGAAGCAACCATGTAACCCGCAATTAGCTTGCGCATTCTGTCCATTTCTATAATTTCATCGCCACCGCTTACAGATACCGGAGCCGCCTTTTGAGCAACTGGAGCTGCAACTGGTTTTTGAACTGCTACAACCGGAGCCGAAACTGCTGGTTGGCTTGTTCTATTTTTTACGTAGTCTAAAATATCATTTTTAGTTACTCTTCCTTCTTTTCCTGTTCCGGAAATCGCTGCTAATTCTGCAACAGAAACCCCTTCTTCTTTGGCAATATTTTTCACCAAAGGCGATAAGAATTTTTCAGAATCAGAGAAATCTACTGGAGCCGCAACACTTTCTTTGGCGGCATCCACCGTTTTTGTTACTTCAGCAACAACCTCAGCGGCTACAGCTTCTTTAACAATTGGCACAAGCTCTCCACCTTCGGTTTCAATTATTGCGATAGTCTGACCTACTTGAACCAGATCATCTTTACCAAACAATTGCTCAATCAAGATACCCGAAACTTCACTTGGCACTTCGCTGTCTACTTTGTCAGTAGCAATTTCAAGTACCGCTTCGTCAGCTTCAATTTTATCTCCAACTTCTTTTAACCAGTTTGTAATGGTTGCTTCTGCAACGCTTTCTCCCATTTTTGGAAGCTTTAATTCAAATCTTGCCATATTGTTAACCTAAAAGGTGATTTTGATTTTCAGTTTGCGAAATTACTAAATATTTCAAATATAAATTACATTAAATGTAATTTTTTACTCTATTTTCATAATCTCACCTCTTTCGTTACTATTATTACTTCCAATTAAAAAATTAGCGTTTTTTGGTATTATTTTAAAGGTAAATCCTCTATTTCTTGAAGATTCGAGAATTGATATGCATTCTTTAAAAGAAATGAATTCGTTATCCAGAATAATTTCAGTTCCCGTTACAGTTCTTAACGAAGACGAAATTACCATTTTTTCTGTTTTTAAATCGTGAAATGAGACTTTTTTTTGCAAAACCAAAGTCAATTTTTCCACTAATTTTTCATTTGATGAATACAGCAGATATGATTTTGGAGTCATTTTTATCCCTAAATTTCTGGAAGGTTTTCCTTGAATCATTTTTACAAAAGAAAAAAAGACAATACCCAGTCCCATAAAAACCGAGAAGAATAAAGAAACGTTAAAATGCTTTTTATAAAAGAAATGCATGGCTTCCTGAAAGCGCTTCATATAGATTTCGTCCTTAATGGTACTTTCTCCTTTATAATGGATTACGGTGGTATCATGAAAATAATAGTTCGACTTTCCTTTTTGCAAAATCCTATAAGACAAATCAATATCATCCGAATACATGAAACAATCTTCATCAAAACCGCCCACTTCAAGGTATAAACTTCTTTTCATAACCATAAAAGCACCCACAAGAATATCCACTTTTCCAGTTTGGTTTTCGTTTAAATGTAGTGCGTAATACTTCCCGAATGTTCCCGACTTGGAAAATAATTTGTACAAACCCGTGATTTTGGTAAAAGCGACACAAGGTATTGGAACGCCACGTTTGCTTTCCGGCAGAAATTTCCCGGCTCCATCGATAAGTTTGCAACCCAATATTCCTAAATCAGATCGTTTTTGGACAAAAGCCAATACTTTGGTAAACGTATCTTCGGCAACCACTGTATCTGGATTCAAAATACAAATGTATTCGCCTTGAGCTTGAGCAACTCCTATGTTATTGCCTTTTGGAAAACCTACATTTTCATTATTTTGAATGAGTTTTACGTTTGGAAAACGCTTTTGCATCATTGCACAACTGTCATCTGGGGAATTATTATCGATTACAATAATTTCGCCGTCAATGGTTTCTAAAGCACTTTGAACGCTTAAAACACATTGCTCGAGAAAATAACAAACGTTGTAATTGAGAATGATGACGGATAGTTGCATTGAGCAAATATAATTAGAAAATTATCTTAATAATTTATTGAGAAGACTTGGATTTTGTTTGTTGTTCCAAAATAACACCAAATTAATTTGTTTTTTGTCCTTTAAAACATTGTAGTATAACGTTGTTTGTTTTGAAATAACTAAAGAATAAATTTTACGTTTTGGACTATATTTTCCAATGGTTGGATTTTGACTCAAAGCATCAATAAAACTGTAAACTAATATTGTAAATTTCTCAACTCCATTAGTATTCCATTTTCTTAAAATAAAATCAATTTCATCTAAAAAGGTTAATTCCGCTAAAGTTAACCAATGAATATAATACTTCATTAAGTGAGATTATATTTCTTTTTAACTTCAGCCATTATTTGAGAATGTGGCTTGCCAAGTCCTTGCTCGCTTTGTTTTAATCCAATTTCAATTAGTTGCTTTACATGTTCTGGAAGTTCATCCCAAAAGTCATCCTGATTTTCAATTTCTAAATCCGATTTTGATTGATATAAAACAGCTTCTTCCTCCACTGATTGGGGTTTTTCGTTTGTTTTATATTTTTTTGAATTAGAATCCATTACACTTATTTTTGAATATCAAATATACGCTTTTTTTAGAAGATTAAAAACACCAAAACATATTTCTCCTTAGCCCCGATTGAAGTGAAAATCCTTTTTCTTTTTTCTTTAAAAAGAAAAAGATTGCAACGGAAAGCGGGAACGTTACCTGCAAATAAAACCAAATCTTTCGCTCCTAAAAAATAGGCTGCCGTTTTTAGTTTTAACATTACTTAAACCACAAAAACTTGAAACTTGATGTAAATGAATTACTTTTGCAAAAAAGTTATGTTTCGCAACGCATGCATAGCTTTCAATTTATAACTCATATCTTACAAAGTGAATTACCTTTCTGTTGAAAATATCTCGAAATCTTTTGGTGAACGTACGCTGTTTAAAGACATCTCGTTCGGAATTAACAAAGATCAAAAAATTGCTTTCATAGCCAAAAACGGTTCTGGAAAAACGACTATTATGAGTATCATTAATGGTCTTGAAGAATCTGATACCGGACAAGTCGTATTGAGAAAAGGCATAAAAATGACGTTTCTTTCGCAAAACAATAATTTGCAGGACGAATTGACGATTGAGGAAAGTATTTTCGCATCGGATAACGAGACTTTGAAAGTGATTGAAGCGTATGAAAAAGCATTAGAAAATCCGGAAGATGAAGAAGCCTACCAAAAAGCTTTTGACGGAATGGATCAGCACAATGCGTGGGATTTTGAAACGCAGTACAAGCAAATTTTGTTCAAACTGAAGTTGGAAAACTTCAAATTGAAAGTAAAAAATCTTTCAGGTGGACAGAAAAAACGTTTGTCATTGGCTATCATTTTAATTAATCGTCCTGATTTATTGATTCTGGATGAGCCTACGAATCACTTGGATTTAGAGATGATCGAATGGCTGGAAAGTTATTTTGCCAAAGAAAATATTACGTTGTTTATGGTGACGCACGACCGTTTCTTTTTGGAGCGCGTTTGTAATGAAATCATCGAATTAGACAACGGAAAATTATACCAATACAAAGGAAATTACTCCTATTATTTAGAGAAAAAAGAGGAACGCATCGCATCCGAAAATTCGAGTGTGGATAAAGCACAGAATCTTTTTGTGAAAGAACTGGAATGGATGCGCCGTCAGCCCAAAGCGAGAACGACAAAATCGAAATCGCGTCAGGATGATTTTTATGAAATTAAGGAAAAAGCACAAAGTCGCCGTCGTGAAAATAAAGTAGAGCTTGAAATTAACATGGAACGTATGGGAAGCAAGATTATTGAGCTTCACAAAATCTCCAAAAAATTCAAGGATCACGTCATCATGGATAATTTCAGTTTTGATTTTCAGCGTGGCGAACGCATTGGAATTATTGGAAAAAATGGAACCGGAAAATCGACTTTCCTGAATTTATTGACAGGATCGATTCCTCTTGATGGAGGAAAAGTGATTGTTGGCGATACTATAAAAATAGGGTATTATACGCAAAGTGGAATCAACCCAAAACCGGGTCAGCGTGTGATTGATGTGATTAAGGAATACGGAGAATTCATTCCGTTGATGAAAGGAAAATTGATTTCGGCTTCGCAATTGTTAGAGCGTTTCTTGTTTGATGCTAAAAAACAATACGATTTCGTGGATCGATTGAGCGGTGGAGAATTGAAACGTTTGTACTTGTGTACGGTTTTAATTCAGAATCCAAACTTCTTGATTCTGGATGAGCCTACCAATGATCTGGATATCGTAACATTAAATGTTTTGGAAAGCTTTCTTTTGGATTATCCGGGTTGTCTTTTAGTGGTTTCTCACGACAGGTATTTCATGGATAAAATTGTGGATCACTTGTTCATTTTTAGAGGTGATGGTGTGGTCGAAGATTTTCCTGGAAACTATTCTGATTTTAGAGCTTACGAAGACAGCACTGACGTGGCGCAAAAAGAAGAAAACAAAGCCGAAAAGAAAGACTGGAAACAAAACAATCCAACCGGAAATTTGACTTTCAATGAGCAAAAAGAATTTCAGAAAATCGAGCGAGAAATCAAGGATTTAGAGATTCAAAAAGTAGCTATCGAACAATTGTTTTCGGATGGAAAAGTGGAAGAAAACAATGTTTTGACCAAAGCAAAAGAATTAGAAAACATCAATAATAAAATTGAAGATAAAGAGGAAAGATGGTTTGAGCTTTCTGCGAAGATAGAAGGATAAAATTAGTATTCAGTGTTCAGTAGCAGTTTGCAATACCGAACATTATTATTATTTCGGCTACACCCACAACAGAATTTTGATTTTGTTGTGGGTTTGTTTTTTTAGTAAAAAACTAATTTTAAATTAGTACGAAAAATTATAAGAAACAAAAGTCCCTTTGATGGTTTGCCACTTTTTTATATATTTTTGAAAAGAAAAGAAAAGCCAGACGTTCGTCAGACCTGTAAACGAGTTATGAGTAATTAAAAAATTGAAATATGAAACAAAAACTATTATTAGCATTATTATTGATTTTCTCAATAAAATCTTTATCACAAGATTCAAAACTTAGTATTGAAATGAATTTTCCAATACCTATTGACCAAAATTTCATCGGAAAAAGTTACAATGGAATTATTGATGTTGGAGCTAAATACAGATTTGCTGAAATAACTAATTTTAATATCGGAACATCAATCAATGGTGGGATTTTAGTAAATAACACAAACAAAAATAACGGAATTCAAGACTTTAAAGTTACATCGTATCTTATTCAACCAAAAGTTTTTGCTGAACTTAAAATAGAATCAATTTCTAAATTCCATCCATTCGTAGGATTTGGCTATACTTTTATGATTTTTGACGCTTCAGGGACAAATAACGGATTTGATGTTTCAGATTCAACACATAGTGGAATTAATGCTAATTTTGGAATTGCTTATGATATAACTAATAGAATATTCGCAGAAATTCAGTATGACTATGTAAAACTGAAAGTTGACAACGAAACCCCAAATACTACATTTAACACAAACGTAAATCTGTTAAAAATTGGATTAGGTTTCCGACTGTAAAAAATCAACCCCAACTCTTTTAGCGGTAAAGCCGAAAATGTTGGGGTTGTTGTTTTATCAAAAAAAATAAAATTAGCAGCAATTAGCTTTTAGGCACACCCCGCTCTTCGAAGTATACAATAGTTCTAGGTTAAGCTGCTCAAATGTCTCTGACTTTGCGCCCATAACAATAAGTAATAACAAAAAAACCACAACAAACTTTAATTCTGTTGTGGTTTTTTATTTATAAGCTTAGCAGAATTACCAAGGAAATAGGATTACAACCCCAGATTTTTCTAACAATCATTTTTTTTAATAAAATATTATATACGATCAAAATATTTTTCAAATAGAAAGTACTTTGTGTTTCAAAGTTACGTACATTTGTAAAACAAAACCCTGAAAGTGAATCTATTCAATATTGAAGGCTACACTTTCGGATTATGTACGACCAAATTAATATATAAAACTGAAAATTATGATTATGGAAAACAAAAGAGGTATTGGCATTGTGCTCACGGTAGTTTTTTTACTGCTCATCCCATTAATAGCGATGCAATTTACAAAAGAAGTAAACTGGAACTTGGCCGATTTTGTGGTCGCTGGTGTCCTATTGCTCGGTACTGGTCTTATCTGTGAGCTTGTAATGAGAAAGGTAAAAAATACCAATCATCGAATCATTCTCTGTGCAGCTATTCTGGCAGCGCTTCTCCTCATTTGGATAGAACTTGCAGTCGGCCTTTTCGGGACACCGTTCGCCGGATCGTAAACAGCAAATTTTGATTGCATATTTGTAAACCGTTCCCATAAAATTAAGCAACTAAAAACCACAACAAAATCAAATTCTGTAGTGGTTTTTTATTTTGTAAGTCAGACGCTATTACCAAGGAATCGGATTGTAATCTTTCAAGAATTTCCCGCACCAATGTTTTCCTGTATTAATACCGTCAAACAACGGATCCATAACCCGCGCTGCACCATCCACAATGTCTAATGGCGGCTGAAAATCTTCTTCTTCCTGTTTTCTTTTAGCTAATTCCGCCGGATCTTCGTCGGTTACCCAACCGGTATCTACCGCATTCATAAAAATTCCATCCTTTGCCAAAGTTCCAGAGGAAGTGTGCGTGAGCATATTCAAAGCTGCTTTGGCCATATTGGTATGCGGATGGCGGTCTTCCTTGAAAAAGCGATGAAACTTTCCTTCCATTGCTGAAACATTGATGATGTGCTTTTTTCCGGTATTATCTTTCTTCATGACTTCCGAAAGGCGGTTACACAATACAAAAGGCGCCACCGAATTGACCAACTGTACTTCAATCATTTCAGTCGTTTCTATTTGTCCCAATCGCAAACGCCAGCTGTTGGTTTTTCGCAAATCCACTTGCTGCAAATCGGCATCGAGTTCTCCTTCCGGAAAAACTTCATTCGCCACGAGCGCATTATCAAACGAATACGGAATCTGAGATAATTTGGCGGAAGCCCGCAACCCAATTCCAGGTTCTGGTCCGTGCCAAGTCACCGGCATATTCTGATTTGGAGAAACTCCTGATGTCAATACTTTTAATTCATCCAGACAATTGGTATGATCCAGTAATAATTCCTGTGCTTGTTGTGGTAAAGAAGCAATGGAACGCTCTTCGTTTTCCATTAGATGCGTATAGAATCCGGCAGGACGTCTCACGGTTTGCGCTGCATTATTGATTAGAATATCCAATCGCTCGTATTTTTGCTCAATAAAGTTGCAAAAAATCTCCACACTCGGAATATGTCGCAAATCCAATCCGTGAATTTTCAAACGATGTCCCCAATCCATAAAATCGGCTTCCTTAGAAAAACGCAAAGCCGAATCCACTGGAAAACGGGTCGTTGCAATAACAGTTGCTCCACCACGCAACAGCATTAACGTAATGTGATACCCAATTTTCAGACGAGAACCTGTAATTACGGCCACTTGCCCTTTTACATCTGCAGTTTGAAAACGTTTGGCATAATTAAAATCACCACAATCGGTACACATCGTATCATAAAAGTGGTGCATTTTAGTAAATTCCGTTTTGCAAACGTAACAATTTCGTGGAGTTTCCAGTTCTAATTGTTCTTTGTGGGCAAGATCATTAAAAGCCAATAATTTGGGTGCCACAAAAATACTCGCTTCACGGGCATGCCGAATCCCGGTTTCCTTTCGGGCGGTACGGTCGCGTTTTTCCATTTTGCGTTTGGCAGCCACTTTTCCGTCTTTTTTTCTACGGGTAAGCTCATCTCGGTCGGGTCTGGAAAACATCCCTGCCGCTTTGATTAAAGCTGTTCGTTGTTCTTTTGGGATATCAAATATTTGGTCAGTATCGGTATTTAATTGTGCCAAAATAGCGATACATCGGTCAATTTCTTCCGAACTTATGGCACTTATATGTTCTATTTGTTCAATCATCATCGTAAAAAATGGGTATTATTCTTGGTGTAAATTCCAAGGGCGCAAAGATATACTTTTTAAAGTCGTAAAGTTTCAAAGTCAAAAGTCGTAAAGTCTTTGCTTTTGAATTTGTGCCTTTCGGCTTTAAGACTTTTGACTTTCGACTATTATCTTAGTATCTTCGCGTCTACTTTGTATATGTCTCTATGCTATTTCAAATAAAATCGTATCTACAATTCCTTTGGCACTCAAAAAACGAGCATGCTGTACATTCTCCGTTTGTGTTTAATTTACTTACGAAATGTTTCTATGACAAAAAACCAAAACCGGAATATTCTATTTTAAAAAAATACAGAAACTCGCTTTTAGAAAACAACAATACTATTGAAGTTACTGATTTTGGTGCAGGTTCGAAAGTTTTCAAATCGAATACAAGAGCGATTGCCGAGATTGCCAAAACAGCGGGAATTACTTCAAAGCGAGCCGAATTATTATTTAGAATCACCAATTATTTGCAGCCAGAAAGTATTTTAGAAATTGGAACATCGTTAGGATTGGCGACTTCCGCACTTTCTTTAGGGAATTTAAAAGCAAAAATAATCACTTTAGAAGGTTGTCCTAACACAATGGCAATTACAAAAAGTCAATTTCAATTATTCAATTTTAATAATGTAAATCCAATCGTAACCGAATTCAGTAATTATTTGGAAGACCTTCGACTTTCGACTTTCGACTTTCGACTCATTTACTTCGACGGGAATCACTCCAAGAAAGCAACGGTGGACTATTTTGAATTATTACTTCCTACAATTACTAACGAAACCGTTTGGATATTCGATGACATTCATTGGTCTCCAGAAATGGAAGAAGCTTGGAAAATCATAAAAAAACATCCAAAAGTGACCGTAACCATTGATACGTTTCAATGGGGATTGGTGTTTTTTAGAAAAGAGCAACCAAAAGAGCATTTTGTGATTAGAATTTAACGCAAAAAAAATGACAGCCATTGCTGACTGTCATTTCTCACTTTGAATTAATTATTCCTTATTCTTTAGCTCTTTTCATTTCTCCTGATTTTGCTCCCATTCTATTCACTTTCAACATTGGAGCAAATTTGAATTTTAAAGCAGCAATTTTTCTGTTATCTTCAGACGAAAGTCCTTCTTTTTCAACAGTGTTTTTTCTGCTGTCAAGCGCTTCATACATCAATTTAATTTCATCCCAGTCTTCACGTGTATAACTGTCTTTATTATTTTCGGCAGTATGAATGAATTGTTGGTAAACGCTATGTATATTGTCTTTGTTTACCCAGCTAAAATTCATATCATCCCCAATTTTTCCTTGACCAAATAAAGCATTTCTTAATTGTTGTTTTGAGCTTATTGTTACATCAGTAGTTGGTTGCTCAGCTACTTTTTCAGCTTCATATTTAGCTTTTAAAGCTTCATATTTGGCTCTACTTGCATCAAGACGCTCTTGCGCTGCTGCATTATCTTTCATGTTTGCAATAGCTGCTTCCGCTTCTCCGCTTTTCAATTCATAAGTAGCTTCAATTCCTTGCCAATTCCCTCTAGCGTCTTCTGCGGCAACGTTACCAACTGAATCTACGTACATAACATAGCTATCAACTGATTTCTCTGCTTGTTCCGCTTTTTCATCTTTACAAGAGGTAAATCCCAAAGCGATTACCGCTACACCTAACAATAACTTTTTACTTTCCATAATTTCTTGATTTTGATTAAATATTATTTATGTAAATTTAAGAAACATTATTCAATTCATAATTATAATCCAAAAATTTTATAAATAATACATGTAATTATGAAATAAAAATAAATAAAGTGTAAATTATATAAATTAACCCTGAAATACTATAAATAATTACGGGGTGATTTTATGTATTAAAAATTGCATTTTAAAAGAAATAGGTGAAAATTGCAATTATTTGATTTTGAAAAAGTTAGTTCCTATATAAAATTGAAGCTCAAAATGTAACAAATTTTAAAAAACAACTACTTATTAATAATTCAAAAGTCTTTTGTACTTTTAAAATCTAATTTAATAGCACCCTACGCGCAGTCGAAGGTCAAAAATCATATACTCTAATGGCAAACCCGCTAATCAAAATAACCAATATCAAACGAGATTTTGTACTTGGAAATGAAATCGTTTATGTTCTTAAAGGCATTGATTTAGAAATAAATAAAGGGGAATATGTAGCATTAATGGGCCCTTCAGGATCTGGAAAATCAACTTTAATGAATTTATTGGGGTGTTTAGACACACCAACTTCCGGGAGTTACATTCTGAACGGAAAAGATGTCAGCCAGATGAAAGATGATGAATTAGCCGAAATTCGGAATAAAGAAATAGGATTTGTTTTCCAGACTTTCAACCTTTTACCCAGAACAACGGCATTAGATAACGTGGCTTTACCCATGATTTATGCCGGGTTTTCAAAATCGGAAAGAAAAGCACGAGCTACCGAAGTATTGGAACAAGTAAATCTTGCCGACAGAATGGACCACCAACCCAACCAACTTTCGGGAGGACAACGCCAGCGTGTGGCAATTGCCCGTGCTTTGGTCAACAAACCGTCCATCATTCTTGCCGATGAGCCTACCGGAAATCTGGACAGTAAAACGTCATTAGAAATCATGAAACTTTTTGGAGACATTCATAATAATGGAAACACGGTAATTCTGGTAACGCACGAGGAAGAAATCGCCGCTTATGCACACCGAATCATTCGTTTGCGTGACGGACTTATCGAAAGCGACACTACCAAATAGTTTTTTCAGTAGCTTTTTCCGGCTATCCGCTTGTATCTCTTTCTTGCCATTCTTCCTTCGTCTGAATCACAAGAAAGAGGATACCGCTTTTATCCGGGCTAGGAAATCCAAATTACAATTGCGTTTAAAATTCCAAATAATACCTATCAAAAAATGAAAATCGCCATCCTAACCTGCGAAAAACTTCCAGATTTAAATCCCGAAGATCAAAAAATAATTCCGGCATTAGCCAAACATACTATAGAAGCCCGCGCCGCTATTTGGAGCGACAAAAGCATCAATTGGATTGATTTTGATTATCTGATCTTTCGCAATACTTGGGATTATTTCGAGAAAGAAACCGAGTTTAAAATTTGGCTCGACCAAATAGAAAAACTGGGAATCAAAACACTAAATCCCATTGAAGTAATCAAGCAAAACATCCATAAGTTTTACTTGCGTGAAATGGAACAGCAAGGAATCACCATTTTGCCAACCGTTTTCATTGATAAAACAGATCATCTTAATCTTGCTGAATTGATACCTACACATTGGAAAAAAGCGGTTATAAAACCGGCATTTTCTGCTGGTTCCTATCTCACCGAAGTTTTTGAAGTATCCGAAATTCAGGAAATAAGCACAAAATATAAAGGTATTGCAGCGGAGAAAGAGTTGCTTTTACAGGAATTCATGCCCGAAATTCAAACATTGGGCGAAACCTCTTTTATCTTTTTCAATAAAAAATTCTCACATGCGGTAAATAAAAAACCCGTGGATGGCGATTTTAGAGTACAATCCCTTTTTGGAGGAAAATACAATTTGGTTCAACCCAGTCAGGAACTAATTGAAAAAGCGCAAAAAATTGTCAATACATTTCCAGAGAATTTACTGTATGCGCGAGTAGACGGAATCCTTATTGAGAACGAACTCTATTTAATGGAAATTGAATGCATTGAACCTGATTTATATTTCAATCTCAGTGAAAATTCGCTGGAACGATTTGTTGCAGCAATAGTGGAATTAATACGCTAAATTTGTTTTTTTTAATCAAATAAACGGTAGATGAAAGTATATACAAAGACTGGAGATAAAGGAACAACAGCACTTTTTGGCGGAACCAGAGTCCCAAAAGACCATGCCCGAATAGAAAGCTATGGAACCGTTGACGAATTGAACTCTTATATTGGTCTGATTCGGGATCAGGAAATGAATGCACATTACAAAGAAATCCTTATAGAAATTCAAGATCGCCTATTTACTGTTGGCGCTATATTAGCAACGCCACCTGAAAAAGAAGTGATGAAAAACGGAGAACTTCGTTTGAAAAATCTGGGAATTATCGAATCTGATATTGAATTATTGGAAAATGAAATTGATGCCATGGAAGAAGCATTGCCGCCAATGACTCATTTTGTGCTTCCTGGCGGACATACCACTGTGTCATATTGTCATATTGCACGTTGTGTTTGTCGCAGAGCAGAGCGCTTAGCCGTCCATTTAAGCCACAATGAACCCGTTGTTGAAATCGCAATCAAGTACTTAAACCGACTTTCTGACTACCTTTTTGTGTTGGCACGGAAGTTGTCTCATGATTTGAACGCTGCCGAAGTTCAATGGATTCCAAGGAAATAGTTGGCAGTTTACAGTTGTAAGTTTGCAGTGAAAAGCTGAACACTAAATACCGAACACTGAACACTAAATAAAACGTTCTTAACTTTAACTAAAAATAAATGATTTTTTACTTGTCTTTTTCAGTAAAAAATTTATTTTTGCACAAAACTAAATCGACAACACATGTATTGGACATTAGAATTAGCATCTTATTTAAGCGATGCACCGTGGCCTGCTAACAAAGACGAACTTATTGACTACGCTATTAGAGCAGGAGCTCCATTAGAAGTAGTAGAAAACCTTCAATCTATAGAGGATGAAGGCGAGATATATGAATCAATGGAAGAAATTTGGCCAGATTATCCTACGGACGAAGATTATCTTTGGAATGAGGATGAATATTAAAAAGTAAACCAAGAAAAAGTCTCAAAAGAGGCTTTTTTTTTGTTTAAATTTACAGAATTACACAACCAGAAATAAAAACATATTATGAGTTTTATAAATAGTATTATTAAAGTCTTTGTTGGGGATAAATCCCAAAAAGATGTGAAAGCTTTACAGCCGTATCTTAACAAAATTAAAACTTTTGAAACTCCTCTGATGGCATTATCTAATGACGATCTTAGAGGACGCACTGCTTTTTTTAAGGATAGAATCAAACAGGCACGCGCTGAAAAAGATGCTAAAATTGCTGCGCTGAAACTAGAAGTGGAAAGCATTGAAGACATTGATAAAAGAGAAGATATTTATATCGCTATTGACGCATTAGAAAAAGAAGCTTACGATATTTCGGAGAAAACGTTGATGGAAATTCTTCCGGAAGCCTTTGCCGTTGTTAAAGAGACTGCAAGACGTTTTAAAGACAACACAGCAGTAGTTGTAACCGCAACTGCAAAAGACCGTGAACTTTCAGCTACTAAAAGCTACATTACCTTAGATGGTGACAATTCAATTTGGGCAAATTCTTGGAATGCTGCAGGTAAAGAAATTACTTGGGACATGATTCACTATGACGTACAATTAATTGGTGGAATGGTTTTGCATGAAGGTAAAATTGCCGAAATGCAAACAGGTGAAGGAAAAACATTGGTGGCAACCTTACCGCTTTATTTAAATGCATTGACTGGAAACGGTGTGCACTTAGTAACTGTGAATGATTATTTGGCAAAAAGAGATAGTACTTGGAAAGCGCCATTATTCGAATTTCATGGTATGACTGTTGAATGTATTGACAATTACCAACCAAGTTCAGAAGGAAGAAAAAAAGCCTACGATGCTGATATCACTTACGGAACCAATAATGAATTTGGTTTTGACTACTTAAGAGATAATATGGCGCATTCGCCAGAAGATTTAGTGCAACGAAAACACAATTACGCCATTGTCGATGAGGTCGATTCTGTTTTGATTGATGATGCCAGAACACCACTGATTATTTCAGGTCCGGTTCCGCAAGGAGATCGTCATGAATTCATGGAAATGAAACCAAAAATTGAAAACTTAGTTAGTTTACAAAGACAATTGGCTAACGGTTTTTTATCTGAAGCAAAAAAATTAATTAAAGAAGGAAATACTAAAGAAGGTGGATTCCAATTATTAAGAGCTTACAGAGCGTTACCAAAAAACAAAGCATTGATTAAATTTTTGAGCGAAGAAGGAATCAAACAATTGCTTCAAAAAACCGAAAATCAATACATGCAGGATAACAAAAGAGAAATGCACAAGATTGATGAGGCATTGTATTTTGTTATTGAAGAAAAAAACAATCAGGTAGAATTGTCTGACAACGGAATTAAATACCTTTCTGGAGATACGGACTCTGACTTTTTTGTACTTCCGGACATTGGAACTGAAATTGCCGCTATCGAAAAGAAAAAATTAGATAAAGACACTGAAGCAGAGGAAAAAGAAAAATTGTTCCAAGATTTTGGAATAAAAAGCGAACGTATTCATACTTTGACACAACTTTTAAAAGCCTACGCTTTATTCGAAAAAGATGTAGAATATGTAATCATGGATAACAAAATCATGATTGTTGATGAGCAAACAGGTCGTATCATGGATGGTCGTCGCTATTCTGATGGATTGCACCAAGCGATTGAAGCAAAAGAAAATGTAAAAATCGAAGCTGCAACTCAAACATTTGCAACAGTTACGTTACAGAATTATTTCAGGATGTACAACAAACTGGGAGGAATGACTGGAACAGCCTCGACTGAAGCAGGAGAGTTATGGCAAATATATAAACTTGACGTTGTAGAAATTCCTACGAACAGAGGAATGGCCAGAAAAGACAAAGAGGATTTTATTTATAAAACGACTCGTGAAAAATTCAATGCCGTTATCGAAGACGTAACTGAATTATCTAAAGCAGGAAGACCGGTTCTTATTGGTACAACTTCGGTAGAGATTTCAGAATTATTAAGCCGAATGTTGAAAATGAGAGGCGTTGCACACAATGTCTTGAATGCAAAAATGCACAAACAAGAAGCGCAAATTGTTGAAGAAGCCGGAAAACCTGGTGTGGTAACTATTGCAACGAACATGGCTGGTCGTGGTACCGATATTAAATTATCTGCCGAAGTAAAAGCCGCTGGTGGATTAGCAATTGTAGGAACAGAACGTCATGATTCACGTCGTGTTGACCGTCAGTTACGTGGTCGTGCAGGACGTCAAGGAGATCCGGGAAGCTCACAGTTTTACGTTTCCCTTGAAGACAACCTGATGCGTTTGTTTGGTTCTGAAAGAGTGGCTAAAGTGATGGACAGAATGGGATTACAGGAAGGTGAAGTAATTCAGCATTCTATGATGACTAAATCTATCGAACGTGCTCAGAAAAAAGTAGAAGAAAACAACTTTGGTGTTCGTAAACGTTTATTGGAATATGATGACGTAATGAATGCACAGCGTGAAGTAGTATACAAACGTCGTCGTCATGCTTTGTTTGGAGAGCGTTTGAAATTAGACATTGCGAACATGCTTTACGATACTTGTGAATTGATTGTTGATGAAAACAAAGCAACAAATAATTTCAAAAATTTTGAATTCGAATTGATTCGTTATTTCTCAATTACATCGCCAGTTACTGAAAGTGAATTCAGTAAATTGAGTGAAATGGAATTAACCGGTAAAATATACAAAGCTACGCTGGAATATTATACAGAGAAAACCGAGAGAAGTGCCAGAGAAGCATTCCCAATCATAAAAAGTGTTTACGAAGACAAACACAACCAATTTGAACGCATTGTAGTTCCTTTTACGGATGGAATAAAATCTTTGAATGTGGTTACTGATTTGAAACGCGCCTACGAAACTGAGGGAGCTCAACTTGTTGCTGATTTCGAAAAAAACATCACTTTGTCTATTGTAGATGAAGCTTGGAAGAAACACTTACGTAAAATGGATGAGTTGAAACAATCGGTTCAACTTGCAGTTCACGAACAAAAAGATCCATTACTTATTTACAAACTGGAAGCTTTCAATTTGTTTAGAGCAATGATTGACAATGTAAATAAGGAAGTGATTTCATTCTTGTTCAAAGGTGATTTACCGGCTCAAGAGAATCAACAAATTCAAGAAGCGAAAGAAGTTCGTCAACAAGAAGATTATAAATTAAGCAAAGACGAAATTCCAAATAGTGAAAGTGCTAATCGTGAAGCGGGAGAAACGCAACAACGACAAGTAACCGAAACTATCGTGAGAGATATGCCAAAAATCAATCGCAATGATAACGTAACGATTCAAAACGTGGCTAACGGACAAATTCAAGAGATGAAATACAAAAAAGCCGAAAGCTTAATCGCTTCAGGACAATGGGTTATTGTTAACTAATAACCGTTTCAATCCTTAAAATTAAATTCCCCAATTACGAAAGTAGTTGGGGAATTTTTTTTATCCTGAATTTATTTCAGGATCTTTTCCAGGAGCCATTCCCGCCCTACGCTACAAGCTATTTGGTTTCAAACCCTTTTTCTAGCCGCTGTCAGGAGCTTCCTTAGGTCGCTCTGCTACCACCAGAAAAAAGTGGTTTTCAACCTGCATAGGCTTTCCACTACTGTCGGGGCTAGGGATTTTGTGATGAATTAATTACTAATTCCAATTTATAAGATTTTTCAGCGATTTATTTATATATTTGAAAATAAATAAAATCTGATGTTTACTAGGTCTATTTTCCACGTTTTGGTGTGATAAGTCTGATATCGTCAGACCTATATACTAGTTAGTAGCAAGCGCCGAGCAAATAGGAAAAACTCAACATCATATAACTATTCTATAATTTTATCAAACAATAAAAATGATTAAAGACAGAGATACTAATTTTAGAGAACATTCTATTTTTCTTTCAGAAATTGCCCAAAATATTTTAGACGGAAATGATAGATTTCTTTTAATTCCAGGTGTACGTGAAATAATTGCACTTTACTTATTAATTCCGTATACAACTAACGACCAACTTGACTCAGGAATGCCTTCACAAATGCCAAAGCTTGATTTGTCAGAGGAATTTATAAATGGAGTTAATTTGAGAAATTTAAGAGATACAATTTGCCACTCTTTCGTTACTGTTGAAGAAAGTAGTAAAGACAGATTAGGACGTATAATAATAGATGACCGAGCTCAAATGACTAGAAAAACACATAATGAACAAGAAAGTAAAGCTCTAGGTGTCTTTTTAGAAATACCACAAGCGCATAAAAAATTAAAAGAATTACATTCCAAAATAATAATTTCGATAAAATAGAGCCAGCTACTAACAGCCACTAAAACGGATTTGGGCATTGGGCTTAATGGAAAGATGGTCTTGTATTTGGGATGATTTTGCAAATCCGAAGAATGGGCTTAATTTAGTCCCAAACCCGCTGTAGTACC
>NZ_SMLH01000019.1 GCF_004349315.1 Flavobacterium ranwuense | reverse complement strand
CACCTATACAATTTGTGAGGTTTCCAATTCAACAAATTGTAGTACAGTAATAAGTAGCATAACGGTAACTGCACCAGTAATAAATGCATTAACAGAAACTACTGCTGCAATTAACGGAAACACAGGCGGTTCAACACCGGCATTAACAGCTAATGACACCTTAAATGGTCTTGCAGTAACACTTGGATCAAATCCAGGAAATGTAACGATGACAACAGGAGCACT
Source organism: Flavobacterium ranwuense (assembly GCF_004349315.1). Taxonomy (GTDB): domain Bacteria; phylum Bacteroidota; class Bacteroidia; order Flavobacteriales; family Flavobacteriaceae; genus Flavobacterium; species Flavobacterium ranwuense. Next base: position 1,719 of record NZ_SMLH01000019.1, on the reverse strand, counting down.
TCCAGCAGGTATCACCGTTAATACAGCAACCGGAATTGTAACAGTAGCCGCTAACACACCAGCAGGAAGCTATCCAATTAGCTATACAATTTGTGAGGTAAACAACTCAACAAATTGTGATACAGTAAGTTCAAATATTGTAGTGAGTTTAGCGACAATAGTTGCCACTCAAGATACAGGAGGCCCTATTAATGGAACGACAGGAGGAATTAACGTAGTTAATGTATTAACAAATGATACTGTAAATGGTTCAGCTGTTAGTCTAAATCAAATTAATTTGACAACTGTTACCCCTAACGCTAATTTGACATTAAATGCTGATGGTTCTATGGATGTAGTTCCAAATACTCCATCAGGAATTTATACATTGACTTACCAAATTTGTGAAAAATCAAATCCAACTAATTGTAACCAAGCAGCAGTTTCAATAGAAGTTGTCAAAGAATTACCAGACTTTACTACAACAATAGATATCGATGCTTTAGTCTTCGTATCTGCAGGTGATAAAAAAGATTTTGTTGTAAACATATCTGAAATCAAAGGCGCACCATCAGACGGACAAGTAGTTCTTAAAATCGCAAAACAATCTGCATTCCTTATTACTTATGGAGCTGCTACTAACACTTCTAATGTGAATGGTGGTGTTTCAGTTAATAATAATGATTGGCAAATAACTGAAAATACATCATTAATAACAATGACATTAAAAACAGGTGTTATAATTGGAACAAATACATTTTCAGCTATTGGTTTTACTATAGAGCGTAAATCAGATGTGCCAGCTCAAACTTCGCAACCAATTACAGTTACAATTGTAAATGGGTCAGGATTAGATAGTCAGAATAATAACAACACCTATAACACTGTTGTTAAAGCTCAATAATTATGATTATAGTTAATCACGTAAAAAAATGTTATCGCTAAACAATAAGAATATGAATACTCTATATAAATTAATATTATTGTTTTTTACTGTATTTATGTTTATCCCAAAAGGATATTCACAAAACAACGCAGATCCTGGGATTGGAATTTTAATGAGTCCCGCAAGTGTGACGCAGGGTTCTACAGGAATTTTGAGTGCCACTGTTGGTAATTATGGGAACGGAACTATAGTTAAAAATTCATTGCGAGTTACTATTAGTGTTGGTACCAATGCTGAAATCATAGGGATTGCTTCAGGAAGCGATATGCGTTGGAATCAATTGAGTTTAACAACTGGTTCTGCAAATACAATAAAATTAACAAATTCAGGTGGTGAATTTAATTCATTTGATATTTCAGATATTTTACTTATTGTAAGAGGTAATGTGGTGAGTGGCGCCAATGGAATTACAGGAAACATTGTATACATTACAGCTTACAATCCTTTATTATGCGGAGGTTGTTCTACACCTCCACTAAATGTTTCCCAAGGAAATGCGAGCAATTCAAATGATAATTCAGAAACAAGTTTGGCTGTATCCTGCTATAAACCTACAGAACCAGCGAAAGTGAACTGTTGGGACACGTATACTTTCAACACAACAACATGTGCTTGGGTGAATAACAATACGCCAAAACCTACAGAACCAGCGAAAGTGAACTGTTGGGACACGTATACTTTCAACACAACAACATGTGCTTGGGATAAAAATAATACGACACAACCTGCAGAGCCAGCGAAAGTAAACTGTTGGGATACGTATACTTTCAACACAACAACATGTGCTTGGGATA
>NZ_SMLH01000018.1 GCF_004349315.1 Flavobacterium ranwuense | reverse complement strand
TGTAAATGATTTTTTCAGGCTTTACAAATTTAAAACATTGATATTTTTTTACAAATATTTGTAATTAAAATCTTGCTTTAGTTACTGTAAAACTATAAAAGCTCCTTAATCTCTTTATTCTTAAATAGTTAAATTTTTATTAAAATTTGATTTGTTCATTGGAAATAAAAGAATACTTTTAATGATTAAAATATTGTACCGTCATATATTAACTATAAAAATCAGTTTATGAAGAAAAAAATACTTTTATTTTTACTATTTAATTTATTATTTGGGTTTACAGTAAGTTCAAAAAATTTAAAAGATCTTGTGAAATTACATGATGTGAATTTTGAGATATCTTCAGAAAAATTGATTTCTTCTGATACAATAAAAAAACATAAAAAAAAATCAAGGATTTCAAAAACTAAAGCTGTTTTGTCTCCGCCTTCTACAACTGCTGGTAGTTCTTGTGGTGATGGTGTTACTTTAATGCAGGTTAATGTTTATGCATTTGGGGCTAATGGTTCTGAAACTATTGAATGGTTTACTTCTCAAACATCAGTAGCTCCTATATACACTGGGACTGTTTACAGTCCAAGCATTAGTTCAACTAGAACGTATTATGTACGCAGTAGATCTGGAAGTGATATTAGTACACGTGTACCAGTGGTAGCATCAATTTATATAGCGCCTTCAGGAGTTACTTTGACAGCTTCTCCAGCAAATAATACAACAAGCCCTTTATGTTTAGGAACATCAGTTACTTTCACTGCTTCAGGTGGAGCTGATTTATTCGAATTCTCTGTTGATGGAGTTGTAATGCAGGGTATGTCAACAAGTAGAGTGTTTACAGCTAATGCTTTAACTGATGGGCAAACAGTTAAAGTTAGAACAAGATACGCAGTTACTATGGATGGATCTATTACTGAGACATCATGGGGAACGGGAGCTTTAGAGGATAATTTTCTTTCTGCGCCTTTATCATCAAATGCTTCAACTGGATATGTCAATTCTTTAAAAATAAGTGCCTTAGAGGATAAGGTAGTTTTAGGTATAACGGGGAAAGTTTTAAATAATAGAAGTATTTTATTGTTTCTTGACACTAAGACTGGAGGGTTTAATATCTCAAATTATGGTGATGAAGCAAATTCAGATCCATTAGTCAGAGCTTTTAATATTTTTAATAATAATCCTAGTACATTTGATTCCTATTTTCAGGCGGATTATTGTTTAGTTATTACTACAGATGCGGCTGAAACTAATTATTATGCGAATGTTATTGAATTAAAAACAGGTGCTTCAGTTAAAACTTATTTAGGAAGTGCTGCTACAGGTATTCCTTCATCTGTGATGGGTGTTAATAAAAATAATAGTGGAATTAATGATTATAGTCTTGGTTTTGAAGTAGAAGTTTTAAAATCTCTAATTGGTTATACAACAGGAGATATTAAGTTTTTTGCATTGACTATGAATGATAAAGAAGATGGGAGTCAGTCGGTTACTAATTCATTTTTGAGTCCGGAAAGGAGTAGTAATTTAGATTATGGGATTGGTGCTATAGATTATAATTTGAAAGATCCAAATCCTGTTGTCGTTTCTTCAGCTGCATTAACACCTTGTTATTCAGAGGCAAATATTATAATGAATTTTGTTTCTATCCCAACAACGGCTAGTCTAACACAACCAACATGTGCTTTGCAAACCGGAACTATTGTAATTACAACACAACCTGGGGTAGAATATAGTTTAAACGGAAGCGTTTATCAAGATTCCAATGCGTTTTCAGGATTAGTTCCAGGAAATTATACCCTATATGTTAGAAATAAATTAGATAATACTTGTGTGCTTTCGTCAGTAACTCCAGCTATTGTTAACCCAATTCCAAATCCTCCAGTAGCTCCAACTACAGCGAGTGTTACTCAACCTACCTGTGGAACACCTTCGGGAAGTATCTTAATAACAACACAAACAGGAGTTGAGTATAGTTTGAACGGTACAACGTATCAAGCTTCAAATAGTTTTACA
>NZ_SMLH01000017.1 GCF_004349315.1 Flavobacterium ranwuense | reverse complement strand
TAACGGATGCGTGTGGAAACACAATCAATGTGACTCAAAATTTAATCAGAACGATTGATACTACTGCTCCTGTATTTGTTGAGACTTCACCAGGGAATGTAACTGTTCAATGTGGTGCTATTCCAACTGCTGCTACGTTAACCGCTACTGATAATTGTGGTGATGCTACTGTAACTTATAATCAAACAACTACTCCAGGATTATGTGCCGGTGCTTATACACTAACCCGTATTTGGACTGCGAAAGATGCTTGTGGTCTTACTACAATACATACTCAAATTGTAACTGTTGAAGATACAACGGCTCCTGTTTTTGTTGAAACTTTACCAGCGAATGTAACTGTTCAATGTGGTGCTATTCCAACTGCTGCTACGTTAACCGCTACTGATAATTGTGGTGATGCTACTGTAACTTACAATCAAACAACTACTCCAGGATTATGTACTGGTGCTTATTCATTAACGCGTATTTGGACTGCGAAAGACGCTTGTGGTCTTACTACAACACATACTCAAATCGTTACTGTTGAAGATACAACGGCTCCTGTATTTGTTGAAACTATACCAGCAAATGTAACTGTTCAATGTGGCGTTATTCCAGCTGCTGCTACGTTAACCGCTACTGATAATTGTAGTGATGCTACTGTAACTTACAGTCAAACTACCACTTCAGGGTTATGTGCCGGTTCTTATACACTAACGCGTACATGGACTGCTACTGATGTTTGTGGAAATAAATCAACAGCTTCACAAATAATTAATGTAATTGATACTACTGGTCCTACTACAACTACTGCGTTCAATTCAACAGTAAATGTTAATTGTAATGCAATTCCAGTAAAACCTGAACTTGTATTTATAGACAATTGTTCTGTTGTTACAACAGCCGTATATACAGAAACAATTATTAACAAAACTGATAATTCCTATTCAATTGTTAGAAAATGGTCTGTTGCAGATACTTGTGGAAATACATCTGAGTTTATTCAAAACATCAATGTTACTAATCCTAATAGTATTGTCATTATAAGCAGTTCAGTTTGTAATAGCGGAGAAATTACAACTGCCAATTTAAGAGAACTTTTACCTGTGGGTACACCTACAAATGGAATTTGGATAGATGTAAATAATTCTGGTTCATTACAAGGTGACATTCTTAATGCTTCGGGGCTTACTGGTGGAAATTATACATTTGAATATAAAATTAACAATGCTTGCTCAGAAACTATAAGAATTATAATGACTATAGATACTGATTGTGGCAGTATTGTATTAGCTTGTGGAACTGTATTGGTTCACAACGCTTTTTCTCCAAATGGAGATGGAATTAATGAGGTATTTGTAATTGACAATATTGATGATACTGTATGTTATCCAGATAACACTGTTGAAATTTATAACCGTTGGGGTGTATTGGTTTTTGAAACCAAAGGATATAACAATACCGATAAAGCCTTTAAAGGGTTTTCTGAAGGTAGAGCAACTATTAGTAAATCATCAGGATTACCAACCGGTACTTACTTTTACATCTTAAATTATACTTCGGTTGATAATGATGGAAAAATTATACTGAATAAAAAAGACGGGTATTTATACCTTACTAAATAATCAAATTTATACCTGAGGACAAAAAGTCCTCAGGTATAATAACGACAACAGCAATAGCCCTATTTCAACTAACTGATAACAGTTATCAAATTTATCAACTGACCTACCGAATTCTTACAAATGAATCCGATAGATAATTTAAAATAATAAACAGCTACTATGAAAACAAAATTATTCTCTTTCGTTTTGATGTTTACAGCCATAGTAAGTTTTGCGCAACAAGATGCGCAATTTACTCAGTATATGTACAACACCATAAATATTAATCCCGCTTATGCAGGATCTAGAGGTGCGTTAAGTATTTTTGCATTACACCGTACACAATGGGTAGGATTAGATGGTGCTCCGGTGACTAATGCCGTGTCTGTAAATACTCCCCTTAACGCAACTAATTTAGGATTGGGGGTATCAATTATAAATGATAAAATTGGGCCAACTAAAGAGAATACAATATCGGCTGATTTATCTTACACCGTTCCAACTTCTGAAACTTTTAAGCTATCTTTTGGTG
>NZ_SMLH01000016.1 GCF_004349315.1 Flavobacterium ranwuense | reverse complement strand
AAACACAAAAAATCCTCATCAAATTCATGATGAGGATTCTTCAAAGAAAGGCGACGACATACTCTCCCACATAACTGCAGTACCATCTGCGCAGGCGGGCTTAACTACTCTGTTCGGGATGGGAAGAGGTGAGCCCCGCCGCAATAACCACCTTAAGAGGTTATAATTGCTTTGGGCAATTATTTGCAATTCGTAATTCTTAATTGTGAATTCGTAATTACAATAATATCTTAACATACTGAGATAAAGAAAATAAAAAGTTTTGAGAAAGTTTCTTCCCCGGGTTGCCCCGGGGAAAAGCGTACATAAGCTTACGGGTTATTAGTACTACTCGACTATGACATTACTGCCTTTACATCTATAGCCTATCAACGTGGTCATCTCCCACGACCCTTAAAAGAAATCTCATCTTGTGGTGGGTTTCGCGCTTATATGCTTTCAGCGCTTATCCCTTCCAAACGTAGCTACTCTGCGATGCCACTGGCGTGACAACAGATACACTAGAGGTTTGTCCAATTCGGTCCTCTCGTACTAGAATCAGATCCACTCAAATTTCTTGCGCCCACAGTAGATAGAGACCGAACTGTCTCACGACGTTCTGAACCCAGCTCGCGTGCCACTTTAATGGGCGAACAGCCCAACCCTTGGGACCTTCTCCAGCCCCAGGATGTGACGAGCCGACATCGAGGTGCCAAACCCCCCCGTCGATATGAGCTCTTGGGGGAGATCAGCCTGTTATCCCCGGCGTACCTTTTATCCTTTGAGCGATGGCCCTTCCATGCGGAACCACCGGATCACTATGCTCTACTTTCGTACCTGATCGACCTGTATGTCTCTCAGTCAAGCTCCCTTATGCCATTGCACTCTACGCACGGTTACCAAGCGTACTGAGGGAACCTTTAGAAGCCTCCGTTACTCTTTTGGAGGCGACCACCCCAGTCAAACTACCCACCAAGCAATGTCCCCCCGATTGGGGGTTAGGCCTCAGACAAACAAAGGGTTGTATTTCAACAATGACTCCACAACGCCTAGCGACGCCACTTCACAGTCTCCAACCTATCCTACACATCATTTGTCCAAGGTCAATACTAAGCTATAGTAAAGGTGCACAGGGTCTTTTCGTCCCACTGCGGGTAAGCGGCATCTTCACCGCTACTACAATTTCACCGAGCTCATGGCTGAGACAGTGTCCAGATCGTTACACCATTCGTGCAGGTCGGAACTTACCCGACAAGGAATTTCGCTACCTTAGGACCGTTATAGTTACGGCCGCCGTTTACTGGGGCTTCAATTCAATGCTTCTCCGAAGATAACATCTCCTCTTAACCTTCCAGCACCGGGCAGGTGTCAGGCCCTATACTTCATCTTACGATTTTGCAGAGCCCTGTGTTTTTGATAAACAGTCGCCTGGACCTCTTCACTGCGGCCAGCATTGCTGCTGGCGACCCTTCTCCCGAAGTTACGGGTCTATTTTGCCTAATTCCTTAGCCATGAATCTCTCGAGCACCTTAGGATTCTCTCCTCGACTACCTGTGTCGGTTTGCGGTACGGGTACTTATTACCTGAAGTTTAGAGGTTTTTCTTGGAAGCCCTTAGGCGCACTATCTCTTTGTCCGAAGACTCCGAGTACTATCGTATTTCCCCAAGCCGCGTGGATTTGCCTGCGCAGCTTATAGGTAGGTACTTCAACGAACTATTCCGTCAGTTCGCGGCGCTTTCATCACTCCGTCACCCCATCACAGTAATAACTAGTACGGGAATATTAACCCGTTGTCCATCGACTGTCCCTTTCGGGTTCGCCTTAGGTCCCGACTAACCCACAGCTGATTAGCATAGCTGTGGAAACCTTAGTCTTTCGGTGTGCGGGTTTCTCGCCCGCATTATCGTTACTTATGCCTACATTTTCTTTTCTCACCGGTCCAGCATACCTTACGATACACCTTCTACCCTGTGAGAATGCTCCCCTACCACTTGTAATTAATTACAAATCCATAGCTTCGGTAATATACTTATGCCCGATTATTATCCATGCTCGTCCGCTCGACTAGTGAGCTGTTACGCACTCTTTAAATGAATGGCTGCTTCCAAGCCAACATCCTAGCTGTCTGGGCAGACAAACCTCGTTCTTTCAACTTAGTATATATTTGGGGACCTTAGCTGATGGTCTGGGTTCTTTCCCTCTCGGACTTGGACCTTAGCACCCAAGCCCTCACTGTTATGAAACATTATATAGCATTCGGAGTTTGTCAGGAATTGGTAGGCGGTGAAGCCCCCGCATCCAATCAGTAGCTCTACCTCTATATAACTTTACGCATAACGCTGCACCTAAATGCATTTCGGGGAGTACGAGCTATTTCCGAGTTTGATTGGCCTTTCACCCCTACCCACAGGTCATCCGAAGACTTTTCAACGTCAACCGGTTCGGTCCTCCACTGTGTGTTACCACAGCTTCAACCTGCCCATGGGTAGATCACACGGTTTCGCGTCTAACACTACTGACTAAAGCGCCCTATTCAGACTCGCTTTCGCTACGGATCCGTGGCTTAACCACTTATCCTTGCCAGCAACGTTAACTCGTAGGCTCATTATGCAAAAGGCACGCCGTCACCCCACGAAAGGGCTCCGACCGCTTGTAAGCGTATGGTTTCAGGATCTATTTCACTCCGTTATTCACGGTTCTTTTCACCTTTCCCTCACGGTACTGGTTCACTATCGGTCTCTCAGGAGTATTTAGCCTTAGCGGATGGTCCCGCCAAATTCAGACAGGATTTCTCGTGTCCCGCCCTACTCAGGATACCACTATCGTTATCTTCTATTACTTATACAGGGCTATCACCTTCTATGGCTCTACTTTCCAGTAGATTCTAATTCTATCCGCAACAAATGTCGTGGTCCTACAACCCCAATATTGCCGTAACAACATTGGTTTGGGCTAATCCGCGTTCGCTCGCCACTACTTACGGAATCACTTTTGTTTTCTTCTCCTCCGCCTACTTAGATGTTTCAGTTCAGCGGGTTTGCCCACCTATCGGTGTACTATGTCTTCAACATAGTGGGTTGCCCCATTCAGGTATCTACGGATCAATTCGTGTGTGCCAATCCCCGTAGCTTTTCGCAGCTTATCACGCCTTTCATCGCCTCTGAGAGCCAAGGCATCCCCCATACGCCCTTATTTTGCTTATTGTACCAACACATTATTTAAAATGTGCCGTTTCTTCTACTAAATATAAATATCTAATAGAAAATGCTTTCTACTTTTTATTATTTTCTTATCTCAATATGTCAATGAACTTTATTTTGGTCGAATGTCTTAAAGTCGAATGTCAAAAGCCCGAGGACTTATGACTTTCAGACTTTAGTCTTTCGACTAAATCTGTGGAGAATAACGGAGTCGAACCGTTGACCTCCTGCGTGCAAGGCAGGCGCTCTAGCCAGCTGAGCTAATCCCCCAATCTTTTTTAATTATGAATTGTGAATTACGAATTACGATGTATATCGTGATTTTTCAACTCTAGAATTTCTTCTTTTATTTAAGTTTAAAATAGTTGTCTCGGACAGACTCGAACTGTCGACCCCTACATTATCAGTGTAGTACTCTAACCAGCTGAGCTACGAGACACTCTTATTCTTAAATGGTATTATTTGAACTAACAGCAAGAGTAATATAATGTCTTTATTTGTTTCCAATTCGAACTTTCGTCTTCTTTCCTAAAAGTGTTGTTTGCACAACTAACATTTAGGCTCTAGAAAGGAGGTGTTCCAGCCGCACCTTCCGGTACGGCTACCTTGTTACGACTTAGCCCTAGTTACCAGTTTTACCCTAGGCAGCTCCTTGCGGTCACCGACTTCAGGCACCCCCAGCTTCCATGGCTTGACGGGCGGTGTGTACAAGGCCCGGGAACGTATTCACCGGATCATGGCTGATATCCGATTACTAGCGATTCCAGCTTCACGGAGTCGAGTTGCAGACTCCGATCCGAACTGTGACCGGTTTTATAGATTCGCTCCTGGTCACCCAGTGGCTGCTCTCTGTACCGGCCATTGTAGCACGTGTGTAGCCCAAGGCGTAAGGGCCGTGATGATTTGACGTCATCCCCACCTTCCTCTCAGTTTGCACTGGCAGTCTCGTTAGAGTTCCCGACATGACTCGCTGGCAACTAACAACAGGGGTTGCGCTCGTTATAGGACTTAACCTGACACCTCACGGCACGAGCTGACGACAACCATGCAGCACCTTGTAAATTGTCTTGCGAAAGATCTGTTTCCAAACCGGTCAATCTACATTTAAGCCTTGGTAAGGTTCCTCGCGTATCATCGAATTAAACCACATGCTCCACCGCTTGTGCGGGCCCCCGTCAATTCCTTTGAGTTTCATTCTTGCGAACGTACTCCCCAGGTGGGATACTTATCACTTTCGCTTAGCCACTGAGATTGCTCCCAACAGCTAGTATCCATCGTTTACGGCGTGGACTACCAGGGTATCTAATCCTGTTCGCTACCCACGCTTTCGTCCATCAGCGTCAATATATTAGTAGTAACCTGCCTTCGCAATTGGTATTCCATGTAATCTCTAAGCATTTCACCGCTACACTACATATTCTAGTTACTTCCTAATAATTCAAGTCTAGCAGTATCAATGGCCGTTCCACCGTTGAGCGATGGGCTTTCACCACTGACTTACTAGACCGCCTACGGACCCTTTAAACCCAATGATTCCGGATAACGCTTGGATCCTCCGTATTACCGCGGCTGCTGGCACGGAGTTAGCCGATCCTTATTCCTACAGTACCGTCAAGCTCGGACACGTCCGAGTGTTTCTTCCTGTATAAAAGCAGTTTACAATCCATAGGACCGTCATCCTGCACGCGGCATGGCTGGATCAGGCTTGCGCCCATTGTCCAATATTCCTCACTGCTGCCTCCCGTAGGAGTCTGGTCCGTGTCTCAGTACCAGTGTGGGGGATCTCCCTCTCAGGACCCCTACCCATCGTTGCCTTGGTAAGCCGTTACCTTACCAACAAGCTAATGGGACGCATGCTCATCTTTCACCGTTGTGACTTTAATAATATCTCGATGCCGAGTCATTATACTATGAGGTATTAATCCAAATTTCTCTGGGCTATCCCTCTGTGAAAGGTAGATTGCATACGCGTTACGCACCCGTGCGCCGGTCTCTGGTTCCGAAGAACCATACCCCTCGACTTGCATGTGTTAAGCCTGCCGCTAGCGTTCATCCTGAGCCAGGATCAAACTCTTCATCGTATATTGTTGAGTTCAGATAAATCTGTTCTCTTTGTTTATTCGACTAAATTCTAGTGGTTTTTTCAAATCTCTCGATTCTATTACTCTTATTCTTTTGTTTTAAGATCTCTCTTAAAACGGCTGTCAATTCAATATGTCTAGGAACGTGTTCTTCTTAATGTTTCCCCTCATTCGCACTACTTAAAGTGTTTCTCGAAGCGGGTGCAAAAGTACAACTTCTTTTT
>NZ_SMLH01000015.1 GCF_004349315.1 Flavobacterium ranwuense | reverse complement strand
TACACCAACTGTAAATGCAGCCGGTACGTATACATTGACTATTACTGATCCATTAAATGGATGTACTGCTACCGACGTAGCTTTAGTAACCTTAAATAATACGCCGCCTAATGTAAATGCAGGGGTTGATGTTCAGATATTATGTGGTCAAACTACTGCATTATTATCAGGATCTTCCTCTACAGCAGGAGCAACTTTCTCCTGGATTGCCAGCAATGGCGGAAACATTGTTTCTGGAGCTACAACAGCTACACCAACTGTAAATGCAGCCGGTACGTACACATTAACCGTTACTGATCCAGTAAATGGATGTACCGCTTCTGATGTGGTTCTGGTTACTAATCAAATTTGTGCATTTGAGGGTTGTACTTTAGGATACTGGAAAAACCATACTAATAGATGGTGTTCAAACTATACTCCTTCAATGTTGTTTGGAGATGTGTTTGTAAATGCACCGTCCAATCTTGCTGATTTAACTTTATTGCAAGCGCTGAATTTAGGTGGTGGAGGTATTTTTAATTTAGCTCGTCAAGGAGTAGCCGCTTTATTGAATACTTGTAGCGACGAAGTTGATTATCCGGCACCTTATTCTGATAGTCCGCAATCAGTTATAGATGCCGTTAATGCGGCCTATTTAGCAGGAGGAAGCGCACCTGGAAAATTAGCAACTCAATTGGATATTCTTAATAATTCAGGATGTCCGTTAGGAGGAACTAGTGCTACAAAAGGAGGAGATGGCTTGGGTGATAAAGCAAGTTTTGATGCCTATCCTGTTCCTTTCAAAGACCAACTTACTGTTAGATATAATTTTGATTATGTATCTGATGTAAAAATCGATGTACTTAATTCACAAGGTGTTTCAGTACTTTCAAAAATGGATAGTAATAGTTATTTGAACAAAGAAGTTACACTAAATCTTAATTCTCATGTAGATAGATCAGAAGTGTATGTTGTAAAAGTAACTACCAACAGAGGAAGTAGTGTGAAAAAAGTAATTTCTTCAAAATAGGTTGTAAATAATCATCTAGTCCAAAAAATAAACGGATTAGAGTATAAAATTAAACCTCGAAAGCTTTTGCTTTCGAGGTTTATTTATCCCTTTTTTTAAAATTGATTTTTAGATTGTTTTGTAAAGCCACTTCGTTGGTAAATAAAAAGAATTTAGTTATTGTTCCCCACAATAAAATATCCTTTTGATGAAGGAGTCTTCAATTTTTTTTTAAAGGTGTTTTTTAATACGGGAAGTTTATCGCTTCAATCGAAAAATTTTCTATTTTTCTTTTTTTAACTTATTTATTAATTTATAATTAAGGTTTTTAAGTTTCTTTTAAAGCCCCAACTTGGTTAATAAAAGGTAGTTTATTCCCCCAAAATAAAATATTCTTTTGACGATGGTTTACTTCATGAACTCTTATGGAGGTATTTCGTTTTATATGATTTTTTCTTTCCCAAGTTTACTGGTTTCCTATTTTTTAACAACTATGGAGTAAAATTACAATATTATGAAAAATACTACACTTCAGCAGTTTTTCGAAGCTTTATCGAGCAAAATAATTTGTTGCTTTTTATCGAAAAACAAAATTTCTACATTAAGTTCTTTAAAATTTAAAGGGAGAACCCTAATTGATTCTCGAGATGTATTGGGTAAAATAACTCGAGTTTCGTTGCTTTCTATATTGTGTTTCTTTGGTTTTTCAACAATAGTTGCACAAACAACACCGACACTTCCTCCTCAAGAAAGATGTACATCCAATGATTTGGAAATAGTGGGAGCCAGGATAATTACCCCAGCTTGTTTTGAATGTACAAGCGGTACTGCACTTTTTCCTTTAGAGTTATCAATTAATAATAAAACATCATCGTTTAGACCTACTTTTGCTTTTTGGGGAACTTTAGAGGTAACAAACGGTACTGTCGTTACTGAAACTTATATATCAGGTTGTAATGATGTTACAGGATTGCCGAAGAATAAAATTACATCAGTTACCTTCCAGGATATTTCTTACACCTGTGGTACTACCTTGAGATTAAAAAACTTATATTTAGCATGGACGGATGCTTCTAATGTAGTAAATCAAACAAGTGGTAACAGTTGTACTAATTTAACTACAAAGCTAGACTCTAAAGGCGTTTTAGATATTTCACCTAAATGCGGAACTCCTGAACCAGTTGATATTCAGACTCCACTTGTGGCCAGTGATGCACATGCAAATGTAAGTTGTTATGGTGGTAGTAATGGCACGGTTACACTTACTTTCAGTGGAGGGATACCCCCGTATTCGGTAAGCTTCAATGGAGGTGTATTTACTACTCCGGAAAATTCACCTAAAACTTACTCTGGTCTTTCAGCTGGCAGCTATACTTGGACTGTAAAGGATTCCAGAAGCCCAACAGCATGTATGAAATCTGGTTCTGAGACAATTGGTGGGCCATTGGTTGGCCTTGCTTTAGGGGCGTGCACTAAAACGGACGTTAGTTGTTCTGGTGGAGATGGTTCGGTAACAGCAGGAGCGGTAAGTAATGCAGTAGGTACTGTTAGTTACAGTTGGAAAAACTCTTCCAATGCAGTAGTAGGTACAACTTCTTCTGTTTCCACTCTAGCCGCTGGTACGTATACTTTGACAGTAAGTGATGGTTGTTCTTCTAGAACCTGTAGTGTGACAATAGGAGCACCACCTGCGATAAGTACACCAGCAGCAACAGTAACACAACCAACTTGCAGTACAGCAACCGGAACTGTTACTGTAACATCACTTGTTAGCGGTATAACGTATACACTTACGCAGGCAGGAATTTTAAAATACACAGCCGTTAGCGGTGTATTCAGTTTAGTAATTCCTGGTACGTACGCATTAGTTGCTACCAATGGCATTTGCAGTGCAACAGGTAGTATAGCTGTTAATTCTCAGCCGGTAACGCCATCAGCACCTTCATTAAAAATAACTCAGCCGTCACTTTGTGGGCCAGCAACTGGTAGTATCGAGGTTTGTAATCCTATTATTGGATACACTTACAAATTAAATGGTGCTAATCCAGGTGTTATGGCTGTGGCAAATGTGCCAGTTATATTCAGTAATCTTGCGGCAGGTTCTAATCCAAGTGTTACAGCTACGAGCCCAGCTAATTGTACTTCTTCTCCGGCTAATTGCAGTAGTGCAACGGCTACTTGTGCGGCACCCTCACAAGCTGCTAAAACTACTGAAGCCGTTGCGCCGATAGAAACAAAAACTGAAACTGCAGGTTTTACTACGTACCCTGTTCCTTTCAAAGATCAGCTTACCATAAGATATGATTTTGACTACAAATCGGATGTAAAAATAGAAGTGTTTGATTCACAAGGTATTTCGGTTCTTTCTAAATCCGATACCAATAGTTATTTGAATAAAGAAGTTACGCTTGATCTAAAATTGAATAGAGGAAGAGACCAAGTTTATGTTGTAAAAGTAACTACTAATCGCGGAAGCAGTATTAAAAAAGTAATTTCTTCTGAATAATTATAAAACTAATTTTAACTAAAAAGCATCCGTTTTCGCGGATGCTTTTTTTGTGCGCTAATTCGATATGCGACTGTCTAATAGTTAGTTTAACCCGTCGAATGTGATTAAAAAACGTCAGTTCGATTCAGGCATTTTGTTTCGTTATTTCGTACCGTCACTTCGAGTTTTTTGGCTTGAAATAAGATGTTTTGAAACGGGAGTTTAATAAGCCAAAAAGTATCGAGAAGCTTTTCATCACAAAAGCTTCTCGCCAAGTATCAATGAGAAGTTTTCCTTTGGCTTCGGGCCAAAAAGTATTCATGTGTGGAATCAATTCTTTCAAGGAATTACCAATTCCAAAAAAAAATATCATGCTGTTCTATTAACCGGCCTTCTGATGTACAGCCTAACATTATCATGTGTAATTTAAGTTCTTTTTCCATTTCCCAAAAGTGCATTATTTTTTAAAATAAACTTTGGCACAATTCATGAATAGAGTTTTAAAGTATAAATTATTAAAGCTATAACGAATGAAAAAAATTACCTTATTTTTAGTTTTCATCGGGATGATGACACTACAAAGTTGCGAAGTAACTGAAGTATATGATGATGTGGATAATGGCCCTAGAACAGAAGTGTTTGAAGTTACAACTTCATTCAATTCCAATAATAATTATAGTCGTTTGGTCGTATTTGATCCGCCACTTTACTCATCTGATTCCGTTTTAGTATATCATTTGTATGATACTGTAAATGGGCAAGATATTTGGAAATTAATGCCTCAAACGTATTATTTTAATGATGGAGGGGAATTAAATTTTAATTTTGATTATACTAGATTTGATGTTAAAATCTTTCTTTCGGCTAATTTCAGTCTTAATACTTTAGAGCCAAGCTGGACGCAAAGTCAAACTTTTAGAATTGTAATTATACCAGATGGTTTTGCCAAAACAGTTAATAAAAATAATATTGACTCCGTAATGTCAGCATTAAGTGTTAGCAAGACTGAGGTTAAGAAAATTGATTTGTAAAATATTCTTTTAATAAAAAAAGGAAATCTCACGATTTCCTTTTTTTATGCTTTTAATTCAGTTCATAACATTAATCAATATATTTTTGTCATATCGAACTCTTTAACTTCGTCCAGGATAAACTAAAATCGAGATACGATGAAGGTTTTCGACTGCGTTCGAACTGACGAATAGGGCTGATTTTAGCCAGTTTAAGGCTGAAAATATCAAAGACCTAGATGAATTACTATTGATTTTAACATGCGGTGATTGATGGAAAAACAATTCAAATATTTTAGATAAAAATTAGGAAAATATTTTTTTTTGTTTATTATTTTAGAGATATCTTTAATGGGAATTTAAAAAACCCATATTATGAAAAAAATAATTTCACTTTTAGCGGTTATCGGAATAACAATATTTTCAAGTTGTGAAGGACCAGAAGGAATACCCGGACAAGACGGGCAGGACGGATTAATAGCCGAGGTTATTGAAGTTACAAATGTTTCGTTTAGTTCATCAAATAATTTCACCAAAACGGTTCTGTTTGACCCACCTATTTTTGAGTCGGATGTGGTTTTAGTTTATAGACTTACAGGAGTGTTTCAAGGCAAAGATGTTTGGAAATTATTGCCAGAAACACATTACTCTCCTAGTGGAACCTTAAATTTTGGATTTGATTTTGATTTCACTGTAAACGATGTAGATATTTATTTAGTTGGGAATGATTTATCGACGGTTCCAAATGAATTTAAATCAAACCAAGTTTTAAGAATAATAATTGTCCCAGGAAGTTTTTCTAAAACTTTGAATACAAACAACTATGCAGAAGTTATCAAAGCATTAAATATTAATGAAAGTCAAATTCAAAAAATTAATTTTTAAGCTTTAATCATAAAAAAAGGAAATCGTGAGATTTCCTTTTTTTATGCGTTCTGTTTTTTTGAATTATTATACAAACTCTTTACTGCTTTTTCTAAGCGACACTGCAATTCCTATTATAAGTGATAATGCAATAAAAGCCAGCGAACCCCATTCCGGAATTTCAATAAAATCATGAAGTAGCATTTTTAATCCTACAAAACTCAAAATAGCAATAAGGCTGTATTCGAGATAGCTGAACTTTGCCAACATATTAGCCAAGAAAAAATACATGGATCGCAATCCTAAAATGGCAAAAATATTAGAGCTAAAAACTAAAAAGGGATCATTTGTTATCGCTAAAATTGCAGGAACACTGTCAATAGCAAAAACCACATCCATAACTTCAATAACTACAAGTGCCACAAAAAGAGGGGTTGCTGCTGTTATATGCCTTCTTTTTACAAAAAAATGCTCTTCATCAATATGATTTGAGATGGGCATTATTTTTTTGAGACTTTTATAAACAAAAGATTTTTTGGGTTCAAATTGTTCATCATCACCGCTAAATAGCATTTTCATAGCAGTGTAGATCAGGAATGCCCCAAAAATATACGTCATCCAAGAAAATTTGTTGATTAACATAACGCCAAAAAAGATCATCAAACCTCTAAAGACAATCGCACCCAATATTCCCCAAAATAAAACACGGTGTTGGTATTTTTGTGGAATTTTAAAAGCGGAGAAGATTATAGCGATGACAAATATGTTGTCTATGCTTAAAGATAATTCGATTAAATAACCGGTAATAAACTTTATGGATGCAGTTGCCGGTTTCAATGCATCAGGATTAGCAATGTAATTATTACTGTAAAGCCAATACACTACTCCTGAAAACATAAAAGATAATGTGACCCATATGGCCGTCCATTTACCAGCCTCTTTTGAACTTATAATATGTGGTGTCTTATTGAAAACACCCAAATCAAGAGCTAGAAAAATCATTACTGCTGCTAAAAAAGAAATCCAGACAATCATAAATAAAATATTTAAAGTTGTACAAAGATACTTTTTGGTTTTTTAACTTCCATAAATATTTAATCTAAAGTTTTTTTATAGAATAAATAGCGTTTTAATTTTTTGATGGAAAATAACAGTTAAAAAAAATAGCATCACTAAAATTATTATGTTGTTATTATTAAGCGTGTTTTTTAAGAATTTGATAAAATTAATTAATTACCCATAAAAAATAGAGGTAAAATTTCATAAAAGTAATAATTGAATTATATTTGCACCAAAATATTAGGGGTTTAATCTATAAAAATAATTTTTTATGTCAACATTACGTTTTCAAGCTTTGAGAGAAGCATCAAACAGAAAGCCTGTTCAATTTGAAGAAACCGATAGAAAATCAACTATTTTTGGTTCGAATGTGTTTAATGATAAAGCAATGAAGCAATATTTGACTTCGGATGCTTTTAAAGGAGTGCAAGGTGCTGTTCAGCATGGAACTAAAATAGACAGAAAATTAGCTGATTATATTGCCATGGGTATGAAAGAGTGGGCTCTGTCAAAAGGAGTAACTCATTATACACACTGGTTTCAACCACTTACAGGAACTACTGCTGAAAAGCATGACGCTTTTTTCGAAACATCTTATGATGGTAGCGATCCGGTAGAAAAATTTGGTGGTGCTCAATTAGTACAACAAGAGCCAGATGCATCTAGTTTCCCAAATGGAGGAATTAGAAACACATTTGAAGCAAGAGGATATACCGCTTGGGATCCAACATCTCCAGCATTTATTTTTGGAACTACTTTATGTATTCCAACCGTTTTTATTTCTTATACAGGAGAAGCTTTAGATTATAAAACACCTTTATTGAGAGCCTTGACTGTTATGGACGACGCTGCCACCGAAGTGTGTAAATATTTTGATAAAAATGTCAAAAAAGTTACGGCAACTTTAGGATGGGAGCAAGAATATTTCTTGATCGACAGATCATTGGCAGATTCTCGTCCTGACCTTATGATGACAGGAAGAACTTTGCTTGGACATACTTCTGCAAAAGGACAACAATTAGATGACCATTATTTTGGTTCTATTCCAACTCGTGCTTTAACGTACATGAGAGATTTAGAGCAAGAATGTATGTTGTTAGGAATTCCGGTTAAAACGCGTCATAACGAAGTGGCTCCAAATCAATTTGAATTGGCTCCTATTTTTGAAGAAACAAACTTAGCGGTTGATCACAACTGTTTATTAATGGATGTAATGCAAAAAGTGGCGGAACGTCATGATTTAAAAGTATTATTCCATGAAAAACCGTTCAAAGGAGTAAATGGTTCAGGAAAACACAACAACTGGTCATTGGCAACTGATACTGGAGTTAACTTATTAAGTCCAAGTAAAACGCCAATGAGCAACTTACAGTTTTTGACTTTCTTTATCAACACGATCAAAGCGGTTAATGATTATGAAGCATTATTGAGAGGAGCTATTGCTTCTGCAAGTAATGATCATAGATTAGGTGCAAATGAAGCGCCACCGGCAATTATCTCTGTGTTTATTGGGGGACAATTGACAAAAGTTTTAGCTGAATTAGAAGGTGTAACTCCAGGAAAATTATCTCCAGAAGAAAAAACAGATTTAAAATTAAATGTAGTGGGTAAAATTCCAGATGTACTTTTGGATAATACAGACAGAAACAGAACTTCACCATTTGCTTTTACAGGAAATAAATTTGAGTTCAGAGCCGTTGGTTCTACTGCAAACTGTTCAAATGCAATGACTACTTTGAATGCCATTGTAGCAAAACAATTGAGAGATTTCAAAAAAGAAGTTGATGCTTTGATCGAGTCTAAAGACATGAAGAAAGATGATGCGATCTTCAATGTATTGAGAGAATATATCAAAGTTTCTAAAAATATTCTCTTCGAAGGAGATGGATACAGCGATGCATGGGAAATCGAAGCAGGAAAAAGAGGTTTAAGCAACTTCAAAACAACGCCGCAAGCATTAAAAGCGAGAGCTTCAAAACAAGCTTTGGATTTGTTTTCTGAATTGGGTATCATGAACCACATTGAAGTGGAAGCGCGTTACGAAATTGAATTGGAAGAGTACACTAAGAAAATTCAAATTGAAGGTAGAGTTTTAGGTGATATTTCTAAAAATCACGTAATTCCTACTGCAATTCGTTACCAAAATACTTTAATTGAAAACGTTAAAGGATTGAAAGATATTTTTGGAGCTGAATTTGAATCGATTGCCAAAGAGCAAATCATCTTAATCAGAGAAATTTCGGGCCATATCGAAGGAATCAATTCTAAAGTTGAAGCGATGACAAACGAAAGAAAGAAAGCAAATATTTTGACTGATGCCCAAGAAATGGCTGAAGCATATTGTGATTCAGTAAAACCATATTTTGAAGTAATCCGTGAGCACTGCGATAAACTAGAATTATTAGTTGACAATGAATTATGGACATTGACTAAATACAGAGAATTGTTGTTTACAAAATAAAAGATTTTTTTTTTAATTTCACCCGATCCGCTTTTATAGTGAATCGGGTGTTTTTTTTATACGATTTTTTTTATTTGTGCGTTATTTCAGAATAAAATATAACTTTTTATACTATGAGAATAAAGATCCTTTTGGTTTTGTTGTTTTTTAAAACAATGACTTTATTCGCTCAAGATAAACTGGTTTTATTTTTTGATTTTAACCAAGATATAATTAATGAAAAATCACAACATGATTTTTGTAAATGGTTAGAAAATTCAAAAGGCAAAGAAGTTTTAAAGATTCAAGGGTATTGTGATAGCATAGATTCCAATTCTTATAACAAGGAATTATCTTTTCGAAGAGCTAATAACGTACTCGCACTTTTAGAATTTAATAAAGTTCATCTGAGCGAGAAACTTGAATTATACGGTTTGGGAGAGGACTTTCAACAATTAAAAAATCAAAGCGATAACCGAAAAGTTTTAGTTTATTACCAAGATAAGACATCCATCAAGAAAAAAACGGATAATGAGAATTTAACTTTTGAAAATGCCCAAGACAAAGAAGTTTCAGTTAATGAAATAAAAAATAATGTTTCTCTGATTGAAAAAGTTAATAAAGCTAAAGTAGGAGATTTAATAAAACTCGAAAATCTAAATTTTTATTTTAATTCAGAAAAAATAATTACAGAATCAGAACCAATTCTTTCAGATCTTCTTCATGTTTTAAAAATGAATCCTCAATTAAAAATTTATGTTTACGGACATATTTGTTGTAATGAGAATCCAAATGACGTAAAACTTTCCTACAGAAGATCAAAATTTGTATTTGATTATTTAATAAGAAATGGAATTGCCACTTCAAGATTGGGTCATAGAGGATTTGGAAGCAGCAGGCCTATATATGCGTTGCCAGAAAAAAATGAAGCAGAACGAATTGCTAACAGAAGAGTCGAGATTCTTGTCGTGAAAAAATAGTGTTATGCTGTAACATAATAACAAACGTTTTATATAGAAAATGCCTTTCCGTTTTGGATTGGCATTTTTTTTAAACCCAGATTCCACATTAGACTTCGTGACGAAGCTAAATTATTTAATAAAACAAGGGCTCACGGACAATTTTTAAAGAAGGAATACTTTTGTCTTTCAATTTTAAAAATTGGAGTAAGTACTTGGTTTTGAAGAAGAATTTAGATGCAGTAGATTTCTAATGCGGAATTTGGGTTAAAGTTAAATACATTTAATTTTAGTTTGCTAAACTGTTTCTTCTGCGGTTGTCGGGTCAATGATTGCTGATATTCGATTTATGGAATTTGCAGGAAAACCACCTTGTTTCGCATGTTCACGAATCATTTCCTCATTTGGTGCAATATAAGTACAATAGATTTTGTCAGCGGTTACCTGGCTGTTAACCCACTGGATTTGGGGTCCCATTTTACCCAACACTCCACAAGAAGTTTGCGAAATAGCTTTCAATTGTTCGGCGCTAAATTTACCGGCACCGGGAATCTCTCTTTCAATTACATATTTAGGCATGATGTTGTTGTTTAATTTCCGACTCATAAGGCTTTTCGGCAAGGCCCCGTTTTTTATAGTGGTCGCTGGTTTCCACTTTTCTAAGTTTAATTCATGGTTTAAAATTTGTTAAACTTTTAGAGGTAATTTATTGATGAACTTCAATTAAAATCAATATAAATTTAGGATAATACCGATTAAGATAAACGGTATTTAGATGTTGATTTTTACATGTAATAATCTAGTATAGAAAACATTACAACAAATTTAATGAAATAAAACTACACTTTATAGACGGATTGTAGATTTAACGAAACACTTGATAACCCCATAGGCAAAACCCAAAAAAATAATTATCTTTGCCGCACAACTACCTGCCATAAAGCAGGCTTCACAACTATACTACATGAGTTCAGATACTTCAAAAAGATATGCGCTTCGCGGTGTTTCGGCATCCAAAGAAGATGTTCATAATGCGATAAAAAATATTGATAAAGGATTATTTCCACAAGCTTTCTGCAAAATTGTCCCTGATTATTTAACGCAAGATGAAGAATATTGTTTAATCATGCATGCTGATGGAGCTGGAACTAAATCCTCTTTGGCTTACATGTATTGGAAAGAAACAGGAGATATTTCCGTTTGGAAAGGCATTGCTCAAGATGCTTTAATCATGAATATTGACGATTTATTGTGTGTAGGAGCAACGGATAATATTTTGCTTTCGTCCACTATTGGAAGAAATAAAAATTTGATTACCGCCGAAGTAATTTCAGCAATTATCAACGGAACCGAAGAGCTAATTAAAGAACTGGATTCTTTTGGTGTAACCATTCATTCAACAGGTGGTGAAACGGCAGATGTTGGCGATATTGTTCGGACTATAATTGTAGATTCAACAGTAACAGCTCGTATGAAACGTTCTAAAGTTATTGATAATGCTAATATTCAAGCAGGTGACGTAATTGTAGGATTGGCTTCTTTTGGTCAGGCCAATTACGAGAAAAGCTATAATGGCGGGATGGGAAGCAACGGATTAACATCGGCGCGTCATGATGTTTTCGGGAAATATTTGGCAACCAAATATCCGGAGAGTTACGATGCTGCAGTTCCTGAGGAATTAATCTATTCCGGACAAGTAAAATTGACGGATGCAGTTGAAAATTCACCAATAGATGCCGGACAATTAGTGCTTTCGCCTACCAGAACGTATGCGCCAATTATCAAGAAAATTTTAGACCAATATTCTTCTAATGAAATTCACGGAATGGTGCATTGCAGTGGAGGAGCGCAAACTAAAATTTTACATTTTGTAGAAAACCTGCACATTATAAAAGACAATTTATTTCCGGTCCCTCCATTATTCCAGTTGATACAAGAACAATCTAAAACAGATTGGAAAGAAATGTACCAAGTATTCAATTGTGGACACAGAATGGAAATTTATGTTCCGGAAGCAGTTGCCCAAGATATTATTGCGATTTCAAAATCATTTAATGTTGATGCACAAATTGTAGGTAGAGTAGCGGCAGCCGATACCAAACAACTGACGATTACCAGCGAATACGGAACTTTCGAATATTAAAAAATAAAACAAAATACTATGTACGAATTGGTTTTTTGGAAATATCTTGAGGGAATTTATCTCAACCATCACTTAGTTTATGAAACTATTGTAGAAGAGCAAGCCGAAATTAATGGTCTTGAAGAACTTCCTGTTCAAGTTATCTTGAATAGAATCGCTTCTGTATTCTCAAAATGGGAAAAAGTAGACGATAAGAGTTGGAAAAATAACACTGGTGTGGGTGCTTTTCACATCAGAACGACTCCCCAAAGTATAAAAATTGATTGTTATGGTACTGAAGGAAAGACAATGGATACTTTAGTGAATATAATGGAAGAATTCAAGTGTCCGCTGTATGATCCACAAGTTCCGGAACGTTATGACGAAATGAGTGAATAATTTTTTTAGGAGCTAATCCAGCGCTCCGTTACAATCCTCCCTTAAAAAAAATATTTTTCTAAATCCTGAAAGGAGCTTCCGTTGGTCGCTCTTTCAGGACAAGAAAAATTATTTGTTTGCAGTCCGGGATTTTCACTTCGATCTGGGCTAAGACGATCAGTGATTTATAACCGAGATTAGCTAAATTGAATCAGCGTTTATTTTATAGCTGGTTTATTTAAAAGAATTGGCTCCCCAAAACCAATTTGCTCTAGCTTTTTCAATTGCGTTTCAGCATCGCCTACCACTAAATAGATCATTTTATCAGCATTCAAATACTTCTCTGAAAGCTTTTTTATGTTTCCAATAGTGCTGTTTTTTACAATGCTTTCCTGTTTTTTTGCATAATCATCAGCGTAATTATAGTTGCTGATGTCATAAAGCATTTCCAGTTTAGCCGAAAGCGTTTCAAATGCTCTCGCATTACTTTTGATTAAATATCCTTTAGTCACTTCAAGATCATTCTCGTTGAAATTTTTCCCGTATTGCGCTACAATTTCTTTTATCAAACTAACGGATTCAAACGTTACATTAGAACGTACACCACTAGAAATAGTAAATGGACCTTTGTTGGTTGAACCATCAAATGACGAACCAATGCCATACGTATATCCTTTTCCTTCACGCAATTGTTGCGTAAACTGAGAGGCAAAACCACCACCGCCCAAACGATAATTCATTATTTGAGCGGGATAAAAATCAGCATCAGTAGCGGCAAGAGCAGGATAACCAATTCGGATTACAGATTGTTTTGCGCCCGGAACATCGTAAAAATAAATTTTTGAGGAGGCTACCGTATTTGCAGTTGCTATTTTAGGAATCGTAACTTTTTTAGCCTCCCAGTTTTTATTTAAAGTCGCTAATGAATTAATCACATCCGTTTTTGAAATAGCACCAACAATCTGAAAATCAGAAACAGATGGCGAACTATTTTTAGAATAATAATTTTTCAAATCATCAATAGTGATGCTGTTTACAGAGTTTTCGGTACCGATGCGGTTGTTGGATAAAATAGATTCTTTTCCATGAATTAATTTTTTGAATTCATTTCTGGCAATACTATTTGGATCTGCTTTCTGTTGTAGAATTTGGCTTAAAGTACTTTGTTTAATCAAATCAAATTCCTTTGCATCCCAACGGGGTTGTAACACTATTTCCTGAACTAATGCCATAGTCGCATTGTAATTCTTTGCCAGTGTGTTTCCTGAAATAAAAATGGCTTCATCAGTCGCATACGCTTTAATTGTGGCCCCCAGACTTTCAATAGCATTCTCCAGTTGCTCCGGAGTTTTGTTTTTTGTGCCTTTTGTCATCAGTTCAGCCAGCATAGTTGAAACTCCTGTTTTATTTGTTTCTTCAAGTAACATTCCACCTTTAATTTGCAATTGAAATTGAACAAGAGGTACTTCTTGGTTTTCAATACCAAAAACGTTTAAACCGGATGACAACTTATTTTTCCACACCAACGGTAATTTTACATCAGGGCTTTCTCCATAAACGGGTTCCACACTTCGATCAAATTTAGAAGGTGTTTTTTCATACGTTGCAACAATGCTGGCATCAAATGAATCTTCTTTTCCTTCAATGATTTTTTCCTCAACAACGGGTGCTAATAGGGAACCGTTCAAGATTAAATTGGCTTCTCCTTTTGGCACAAAACTTGTGGCTACAAAGTGTTTTCCTTTGACGTATTTTTGATACACGCGCATCACATCTTCGGTAGTAACCGCCAAAATATTTTTTACATCTTGGTTGATATAATCCGGAGTTCCTGCAAAAATTTCATATTGTGCCAGTTGAAACCCTTTTCCTAATACGCTGGATAGATTTGTGTAAAAAGCAGTTTCTTGTCCCGCTTTAATTCGATTTAAATCCTGTTGCGAAATTCCTTCGGATTCAAAGTTTTTAAAAGCTTCGTTTACACCATTCATTACTTCATTCAAATTTGTTTTTTCAAAAGCAGTAACACTTAACATATACTGACCCGCTATTTCTGAATTGTATTGGAAAACGTCAGCGGCATCCGTTATTTTTTTGTCTTCTACGAGGGTTTTGTATAAAGGTGCTTTTTTACCTTTTGAAAGATAACTGGCCAAAACTTCCAAGGCATAACTGTCAGGATGGTATTCGTAAACCGAAGGCCATGTTAGTGTTAATTGTGGTAAACGGGCAAAATTATCTTCATAATACAGTTTTTTAGTTTGGGTCAATGTTACAGACTGCTTCTCCATTTTAGGAATAGCTTCTCCACGTTTTATTTCTCCAAAGTATTTTTCGACCCAAGCTTTTGTTTGTTTGACATCAAAATCTCCTGCAATAGTTAGCGTAACATTATTAGGTACATACCAGCGATTGTAAAAACTTTTTACATCTTCAAGCGTCGCATTTTGTAAATCTTCTAAGGAACCAATGACATCCCAGCTATACGGATGCGTTGCCGGGTATAAACTTTTAGAGATTACAGAAAAGTTGTGTCCATAAGGTCTGTTGTCATAACTCTGTCTTTTCTCATTTTTAACCACTTGTTTTTCTTTGGCTAAAACGGGTTCTGTTACGGTATTGATGAAATAGCCTAATTTATCAGCTTCGGCCCAAATCATTTTTTCTAAAGCGTCTTTAGGAACAGTCTGAAAATAATTTGTACGATCTCTGCTGGTAGAGCCATTGGCGCCAGAGCCTCCAATTCGGGCACTCATTTTATCCAATCCTCCTTTTCCCAAGTTTTCAGATTCCAAGAAAAGAAGATGCTCAAATAAATGGGCAAATCCGGTGCGACCCTCTTTTTCTCTCGCAGATCCTACATGGCTGGTCAAAGCAACAGCAACAACTGGGTCAGATCGATCAATATGCAAGATTACATGCAGACCGTTTTCTAGGGTGAACTGTTCAAATTCTACTTTAAATTCTTTTGATTTATCCGTTTTACTTTGATTTTGGGAATAGGAACTGAATGCCGTAAAAAGAACTAAATGGAGGATAAAAAACTGGATTGATTTCATTGTTTAATTTTTAAAATTGGATTTCGTAGTTGTTTAGTTAAACTAATTCTTTGCTACCGATAACGAAATTAAGAAAATAAAAATAATAAATCTCTAAATCGGAAGAAGTTAAATGTAGAGATTTGCATTAATTTTACGACTTGATTTAAAATTATTCCTCTGTCGAAAATTTGATTTTAATATTTGAATAAAGAGATTAAAATTCATTGATTTTTTTAATCAGAACGGTATTAGTAACGTCCGATAAAATGAAAGAGCCTTAAGTATTTAGGATTTTTTTAGGCATAAATAAGTATAAGTATGAACACGAATTTCCCCAAAAACACCATTTTAGAAGATGAAACTGTTTTACTGCGCCCATTATTGGAATCAGATGTTGAAAACTTATTAGAGATTTCCCTCAACGAACCGGAGACTTGGGAGTATTCTTTAGTTCGTGCCAATGTAAAAGAAAATCTTGAAAATTATATTCAAATTGCCTTAAAAGCAAGGGAAAATAAAACCGAATTTCCCTTCATCGTTTTCGATAAAAAATCAGGAAAATATGCTGGAAGTACTCGTTTTTACGATATCAATTTAGAATTCAAAACACTTCAATTGGGGTATACTTGGTACGGTAAAGCGTTTCGAGGAACTGGGTTAAATAAGCATTGTAAATTTCTATTATTACAATTTGCCTTCGAAACATTAGGAATGGAACGCGTAGAATTTAGAGCTGACAATAATAACCAGCAAAGTATTGCGGCCATGAAAAGCATCGGTTGTAAAGTAGAAGGAGTGTTGCGCAATCACATGCCTACTTTTGGAAGTGAAGTTCGTCGCGATAGTATTGTATTAAGTATCTTAAGAAACGAATGGTTTGATGCCGTTAAAGAGAATTTGAAAAGGAAATTATAGGGCAAAAGTTATTGGTTCCCAGATTCCGTTTATTGTTTAAATCATCGAATCGGCACTGCTTTTTTGTAGACTATTAATTGTCTGTATTTTGATTCTGTTTCTTTCAGATCTTCCTCCATTTGTTTGTATTTGCTAATGTCCTTTATCGTTACTACAGCTGTTAGCACTAGGTTGAGGATAAATCCAATGATTGTTTTTTTTCTAAAGAAATTTCTATAGTCATACGGTATAAAAATTAAATAGCAGTAGTCACGATATTCAGAATTTAAAATTTAATATAAGTGAATGAAAGTTAGCTAATTGAATTAGCCAGTAATTTTTTAAGATTTGTTGTTAAGTTAGGAGTGGATTTATTCTAATTTTAAGAGTAAATCGGAAGGCTTTTTTCAATAAGAGACAGAGAATTTAAAACAGCAAAAAGCCATGAATTACTCATAGCTTTTTATATTAATAGCTCACTATTTTAGGCGCTGTTTGCAAAACTGCGCTGACGATTGTTTTATATCAGCATGGTCGGGTTGCCAGAAACCGCTGTTAGGCTTCGTTGTTTTTTACTTATACTTTTCCGTTATATTTTGGGTCAAAATCCACCATCCATTCAATACCGAATTTGTCTCTAAACATCCCAAAATAGGAACCCCAAGGACTATCGGTAATAGGCACTTCAATATTTCCGCCTGCTGAAAGTCCGCTAAATAACTTGTCGGCTTCTTCACGACTTGCTGCGCTAATAGATATTTTAGATCTGTTTTCATTTTCATTTACTCGACCCATACTTTCTGGAACGTCATTGGCCATTAGAATATTTTGGCCAATAGGCAGAGCAATGTGCATTATTTTTTCTGCTTCGTTTTCTGCTACTGGAAATTCAGGGCTTGATATGTCTTTGAAACGCATAATCTTTGCGAACTCTCCGCCAAATACGGATTTGTAAAAATGGAATGCTTCTTCGGCATTTCCGTTGAAGTTAATGTGAGGATTGATAAGTGCCATAATTTTATTTTTTAAGTTGTTAAATGGTTTACTTTCTTAAAATTTTATCCAAAGCCTTTCCTTTTGCTAATTCATCTACCAACTTGTCTAAATATCGTACCTGTTGTGTTAATGGATTTGCAATTTCTTCCACCCGATAGCCGCAGATTACACCAGTTATCAGTTGAGCGTTAGGGTTTATAATTGCATTCTTAAAGAATTTTTCAAAGGTTACTTTTTCATCAATGTAATTTTGAAGGCTTTTGTCATCATAACCAGTGAGCCATTCAATTACTTGATGTAATTCTTCTTTCGTTTTGCCTTTCTTCTCCACTTTTGCGAGATAATGAGGATATACCGAAGTGAATGTCATTTTCGCAATACGCTCATCGTGATTATTTGTGTTATTCATTTCCTATTTGTTGTTATTTTTGGAGTCGTATTAGAATGACGCACAATTTTCCCTTGCTACTAGTGGTATGGGACTAAATTAAGCCCATTATTCGGATTTGCCACCCGAGCGATAGCGAACAGGCGAAGCAAATCATCCCAAATACAAAACCGACTTCCCATTAAGTCAATTATCCAAATCCGTTGTAGTAGCTTTTGTGCGCTGGCTTTTTATTTATTTATTTTCGTATCATTAATTTTGTTAAATCAATCTTTCCGCAAGGGATTTCTTTATTGTTAACTCTGTAAAAAAGATTTTGCCCTCTCAAGCTAAGCCCTGTTCGTAATGTACCTTCGCCTACTCTTTGATTAGAGAGCGTTACGACATAAAAATCAGTTGATTCCTTAGGTTTAATAGTCTTTTTTAAGGAAGATGATTTATCGATATTATTATCTAAAAAAGATTTTAAAGGCAGACCATAGTCGGGCAGCGACGACTTCTCGATTGTAATTTGCTCAGAAGAAATAAGTAATTTCATATAGTTTCCCGCTGGTGTAATTTCAAATACTTCTGAAGGAAAATCAATTTTCAATTCTAAAGGACTAATTGTTTCATTGGTTACTCGAGTCCAAAATATAGCATAAATATATTTCTTACCATTAGGATTAGTGTAGTGAATATTACTTTTTGGAAAGCTGTTTTGTATTATCAGCCGTGCACCGTTAGACTCGTGATATTCATGTTTAGTATAATAATTTTCAGTATCGTCATGCCTTTTGTACTCTACTTTTTTTATAGAGTTTAAAGGTTTTTCTGGCGTTGAATTACTACTTTGCTTACAGGAAAAAAGCCCTGCTGTTGCCATTATCAATATTATTATACTTCTCTTCATTTTAGGTACACTTTTAAGTTTGCGCACAACGTCCTGTGGTTTTGCGACGGTTGCGGAAAACACCCACAAACTCTTCGGATAATCACGGATATCGAAAGTACAAAACAATATTCAAAGTCAAGACTTAAACCCCAATTTCTTGAAGCCGCTGTTAGCTGTGCGGACCTTGATAGCTTTATGTTGTCAATCTAAATAGAATAAGATTTGGATTATTTTCGACTGCATCTTCCAATTTCTTAAAATTTAATTTTTGAAGAAGTCTAGTAGAGCTTTGATTATGTTTATGCGTTATTGCATCTATCGTTTTTAGTCCAAGTGTTTCAATTGCATATCCTATAACCTTCTTCGCAGCTTCGATCATAATTCCTTGACAATTATATTCAGTAAGAAGTTCATATCCAATTTCACATTTCTTTAAACCGCCTAAGAAGTCAAATAGACAAATTGTACCAATTAATTTATCTTCGCCAGTTTTTGTAATTGTCCAATAAAAAAGTTCATTGCTTTCATCTTCAATTATACTTTTGATGAAATTTAAGGCATCTTCTAATGTTTTGCTCGGTTTCCTGTCAAGAAATTTATTTATTTCTGTATTCGAGCGTAGTTGCAATATTTCTTCGGAATCATTTTTTGAAAGTTTCCGAAGCGTCAACCTTTCGGTAATCAATATTGGGAAAGTTTGCAAGTTCTTATTCATTTTTGTTTTAAAGACGGTTTTTTTGCCTGACAGCTAACGTCCGGTGGCTTGGCGAGGTTGGGGACTAAATTAAGATTTATTTTCGGATTATTACTAAACTTTTCAAGTACAAAACCATCTTTAAATTCAGCCTAAAACCCCAATCTTGCCAAACGGCTGTTACCTGCTGGCGTATTTTCCGTACTACACTTTCCGTTAAAATTTATAACTATATCCAAGCCTTATTACTTGTGTTTCGTAATAGTCATTACTTGTATAGTTAAAACTTTGTCCGTTGATTTCTTTTTTGATTATCATTGTGTTTAGCAAATCTGTAGCGTTAAAAAAGAGTTCGCCTTTCCCTTTTTGAATTGCTTTTTTTAGCCCAAGGTCTAATGAAAACCTTGATTTAATTTTTCCTTGTGGAATTATATCGGGTGCTAAATAAATTGTTGTTAATTGTACATCTATGTTTTTAGGAAAATGAAACGTATTGTTCAATTTTATGTTTCCAGAATATATTTCTTGTTTGTCTGCTGAAAAAGTATGTGTAGTTGGATATTTGTTTTCAACTGTAAATGCATCAATTTGATTTCTGTATGCGTTTAGATTAATATTGAATGAGTACAATTTAGAAATTTCTTGTGCTAAAACCATTTCAATTCCTGTGTTGTAACTTTTATTTACGTTTTGAAATGTTGCATAAATTAAATTACTTGGTGGAACAGTACTTGAAATCCTTGTAATTGTACCATCAGCAAATCGGTGATAAATAGCGTTGTATAAACTTCCTTTTTCCCAACTTTTTTTATATCCCAATTCTATCGAATTGGTAAATTGTGGTCGCAATGCAGGATTCCCCACTTTTATAATTTCTGCGTCATCATATTTTGGAAAAATACGAATATCAACTTCATTTGGTCGGTCAACTCTTCGGTTGTAGAAAACGGAAACTTTATTGTTGTCGTTAATTTTGTATGCCAAACGTAAATTTGGAAACGGTTGGGTATAATTATAACCATCACTTTGATATACTATATGGTTAGGATTAACTTCATATTGAATTTTTACATACTCAATTCGTAATCCTAATTCGGCTTCCCATTTTTTGTTTTCAAAAATGTAGTTTCCATAAACGGCAGGAATTAATTCTTTGTAAGTTGCCCAACCGCCTGCATTGGTGTCTAATACAGAATTCACACCTGGTATAAATTGCATATTTGTCGGTATATTTCTGTTGCGAAGTTTTATGCCTGTTTCAATTCGTCCGTATTTAAGTGGTTTTATGTAGTCAAAATTAAAATCATAAACTTGTTCGTCAGACAATAATTTAAACGCATCGGTTCCTGTGGAAGTTGGCAAATAATTGTCGTAAAAATATTTTTCGTCTTCTCTGTGAAAAGTGTAATTTAAACCAATATTTAGCAAATGTCCTGCTTCTTTAAATTTGTGTTGATAGCTGGCAGTTGCCATTATGGTTGTTTTTAATTCATCTTCTAAAAACTGCCAAAGTCTGTTTCGTTGTGAAAAATCGCTATTAAAAAAGGGTTGGTCGCCTCTGTCAATTATTTTTTCACTTCCAAAAAGTCCGGAAATAGTCAAAGAATTTTCGTCGTTAATTGCATAATCAAAACCACTTTTCAATGTCGTAAAATGTGTGTTTCTGTTGCGTTTTAATTGTGAATTTATGACTTCGCCATTGTCGTAATTTCTTATTACAAATTCATTTTTGTTGAGCGTTTCAGTATATAAATAATCGCCTTGAAAAAAGACATTGACTTTGTTTTTTCTATAATTGAGTGAAACGCTTGGGTTGATTTTTGGCGTAAAAGTATATTGTGGTCTTATGGTTGGTAAATTTTCTTTTCGTACCCAAAGTGAACCAACACCTGTTGTAAAACCAAACTTTCCATTAAAACCATCTTTTTTGTTTTTTTTGTAAATAATATTGATAATTCCTGCATTTCCATTTGCATCATATTTGGCAGAAGGATTGTTAATAATTTCAATTTTTTCAATGGCAGATGCAGGAATATTATCTAAGCCTGTTTGGTTTCCAAAACCTGTCAATGCTGTTTGTTTACCGTCAATTAACACTGTTACTTTATCGTTTCCTCGCAATTGTACTTTTCCGTCTTGTACTGTAACACTTGGTAAATTTTGCATTGCTTGTAATACCGAACCACCACTTTGACTGATATTGTCTTTCAAAGAAAATGTTTTTTTATCCATTTTCTCACTTATCTCGGCTGTTTTTCCTGTTACAACAACTTCTTGCAAAGATGTTGATTCTTCATCTATCTCAATGTTTTTAATGTCAAGATATTCTGTTAGATTACCCACGAACAGCGATTGTTTTGTTGTTTTGTAGCCGATAAAAGAAACCTCTAAAAGGTAATCGCCTGACTTTACTTTTGATAATGAAAATCGCCCTTCTTCGTTGGTAACTGTCCCACTTACAAAAGAGCTATCTTTTTCAGTTTTCAAAACTACGTTTACAAAAGGCAAAACAGCTTTGCTGTTTTTGTCTTTAATAATACCCGAAACGGTTACGCTAGTTTGTGCGTTTGATATTGAGAAGAATGAAAGTTGTAAAATCAAAAAATACAGTATTTTTTTTGATGCTTTTTGTAGAGACATTTTTGATCAATTTGTAAATTATACTGCAAAGAACGTGAGTAACAACGAGTAAATAACAAAAGACAAGTGCAGAATAATTTTTTTGTACAAATTAGTTGTTTTGTGCAAGATTTTTTTTGAATTGAGTTGGTGTTAAACCTTTGTATTTCTTGAATATAGCATTAAAAGAAGATTTAGAATTAAAACCTACCTCTGTGGCAATTCCTAAAAGTGTAAATTGATTATTTTGGTCGTTTTTTAGGCGTTTTATAAATTCTTCTACTCTGTATTCATTGATGAAATCTTGGAAATTTATTTTCATATGTTCATTTAAAACTTCCGAAATATACTGTTTTGGGATATTGAGTTCGTTTGAAACATCTTGAATGGATAATTTCCCATTTAAGTATAATTTATCCATTTCCATTGAATTAATTAAATCAGACTTATGTTGTTCAATCAGTTTTGTGTTTAGTTTAGAATTTTTGTATTTGCTTATTTCGTTTTTCGGCAAAATATCTTTCCCTTTGCTTAATAATTTAAAAGAAATAAAATAGAATAAAAATGCGACAATTAATAAAAGATAGGAGTTAAAGTTTTGATTACTGAAAAAAGACAATTCTTCTAATCCTATTATTTTAAGAACATCATTTATACAAGAAAATACTAATAAAATAACAATTGGAATAACAAAATAAGTGGTCCAAATTCTTCTTTTATCTGTAAAAACGGAATATAAGATTAAGCCTAGATAAATCACAAAAGTTATTTCCATAAGTACTTCAAGAATTTCAATATTCAAGTTTTCTTTGGGTAATTTTATTTCAAGTACTTCAAGAATTAAATAAAAAATGTTGGGAAGAAAAAATAGATAATTGGATTTTATAAATTTTTTTCTTTCGTTTTTGTAATACTTGAAAAACAAAAAAAGAAAGGTTACAAATAAGGTGTTATCAAAAAGAAACCAATCTGTATCTTTAACAAACAGATTGTTTTTGTCATCACCCAAGATGTAAAGCAAAACAGAGATTAAACCTCCAAAGAGCAACCAAAAAGTAGTTTTTTTGTAATCTTTTCGATTTGTAAACAAAATAATAAGAACAAAAATTCCTTGTATTAAAGCAATGATTTGAATTGTTTGGAGCATTGTTTTATTTAAGTTTTTTGGGCAAATGTAGCACAATTTTTGTTGTTTTTTCTGCTTTTCGTGTCGCTCGGAACGCTTGCAGGTAACGTCCCGGGGCTTCACGCAGGTGGGGATTAAATTAAGATTTATTTTTCGGTTAAACACAAATTTCCCAAACACAAGACCAACTTTAAATTAAGCCTAAAACCCCAATCTTGCCAAACGGCTGTTAGCGGCTGGCATTCTTGTTTACTATGAGTTAGATATGATTACTGATTTAGTGAATTTAATTTTATTATCAATAATAGAATCCCAATCCCAAAGTTGCATTTTATCTAATAAAAAATCTCTCGTAAAAATTTCATCTATTTGCTCAAAACCTATCCAGTCAAACCCGTCATGCTCTTCAGATATACGAATTTTATCTGTTTTCACTTCACTGAAATATATAATACCTGTAATTTGACAATTTTCATCATGTATGTAATTCCAAGTATCAATCACTTTGATAGGTATTATCTCAATTCCGAGTTCTTCAAATATTTCCCTTTTTAGTGATTCTTCAGCTGTTTCACCAAATTCCATTTTACCACCAGGTAAGTCCCATAATTTTTGACCATTTTCGAAGTTGTAAACGGCTAAAAACTTATTGTTATTAACAATAAGGGTTTTTATAGAAAAGAATATTTTTTTCTCCATTTTTAATTCAGCGTTTTTGGAATTATTTAGTTCTTTCAAAAGATCAAAATGTTTAACTTTTAGTCTTTCGTCAACTTCATTATGCTTGCCACTAACGTGTCGCCCATTTGCGCAGGAGCGGAAATAGAGGCAGAGTACTCTCTGCTAAGATAAGATTTTCTTGGAAAAAAAATCATCCAACCATCTACAGACCAGCTCTTGCGAAAATGGGCTGTTAGCTGATGGTCTATAGTTTCCTTGCCAAATCTATAAAAGCGCTGAAATTTTTATCCATCATTACCATTCCTCCGTCTTGTGGATTTTCTAGTTTATATCTTCCTTTTGCAGAACCATTTAAAGCGTAATCGTGTCCTTCAATCGTAATTACACACCAATGTTGATTTCTACATTCTATAACTACTTCATCAGCGTAGAATGGCCAATCTCCATCGTAATCTGACTTCAAGATTTTTTTTGATTTGAAATTTGGATTTAGCTTTCTTTCAAGTTCGTCTACCAATGTCCGTTTGTGAACTTTTCTTGGTGCTTGATTATATCTTGTCGTCATTTTTCTATAATCCTTGTTTCCAAAGTCTTTCTCGTATAACATACCAAAGTCGAAAAATGAACTTACCGACATTTGTTTAGCTTTTCCACCTAAACAATCAAAAATGAATTGCCTTGATAAAGCAGAAATAAATTTTTCAAAAATTATTATTATGATGCTATTTAATTTGTAAAAAACTTCATGTTCAGTTTCATTACTAAATAATTTATTTAATAATTTTTCATCTTTGAACAAATATTTATTTTCGAATTTATTCCATAGTTCTTTTGTATTTAAGGGTTTTTGCTTACTCTCAGTAATTAAATCGAAATTATAATATCTTGATTTTTTTCCGAATTCTGAAATGATAAAAAGTAATTCTTTTAACTCTTGATTCTGCTTTAAAAAAGTCTCATCCTCTAAGTATTGAGGTCGATCAAATTTATAGAAATAGTTGTTTAAAATTTCTTCTAATAAAGATTCAAGGTTATGTCCGAGATTTTTCAAATAATTAAAATCCGGATATCTACCGTTTATATTTTCAAATGCCAAACAGATGTATGATTTCATAAATCTTTCAAAACCTTGTGACAAAAGCTGGAAAGGCAAAAAATGGAAACTATTATTTAATGACAAATTTTGAATTTCACCAAAGCCTAAATTGATTAATTTTTGCGAAGTTTCAAGTTCTTCGAGTAAGGCAGTATATTTAATTATTTCTTTTGGATCGTAATTCATTCGTCATGGTTTTCAAGACTATCAGCT
>NZ_SMLH01000014.1 GCF_004349315.1 Flavobacterium ranwuense | reverse complement strand
GGATACGTATACTTTCAACACAACAACATGTGCTTGGGTGAATAATAATACTGTCAAACCTACAGAACCAGCGAAAGTGAACTGTTGGGAGACTTATACTTTCAGCACAACAACATGTGCTTGGGAAGTAA
The DNA here is from genome assembly GCF_004349315.1 of Flavobacterium ranwuense. Taxonomy (GTDB): domain Bacteria; phylum Bacteroidota; class Bacteroidia; order Flavobacteriales; family Flavobacteriaceae; genus Flavobacterium; species Flavobacterium ranwuense. The sequence continues at coordinate 31,385 of NZ_SMLH01000014.1, read as the reverse complement.
CAGGAACAAAACCTGAACCAACATTAATTGAAAAAACAGTGTGTAATACGGACAGTGCTATAACTATCGATTTAAATACTTTACTATCTCCCGAAACACCAAACAATGGAACTTGGATTAACAACAGTAGCGCAGTATTAAACGGAAATAGATTCTCTCCTTTTAATTTACCTGATGCAGATTATAATTTTGAATATAAATATCAAATTGTAAATGAACAATGCCCTAGAAGTATATTTATAAAAATAACTCTTTCAGATGATGATTGTAGTATTGTGTTAGGTTGCGGTGTAATTGACGTTCACAATGCCTTTTCTCCAAATGGAGATGGTACTAATGAAGCCTTTGTTATCGAAAACATTGATAATATATTGTGTTATCCCGATAATACTGTGGAGATTTATAATCGTTGGGGCGTTTTAGTTTATGAAACTAATGGATATAATAATACCAGTAAAGCTTTTACAGGCTTATCTAAAGGTAGAACTACAATTGGTCAATCTCAGGAGTTGCCAACTGGAACCTATTTTTATATATTAAATTACACTTTTATTGATGAAAACAATCAAGTTAAGACTAATAAAAAAGATGGGTATTTATACCTTACAAGATAAATCTAACTCAAATCTAACTCCTGAGGGCTAACAAACCCTCAGGTTTAAAAAATAAACTAAATGAAGACAAGAGTACTATTATTCGCCTTGCTGTTTACTGGAATTATAAGTTATGCCCAACAAGATGCCCAATTTTCCCAATACATGTATAACACCATTAATATCAATCCCGCTTATGCAGGATCAAGAGGAGTCTTGAGTATATTTGCCTTGCATCGTACACAATGGGTTGGACTCGATGGCGCACCTGTTACAAATGCAGTTTCAGTCAATACTCCTATAAATGATAGTAACTTGGGGTTAGGCGTTTCTATCATTAATGACAAAATTGGACCAACCCATGAGAATACTATCTCGGCTGATTTATCTTACACTATTCCTACTTCAGAAACTTTCAAACTTTCTTTTGGTATCAAAGCAACAGCCAATTTGTTTGATTTAGATGTTACACGACTCAATCCTGTCGATGATGACCCGAGTTTACATGACTATAATAATAAATTCTCCCCAAATATTGGTGCAGGGCTTTATTATCATTCAGACAAAGGGTATGTAGGTTTATCAGTTCCTAATTTTATAGAAAGCAATCGTTATGATGATAATGAGGTGAGAATTTTCAAGGAAAAAATTAATTATTACCTTATTGCGGGATATGTGTTTGATTTAAATGAATCAGTAAAATTTAAACCTGCGTTACTTACCAAAATGGTTTACGGTGCACCGCTTCAAGTTGATGTTTCAGGAAATTTTATGTTTAATAATAAATTTATGGTTGGAATTGCTTACAGATGGAGTGCTGCATTGAGCGGCATGGTTGGCTTTCAAGTCTCAGATAGTTTATACATTGGATATGGCTATGACAGAGAAACAACTAATTTAAAAAACTATAATTCAGGTTCGCATGAAATATTCTTGCGCTATGAAATATTCAACAATATCGATAAAATTACAACTCCAAGATTCTTCTAAAAATAATTATTATGAGAAATTATATACTCCTTTACCTAATAATAGTAAATGTTTTTTCATTTAGTAGTTATGCACAAAAAGCCAAAGTTACCGCTGCTGATAAGAAATATGAGAGCTATGCTTATATTGACGCCATAAAAATCTATGAAAAGGTTGCAGAAAAAGGATACAAATCAGTTGATATGTTCCAGAAACTAGGTAATTCCTATTACTTTAATTCTGATTTTAACAAAGCTGCCAAATGGTATAGCGAATTGTTTGCGATGACTTTGGATGTAAATTCAGAATATTATTATCGTTATGCACAATCATTGAAATCTATTGGACAAAATGATAAAGCAAACGAGATGATGGAAAAATTTCAGCAAAAATCTGGCAATGACAATAGAGCAAAACTCTTTGAAAAAAATAAAAATTATTTAGACATAATTAAGGCTAATTCTGGAAGATATAAAATTGAAGATACAGAAATTAACTCTAATTTTTCAGATTATGGGAGTTCTTTTTCAGGCAACAAATTAGTATTTGCCTCAGCTCGTGATACTGGCGGCATTTCTAAGAAAATATTTAAGTGGACCAACCAATCCTTTACCAATTTATACAGTTCCGAAATAAAAAAGGATGGTACTTTAGGACAACCAGAGCGATTCAGCAAAAAGATAAACTCCAAGTTTCACGAATCAACACCCGTTTTTACCAGAGATGGCAAAACCATGTACTTCACAAGAAACAACTATCTAGATGGTAAGAAAGGAAAAGACAGTAAACGAGTAACGTTGTTAAAACTATACAAAGCCACAATAAACAAAGAAGGAGAATGGGTTGCTGTAGTTGCCTTACCCTTCAATAGCGACAACTATAGTATTGCGCATCCAGCATTAAGTGTAAATGAGAAAATCTTGTACTTTGCCTCAGATATGCCAGGAACTTTGGGACAATCCGATTTGTTTCAAGTAGCAATAAACGAAGATGGAACTTATGACACCCCACAGAACTTAGGAAATACCATCAATACCGAAGGTAGAGAAACCTTCCCATTTATAAGTAACGATAATGAGTTGTATTTTGCCAGTGATGGAAGACCGGGACTCGGAGGATTAGATATTTATGTAGTCCAGTTAGGAACAGACAATAGCATCACCGATATACAAAATGTAGGAGCTCCAATAAACGGAACCGATGACGATTTTGCGTTTTTAATAGACAGCAAAAACAGAAAAGGTTTCTTCACTTCAAACCGAACCGGAGGCAAAGGATATGACGATATTTATAAGTTTACCGAAACTCGTAAACTAGCATGTGAACAAAGTTTAACGGGGGTAATCACCAATAATGAAACGACCAAAATATTGCCAGGTACGAAGTTGAGTTTGTTTGACGAGAAATTCCAACTTCTTAAAGAAGGAATATCCGATATAAATGGAAAATATAGCTTTGAAGTACTCTGTGGCAAAACCTATTATGTAAAAGCAGAGAAACACGACTACGAAACTAAAGAAGGAACGACTTCTATAGCCAAAACATCGGGCAAGAGTGAATTGGATTTAGCATTAGAGCAACGTATTAAACCAATTGGGATAGGAACAGATTTAGCTAAAACCTTAAACATTCCAATAATTTATTTTGATTTGAATAAATCCTTCATCCGTAAAGATGCAGCCTTTGAGTTAGCCAAAGTACTTGCAGTAATGGAAGAGTATCCAAATATGAAAATCGATATACGTTCACATACCGATAGTAGACAAACGATACAGTACAATGAAGCATTGTCCGATGGAAGAGCCAAATCTACCATGGTGTGGTTGGTTAAAAATGGTATAGAAGCGAGCAGATTAACTGCTAAAGGCTACGGAGAAACTCAACTTGTAAACAAGTGTTCCGATGGTGTGGAATGTACCGAGGCAGAACATCAAGCCAATAGACGTAGCGAGTTTATTATTACGGCAATGTAAACAAATAAGAAATCGAATAATTAATAACATCATTTATGATTGTTTCTGGTAGCAATTGTATGTTTTTTACAACAAAAAGCAGTAAATTTGGGGTTCTCACTGCCGTATTAACAATAGTATATTTTTTCAATTTTAGATTAAATCAAAGATATATAACAAGGTATATCAAAAACGAATTGCTAATGATAGAAAGAATTATTTTTCTAGATTTAAAATATGAATTTAGGAATACATTTGAGTTTGATTCTTTTAGGACTAGACATGAGATAATAAATCAGCAATGTTTCATACAAAAAATAGATTTAAAAAGCGTAAATCTAATGTAGCTTTAATTCTAATCTAGATTTAAAGTAAGATTTACTTCTGTTTTCGAACCCAAAGGGGAGTTATAAAAGCAGGAAAAATAATTATTTTGTAGTATAAGAACAAGTTACATGCTATTTGCATTATGATGTTTGTCTAGAAATAAATGGAGTTTTAAAAAGTTGGGTAATCCCAAAAAGATCATCAATGAATCCCGAGGGAAAAAGACTTGCAATTTTGACAGAGATCATCCTTATGCTTACAAAGATTTTGAAGGAACTATCCCATGGGGGAATTGCGATGCAGGAACTGTTATCGTTTGGGATTATGGGACTTTGCTTTAGACGATGAAAATATTAAAAAAGGCTTGAAAAAGGGTCGCCTTGGTTTTATTCTTAACGGAAAGAAATTAAAAGGAGAATTTGTATTGGTACGAATGAAAATCAAGTAGAAAAAAGCTTGGTTGTTAGAAAAAAAGAAAAATAAATATACAAGTGATTATGATATTTTACTCGAAAAAAAATCGAGGATTTCTAATTTAACTTTCGAAGAGCTTAATAAAAATAAATGAAAAAAATTGCATCCCTTTTATTTATCTCCTTTTTGATGATGTCACAAATTGTATGTGCACAAGTTGGGATTGGAACAATAATTCCAGATGCATCATCAATATTAGATTTAACCTCTATTTCCCAAGGGCTTCTTATTCCTCGAATGACCACCTCAGATAGAGATTTTATTGCAAATCCTGTAAATGGACTTTTAATTTACAATACGACCACCTCTCATTTTAATCATTTTGATCTAGTTTGGAAAGAGTATTCAGATTATACAAATTATTATAATTCTAATTCGACAAGTGATGTTACAACCACTTCAACATCAGATGTAGTAGTGCCAGGAATGACAATTGCTCCTTTACTAGCAGGGACATACGAAGTGACTTTTAATTGTTCATATAATAACTCACCAACAGAGAGAATAGTTTCTTCGGGTGAAAGTTTTCCAAGTACAATGGCTCAAGAGGCTAAATCGGATTTGGAGCTATTGATTAATCAATTAAATTCTCTTACTGTAACTAACTCAACTCATCTTGCTGCTTTTGGAAATGGGGAAACTATTTCCCCAGGTGTTTATTCTATAGCTGGAGCAGCTTCAATTGCTTTAAACTTGACATTAGATGGACATGGAGATTCAAATTCAATTTTTGTTATTAAAGCAAATGGAGCTTTGACCGCTGGTGCAAATACTAATGTTATTTTAACAAATGGAGCACAAGCTAGGAATGTATTTTGGTTAGCTTATGGCGCTCCGTCTTTTGGCGAAAAATCTACTATGAAAGGGAATGTAATAGCAGCCACAACGGGGGCTATTGCATTTAATGCAGGAGGAAACCTTGAAGGAAGACTTTTGACAATTTCTGGGGCAATAACTTTTGGACCAGCAGTTGCTTCCATACCAATAGGGACATCGCCATATCCATTGGGTACATTAGACAAATTTGTTTTATACACTGCCGCTGGTGACGTTACAAATACTGCGGTTTCAACAATTACAGGAAATATAGGAACTAATTCAGGCACTTTTGTAGGTTTTGAAATTGCAACTGTAAACGGTGCTTTTGTTACACATACAACTTATACTTCTAAAACATCCACAACAATATCCACACCAAATACGAACAATATTATAGCCTCTTTTAGTATTTATCAAAATGGAGTTTTAATTCCAAGTTCCAGTAAAATATTGACTAGTGAAGCTTATTTAGGAAGCGTCTCGTTACAAACAATTGCAACTATTTTGCCTAATCAAGCAATAGATGTAAGGTGGAATACAGATTCCGAAAAAATAGGGATGGGAAATAGGACTTTTACATTAATAAAAGTGCAATAACCTTAAAAAAATAATTAAAATTGATTTCTAAGAGAAGGTTTGAATAATAACAAATGAAAAAAACACGCTCCTTTCTATTACTTACTTTTTTGCTAATACCATTATTTGTTGATGCACAGGTAGGTATTGGTACTTTTGATCCAGATCCATCTTCACTTTTAGAATTATTTTCAAAGAGCAAAGGATTGCTTGTTCCTAGAATGACTAATACAGAAAGAGATTTAATTGTAGCGCCTGCTGTCGGGCTATTAATTTACAATACTAGCACATCAAACTTTAATTATTTTGATGTAGATTGGAAAGATTATTCTGATTTTTCAAAAAATTATAATTCAAATTTAACAGGTGATATTACAACAATCACAACATCAAACGAGGTTGTAAATGGTATGTCAATTACACCTCAATTTGCCGGAAAATATAAAGTTACCTTTAATAGTTATTATAGTAATGCTCCAATAAGTACTGGTCCTTTTCCCTCCGAAAAAGGTGAAATAGATTTGCAGTCAATTTACAATAATTTGCAATCACTTCCAATTACTGATGCAACTCACGGGCTAGTTTTAGGAAACGGAGAGGCTTTAATTCCAGGTGTTTATACTTTGTCTGGAGCTACATCAACGGTTGGGACACTCTATTTTGATGGGCAAGGAAATCCAGATGCACTTTTCGTTATTAGGATTGATGGAGCTTTCTCAGCAGGAGAAGCTACAAAAATGGTTTTGCTCAACGGAGCAAAAGCTTCTAATATTTTTTGGGTAATTGAAGGAGCCGCTTCAATTGAAGCTTCAACTATTCTAAAAGGTACTGTAATTACTCATGCTGGTGCAATTACAATGGGAGCTGGGGGAAATCTTGAAGGTCGACTTTTTTCAATCGTAGGAGCTATTAGTGTTAATGCTGTAAAGACAATAATTCCTTCAGGGATTTCTGTAATTGATTTGGGAGTGTTATCCACTTTTATTTATTATAGTAGTGCGGGTGCTGTAACTAATGGGGGGTCTTCTGTAATTACGGGTAATATTGGAACAAATGTAGGAGCTATATCAGGGTATGGATCACCTACTGTTTTTAAGGGTTCATTTTTAAATGCCGGAGGGTCAATAACAACTTTATCTCCCAATAATACGAATGCATTAGGAACTTTTGGTATCTATCAAAATGGAGTTTTGATTCCAAGTTCAAATAAAATTCTAACAAGTAATGCGAATTTTGCAAACATATCATTACAAGCAATTGCAACTATTTTGCCTTATCAAGCAATAGATGTAAGGTGGAATACAGATTCCGAAAAAATAGTAATGGGAAATAGGACTTTAGTCTTGATAAAAGTACAATAAACTTAAAAATAATTAGAATTGATATCTACGAGAAGGTTTGAATTAGTTTTAAATAATAACAAATGAAAAAAATATCCTGCTTTCTATTACTTATGTTTTTGCTAGCTCCACTATTTGTTGGTGCGCAGGTAGGTATTGGAATTATTGATCCAGACCCATCGGCACTTTTAGAATTATTTTCAAAAAGCGAAGGATTACTCGTGCCTAGAATGACGAGTGAAGAGCGAGATTTAATTGTAGCGCCTGCTGTTGGTCTATTAATTTATAATACAAGCACATCAAACTTTAATTTTTTTGATATAGATTGGAAAGATTATTCTGGTTTTGCAAAAAATTATAATTCAAATTTAACAGGTGATATTACAACTAACGCAACCTCAAATGAGGTTGTAAAAGGTATGTCGATAACGCCTCTATTTGCCGGAAAATACAAAGTTACCTTTAATAGTTATTATAATAATGCACCAATAATTAGGGGGCCTTTTACACCTGAACAGGGTAAAATTGATTTGCAGACAGCTTACAATAATTTGCATTCACTAACGGCTACTATCACAAATCATCTATCTGTTATAGGAGGTGGAGAGACTTTGATTCCAGGTGTTTATACTATTGCTGGAGCAACATCAACAGTTGGGACAATAAATTTTGATGGCGGAGGAAATCCGGATGCTCTTTTCGTTATTAGGATTGGAGCCGCTTTCTCAACAGCAGCAAGTACGAAAATGGTTTTGCTCAACGGAGCAAAAGCTTCTAATATTTTTTGGGTAATTGATGGAGCCGCTTCAATCTCAGCATCAACTATACTAAAAGGGACTGTAATTACTAATGGTGGTGCAGTTTCAATGGCCGCGGGAGGGGATCTTGAAGGAAGACTTTTTGCAATCGTAGGAGCTGTTAGTTTTAGTTCAGGAACTGCAATTATTCCTTCGGGAAATTCTGGAATAGACTTAGGGGTGTTATCCACTTTTATTTTTTTTAGTGGCACAGGTGCTATATCAAACGCGGATACCTCAGTAATTACTGGGGATGTTGGAACAAATGGAGGTGCTATAACAGGGTTTGGTTCCCCTAATGTTTTTAACGGTTCAATTTTATATCCGGGAGGTACAATAACAACGTCATCTCCTAATAATACGAATGCATTAGGAACTTTTGGCATCTATCAAAATGGGATTTTAATTCCTAGTTCAAATAAAATTCTAACAAGTAATGCGAATTCTGCAAACTTATCATTACAAGCAATTGCAACAATTTTACCTAATCAAGTGATAAATGTAAGGTGGAATACAGATTCCCAAAAAATAGTAATGGGAAATAGGACTTTAACTTTGATTAAAGTACAATAATTATAGATGCAAGATATAAGAAAATTATTATTGCTTTTGCTATTGGCAAATTGGCAAATTTCAAATGCACAAGTTGGAATTGGAACAATAAATCCGGATGCCTCATCAATATTAGATTTAGCATCTAATTCTCAAGGGATTCTTACTCCTAGAATGACGACAGAGCAAAGAAATTTGATTTCAAGCCCTGCAAATGGGCTTTTAATCTATAATATAACCACATCAGGTTTTAATTATTATGATGATGGTTGGAAAGATTATGGAACTTACGCAAAATATTATAGTACAAATGGTGTAGGTGATATTGGAACCAAATCTAATATTGATATGGCGCTTCCTTATATAAGTATTTCACCAACACCAGGAAAATACTCAGTCTCTTTTGATAGTCAATTCACTAATAATATTATGATTATTGCAGCTAATACAGACAATCTTTTAACAGACTTTTTCTTAGCTTACAACCAACTTGAAATACGGCCAACTACTAATACTTCTCGCATAAATTTTGGTAATGAAACAATTAGTCCTGGAAAATATTCAGTAGCCAGTGCTATTGAAATTTCAGGTTCTCTTACCCTTGACGCTGGAGGAGATCCAAATGCATTGTTTGTTTTTAAAGCAAATGGAGATTTAAATATGGTAGCTGGTACTACAATTATTTTGAAAAACGGAGCCCTTCCTGAAAATGTTTTTTGGGTAGCCGAAGGAGCAATAGGAATTGGAGCCAATACAATAGCTAAAGGAATTTTAATTTCTCATGGTTATGCAATTGCCGTTGCTAATGCTTCAACATTAGATGGGAAAATGCTCACAAATTCAGGAGCGATTGCTTTTGGTGTAGGGACATGTACAACTCCATCAAAAGAATCTTCAATAATTAGCTTAGGTTCATTGTCAACATTTGTTGCTTTTACAGGATCTGGAGCAATCAATAATACAGGGGCTTCTGTTTATAATGGTAATATAGCTTCAGGATCAGGTGCTACTACAAGTCTTGCTGCCGCAACTGTGAATGGAACCATTTTTCCTCCAGGAAATACACCTGAAACTAATTCGGGTTATAGCAATGAAAATACAATAGCGACTTTTAGTATTTATCAAGGTGGAGTTTTGATACCTAATTCCATCAGAAAATTAAAATGCAATTCAAATAGATCAAATTTATCTTTGCAAACAATTGTAGATGTTCTATCAGGACAGACTATTGATGTTAAATGGAATATTAGCTCAGGTACATTAGCATTAGGAAATAGAATATTAACGCTAACGAGTGTAAAATAAATAGATTTAATTCAGATAAGTATGAACTATAAGCTTTGCCATAATAAGTGCATGAGGTAAATTCATTTTTACAGAATTCACAGATGCGTGTAATCTTCATGTTTATACTCATAGAAATGTGACTTTAGGTGTCCCACTGTGACTATGCGTGTCTCTATGTGCCATAAATTGGCCAAAAAAAATATTTTTTGTACCTCAGATTTTGAGGTACAAATGAGGTACAAATCTAATCAAAATAACGCATAATATCCAAAAAAATCGTAAATAAAAACGAGTTAAAGTATTGACTATAAATATTTTAACTCGTTTGTTTGTTGTTGTTTTGTGATGTTTTGTCCTGCTACTTTCCGATGCAAAAATTAGCAAAAATATTCCCTAACAATTCATCATTAGTAACCTGACCTGTAATCATTCCAAAATGATACAGCGCTTCCTTAATATCCAGAGCCATCAAGTCGCTGGATAAGTTTGTTTCAAGTCCAAATTTTACTTTTTGTATTTCATCTAACGCTTTTAGTAGAGAGTCGTAATGTCTTGTATTGGTCACAATTGTTTCGTTATTTCGTAAAGCACCAGTATTTACAAATGATAGCAATTGATTTTTTAAATCTTCAACACCCAACTTTTCTTTTGCAGAAATAAGCAAGATTTCAGGAATCTCTGATTTCAGATTGACGATTTCATTTTCTTCTAATTTGTCGGCTTTATTGCCAATAATTACAAGGGGTTTCAATGGAAACTGATTTTTGATTTTCTCTAGTTCTACTTTTAACTTTAAACCGGATACTTTAAACTCAGAACTATCAAAAAGAAAAACAACAACTTGCGCTTGTTCTATTTTTTCAAAAGTTTTACGAATCCCGATGCTTTCTACCACATCTTCGGTTTCCCGAATTCCGGCTGTGTCTATGAATCTAAAACCGATTCCGCCAATAACCAATTCATCTTCAATCGTGTCACGTGTCGTTCCGGCAATTTCGGAAACAATGGCTCGCTCTTCATTCAATAAGGCATTTAAAAGTGTTGATTTCCCTACATTGGGTTCTCCCACAATGGCCACGGGAATCCCGTTTTTAATTACATTACCCACGGCAAAGGAATCGATTAATCGTTTTAGAACAAATTCTATTCGGTTTAATAATTCATGAAATTGTGTTCGGTCTGCAAATTCTACATCTTCTTCAGCAAAGTCCAGTTCAAGTTCGATTAGGGAAGCAAAATTCAATAATTCTTCTCTGAGTTTGGCAATTTCATTAGAGAACCCTCCACGCATTTGCTGCATTGCAATTTGGTGTGAGGCTTCATTGTCGCTAGAGATTAAATCGGCAACGGCTTCAGCTTGGGATAAGTCCAGTTTTCCGTTTAGGAAAGCCCTTAATGTAAATTCTCCGGGATCAGCCATACGACATCCTTCTCGAAGCAATAATTGAATGATTTGCTGTTGAATATAAGTAGAACCGTGACAGGAAATTTCAATCGTGTTTTCGCCAGTATAGGAGTTTGGTCCTTTGAAAATGGACACTAGGACTTCATCCAAAGTTTTTGAGTTGTCCATAATATGTCCCAAATGCAAAGTATGCGTTTTTTGCGTTGTTAGATCTTTGTTTTTAATGGATCGAAAAACAGAATTACCAATAGTAATGGCATCTTCCCCGGAAATTCGAATTACGGCTATTGCTCCGGCTCCAGAAGGAGTTGCCAGTGCCACTATGGAATCTTGAGGTATCATATTTGTATTCAATTTTATGCAAAAGTAAGTAAAACTTGTAAAGCAACAAGAGTCCCTTATAGAACCATTAACTTTATTTTCAGTTAAAAATAAGACTATGAGCTATTTATCCTAATTAATTTATTTTTTTGTTGTAATTTTATGTAAATAATTGACTAATAATTAATTAATATGTGTCATGAAGAAAATTCTATTTCCAACCGACTTTTCTGATGTATCCAAAAATGCATTTATTTACGCATTGAAATTGGCAGATTCAATAGATGCTGAAATTATTACAATGCACGTTTATCAATTGCCACAGGTCAATTATATTAATGTTTCGGAATACTTACATGAAATTTATGATGTTACCGAGTTGAGTAATTTTGAAAACTACAAAGATGAAGTTCCAATTTTAAGAAATATTGCCGAAGAAAATAATTTGGATAAAGTTAAAATAAGTCATGTTTTAATTTTGGGGAATTTGGTTGATGAAATACAAAAAATTACTAAGCACGAAAATATTGATTTTGTCATTATGGGAACTAAAGGTGCGACCAGTTTAAAAGAGACTTTTTTGGGTACGGTAGCAACAAAAGTAATGAATGATGTCAAAGCAATTGTTTTGGCCATTCCTGAGCACTGTAAATACCAACCCATAAAAAATTTACTTTTTATTACAGAATACAAACCCGAAGATATTGAGTCCTTTATACGAGTGAAGACTTTGGCCAAAGTATTTCAGGCACATATTGATTGTTTGCGTGTACAATCGCCGCATCATGAAAATAAGAATAACGACATGAAAGATTGGAATGAATTAATTAAAAGTCATAACATAGCTTTACACTCCATTTCAGGCGATGATGTAGAAGGTATAATATTAAATTTTATCGATTTATATAAAATTAATATGATTGCAATGCATGTGTACCATAAAAACTTTTTTGAAAAATTATTTCGAATCAGTCTTTCAAAAAAATTAGCTTTTCATGTCAATGTACCTATTCTGGCTATTCATGAATGAATTTAATTTCGATAGTATTCAAATATCGAAAAAAAATAATTCAGTATTTTATTTAATGAATGAACCATTTTAATATTTAATAAAATGAAAAAAATTCTATTTCCAACCGACTTTTCTACAGTGGCTACAAATGCTTTTGTCCATGCTTTAGAATTTGCAAAAATAGTTCAGGGCGAACTCGTTTTATTGCACACATTTGAATTGCCTATATATGACAATCAGTTTTTTCCTGAAAATTATGCTGTCATTTATGACTCATTAGAGTTGTCTCAATTTAATAAGTTTAAAGACGAAATCCCCAAATTACGCACCATAGCTGAAGAACGTCATTTGGATAAAATTAAAATAACGCACAGGCTTATGGATGGAGATTTGCTTTTTAATATCAAAAAATCAATTAAAGAAGATAAAATAGATTTTGTAATTATGGGAACTTCTGGCGCCACCGGTTGGGATGCTTTTTTCGTAGGCACAAATACAGGAGCTGTAATCTCTGGAATTGAAGTCCCGATGTTATGTGTACCTGCTAAAGCAAAATTCAAAAAAATTGAGATCATTGGTTTTACAACCCGTTTTAGAACGAAAGATAAAAAAGCTTTGAAAATGGTTTTGGAGATTGCTGAAAAAACAAAAGCCAAAGTGAAATGTCTTTATGTAAAAACCAATGAATCTGATGTTTCCAAAGATACAATAGCGAGTTGGGAAGAAGAATTTATAAAGGAACCCATTGAGTTTTTTGTTGTAAGCAGTAATGAAGTGAAAGAAACTATTTTGGACTTTATTATGTACAAAGATATTGACGTTTTGACAATGCTTACCTATAAAAGAGGTTTTTTTGAAGGCATTTTTAATCCTAGTTTAACCAAAAAAATAGCGGTTAACTTTGATATTCCAATTTTAGCGATTCATATTGATTAACGTGTTAAATTTGGCTTTCGCCCGAAATCTAATTTGCTATATTTGTCATTCATTCAAATGAATTATGGAAATATACAAAGCAAAAAAAGAAGGGTTTTCAGCAGTATTAAATGGAATTAATAAAAAGTACAATAGTATAAGCATATTAAGATTGCTGGCTATTGTATTTTTTTTGGTATCCCTGTATTATTACATCAAAACGAATGGAATTATTTTCATTATTTTGTCAGTGCTTCTTTTTGGATTGTTTGTTTTCTTGATGCGTATTCACAGTAAATTACTTTTCCAGAAGCAAGTCAATAAGGCGCTATTGGATATTAATGAAAATGAAATTTCCTATCTCGAAAGAAATAAAATCCCTTTCGAAAACGGACAGGAATTCAATGATTTTCACCATCCGTATGCGTATGATTTAGATATTTTTGGAGAACATTCTTTGTTCCAAAACCTAAATAGAACTGCCACTTATATTGGAAAAAAAACATTCGCAAACCAACTTTTGACTCTTTTACCAAATGATGAAATTCTTAGAAATCATCAAGCAGTACAAGAATTAGCCAAAAAATTGGATTGGCGTCAGGATTTCATGGCTTTGGCCAAAATAAGTAATGACAATCAATCCACTTATGATACTTTATTGCAATGGAGTAAATTCAATAGTTCTCCTTTGTCAAAAGCAAGTATATTGATTTCTTTGATTGCGCCTTTTCTATTTTTGGGAACTCTTATTGGGTATTTAGTGACATCAAATCCAGTTTTTGCATCCTGTCTATCGTTTTTGTTTGTTTTTAATTTAGCTGTTTTAGGTGTTTTCTATAAACGAATTAGCATTGAAATAGCCAATGCTGAAAATGTTGATAAAATCATCAATCAGTACGGTTTACTGCTGCAGAAAATCGAAGCTGAATCCTTTCAATCTGAAAAACTAATCGATTTACAACAAAAATTAACTTATAAAAAAGAAAATGCCAGCGTTCATTTTAAAAAATTGGCTTCGTTGTTTTCTAATATGGATACCATCGGAAATTTTGTGACGGCGCTATTATTTAATGGAACTTTTCTTTTTAATCTTCATGTTTTAAAAGCGTTGATTCAATGGAAAAAAGATCATGCAGCAGCGTTGGAAGATTGGTTAGAAGTTATTGGTGAATTTGAAATGTTGAATAGTCTGGCTAATTTGTCCTATAATAATCCTGAGTTTGTTTATCCAACATTGAACACCAATTTTGAAATTGATTTCACTGATTTAAGTCATCCTCTATTGAATGAAAAAACTAGAGTAGGGAATGACGTGCGTTTTCAACCGCAATCATTTATGATTTTGACCGGTTCTAATATGTCCGGAAAAAGTACTTTTCTGAGAAGTTTAGGAATCAATATGGTATTGGCAGGAATTGGTTCGCCAGTTTGTGCCAGTCAAGCTAATGTGCATCCGTTACCCGTTTTAGTTTCGATGCGATTATCCGATTCGTTGTCAGACAGTGAATCCTATTTCTTTGCCGAAATAAAGCGCTTAAAGCAAATTATGGACGAACTGGAAAACAGACCTGCTTTTGTATTATTGGATGAAATATTACGAGGAACCAATTCAGATGACAAACGCAACGGAACTATTGAAGTGGTTAAAAAAGTGATTGGTAAAAAAGCAATTGGAGCCATTGCAACGCACGATATAGAAGTTTGCCTGACTACAAATGACTATCCAAATATACTAACCAATAAATGCTTTGAAGTGGAGATTCAGGATGATGAATTGCATTTTGATTACAAACTGCGAGACGGAATTTGTAAAAATAGAAGCGCTACATTCCTGATGGAAAAAATGGGCGTGATTTAGTGTGATGTCATTGCGAGGAACGAAGCAATCACATTAAAACGTATCATTATTGATTTTTGAAACGGATATACGATATGAGATTGCTTCGTTCCTCGCAATGACTTTGCTTGCGATTGCGTGAAGGATGGGCCCGGCTACCGAAGTAGCGGCAACAGCCTGACAGCATTAGGGAAAGGGGGCAATTTAAGCGATGCTAGAAGTTGCCCCCTTTTTCTAATGGTGGCACGCCCAAATTGTTTTGGAGGTAATAATTGGACAAAAAAAAACCGCATATCCTGTTTAGGAAATAGCGGTTTTTTTAAATATAAAAATGGTTTGGTTAATAGCGTATTTGTTATACAATGGTAAGTATTATATTTGAATTTTAAAAATTAAAATACAACAAAATCATAATATAATGTTAACTGTTCAGCATTACGGGCATTACAAGCATGGTAACAGTTTCACCTTCTTCTAATCCATCAACAGGAGTAAGAATTCCGGCTCTGTTTGGCAATGACATTTCAAGCATAATCATGTCAGATTGCAAGTTAGTCAACATTTCAGTCAAGAAACGAGAATTGTAGCCTATTTGCATATCATCACCTTGATAATCACATGTCAATCTCTCTTCGGCTTTATTAGAATAGTCAATATCTTCAGCAGAAACATTCAATTCAGCACCAGCGATTTTCAAACGAATTTGGTGGGTTGTTTTATTTGAGAAGATAGCAACACGACGTACAGAACTCAAAAACAGTGAACGGTCAATCATTAATTTATTTGGATTCTCTTTTGGAATTACCGCTTCGTAATTTGGATATTTTCCATCAATTAAACGGCACATTAAAACATAATTGTCAAAAGAAAAAGTAGCATTCGAATCGTTATATTCAATTTTAACTTCAGCATCTGAAGTACCAAGAATATTTTTTAAGATGTTCAAAGGTTTTTTTGGCATAATGAAATCAGCCACTTGAGAAGCCGTTACATCAGTACGCGCATATTTCACTAATTTGTGTGCGTCAGTTGCAACGAAAGTCAATCCTTGTGGAGAAAATTGAAAGAATACACCGGACATTACCGGACGTAAATCATCATTTCCAGCAGCAAATATTGTTTTGCTTATGGCTGTTGCCAGAACATCGGCAGGAACAAGTGTTACAGATGGATCGTCTAAGTTAACCGATTTTGGAAATTCATTTCCAGGAGCATAAGCCAAAGCATATTTTCCAGAATTAGAACTGATTTCTATTGTACTGTTTTCTTCAACCGTGAAAGTTAGGGGTTGTTCCGGAAATGTTTTAAGGATTTCCAAAAGCAATTTTGCAGGGACAGCAACGCTTCCTTTACTTTCTGAATCAATTCCTAAAGTAGCTGACATGGTTGTCTCTAAATCAGAAGCAGAAACCGTTAGCACATTATGGTCTAAATCAAATAAAAAGTTATCTAAAATAGGCAAAGTATTACTGCTGTTGATAACGTTACCTAAAACTTGTAATTGCTTCAATAAGTACGAACTCGATACTATAAATTTCATCTGTTTTGTTTTATTTTTTAAGGTATTTCTCTAAAACCGAAATACGATACATTTTACAAATATATCGTAAACTATTCTAGTTTGGAAACTTTTTTATTAACATCTATTTGCTGTATTTTCTTTTTCGAAGGAAAGTAAATACGACACCAAAAAGTACTAAAATAAGAATTGGAAGCCCGATAGTTAGGATTTGTGTTTGGGTATAGTTTTTATAAACTTTTTCTTTATCCAATAAAGGTAAATCAAGATCTTTGCTTCGAATGTTAATAAGTCCGGTATCATCCAATAGATAATTGACACAATTTATGAGGAAATCTTTATTATCATACAAATTTCCAGCCCTTTGATCATAACCCAATTCTACCGGTTGAAAGTTTTTATCCAATTGGTTTTTTATCAAATCCCCATCAGAAATCACAATCATCTTGTTCTGTTTTCCTGTGGCTTGAAATGTTTTTTGTTCAAATGGCAAAACTCTATTTTCAAACATAGAATGAAACGAACCTTCCAATAAAACCGATAACGGAATCTTTCCTTTGTTTAGATAATCGTTTGGTGAGGTTTCTTCGGCAACGATGTTAAGATTTATCTCTGTTGGAGTTCCTATTTTTTTTGAATATTGAGACGATTGCAACAGAATGGTTTTCTTAATTCCGTTTTTCAAGGTATCGATAGGATTCGCAAAATCAAATTTGATTCCGCCTAAATTTTTCACAATCGGATGCAAACTGTTTGGATACACCTGTGGCGCAAACTTCCAGTTGAATTCCTGAAATTGAGTTGCACTTCCTTGTTCTCCGGTGGCTAGTTTTATTGGACTTCCTTGTTCATCTTTTACTAAATCAGGATTGATTCGAATGCCGTATTTAAAGAACATATCATTCAAATTCAAATCTTTTGGGTAGGCCAAAGTGGCTCCGGATGAATCGTATAAACTATCCATTTCTGCCGTAACCTGGTCAATCAACCACAATGTTTTTCCGCCATTGATGATGAATTGGTCCAAAACTTGTTTCTCCGCATCTGTAAATGTTTCGGTAGGTTTTGCAATAACTGCCAAATCATATTTTTCTAAAGCTTCTAAACTTCCAATAGGATTTTTGGCAACCGAATCTAAAGTGAAAGGGCCGATATGATAACTTTCGCGAACCTGCAAAAGAAATTTAGCCATTAAAATATCTTGCAATTCACCGTTTCCTTTGATAACAGCAATTTTCTTTTGTTTGGCTTTGGTAATTTTATTCAAACCCTCTGCAATTGAGTATTCCAAATGCTGAACGGAACCAATCACTTTTTGGGTAGTTGTCGCACCCATAATGTTTTTCAACAATGGAATATTAACTTCCTTATTGTCATAAACGGCAATCGCCCAAGGAAAAACCATCGCTTGGGATTGCTTTCCTTTGTCGTCAACGGTTATATTTATAGGCGTAAGTCCTTTTCGATACAAATCTTTAATATTGTCCATGCTGGCATCTTCGTTTTCCAATGGATCTACAAATTCAAAAACAATATTGGTATTGTACGCCTGAAATTCTTCCAGTAATTGTTTAGTTTCCTGTTGTAAACGTTTGAATTCAGCAGGTAAATCGCCTTGCATATATACTTTTATAGACAACGGATTTTGAACTTGCTTAATGATATTCAAAGAAGTAGGGGAAAGCGTGTATCTTTTATCTTTTGTTAAATCAAAACGATGAAAAAAGGAACTTCCTATTACATTCAGAAGGACTACAATTGCAAGGATAATCAATACTGATTTTAGGTTATTTTTCTTAGAAGTAGTCATTACGATTTGAAAGATTTTAGATTATAAACAGTAAATGAAAGAAAGACAACGGTTATGCTTGTAAAATAAAGAATATCTCTTGTATCTAATACGCCTCGGCTCATACTTTTGAAATGATCTTGCATTCCTAATGAGGCGATTATGGCAGACATATTTGGAACAACAGAAGCTAAACCTTCAAATCCAAAATAGAAGAAAAAACATAAAAATACCGCAACAATAAAAGCTACAATTTGATTGTCAGATAGTGTTGATGTGAATATTCCAATGGCTGAATAAGCGCCAATCAGGAATAATAATCCAAAATAAGAACCTATTGTGCTTCCCATATCGATATTGCCTTCCGGCATTCCTAAACTGGAAATAATTACTACATAAATGAATGTTGGGATAATCGCCATTACAATTAAAAGCAAAGCGCCAAGAAATTTTCCGTTAACAATTTGCCAAATACTCAACGGTTTGGTCAGCAATAATTCTAATGTTCCCTGTTTTTTTTCATCCGAAAAACTGCGCATCGTTACTGCAGGAATCAAGAAAATCAAAATCCAGGGCGCCAATGTGAAAAACGGTGTCAAATCAGCAAAACCAGTATTCAAAATATTGTACTCTCCTTCGAAAACCCAAAGAAACAATCCGTTAATAATTAGAAAAATGGCAATGACCAAGTAGCCAATGGGCGAACCAAAAAAGGATTTTATTTCTCGTAATACTATTGATTTCATTCTTTATGTTTATTCGTTGATTTGTGTATTCGTTGATTTGAAACAGCTAACAGAACACTGATCACTGCAAACTGGCCACTTTATCTACGCTCCAAGCTTCCGGTTTGTCGTTGAATAATTTCTTGGTGAATGTCCAAACATCGTAAAAAAGTTCAGAATTTCTGTAATTTTCTAAATCGACTTCGGTTTCCCAATAACTGTAGGTAAAGAAAATGCTTTTGTTATTTTTATCCTGATACAATTCTAAGAAACGGTTTCCTGGTGCGTTTCGTATTTTGTCTTTCATTAACTCAAAATTTTCTAAAAATGCAGGAATATTTTCCTCGTGAAAACTCAATTTTACTATTCGTATAAACATTTAGATTTTAGATTTAGGATTAACGATTGATGATTTTAGATTTATCTATTTTGTGGTCTAAATAAAACTTTATTGATAAAGTAACAAGTCCAGAAATAGTTAGTATCAAAGTTTTGATTGGCCAAAAATTAAAATTTTCTACAGCCAAGGTAAATGTAATTAAAGCTCCAAAAAATAAATATATTCTAATATTTTTCTTGTATAAAATTTCTATTAATGAATTTTGAATAATTGTGGTTATTCCAAATATATAAGTTGAATATAATATAGTTAATCCCCAAGTAAAACCAGTTTTAGTAGGTGTATGAAAAAATTTTCCAACATTCCATAAAATAAAAATTAAAAAATAATAATTCATCACTTGTATTAAGCTGGCTAAAATTCCAAATATCATAATTCTTTTTATCATTAGTTGCTCTACTTCTGAAATCATAAATCTTCAATCTAAAATCAAAAAAAATGTTTAACTAAACACTATATTTATAATATCCCTGTAATTCAATCCCAATAAGCTATTTGCAGATCCCACTTTAGAAGGATTGCTTCTGAAAATGGCAATTTCAAGAAACCCGGCTTCGTTGAAAATAGCTAATTTTTCCCCTTCGTAGGACTTGATTGGGTATTTATCAGAACTCGCAATTGCGGAATAATTGGGTAAAATTGTTTTGATATTTTTGGTTTTCAAAACAATTTCATACGGCCTTCCTTTGGCAACTTCGATAAAATATTTTTTAGAAATATTGGTAATTATATTCCCAAAATGATCAATATAAATCACATGACCTTTTAATGAATTCCCATCATCCGAAATAGTGGCTTGCAGATTTGTAACTTGCTTAATCGTATTTATTTCTTTGCCAATGACGTTCATTAAACCGCCTTTGGCTAAATGGCAGGCTACTTTTACAAACACATCAAGATCAGTAGCTTCGCTTGGCAAACGATCATGAATATTAATCGCGACCATTTTTTGCGGAACAATTTTTTGCGAAAGCATGCTTAAAATTCCATTATCGGCGGCAATAAAATAATGATCGTTCCATTGCATCACAATATGTTGATTCTCTTTATTGGATTCCATATCCACTCCTATAAGATGAACCGTACCTTTTGGGAAGCTCGCATACGATGCTCCAATAATGTAATTTGCTTCTACTGTGTTGAATGGGTCAATATCATGTGAAATATCAATAATTGATGCTTCGGAATACTCAGACAAAATCTTCCCTTTCAACGCACCTACAAAATGGTCTTTCAATCCGTAATCAGTAGTAAGGGTAATTATTGACATAAATTTGTTTATAACTATTGGTGTTATGTAAACCTTATTTTATTAAATTTGAGAAGTGCAAAGCTAATAATAGTAAACTCAAAAAACGAAAAACAAAAAACAAATTCTATTTAAAAACAAGAAATATACCCGACAGCCAATTGATTTATAAAAAAATTAATTCTAATTTAAAACTACCTCATTTGAACGAAAGAATAATCGAGCTCATAGACATCGCTCCAAAAGACTTTTGGGGCGCTCAAGACACTCATCTTGAAACAATTAAAAAATATTACCCAAAATTGAAGATTGTCGCTCGGGGAACAACTTTAAAAGCTTTTGGAGAAAAAGAGGTTTTAGACGAGTTCGAAAAACGTTTTCAACGGTTAATGCTTCATTTTACACGGTATAACACTATCGATGATAATGTTATTGAACGCGTTATTCTTAGCGACGGTCAAGACGAAAGAAGAGCCTTGGGACATGATAAAATTTTAGTACATGGAGTAGGAGGCAAAATCATCAAACCTATGACTGCCAATCAACAATTGTTGGTAGACACTATGGCAAAAAATGATATGGTTTTTGCTGTTGGACCTGCAGGAACCGGTAAAACCTATACCGGAGTTGCCATGGCAGTAAAAGCATTGAAAGAAAAAGAAGTAAAAAGAATTATTCTTACAAGACCAGCAGTAGAAGCAGGGGAGAATCTTGGTTTTCTTCCTGGTGATATGAAGGAAAAACTGGATCCTTACATGCAGCCGCTTTATGATGCTTTACGGGATATGTTGCCTAATGAAAAACTAGAGGATTATATCTTGAAAGGAATTATTCAGATAGCGCCATTGGCATTCATGCGTGGAAGAACGCTGGATAATGCTTTTGTGATTTTGGATGAAGCCCAAAACACAACGCATTCCCAAATGAAAATGTTCTTGACGCGTATGGGGAAAAGTGCCAAATTTATGATTACTGGTGATCCCGGTCAGGTCGATTTACCACGAAGAACCATTTCAGGTCTTAAAGAAGCTTTGTTGGTTCTAAAAGATGTGGATGGAATTGGGATTATTTATCTGGATGACAAAGACATCGTAAGACACCGATTGGTCAAAAAAGTGATTGATGCCTATAAGCAGATTGAAAATAATGATTAAAACAAAAAACGCTCTTTAAACAAAGGGCGTTTTTTTATGAATTTTTTATTTTGAAAAGAGGATAATATAAATGCTTTTTAAATTTTATATGGTTTGAAACATAGCATTCCAATTATTAAATTCCAGATCGGAAAGTTTGGATTTATTTAGACTCTCAAGAAAAGCGAGATAAGCAGTGTTGAATAATGATTTTAATTTGCAATTTTGAGATTGAAAAATGCAAGGTTTTGAATTGCAATTTACAACAGGACTATCATCTTGTTCCAAAAGGTGAATCAAATCTCCTAATGGTATTTCTCTTGCTTTGTTAGAAATTATGATTCCACCATTTTTACCTCTTTTGGTATGGATTAACTGATTTGCTGATAAGAATTGAACCACTTTAATAAGATGGTTTCTTGAGATTTTGAATGCAGCTGCTAACTCGTCTAAAGAACTTAAAGGAGTTTCTTTTTTTTGATCTAAATACATCAAAACGCGCATACTAAAATCAGTAAAGTGATTCAATTTCATAAGAGTTTTATTAATTAAGGCTTAATAATTGTGGGCCAAATTCTTCATAAAGTATATTTTCTTTGTTGACTCCAAGTTCAACTAGGGATTGATATTGAACTTTTATAAAAAGAGCAGGTCCGCAAATATAATATTTTGCATCCTTAATAAGAATTTCTTCTTTGATTTCGAGTAAATTCACTCTGCCTTCAATAGCATTTGTTTCTGACTCGGGTAAAGTTTCATAAAAAACAAATGAAGTCAGCCATGTATTTTCATCATTTAACTCTTGAATAGTTTCTTTAAAAGCGTGAACATTTTCGTTACGACAGCTATGAATCCATACCGTTCTGTTTTTTTGAAGTGAGTTTTTATTGGTCTCAATCATACTCATCATAGGAGTAATTCCAACACCACCACTTACAAGAACTAGTGGGGTTTTAGAATCAGGATTGGCATAAAAAACACCGGCGGGAGCACTTACCTCAATACTGTCGCCTTCTTTTTTATTATGCAGTATATTGGAAACAATTCCGTTAGGAGTGCTGTTTATTCCTTTTTCTTTTTTTACCGAAATTCTATAAAATTCATTATTGGAAGCTGAAGATAAACTGTATTGTCTGGGCTGTTTATGACCTAGTTCAGGGATAAACGTACTCACGGAAATATACTGCCCTGGATAAAAATCGGCTATATCTTTGTTGTCTTCCGGTTTAAGATAAAATGATTTAATCTCATCGCTTTCTTCAATAATTTTAGAGATTATAAAGTTTCTCCATCCTTTCCAGCCTCCTTTTTTATTGCTGGCTTTCTGATACATTTCGGCTTCAAGGCCAATCATAATTTGAGCTAATTCTTGATAGGCGCAAGTCCATGCTTCAATCAATTCTACAGTGGCTAAATCTCCCAAAACTTCTTTAATTGAACCAATTAAATGGCTACCAACTATATCGTATTGTTCTGGGGCAATATTTAAACTTACATGTTTGTTTCCAATTGATTTTAACACGTTTATCAATACACTTGGGTTTTCAATATTTTCAGCATAAGCTAGAACGGCTCCTGTTAATGCATTTTGTTGTTTTCCGCTGGCTTGATTGGCCATATTAAAAATATTTTTTAACTCTGGATTATTTTTTAGCATCCTTTGATAAAAGTAGGCAATCAAATCATTCCCATTTGATTTTAAAATCGGTACTGTTGCTTTAATTAATTCTTTTTGAATTGTATTCATGATAGTATTTCATTTAATTTTTTACAAATATAGCTACAATTTATAATTGTTGTATTTAAAATGCAACAATTATTTTTTTTTAAAAATATAAATCGCATTCCTGCTTAAAGGAAATGAATAGGAGAGGTGATTTAGAAATGGGTTTTTTGCTAAACTTTTCTTTAATCTTTGTATATCTCTTTAAAATGCAATAAATTTGGAATTATTAAAAATGACAGTTTAAAAAAAATGATTTCAACAGAAAAAATTAAAGTCGTAATTAGCGATTTAGACGGAACTTTACTCAATTCAGACCATAAAATATCCCAATATACCAAAACCGTTTTTCAAGAACTCCACAATCAAGACTATTTAATAATTGTTGCTACTGGCCGTCATCATCTCGATGCACTGGATATTGTAGAAGATTTGGGTTGTCCGGTTTATCTGGTAACTTCAAACGGAGCCAGAATCCATTCGCCTCAAAAAGAGCTTCTTTTTTCTTTTGATATTCAAAGCGATGCTATAAAATCTGTTTTTGATTTACAAATTGATTCCGAGATTACTACTATTTTATTCAAGGAAAATCTTTGGCAGACTAATAAAAACAACGAAAAACTGAACAGTTACCAAAAAAAATCCAAATATCTGCCCGAAATTGTTGATTTTAAGACGCTGGAAGATTTTGAAAGTATAAAATTTTATTTCACTCATGATAACCATCAAAAATTAGTTGATTTAAGAGACCAAATTCTAGAAAAACATCCGGACGATTTTAGCCATGCTTTTAGCCTTCCTTTTTGTTTGGAGTTTATGGATAAATCAGTAGATAAAAGTGTAGCTATTGCCAAAATTTTGGAAAAAGAGAATTTTGTTTTCGAACAAACAATTTCTTTTGGAGATGGATTTAATGATGAAAACATGCTTAAATCTTCTGGTAAAGGTTTAA
Source organism: Flavobacterium ranwuense (assembly GCF_004349315.1). Lineage (GTDB taxonomy): Bacteria > Bacteroidota > Bacteroidia > Flavobacteriales > Flavobacteriaceae > Flavobacterium > Flavobacterium ranwuense. The sequence goes on along the minus strand of NZ_SMLH01000014.1, from coordinate 6,719 downwards.
TTATGGGTAATGCACCCGAAAGTTTAAAAGATAGACTTTCTCATTTAGAAGTGATTTTAACTAATGATAACGAAGGAGTTGCAAAATATATATCCAAGAAACTATTAAATAATTAAAGGCTTTTAAATAAGCTCTTTTGAAAATAATTTTAGAATCCTTTTTTAATAAAAACAGTAAAATGAACAAAAAAATAATCCTTGTTATCTGTATTTTGTTTTCCATAACAATTCAAAGTCAAACGCTAAAACTGGAAGAAATCATGAAAGGTAATGCTTTCATCGGTGCACAACCGGAGAATGAAAGATGGTCTTTAGATGGACAAAAAGTTTATTTTGATTGGAATCCAAATAATGAATTGGGTACAAGTACTTATTTTTGGAAAAACGGATTGTCAAAACCAGAATTAGCTTCGCCAAATGAAGCTGCTTTTTCAAAATTAGAATTAAAAAAATCAGCAAACCCAGATTTGTATTATTATATCGATAAAGGAAGATTGTTTTCGTATGTTGCAAAAAGTAAATCATCCAAAAAACTGTACCAACAAAGCAGTCCAATTTCTAATTTGCAAATGGGTTCTTTACCTGGAATACTTTATTTCAGACAAAATGAAAACCTCTTTGAGTTCAATACCAATGAAGGTTCCATTATTCAAATCACTAATTTCAGAAAAGGAAAAGGTGAAGATGCTGCAACTGAAAAAGTGTCTTTTTTGAAAAGTCAGCAGGAGGAATTATTCCAATTTATCAGAGATCAGGAAGCGTTGAAAAAATGGAATTTGGCAAAATCAAAAGCTATAAAATCTGATTTCCCAAAGCCTTATTATTATGGAAAAAATACTTTTGGAAGTTTAAAAGTGGATCCAAAAGGAAATTACGCTACCTTCAGATTAATAGAAGATTCTGACCGTAAAAATGAAAAAATGGAAGTTTTCATTACCGCTGACGGCTACAACCAAATCGAAAATACTAAGGAAAAAGTTTCTGTAGATAATTTGGTAGCAACCAAATTTGGAGTGTACAACATCGTCAAAGATTCTGTTTATTTTGTGGATTTTTCATCATTAAGCCACATTCAGGATACACCTAAATATTTAGAATTATATGAAAAACCAAAAGCTACAGAAAAAAAAAATAAATTAATCGTAGTTCAGGAGCCTATTTACAATGAAAATGGATCTTTTACCATTGCCGAAATCAGAAGTCAGGACAACAAAGACCGCTGGATTGTCAGTCTGAATTTAGAAAAAGGAACTTTTCAGGAATTAGATTATCAGCATGATGAAGCTTGGATTGGCGGACCCGGAATTCCTTCCAATTCTTTTGGAAGAGGGACACTTGGATTTTTGGCAGACAATGAAACTGTTTATTTCCAATCGGAAGAAACAGGTTATTCCCATCTGTATTCGTATAATTTAAGATCAAAAAAGAAAACACAACTGACCAAAGGGAATTGGGAAGTGCGCAACGTGAGTTTGTCAAAAGATAAAAAGTCTTTTTATTTGACAACTAATACAACGCATCCAGGGAACAGGAATTTTTATAAATTAGAAGTTGCAAATTCGGTTTTGGAACCTATTTTGACTAAAGATGGTGCACATGAAGTGAGTTTATCTCCAGACGAAAACACATTATTAGTTCGTTATTCGTATAAAAATAAACCTTGGGAATTGTATGTAGCACCTAATAAAAAGAATACGATTCTAAATCAAATAACGTCTTCGACTAGTGAAATTTTCAAAGGATATTCTTGGCGTGAACCGGAAGTGATTACTTTCAAGGCGCAGGATGGAACTCCCGTTAATGCCAGATTGTACAAACCACAAACTGTGAATGCGAATAAAGCAGCAATCATATTTGTTCATGGTGCTGGTTATTTGCAAAACGCGCATAACTATTGGAGTACATACCACAGAGAATATATGTTTCATAATTTATTGGTCGATTTAGGTTATACCGTTTTGGATATTGATTATAGAGGAAGTGATGGATATGGACGTGATTTTAGAACAGGAATTTACCGTTTTATGGGCGGAAAAGATTTGACAGATCAAATTGACGGTAAGAAATATCTAGTCGAAAATTACGGAATTGACGCTTCAAGAGTTGGAATTTATGGAGGTTCTTACGGAGGTTTCATTACATTGATGGGAATGTTGACGACTCCTAAAGAATTTGCTTCGGGAGCTGCATTGCGTTCTGTTACAGATTGGGCACATTACAATCATGGTTATACTGGAAACATTCTTAATTTCCCGGAAACGGATCCGGATGCTTACAAAAAAAGTTCTCCAATCTATTTTGCAAATAATTTAGAAGGAGATTTATTGATGCTTCACGGAATGGTAGATGACAATGTAGAATACAAAGATATTGTTCGTTTGTCTCAGCGTTTTATAGAATTGGGTAAGAAAAAATGGAATCTTTCCTCATTTCCAGTTGAAGCACATGGTTTTAAAGAAACCTATTCTTGGGTTGATGAGTACAGCCGAATCTTAAATTTATTCAACGATACGTTGCTTAAAAAATAGTTTCAGAGATAAAAATAAATGTAAGAGTTCCGTTCTTTTCTTTGCGTAACTCTATGAAATAGTTTTAAATTTGCAGGAACAAAAATAAACACACACAACTATTATAATGAGCAATACAATCACAACTACTAATTTTAATTTTCCAAACCAGAAATCTGTTTACCGAGGTAAAGTAAGAGAAGTTTACAACATCAATGATGAACTTTTGGTAATGGTAGCTACGGACAGGCTTTCGGCTTTTGATGTAGTTTTGCCAAAAGGAATTCCATATAAAGGTCAAATTCTAAACCAAATTGCTACTAAATTCATGGAATTGACTGAGGATATTGTTCCTAACTGGTTAATTGCAACTCCTGATCCTAATGTAGCTGTTGGTCATTTATGTGCCCCTTTCAAAGTAGAAATGGTAATTCGTGGCTATCTTTCAGGTCATGCTGCTCGTGAATATGCTCTTGGCAAAAGAGAAATTTGTGGAGTGAAAATGCCTGACTATTTGAAAGAAAATGATAAATTTCCGGAACCTATTATTACACCAACTACGAAAGCAGATAATGGAGAACATGATGCTGATATTTCTCGTGAGGATATTTTATCGAAAGGAATTGTTTCTGAAGAAGATTATGTTGTTTTAGAAAAATTCACAAGAGATTTATTTCAAAGAGGAACTGAAATTGCAGCCAGTCGTGGTTTGATTTTGGTGGATACTAAATATGAATTTGGTAAAACTAAAGAAGGTGTAATTGTCTTGATTGATGAAATTCACACACCGGATTCTTCTCGTTATTTTTATGCTGAAGGATATCAAGAACGTCAAGATAAAGGAGAAGAGCAAAAACAATTATCGAAAGAGTTTGTTCGTCGTTGGTTAATCGAAAATGGTTTTCAAGGATTGGAAGGACAACAAATTCCTAATATGACTGACGAATACATTGAAACAGTTTCTGAAAGATATATTGAATTATACGAAAATATCTTAGGAGAGAAATTTGTGAAGGCGGATATCTCTAATATAGATGAAAGGATCGAAAAAAATGTTTTGGAATATCTAGCGAATAAATAGAATAATTTTTTATAAAAGGTAAATAAAAAAACCGCAATTCATAATTGAATTGCGGTTTTCTTTATGAGAAAGTGTGTTATTTTTCTAAAACTACTTTTAGATTATTCAATCCATCTTGCAAATCTTTTCCAAGCATTTCTTCCATATTCATAAAAGGCAGCATTAGATTCATTGGATAAGGCATTTTTCCATCAAAACCCCATTTTACTTTGGTTTGATTTGGCGAAATAGCTTCAGTTATCATATAGGCATTATCAGTGGATTCAAACGGAACTTTGAAACGCAATTCAAAATCGATTCGTTCGCCTTCAACTATTTTTTTGATTTCCTGTTCGCCAACGCCCACATTTTTATCTTTACTATCCCAGCCTGCAATGGCACCAACGGTTCCGTCAGTTCCGGTAAATGTTTTCTTCATCGCAGGATCTTTTGAAGACCAAACGCTAAAATTGTTTTGATTTTTCAAATACTTCACATAATTGAAAACACTGTCTTTGGGTTGGTTGATCGTAATCTCTCTTACTACAGCATATTCTTTTGGCAGAAATAAAGCAATTAGTAAGGCCAGAGCAATGATTCCAAGTAAGCCTAAAAGAATTTTTTTGATGATGCTCATGATTTTTAATTTTAAGTTAATGATTATTTCGATTTTTTAATTTGAGATTCATAACAAGTAATCCATTCTTCAACAGACATTTTTTGGACGAGTTCTGTGATTAAATCAAACGGAATTTGATCTAATTTCTTAAATCGGATGCAACTTTTTCCCATATCTAATTTTTGGATGCTGTGTTTTGGATATTCGGTAACAAACCAATTTAGTAATTCGGGGTTTGCATAAATTCCCATGTGATATACCGCGATGAAATTTTTTTGGGAAGCGACACCTATAAATGGTAGTGGTAATTCAGGAGTACAATGATATCCGCTTGGGTAAATGGAATGTGGAACTACATAGCCCATCATGCCATAAGACATTTGTTCAATGAATCCTTTTGGAATATTTTTAAGGATTATTTCTCTAAGTTCAATCATCACCTTTTTCCTGTCCTCAGGAAGTTCCTTTAAATATTCGGCTACTGATTGTGCTTTTGACTGCATTAATAGGATTTTTATGAAGTAAATTTAATAAAAAAAACTGCAATTCATAATTTGAAATGCAGTTTTTTACCTTGATTACTTCACCTTGGCTCTACTTTTAGCGGAGTTCTGTGAACTTCGTTTGGAGTGGAAATCTTTTCCTTTGAAAAGGAAAAGATCTAGTGAATAGCAGGATTAGCTCCTAAAACTATTTAAAATAGGAGAATGTTTCCTCGTTTTCTAGCTTCAGCAACGTTTCATATATAAGTTTAATAACGTTTTCTACATCATCGCGATGCACCATTTCAACCGTGGTATGCATATAACGTAATGGTAATGATATCAAAGCTGAGGCAACACCTCCATTACTGTACGCAAATGCATCGGTATCTGTTCCGGTAACACGAGAGGACGCCAATCTTTGGAACGGAATTTCTTTTGCCATAGCGGTTTCTAAAATCAATTCTCTCAAATTATTCTGAACTGCCGGCGCATAAGTTACTACAGGACCTTTACCAATTTTTGTATCTCCTTCAATTTTCTTTTCGATCATTGGAGTAGTGGAGTCATGACAAACATCAGTAACAATGGCTACATTTGGCTTGATGGTTTTGGTAATCATTTCGGCACCGCGAAGACCTACTTCTTCCTGAACCGAATTGGTGATATACAAACCAAAAGGAAGTTTTATTTTGTTTTCGTGTAACAAACGAGCGACTTCAGCAATCATAAATCCACCCATACGGTTGTCAATCGCACGACAAACAAATTTGTTATCGTTCAAAATCATGAATTCATCAGGATAGGTAATCACGCAACCTACATGAACGCCCATTTTATCTACCTGCTCTTTTGTTTCGCAACCAATGTCAATAAATAGATTATCCACTTTAGCTACTTCCTCTTTACTTCTATTGCGGGTATGAATGGCCGGCCAGCCAAAAACACCTTTTACAATTCCTGCTTTAGTATGAATATTGACCCGTTTTGAAGGTGCAATTTGGTGATCTGAACCGCCGTTTCTGATCACATAGATCAATCCGTCATCAGTGATATAATTTACATACCATGAAATTTCGTCGGCATGACCCTCAATTACTACCTTATATGGAGCATCAGGATTTATGATTCCTACCGCTGTACCGTAGGTATCCGTTATAAAAGTATCAACATAAGGTTTCAAATAGTCCATCCATAATTTTTGGCCACCACTTTCATAACCTGTAGGGGAGGCATTATTAAGATAGTTTTCTAAAAAGTCAAGTGACGACTTGTTTAATATTGATTTAGTACTCATAAAATTATTTTTTTGCTAAATTATAAATTTGGCATTACAGTTGTGTATATAATGTATAATTTTGGCAATTAAATTTTCCTATATGAAGCTAATTAAATTTTTGTTGTTTTTTCTATTCACCACCCTATCTATTAATGCGCAGGTAATACCTCAAGATACTACAAAAATGGGGTATGAATTAGGAGATGATGAATACATTCCGAATGATACTATTCAATTACCGGAAGTATTAGTATATAAGGGGAAAATGGATCCCGAAGCAAGAAAGCAATTTTTAATTCTCCAAAACCGTGTTTATAAAACCTATCCTTATGCAAAACTAGCTTCAGAGAGATTGTCGAACCTAAATAGAGGAATGGCAAACCTTAAAACAAATAAGGAGAAAAAACGATACTTTAAGATAGTAGAAAATTATTTGAGTGACGAGTTCGAAGCTAAACTCAAAAAGCTTTCCCGTAAACAAGGTCAAATATTGGTAAAGTTAATACATCGTCAAACAGGTACCACAACCTATGAGTTGGTGAAAAATCTTAAAAGCGGATGGAAAGCATTTTGGTCTAATACTGCTGCAAGTATGTTTGACATCAATTTAAAAACAAAGTATGCGCCTTTCGAAGTTAATGAAGATTATCTGATAGAAACTATATTGGTTCGGGCATTTGATTCCGGAAGATTGCAAAATCAGAATCCGGCAAAACCAGTTGATTATGATAATCTAACTGATTCCTGGGAATCCAGAGCTGAAAAGCTGAAAA
>NZ_SMLH01000013.1 GCF_004349315.1 Flavobacterium ranwuense | reverse complement strand
ATGTGCAAATTAATCCGAAATACCATGAAAAACCTTCTTATTATTACACTATTGATGTTTGGAATGAACCAAATTAATGCCCAAAATGTCATTTCAATCGAAGCAGACGGAAATCTAGAATCACCAAATCCTCTCGTTTGTGTTGATTTATCAGCAGTAACAAATGGAAATAATCCAGCTGATATATTAAACGGAATGAAAAAATGTATCGAAATAAAACAATACGAAAAAGCAGCAAAACTTTTTGCGATTGCAGGTGTTTACGGGAAATATGATACATTCAGAGTAAAAGACAAAAGTGCACATCAAGCATTGTTGGTTTTACAAATGAATATATTTGAGAATATTAGCGACAGCGAAAAAAACTCTTTAATGGAATATTTAGAAAAAGAACTTAAAGCAGGTTCGAGTAAATTAAATGAAACTTGTCAAGCAATACAAAAAGTTGGAGTTCCGAAATATTATCCAAAATATATGATCCAACATGGCATTCAAGCTTTTGTCGAAAAGGATGGAAATGGACTTATTGAGAAATTTGATAGTTTGGCATCTTGGAAGCTAGCATTGAAGGAGTATTTGCACTGCGGAGAATAATAATCTGCACATAACAGCGCATAAACCTCATGGCTGGTTTTTACTAGCTTCACGTTTTTCCTTTCGAAAAAACTTTATCTTAGCCGAAAGAACTCAATTCGTTTCGCCGCCACAAGGTCTATGCGCGAAACGTTTTTCGAGGAAAATGAAAAAAGAAAATATGAAAAAAATAATAATTTTGATATTAATATTTACAGTAACGATTGGAAATGCACAAGTAAAAAAACAAAAAGAAACTAGCAAACCTTTTGTGCTTGGAACAATCGAAGAAATTAACTCAAAAATATTATCTGAAAAAAGAATAGTAAATATTTATCTTCCAGAGGGCTACAATCAAAACGATACAATTAAATATCCAGTTACCTATTTACTTGATGGTTCGGCTGATGAAGATTTTATTCACGTTGTTGGACTTTTTCAGTTTAACAACTTTTCTTGGATAAATAGAGTTCCGAAATCAATTGTTGTTGGAGTTGCAAATATTGACAGGAAAAGAGATTTTACGTACCAAACTACAATTGAGGAAGATAAAAAAAGATATTTAACTTGTGGAAAATCCGCAAATTTCATTTCCTTTATTGAAACTGAATTGCAACCTTTTATTGAAAAGAAGTACAAAACCAACAATTCAAAAACTATAATTGGACAATCATTAGGTGGACTTTTAGCGACAGAAATATTACTAAAAAAACCAAACTTATTTAACAAATACATAATAATAAGTCCAAGTTTATGGTGGAATAATGGTTCTTTATTAAATGAAGAATCGGAAATATATCAAGAGAACTTTAAAGATAAAATTGATATTTATATTGGAGTTGGGAAAGAAGGACTTGCACCAAGTGAAATTCCTCATGTTATGGAAGTTGATGCAAATTTATTGTCCGAGAAATTGAAAAGCAAAAAAAGCAAAAATGTAAAAGTGAGCTTTGATTATTTGCCACAAGAAGACCACGCAACAATTACTCATCTAGCAATTTTTAATGCAATGAGAATTTTGTATCCAAAAACTGAAAAATAAAAAGAAAAAATATCGTCCAAGAACCGTTTTGCACAATGGAAAACTTAAATTACAATAATGAATTATCACTTTAGAAAAGCGGAACTATCTGAAATAGATCCAATATGGGAAATTTTACAACAAGCTATCCTACGAAGAAAAGAAGACGGCAGTACCCAATGGCAAGACGGTTATCCAAATCCAGAAGTCGTACAAAAAGATATTGAAAAAGGAGAAGGATTTGTTTTGGTCGCAGGAGAAACTATCATCGGTTATAGTGCGGTACTAATCAATGACGAACCTGCCTATGCTACTATTGAAGGAAAGTGGCTAACTAATGGTGATTTTGTAGTACTGCACCGAGTAGCCATTTCGGAGAAGTTTTTGGGTAAAGGTTTGGCTAAAATGATACTCAAACACATAGAAGAATTTGCGTTAAGCAACAACATTTACAGCATAAAAGCAGATACCAATTTTGACAACATCGCCATGATGAAAATTTTTGAAAGTTCGGGTTATACGTATTGTGGCGAAGTATATTTTAGAGGAAGCTCCAGAAAAGCATACGAGAAAGTCTTAGCGAAACACGACTAATTGAAATTATGAAAAGCTTAGGGTAAAATTAAAAAATCGCAAATTCGCAGATAAAAACAGTTAGCAACAGTTTCTATAATTTGCGAATTTGCGGTAATTTTTTTAAAATAACTTATATTAAACTACAGCTTCTTCTTCAGGAGCCGTTTCAAATTCCATGTGATCTACAATCTCTGCTACTGCTTCCGGTTTAGAACCTTTGAGTGCATTGAATCTTTCTAATTGTTCCAGTTCCCCTTCTTCCCCACTGAAATAAGGAAAAACATCCATAATAGGAGATTCTGAAATTGCTGGTATGGTGTAGTCTCCCATCGTACCTTTCATTACGCTGGTAGTGTTATCATAAGCCTCCTTTACATCATTGGCTTGCACTAATAAATACATATTGGTCTTGCGTTCTTTACCGCTTTCTTCGTCATACGCCAATAATGAAACTTTAGATCTAAACCAACGATCCGCATTTTCGAAAGGATGAATTTCAGCATAATTGGCCACTTTTATATTCGTGATTTTAAATTCTTCACTTATATACGCCGACATTTCTTCATTAATTCTGCTTTCGGCTTCCGTGTAGGATAACGCATCTACCAAGTACGGTTCTGTCGTAATCTTTTGTCCTCCAGTTTCATCCGTTTTTCTATATTTTACCTTGCATTCGTACCAAATTGTGCTCATCTCTTTATTTTTTTTAGGATGTCAAAGATAGATTTTAAAGAAAAAAAAATGCGCTATTCCTAAAATAGATATTCACAATTTCGGATGGAGATTAGTGTTGTTATAAACTTTATTCTAGTTTAATTTATAATGTTAAAATTATGTTAAACAAAAAACTAAACAGTTGTTTAAATTAAACACTTGTTTAGTTTTGTTTTTGAAAAAATTAAATTCCATTGAAAAGTAATTTTAACGACAAACAAATTCAAATTCTCGAAGTTGCAGAAACACTTTTTGCAGAAAAAGGATTTGATGGTACTTCCATTCGAAACATAGCAAAAGTGGCAAAAATCAATATTGCCATGGTTTCGTATTACTTTGGTTCCAAAGAACGATTACTGGAATCGCTTATTGTTTACAGAACTTCGGATCTTAAAAATCAATTAGAAAGTTTATTGCAGGAAGATCTGGAACCTATTGACAAAATCAATAAGCTAATTGAGCTGTACATCAATAGAATCAATAGCAACCGAGGTATTTATAGAATTTTACACTTCGAATTCACCTCCAAAAAGAGAGAACAAAATCTCCAGGCTTTTTCTGAATTAAAAAAAGGAAATTTAAAATCCCTTGAAACCATTATCGAGGAAGGTCAGAAAAAAGGCATTTTCAGAAAAGACGTTATTATTCCGCTTATCGCACCCACAATTCTGGGTACTTTCTTTCATTTTCATATGAATAAACCTTTCTTCGAAAATTTATTAAACTTGAAAACCGAAGATTTATACAACAATTACATCAAAACCAATTTGACAAAGCACATTCAACAAACTATAAAAGCACTTCTGATATATGAAAGTTAGTCAATTAATGCTCTTCGGGATTTTCTTTATCGGAATTTCATCAGTGGCAGCGCAAGAAAAAACAAGTTTAACTTTGAACGAAGCCATTAATTTGGCTTGGACCAAGAGCAATGAAGTTACTCTGGCCAATACAAAAGTGAAAACTAAAAAGTACGAACTGCAATCCTCAAAAAATAATCAATATCCTGATTTGAAACTTTCAGGTCAATACCAAAGATTGGCAAATGCATCGGTAGATTTTAAAATAAATCAAAATAATTCCGGTTCACAAAAACCACTTCCTATAGTAAATCAATTGATGATTGGACAGTTGAATGCCAGTGTTCCTGTATTCTCTGGTTTTAAAATCCAAAACAGCATCAAAGTGTATGAGAATCTTTATGAGGCTGAAATGGCAACAGCATCACAAACAAAAGAGGAAATCGCTTTGCGCGTAATTGATTATTATGCTGGATTATACAAAGCACAAAAAACAATTGAACTGCTGAAAGAAAATCAAAAAAGTGCACAACAACGTGTAAACGATTTTATTGAGTTAGAAAAAAATGGAATTATTCCTAAAAACGACCTTTTAAAATCACAATTACAAGCCTCGAAAATCCAATTATCATTAGACGAAACGAATAATAATTTAAAAATCATTAATTTTTATTTGGTTACGCTTTTAAAATTAAATCCAGACACTAAACTGGAGATTCGTGAAAGTGATTTTGCTGATTTTCAAATGACTAATATCCCAACAAATGAATTGCCGGCATTAGAAAATCGTAAAGATTTAGAAGCAATTCGATTTCAGGGAAAAGCAAGCGAAGCCAATATCAAAATAGCTAAAGGTTCGTATTATCCTGCAATTGCCATTATTGGCGGTTATACCGCATTAGACTTGAGCAATGTTATCACCGTACAAAATGCGATGAATATTGGCGTGGGTATTTCCTACGACTTGAGTGCCATTCTTAAAAATGGAACATTGGTAAAACTGGCTGAGAATAGATTTCTTGAAGTACAAAACTCTGAAGCCATACTGACAGATTATATAAAAGTTCAGGTTCAAAAAGCAATTGAAGATTATGATTTGGCTTTAAAGCAAAATGTAGTTTACGGACAAGCAGTAGAACAATCTTCGGAAAATTACCGAATCATAAAAGATAAATATGACAACGGACTCTCGGATACGAATGATTTACTGGAAGCTGATGTGGAGCAACTGAGTTCAAAAATCAATAAAGCATTGGCGCAAGCAAATACCATTCAAAAATACTACGAGTTACTATCGGTAACTGGTCAATTATCTCAAACCTTCAACATCCCGATAGCTATCGGGACAAAAAACTAATCATAACTACCATGGAAAAGAAAAAAACAAATACAAAATTTATTATTATCCTAGTGGCTTTGGTAGTTTTAGGTGGAACTTACGGAACTTATAAATACATGCATTCCTTGGCTCACGAAGAAACAGACGATGCACAAATTGAAAAAAACATGAATCCTATTATTCCAAGAGTTTCGGGTTATGTGGATAAAGTGTACATCAAAGACAATGATTTTGTAAAGAAAGGCGATACACTGTTTACTATCGATAAAAGAGATTACCAACTAAAAATTGAAGAAGCTAATGCTGCAATGGTTGGCGCTGAAGGCAGTTTTGAAGTTTCTAAAGCTGATATTGGAAGTGCTTTGGCCAGTATTTCTGTTTCTGATGCCAATGTACAATCAGCGGGCGGAAATATCGAATCGGCAAAAATCAGATTGGGTCGTATTACGAGTGATTACAACAGATATAACAATTTGTACAAAAGCCATTCGATTACAAAACAACAATACGAGCAAGCTTTGGCTGCAAAACTTGAAGCAGAAAGTCAAGTACGCGTTTTACAACAACAACAGAGAGCAACTGCTTTTCAAAAATCGGTAATTGTAGCTAAATCTAAAGTTTCGGACAAACAAACTGAAGTGGCTGCTGCCAATATCAAAAGAGCCAAAGCATTACTTGATGCGGCAAAATTAAATTTGACTTATACTGCTGTAACTGCTGCGATTGACGGTCAGGTTTCAAAAATTGACATTCAACCGGGACAATTAGTGCAACCGGGACAATCGTTATTTTATATTATCAATAACAAAGAAGCTTGGGTAATTGCTAATTTCAAAGAAACGCAGTTGAACAAAATGGTAATTGGTCAAAAAGTTACCGTAAAAGTGGATGCGTATCCCGGATATGATTTTCAAGGTGCAATCACGTCGTTTTCACCCGCTACAGGATCTCGTTTTTCACTACTTCCTCCTGATAACGCTACAGGAAACTTTGTGAAAACAATCCAAAGACTACCCGTTAAAATAAGCTTGAACACGTCAAATGATCCTGAAAAAATAAAATTACTTCGCCCGGGAATGAATGTGGATGTAGATGTACATTTAAAATAAATCAATTTTTGGGTGATTTCTAAAATGTCAAAAACGGTAATACTTTTAAGAAAATGATAGTTTACACTTTAGTATAAAATGGTACAAACAGGAGAAGATGATTTAGTAGAATATGGCTTTAGAAGAGTCATAATTACCATTACAGCCGTTCTTTGTGCTATGCTTGAAATTGTAGATACTACAATTGTAAATGTGGCATTAAACAATATGCGGGGCAGCCTTGGCGCATCACTTACTGATGTGGCTTGGGTTATAACAGCTTATGCTATTGCAAACGTGATTGTAATTCCTATGACCAGTTGGTTGTCACAACAATTTGGGCGTCGGAATTATTTTGCAGTTTCCATTATTATATTCACAGTTGCTTCCTTTTTATGTGGTAATGCCAATAATATTTGGGAATTAGTTACTTTTAGATTCATTCAAGGATTGGGCGGTGGTGCTTTATTAGTAACTGCTCAAACCATAATTACCGAGAGTTATCCAGTTGCCAAAAGAGGAATGGCACAAGCTATTTACGGAATGGGAGTTATTGTTGGCCCAACTCTTGGACCGCCTTTGGGAGGGTATATTGTAGACCATTTTTCATGGCCGTATATCTTTTACATCAATATTCCTATTGGAATTATAGCTACTTTACTGACGCTCTCTTTTGTAAAAAGCCCTAAATATGGTGACAAACTAAAAGCCAGCCAGGTCGATTGGTGGGGAATCTTTCTTTTAACCGCTTTTGTTGGCTCCTTACAATATGTTCTGGAACACGGTCAGCAAGACGATTGGTTCAATAATAATACGATTGTATTGTTATCTGTTATTTCTGTTTTTGGTTTATTGTTCTTTATTTGGAGAGAACTCACCTATAAACATCCCATCGTAAATTTAAGAGTTTTAAAAGACACTAATTTAAGAATAGGAACCATCATGTGTTTTATTCTTGGTTTCGGATTGTATGGTTCTACCTTTATCATCCCTATTTACACACAATCCGTTTTGGGTTGGAGTGCTATGGATGCCGGTTTGCTATTAATTCCAAGTTCGATAACTACTGGAATTATGATGCCATTCATAGGTAAAATGATTCAACGTGGCGTACCGCAAGCGTATATGGTGGCTGCCGGATTTTTATTGTTTTTCTTTTTTACGTATTGGATGCAACAAGTTATTACCCCAGATTCTGGAGAAGAACACCTATACTGGCCATTGATATTAAGAGGAATTGGACTGGGATTGTTATTTGTTCCTATTTCTACACTTTCTCTCTCTACCTTAAAAGGGAAAAGTATTGGAGAAGGAGCCGCTTTTACGGGAATGATGCGACAATTGGGAGGTTCTTTTGGTATTGCCATTATCACTACTTTTATTGCTCGATTCAATCAGGAACACCGTGTAAACCTTATTTCGCATCTTAATGTGACTTCGTTTGAAGTGCAAAAAACAGTGCAACAACTGAAAATGGGATTCATGTCCAAAGGCTATTCTGAAAATGAAGCTTTGGCAAAAGCCTACAAAGCCATTGAATACAAAGTAATGGTGCAAAGTTCCGTACTCTCTTATATGGACATTTTTTTATACTTAGGCGCGTTATTTTTATTTTGTATTCCTTTTATACTTTTGATAAAGAAAGGAAAAAACAAAATAAACCCTGCCGATGCAATGCATTAACATTAAATCCAAACATAAAAAAAACGCCGTAATCATCATGAAAACGGCGTTTTTTATGTTTACTCAAAAAGATATTAGCGGGTAAAAACCAAATGATTTCCTTCCGATAAATTAGCGTCAAATTGATAGCCATCGTAATTGAACCCTTTTAAATCCTCTATCGTTTGAGCGTTTGTATCAATAATATAACGCACCATCATTCCTCTGGCTTTCTTGGCAAAAAAACTGATTATTTTTAGTTTTCCATTTTTGTAATCTTTGAATTCAGGAGTAATTACAGGAACTTTCAACGCCTTAACATCAATTGCCGAGAAATATTCATTGCTCGCTAAATTGACAAACAACTCGCCTTTTTCAAGCTCTTTATTTAAAGCTTTTGTAACCGTTGGTTTCCAAAATTCATATAAGTTTTTGCTTTCGCCAATGGGTAATTTGGTTCCCATTTCCAGTCGGTATGCTTGAATCAAGTCCAATGGTTTTAGTAAACCATACAAACCGGATAATATTCTCAAACGGTCTTGCAAAGCCTCTATTTTTTTTTCTGGAATCGAATAGGCGTCTAATCCAATGTACACATCTCCATCAAAAGTATACACTGCCGGGCGTGCATTTGAAGTCGTAAAAGGGGTCTTCCAATCTTGATTTCGCTTCCAGTTCAAATCAGCCAATTTATCCGAAATACTCATTAAATCCGATAAATCAGCAGGTTTTTTTTCTTTTAAAACTTTATGAACTTGTCGCGATTCTTTTAAAAATAAAGGTTCGGTGTAAAGCTTAGTGGGTAACTCTTTTTCAAAATTTAAAGACTTGGCTGGCGATATTACAATTTTCATACACAATACTCTTTCGAGCTCTTTTTATTAATTCTTTCAAAAGTACTAATTGAAATCAAGAAATCAAGAATCTTTAAATTGATTTGTTTAATAGTGTAATAGATAATGAAAATTGTACGCCAATTTAATTATTTTTGAATCGCAAATAAACCAAACTACCCTTCATTAATTATGAACCCAATTGAAATTAGAAAAGCAACGCTATCAGATTTGGAAACAATCCAAAAGATAAGTGTCCAAACTTTTAAAGAGACTTTTGCCGCTGTAAATACACCCGAAAACATTGCTAATTATGTAAAAGACAGCTTCAATACAGAACAGTTGACAACTGAATTGAACAATGCCAATTCTCAGTTTTATGTAGCGTATTCGAATGCAGAAGCTGTTGGTTATCTGAAAATAAACTTCGGTGATGCCCAAACCGAAACCATTAATGAGAATGCTTTAGAAGTGCATCGAATTTATGTTGTACAAACTTTTCATGGAAAAAACATTGGGCAGTTGTTGCTTGACGAAGTAAAAAAGATTGCACATCATACTGGCGTTAATTACATTTGGCTTGGTGTCTGGGAAGAAAATCACAGAGCGCTCCGATTTTACACTAAAAATGGATTTGTTGTATTTGACAAACACGTTTTTACGTTAGGAAATGACGAACAAACCGATTTATTAATGCAACTTTTAATCAAATAATACATGACCAATACCATATCCTCCGAAACAGAAAAGCCAGTCCGAATTCTAAATGCTGCCGTAATTGTGGCTGCACTGGGTTATTTTGTTGATATTTATGATTTATTGCTTTTTGGAATTGTCCGTACCGATAGTCTAAAAGATTTAGGAATAACCGGTGATGCTATCAGGAATCAGGGAGAATTTTTGATTAGTATGCAAATGTTCGGGATGCTTTTTGGCGGTATTCTTTGGGGAATATTAGGTGATAAAAAAGGACGTATTTCTGTTTTATTTGGTTCTATCTTGATTTATTCTGTGGCCAATATTGCTAACGGAATGGTAACTACCGTTGATGGATACGCGTTCTGGAGATTGATAGCGGGAATTGGTCTTGCAGGAGAATTAGGCGCCGGAATTACTTTGGTAACCGAAAGTTTACCCAAAGAAAAACGAGGCTACGGAACGATGATTGTAGCATCTGTAGGTGTTTCGGGTGCTGTGGTTGCTTATTTAGTCTATCAGGTTTTTCAGGATTGGCGTTTGTGTTATTACGCTGGTGGCGTTTTAGGACTTCTTTTATTGTTTTTACGAATCAGTATTTCTGAATCAGGTATGTTCAAAAAAGTACAAGAAAGCGAAGAAAAGAAAGGCGATTTTCTTTCTTTATTTACCAATAAAAAACGCTTTTCAAAATACATACAATGCATTCTTATCGGAATTCCGTTGTGGTTTTTGGTAGGCGTATTAATAACTTTCTCTCCTGAATTTGCCAAAGCATTAGATGTTCAGGGTTTTGAAACGATTGCTGCAGGAAAAGCCATTGCTTGGTGTTACGGCGGATTGGTTTTTGGAGATATCGCCAGCGGATTGTTAAGTCAGTGGCTGAAAAGTCGAAAAAAAGTGATGTACTTGTTTCTGACGTTTAATCTGATCATGGTTTTTATGTTCCTAAATGCATTTGGGATTTCGGCATCCACTTTTTATACACTTTGTTTTATTATGGGCTTCTCTGTAGGCTATTGGGTATTGTTTGTCACTATTGCAGCGGAACAATTTGGAACCAATATTCGTGCAACCGTGACTACGACGGTTCCAAATTTTGTTCGGGGTTCGCTGCCGCTAATTATTATCATTTATGGCTTTTTCAGAGACACTATTTTTGATGGAGACATCTTGAAATCGGCCATGATTGTTGGAACACTATTATCGGTAATTTCAATTTTGGCACTTTGGAAATTAAAAGAAACCTTCCATACGGATTTAAATTATTCCGAAAACGAAACGCAACCTTTCCTATAGCTTTCTTATTTAAAATCTAAAATGAAATGGAATACATCATCATTTGTCTCGCTGCATTAATAGGTTCCGGTTTGACATTATTTTCTGGATTTGGTCTTGGAACGCTTCTTGTTCCTGTCTTTGGGCTATTTTTCCCAATCGAAATGGCTATTTTACTTACTGCCATCGTTCATTTTCTAAACAATCTTTTTAAATTATTTTTATTAGGTAAAAGCGCTAATCTAAATGTTGTTTTACGCTTTGGGATTCCAGCAATTATTTTTGCATTTCTTGGCGCTTATGTACTTTCCTTATTGACAGATATGCAACCACTAACGGATTATCAAATAGGAAATCACACTTTTGAAATTATGCCAATAAAACTGATTATTGGAATTGTGCTGCTGTTTTTCTCTTTATTTGAAGTTATTCCTAGTTTGACCAACTTACAATTTGACAAGAAATACCTTCCTGTAGGAGGAATTTTGAGTGGTTTTTTTGGTGGTCTTTCCGGAAATCAAGGCGCTTTAAGAGCCGCATTTTTGATAAGAGCTAATTTATCCAAACAATCTTTCATTGCAACCGGTGTGGTAATTGCTTGTTTAGTGGACATTTCCAGACTAACTGTTTATTCCAAACAAATACTGAATAATCAAAGTCAATTTGATTACACTTTACTGACTCTAGCCACACTTTCGGCATTTATTGGAGCTTATTTTGGCAATAAATTATTAAAAAAAGTCACCATAACAACCATTCAAAATATAGTGACTTTTATGCTTATCCTATTTGCTGTTCTATTGATAATTGGAATAATTTAAATTTAAAAAAAACGTAAATTCAGTTAGAACTGGAACTGATTAATTCTTTTGTGAAAGACTAATAGAGTGTGATTTTTAATACCACCTTAATATTTCAAATGAATTAAAAAAATCGAATCTACCCGATAATTTTGATAGCATTTATACTATATTTTATGAATTACTGAGATTTTATGATTTGTATTATTGTCTTATTTTAAGCTAATTTTTAAAAATTTTTCTAAAACAAGTCTTTTATAAATCCGTTAAATCTACTACATTTACCTCGAAATAAGTTAGAATTAACCTGTTTAAAATTACTTATAACTGTTGGCGTTAGAACAAAACTAACCAAAAAAGTAGCATATTTTAGAATACTTTCACTTCGATAAAAATTTAAAAACATGAAATTAATTTATACTTTCCTTTTAATAACGGTACTAAATAGTGCTTATTCCCAAGCTCCAAATGACTATTTTGAAAAAATCAGAAACAATGAAGCGGAATTAACCGCTTTCTTTTCACAGATGCCAAAAGGCGGCGATTTACACCACCACTATTCCGGTTCTATTTATGCCGAGCCATTATTACAACGCGCCATTACTGATGATTTTTATCTCAATACCGAAACGATGGATGTTTTAAAAGAAAAACCATCAACCGGAAACTGGGAACAATTTTCGACATTAAAAAGTAACGAAACATTAGACGTTTACAAACAAAAAATCATGCAAAAATGGTCTGTAAAAGACTATAATCATGTGGATTACCCATCAGATAAATTGTTTTTTGAATCCTTTATGAAGTTTGAACCGGCTATCAAAGGGAATTTTGGACAAGGTTTATTGGAACTAAAAAACAGAGCAATTTCAGAAAATGTCAGTTATATTGAAACGCAATTATCTACAATTCCTACTGCAATGAATACGGATGATTTGACGAAATTCAATTCCATATTGCGAAAATTGGCTTTGGCAAAAGACGAAAAAGCGATTCTAAAATCATTGGATTCTGTTTACAATTCATTACTGAAAAAAGATGCTGAATCCTACGCCAAAGAATTCAACACCAATTTTGTAGCAAAGCTTCACAAGGACCTTAAAATTGATGACAAACAATTTACGATGCGGTATCAAAATTTTGTATTGCGTTTCATGGAACCTGTAGATTTATTTAAAAATCTGGTAATTGCATTCATTTCGGCTGACGGAAGTCCGCTTATGGCGGGAGTTAACATTGTTTCTCCGGAAGATGGTGAAACCTCGATGAAAGATTATTGGTTGCACATGGTGATGTTTAAATACTGCCATTCCCGTTATCCAAATGTAAAATACACGATGCATGCCGGCGAGCTGACACTTGGTTTAGTACAACCGGAAGAACTAACCTGGCATATTGGCGCAGCCATTTATACCGCTGGAGCCAACCGTATCGGTCACGGAGTAGATATGGCATACGAGAAAGATTCGTATGATTTATTGCGCTACATGGCTAAGAAAACAATTCCAATCGAAATCAACTTAGTGAGTAACGAATTCATTTTGAAAGTAAAAGAAAACCGTCATCCATTGACATTGTATAAAGATTTTGACGTTCCAATAGTAATCAGCACGGACGATGCAGGGATTTTACGCACCAATATGACCGAACAATATGTTTTGTTAGCAAAAAGATACAAAGACGTTTCCTATTCAGATATCAAGCGATTTGTTTACAACAGCATCAATTACAGTTTTATAAAAGAAGCTTCCGTAAAAAAGCAATTGCTCAAAGATTTAGACTCCAGATTTAAGACTTTTGAAGCTAATTTTCCAATGAAATAAGCCATTTATAAAGATAAAAAGGAACTCTTACTATTTTTTTTCAAAAAAAATAAAAAAATTAAAGTCCCTAATTGGGACTTTTTTTATGCTTTTGATTGTTTTATTTAAAGGTATTTTTTACTTTTTAAATTATTATTTTTATTATATTTGAGTCACCTACTTGATTTGTAAATAACTACACACAAACCATTTGCGAATAGCATTTCTTTATTTTAATTGTTTACAAAGATGAATAAATTATTGAAAAATGAGTAGATCTTTAATCTGGTATTTCCGAAGACATCCGTTACTATACAAAATACGGTTTAGGTTACTTTCTAAAAAGGCCACTTTTGATAGGATTGAAAGTTTTTGTTACAATAACTTGAATAAGACTATAGATATACCCGAAATTTATTTTGAACTAAATCCATTGATTTTCACAAAAAAAGAAGCTGTAATAAGCGATCTTGATAAAGCGACGCAGATAGCCGTTTGGTTGAGAAACTTTATAAAAGGAGGCCCTGGATTAGGTAAATCCTCAGATGTAACCTTAAGAAAAATGATAAGCGGCGAAGGTGGCGTTTGCAGCGATTTTTCTCAGGTCTATAATAATTTCTGTGTCATAAACGATTTAAAAGTAAAAGAATGGGGATTGAAAATAGTATCAAATGATCCGAGCATTAAAGGCGGACATGCTTTTAACGAAATCTATTCCAAGGAATTAAAAAAATGGATTTTAATTGATGTTTCTAAATCAATTTTTTTTTATTCCACAAATCAAACAGTTCCCTTATCGGTCTTTGATTTTATCCAATTAAAAAAGGAAAACCAAGAAATCTGTTTTTCCAGTTTTAACGAAAAAAATAGGATGGATAATAAAAGGATAAGCGATTTATATATCACTTCTAATTCCTCTCCCTTTGTGATTACAAATTATCACAACAAAACCTATGACTCCTATTTAAATACACTAAAATTCCTGCCAGGACCTTTCACTCATGGATTACTGATACTTATTAGGAAAAGCTATTTTTTTGAATTTCCAGTTCATTAATCAATTTATCGCATCTTCTATTCCAAGTTATAGCAATAAAAAATCCGCTCGAAATCGGATTCATTACTGCAATAGAATACTGAAATTTTAGTGTTTTGGATTTAATATCATGTCGATTCTTTTAATCACATCTTCATAATGATATTTTGTTTCTGCATTTACAGCTCTAGTTTTAGCGACTGATAAAGTAGATTTTAAAGTGGTCAATTCGCCTCTAACCAATCCTCTCACATCCGATTGCGCCACATTATAATAGTCAGCAGGACGACCTGATTTAATTTCTTCTTTCATCAGATAACTCATTCTTTCTATATAAGCGCGTTGTAAATTTCTTCTGTAAATAGTCACATTCGAACCTAAACCGGCTTCTTTCCAAATTCCTCTGCGCATGTCAACCAGTAAATCCAAGGCTTTATAATTAGCCGTACCCATTATTTCTGCATCCATCAATCGGCCAATACGCTCAAAACTCATTACACTATTCAAATGTCGGGCTTGCAAATTTCTAAAACGCTCCGTATACCCGGAGTAATCAATGTTTTTCAATGTGCTCACATTCACCAACCACGTTGGAGAAGCAAAAGCATTGGCTTGCAACCATTGCATCGCTTCTTGTTGCTTTGCTTTTGGTACAATATCATAAATGCTACCTTTTTGGTTTGGCTTTTTGGTAGCTTCATAAACACCTCCAACATTCGTTACCACATGCCCTACATACCTGCTCCAAACATCCATCATCTCTTTGTACAATTCATCTAAATCCTCGTAATTATTAGTCACATCACTCGTCCATTCTGATAAATGTGCCGCTACATATTGCAAATTTTTAAGTCCGTAAGAACCTGCTTTCATTGAATTATTACCAATATCTTCCGTTTGTGAAGACGGGTCAAAACTACTGCTTTGTTTCCCAAATTTATAAATAGGATTTTCGGCTTTTTCCATAATCCATTTATCTAATGTTGGCACTTCAACTTCTGATGAAGTCGCATTTGGAATAACTCTGTACCCCCAATTAGTGGCATAATGATCGTAAGGTCCCATTTGGCGTATGAAACGAACGTTTTTATCTCCGGGTTGTGCGATGTAATTGAAACGGGCATAATCCATCAAACTGGCTGCGATTCCGTTTTTCTGTGTAAAATCACCATTTCTGTAATTTTCGGTGTCATAAGCGCAACTTGCACCCATATTATGAGGAAAACCAAGAGCATGCCCCACTTCATGAGCGATAACCATACGCATCATTTCTCCCATTTCTTCATCACTTGTATTCAATGTTCTTGCTGTTGGATTTGCAGCTCCCGTTTCTAACAAATAGCGATTTCTGTACGAACGCAAATGGTTGTGGTACCAAATCACATCACTCTCGATAATTTCTCCTGTTCTGGGATCAGAAACGCTGGGTCCAACGGCATTACGTGTCGTGCTCGCCACATAACGAATTACGGAATAACGAATGTCTTCCGGGCTGAAATCAGGATCTTGTTCTTTCGTTGGTGCGTCTTTGGCAATAATAGCATTTTTAAAACCAGCCGTTTCAAAAGGCTTTTGCCAATCTTCAATTCCTTGTTTAATGTACTTGCGCAATTTTTCAGGCGTGGCAGGATCTAAATAATACACAATAGGTTTTATCGGTTCTACCAGTTCACCTTTTGCGTAAGCAACAGGATCTTTAGGTTCCAATCTCCAACGTTGGATATACGTTTTACTGTCAGATTTTAATTCATTGCTCCCGTAATCGATTTGATTCATCGTAAACCATCCCACGCGCGGATCAGCTAATCGGGGTTGCATTGGTTTTTCAGGCAATAAAATCATCGACTGATTCATTTGGATGCTTATCGTTTCTGAATCTTCCTGAACGGGCGGTTTAGAAGCGTTGTAGGTGAAATCCTGAATCACTTCAATGTTCATCGGGAAACTTTTCATCGTATTGATAAAACTGCGGGAATCATCCATTCCTTTTACTTTATAGGTTTCTCTCATTTCTGCCGATAAACCGCTGATCGCTTTCACGTCAGTGCCATAAAATTTAGTTACATCAATCACCGTATTTGCGGAATCTTTGCTGAAGGCTACGATATCAAAAGCAAATAATGTAGGCTCATAATTATTGGATTTCACCGAAATGCTGATAGGCAAACTGTCATTGGCAACAGCACTGAATGATTTTATCTTGATAAGGATTTTATCCTGAAAACGCTGCCAAACAATCAATTGCTCATTGGTTTCGGAACCTGCGTTTACGTATCCGCCTCCTAAATTAGAAGGCAGTTTAGACAAACGGCTCACCAAAAGCATGTCTTTATCCAAGTATTTATTGGGGATTTCGAAGAAATATTTTTTATCAACTTTGTGTACCGTAAACAATCCTTCGTCAGAAACAGCGTCTTTAGTAATTACCTTGCTGTATTCCTTGATAGTGGGTTCCGGTTTCTTTTCAGGAGGAGGAACTACAGCGGCATTTTTATCTTTTTTCTTTTTGGACTGTGCAAATTGGGCGGTGGGCACCAGCATCGCTGCAGCGATTGCAGTTAAAATGAAAAGTTTCTTCATTTATTGGTTTTTTAATGGTTAATCAATATCAAAAATAAATTTTAGTGCCAGCAAATTGAATAGTATTCATTGGTTTAACTTTTAATTAACAACTGTTCTGTTTCTTGCTGTACATTTCATACTGGAATCAGTAGCAATGTTTTTATAAAATGATTTTTTGCTTGATTTTACAGGATGAATTTAGTTTTAAGAAATAGCAAGCTATTCTGTACGAATAATTTTATTATATTTGAGAGATGAATACTGACGTTTGTCAGACATAGCAGCCCACTTTTGGGTGGATAAGTCGGATGCTGTCAGACGTATAAATAAGTTAGCAGAAATTTTGAGACGTAACAACACTGATTTTAAACATGGAAGATTTTTACACGAACCACCAAGGATTATTAGAATTTATAGGATTGATTTTAGGTATTTTTGCTATTTATATTTCTATAATCCAACCAATTTTAAGCTTTACAAAAGCTCAAAAGAAAGCTAACAAGGACAAGAGATTTGAAACATACCACAATTTAATTGATCATTTCGCGGGTGCAAACGGAGGAACAAAATTAGATCGCCAAATTGCAATCGCATTTGAATTGAGAAGATTTCCTGAATATCATCCTGTTACAAAAAGAATATTAAAAGACTGGATTAATAAACATGATGAATCTACGGAATCTGTTATCAAAAGACTAGTAAAAGAAATGCAGTTAACCGTTAATTATATCGAAGCTTCATATTTTGAAAGACGATTTAATTTTCGAAAAAAATAAAAAACTTCTGCTAACAGCGGTTTGCCTCAATGGCTTCATTCTGTGATTCTTTAAAAAATACGCTGATAACTCCCTGCTCCGCAAAGTGTTTCTTCTATACGCTGCGCAAATGTCTCTGACTTTGCGCCCACAACAATAATCAAAACAAACATAAACCCACAAAAAAAGCCCCAATCCGGGGCTTTTCATATTTTTATTCTTCTCCTTCTTGATCAGTACCATGGGATTTTGAATAGCCTCTCCATTTCTCGATACAATCCTGAAAATCCTGCGGAAGTTCTGTATCAAAACGCATCATCTCGCCGGTTGTAGGATGCACAAAACCCAATGTTTTGGCATGTAAAGCCTGTCTTGGCAATGCTTTGAAACAGTTGTCTATAAACTGTTTGTATTTGGTAAACGTAGTTCCTTTTAAAATCAAATGACCGCCATAACGCTCATCATTAAAAAGCGGGTGTCCTATGTGTTTTAAGTGTGCCCGAATCTGATGGGTTCTTCCTGTTTCCAGTTGGCACGAAATCAACGTCACGTAACCAAAACGCTCCAACACTTTATAATGCGTTACGGCAGGTTTCCCTATTTCCGGATCAGCAAAAACCGCCATTTGCATGCGATCTTTCAAGTGTCGTGCTAAGTTTCCTTCAATCGTTCCTTTCTCTTCAACTACATTTCCCCAAACCAAAGCAACATACTCCCTTTCAGAAGTTTTCGCTTCAAATTGCTTGGCAAGATGCGTCATGGCAGCTTCGGTTTTGGCAATTACCAATAAACCCGAAGTGTCTTTATCAATTCGATGCACTAATCCGGGACGTTCGCTGCTGTTCATTGGCAAATTATCAAAATGATACGCCAACGCATGCACTAAAGTTCCGGTGTAATTCCCGTGACCGGGATGCACCACCATTCCTGGCAATTTATTTATTAATAACAACGCATCGTCTTCGTAAACAATATCAAGCGGAATATTCTCCGGATTAATATGGTTTTCATAAGGAGGATGGGTAAGCATAACGCGCACCACATCATTGGCTTTTACTTTGTAATTCGACTTCACTCTGGCATCGTTTACAAAAATATTCCCTTCGGTAGCTGCGGTTTGTATTTTATTGCGAGTCGCATTTTGAATTAGGCTCATCAAGTATTTATCAATTCGCAAAGACGCTTGGCCTTTGGGAACTTCAAATCTAAAATGTTCAAATAACTCGTCTTCTAAATCTATTGTATCTATATTATTGTTCATCAACTGGTGTTTCTTCTATTGGTGCAACCAGAGTATCCGCAGCACTTTCTTCTTCTTCATAACTCATTTTTCCGTCTCCTAAAACCAAATCAATTTTGGATGATTTCAAGACTCTGTCGCCTACTTTCAGGTTTCTTCCTTTGAAACGCATTTCCAATACCATATCTTTTCCAAGATTTGGAACATACGTAACAGTTCCTTCCTCGAGCCCTAACGCTTTCAATGTAGGCACCGCTTCACGATATGTTTTATTCACTAAATCAGGAATTCGCACGGATGAAAATCCCGAAGTATTTATTTTTATGTATATTTTTCTGCCCACTTTTACCTTGGTACCCGGCGATGGATCTTGCTCTACCACACTAAATTGCGGGAAATCACTTCTATAATCCACACTATCCAAAAGCACGTAATCTAAATCCAACTCATCTAACTTTTCCTCCACTTGCTCTTCAGTCAATTTACTCAAATTTGGAACAGCAATTTCATGACCATGATCTGTTGTAAAAGTCAACCAATGCATAAACAAATAACCCAAAGCGGCAATAATGGCAATCGCAATTAATACTTGTACTAAAAAGACACGACTAGTAAGATACTTACGTAAACTCATAAATTTATTTTTATATGTGGCAAAGATAAAGCTATTTCGTTTCAAAAAAAATGATAATTTTGTTTAATGCTTTTTGGAGCTATTTCCCGCTATTCGTTGCAAATGAAATTCACTGAACTCCAATTAAAATGAAAGTATAGTGAAGTAATCTTTTTATCCGCCGAAAAGGCTGATAAAAAGGATTTCCACTGCTATCGGGGCTAGAATATAGTGCTAAAAACACCTTATTATTTATTCGAACAACTAAGAACAAAACGATACAAAATGAAAAACATTGCCATCATCATGGGCGGATATTCCAGCGAGTATAAAATCTCACTCATCAGCGGAAACGTCGTATATCAATTTCTGGACAAAACGAAATACAACAGATTCCGAATCCATATTTTCAAAGAAAAATGGGTCTATGTTGATGCTAATGACGCCGAATTCCCCATCGATAAAAATGATTTTTCAGTAACTGTTGATGGCAATAAAATCACTTTTGACTGTGTTTTCAACGCCATTCACGGAACTCCCGGCGAAGACGGACTAATGCAAGCGTATTACGAATTATTACATATTCCGCAAACTTCCTGCGATTATTACCAAGCAGCGCTAACATTCAACAAACGTGATTTATTATCCGTTTTAAAACCATACGGAATAAAGACCGCCACTTCCTATTACTTGAATAAAGGCGATACCATCAATACTGACGAAATTGTAGCTAAAGTTGGTCTGCCTTGTTTTGTAAAACCAAATAAAGCGGGTTCCAGTTTTGGAATTTCCAAAGTAAAAACCATCAATGAATTGCCAATCGCAATAGAAGTCGCTTACAAAGAAGACAACGAAATCATCATAGAAAGTTTCCTTGACGGAACCGAAGTTTCTGTAGGAGTTATCAATTACAAAGGAACCGTAACCGTTTTACCCATCACCGAAATTGTTTCGGATAATGATTTCTTCGATTATGAAGCCAAATATTTGGGTAAATCACAAGAAATCACACCGGCAAGAATCTCAGATGAAATGACCCAAAAAGTGAGCGAAATAGCCAAACGCGCTTATGAAGTCCTAAAAATGAGAGGTTTCTCCAGAAGTGAATTTATCCTCGTAAACGATGAACCACACATGCTAGAAATGAACACCATTCCGGGATTAACGACCGAAAGTTTGATTCCGCAACAAGCCAAAGCTGCCGGAATTTCATTGGAAGATTTATTTAGCAATGCGATTGAGTTGGCTTTAAATAACTAACTCTCCATTATGATAGAAATCTTTGAATGGAACCGATTATTGTACAATGATTTACCAGAATCCTTTCTTTTAGAAGTCATTTTCCGTTCTACGACAATGTTTACAGTTTTACTATTAACATTAAAAGTGGCTGGAAAACGTGGCGTAAAGCAATTATCTGTTT
This sequence comes from Flavobacterium ranwuense, assembly GCF_004349315.1. Classification (GTDB taxonomy): domain Bacteria; phylum Bacteroidota; class Bacteroidia; order Flavobacteriales; family Flavobacteriaceae; genus Flavobacterium; species Flavobacterium ranwuense. The sequence goes on along the minus strand of NZ_SMLH01000013.1, from coordinate 25,976 downwards.
TTGAAACAGTCATCATTATTGCTTTAGGGTCAGCAGCGGGAGATCCCATGTTCTATGAAAAAGTTGGAATAATTCCGCCCATAACCGTATTTCTGGTCATTATACTTTTATACCGATTAGTAACTTGGCTAACAGGAAAAAGTAAACGATTTGAAGAGTTTATAGAAGGCAAAACCGAATGTATTATCAGCGAAGGAAAATTTTCAATTGCTACTTTCAAAAAGGAAAGCTTAGCACAAGATGAATTTTTTTCGGAACTCCGATTGAAATCGGTAGAACATTTAGGGCAGGTAAAAAATGCCTTTATGGAAACCAGTGGCGAAATCAGTGTTTTTTATTATGAAGACCATGAAGTCCAACCAGGCTTGCCAATTCTACCTTTTTTATTTAAACAAAAAAGTAAAATGATCCCAACAGAAGGTATTTATTCCTGCACCTTTTGCGGAAATACTGAAAGCCATAAACCAGGAAATGCGGAGTGTAGAGTTTGTAAAAAATCTGAATGGGTCGAAGCAATACAGACACTTCGAAAAACCTAATTGAGCAAAACATAAGTTCAATTTAATTATATTTTATAAAATGAGAAAAGCCATATTCCCGGGTTCATTTGACCCAATTACATTAGGACATGAAGACATCATCAAAAGAAGTATTTCATTATTTGATGAAATCGTAATTGCCATTGGTATCAATGCCGAAAAAAAATACATGTTTTCACTGGAAGAAAGAAAACGATTTATCGAAGAAACCTTCAAGAATGAACCTAAAGTTTCGGTGATTACTTATGAAGGTTTGACCATTGATTTGTGCCATAGAATAAAAGCAGACTTCATTCTGCGTGGTTTACGCAATCCCGCCGATTTCGAATTTGAAAAAGCCATCGCACACACCAATCGCCGCTTATCAAAAATAGAAACCGTTTTTTTATTGACTGCCGCGAGAACTTCGTATATCAGTTCCAGTATTGTGAGAGATGTAATCCGCAATGGAGGTCAATATGAAATGCTGGTTCCTGATGCCGTTCGAGTAAAATAGTGATTACCATCAACAAAATATAAAATTGTGAAACGTGGCAATAAGCTGTAATTTCGCCTAAAAATAAAAGCCATCAAACAATGAGTATAGAAAGAGAATTAAGCAAACGCAGCGGATCGAAATGTGAACTTTGTGTCGCAACCGAAAACTTAAAAGTATATCAGGTATTGCCAACCAAAAAAGGTGGACTTGACGAAAGTATCATGGCTTGCAGTACCTGTATCGACCAAATCGAAAAACCGGATAACGTAGATTTAAATCACTGGAGATGTTTGAATGACAGCATGTGGAGCGAACACACAGCAGTACAAGTAGTAGCATGGAGAATGTTAAGCCGTATGCGTGCAGCGGGATGGCCTCAAGAATTATTAGACCAAATGTATTTAGACGAAGATACTTTGGCTTGGGCGCAAGCAACTGGTGAAGGGGAAGAAGACGAAACCAAAGTAATTCATCGCGACAGCAATGGAGTGATTCTTGAAGTTGGAGATTCAGTGGTTTTAATCAAAGATTTGAAAGTAAAAGGATCTAGTATGGTTGCCAAACAAGGAACTGCTGTACGTAACATTAGACTGGACCATGAAAATGCGGAATACATTGAAGGAAAAGTAGATGGTCAGCAAATTGTAATTATTACACAATACGTTAAGAAGATATAGTCATCAGTTGGCAGTGTTCAGTGATCAGTTAAAAAATGGAGTGGTCAATGGTCAGTTTTTAGTGAGTAGTAAAAAAACATTCTAACAATAAAAAAATCGTTAACAGTATATTATACTGTTAACGATTTTTAGCTATAATTAAGTCACTGATAACTCTTTTCTCTGACCACTGAATACTTTTTATAAACTTCAGACACTGACCACTAAAAACTGACCACTGAACACTAATTACTCCTCTTCCTTCTTAATCACTTTTCGAGCGACTTCGATTTTAAATTTCTTGCCTTTCATTTTCTCCTCTTTAATGGCATGAAGCAAGTCTTTTACTTTGTTGAATTTAACTGCTGCAAATGATATAAAATCTTTTACTTCGATTAATCCTAAATCTCCTTTTTCCAATTTTCCTTTTTGGGAAAAGAAACCGACAATGTCAATTTTATTCAGTTTATTTTTCTTTCCGCCACTGATGTAGATGGTTTGAAATTCAGGTGGTTTTGGCAATGAAGTAGAGTTTTCGACTTTCAAAGCTTCCATACCATAATCGATGTAATCCATTTTTTTCTCACTTTCATGAGCAATAATATAGGCGGTTCCAGAAGCTAACATACGTGCTGTACGTCCGTTTCTATGGGTAAATTCATCTTCTTTTGATGGTAAATGATAATGAATTACGTGATTCATTTCGGGAATATCAAGACCACGAGCAGCCAAATCAGTTGTAATTAAATAGCTTACACTTCCGTTTCTAAACTGTATTAACGCGCGTTCTCTTTCGTCCTGATCCATTCCGCCATGATAATACGTGGCATAAATTCCTTTTTCGTTCAATGTATCGCTGATGCGTTCTGCAGCATCACGATGGTTACAAAAAACTATTGCCGACTGTGATTTCAACGAACAAATCAAGTTGAACAAACTTCCTATTTTGTCTTTCTCCTTCGAAACGACCATTTTCATCGAAAGATTCGTTTCGGTTACGTTTTCTGGAATAAAGTCCAAAATTGTTGGGTTTACCACTCTTGTATATCTTGGAATCTCAATATCGGAAGTTGCCGAAACCAAAACGCGTTTATTCAGTTTTGTTAATTTTCCAATGATAAAAGACATTTGCTCATGAAAACCCAATTGTAATGATTTATCAAATTCATCCAGAATCAAGGTTTGGATTTTATCCACACGAAAAGTTCCTCTGTCGATATGATCCGCAATTCTTCCCGGAGTCCCTATTAAAACTGCTGGAGGATTGCTTAAATTCTTAATTTCAGTATCTATGGAATGTCCGCCGTAGCACACATTTACTTTATAATCAGTCCCCATTTTTTTCCAAACCTGCTCAATCTGCAAACCTAATTCACGTGATGGAACTAGAATCAAACATTGAACCGATAGAATTTCGGGCTGTAACATTTCTAAAATGGGCAACAAAAAAGCCAAAGTTTTTCCGGAACCTGTTGGCGAAAGCAATAAAACATTATTGTCATTCAGGATAGTATCTTGTGCTACTTCCTGCATTTCGTTCAGGCTTTCGATGCCTAAATTCAAAAGTATATTGTTGGAATGGTGTTTCTTATTCATTTTGCAAAGGTAATTTTTAATTCTGAGTTATGAATTTTGAATTATAAATTTTCATTCTTTTAAATCGGGAGCTCCCTTTTCTTGCGATCATTTCTATTCCTATCGAAAAAAAGCTACATTTGAGATTCAATTTAAAAACCGAAGTATGAGATTTTTCACATTCCTTTTTTTACTATTCTCCATCAGTTCATTTGCACAAAAAACGAATAAATACGATACTTTTTTCGAAAAAGGCAATGGAAATCAATCCGCATCTTATCAAGAAACAATTGCCTACTACAAACTTCTGGCGGATGATTTTTCTACTATCCAAATGCAAAAAATGGGATTGACAGACAGTGGCGAACCATTGCACATGGTTGTTTTTAATCCGGAAAAACAATTTGACTTTGGAAGTATCCAAAAAAATAAAGCGGTAATTTTGCTTAACAACGGCATTCACGCAGGCGAACCGGACGGAATTGACGCCAGTATGCAATTATTTAGAGATTTAGCTTTGGGCAAAATAAAAGCGCCAAAAAATACCGTTATCGTTTGTATTCCGGTGTATAATATTGGAGGCGCTTTAAACAGAAATTCCACTTCAAGAGCCAATCAGGACGGACCGGAAATCTATGGCTTTCGTGGCAATGCCAGAAACTATGATTTGAATCGCGATTTCATCAAGTCCGATACTCGAAACACGAAAAGTTTTGTAGAAATTTTTCATAAAATAAATGCCGATGTTTTTATTGACAATCACGTCAGCAATGGCGCAGATTACCAATACAAACTCACGTACATTATGACCCAACATAATAAATTAGGAACCGTTTTAGGTGATTTTTTAAATACTGAAATGATGCCTGCTTTGGTCAAGGATTTACAAAAAAAGAACATCGAAACTACGCCTTACGTCAATGCTTTTCAGGACACACCGGACAAAGGTTTTGGTCAATTTTTTGAAAGCCCACGATTTGCAACTGGCTATACTTCGTTGTTCAATACCATTGGGTTTGTAGTGGAAACACACATGCTTAAAAAATATGCCGACCGTGTGAAAGTGACGTATGAATACATGCGCACAGCAATCGATTTTACAGATGCTAATTACAAAAAAATCAAACAACTGCGATTGAAAAATGAAGAACAGTATAAACCAAAGAAATCGTACACTATAAAATGGGAAATTGATAGTACCAAAACGATTCCTTTTTCGTTTTTAGGCTATGAAGCCAGTTACAAGAAAAGTGACGTAACATCCGGAAATCGCTTGTTTTATGACAAAACAAAACCATTCAAAAAAGACATTCCGTACAGCAAAGAATTCAAATCAGTAAAAGAAATAATTATTCCGGAAGCGTATATAATTCCAAGAGGATTTTGGCCTGTAATTGAATTATTGAAGAGCAATACAATTTCATATCGTCAACTAAAGAACGACACTATAATTGAAGTGGAGAGTTATAAAATCGCGGACTTTAAAACGACAAATTCCGCATACGAAGGCCATTATTTGCACAGAAACACTTCGGTAACCTCTAAAATGGAGAAAGTAGCTTTCGCCAAAGGAGATTACGTTATTCCCACACAACAAAAGGGAATAAAATACGTATTGGAAACATTGGAACCAGAAGCAATAGATTCTTTTTTCAACTGGAACTTTTTCGATACGATGTTACAACAAAAAGAAGGCTATTCAGATTATGTTTTTGAAGATTCAGCTACGCAGATTTTAAAAGAAAATCCAAAATTAAAAGCCGAATTTGATTTAAAAAAACAAAGTGATGTGAGTTTTATCAATAATCCGGAAGCACAACTGGACTGGATTTACAAACATTCGGTTTATTATGAAAAAGCGCATTTACAATATCCGGTGTATCGCGTCTTAAAATAAAAAAAAGCTCCTATTTTAGGAGCTTTTCTTCTTCAAATAATAATTTTATGTTCTCATAAGAGTTTTTCAGCGCCTCTTTAATTTGTTCAGGATTCATCCAAGCCACTTTTTCGATTCCTTCTTCTAATTGACCTTGCGGGGTTCCTTCAAAGTCAGATTGCATTTCGAACCAATGCGTAATTTTTAGCTTGTATTTCCCATTACGTCTAAAAATGTGATAGGTTTTTTGAAGTTTATGGGATATTGTCAAGCCATTTACACCTGTTTCTTCCTCTACTTCACGCATGGCAGTCTCCTGAATTTCCTCTCCTTTTTCGATTCCGCCTTTGGGTAAATCCCATTTTCCATTTCTAAAAATGAATAAAACTTCACCTTTTTTATTGTAAACTAAACCGCCACCGGCTTTGGCAACAGGTATTTTTGCTTTCAAAGTCTTCATAATCACGCTTTCATCAGGATGATACAAGTATGCTTTTTGAATTTTATTTTGAAAGATTTTTATTATAAGTTGCTCTATGTCAATACTTTCTAGCAAGAACAACTGAAAATCTGTCTCCTTAGAGATGTGATTTGTCAAAAAAAGTGGTTTGTCGTTAACAAAAACTTTATACATTTGTACTATGATTTTTAATAAAGATACAGCCGAAAAAACAGCCGAATTTCTATTGCAAATAAATGCAATTAAATTGAATCCAAGAAATCCTTTTACATGGGCTTCTGGATGGAAATCGCCTATTTATTGCGATAACCGACTAATCCTCTCATTTCCAGCCGTAAGGAATTACGTCCGGGATGAATTTTCCAAAAATATTGAGAAACAATTTGGTAAACCAGATGTTATTGCCGGTGTTGCCACTGGAGCAATAGGAATTGGAATGCTAGTAGCGGAAAGTTTGGGATTACCATTTGTGTATGTTCGCCCAGAACCAAAAAAGCACGGAAGACTAAACCAAGTAGAAGGTTTTTTACAAAAAGGACAAAATGTAATTGTTGTAGAAGATTTGATCAGTACGGGAAACAGTAGTTTACTTGCCGTTGAAGCTTTACGTGAAGCTGGAGCGAATGTAAAAGGAATGGCAGCAATCTTTACCTACGGTTTTGATGTTGCTGATGAAAATTTCAAAAATGCACATCTGGATTTATACACGCTAAGCAATTATCAAAATTTATTGAATTTGGCTGTAGCCAAAAGATATATTACAGAAGAGGAAGAACAGACTTTAAGAGAATGGAATGTGAATCCCTCCACTTGGAATATTGAAGTTTAAAAAAATAAAATACCAGAAATTATGAACTTAGAAAGTCCAAAAGTTAGTGTCTCAAAATCAGCTCAAGAATTGTTTGATTTATTGAGTGATGTAAAGAACTTCGAAAAATTAATGCCCGAAAACATTGCTAAATTTGAAGTTATTGGTGACGATGCTTTTATTTTTGGATTAAAAGGAATGCCAGAAATTAAGCTAAAAATGAAAGAAAAAGTAGCTCCAAGCAAAATTGTTTTAGGTGCTGCGAGTGATAAACTTCCATTTACATTGATAGCAAACATAGATGCTATTTCTGACAACTCCAGTGATGTAAAACTTGATTTCGAAGGCGATTTTAATCCTATGATGGCTATGATGATAAAAGGTCCAATTGGAAAATTTATCGAAACTTTAGCTGGGAATATGACTAAATTGTAAAAAAAATAGTTTAAATTAAATAAAAGCCCCTTTTAGTTTACACTAAAAGGGGCTTTTATTTAATTACAAAATAGGCTTACTGTTTTATCAATCTCACTGTTTTTTGTTTAACACCTTGATTGATAATCGCAATATACGAACCTGATGAGAGCTCTTCACCAAACTTGATTTCTTGGCTATCACTATTTTGAATGTGTTGCACCATTCTGCCTAATATATCATATACAATCACTTCTGTTTTTTCAGTAGTACCGCCTTTTATATCAAGAATAAAATATTGGGTAGATGGGTTGGGATATGCCGTTATAGTGAATGGTACAATTTCCGGAGTTTTCTCAACAATTATCTCTTTTGAAGCTGCATTTTTCTTCACCTCATGTATAACTATAGAACCTCCACCAAGTGATGTTGTTGGTAAATCATTTTCATCGTTGCCCATATTATTATCATAAATAACAGCATTACTGTTATTCTTGTCCCATATTTTTATACGGAACTTATCAGCACCCGAACCTCCATCAATTGCGGAAACTAAGAACCCATAGTTACCTAAACCATTGATTTTACCTAATCCTTTATAGTTAGCCTTTGTACCGGAAATAACCAATCGCATATCATCATAAGAAGAACTATTAAAGTTTAGATTACCTTCTTTAAACTGAAATTCAGTATTCCCATCTGGTACTGTGGAACCTTTTTTGTATTTCGCTACAAACCCAAAATTAGCTTTTCCCACTAATAATGGATTGCCTACCCAGGCACCTGCAGGAGAGTTAATCCAACCGCCACCTGTTACGAAACCACCATTAGGATCGTAAACAACAATGTAGTCGTATTGGAAGGTTGTTGAATTTGCTCCACAAGCATCCGTTAAAGTCACTAGAATTGAATAAACACCAGGAGTGGAGTAAGTATGCGATACCGTGAACAAACCTGAAGCTGGATTTGGAACATTTTGAACGGTCGATGTAGCATCATCCCATTTTATAACAGCATTACTCAGATTATTGTCATTATGATTCACTGTAATACTGATTGGAGTATTAATCGAAACTGGTCCAGATACGCCTGTTATAGAACTAATCACTGGAAGTGTGTTATTAACTGTCACATGAATCACTTCCTCATCTGATAATACCGGAGTGCCATTGTCGGTTACCTTAACAGTGAAGGTATAAATACCGGCACATTGTGTTCCCCTAGGCATCCAGGTGAATACGCCTGTTGATGCATTAATCACTGCACCAACAGGAGCACCAACCAAACTGAAAGTTAAAACATTAATAGGAATATCAGAATCCGTGGCCGTAGCTGTAAACGTCAAATTAGCCAATTGATTTACAGATTTGTTACCGATTGCTGCCAGTACGGGAGCCACGTTTACCTCTGCAACCGCAATATTGAACGTTTCGGTATCAGTAAGATTCGGTAGGTTTGCCCCATTGTCCGTAACGGTAACAGTTACCGGATAAGAGCTTCCCCCTTGTGCCTCAGTCGGTGTCCAGCTGAAAGCCCCTGCACTGGTGATACTCATTCCTGCGGCTATCGATGTTGCATCTAATGTATAGGTCAATGTTTGGGATGGAACATCCTGATCACTGGACGTAGCGGTGAAGGCTAAATTAACCTGTTCGTTCACGTTTTTATTTCCAATTATTCCTAATACAGGTACTGTATTCACTGTTACCACTGCCGAACCAGTTACAGTAGCTGCGCAGCCATTGGCATCAGTAACAGAAATAAGTGTGTATGTTGTATTTGAAATAGGGCTAACAGAAATATTGCTTCCGCTGATATAGGAAGTTACGGTGCCTCCGGTCCCGCCAGTATACACAACGGTATAAGGACTTACTCCACCACTTATGGTAACTGTTAAAATTGCATTGTTACCGTTGCAAATAGAAGAAGTTCCGCTTAATGCAGCAGTGATAGCAGCACATGGATTTAAAATACCTGTTGCTGTTGTTCCAAAATAAGTGCTATTTTTATGGATAGCAGCAGAAGCTGTACTTCCCCATGACATTATGGGTTGCGCAACACCGCCAAAAGTTAGTGAACCTGCAGTAGAATTAGTATTTCCCAAATTTGCTATTGCTGTACCGCTAATAGACAGATTTTCATTTATAATTAAACTACCACCAAATGTTTTTATACCTGAACTATTAAGTAAAAGATTATTATATGTTCTAGCCGTTACATTCTGAGCACCAGTAAAGTAATACTCAATACTGCCATTGGAATTAATACTTGATGTTATCCACGTTCCTCCAGACTGTGTAACCAATGAAGCATTTGCTGCAGGACCTAAACCTAAGTTATCAACAGTTCGAATTTTTCCTATTGAACCCATGATTAAGGTTGTAACACCAGTAGTGCCAGATTGGAATAAACCACTTGAATTTGAAAAATTTAGTGTTCCGTTGACATTTAATGTTGCAGCTCCTGAAATAGTAGTAGTAAATCCTAAAGCATCAACTGTTGTTCCTGAACCAATATCAAATGTATTAGCAACAGTTATGCCTGTATTCATTGATTTAATACCACTACCAGTGGTTGATAGTTTATAGTAAGAAGCAGGGCCCAGAATTGTTTGCGCAGCACCATTGTATTCAATGGTTCCCGTTCCGGGTATAAATGTTGAATTACCTCCCCATGAAAAACTACCAGCAACTTTTAAAATTCCAGAACCTGAAAAAACTATTTGTGCATTACTATTATTTGATGGATTAATAATATTCCCAGCTAAATTTACCGTTCCAGAAGATATTGAAAAAATTCCCTTTCTACCACCCCCTCCATTTGCTCCATCAACACTTAAATTCCCACCAATAGTTAATGTTCCGGTTCCAACAGCTAATTCATTTGTAATGCTGTTAGTACCGGGCGCATTTATAGTTACATTCCCAGAAACAGTTAATATAACTCCGGAATTAATCAGGAGTTTAGTGTTACTACCACCACCTAAAATACTAACTGATTTAGCTGATCTATCATCAATAACTGTAACAGTTGCTCCTACGGCAATTACTACATCATCAGCAGCAAGCGGAACATTTCCACCAACCCATGTGCTACCACTATTCCAATTACCGCCTGTACTAGTTGAAGTAATTAACGGATCCGTAAACTCATGCCAAACATTTTCGCCCGAGGACTGGCCTATAGCAATAGCTCTTAATATTTTACCTACACAATGAGTTGCACTCACTTGCCAAGTTGTCACAAATTTACCATTTACATCTGCAGAAACAATCCAAGAATCATGTACTACATCTGCAGTATCATCAGGGTAAATATTTGAATGCAAAACTTGCAAATGAACAGACTCTCCTGATTGGAAACCTACGCCAGTAAATGTTGCAATAGTGCCAGGTTTATAATCTGGCTGGTCTGAAGTTATTGCAGCCTGCCCAAAAGCAACACTTGCAAAAAACAAATTTGCAATTAAAAAAACAATCGTTAAAAAATGTGATTTGAGTAGAAATGTTTTCATATTAATTGAATTTAAATAATAAAATAACGAATACTATATGTCAAACTATAAAATGCAGAATCAATAGAATAAGATCTCTATTGACTTAAGTCTTTTCAATAAAAAACATCATTACAATTGTCTAATTTTCAAAAACTTAAATACTAATTTATGTAATTAAGAATACATTAATCCAATTTTTAATACATTTTCGATTAAAGGGATAAAAAAAACTACCAACTACATATTTTATATTTTTTCAGAAGAAATAAAAAAAATTACTTAAAAAAATATTGCCTTTTTAACGCTATTTTCTATTTTAATTATTAAAATTTCATGAAACCAATTAAAAGATAATCTGTTTAGAATTTATAAATAAAAAGAGGCTGTCTTTACGGACAGCCTCTTTTGGGTTTTGATATTTGTATTACCTTTTTGTCTTTATTTTAAAACTGTAAACTCAATTTTTGAATCATTATAAATTCTATGCGTTTGTTTTTTAAAATCCTCTAGTTTTGCATAGAATATATTGTCTACAAACGTTTGCGGATTCAAATCAATAAACGGAAACCATGTGCTTTGAACTTGAATCTGAATTTTGTGTCCTTTTTTAAACGTATGAAAAACATCTTGCAATTTGATATTTACTGCCGTTTTCTCATTGGCAACAAAAGGTTCCGGTTTTGAGAAACTATTTCTAAAACGCCCTCTCATTACCTCACTACGTACCATCATATGGTAATTACTCATCTTTAAATAAGGAGCAACTTCTTTTGTCTCCGGTTCATCATTCGGGAAAACGTCAATCACTTTAACAATCCAGTCCGCATCAGTTCCTGTAGTCGAAACTTGCAATTTAGCCAAGATTTCTCCCGCCAAAGTAGTGTCCTCATTCAAAACCTCTGTTTCAAAAACTAACACATCAGGACGTCTCGCAGCAAAACGCTGATCATCGGTCATGTATTTTCTTGGCGTAAGCCCTTGTTGTTTGATATCCTCAGAATAAGGAACCGGTTTTTTAGGATCACTGATAAATTCTTCAAAGGCAAAATTCTTCTTTGCAATTTTTGACAATCGGTTATCTTGCAAAAAGAAATCTTGCTTTGCCGTATTTTGTGGAGGCCAAACCGCAAAAGTCTGCCACTCTTTTCTACCAGTATCAAAAACATAGGCTTCAGGTAATTTGTTTTCACCTTTCCCATTATTTTTTAAGAAATGACGGAAGAAATTTGCTTCTATATTTTTTTGATAAAATCCGGAAATACTGTCGCCAAAATTAATATTACCAATCACTTGTTTTGCTGAATTTCTAGCCCAATCTCCATGGCTCCAAGGTCCCATAACGATTGTGTTGTAATTTTTGCTGCTCTTTTCAATTGTGCTATATGTATTTAAAGGACCGTATAAATCTTCTGCATCAAACCAACCTCCTACTGTCATTACAGCTGGTTTTATATTTTTTAAATGTTGCAAAATTCCACGTTTTTGCCAAAAATCATCATAACTGGAATGGTCTTTCAGCTGCTGCCAAAATTCATCTTCTTTACCATAATACTTGTCTAAATTAGATAATGGTCCTGCATCCAAGAAAAACTGGTAATCATCATTAGTTCCCGTATTCGTGAATTTATACCAAGGTTCCGTAGTACGTTTTGTTTTTTGAGGACCAAATAATGGAGTTACTTTCCAATAGCTCAACAAATATGCTCCATTATGATGAAAGTCATCAAAAAAGAAATCAGCAATACAAGCCTGAGGCGAAACTGCTTTCAATGCGGGATGATTACTCAACAAGGAATACGTAGCGTAAAAACCGGGATACGATATCCCCCAAGTTCCAACATTCCCGTTATTATGAGCCACATTTTTAACCAGCCAGTCAATCGTATCATACGTATCCGAAGCTTCATCAGTATCTTTTTTTTCTTTTTTATTTGGAATAAAACCACGCATATTGTCATATAAACCATCACTCATGAACCTGCCACGAACATCTTGATACACCACAATATATCCCTCTTTCATCATGGTTTCACTGGGAGAAATACTTTTCTTGAACTGATTTTCTCCATAAGGACCCGAATTATAAGGCGTTCTTTGCATTATAATTGGATATTTTTTAGAAACATCTTTTGGAGTGTAGATAGAAGTAAATAATTCTGCACCGTCACGCATTTTAATATGCACTTCCTTCTTGGTATAGTTATCAGATACATAATTTGTTTTATTGTCTTGGGCAAACAGAATTGTACCAATACAAAAAAGAGAAATACTTAATAGTTTTTTCATGAAATTTATTGAATTTAAATAGTTTTTAAAGGTAAAAAATCTTACCTAATATAGTCTTCTTAATTTTTTTATTTTTTTTTACAAAGCATGAACCATGATTTGTAAAAAAATAAAAAAAGTCTTTAAACAATCAAATAGTATTTTATGATTATTGTTCTTCTAAAAAATGAATTCAATGATACAATATTTGATGTTAATTTTCATCTCAGAAACTTCAAATAGTGCCTTTTTAAATTTACATGCCCTTTTTTTGACAAAAAGATTATTTTAACTTTATGATACAAAAATAAAAACAATATTTATATCCTAATGACATGATTTACAGGTTGTTAATATTATTTTTTGCTTTTATTTTACTGCTAAAATGCTTAGAAAAAGCCCTTGATTTCTTTATGGAAAAGACTATATCTACACTTTAAGGGGGCTTTTTGGATAAATTTACCTTACATTTGTAAAATACCAAATTATTTTTTTTGCGATTAATAAAGTCTCTTTTTGTGAACTTTTAATCCAAAATAAAGATTCCTTGATTTCAGAAATCATTCTGAAAAAATCATCTTTTTTGCAGTTTACTGCATCTTTTGCCTTTTGGAAAAATTCCATTTACAGGCTAATAAATAATCGAAAATTAAAAATATGCACATAATAGATTATGCAATCTTTGTTGTTTATATGCTGGCTATGTTAGGAGTTGGCGTTTATTTTTTTAACAAAAATAAAACCGCAGAAGATTTTTATGTAAGTGGCCGAAATATGAGCAGCTGGCACATTGGTTTATCCGTCGTAGCCACAGATGTTGGCGGTGGATTCTCAATAGGATTAGGCGGACTTGGTTTTACGATGGGGATATCAGGCTCTTGGATGCTATTTACCGGACTGCTTGGCGCTTGGCTCAGTGCCGTTTTTCTTATTCCAAAAGTAAGTGCGTTAGGACATAAATACAAGTTTTTCACTTTTCCGCAAATATTTGATCATTTTTATAACGCTAAAGTCGCGCTGCTGGCCGGAATTATTTCGGCTATTGGATATATCGGATTTACAAGTTCTCAGGTTTTGGCTGGAGCCAAATTAGCTTCGGCAACCATAGAAGGACTTAATTTACAAACAGCACTAATTGTCATGGGACTTATAGCGGTAATCTACACCGCTATTGGAGGATTAAAAGCCGTTATATATACCGATACAATCCAATGGTTAGTCCTGATTGGCGGATTGGTTTTCATAGGAATTCCAGTTGCCTACAATGCCGTTGGAGGTTATGACGCGATCAAAGCTACATTATCACCTGAATATTTGTCGCTGACCAATGTGAAATGGTATCAGATTTTAAATTGGTCCATAACCATTATACCCATTTGGTTTGTAGGAATGACTTTATACCAGCGAATTTATGCGAGCAAAGGGGAGAAAGAAGCTAAAAAAGCATGGTTGATTGCAGGTGTTTTTGAATGGCCAATAATGGCATTTATGGGAGTTATTTTGGGAATGCTAGCTAAAGTGGCGGCAACCAAAGGAATGTTTGACGGCATTACTGATGCAGCTACTATGGACAGCGAAATGGGATTGCCTATTTTACTGGCAACCATACTTCCTGTAGGATTAATGGGACTAATGCTTTCTTCCTATTTTTCGGCCATACTTTCTACTGCCGACAGTTGCTTAATGGCGGCTTCGGGAAATATTGTTACCGATATTATTGCTAAATTTTCTAAAAAAGAATTAAGTCATAAAAAAGAACTCCGACTTTCACAAATGGTCACCTTGATCGTTGGTTTTCTTGCTATTTTAATAGCTTCTCAAATGCAAAATGTATTAGAACTGATGCTTTACTCCTATGCCTTTATGGTTTCAGGGTTGTTTGTTCCGGTAATAGGCGCTTTGTTTTGGAAAAAAAGCCATCCAATAGCTGCTTTTTGGAGTATGCTTTTTGGGGGTGCAACCACAATCCTGCTAATTGTTACGGAGAATAAACTACCTTTAGGAATAAAACTGCCGGAACATTTAGATGCAAACCTCTATGGAATAAGCATTTCACTTATTTTATTCGTTACAATATCACTTTATCACTATAACAAAAAAGAAAGACAAAATGGAATTCAAACAAATTAATGCTACTACTGGAGAAGATACAATTTATACCAATCAAATTGTAGCACTATTCCTTTATACCCATTTAGAACAATATGGCGATACCATTGAAGACATTCAAAAATGTATTAATTATGTCATGAATCCTGCCAAAGGAGGGAATATTATAGTGGGAATAGACGATCAAAAAATTGTAGGCGTTGTCGTTTTAAACAACACCGGAATGAAAGATTACATTCCAGAAAATATTTTGGTTTATATCGCTGTTGACAATAGCCAACGTGGCAAGGGTTTTGGAAAACAATTGATGCAAAAGGCCATATCCATTACCGAAGGGAATATTGCATTGCATGTAGAACCTGATAATCCGGCAAAAAAACTATACGAAAATTTAGGTTTTACCAATAAATACCTGGAAATGAGACTGACTAAATAATTCTGTCTTCAAATAACTTGTTTTAAATTATCAAAAATGGCCTTCATAAAATTATATCGAAAAAAATTACAGGAAAATTATCAATTTTTAGACCAAACATTTAAATCCAGAAACATCAAATGGGGAGTAGTTTCAAAACTATTGTGTGGAAATAAAATTTATCTTAAAGAAATCATCGCTTTAGGAGTACGGGAAATTCACGACTCCAGAGTGAGTAACTTGAAGAAAATTAAAGGACTGGATCCCGAAATTCAAACCGTTTACATTAAACCTCCTGCAAAACGAAGCATCGAGAGTATTGTGCGGTATGCCGACATTAGTTTTAACACCGAAATCTATACCATACAATTACTTTCGGACGAAGCAGTCAAACAAAACAAGACTCATAAAATCATCATCATGATTGAAATGGGTGATCTTCGTGAAGGCGTTATGGGTGAGGAATTAATAGAATTTTATGGCACTATTTTAAAAATGCCTAATATCGAAATATCTGGAATTGGAACCAATCTTAATTGTCTTAGTGGTGTAATGCCTACACAGGATAAGTTGATTCAGTTGAGTTTATACAAACAATTAATCGAAGCTAAATTTAACATCAGTATTCCATTCGTTTCCGGAGGAACCTCCGTTGCGATTCCTTTAATCCTTAAAAACGCCCGACCTATGGCTGTCAATCATTTTCGAATAGGAGAAGCTCTCTTTTTTGGGAAAGATTTGTTTACAGGAAATACCATCGAAGGAATGCACAATGATGTTTTCAAATTATATGCTGAAATCATAGAAATCACCGAAAAACCAAATACACCAACAGGTGAATTAGGCGAGAATGTAGCCGGAAATTCTTTTTCAATGAATGATGTCACTGATTTAGGAATTACTTCACTCAGAGCCATTTTAGACATTGGTTTATTAGACATGCAGCCACAATACATCGAATCTGACGATACTGATATCACTATTGTGGACGCCAGTTCTGACATGTTGGTTATTGATATTTCAAATTCTAAAAAGAACTACAAAATTGGGGATTTAGTCGCATTCAAAATAAGGTATATGGGCGCATTGTATCTTTTAAATTCTGATTATATCGAAAAAACAATCGAATAAAAGCCCGTATTATTTGCTACCGTTAATGATACAGTTTAAGCGACTTTACATTGATTTTATAGGTCAATATGTAACAAGTTTAAACACGAATTGCACTAATTTCCAATAATTGATTAGTTGAAATTAGTGCAATTCGTGTTTAAATATTCGGTTCAATATTTGTGTCCAGACCCTAGGTATTATTTGGCCTTTTTAAATCTATCAATTCCTGCTCTTAACCATCCTTTGTAGGCATTGATATCTGAGTTATAACTTTCCGGTTTATCCGACAACATTTTCTCTTCTACATCTAAAACGATGTAATACGGTTGCGCATTAGCTTTGTATCTTGTGATTTGAAAATCACTCCATTTGTTTCCAACACTTACAATTTCTTTACCCGTTTCTTTGGATACGTATTGCTCACTTTTTGGCAATTCTCTTTTATCATCCACATACAAGGAGATTAAAACTACTTCATCTTGCAATATTTTTAGAATAGCGGGATCAGACCAAACGTAATCTTCCATCTTTCTGCAATTTACACAAGCATATCCTGTGAAATCAAGTAAAATTGGTTTGTTTACTGATTTGGCATAAGCCAATCCTTTTTCATAATCTTCAAAAGCTATAAGATCGTGAGGCCCTAAATGTGCGCCTTCCGGCAAAATTTGGGCTGAGGCATTCGATCCGCCTTTTGAGTTTCCTACACCGTATGGACTTTCACTATAGGTCATTGGTGGCGGGAAACCGGAAATTAATTTTAAAGGTGCTCCCCAAATTCCGGGAATCAAATATATTGTAAAGGCCAAAACTACTAAACCCAAAGACAATCTTCCCACTGAAATATGATTCATCGGACTATCATGCGGAAGCGTAATTTTTCCGAATAAGTAAAATGCCAGCGTTCCAAAAATAGCGATCCAAATTGCCAAGAAAACTTCTCTTTCCAAGAAATGCAATTGCAATACCAAATCTGCATTCGATAAAAATTTGAATGCCAATGCCAACTCTAAAAATCCTAAAACTACTTTAACGGTATTCAACCATCCACCGGATTTTGGTAATGAATTCAACCAACCTGGGAACATCGCAAACAACATAAAAGGCAAGGCTAAAGCCAAGGAAAACCCAAACATTCCAACAATTGGTGCGATTCCGCCTTTAGAAGCTGCTTCAACTAAAAGTGTTCCTACAATAGGTCCTGTACAAGAAAAAGATACAATCGCTAATGCCAAAGCCATGAATAAAATTCCAATTATTCCTCCTCTGTCAGCTTGATTATCAACTTTATTAGCCCATGAATTAGGTAACATAATTTCAAAAGCACCCAAAAATGAGGCAGCAAAAACAACCAATAAAATAAAGAAAATAATATTAAACCAAACGTTAGTTGAAAGCGCATTTAATGCATCGGCACCAAAAATCCAAGTCACTAAAAATCCTAATACTACATAAATGAATATGATGGCAATTCCATAAATAATGGCATTTCTAATCCCTTTTGCTTTTGTTTTACTTTGTTTCGTAAAGAAACTTACTGTCATAGGGATCATCGGAAAGACACAAGGCGTAAGCAATGCGGCAAATCCAGATAAAAAAGCGATGAAGAAAATAGACCACAATCCTCTTTGTTTTGAAGGTTTAGAATCAATAGGAACCACTTTTTCAGGAGTACTAACTTGCTCTTCAGCTGTTCCAGTTTGCGAAACTACAGTGTCAACTTTTGCTGAATCTATTTGAGTTAAATCAGTTGCTACTATTGCTGTTTTTTTTGATACCGCAGGAATTGTGAACGTGAAATTTTTCTCTACATTGATACAAACTTCCTTACAAACCTGATAATTAAAATCTACTTTAATTTCAGTAAGCTTCGAGTTTGTTATTGTAATTTCTTGTTGGATTTGAGCTTTCTTTTCGAAGAACGTTTCGTTAACTTCAAATATATCATTAAAGGCAGTTCTCGTTTTACTTTCTTTGGCTTTACCAACTAAGTTAAAGTTTCCTTTTTGATTTTTAAAAATGATTTCCAGTGGTAACGGCCCGCCGTCTGGAGTAAATTGGGAATACAAATGCCAATCATTTTCTATGACAGCATTGAAAGTAAGGATATAATTATTCTCTGATTTTTTTTCTATTTTGGTAGTCCATTTTGCAGGATCAAGAATTTGGGCATTCCCATTGGCAAAAGCCAAAAAAGCAATAAGTAATAGTAGTTTCTTCATTATTCTAATTGTATTTTAAGTATATTCTTTGTTGTATTTTCTATTCTAAAGCGTTCATCCTGACGAAGACCAATAATCCAGACTATTTGATCATTAGAACATAAAAGCCAAGAGTTTTCTTTTTCTATTAATGATAATTTTTCATCTTTAAAAAGCTTACTCACTTTCTTCGATTTACCATTCATCCCAAAAGGTTGAAAACTATCTCCCTCGTTCCAACGGCGTAAAATCAACGGATATTGTAATTTATCAGCGTCAACAAAGATAGCTGAGTTGGTTGTTAAATTAATGTCGGCTACTTTACAAAACGAAAGATTTAAGGGAACTTTAACTACTTTTTGATTTTCATTAATGAAATATTTTTCTTCGTTATTTTCGAAATTTATAGGACTCAAAATTAAAGAATCTCTGTCTTTCAATAATCGGTATTCTGGAGAAAAAACGTATTTACCCGATTGGCTTTCGACCAAATCATAAATATCATCCCACGCCGAAAATTCAAATTCTTTCAACCATTGGTATAAATACGATTTATAGTTCGGTAATTTTTTTAATTTCTTTAAATCAAAGTAAATATCATCCTCCTTTTGCTTTGCTACTTGCTGATAGACCATAATCGAAGCATCTTCAACCATAACTTGTGCTTCTTGCAAATAAGCTTGCGTTTTGTGAAACGAGGAAAGGAAATTTGGGTTCAATTCCTTTAACATCGGAACCAGATGATGTCTAATCTTATTTCGAAGGTATTTATCAGATGCATTACTGCTGTCCTCGCGCCATTGAATGTTATTTAATTTGGCATATTCTTCCATTTCCTCTTGGCTAAATGCCAAAAGTGGACGAATTACTTTTTCGTTCTGTTCCGGAATCCCTGTCAAACCTTCTAATCCTGTTCCTCGACTAAGGTTGATTAAGAAAGTTTCCAAATTATCATCGGCATGATGTGCCGTAAGAATATAATCAAATTTTTCAGTTTCCAATAACTCATAAAACCAATTATAACGTAACTCGCGGGCTGCAACTTGTGTAGAAATTTTATAATCTTCAGAAAAAGCTTTTGTATCAAATTGTGTTATAAATACCGGAATATCATTTGTAGCGGCATATTCCTGAACGAAATTTTGATCTTCAAAACTTTCTATTCCACGCAATTGAAAATTGCAATTTGCAATTCCTATTTTATACTCTAATTGCTGAAACAAATGTACCATTACCATACTATCTTTCCCGCCGCTTGTAGCAAGAAGGATTTTTTTTCCATTCAAGAACTGGAAATTATGAAGCAGATGATTTTGGAATTTCTGTAGCATGTTCAAATTTAATTAATTCATTTTGATTTAGCTTAAAACTTCTCGCATAGCTTTTGCTTTAAGCAAACATTCTTCATACTCCTTTTCAGGAATTGATTGTGAAGTTATAGCACTTCCAACTGAAAAAGAAACGTATTTTTTTTCTTGATTATACAAAATACTTCGGATAACCACATTGAAATCGAAATCACCGTTTGGTCCAAAATAACCCACAGCACCGCTATATAAACCGCGTTTTGTTTCTTCCAGTTCCTCAATAATTTTCATCGCCGAAATCTTTGGCGCTCCTGTCATACTTCCCATTGGGAAAGTTGTTTTTATCACATCTACAGCGGAATATTGTGAATCCAATTTTGAAGTAACCGTAGAAATCATTTGATGCACTTGCAAGAAAGAATAAATGCCACATAACTCTTGTACTTCAACTGATCCCTTTTGTGCAGTTCGAGATAAATCATTTCGCACTAAATCCGTAATCATAATGTTTTCTGCTCTCTCCTTTGGATCTAAAGCTAATTGTGTTTTTGATTTCTCATCTTCGATTACATCCAAAAATCGTTTAGCCGTTCCTTTAATAGGTTGTGAAATAATAAGCTCTCCTTCTTTCTTTAAATAGCGTTCCGGTGTCGCCGAAAGTAAAAAATGATTGTTATTCTTAAAAAAAACGGCGAATGGAGGCTGAGAAATTTCGTTGAGTTTTATAAATTTTTCGATTGGATCTATAATTGCATTTTCAGCAAAAAACTCCATACAAAAATTGGCTTCATAAATATCACCTTGATGAATGTGTTCCAATATTTTGGAACCCTTTTCAAGATAACTCACCTCCGGAATTCGTTGCTGAATTTTTATTGTTACTCCAGTTTCGACTTTCGACTTTCGACTTTCGACTATATTTTCAAAGTCTTCCTCAGCTTCATCATCACACATATTAAGATATTTAATTTCCAGTTGATTCCCTTTCAATAAAAACAGCTTCTTAGGTTGAAAGAAATACAAATCTGGGAAATCCAGCCCATCAAAATTGGTAGATTGTAATTGCTCAATGTCATTTTTTAAATCATACGATAAATAGCCAAAAAGCCAGTCTTTGGTAATTTGCTGGTATTGTTTTAAATCCTCAAAAGCATTGTGATAATCAGTCTTTATTGAGGTAAATGCATCCACCGCAAGAACGCAGTCATAACTGGAATATTTTTGCGGATAATCATTACTGTCCAAATAAATGATTTCTCGAAACTGTTGAGACCAAAATAAAAGTTGTTGTTTGAACAATTTTGGATCAGAAATAGACTTGTAAATTGAAGTTCTCAAAAAGTATTGGTGTTTAAAATTCAAAATTACAACAAAAAATAAACCTTCAATAACTGATTATACTAAAATTAGTTTATTTTTTTGTAAATTTGATAGTGTATGATAAATTTTGGATTCTTTTAATCGTTTAATCATTCTCATTATGGTTTCAAAAATTTTTATAAATTTAGCTGTTAAAGACCTAAAAAAATCAATTGATTTTTTTACCACACTTGGATTTTCTTTCAATCCACAATTTACTGATGAGCATGCTACTTGCATGATTATAGGAGAAAATATTTTTGCAATGCTAGTGACCGAGCAACGTTTTAAAGACTTTACCAAAAAAGAAATTTGCAACGCCCATAAAAATACCGAAGTATTAATAGCCTTAGATGTTGAAAGTAGAGAAAAAGTAGAGGAAATGGTCAAAAATGCAGTAGATGCTGGTGGTTCAATTTATATGGAGCCACAAGATCATGGGTGGATGTACGGACATAGTTTTGCCGATTTAGATGGGCATCAATGGGAAATTATGCATATGGATGAAAGTGCAATACCCCAATAATAATTCTCAAATATATAACCTCTAAAACACCATATACTATGAAAATTGCAATTATTATTATCCGAACCTTAATTGGACTTTTGTTACTTTATGCGTCTGTTAGCTTCTTTCTAAAACTAGCACCGGAACCTGAAGTTACTGGGAATTTCAAGGCTTTTAATGTGGGTTTAGTTGCATCTACTTATTTAATCCCCTTGGCAAAATCAATGGAATTCCTTTGTGGACTATCCTTTATTACCGGACGGTATGTTACATTAGCCAATATCTTAATATTACCTATAACCATAAACATTTTATTTATTAATTTTTTCTTGTCCCCCGAAGGAATACCAATTGCCTTGTTCTTATTTTTAGGCAATCTGTTTTTAATTTACAGCCATTGGGAAAACTATAAAGGTTTATTTATAGCTAAAGGCTAAATAAACTCACCTCATAACAAAATAAAACCCGCTCAATTGAACGGGTTTCTTTATTTTAAAACGAGATTTAATTATCTAATTTCAGATTCTCCAATTACACATGCAAAGCTCTATTGTCAGTAACGGCTAATGCAGCTTCTTTTATCGCTTCTGCAAATGTTGGGTGTGCATGGGACATTCTTGAAATATCTTCAGCAGATGCTTTGAATTCCATTGCCGTAACCGCTTCAGCGATTAAATCAGCACAACGGGCTCCAATCATATGAACTCCCAGCACTTCATCTGTTGTTGCATCAGCAAGAATTTTTACAAATCCGTCTAAATCTCCACCAGCTCTTGCACGACCTAAGGCTTTGAAAGGAAAGCTTCCTGATTTGAATTCCACACCAGAAGCTTTCAATTGTTCCTCAGTTTGTCCTACTGCAGCCACTTCTGGCCAAGTATAAACCACTCCCGGAATTAAGTTATAATCAATATGTGGTTTTTGACCTGCCAAAATCTCAGCAACCATTGTACCTTCTTCTTCTGCTTTGTGCGCTAACATCGCTCCACGAACAACATCACCAATAGCATAAATATTCGAAACTGAAGTTTGTAAATGATCGTTTACTTCAACCATTCCTCTATCTGAGATTTTCACGCCTGCTTTATCTGCATTCAATCCATCAGTATACGGGCGACGTCCCACAGAAACCAATGAATAATCTCCTTCAAGAGTAATTGTTTCTCCTTTTGCATTTTCAGCTTGAACAACAACACCTTCTCCATTTCTTTCTACAGATTTCACTTTATGTGAAACGTAGAATTTCATGCCTTGTTTTTTTAATACTTTAGTCAATTCTTTAGATAATGAAGCATCCATTCCAGGAATAATTCGGTCCAAATATTCTACAACAGAAACTTGCGCTCCCAATCGTAAATACACTTGGCCTAATTCAATCCCAATTACTCCACCTCCAATAATCACTAAATGTTTTGGTACTTCTTTAAGCTTTAACGCTTCGGTAGAAGTGATGATTCTTTCTTTATCGATTTTGATAAATGGCAACGAAGATGGTTTTGAACCCGTAGCGATAATGATATTTTTAGCTTCGATCGTTTCAGAAGTTCCATCCGCTTTTGTAACAGCAACATGTGTAGCATCAACAAACGAACCCAATCCTTCCAGAACTGTAATTTTATTTTTGTCCATTAAAAATTTCACCCCACCTGAAGTCTGATCCACAACGGCTTGTTTGCGCGCAATCATTTTTTCAAGGTTCACTTTTACTTCTCCGGAAACTTCAATTCCGTGATCTGCAAAATGAGCAATTTCACTGTAATGATGAGAAGAAGCAAGTAATGCTTTTGAAGGAATACAACCTACATTTAGGCAAGTTCCTCCAAGAGTGGAATATTTTTCGATAATTGCTGTTTTGAAACCCAATTGTGCACAACGAATCGCTGATACATATCCGCCAGGTCCAGAACCTATAATGACTACGTCAAATGAACTCATAGTATATTTTTTTATTGTGTTTTATAAAATGTTGCACAAAATTAAGGAATTAAGTTTTGTTTAAAGTTTAATTCAGAAGGTTTTTTGTTACGAATTTTTACCAATTAACATTTACTTATCATTGAATACCGCTTAAAATTTACATTTATTCTAGATATCAACAACCGTAGTGTTTTTTACTTCGCTAATCATGAATGTACTGTGTGTACTTCCTATATGTTGCAATGTGGTCAATTTTGTAACCAAAAATTCCCGATACGCTTCCATATCTTTTACTACTATTTTTAAGATATAATCGTAATCACCACTCACATGATGACATTCAAGGACTTCCTTGAGTTGTATCACTTCGCTTTCGAATTTGGTAAGAAACTCCTTGGTATGTTGTATTAATTTGAGATGGCAGAAAACCACAAAACCTTTTTCGATTTTCGAACGATTGACTAACACGACGTATTTATCGATAATTCCTTCCCTTTCCAATTTTTTTATACGCTCGTAGACAGCAGTAACTGAAAGATTAAGTTTTAAAGAAAGTTCTTTGGTTGTTTTCTTGCTATCGGATTGTAATAAAAAAAGTAGTTTTTTATCTATTGGATCTAATGTCATGTTTTTGAGTTATGAGTTATGGGTTATGAGTTTAAGGGTTCCTTATTGAAAGAAAAACTATTATTACCTAACTATTTATGCAAATTTAGAATATTTAACTTTTAAAATTAAGTTTAATAGTTTTAAAATCTATTATTACATACTTCTATTGACTAATAATCTACAAAGTGTTTATTTTGAATTAAGTTTCTTAAAATAACGAAATGTCCTAGCCCCGATAGAAATGGAAATCCTTTTCTTTTTTTCTTTAAAAAAGATAAAGATTGCAATGGATAGCGGGATTAGCTCCTAAAAAATTAAAACATGAAAAATTTCAATCCCGCAGACAACATTCAGGATTTGCAGTACTTTGGAGAATTTGGCGGTGTAAATCCATCTATTTCAGACTCATCAACCTATACTTTCTTATCGGCAAAAACAATGTTCGATACTTTTGAAGGAAATATGGAAGGATGCTACTTGTATTCTCGTCATTCGTCACCAAGTAATTTGTACTTAGACAAAGCCTTGGCAGCGATGGAAGGAACGGAAACAGCAAATGTTTCAGCATCAGGAATGGGAGCGATTACACCTACGCTGTTGCAATTGTGCGGTTCGGGCGATCACATCGTTTCCAGCAGAACTATATATGGCGGAACGTATGCTTTCTTAAAGAATTTCACACCAAGATTAGGCATCAAAACCACTTTTGTTGACATCACAAAATTAGATGTTGTGGAAGCTGCAATTACCGCCGAAACTAAAGTTTTGTACTGTGAGACGGTCAGTAATCCTTTACTGGAAGTGGCTGATATTGCCGGTTTGGCAAAAATTGCAAAAAAACACAATTTGAAATTAGCGGTCGATAATACTTTTTCACCATTATCAGTTTCTCCTGCAAAATTAGGTGCTGATATTGTGATTCACAGTTTAACGAAATACATCAACGGAAGCAGTGATACTGTTGGCGGAGTAACGTGTGCTTCTCAGGAATTTATTGATAGTTTAAAAAATGTAAATAGTGGTGCAAGTATGTTATTGGGACCAACGATGGATAGTTTACGTTCTGCCAGTGTAATGAAAAACTTGCGCACGCTACATATTAGAATGAAACAACACAGCCATAATGCGATGTATCTTGCGGAACGTTTTGAAAAAGACGGGCTTAAAACGGTTTATCCTGGTTTAAAAAGCCACCCAAGTCATGAACTGTATTCGTCAATGATTAATCACGAATATGGTTTTGGCGGGATGATGACCTTAGATGTTGGTACATTGGAAAAAGCCAATGCATTGATGGAATTGATGCAAGCCAAAAATCTAGGTTATCTTGCGGTAAGTTTAGGATTTTATAAAACCTTATTTAGCGCACCAGGAACTTCAACTTCCAGCGAAATTCCGATGGAAGAACAAATAGAAATGGGATTGACTGATGGTTTAATCCGTTTTTCTATCGGTCTAGATAATGACATTGAAAGAACGTATCAGATGATGAAGAAATGCATGATGGAATTGAATGTTTTCACTACAGAATCAATTTTGACTGAATAGTTTATTTATTTTTTAATTAAAAAAAGCAGCAAGATATCTTGCTGCTTTTTTTGTTGCCTAATTTTCGTAATTGAATTGAAGGTGTATTAACTAATCTAATTAGAAATGACTTATATGACCCAAAACACATTATTTTGAAAATCAATAGTTTAAAATTTAAAAAAAATACAAATAATTATATAAACATTAATCAGGGCCTGAAATGAGAATACAAATATTCTAAATGATTTTGAATATTATTGATTTTCATTAATCAAACTACAATTTACTCTTCAATAAATTTTGATTTCAATATATAGTAGTTATTCATTTGCGTAGTTTAT
>NZ_SMLH01000012.1 GCF_004349315.1 Flavobacterium ranwuense | reverse complement strand
GGTAAATGATATTTTTTTCCGTTTTACAAATCTAAAATATTGATATATTTTTTCTCTTGTAAATCTTTGTGACCAAAATCTTTCTTTAGTAGCTGTAAAACTATCTTTGGCATCAGTTATTACAGTCATTCCCATTTTCTGATACGATAGTTCTTGCTTTTTTCTCGTATTCTCGTTGTCAATATAGCAGGCTCCAATTAAAATTTCTCCATTAGCATTCAGCATTTTATAGGCAAAGGTGAAAATAGTATCAAATTTTTCATTTTTTGATAAATCAATTTTTTCGGATAATAAATTATAATTTTGAAAAGGGAAGTTTTCAGGATAAAAATTACCTGCTGTAAACCAAGTTGTAATAATCAAATCATACTGCTTTTGTAATTGATTTAATTTTACAGCATCTAAAAAATAAACGGTCGCTTTATCTTCTATATTTAATTCATTTGCTGTGTTACGTGATAAATTAACACATGTTTCGGCATTATCAGTACCGTCATAGAATTTAACCATATTCCACATTTCGGGAATTGCACTTAAATGTTTTACTATTCGAGCATTACCAATTCCGATGTCTAAGATGGTTATTGGACTTCCTTTTTTAAGGTATATTTCCGCAATTACTTTCTTTAGTTCTATAAATTCCGCCCATTGTGCCTGTAATAATTCTTCTGATAAATAATTTTCATCGAATGATTTTTGAGCAGTATTTTTATTGTCATACATTTCCATAATTACTTTATTTAGAAATCTACTCAAATTTAGTCTTTCATTTTGCAATTGCAAGTAAAATATGCGCTTGCAATTTTTAATTAACTTTAGGTGTGTTTTTTTGATGGGTTAAGAATAGATTTATTTATTATTCTGAAGTATTTGTTCAGAGTTTGATTAATCTTTATGTTGTATTTTTGTTTTAAATATAAAAATATAATATGAAAAAAATTATTTTGTTTTTGGCATTTATTATGTCTTTGAACTCACAAGCTCAGCAACGTCCTAAATTAGTGGTGGGTATAGTGGTAGACCAAATGAAAATGGAATATCTGTATCGTTTTTCAGATGATTTTTCTGCAAATGGTTTTAAAAGATTAATGAATAATGGGTATACATTTCATAACATGCATTACAATTATGTGCCCACTTATACTGCACCGGGTCATGCGAGTATTTATACTGGAGCAACCCCTTCTACTCATGGTATTGTGGGGAATGATTGGTTTAATAAAGCTATAGGAAAAGATATGTATTGTACAGATGACGCTACTGTAAAAACAATAGGTGATGGTACAGAAAAGGAGGGTGCAATGTCTCCAAAGAACTTGCTAAGCACCACCATTACTGATGAATTGCGTATGGCTACTAATTTTAAAGGAAAAGTAATCGGGATGAGTCTAAAAGACCGTGGTGCTATTTTACCAGCGGGTCATTTTGCTAATTGGGCATTTTGGTACAGTAAGACTGGAGCCTTCATTTCTAGTACTTTTTATGGTTCTACATTACCAGCTTGGGTAACGCAATTCAACCAAGAAAAGCGATATATGAACTATATCAATACAGGTTGGGATTTGTTGAAGCCAGCTGCTACTTATAACGAAAGTCTTTCTGACGATAATCCATATGAAGGGAAATTAGATAAAGCAAACCCACCTATTTTTCCATATGATTTAAGTAAGATATACAAAGAAAAAGGTGCTGATGTTTTGCGCACGACACCTTTTGGGAATGATATTTTGGCAGAATTAGCGATGATAGCTATAGAAAAAGAAGACTTAGGGAAAGATGATGTTACAGATTTTCTTACTGTTAGTTTTTCTTCAACGGATTATGTAGGACACACTTTTGGACCGCGTTCTATGGAATTACAGGATACTTATTTGCGTTTAGATCAAACTTTGGCTCAGTTTTTAAGCTATTTAGATAAAACGGTTGGAAAGGATAATTATTTACTTTTTTTAACTGCGGATCACGCTGGAGCTGAAAATCCAAATTACCTAAAAGATAATAAATACAATGTAAAAAATATTCCTTCGAAAGACATTGTTGAAGCATTAAAAAAACATTCTAACGAAACGTTTGGTGCTGATTTAATATTGGATTATTCTAACTTTAATCTTTTTTTCAATAAAGAAATAATAAAACAAAAAGGCTTAGAATTGACGAAAGTAAAACAAAGTTTCAAAGATTTTTTGATGATCCAAGAACAAGTTAAAAGAGTGTACACTGAAGAAGAAATTTTAGCTTCATCAGGTGATGATTATTTTTTGAGTTTTATTTCAAAGGGCTTCGATCCAAAACAAAATGGTGATATAGTTATACTTGATAAGACGGGTTACATGCAATACCAACCTACCGGAACTACTCACGGATCACCTAACAGTTATGATACCCATGTACCATTACTTTTTTATGGATGGCAAGTGCCAAAAGGAGAATTGCACACTAAAAAATATATTACTCAAATTGCACCTACGCTTTCGCAAATGTTGAAGATTCCATTTCCTAATGGAACTGAATCTGAAGTTTTGGAAACGTTGTTAGATATAAAATAAATAGTATTGTCATTATTAAAAAAATCCCATTCGTTTTGCGAATGGGTTTTTTTGTTTTAAACTGTAGCGGCTGATACCGGCAACGGAATTTGATTTTTTAATAAATCTTCAAAGGTTTCATGTGCTCTGATTAAATGTCCTTCACCATTTAACCATAATACTTCGGCTGGTTTGTATCTAGAGTTGTAGTTTGATGCCATCGAGAAGCAATACGCTCCAGCATTTCTAAAACATAAAATATCGCCTTCTTTTATTTCTGCTATTTTTCTATTATTAGCAAAAGTATCGGTTTCACAAATGTATCCTACTACGGAGTAAAAACGTTCTTTCCCTTTTGGGTGTGATATGTTTTCGATATGATGTTGTGAACCATAAAACATTGGTCTAATCAAATGATTAAAACCACTATCTATTCCTGCAAAAACTGTCGAAGTAGTTTGTTTAACTACATTAACTTTAGCCAAAAAGAAACCTGCTTCACTTACTAAAAATTTCCCTGGTTCAAATATTAACGTTAATTCTTTTCCGTATTCGGCACAAAAAGCATTGAATCTTTTGGATAATTTTTTACCTAGTTCCTCAATGTCGGTTTCGATATCGTCTTTTTTATACGGCACTTTAAATCCGCTTCCAAAATCTAAAAATTCAAGATTTTTGAAATTTTTAGCAGCATCAAATAAGATTTCGGCTGCATATAAAAATACTTCGATGTCCAAAATATCGGAGCCGGTATGCATGTGAATACCTACGATATTCATTTTTGTGTTTTCAACAATACGAACCAAATGAGGTAATTGATGTACAGAAATACCAAATTTACTATCAATATGACCGACAGATATATTTGCATTTCCGCCTGCCATCACGTGAGGATTTATTCTGATGCATACAGGAACATTTGGATATTTTGTGCCAAATTGCTCTAATATCGACAAATTGTCAATATTTATTTGAACTCCCATAGCTGTAACTTCTTCAATTTCTTCTAATGAAACGCCATTTGGGGTGTAAAATATTTTTTCTGGCTCATAGCCGGCATGAAGCCCTAATAATACTTCTTGAATTGAGACAGTATCTAACCCTGATCCCATTTCTCTTAATAACTGAAGTATTGCAACATTCGACAAAGCCTTCATTGCATAATTGATGCGTAACTTATCTACCTTTGAAAAAGCTTTTGTTAATCTATTGTATTGAGATTGTATTTTTTCGGCATCATAAACGTATAATGGACTGCCAAATTGTTCTGCTAATTGTACTAAGTCTTTTGATTGCATAATTATTAATTTTGAGCAAATTTATTATTCTTTATTTAGTCCCACAAGCTAATGAATGAATTCTAACAAATTGTAACAAAAAGTTATAAATTAAACATTTATTTTAAATTTTATAAAAAAAAATAACCCTTGACAAATAATTTCTGTCAAGGGTTATAAAATGTTATTCAGAACTATAAATTGGGTAAATCACCATTTCCTTTGGTAGGTAAATTGGTATAACCCATCAAGTATTTATCGACTTCTCTGGCAGCTTCACGACCTTCAGATATTGCCCAAACAATTAACGATTGTCCTCTTCGCATGTCGCCTGCAGTAAATATATGAGGTACATTTGTTTGATAATTGGTCGCTTTATAATTGCTTCTAAAATCTACTTCCAATCCTAATTGATCACTTAATGTTTTTTCAGGACCTGTAAATCCAAGTGCCAATAAAGCTAAATCACAAGGCCAGATTTTTTCTGATCCTTCTTTTTCTATCAATTCAGGTCTTTGTCCCGGAGTCATTTTCCAAGCCACTTCAACGGTTTTCAATCCTGTTAATTCCCCTTTTCCATTAGAAATAAATTCTTTGGTATTGATTAACCAGTTTCTGTCACAACCTTCTTCATGTGAAGAGGATGTTTTTAATTGTAAAGGCCAAAAAGGCCAAGGAGTAGTTTCACTTCTTCCAACTGGTGGTTTTGGTAAAATCTCAAAATTAGTAACCGATTTTGCTTTGTGTCTGTTTGATGTTCCCACGCAATCAGAACCTGTATCTCCACCACCAATAACAATCACATCTTTACCGGTAGCCATTACTTGATCAGCAACTGTTTCACCATATAAGACTTTAGTTTGTTGTGTCAAAAAATCCATTGCTTGAACAACACCTTTGCTTTCTATTCCTTTGGTAGGTAAACTTCTTCTTTCAGTGGCACCACCGCACAATACGATAGAATCAAAAGCGTTCAATTCTTCAACACTATAGTTTACGCCAACATTTACATTAGTTTTAAAAGTAATTCCTTCAGCTTCTAGTACTTTAACACGTCTGTCGATAATCCCTTTTTCCAATTTGAAATTTGGAATTCCATAACGTAATAATCCTCCTATAGCATTGTCTCTTTCAAAAACCGTAACAGTGTGTCCTGCACGATTTAATTGTTGTGCAGCCGCTAAACCAGCAGGACCAGAGCCTATTACAGCTACCGTTTTTCCTGTTCTAACTTCTGGTGGTTGTGGTTTTATCCAACCTTCAGCAAAGCCTCTTTCGATGATGTTTTTTTCAATATTTTCGATTGCTACCGGCTCGCTTATAATTCCTAATACACATGATTTTTCACATGGTGCAGGACATAAACGACCTGTAAATTCAGGAAAATTGTTTGTTGATTGTAAAATCTCCAAGGCACTTTCCCATTCTTCTTGATGCACCATGTCATTAAAATCTGGAATCAAATTTCCTAATGGACAGGCACTGTGACAAAAAGGAATACCACAATCCATACATCTTGACCCTTGTTCTTTGATTTTATCTTTGGGTAACAGAATTGTAAACTCCTTATAATTTGATACTCTTTCTAGAACTGCAACATTACTTTCGTCGGTTCTCGTATATTCTTTAAATCCTCCTATCTTTCCCATAACTATAATGCTAGTAGTTCTTCAATTTGTTTTTCTTCGGCTAATCTTTGTAATGCTTTTTTGTAATCAGTAGGCATTACTTTGATAAAATGGTTGCGTTGGTTTTCCCAATCTTCTAAAATCCTTTTTGCCAAAGGACTATTGGTGTACATAGAATGATTTTTTATCAAACGTCTCAGTTTAGCAAAGTCATTCTCTTCTAATGTTTCAAAAGCGACCATTTCCATATTACATAATGTAGCATCAAATTTTTTATTTGGATCAAAAACATAAGCAATACCACCGCTCATTCCTGCAGCAAAATTCCTTCCTGTTTTACCTAAAACTACTACAGTTCCTCCAGTCATATATTCGCATCCATGATCTCCAATTCCTTCTACAACTGCTGTTGCTCCAGAATTTCTCACACAAAAACGTTCACCAGCCATACCATTGATGTAGGCCTCTCCAGTAATAGCTCCATAAAGTGCTACGTTACCAATAATAATATTTTCTTCAGGTTTGAAAGTGGCAGCAGGAGGGACTTTGATAATTAATTTTGCTCCGGAAAGTCCTTTTCCTAAATAATCATTACAGTTTCCATGTATTTTGAATGATAGACCATTTGTAGCAAAAGCACCAAAACTTTGTCCGGCAGAGCCTTCAAAATCAACTAATATAGTATCATCGGGTAAACCTTGTGCACCGTATATTTTTGAAATCTCATTACTTAATATCGCCCCAACAGAACGATCCGTATTTTTAATTTTAAAAGTAACTCTGGTTCTTTCTTTCCTATAAATAGAAGGAATAGCCGCTTTTATAATTTCAAAATCAAGTACATGGTCTAAAGCATGGTCTTGTGTAGTCGTATTATGGTTTGGAACTGTTTTTGCTTTTTCTGGTTTATAAAGGATAGAAGATAAATCCAATCCGCTTGCTTTATAATGTTTAATCGCTTTGTTGACATTCAATTTTTGTGATTGTCCCACCATTTCTTTTAATGTTCTAAACCCTAGTTGTGCCATGATTTCTCTCAACTCTTCTGCAATGAAATACATAAAATTGATGATGTGTTCCGGCGTTCCTTTGAAATTCTTTCTCAATTCAGGATCTTGCGTTGCAATACCTACGGGACACGTATTCAAGTGGCATGCTCTCATCATAATACAACCAGACGCTACTAAAGGTGCTGTCGCAAAACCAAATTCTTCAGCTCCAAGTAAAGCAGCAATAGCCACATCACGTCCTGTTTTTAATTGTCCGTCACATTCTAAAACAACACGACTTCTTAAATCATTTAAGATTAAAGTTTGTTGTGCTTCGGCTAAACCAAGTTCCCAAGGAATACCTGTATGTTGCAGCGAAGTTAATGGTGCGGCTCCAGTTCCTCCGTCGTATCCTGAAATCAAAATTACATCAGCTTTTGCTTTAGCAACACCGGCAGCGATTGTTCCAACACCCACTTCAGAAACTAATTTTACATTAATTCTAGCTTCACGATTGGCATTTTTTAGATCAAATATCAATTGTGATAAATCTTCAATAGAGTAAATATCGTGGTGTGGCGGAGGAGAAATTAATCCAACATAAGGCGTTGAATTTCTAACTGCAGCAATCCAAGGCACTACTTTTTCACCGGGTAATTGACCACCTTCTCCAGGTTTTGCACCTTGAGCCATTTTTATTTGAATCTCTTTTGCATTTGTCAAATAGTTGATAGAAACTCCAAATCTTCCAGAAGCCACTTGCTTGATGGCGCTATTTCTAGAATCACCATTAAGGTCTTTTTGAAAACGTGTAGAATCTTCTCCTCCTTCTCCGGAATTACTTTTCCCGCCAATTCTATTCATGGCAATCGCCAAGTTTTCATGAGCTTCTTGGCTGATAGATCCATAAGACATGGCACCAGTTTTGAATTTTTTTACAATTTCGGTCCACGGTTCCACTTCGTCAATTGAAATAGGATCTAAGTTGTTGAATTCAAATAAACCTCTGATGGTCATCAAGTTTTCACTTTGGTCATTAACCATAGTTGAGTATTCCTTATAACTTTCTGGACTGTTTAAACGAACCGCTTGTTGTAATTTAGAGATTGTAGTTGGGTTAAACATGTGTTTTTCCCCGTTTCTTCTCCATCTGTAAATACCTCCAATTTCTAATGGCAATAAACTTGCAACTTCTGAATTTGGAAATGCTTTTTGGTATCTTTTTTTGATTTCTTTTTCCACTTCCATCAAACCAATTCCTTCAATTCTGGAAGGAGTATATGGGAAATATTTAGAAGTGAATGTTTTATTTAACCCTAAAATTTCAAAAATTTGTGCCGCTCTGTACGAATGTAAAGTAGAGATGCCAATTTTATTCATGATTTTCAGAATCCCTTTTGCAATAGCTTTATTGTAGTTTTTAATGGCATAATCTGCTTTAATACCAGTGATGAAACCCTCATTTACTTGATTGTGAATAATTTCATTCACCATGTATGGATTGATAGCACTGGCACCGTAACCAAATAATAAGGCAAAATGATGTGGTTCGCGAGGTTCTGCGGATTCGATTATGATTCCGAATTTCGAACGTGATTTTAGAATATTCAAAGAATGGTGAATGTAAGAACACGCCAATAACATTGGTATTGGAGCCATTTTTTCGCTTACTCCTCTATCCGAAATAATTACAATGTTACAACCTTCCGAAACTGCTCTGAAAGTCGCCTGAACCGCTCTTTCCAATGCGCGTTCTAATCCGTTTACTCCTTTTTCTATATCGTATAATGTAGAAATAGTTACTGATTTGAAATCAGCATGATCAATATTTCTTATTTTATCTAAATCCTCGTTTGAAATTACTGGATTTTGTATTTTTAATTTTTTACAATGTTTTGGAACAATGTCAAAGATGTTATAATCTCCACCAATCGCTAAACTGATATCAGTAATAATTTCTTCACGAATACCGTCCAAAGGAGGATTAGTAACTTGAGCAAATAACTGTTTGAAATAGTTGTATAAAAGTTGTGGTTGATCTGATAAAACGGCTAGTGGTGTATCATTTCCCATAGAACTTAATGCCTCTGCACCTTCAGCTCCCATTGGGTTTATGATTGTTTTTAAATCCTCAAGCGTATACCCAAAGAGTCTTTGTCTTGTTTCGAAATCAACATTCTCTACAGGAATTGGATTGTCAGTATAAGGAATCTGGGCTAATTGTAATAGATTTTCATCCAACCATTGCTTGTATGGTCGTTTTGTAACAACTGAATTTTTGATCTCGTCATCTTCAATGATACGACCTTCGTTCATGTCAACCAAAAACATTTTTCCAGGTTCTAAACGACCGTGTTGTACTACATCTTCTGGTTTGATATCAAGAACACCAATTTCTGAAGACATAATCACAAAACCACTTTTGGTAAGCGTATAACGAGATGGACGTAAACCATTTCTATCCAATAAAGCACCAATCACATTACCATCTGTAAACGGAATAGAAGCTGGTCCATCCCATGGTTCCATGATACAAGCATTATACTCGTAAAACGCTTTTTTGTCTGCTGACATCGTTTGGTGTTTTTCCCAAGCTTCAGGAACAACCATCATCATGGCTTCCGGCAAAGAACGACCTGTCATCAATAACAGTTCAATTACCATATCCATTGAAGCAGAATCTGATTTTCCTTCTAAAATAATTGGGAATAATTTTTTGATATCATCGCCAAAAACATCACTTTTCATCAATTCTTCACGAGCACGCATACGGCTAATGTTACCACGAAGTGTATTGATTTCACCATTATGACACATGTATCTAAATGGTTGTGCCAATTCCCAAGATGGAAATGTATTGGTAGAAAAACGTTGGTGAACCAAAGCTAATCTGGTTACCAAGTCATCATCTAACAAATCAGTATAGTATCGGCTGATGTCTTCTGGCATCAATAAACCTTTGTATATAATAGTTGTTGTTGAAAAACTGGAAAAATAGAACATATGGCTTTCTGAAATCCTTGAATTTCGAATTGTATGTTCAGCAATTTTTCTGGCAGCAAACATTTTAGCGTTAAATTGTTGCTCGGTAAGGTCCAAACCATTTTTTCCGACAAATACTTGTTTTACGGTGGGTTCTTTTTCGGCAGCAATTTGACCTAAATTAGATACATCAACCGGAACATCTCTCCATCCTAAGATACTTAAATTTTGATCTTTTATAGAAGCTTCAAAAGTTGTTTTACAGAAAGTAACCTGATTGATACTTTTTGGCATAAAAACCATTCCAACTGCATATTCTCTCGTTTCCGGAATTTCAAAATCACATACTTTTTTAAAAAATACATGAGGGATATCAAATAGAATTCCTGCTCCATCTCCAGTTCTTCCATCAGCACTTACGGCACCACGATGCTCTAATTTTATTAAGATATCGAGTGCTTTATGGATAATATCGTTAGACTTAATTCCATTCAAATTACAAATAAATCCTGCGCCACAGTTGTCGTGTTCAAATTCGGGCAAATAAAGGCCTTGTTCTTTAACTT
Organism: Flavobacterium ranwuense; assembly: GCF_004349315.1. Classification (GTDB taxonomy): domain Bacteria; phylum Bacteroidota; class Bacteroidia; order Flavobacteriales; family Flavobacteriaceae; genus Flavobacterium; species Flavobacterium ranwuense. The sequence goes on along the minus strand of NZ_SMLH01000012.1, from coordinate 59,873 downwards.
TCATGCTTAATATTTTTTTACAAAATTAAAGATTTCAATAAATATAACACATCAAAAATGCAGTATTGGTTATATTTTTATGGTAAAAAAAGAAAAAGGTTGGATAATAATCAATACTATCATTTAAATACCTTGAAATTGATAATTTGACAATGCGATTTATTTTTAAATGGATAAAACAGTAATAATAGGCTACAAATAGTCTTTTTTGGCATTACGATTTCAATCGTTATAGTGGTTTTTGTTTCTTAAATTCTGTATAATATCACATCATAAAGAATTGAAAAATGCAGGCATAAATTTCATTTATTTTCTACCTAATGTTGTCTTAGTTTTAAATAGGAAAAAAGATTTCTCTATTTAGATGAATTTTGCTATTTTTGTGCCACTTTTATTCTGAAATAAATTCAGAATCCAGACAAATTCTATATTATGAACATACACGAATATCAAGGAAAAGAGATTTTAGCTAGCTACGGAGTTCGCATTCAACGCGGAATTGTTGCGAATAGCCCAGTAGAAGCGGTTGCTGCTGCAAAACAATTAACTACTGAAACAGGTACAAGTTGGTATGTTGTAAAAGCCCAAGTTCATGCAGGTGGACGAGGTAAAGGTGGTGGAGTTAAACTTGCCAAAAACTTACAACAAGTAGAAGAAATTGCAACACAAATCATTGGAATGCAATTGGTAACGCCTCAAACTTCTGCTGAAGGTAAAAAAGTACACAAAGTTTTAATTGCTGAAGATGTTTATTATCCTGGTGAAAGTGAAACTTCTGAGTTTTATGTTTCTGTTTTATTGAATAGAGCTACAGGTCGTAACATGATTATGTATTCTACTGAAGGTGGAATGGATATTGAAGAAGTTGCGGAACATACTCCACATTTAATTTTTACGGAAGAAGTTGATCCTTCTGTTGGATTGCAAGGTTTTCAAGCAAGAAGAATTGCTTTTAATTTAGGTCTTTCAGGTAATGCTTTTAAAGAAATGGTAAAATTTATCGATTCTTTATACAATGCATATATCGGATCTGATGCTTCGATGTTTGAAATCAATCCGGTTTTGAAAACATCTGATAATAAAATTATGGCTGTAGATGCTAAAGTAAATATCGATGATAATGCTTTATACAGACAAAAGAAATATGCTGATATGCGTGACGTTCGTGAGGAGAACCCAATCGAAGTTGAAGCAAAAGAAGTAGGTTTAAACTATGTAGATCTTGATGGTACTGTGGGATGTATGGTGAACGGAGCTGGTTTAGCTATGGCAACTATGGATTTGATTAAGTATGCTGGTTTTGAGCCTGCAAACTTCCTTGACGTAGGTGGAACTGCTGATGCAAAACGTGTTGAAACAGCTTTCCGTATTATCTTAAAAGATCCTAACGTAAAAGCTATTTTGATTAATATTTTTGGTGGAATCGTTCGTTGTGACCGTGTGGCACAAGGAGTTGTTGATGCTTACAAAAATATGGGTGATGCAATTAAAGTACCAATCATTGTTCGTTTACAAGGTACCAATGCAGCTATTGCAAAAGAATTAATTGATAATTCAGGAATGCCAATTTTATCTGCTGTTGAATTTCAAGAAGCAGCTGACCAAGTAAAAGCGGCACTTTCTTAATTAGAAAATTGTTATATATTAAAAAAACCTGTTCGCCGTGGCGAACAGGTTTTTTTTGTGGAATAAATTTATACTGTCGATGAAACTATAAATTGAGTTTTTGGTGTTTATAAATAAAATGATTTTGGTTATAAAATAAAGTTATCATAAGAATTCAATTATGTGTACGGTATCGAATACCTTTGTAGTGTACTAGTCTTAATTATTCTAGTTTATATTAATCTGCTGCCAAATGAAACTTCATATACAAAATAATTTTACCGCAGAATTACCTGCCGACCCAAGTGAGATCAATACTCCGAGACAGGTTGAGCAAGCTTGTTTTTCTTATGTAGTACCAAAACAGCCTTCGAATCCTTCCTTAATTCACGCTTCAGTAGAAGTGGCTGATTTTTTAGGATTATCTCAAGAAGATATACTTTCAGAGGGTTTTTTAAATACCTTTTCAGGGAATACTGTTTATCCTGGCACGAAACCGTATGCTTTGAGTTATGCCGGACATCAATTTGGTAATTGGGCTGGACAATTAGGAGACGGTCGTGCTATTAATCTTACCGAAGTCGTTCATGAAAATAATACCTACACTTTACAACTAAAAGGAGCAGGGCCTACACCATATTCCCGTACAGCCGATGGTTTTGCAGTTTTGCGTTCTTCTATACGAGAGCATTTGTGTGCCGAAGCGATGCATTATTTGGGTGTTCCAACAACACGGTCGCTTTCACTAATGCTTTCTGGCGATCAAGTACTGCGTGATGTATTGTATAATGGAAATCCTGCCTACGAAAAAGGTGCAATCGTTTGTAGAGTGGCTCCTTCTTTTATCCGTTTTGGTAGCTTTGAATTGTTTGCTTCCCGCGAAGATCATGTTAATCTCAAATTACTAGCAGATTTCACCATCAAACATCATTTTTCTCATATTAAAGGAGAAGATGTCGAAAAATATTTAGCCTTTTTTCAAGAAGTAACCCAAACTACACTCAACATGATTGTGCACTGGCAACGCGTTGGTTTTGTTCATGGAGTTATGAATACCGATAATATGTCTATTCACGGCATTACCATTGATTATGGACCTTACGGTTGGTTGGAAGATTATAATTCCAGTTGGACTCCAAATACAACCGATAGACAGCATAAGAGATACCGTTTTGGCAATCAACCTGAAATTGCGCTCTGGAACTTGTATCAGTTGGCGAATGCTTTGTACCCTTTAATTCAGGATGCGAAACCTCTTGAAGCTATTTTGGATGCTTTTAGTACAGATTTCGAAAAGGAGTATTTGAATATGATGCAAAATAAACTCGGTTTACAAATCAAAAAAGAAGAAGATGCTGTTTTAATTCAGAGTTTGACAGCGCTACTTGAAAAGGTAGAAACTGATATGACCATTTTTTTTAGAAATTTAAGTAATGTTGCTAAAGCTGATACGGCAATAACAGCTTTCAATACCATAAAAGATGCTTTTTATAACGAAAAGGATTTGAATGAAACTATCTTGAAAGATTGGCACAATTGGTTTGAGAAGTACAGTATTCGAATCAATGAAGAAACACTTTCAGATTCTGCAAGAAAAGAGCAAATGAATTTCGTAAATCCAAAATATGTATTGCGAAATTATATGGCGCAATTGTGTATTGATGACGCAGATAAGGGAGATTATTCGTTGTTAAATGAGTTGTTTGAAATGCTTAAAAATCCTTATGACGAACAACCAAATTTACAAAAATGGTTTGCCAAAAGACCCGATTGGGCCAGAGACAAAGTAGGATGTTCGATGTTAAGCTGTAGTTCTTAAATTGGATTTGAGCAATATTAAATTACATTGAAAATAAAATCTATTTAACACCGATTTTTTCTTGGCCTCTTAAAATAATGTTATTTTTAGTGTCTAAATTCTCTTTGGTTTTCCCCAAGATGTTAATGATGTCAAATTTAATATCGCTTTTTCTTAAATTATAAAATGTTTCTGAATTGGTGACTTCAACTTCTAAAATATAGTTTCGGTCCAATTTGAAAGTCTCAATATTGTTTTTTATTAATGCACCATTTACCATATAAATGACATCGTTACTTTTGATTTTGGTAAATCCAGATTTAATTTGTTCCAAACTTATAAAATCATATTTTTTGGGGTTTTTGGAAATAATGTAAATTTGACCATGGTATACAGTACCATTTATTGTGGTGTCTTTTTTGATAACATTTACAGATTCAATTTCATTTGGGTCGATGTATTCCATTGAATTTGTCGAAACTAATTTTGAATCAATAAACATGGCTGGTTCTTCAGCTTTATTGTTTTGTCCAAAAAATAGGGCAGTAACAAATAATATAGCGAAGGTTAGAATACATTTCATTTTTGAAAGGATAAATTAGTAATGATGAATAAATATACAGAAAATCCTGAGTGAAAGCTCAGGATTTTTTGTTTAATTTTGTAGAGACGTACAGATCTGCACATCTTGCTATTTTTTATTCTTACCGAAATTAAATTTCACTTTCTCCACTATTTGAACTTTTGGAGTTCCTTTTGTAAATTGTTTTTTGAATGGTTTCTTAGCAGCAGGCTTCGATTTTGAAGGACTTTCGTCACCTCTTGATTTTTCTTCGTCTCTTGGCTTTGCTTTAAATTCAGTTCTTTCTGAAGCTCCTTCTTTTACAGGAATTTGAGCTTTGTGTTTAGCTAAAACATCATTTGGATTTTTTGGATTTTCTTTCGTTCCACGCAAGTGAATTACCAATGCATTTAGGAAGTTACGCAACACTTGGTCACCACATTCCATATAATTTTCATGTTTTTCATCACGGAAAAAAGCACCCAATTCTGATTTAGTGATTCTAAAATCCACCAATTCTAATATTTCAACTATTTGATCGTCACGTAACATTAAAGCTACACGAAGTTTTTTAAAGATATCGTTATTTGTCATCATATTCTAATTTTTTACAAAGGTACGGTTTAAAAGCAATTGCACCACAATTTTAGATTTAGAATTGGTTTTGGTTCAGAATGTGAATTATTGTATCCAAATCTTCTTTTTTATGATTGGCAGTAATTACAATTCTATTTAAATCTCGGGTATCAGTTGGGTATTTAAAATTAGTTACAATAATTTTATTTGTTGCTAAAAGACCATTAAGACCTTCTATTTTTGGATAAATTAGCGGATAATTGGGATCAAAATGAACTGCTTCGTTTTTAATTAAATGAGTATCTAAATAGTTCAGATTGTCTTTTAATTTTTGATGCTGTTGCAAATAAATACTGTCCGCATCAGCCATTGTCTGAACAAATGCTGCGTTCATTCCGGCACTGGAAACAAAAATATCGTGAGTTGCCATATTATTAATAAATTCAGAATCGCTGGCAATTACGCCTCCCGTCAATCCAAAAGCTTTCCCTAAAGATGACACCATGATTTTTCTTTTAATATTGGGCAGATTGATTGTCGAAAAAATCCCGCAACCATTCGTTCCTAAAATTCCAAGTGAATGCGATTCGTCAATAACCAAAGTGATTTCTTTATTTGACGGAATCGAATTTAGAATAGAAAGATCGATTGGTTTTATATGAAATGAAGGAACCGAATCAGTTAGAATCGTAATTTTTTCAGTTGCGTTATCCAGCAAACGAGAATTTAATTTTTCTCCAATAAAAAAAGGAAGACTATTAGACACTTTTATCGCAGGATGTGTATCCGGAAAATGAAAAAAACAATCGGTTTGAGGTGTTAATACTTCAACAACTAATTTTCCCGCCAACATGCCGGAAGAAACTGTAAGTGCAGCATCCGCTTTAATGTAATTGGCTAAAAATCGTTCTCCATTTTCATAAGCAGATAGTTGAATATTGGCACTTCTGGAACTTCCATAAGCAGTTCCCCATTGTAAAATATTTTTGATGAGCAGTTTTTGGAATTCGGGATGCGTTGGTAAACCCAAATAAGCAGTTCCTCCAAAATAGAGATATTCTTCATTTTCGATTTCAATTGTTCGATCCGGAAATTGGTTGACTTTCATTTATATTTAAATTAAAGTTACTCCAGTTCCATTGATTTCAGAATAGTTTATTTTTCCAAAATCTATAGTCACACCGGTTGCAATATCTTCTTTCAAAAGCAATGCGCCATCCATATCTACATAATCCAGTTGTGGCAATAAATGTGCAATCGCAGAAATACCCACGGTAGATTCGGTCATACAACCCACCATCGTTTTCAATCCTAATTTCTTGGCTTCCTGAATCATTCGCCTTCCAGGAGTTAGTCCACCACATTTTACTAATTTGATATTTACGCCATGAAAATGATGGTGACATATGGCTACATCTTCTTCTATAATACAACTTTCGTCAGCAATTATTGGTAAAACCGAGTGTTTGAAAACTTCCTTGTGTCCTTCCCAATTGTCAGCTTTCATGGGTTGTTCCAGAAATTCTACACCTAATTTTTTTAACTCGATGGCATTATTTATGGTTTCTTCCACTCCCCAACCGCAATTGGCATCTATTCTAAAAATGGCATTGGTGTGTTTCCGAAGTTCGGTAACAATAGCAATATCTTCTTTGGTTCCCAACTTTATTTTATAAATCGGCCAAGGCAATTCCTTCATTTTGGTAACCATTTTTTCGATGGAAGCAATACCAATAGTATAATCTGTCAATGGGTTTTTTTCGGTGGTGTAATTCCACAACTCATACAATTTCTTTCCTTTTTTACGAGCATACAAATCATTGTATGCCATATCCAAAGCGCATAACGCAAACATATCGTGTTTTAAATATGGATGAATCTTTGCCCAAAATTTTTCCGGAGTTTCATCTGCAGTGGTTTCGATTATAGTGCGAATTTTTTCTAAATCCTGCATCATAACCGGAACTGTTGTCTTGTAATACGGATTAGAAGTTGCTTCGCCAAAGCCTGAAAAACCATCACTTTTTAATTCCACAATCAAAGAAGGCTGAAAGTCGATCGATTCTCTGGAAATTGTGAATGTATGTTTTAATTTGAGGTTGTATTCTCTTAAGATTAGTTCCATTTGAATCTGATTTTATACTTAAAATTAATTGAGTTTCTTTAAACAATAGATTTAATAACCAAGCCATAACATTGCTTCTACAAAATTATCACGCCATAATTTTTCATTGTGTTGTCCGCCTTTTATAATTTTCTTTTCATTCAAATTAAGGCAGTAACATCTATTTGAGTTTAACAAATATTCCATTTTGTTCAAATCTGAAACCATATCGTCACTTTCATTATCTCCACATAGGAAATAGATTTTAGACTTTATCTTTTTGGATTTTTCAGTCAGATTATAAATGTCTTTACTGTACCAAAATGAAGGGGAAAACACACCCGCTTTTCCAAATATCTCAGGGTATTTTAAAACAGCATAATAGGATGTGAGACCCCCGAGTGAACTTCCCATGATAATAGTGTTTTTCTTTTTAGCTTTGGTTCGATATGTTTTGTCGATTTGTGGTTTTAATGTTTTTACGATAAATTCTAAATAACTGTCTGCTTTTCCACCACCATATTTCTCGTTTTTAAAAGGTGTTAATTCATCGATTCGTTTGTCTTTTCCATGTTCGATTCCTACAACAATAACTTGTGCTTTTACACTGTCCAGTTTTTCATCTACATTCCATTCACCCGAATAAGAAGTTTTAGCATCAAATAAATTCTGAGCATCGTGCATGTAAATTACTGAGAATTTCTTTTTTGACGTTAAATAATTTTCAGGCAAATACACCCAGATTTTCTTTTCCATCTGAAGTTGTGGTGCTTCAATAGTAAAAGTAGAAACTTGTTTTGAAGCTGTACTTTGTCTCGACTCTTTAGAGTCCTGAGCAGTAATTTTTGCTATTGTAAAAAAGAAAAGTAGCAATAGGAGCAGTGGTCGAATCATTATTAGTTTTGTGTTTTGATTTAAAAATAATATTTTAGCTAAAAATAATAATTTGATGAATACATTCGAAGAAAAGAGGAGTTTACTTTTGGAGATGATTGCCTTTTCCACTGTTGATGGACATCTGCATAAGAGAGAATATGATTTTCTAGCAATTATTGCTAATGAGTTGAGTTTCGAAATAGATATTTTTAAAGATTTATTTCATCAGGAGTTACCACAATTACCTATTAAATCGGAGTTTTTACGCATACAACAATTTTACAGATTAGCCTTGTTAATGTATAGTGATGGAATTTTACATGAAAAAGAAATGACTACTATTCAGCAAATAGCTATTGATATGGGACTTAATCCAATAGCTACAAAACGAATTCTTAAGTTGATGAATGAAGCACCAAATGCAATTATTGATGGCGAGATTTTATTGAATGTTTTTCAGGAACAACATAATTAAGTCAATTGTCCTTGCAGCGCTTTTATCTCATCACGTAATTTTGCCGCCTGCATAAAGTCTAATTCTTTTGCCGCTTTCTCCATGTTTTTTCGTTTTTCACGAATGCGTTTTTCAATATCCGGTTTTGATAAATATTCTATTATAGGTTCCGCTGCAGTATTCAAAGTGTAACCCAATTCATAATCTGCTAAAGGATTTTTGGTAAAGGCGCTCTCGATTTTTTTATTTAAGGCCTGTGGAACCAAATTATTTGCAGTATTGTAATTAATTTGTTTGGTTCTGCGATAATTCGTTTCGTCAATGGTTTTTTGCATGCTTGCCGTAATTTTATCAGCATACATAATCGCTTTTCCATTTAAGTTTCTTGCTGCACGACCAATTGTTTGCGTAAGCGAACGGTGGCTTCGTAGAAAACCTTCTTTATCTGCATCTAAAATTGCTACCAATGAAACTTCCGGTAAATCCAAGCCTTCACGAAGTAAATTTACACCAATTAACACATCAAAAATTCCTTTTCGTAAATCTTGCATGATTTCGATTCGTTCCAATGTATCTACTTCAGAGTGAATATAACGGCAACGAATATTGACTTTTGTCAAATATTTGGCTAATTCTTCTGCCATTCTTTTGGTTAAAGTCGTCACCAAAACACGTTCGTCAATTTCGGCTCGAACCTGAATTTCTTCAATTAAATCATCAATTTGGTTTAAACTTGGTCGAATTTCAATGATTGGATCCAACAATCCTGTCGGACGAATCACTTGCTCTACAACAACACCTTCGGTTTTTTGTAATTCATAATCGGCTGGTGTTGCTGAAACATAAATCACCTGATTTTGCATCGCTTCAAATTCTTCAAACTTCAAAGGGCGATTGTCCATTGCTGCAGGAAGTCGGAAACCATATTCCACTAAATTTTCTTTTCGGCTTCTGTCTCCGCCATACATAGCACTAACTTGGGAAAGTGTTACGTGACTTTCATCTACCACCATTAAATAATCTTTAGGAAAATAATCCAGCAAGCAAAAAGGTCTTGTTCCTGGTAAACGGCCGTCAAGGTAACGGGAATAATTTTCAATTCCGGAGCAATAACCGAGTTCACGGATCATTTCCAAATCAAAATTGGTACGTTCTTCCAATCGTTTTGCTTCTAAATGTTTTCCGATTTCCTTGAAATAGTCGACTTGTTTCACTAAATCCTGTTGAATTTCCCATATAGCACCCTGCAACACATCTGGGGAAGTCACAAACATATTAGCCGGATAAATTGTCAGTCTATCAAATTTTTCTATAACCTGAGAATTCTTTGTGTCGAAACTTTCAATTTCCTCGATTTCATCACCAAAAAAATGAACTCGGTAGGCCTCATCGGCATAACTTGGATAGACATCTACTGTATCTCCTTTTATCCTGAAACTTCCAGGATTAAAATCGGCTTCAGTTCTGGAATATAAACTTTGCACCAGTTGATGCAATAATTTGGTTCGGGAAATGATTTGTCCCTTCTCAATTGGAATTAAGTTTTTCTGAAATTCTATAGGATTTCCAATACCATACAAACACGAAACCGATGCCACTACCAAAATATCTCTTCGTCCGGAAAGCAACGAAGCAGTTGTTGACATTCGCATTTTTTCCAGTTCTTCATTGATGGATAAATCCTTTTCAATGAAAACGCCGGTAACGGGCATAAAAGCTTCTGGTTGGTAGTAATCGTAGTAGGAAACGAAATATTCTACGGCATTATTAGGGAAAAACTGCTTGAATTCTGAATACAATTGTGCCGCTAAAGTTTTGTTATGTGCCAAAACTAATGTTGGTCTTTGTACTTCCTGAATCACATTGGCCACCGTAAATGTTTTTCCGGATCCGGTAACTCCTAAAAGGGTTTGGAATTTATCACCATCAATAATTCCCTGAGTCAATTTTTCAATCGCTTGTGGTTGGTCGCCTTTGGGCTGGTAATCTGATACTACTTGGAAATTCATTTGATTAAGTGGCAAAGTTTTAGAGCTGCAAAGGTACAAAGTTTGGATTCTTTTTTTACCAAAGTTTAAGCCAAAAAAAACCATCCTGTTTTAGCAGGATGGTTCTATTATAAAAAAATAATTCTTAGAAACTGAAGCTTAATCGGGCAAAAACGAAACGACCGTTTTGACCAAATTGAGACACGTTTCTGGAATACGCAAACTGGTTGGCATTTGATAAATCTATTGTCGCTGGGGCTGCTGTATAATCAATAGCTCCTGATACTAATCTAGGTTTGATTGCAGTTTGTGTTCCAAGATTTAGATCTGGATAAATATCAAAAATATTATTGGCACCAATAACAATTTTCGCTGCCTCGGTAATTTTAAAACCTACGGATAAATCAGTAATGATTTTTGCACCCCAAATTGGGTGCTCAACTTCTACCGCTTGACCGTTTACTATAATACCTTCAACTCTTCCATCTCCATTTACGTCTGCAGTATTTGGATCCGTTACTTTACCAAAATAAACATTTCTCAAGAAGAAATCGAATTTTTTATAAGAAAGAGAATTGGTTAAATTAGCTTTTACTCTAGGAATTGCTTCTTGTAAGTATACTCTACTTGTTTCAGAATAGTATCTGTTTACCTGACCCGCAGCTTCTAATACTGGGGAAGCATGAATTTCTCCCACTCTGTAGGTTTTAGAAAAAGTCCCTGATAAATCAGTTTTTAAAGAGACGTTATTTCCAAAACTTGTTTTATGACTTATTACAACATCAATTCCTTTTGATTCCGTGTCAATTGCATTAGCAAAAAAAGTCGCTGCAGTTGCTCCTGCAGTATCAAATAATGCATTCAAAATTGCATTTGGCGATCCAGCTGCAGGAGTTCCACCCGGTCTTGAAAATTGATCTGTAAGAACCACTCTGTCCTCAATTTTTACAACATATGCATCAGCAGTAAAAGTAATATTGGCAGCTGGAATTTTTGCAGTAAACCCAATACTTGCACTTTGCGATTCCTCTTGTTTCAATTTAGGAATTCCTAATAATTGTGCCGCTTGCGAATCATTACTGAAAGTTCCAACTTCAAATGGTACGCCACCTACAAATTGTGTAGCGGTTGAATTGAAATAAATTTGGTGTAATGATGGTGCTCTAAACCCTGTTGAAACGGCACCACGTAAGTTGATGTTGTCTGTTATTTTGTAACGGGAAGCTAATTTAAAATTAGTGGTGTTTCCAAAATCAGAATAATTCTCAAAACGAACTGCTCCATTTACTAACCATTTACTGGTTACATCTAGTTCTAAATCAGTATAAACAGCAACACTATTACGCCCTTTGTCAATAGCATTTGCAGGTCTGAAACCTGGGAAAACTTGTGCGCCACCTGGTCTGGTTGCCCCGTAAAAATCAGTTACCTTAATATTGGCAGGAGTTGTTCCAGTTACAACACCTCCATTGATGTCATATAGATTGTATGAATCTGGTACACCTGCATTGATTGTGAAGTTTTCATGACGGTATTCCGCACCAAAGGCAACGTTTAATCCTTCCAAAACATCAAATTTTCTGTTTATGTCAAAATTTGTTGTGTTTTGGGCGAAAGCCAAACCACCAGCATCAAATTCAGTTGGAGAATTTTCCCTTAAAGAGGCGTTTACTGTATTTTCGATATTGTAATCAAAAGCATTTCTTCCAAAGGTATTGCTTAAGTCAAAATTCCAATTTTTGAATAGCATACCTCTAAGACCAGCAGCAACTGAGATATCGTTGATTGTAGAATGTATCTCTGGTAAAAATCCGTTTGGATACAATCCCGTGTATGATCTGGCTTGATTAGGTCTTCTGTAAAAACCGGCTGCTTCTCCGGTTCTATAACTGGTTCCACCAAAAGCATAGGCTTCCAATTTATCATTGATTGGATAAGCAGCATTCAAAAAGAACTGAGCACTTTGCAATGAAGATTGACCCACTCTCATATTGAAATTGTTTCTTTCAAGACCTCTGTATGCTAATTCACCTGCTGTAGCATCAAAGTTCAATGCGGTTTGCATTTGTGAAATATTTGTTGCGCCAAGTATTGCTGTTTGTTGTGCGCCTGTAAAATAACCCACTTGTGGAGCATACTGTTTTATTGTGGTAAGTATTTGTGTTGTATTTGGAGTATTCGTTATGTTTCCAAATAAAGCATTGATATTTGTTCCGGCTTCAGCAGCTCTTTGTTCTACAGCATTGTATGCGTTGAATAAGTTGCCAGTAACCTCTTTTGCTCTGCTTGTAGCATCTCTAAGTTGGAAGCTAGCTGTTGCATTAATAAAACTTTTTTCTTTGCCAAGACCAGTACCGTAGTTTAAATCTAGTTGGTAGTTGTTACCGTCATTCCCTCCTGTGTGGTCGTTTGCATTTTTAGAAAAGTTACTTCCGGCAAAAAGAGCAACATCTAATTTATTGGTGTTTTTCTTTACGTTAATATTGATTACACCCGCAATAGCGTCAGATCCATATTGTGCAGACGCTCCATCTCTCAAAACCTCAATTTTTTCGATAGCAAAAGCAGGAATAGCATTTAAATCAGTTCCTACCGATCCTCTTCCTGGTGAACCATTAATATTTACTAAAGAAGAAGTATGTCTTCTTTTTCCGTTAACCAATACCAATACTTGATCTGGTCCTAAACCTCTTAATTGTGCAGGGTCAATGTGATCCGTTCCATCAGCTACAGTCGTAGTATTTGATGTAAACGATGGCGCAACCATGTTCAAAATTTGATTTAAGTTAACTTGCGGACCTTGTGAAGCAATGTCTTTCATAGAAATCACATCAATAGGCACTGCAGATTCTGTTACAGTTCTTGCAGGATTACGTGAACCTATCACAACAACATCTTGTAGTGTTTCGCCACTTCCCGTTAAAGTAACGTTTAATGTAGTTCCTGTTACTGTTACCGATTTAGTTTCAAGTCCCACATAAGAAAATTGCAATACGTCTCCAATTTCAGCACTAATGGTATAATTACCATCTATATCAGTTGTTGTACCTTTTGTAGTTCCTTTTACAAGAATAGTTACGCCAGGTAAAGATTCCCCTTTTTCATCCACTACACGGCCTTTAATGATTTCGGCAATTGTATTTTGATTTAAAGTCGAGAAAACTTCTCCATTAATCCCAGCTTTGGTAATTCCTTCCTTTTGTAAAATAATTTGATTGCTTACTTCGGTATAATTAATTTTTAGTGGTTTTAAAATGCGCGTCAGCACACTTGACAATGCTTCATTATTAGCATAAACACTTACTTTTTGATTCAATTGTGACATTCTCGAATTGTACGAAAATTTCACATGAGCCAATTTTTCAAGTTTAGTCAGCGCTGTATCTAAGTTCAAATCGGTCACGGTAATAGTTACCTTTGTGTCCAGTTTTTTTTGACCTCTGATATTATTCGCTATTGTTACACTTGAAAAGACAAGGGCTAAAACAAATTGAAATAAGGTTATTTTCATAATTCGGATTAGTAGTCGTTGTTTAAGGACGGTTTTTTTCATAGTTTTGGTCTGTTTTTATTAATATTCGTTAGTTTGGTTATTGGTAGAACACAGCAATTACTCTTTACAGAGAGCGAATTGATTTTATTCAAGGCGTCGGGAATGTTACAGCATTTTCGGCGCTTTTTTATTGTATACTTTAATTCATAGGCAAGATAATGTTAGTTACATCCATCTGATATAATAATAATTTGGTTTCCATTCATTTCATAACTCGTATTGTTGCCAAGACTTTTACAAATAATTTTAAGCTTTTCAGACAAAGGCTGATCCGTTAAAGATGTTGTGAGATAGCAGTCTTTTAATTTTGTTTGAGGAAAATCAATTTTCACTAAATAAGCTTGTTCAATAGTTTTGAAAATTTGTGTCACAGGAATATCTGTGAATTCAAATCCCAATTGCTCTATATTGCTGGTGGAACGACTCAATGATTCATCCTGTGTGATATCGGTAATTTTATTAAAACTTAAATTTTTCCGAACGAATCGTAGGGCTTGATTTGGTAATAAAACAATCAATTCGTCTTTTGGATTTGAGATTAATTCATTAGATCTTACTTTTACTTTTCCAGTTCGAACCACAACTTCCACATTTGGCTGATTAGCGTATGCTTTTATTTTAAAACTGGTTCCTACTACTTTTGTAACAATTTCATTTGCAAAGACAAAAAATGGTTTTTTAGGATCTTTACTGATTTCAAAAAAGCCTTCACCAGAGAGGTACACTTTTCTTTCATTGCCCATAAATATTTTAGGATAACTTAATTTACTGTTGGGTTGTAATAAAACAGAACTACCATCGGATAACGTTATTATTTGTGGTTTGTCTGAATTATTAGTTTGTTCAACCAGACCTTCCTCATTTTCATAGATAAGTTCACTATAACTAAGTACCGAGTTTTCAGCAGTGTTGCTTTGATTGTACAACCAGCCGGATAAAAGACTTAAAATCAAAACTGCAGCAACTCCGTTAAACCATTTTTTTCTCAAAAGTTTAAGAACTGGTTTTTCCTTTTTATTTTCTTCTTTTCTTTCAATTTTTCCCCAAGTGGCTTCCAGAGCATCTTGAACTTCATCCGTAGCTAAATCATCATTAGGAACTTTCATTGCTAACAACCATAATCTGGCCTCTTCTACCAATTTAGCACGACTGGAATTTTCTAAAGTCCATTCTTCCCAATCTTGTTGGTCGTCTTTGAAACACACCCATAATCGGAATGATTCATCAGCTAAAAAGTGTTCTATCTCGGTATAATTGTTACGTTGTTGCATCAAAAAAAGGGGTTACAATTATATAGAGGACCATTTCTTTAATTGATACTCACTAAATTGTATATTTTTTTGAATTTATTTTTTAGAAAACTAAAATGCGAATGAAAATAGTGCTAAAATAAAGAAGATATTTCCTTTCCACTCTTTGCGTAAGCTTAACAAAGCACGGTGTAAAAGATTGTTTGCCGATTGATAATTAATGTCAAGTGTATCCGCAATTTGGTCTACGGTAAGTTCTTGGTTGTAACGAAGATATAAAGCCTCTTTTTGTCGAGATGGCAAATCATTAATCAGATGATTGAGATGTGACACTTTAGAAGCTGTCGTTTCATCTGCGATAAGGTCATGTTCAATAGAAAAATCAAATAAAAATTCAACGGTATCTATGGAACTACTAAGGCGAAAAATACGATCTCGTTCTTGTGATCTTGTAATTCGCTTGCGAACACATGCCAATAAATAGGCTTTTACGACCACTTTATCATGCAGTTTGTCTCTGTAAATCCAAATATCTGTAAAAACATCTTGAACACAGTCTTGTACTTTTTCAGGAAAAGGAATAAAGGAATTTCCATAACGGACTAAATGAGGATAATGTCTTTTAAAAAGTATTGAAAAAGCATTTTCATTCCCTTCCTTCAGACTGTTCCAAAGTGTGGAGTCATCTAGTATTTCGGTATGTAGTAGTTGCCTTTTCACAATTTAGTTTGAATTAGTTCATTGGTTTTATGCGAAATTTTGATAAACGTATTTTGGGATTAAATGTCAAAAAAATAAAATAAAAAAGATAATAAATGGGGGGTGTTGTTATCTTGTTTTAATAGTTTTTTTGTTTAAGAATTACGATTTTAAGTTAATGGTTTAATGAATCGTAAAGGAATATCTTTATGTTTATTTAAAGATTTATTTATCAAACTTACGTAAATTTAAGTTGAATTTTATTTTTTTTTCTTAAAAACATAGAGAAATGCAACTATTTATGAATAGCTGTATGTTTTTTTCGGTAAAATAAATTTTTTGGGGGTTTAATTATTGATTCAATAATGGAAGTTTTTTTAATGGCTTCATTCTAAATAAATAATATGAAAAGGTATTGGAATATACTGATTATTTCTACTGTCAAGAATAACTTGTGGGATTGAATACTAAAACGAAATAGGGATTATTTTTAAAACTTCCAGGCTTTTTGTTGTGCTTCACTTAGGAAAGTCCAAGCTATAATTCGGCTTGTTTTTTGGCCTTGAGCCATATCAATTGTTTTAATTTCGACAGCACTTACCTTGTTTAATGTTTTGTAAAGACTGGAAAGATTCTCTTTTTTTGAAACTAAAGTAGTAAACCATAAACATTGCATCGGATATTTAGCACTTTCGTAAATCATCTGGGTAACGAAACCTAATTCACCGCCTTCGCACCATAATTCAGCATTATGACCGCCAAAATTTAAAACAGGTTTTGTGGTTTTGGTATTTTCTAAATTATTGATTTTTCTAACCGTACTTTTCGTGGCTTCATCTTGTGAGGCATGAAAAGGAGGATTGCAAATGGTGAATGTAAATTTGTCTTCGGGAGTGATGATGTTTTTAAAAATAAAACGCGATTCTGTTTGTTGTTGTAAGCTTATGGCATCAATCAGTTTTGGATTATCTTCAATAATGGCACTGCAATTTTCAATTGCTTTTAAATCGATATCCGTTCCTACAAAACTCCATCCGTAAGCTGAATTACCAATTATAGGATAAATGCAATTGGCACCCACACCAATGTCTAAACCTTGAACAGTTTCCCCTTCAGGAATGATTCCGTTGTTGCTTGAAGCTAATAAATCGGCTATATAATGAATGTAATCTGCTCTTCCGGGAATGGGTGGACAAAGATAATTTTTAGGAATATCCCAGTTTTGAATGTCATAATGCGATAACAATAATGCTTTGTTAAGTGACTTTACGGCATCAGGATTGCTAAAATCAATGGTCTCGATTTTATGTTCGTTAACTGAAACAAAATGCTGTAATTCAGGAGATTTTTCTATTAATTCTTCAAAATTATATCCAAATCTATCAAGATTTCTAGGATGTAAATTAGTCTTTTCGGTAATCGTTTTCGGTTTTATTTTTTCCATTTGGGCGCAAAGATAGTCAATCTTTTTTTGTCAAATTATAGATTATCAATCTAAACATTCCATCATCAATAAATCACCTTCGTCATGTTCGATTGTTACAATGCCGTCTTTAATCACATGATTGCTGCTTCCGGTTCTGTATCCAATGGTTAGACTATCATCTTTCAATGGGTAAAATAAATTATCAGAGTGAATTCCAGTAACGTGACCGATGGGAATTAATGAAATAGGAGTATTGGCAGTGTACCATTTTTCGAATTTTTTAGGCAATAAAAATACTTTTGAATGATCGTCCAGAATTACAATTTTCAATAGATTTCTATATCGTGTGATGTTGGTAAGATTGGTAATCGTATGATCGGCTCTTCTTCCGGTTGCCCAAACGACGTTTACGGCAGGAATCTTTCTTTCGATCAAATAGTCAAAAGCTTTTTCTAAATCGGTTTTATTCTGGTCCGGCGTATGAATAATTTCGATTGGATATTGAGACGTTTTATAAATTTCTGGATCAAATCCTCTGTCGAAATCTCCTAAAAGTACATCTACTTTGATGTCTAATTCCATCACACGTACCATAGCCGAATCTAATACAAGGACAAGCGGTGACCATTCCAATAATTGGCCTAATAGTTCCGGGTTACAGGAAGCGCCGTTGGCAATGATTAAAGCAGGTTCTTGGTCGTCGCGAACGATATGGTGTGAAGACATTAGGATTTAAGATTTAAGAATGTTGATTTAGGATTTATGGTGTAAAGGTAAAAAAAGAAAGTTTATGGTTTACAGTTGCGATTGTAATGAAAAATAAAATAGTTTGCGTGAAAATTAAACTTTATTGGGTTTGAATAGAGGTATTTGTAGCGGTACTAATTTATTTTGCAAACATTTCTTAGATTTTGATTTCCAAATTTCACTAAATCGAAGTTGATTCTTGTTTGAGAAATGTTGATGTATTACTAAGGTAAAAAAAAAGACAACCGTTTCCAGTTGTCTTTTTAATATAGTTTATGAAAAAAATTAAGCTAGTTTAGCTTCTAAATTTTCTTTTATGGCTGCCAAGAATTTTTCGGTAGTTAAGTAATCAGCTTCAGTCAAACCTTCTGGTTTTACTAACATTGCTAAATCTTTAGTCATTTTTCCGCTTTCAACAGTATCAATACATACTTGTTCTAAGGCATGACAAAAATCAATTAAAGCTTGGTTTTCGTCAAGTTTACCTCTGTGTTCCAATCCTCTTGTCCATGCAAAAATAGAGGCAATTGGGTTAGTAGAAGTTGCTTTTCCTTGTTGGTGTTGTCTGAAGTGACGTGTTACAGTTCCGTGAGCAGCTTCCGCTTCTACTGTTTTTCCATCAGGAGTTACTAATACAGAAGTCATTAGTCCAAGTGAACCAAATCCTTGTGCCACAGTATCTGATTGTACATCACCATCATAGTTTTTACAAGCCCAAACAAAACCACCGCTCCATTTCATTGCAGAAGCAACCATGTCGTCAATTAGTCTGTGTTCGTAAATAATACCTGCTTCAACAAATTTTGCTTTGTAGTGCTCTTGGTACACTTCTTCAAAAATATCTTTGAAACGCCCGTCATAAGCTTTCAAAATCGTGTTTTTTGTAGAAAGGTATAAAGGCCATTTTTTTGTCAAAGCCATTTGGAAAGAAGAATGGGCAAAACCAAAAATACTTTCGTCAGTATTGTACATTGCCATTGCAACACCATCACCTTGAAAATCGTAAACTTCCCAAGACTGAGTTTCTCCAGCTTCGTTAGTAAAACTCATTGTCAAAGTTCCTTTTCCTTTGATTACGGTATCAGTCGCTTTGTATTGATCTCCAAAAGCGTGACGACCAATAACAATAGGTTTAGTCCAACCCGGAACCAAACGTGGTACGTTACTCATAATAATTGGCTCACGGAAAACAGTTCCGCCTACAATATTACGAATCGTTCCGTTTGGTGATTTCCACATTTTTTTTAAACCAAATTCTTTTACTCTGTCTTCATCAGGAGTAATGGTAGCACATTTGATACCTACATTGTATTTTTTTATCGCTTCTGCAGAGTCGATAGTGATTTGATCATTGGTAGCATCTCTGCTTTCCATTCCTAAATCGTAATATTTAATATCTAAATCTAAATAAGGAAGAATTAATTTTTCTTTAATAAAGGACCAAATAATTCGTGTCATTTCATCGCCATCCAATTCAACCACAGGATTGGCTACTTTAATTTTTGTCATAGTGTATTGATATATGTAATTCTTATTTTTAAATGTAGCTACAAATGTAATAAAACGTTATCGTAAAAGAAAATGCGTTTTCATTAAGTTTTTAGTAGTTTAAAATGAATTATCAAATTGTTGTTTTAGGGTATTCAAATTAAGAATATGAAAAAGATATTCCTTATTTGTTGTCAAATACGAAGCGCTTGAAATCCGCTTAATTCTTGTTAAATTTAAAGAATAGCATTGAGTATCTTGGTTTTAAACCAAAAAAAGTCCCAACAGTGTTGGGACTTTTATAGTAAAGAGACAGTAAACTATCTTCTTTTGTCTTTAATTTTAGCTTTTTTACCAGTAAGTTCTCTGAAGTAGAAAATTCTAGCTCTACGTACAGCACCTTTCTTATTGATTTCAATTTTTTGCAATGCAGGAAGATTTACTGGGAAGATACGCTCAACTCCAACAGCTCCTGACATTTTACGAATAGTGAAAGTTTCTGTGTTAGCAGAACCTCTTCTTTGGATTACAACTCCTTTGAAAAACTGTGTTCTAGTTTTTTCACCCTCTCTAATTTCGTAGTAAACGGTGATAGTATCTCCAGCTGCAAAAACTGGGAATTCTTTTCTTGTTACGAATTCGTCTTGAACGAATTTCATTAAATCTGCCATGATAATTTTTTTAATTATGGGTTGTATTAAATCAACATTCACGGATCTCGCCAGAGGTTGAACTAATGTGGGTGCAAAAGTAAATAAAAAAGTTTTAAGTTTTAAGTTTTTCTGGTTTAAAGTTTAGAAGTTGTTAAACACCAACTTTAGATCTCAAGCTTTAAAATAATTTTTTACTCTTCCAATAAATCCGGACGTCTGTTTTTAGTATGTTCATACGCCATATCTTCGCGCCATTTGTCAATTTTGGCAAAATTTCCACTGGTCAAAACTTCCGGAACTTTCCAGCCGTTGTAATCAGCCGGGCGTGTGTATATAGGTCCTGACAATAATCCATCCTGAAAACTATCCGTCAATGCTGAGGTTTCGTCACTTAAAACACCAGGAATTAATCGGATTAAAGCATCGGATAGTACCAAAGCTCCTAATTCGCCACCGCTCAATACATAATCACCAATTGATATTTCTTTGGTAATAAAATGATCGCGAACCCGTTGATCTACACCTTTATAATGTCCGCAAAGGATAATAATATTTTCATACATTGACATGGTATTCGCCATTTTCTGGTTCAAGGTTTCCCCGTCCGGCGACATATAAATAATTTCATCGTAGGTTCTTTCACTTTTCAAATGTGTAATGCAGGCATCAATAGGCTGTACAGTCATTACCATTCCAGCGCCACCTCCATACGGATAATCATCCACACTTTTCTGTCTGTTGGTGGTGTAATCCCGTAAGTTATGAAAATGAACTTCTACTAAACCTTTGTCAATAGCGCGTTTCATAATTGAGGCCTCAAATGGACTTCGCAATAATTCTGGGAGAACGGTAACAATATCGATGCGCATAATTTTTATTAAAAAGGTTCTAAGTTGCAAAGGTACAAAGTTGCAGAGGTTTTCAAATAACCAAATCAATGATTAAACTTTTTTTAGGAACTTTTTTAGCTTTTGGCTTAACTGATGTTGCTTTTAGCAGGAATTAATTCTTCAGGGCAATATTTCATATGATACTTTTTTCAACTACTTTTATGTCTTAAAAATAAACCACTTAATTATGCAAGTTTTTTCAAAAATAATCGTTGCTAGTTCCTTGTTTTTAGTTGCTTCTTTCCAAACTGAAACACTCTATGCACAAAACAAATCCGTTAAGATGACGAATCCTCTTTTGCAAAAAAGTGCGTTGCAGTATCAAGCACCGACTTTTAATTTAATTAAAGACGAACATTTTAAACCTGCTTTTGAATACGGTTTAAAAATTCATGATCAAGAAATTGAAAAGATTGCAAACAATCCGGCGAAACCTACTTTTCAAAACACGGTATTGGCATTAGAAACCAGTGGTGTGGATTTGAATAGGGCAAAAGGAATTTTTGAGAACTTAACGGGTTCAAATACCAATCCCACTTTACAGGCTATTGAAGCAGAATATGCTCCTGTTTTTTCAGCGCATGATGATAAAATATATTTGAATAGTAAATTATATAAACGATTCAAAGCATTGGATATTAATTCTTTGAAAGGTGAAAATAAAAAACTGGCAGAATATTATTTGCAAAAGTTTGAATTAGCAGGTGCGAATTTGTCGGCAGCCGATAAAGAAAAAATGAAAAATATTAACGGAGAGTTGGCTACTTTGGGGACACTCTTTGGAAATAAATTATTGACTGCCCGTAAAAATGGAGCCGTTGTATTTGACAATGTAAATGATTTAGCGGGTTTAAGTGCCGATGAAATTGCCGCTGCAAAGGCAAAAGCTACTGAAGCAGGTCAAGACGGAAAGTATTTAATAGGATTGTTAAACACGACGCAACAACCATTATTGCAAAGTCTTACCAACAGAGCCACGAGAGAAAAGATATACAAAGCATCTTGGAATCGTGCCGAAAAAAGCGATGATGGTGATACTCGTGAAGTAATTGAGCGAATGGCAAGATTGCGTTTGCAAAAAGCAAATTTAATGGGTAAGAAAAGTTTTGCCGAATGGAAATTACAAGATCAAATGGCGCAATCACCGGCACCAGCGATGGATTTATTGGCAAAAATTGCAGGTCCGGCAGTTGTAAAAGCAAAAGTTGAAGCAAAAGAAATTCAAGACCTGATTGATTCACAAAACGGAGGATTTAAATTAGAACCTTGGGATTGGAACTTTTATTCAGAGCAAGTGCGTAAAGCAAAATATGATTTAGACGAAAGTCAAATAAAACCGTATTTCGAAATTGCTACTGTTTTAGAAAAAGGCGTGTTTTTCGCCGCACAACAAATGTATGGCATCACATTTAAAGAGCGACATGATTTGCCGGTCTATCATCCAGATGTAAAAGTGTATGAAGTATATGATAATGACGGGAAATCAATTGCGATATATTATTTAGATTTTTACACTCGAGACAATAAAAATGGAGGCGCTTGGATGAATAATTTTGTGAACCAGTCGCATTATTTAAAACAAAAACCAGTTATTGTCAATGTCTATAATTTCTCAAAACCAGCCGGTGGAAATCCATCCTTGATTAGTTTTGATGATGTAACCACTCTGTTTCATGAGTTCGGGCATACTTTACACGGATTGTTTGCAAACCAGCAGTATGTAACGCTTTCTGGGACATCCGTTCCACGTGATTATGTGGAGTTTCCTTCCCAAATCAATGAGCATGCAGCATTGGATCCTTTGGTTTTAAAAAATTATGCGATACATTATCAAACCAAACAAGCCATTCCACAGGAGTTAATTGATAAAATCAAAAAAGCAGATACCTTCAATAAAGGATACGTAGTAACGGAGCTTTTAGCGGCAGCAACGCTAGATATGGCTTGGCATAGTGTAGAAAAGGAATCCGATTTCAAACCCACTTTAGTTTTCGAAAAAGAGGCACTGCAAAAATACGGCTTGTTGGTAAATGAGGTTCCAACAAGGTACCACACGCCTTATTTTGCTCATATTTGGGGCGGAGGGTATTCTGCAGGATATTATGCGTACACGTGGTCAAAAACATTAGACTATAATGCTTTCGACTGGATGCAGGCCAATGGTGGTATGACAAGAGCTAATTGTGAGCGTTTTAGAAAATACATTTTATCAGTGGGTAACAGTGTTGATTTAAACAAAGCTTTCAAAGATTTTATTGGACATGACATGCAAATAGAACCGTATTTGAGAAACGCTGGTTTATTAGTGAAATAATAAAATTTTGATGCAAATAATTAAAATGACATTCGTAAGGATGTCATTTTTTTTAGGATTTATTCTGAATTTAGTTCAGAAGCATTTTCCAGCTATTCGTTGCAATCTTTTTAAGGCGATGAAAAATCGCCTTAAAAAAGGATTTTCACTGCTATCTGGGCTAGGATTTAGTGGAATTATGGGGTTTTAAAGGACTAGATTAGTACGAAAAGTATTCAACAAATTGAAGGTTCTTCTGATGATTTGTAAGGATTAATATTTATATTTGGGTTTGAATAAAGTGTGTATATTACCACACATATACACCCGATTATGGGTAGGTATGTGTGATTTTGTCACACATATATACAAGTTAGCAGAAAGCCTTAGAAAATGATTGCAAAAAAGAAAATATTTGTCTTCTCAATTGTTTCGGTTAGCACTTTAATGCTAATACTTTTTTGCATCATTGTTTTACTTAAAAATAAAACCTTTGAACAAGAAAATCTCTTTAGTTTAGGTTTACCACCAGCAAATTTTTATGAAGATATTTGTGGCTGCTCACTTGAAAAAGTTTTAAGTTTTAGAAATTTCAAGTCATATGAATTAACAATAGAGACTAATGAAAAGCAAAAACAATTCGGTCAAATTCAAACAGATATCGGAAATATTGTCAGGAGAAATGATTCAAAGAATGGAATTCACGTTAAGTTAAATAAAAAAACAAGTTATGGCGACGTGGTTAGAATATTAGATATTTGCGAAATTGAAAAGGCACCAACTTATATTCTTAAAGATTACGATATTTGGATTATGACAGGTTCGAATCCTGAATTAGTAAAAAATTGCCCAATGAGAAGACCAAAGTCATAACGGCCATCTGCTAACAGCCGTTTGGCAAGATTGGGGTTTTGGCTGGATTTTAAATCGGTCTTGTATTTGTAAAATCAGTGATTAACCGAAATATAAATCTTAATTTAGTCCCCAACCTCGCCAAGCGGCGGGACGTTACCTGCTATTTTATCAGAAACTCAACAGAAACAATTATGATTTAAAATTGAATTTAGAAAAATGAAAAATATTATATTACTATTTGTTTTAACCCTGTTAAGTTGCAATACCAAAAAGAATGATGATTTAATTCGCGAGAAAGAATCAATTATCATTATTCAAACCTTAATTGAAGAAAAAGGATTAGAAATGGTAAGCGATTTTCGCACTGAAAAAGAACTTCCAATTTGTTTAAACTTAAAAAAAGTTATTGTCAAAACTAAATGTTTCGAAGAAACGAAAGCTAATGATAAAATAACAGTGATAAAATTTCCGGAAAAATCGTTTACAAACCAAGCAGAAGTTTGCATAGAAAAAATCTACAAATCTAGACCAATTAATAACTCATTTTTCTTGAAAAACGATTCTCTTAATATTGTTAATCAAAATGAAACTTTTAAAGCATTCAAAATCCCAAAAAGTATAACTCAAAAGTTTAAAACTGTTGAATTAACTAAAAGTTTAAAAATAACTGAAAAATATATTCAGTTTTCTATTCCAATATTTTCAAAAGATAATACTAAAGCATACTTAGAATTTGATCATTACTCCGACAATGAAAATAGTTATGGTAGATCAATATATTTAGAAAAAGTAAATGGAAAATGGAAAATAAAGTATATCGAAAGAAATTGGGCAATTTAAAAAACAGCAGGTAACAGCCGTTTGGCTAGATTGGGGTTTTAGGTATAATTTAAAGTTGGTCTTGTATTTGGAAATTTTGTGCTTAACCGAAATATTAATCTTAATTTAGTCCCCAACCTCGCCAAGCGGCGGGACGTTATGCGAGATTTTCACAACCAAAAGAGAAAGATGAAACATTTTTTTATATTACTGATAATTTTTCCAAATTTAGTTTCTGGACAAATTTTCAATGAAATGCAGAAATGTGACACCCTTATTTTTAAAGTAGGTCGAAATTTTGCGGATTCAGACGTCAGAATGCAAATAACTGATCGCAAATCTCAGGAAAGATACATTTTTACGAAAGGCAATATCAGTATTACATTTAGAAAAGATATAAACATAGAAGATATTCAACTTCAAAAATCTATTGAAAAACCTATTTTTAAGCTTGATGAAAATTTCTTCCAAACTACAGATTTCCAAAACTTTATAGAGTTCCTAATTGTTTGGAAGAAACCAGTTTATATTATTGATCGCGTTATGAAAAATAATAAGCTAATTAAAAGAAAAGTTTTTATTACATATACGCTTTAAAACCTCGCATAACAGCCGTTTGGCTAGATTGGGGTTTTAGGCTGAATTTAAAGTTGGTCTTGTGTTTGGAAATTTTGTACTTAACCGAAATATTAATCTTAATTTAATCCCCAACCTCGCCAAGCGGCGGGACGTTGTGCGATATTTTAGAAAAAATCGGAGAATTCAACAAACCTATCGAAACAAATTGATAAATTTTATTTAGTTAAATTTGGAAGTAGCTTTGAGATATCGAACAAAGGTAAAACTAAATCAATAGGTAAGTTAGATACTTTATAAGACATCATACCACGTGTAGCACCAATAGAAATACTCAATAAAGTACCCATTAATTCATCTGCTACAAAAACCTTTGAATCTTCTATTTTAATAACATTATCGTAAGTACTTTCAAACTTAAATAATGTTTCTGTTGTAAACTTAAAAAACTCTTTATATTTGTTTTCAATTTTGTATTTATAAAATATTGTTAAACTTAAAGCTACAGATTTTTCATTGGGAAAACCCTTAAGAGAAAAAGCAAGCCCTAATTCTAAATTATCATGATTAAAATCATTAACAATATCATCGCTTAACTTATTACTAAATAAAGTTTCTTTAATGTTTTTAAACTGAACCCCTATTTCTTTACTTTCTTCTGACATAATTATTTTAACAATGTAAAGTTTTAAACTTTTGAGCATTAAGCCTATAAGACTTTTGATTTTGAATATTTATTGGTGCTTTATCTACTTTTATATTGTTATATAAAAATTCTTTGTAAATGATAACGACCTCAGTTTTTTGTTTGTATTCTTCTTCTGTACAAATACTTAAAAGCTTACTACCTAAAACTTCCTCAATTTTTGCTAAAGTTTTAATAGTATAGTTATGAGAACCACTCATCCATTTGCTTATTTCGGATTCGTTTTTATTTAATTTTTTAGCAAGTTCTTTTTGATCAAAACCTTTTACATCCATCAAATATTGAATCCTTGTAGATAAGTCGTAAGAATTATCAATAAATATATCAATATATTTAGCTCTAACTTTTCTTATTCTATCTAATAACGAATTTCTTTTCATATGTTGTAACTTAAATTTCCAACTAATTTACGATTAATTATTGAAAGTCTATTGTATTTAATATTGCTTTTTATTTTGAAATCAATTGTTTGAAGTAATGAAACACAACTGTCTAAAAATGGGTCTTCATTATATGTTTTAGTAGTTTTATAACCTCCATTACCAATTATTACAATGTTTTTTGAGATATGAATTACATAAAGCCTTAATTTTGAACTATAGAGATATTCCGGAAGAGATGCAACATCATCTCTCATCTTACCTACATTTCTAAAATTTCTTGGTTCTGCCCCAGATTTACCAATTTTTTCAATCATTTTTGTAATTATTCCTAAATCTTCTTCAAACTCTTTCTTATCAATAAAGTTTAAAATAAATTTTTCTGCTTCACTAAACTCATCGCCAAGAAACCTGAAAGTGTAGTACGTCACTTCATCATATTCTTCAAAAATTTCTAATGTTATATTGTTACTTAAATTCACTTATAAGTTATGTGCAAAATTAGACTTTAAATCGAGTATTCCAAATATATTTAATTCAAAATTAACTTATAAGTGAATAATGAAAGTATTCTTGAAATTTAAAAAATTATCACTCCTACAAAAGTAATTATTTTTAACGAAAAAAAAACTATAAAAAAAACATCGCACAACACACGTCTCGCGCAATTTGCGAATTTAGTGGAATTACCGTTTTTTATTGTATTTTCGTTTAGCCGAAAATACTCGTCTTCGAAAGTCGCAAACTGCGCGAGGCGCGGGAACGTTATATGCCATTTTCAGGAGATTGAGAATAAAAACAACCAATTGAAAACACAACAAAAATCTATGAAAGAAGAAATTATAAACTGGATAAATAATATTCACCAAATTGATGGAATTCCTCCAAAAGAAGTAATCGCATTTAATTTTGGAATATATGAAGATGAAACAGGATATAAAATGTATTTAGTTGGCGGTTTTGAATATGATGAAAATAATGATGATTGGGCAAGTATTGAATTGCCTAAAGAATTACACAGATACCTAAATCTTCCTGTCAAATTACAATCAGAAACGTGGGATTTTATTTTAGATTATTGTGCAAATACGTTAATAGAATTAGAGACAGAAGGAAAATTAAATAATCCATTATTACAAAATGCAATTGCAATAACAACTGGGTTTGATGATGGAGATTTAATTAAAATTAGATAAAAACGGCATATAACAGCGGTTTCGCCTCATTGCGGCATAGTGCTTAATTTAATTGTTATTTTGTACTTGCAATATTTTGGCTAATCTAAAATTCTCTGTTTATTTGTCCGCAACGCAGGCGAAGCCGCGAGACGTTATGTGCTATTTTAAAGACGATTACGTATAAAATTAACTATTGAATTAAAAGTCAGAATGCTGAAAATTTACTACAGAATTTGGGTTAGCTTATTTCTTAAAATACAACTTTCACAAAATGGCAATAAATATTATTCTTTAATTATGTCACTTCTTGCTTTGAGTGTAACTAACTTTATAAATATTTTATTAATTATCACAATACTCGTTTTATCAGGAACTAAAATAAATATTTTTGAAATATTTCCAGAAAATAGAATGATTCGAAATATTTCAATTTTGCTTGTCTTTTTATTACCAAATTACTTTTTATTAATTTATAATAATAAATATCAATTGTTATTAGATAAATATGAAAGTCAAAATATTAAAAATTTGGGTATTAAATACTTTTTTGTCAGTACTCTTTTATTCTTGCTACTAGTGATTATAACTATGATATTTCCAGAATTTTTTAATTTAACTGTGAAAAAATAAAACAGCATATAGCAGCTACTACAACGGATTTGGGTATTAGGCTTAATTTGAAGTTAGTTTTGTATTTGGAAGATTTGGCCAATCCGAATAATGGGCTTAATTTAGTCCCAAACTGCGTGTAGCGCGGGAACGAACGTTAGATTAGTATTAAAACCAAAAAATCGCAACGTATTTCTACGCTACGCTTCCTTTTTTTTAATATTCTGAGATGCTATTTCAATATAGGATTATGGTTTTTACTACATGAGTTTACTAAAGAAAACTGCATTCCAAAATAATTTTTCGGTTCCCAACCAGAAAGCTCTGAAATTAGTGTTATCAGTAAAAATTAAGATATTCCCTTCTCCTTTTCGTATCGCTTGAAACGGAACGGTTTCTTTTAATAATTCTAGTTTTGGTTTCGAAATGTAACCGCTGAGTAATGGATTTTTAGTGTACTGTATCGGGTTGCTAAAGCTGTTTTTATTGGGTTCAATAAAAATCGATGAATTCCTGAAAATAGGCATTGTATTTCTAGGCATTCCATAATTAATCGGGTGGGATAAATCTAATTTAGTTTCAAATATGGCTCCGCCAATCTCTTGTGCTCCTTTGTAATCGCTAGTTTGTTCAAAGGTAATCGCTTTGGCTTCACTTTTACTGGTTTTTAAAGTCAACTCAATTAATTTGGCATCATTCAGCCATTTAATAGCATCCTGATAAGCAATTAAAGTCCCTCCGTTTTGTGTCCATTGTTCTATTTTAGTTACTGTGGCCGGTGAAAGTCCACCATAATTTCCATTCACGATGATTAAAGTAGTGTAGGCGCTTAGATTCACTTTTTGTAGTTGTTCCACATCTATTTTAGTTAACGGAATTTCTGCTTTTTGATCAAATAAATGCCATAATTCTCCCGCATCTGATGGATCAACATTACGGCCCACAACCATGGCTACTTTTGGCATAGTGAGATTAACTAAATTAGGGTTTCCTAAATTGGCACCATCGGTAAAACCTGTTTCTACTGCGGTAATAGCAATAGCATAGTTTGGGATAATTTGGTTGAGGTAGGCATAAATTTCATCCGAACTCAGCGTTTGATTTTGAATAGGCAATAATAAACTTCCATAGGAAAAAGTTTTCCCGTTGTGTACAAATGGTTTTTTGGTCGTTTTTACGCGCAGTCCTTTGGCCAGTAATTGGTATAAAAGTTTAGGAGAATTGTAATCGGTCCATTCAATTAAATAACCCACATCACTTTTTTGATTCACCATTCCGGATTTGAACGGGTTTTCGTAACGCGCTCCAGCCTGTGAAAGGGAATTCATTCCTTCAAAATTTAAATTGAAAGCCAAATCAAAATTCCATGCTGAAATGTCATAAAATAAGCTGTCTTTGAACTTGGTTTGTCTGTCGAAAATAGCGTGTATCAGCTTTGAGTTTTTTTGTTCCATAGGAATAATAACGCTCAAGTCTTTGCTGAATTTCTTTTTGTTGATGGTGATGTCTTCTTTCAAATGAAGCATTTCAATCTTATGTTGGCTAAGAATTTTAGTCAATTCTTTAACTTTAGTGGCATCTTTTTCGTCTCCAAAAACGTAGCCTTTTATTTTATTATTTTTACTTTCGATACTGGAATTAGCAAAAAAATCGTGTTGGTATTTCAATAATTCTTTTCGCATTTCATACGTAGCCTGCAGCGTTGATAGGCTGGAAGTAAATTGATTTCTGATCGTAAATGGGAAAGTGATTACTCCGTTTACGCTTTGTTGGGCATGTCCTCTTGAACTCGCTTGTTCGAATAAAATGCCGATACCGCCATTGATGTCTGGATAAGTAGATCCTTTGCCGTAATAAAAGTCATCAAAACCGTCTTCGACAAAATAAAAACTTCCAATTTTATCCAATGCTTTGGCATGGTAGCCAGCAATTTTTGCAGTTAGTTTTTGGTTTAATTCAGGAGTAAGCGGATTAGTGCGACTTTGAACACCAGGTTGAAAAAAGTAGGTCGAATTAGTTCCCATTTCGTGGAAATCACATAATACGTTAGGCATCCATTTTCTATAAGTTCTAATGCGTGCCTGACTTTCCGGAAGTTGAACAGGAAGCCAGTCTCTGTTCATGTCAAACCAATAATGATTAAATCGACCACCTGGCCATGCTTCATTGAATTCTCTATCATTAGGGTCAGTTACTAAATTTTTGCTTTTATGGCTATTTACCCAAGTAGAAAAACGATGTAATCCGTCTGGATTTAAACTGGGATCTAATAAAATGACCGTATTGTCCAGTATTTTTTCAAGTTCAGGACTTTCAGATGCTGCAAGATAATACGCCAAAGCAATCGCAGCACCCGTTCCGCTGGATTCATTACCATGAATTGAATATCCTAAATAGACGACAATAGGTAAGTCAGATACGTCCTGAACACTGGCATTTGAGTCCGTTAGTGCAAGATGTCTTTTATGGATTTCATCAATTTTTGCTAAATTTTTAGGGCTCGAAATAGTAAGTAATTGAAGCGGACGGTTTTCATAAGTATAACCGGTTGTTTCTATTTGTACTCGGTCAGAAGCTTCTGCAATTGCATTCATAAAATGAACCACTTGATTGTGATCCGTGTGCATTTCTCCTAATTCAAAATTAAATATACTTTTAGGAGTCGGAATTTTTTCATTGTATGTAGAATTTTGTGGCAAAAAATATTCTAATGTCACCAACTGCTGTTGCGCATTACAAATGAAGCTAATAAAGAATAAAATGCAATAGATAGATTTCATGAAAAAATAAGTTTTTATTGGTGATGGTATTAAAAGTATCAATTGAATTCAAGTTGACTTATAATTTATTCAAAGGTTAAATTTTAAACTACTTTAAATAAGATATTTTTAAGGCTGTAAATTGGACTAAATATCAAGATAATTTATCAAATGTAACATTTTAGTGAATAGGTTCAAATAAATTATTTTCGTAAATTTGCCCTTCAATAATAAATTAAACAAAAATGGAAAACGGAATATATGCTAAATTCAACACCACTAAAGGTGCTATTTTAGTAAAACTAGCACACGATTTGACTCCAGGTACAGTGGGGAATTTCGTAGGATTGGCAGAAGGAAACTTAGAAAATAAAATAAAACCACAAGGGGTTAAATTTTATGACGGATTAAAATTCCACAGAGTAATTCCTGATTTCATGATTCAAGGTGGTTGTCCACAAGGAACAGGAACTGGAGATCCAGGGTATAAATTTGATGATGAATTTCATCCAAGTTTGAAACATGATCGTCCGGGAGTTTTGGCAATGGCCAATTCAGGACCTGGAACAAACGGTTCTCAATTCTACATTACACACATTCCAACAGAATGGTTGGACAACAAACATACTGTTTTTGGTCATGTGGTAGAAGGTCAAGATATTGTTGATGCTGTTGCTCAAGGTGATGTTTTAGAGTCTTTAGAAATTGTTAGAGTAGGAGAAGAAGCTAAAAATTGGAATGCAATAGAAGCTTTTATCACTTTCAAAGGGTCTCGTAACAAGCGTGATGCAGCTTTAAAAGCAGATGCTGAAGCCGCTATGGAAAAACTGGCTGCTGGTTTTGAAAAAACAGAAAGCGGTTTGCGTTACCAATTCATCCAAAGAGGGGAAGGTAAAAAAGCAGAAAACGGAAAAACAGTTTCAGTACATTACACAGGACAACTTCCTGATGGAAAAGTTTTTGACAGTTCTTATCCTCGTAAAAAACCAATTGAATTTCCATTAGGAAAAGGAAACGTTATTGAAGGCTGGGACGAAGGTATTGCCTTGTTGCGCGTAGGAGACAAAGCACGTTTTGTGATTCCGGCTCATTTAGGTTACGGATCTCGTGGTGCTGGAGGAGCAATTCCACCAAATGCTACGTTGATTTTCGACGTAGAATTAATGGATGTTAAATAGTTTATACTATTCAGATAGCATATAAAATTTAAAAATCCCAAAACGAAAAGTTTTGGGATTTTTTTGTAATAAATGAATTGTGACTTATCAACTCTATTAAATTTGAATTTATGAATTCAAAAATTCAATCAAATCCTTGTTTAATTTATCTTTTTCAATGTAAAATAGCCCGTGTGGCGCTCCTTCATAAACGATAAATTTATTGTCCGGTATTAATTTTGCTGCTATCTCAGAAGTAATTTCAATTGGAACTGTTTTGTCTTCATCTCCATGAATAATTAATGTAGGAACATTTACGGATGCCATTTCACGACGAAAATCGGTTGTTGAAAAAGATATGGCACATTCTAAAGTGGCACGTGGTGAAGCAAAAGAGCACAGCATTCTATAATAATCCAATAAAGGTGTACTGATAGGTTTGCTGATAAAACTCACTCCAAAAAATGTTTTTCCAAAACTATCCAGAAAACCAATTCGGTCTTCCTTGATTTGTGCTGCCATGGCATCATACTTTTCTTGTGGAACACCATTTGGATTAGAATCTGTTTGCAATTGAAACGGTGTTACTGAAGCGATAAGTACCGCTTTTGAAACTCCTTTTCCACCATGACGACTGAAATAGCGTACCACTTCGCCACCACCCATTGAAAATCCAACAAGTGTGGCTTCTTTTAAATCCAATTGCTCAATAATAGCCTTTAAGTCGTCTGCTAAAGTATCATAATCATAACCATCCCAAGGTTGTGAGGATTTTCCAAAACCACGACGGTCATAAACAATAACTCTAAAATTATTTTGAACTAAAGTATCAATTTGGTATTCCCACATTTCATTCGATAGTGGCCAACCGTGAATAAGGATTACTGGTTTCCCTTCGCCATAATCTTTGACATATAATTTTACATTTGGTGCTGTTTCAATGTACATGTCTAATCCAGTATTATTTTTCTTTCTCGATTCGCTGCTGTTTCTTTGACTCATTTCCATAATAGTTTGCTATTTACAAGATGAATTTAATATTCATCTTTTGTAAAATTAGATGGATAAACTGAAAATAGTATTACAGAATTAGTGTAAATACTTGTAAAATTTATAGGTTTGTTATTCAATACTTTGTTTAATAAAATTAACTATGGAAAATCTTACTTGGCATGAATTTGAAAAAGTAGAAATGCGTGTGGGAACTATTCTGGAAGTCAATGATTTCCCTGAAGCTAGAAAACCCGCGTACCAACTTACCATAGATTTTGGTTCTGAAATCGGAATTAGAAAAACATCGGCACAAATAACCAAACGTTACAAAAAAGGAGATTTGCTCCACCGTCAGATTGTAGCGGTAGTGAATTTCCCTAAAAAGCAAATCGGAAAATTCATGAGTGAATGTCTGGTATTGGGTGCAGTAGGAAATGAAGGAGACGTGATTTTATTGGCTCCCGATTTCAAAATAGAAAACGGATTGCGAATTGGGTGATGTTGGATTCATAAATAAAAAACGAACTGCTATTTAGATTGGCCCCATAAAAAAAAGTCCAAAAATCTTCTAATTTTTGGACTTTTTTATTTGTAAGGAATAACTAAGAATTAAATATCATCAAATTCAATATCGGTAAAAGTCGATGTTTGTGGTATAATTTCATCATCTGATTTTTCAGAAGGATATTCTTTTTTGAAATCTTTTTGATGTCTTTCTGAAATTACTTCTTCGCCTTTGTGGTTCAAAACATAAGAAGTCATTTCGCCAAGAATTTCTGCAAAAGCTGCAAAATCTTCTTTGTATAAATAGATTTTATGTTTTTTGAAATGGAATGATCCATCTTCTTCAGTAAATTTCTTGCTTTCGGTAATGGTAATGTAATAATCATCTGCTTTTGTTGCTCTCACATCAAAGAAGTATGTTCTTCTTCCAGCTCTTAAAACTTTAGAAAATATCTCTTCTTTTTCTAACATGTCATGTTCTCTCATATTCCTTTCTATCAATTTATGGTTGTTAAGTAGTATCCAAAAATCTAAAAAATATATGTATTATCCAACAATTATATCATTTCTTTTTCTGAAAGTTGTTTCAAATACAAAGCGGCGTAATAGCCTTCTTGATTTATCAATTGATTATGAGAACCTTGTTGTATAATTTCACCCTTTTCAATGATGATAATTCTATCTGCATTTTTAGCAGAAGAGACACGATGGCTTACAATAATGGTAGTTTTGTCTTTGCAAATTTCATGTAAGTTGTTTAAAATTGCTTCTTCGGTTTCGGTATCAACTGCAGATAAACAATCGTCAAACAGTAAAATGGGAGGGTTTTTAATAATTGCTCTGGCAATAGAAACCCTTTGTTTTTGACCTCCGGAAAGTGTAATTCCTCTTTCTCCCAGAACCGTTTCGTATTGTTTATTAAAGCCCATGATGTTATCATGAACTACGGCGCTTTTTGCGGCTGCTTTTACCTCTTCTTCCGTTGCATTCTCTTTGCCAAACATAATATTATTCTTGATGCTGTCTGAAAATAAGAAAGCATCTTGTGGAACGATCCCAATACTGTTTCGCAAATCAAAAAGATTGACGTTGCTTATTTCGCTTGCATCAATGGTTATTTTTCCATCGGTTACATCATACATTCTGGAAATTAAGGATAAAATAGTTGATTTTCCGGATCCTGTTTTTCCTAGAATGGCTAAAGTTTCCCCTTTTTTTACTGTGAAAGAAATGTTTTGTAACGCTTTGATATTAGTGTCTTCGTAAGTATAGCTTACATTTTCGAAAGAAATAGAACCTTCAATCACTGATTTATTCAGATTTTTATTTTTTATCTCCGGTTCGATTTTAAGAAATTCATTGAGTCGTTTTTGAGAAGCTTCAGCCTCTTGAACCATCGAAGAAACCCAACCTAATGAAGCTACTGGCCAAGTAAGCATATTAACATACAAAATAAATTCGGCAATGGTTCCAATACTTTTTATGGATCCATTGATGTACATTAAACCACCAAAATAAATGACGACTAAGTTACTGATTCCTATCAGCGCCAACATTAATGGTCCAAATAAGGATTGCACTTTGGCCAAATTCAAACTTTTACTTTTGCTTTCATTGGCTAAATCAACCATGTTATTCTGATGTTGGTTTTCCAATGAATA
Organism: Flavobacterium ranwuense; assembly: GCF_004349315.1. Taxonomy (GTDB): domain Bacteria; phylum Bacteroidota; class Bacteroidia; order Flavobacteriales; family Flavobacteriaceae; genus Flavobacterium; species Flavobacterium ranwuense. The sequence continues at coordinate 24,714 of NZ_SMLH01000012.1, read as the reverse complement.
GGCTTTTATCACTCGGATTCCTGAAAATATTTCTTGTGAAAAACTGGACACTTTAGATAAATATTGTTGAAAAATGGTGCTTCTTACATTGATTTCGGAGCTCAGCTTAAAGATAGCGTACGATAAAATTGGTAAAGGAAGTAAGGTGTATAAAGTCAGTATTGGCGATACATTATACATATAGACGATTACTATAGCAAAACGAATGACGGTATTTATGGTGTACATCACCGCTGGTCCCACATACATCCTTACTTTAGAAACATCTTCGCTGATTCGGTTCATTAAATCTCCAGTACGATTTTGCTTGTAGAAGTTCTGCGAAAGATTTTCATATTGGCGGAATACTTCGTTTTTTAAATCAAATTCTATGTGGCGTGACATCACAATTAAGGTTTGTCTCATTAAGAAAGTAAGAAACCCGGCAATAATTGTAGTGGCAATAATCAATAAGATATTCGAAATTAATTCTTCATAAATAATTGATTTGGCTATGGTTTTATCTTTGGCGAAAGCCTCAATGGCTTTGAATGATTTGCTAATCAACTTGGGCGTGAAAAGCATAAATATTTGTGCGATAATGGTAAAAATAATTCCCAGTAAGAAGCTGTATTTATATTTGACGAAATATTTATTTAAATAACGTAATTCTTTCATTTTTTAAGATATTCTATGTTAAAATGATTTTATTTTTAAAATAATTTTATTTTTTAATAATTTCAGCGACAAATTATTAATGGGGTTAAATTATTGATTTGATAATTTTTAAACAAAAAATCAATACATATTTGTTTTTTGTTTAAATTTGGATTGTCTTTTTGACAAATTCGTAATTTATTATTATAAAAACTTACACTATGAATGCAGCTTTCACAACTGGAAAGGAACTTCAAAAAATGGATCCCGTTTTTGGTCAATTATCATTTGATGATCACGAACAAATTGTATTTTGCAACGACAAAGATACAGGTTTAAAAGCAATTATTGGTATTCATAATTCGGTTATGGGTCCTGCTTTGGGTGGTACACGAATGTATAATTATGCAAACGAATGGGAAGCATTAAACGATGTACTACGTCTTTCTCGCGGTATGACTTATAAGGCAGCAATTACAGGATTAAATATTGGTGGAGGAAAAGCAGTGATTATTGGAGATGCTAAAACGCAAAAAACTCCTGAGTTGATGCGCAAGTTTGGTGAATTCGTGCATTCTTTAAGCGGGAGATATATTACTGCTGAAGATGTAGGAATGGAGACCGCAGATATGGATATCGTCAGAGATGTAACGCCTTATGTTACCGGAATTTCTGAATCAAGAGGTGGTTCAGGAAATCCTTCACCTGTTACAGCTTACGGTGTGTATTTAGGAATGAAAGCTGCTGCAAAACAACAATTTGGTTCTGATGTTTTGAGTGGCAAAAAAGTATTAGTTCAAGGAATTGGTCACGTTGGTGAAACTTTAGTTGATTATTTGACAAAAGAAGGAGCAATAGTTACTATCGCGGACATCAATGAAGAAAAATTGAATGAGGTAGGAGCCAAGTATAATGCAGAAATCTTCAGAGGGGAAGATTTGTACAGTGCTGATGTTGATATTTATGCGCCTTGTGCCATGGGAGCAACGTTGAATGATGCTACCGTTTATAAAATTAAAGCAAAAGTAATTGCTGGTGCTGCCAATAATCAATTGGCTGATGAGAATGTTCACGGTGCAATTCTACAAGAAAGAGGTATACTTTATGCTCCGGATTTCTTGATTAATGCAGGTGGAATTATCAATGTTTATGCTGAATTAGCGCATTATGACAAAGCTGAAATTATGCGTAAAACAGAAAATATTTATAACACGACATTAGAAATATTTGATTTTGCCATTGCTAACAAGATGACAACACACCATGCTGCTTTGACAATTGCTCAAAATCGAATCAATCAAAGAAAAATAGAAAACAGTAAAAAGTAAAAAAAACGTTCAGTTATCAGTATTCAGTGAACAATTTAGTACCGTTCACTGAATACTGTTGATTGAATACTTTTAAAATAAGCGATTATATATTTTATTTTAAAAAATGAAATACTTATTTTTGCAGACTAATTAATAAAAGTTCTTACAAGGTGGTAAATAGAAGACACATTCGCGTTAAAGTAATGCAATCCATTTATGCGATGCATCAAAGCGGTTCAGATAATCTGGAAAAAGAAGAAAAATTCCTTTTTTACAGCATCGACAATATTCAAGATTTATACCTTATAATGCTTTCTTCGCTGATTGAAATTTGTAAAACAGAGACTGTCTTTTTACATAAATCAAGTTTGAAACATCTTGCAACTCCAGAGGAACGTAAACCCAACGAAAAGTTCATCAAAAACAGAATCTTTCAAATTCTTTCCGAAAATAATTCACTAAGCATTGCATTGGAAAACCGTAAAATCAATAATTGGTCTTTAAATGACGATTATATTTTACTGCTTCTGAATGATGTAAAAGCAAGTAAATTGTATGCGGATTACATGAGTAATTCAGTAAATACATTTGAAGAAGACAGACAATTTATCGTTGATTTATTCATGGATGTAATTGTTCCAAACGAGAAATTATATGAATATTTAGAGGATGATAAGTTGACTTGGGTTGATGACATTCCATTAGTGAATACGCATATTATCAAGCAATTGAAAGCGATTAAATCTGGTGAAGACGATAATTTCAGAGTGCCAAAATTGTATAAAGACAATGAGGATAAAGATTTTGTTAAAGATTTGTTCCGAAAAACAGTCTTAAACGAAACGGAATTAGCCAAAGAATATCTTGATAAAACCCCAAATTGGGACACTGAAAGAATTGCTGAGATTGACACGATTATCCTAAAAATGGCAATCTGTGAATTTTTGAAATTCCCTTCCATTCCTGTAAAAGTAACTCTTAACGAATATTTAGAAGTTGCCAAAGAATATTCTACGCCAAAAAGTAGTATTTTTATCAACGGAATTTTAGACAATTTAGTAAAAGAACTGGAAGCCAGTAAAAGAATCATTAAAGCTGGTCGTGGTTTAATGTAATAATTAACAAATAAAAAAAGAATTTAAATTATGGAACAATTAACTCAATTTGCACCGTTTTTATTAATGTTTGTGGTAATCTATTTCTTTATGATCAGACCACAACAAAAAAGAGCGAAAAACGAAAAAGAATTTGAAAGCAGCTTGAAAGTAGGTGATAAAATCATTACAAAAAGTGGTCTTCACGGAAAAGTTTCTGAGTTATCGGATACAACAGTTGTTGTTGAAACGATGTCAGGAAAATTGAAAATGGAGCGTTCTGCTATTTCTATGGAAATGAGTGCCGTATTGAACAAAAAATAATTTTCATTTTAATGAATTAAAAAGTCCCAACCGATTATTCGGATTGGGACTTTTTTTTGATAAAAAAATATTATTATTTTTTATTCTTTTTATTCTTCTTCGCTTTTTTTGATTTTGCTTTGGCCTTTTTAGCTTTTATCTTGGCTTTGACTTTCGCTTTTTTCGCTTTATCCTTTTTGGCTTTTTTTGCCTTTTTGGCTTTTGCTTTCGCTTTTTGCTTTGCTTTCTCTTTTGCGTCGGCTTTTTTAGCCTTTTTCTTGTCTTTATCTTTCATTTTTACTTTGTTTTTAGTCTCGTTTTTATTTTTTTTCTTATTTGAAACGGTACTATCTTCATCCAGACTAATAGTCGAGATTTCTATAATTTCCGTTATGATTTCTTCAATTACCGGTTCTATAATTTCAACGGGTTCCGCTACAGGTTTAACAACTTTTGTTCTGCGAGCTCTAATTGGCTTATCAATTTCAGGTTTTGCTGGAGATACTGGATCAGTTTCCGCTTCTTTCTTTTGTATCATAATTTATAGTATTAGCTTTTATTCAATTAAACGAGTAGTTGTCCAGGTGTTACTAAATTATTAAGTGATTGTAAGTAAATATAGTGATTTAATACACTGGTCAATGTTAAGTTTTTCAGAATGGTACGTGTAATGCAACAAATAATACTCAAGGAAGAAGTGTTTTCTTTTTTTAAAGAAAGAGATTGTATAAATGATTAAGTAAGTAGAGTATATTATTCTAATGTGACTTTAAATAAAAAGTCCCAACTCTGAGTTTCAGGATTGGGACTTAATGTTATCGGTATTTATCATTCAAACCAATGTTTTCTTTTATCATTGGTTTAATTTTTTCGATCCGGGAACGTTTGGTTTCTTCTCGTTTTGCAGTTTCAATATACTCTAAGAATTCATATTGTTTGTAAGGAGAAAATTTTAGAAAAGCATCTGCCAAATTTACATCTGCATCTAATTCTTTTTGAAGAAGTTCAGAAACGATAGGTTCTTTTTTCTGTGGCTTACTATTTTTCCCTTGTTTCTCATTAGCAAGCGCCTCATGAATATAATCTAGTACTGCCGCTTCATTGACTTCTTCTTTTGATGAAAAGCGCCATTGTCGCAATGATTTAGTAACGCCTGCTTGTGCGTTAACTAAAACTTTTTTTTCATCTTTCAGAAAAACGCCATTAAAAAACCAAATTGTAAAATAATTTTTGAATCCTCCTATTCCGAGTACGTTTTTACCATTCAGAACATAAACAATACCACCCCATTTGGTAGTTTCCACGAGTTCAGTTTTGACAATAATTGATTTTAAAAGTTCTAATTCTTCTGACCAATTATTGTTTTTATCCCATGTATGAGTTGTTTTTGAGGATTCCAACAGCTTATTTTTTAGATGAATCTTTTGTTGCTGTCAATTCAGCAATTTTCACAATTACTTCGACTGCTTTTTGCATACTTTCTACAGGAACATATTCGTATTTTCCATGAAAATTATGTCCACCAGCAAAAATGTTTGGGCAAGGTAATCCTTTATACGATAATTGAGAACCATCAGTTCCACCACGAATCGGTTTTATAAGAGGTTTAATTCCTATTTCTTTCATCGCTTTTTCGGCAATATCAACAATATGTTTCACAGGTAGAACCTTTTCTTTCATGTTGTAATATTGATCTTTAATCTCAGTTATAACAATATCTTCACCAAATTGTTTCGCGAATTTTTTATTGATTTTTCGAGTGATTTTCTCGATTAGTTCTTTGCGCTTTTCAAACTTTTTCTTGTTATGATCGCGAATGATTAATTCCAAAACGGTTTCTTCGATACTTCCGGTTAAATGATGTACGTGAAAAAAACCTTTGTATCCTTTTGTTGTCTCGGGTGTCTCATCAATTGGTAATTCATTGATAAAATCATTGGCAATCAACATAGAATTAATCATTTTTCCTTTGGCATAACCCGGATGCACGCTTTTTCCTTTGAAAATAATTTTGGCGCCAGCCGCATTAAAATTTTCATATTCCAATTCGCCTATTTGACTGCCATCCATTGTGTACGCCCAATCCGCTCCAAATTTAGCTACATCAAAATGATGGGCACCACGACCAATTTCTTCATCTGGTGTAAAACCAACTCTGATTTTTCCGTGTTTGATTTCAGGATTGTTGACAAGGAATTCCATTGCAGTCACAATTTCAGTAATTCCGGCTTTATCATCGGCTCCTAATAATGTTGTTCCGTCAGTAGTAATCAAAGTTTGCCCTTTGTAAAGCAATAAATCTTTAAAATAGCTGGGTGATAATACTATGTTTTGTTCTGCATTTAATACAATGTCTTTGCCGTCATAATTAGGAATAATTTGAGGCTTTACATTGGCTCCAGTAAAATCAGGGGTAGTATCAAAATGTGAAATAAATCCAATAGTTGGGACTTCATGAGTTACATTACTGGGTAAAGTTGCCATGATATACGCTTTCTCATCAATTGTCACGTCTTGCATTCCAATAGCTTTAAGTTCTTCAACCAGTTTATTGGCTAAATCCCATTGTTTTTTTGTACTGGGTGTAGTTTCAGAGCTGGAGTCAGATTCCGTATCTATAGTTACGTAACTGATGAAACGGTCAATTATATGTTGCATTTTAATTTGTTTTTTATGCAAATATAAACATTTTTTCAGGAGCATTTTGAAGTTAATCAGGAACTAATTTTTACGAATTAAAAATAATAATTGCAGTATATGAATCTCGATAAACGATACTGTTTTCGGGGTGTAATATACTTTTTTATATAAAAAAACCACCCGAAGGTGGTTCAAATTATTCTCTCATTTTAGTTAACTTTTCTTTTGCTTCATCAAGATTTCCTTCCAGCTTATTTATTTTTATTTGTTGTTTACTGATTCGGATATTTTCTTTCTCAATTTCAATAGAACTGAGCTTTCCTTTAGATTTCTTTTGTTCAAATTTTTCTTTGAGTTTAATTAAATTTCTTTCTTCATTTGAAATCTTTGATTTTATTGTACTAATTGATTTTTCACTGGAAAGAATTTTGTCTTGTCGCTTGTCAAAAGCTTTTTGTTTTTTTTCAAAATCCTTTTGCTCTTTTTCGATTTTATTAGCTTCTCTTAGCGCTTTTTTCTCAGCTTTGAGTTTGTCTTTTAGTAGTTTAGCTTCCTCTTTTAATGCTTTTTCATTTGCATTATTTTGTATTGCTGCTGCGACAACCCCAGTTTCTACAGCCTTAGACACAATAACAGTGTCTTTAATTGTTGTTACAGTAGTTTTTGTCGCTAATTTGGTTGTGTCTTTTTTTGTTTCATTTTTTACTGCTTGCGCAAAAAATAGTTGAAAACTGGAAAGTAAAATAGCTGTAAAGAGTAATTTTATTTTCATGTCGGTACTATTTTAAGTTGATAAAAAATTAAATAAATACTTATTTATTTAGTACAATATAAGAAAAAACATTGAAAAATAAATATTTTATTTTAAATGAAGCAGATTGAAAGTAAATTTTATTATTTGTAAATAATTAGGAGCAAGTATTTTGTTTAACTACTGTTTTTTTGCTATTTCTTCTTTGGCTACAGCCAAATCAAATGTTGATGTATAATTTTTTTTCGAAATATTTAATTATCGATGAGATAGTTCTATTTTTGCACCAACAAACTACAACTATGTATAAAGTATTCATTCGCCCATTTCTATTTTTGTTTGATCCGGAAAAAGTCCATTATTTTACTTTTTCATTGATTCGATTTGCATCTAAAATTCCTGGATTTACCTCTCTTTTTAAGTTGCTTTATGAAGTCAATGACCCAAGATTAGAGACCGAAGTTTTTGGTTTGAAATTTAAAAATCCAGTTGGACTTGCGGCTGGTTTTGATAAAGATGCCAAGTTGTATAAAGAATTGTCCAGTTTTGGTTTTGGTTTTATCGAAATAGGAACGCTTACTCCAAAAGGGCAGGAAGGAAATCCTAAAAAACGATTGTTCCGTCTGAAAGCAGATAGCGCCATTATCAATAGAATGGGATTCAATAACGGCGGAGTTCAGGAAGCGGTGGAACGTTTGAAACAAAATAAAGGCGTTTTGATTGGTGGAAACATTGGTAAAAATAAGTTGACACCAAACGAAGAAGCAACTTCGGATTATGAAATCTGTTTTGATGCTTTGTATGATTATGTGGATTATTTTGTGGTGAATGTAAGTTCCCCAAACACGCCAAATCTCCGTGCCTTACAAGACAAAGAGCCATTGACACAATTGTTGCAAACACTTCAAAATAAGAATTTGGCTAAGCCAAAACAAAAGCCAATTCTGCTAAAAATTGCTCCAGATTTGACTGATGAGCAATTACTAGATATTATTGATATTATCAAGGAAACTAAAATTGCGGGTGTTATCGCTACCAATACCACCATTTCCCGTGAAGGATTACAATCCGAAAATAAAACAGAAATGGGTGGTTTGTCAGGAAAACCATTAACGCAACGTTCTACCGAAGTCATCCGTTTTTTATCTCAAAAAAGCAATAAAGCCTTTCCTATTATTGGAGTAGGAGGAATCCATTCTGCCGATGATGCGATTGAAAAATTGGAGGCAGGAGCGTGTTTGGTGCAATTGTACACCGGTTTTATTTATGAAGGTCCAGCTTTGGTTAAGGCCATAAACAAAAAGATTTTAGAAAAATTGCAACAACCCAAATTTTACTAAAAGCCCTGTCAATAATGCAATGCCAAAACTCAATAAGGTTCCGATAAGAACATATTCAGTAAGTTTTCGGTCTTTGGCTTCTTTTAAATCTCCAAATCGGAAAATAGATTTTGCTGCCAATAAAAAACCAATGGCTTCAAAATGGCCAGTAATCACAAAGCAAAAAACGAACAGGCGTTCTAATATTCCAATGTAATTTCCGGCATTGGATAAGGAATCGTCGCTTGTTTTGTTTTCAGGAGTCCAAATCGAAATGATATTCTTTATAATTATCGATGTAGGTTTTGTTAATAAAAGTATTCCAGTCACAAAGATCCAAAATCGGTTGTCGAATGCTGTAAAATCAATACGTTCGTTATTGTAAAATAGTGTAATTGCTATGAGTACAATAAGATGCAACAGTTGATCCATTACAAACCAGTTGCGTTTTGTTTTATTTTTTTGAAAATGTAATTTCAAAAAATCAATTCCTCCATGCGTTAGTGCCAGTAAAATGGCAAACCAAACAAAATCAGTCCCGCCAACTAAAGCCCAAGCCAGTATAAAATGAAGAAGTGTATGGATATAAAGATAAATACTTTTGTGTTTCTTGTTTTCTTTATCTAAAACCCAAGATGTAGGTTGAAATAAAAAATCACCAAGTAAATGTGCCAATAGTAGTTTTACAAAAATAATCATACACTGAGGGTTTTAATTTTTTTTCTGAAATGATTATCTAGTTCCAGCACCAAATCAAACTGCGCTCGTTTTCGTCTGCGACTTACTGCAGCTTGATTTATACCTAATCTCACACCTATTTCTTCTTGAGAAAGCGATTTGTTTTCTATGGATGCCAAAACAAATTCAGCCGATTGCACCAGCCAATTATCCATAAAGGTCAATCCTAAACGGAGCATTAAATTCATCTCAGTGTCTAAATCAGTATTCCCTGAATTAATGGCTAAGGTAGTTTTTTGTTTTTTTAAAGTTTCAAAAAGCTCTCCCGAACGAACGAACGCAGTTCCATTGCTTTCAGAAATTGTTACTGCTGAATAGGTTTTATCTCCAAAACCAATACTCATTCTCGCGTCGAGCTTTAGGGTTTTTAGATAGGCCTTAATTTGCAAAGCTGTCAATAGTGCTTCTTCAGGATTTATAATTTCCATCTGAAATTCGTCACCACGATAAATTTCCCATTCACTCGGGTTTTTACCTTTGGTATTCAATAGTTCTTTCAAACCGTCCATCCATATTTTAGAAGGTAGTTTTCTTGAATTAACAATGTCTCCAGTTATTATGCTTGTCATATCCAAATATAATTAAAAAAGTAAGGTCTACTTTAAAAGTTTAAAGTAAATTATTACCAAATAACGTAATAATATTTAATATTACCAAATTACGTAATATTTTAATTTATTACCAAAATACGTAATAATGTCAATTTTCAAAAATTTAAAACTGATAATTTAAAATTCTTAATTGTTTTTCTATCTTTGGCTTTCTATGGAGCCAATAAAAATTATAGAATGTCCACGTGATGCCATGCAAGGCATAAAGCCTTTTATTCCTACGGCGAGAAAAGTGACTTATATTCAGTCTTTATTGCGTGTAGGTTTTGACACCATCGATTTTGGAAGCTTTGTTTCGCCAAAAGCGATTCCACAAATGCAGGATACGGCTGAGGTTCTGGCACAACTTGATTTATCTCAAACCAAAAGTAAATTATTGGCGATTATAGCGAATACGCAAGGAGCAAAATTAGCTTCAAATCATTCTGAAATACAGTATTTAGGGTTTCCATTTTCGATTTCTGAGAATTTTCAAATGCGGAATACCCACAAGACGATTGCCGAATCATTAATTACGTTACAGGAAATTCTTGAAATTGCCGATAATACGAATAAAGAAGTTGTAGGGTATCTTTCTATGGGATTTGGTAATCCTTACGGCGATCCTTGGAGCGTTGAAATAGTAGGGGAGTGGACTGAAAAATTAGCTTTAATGGGAGTCAAAATTTTATCACTTTCGGATACGGTAGGAAGTTCAACACCAGATGTGATTTCGTATTTGTTTTCGAATTTAATTCCAAAATATCCAAAAATAGAATTTGGAGCTCACCTTCATACTACGCCTGATAAATGGTTTGAAAAAATTGATGCGGCTTACAAAGCGGGTTGCCGTCGTTTTGATGGTGCTATTCAGGGTTTTGGCGGATGTCCAATGGCAACAGATGATTTAACGGGTAATATGCCTACAGAGAAACTATTGTCTTATTTTACCTCACAAAAAGAGAGTACTGATATGAGCCCTATAAGTTTTGAAAGTGCTTACAATGAGGCTTCAAAGCTATTTGGTGAATTTCATTAAAATGGAAAAAATGGTAATTGAACTCTATATCTTGAAAATAATAAGTTTATGATTGATACGTTAGTTATACTGTTCCCAAATTTACCTTTAACATACTAAATATGATGAAACTACGGGCCATTCATAGAATCTTAAGTATACTAATTTTGATATTATTTTCATCTTCATGCGCAAGTGATTTAGATTATAATCAAGTCAATGATATAAAATTAGAACCTGTATTTATATCAAACTTAGCTTATTTTAATATTCCCGCAAATGAATTTGTAACTGGAGGAATAGAGCACACCGTTTTTATGGATACGCCAGCTGTTGATGTATTCAATGATAAATTTTTCAAGGATAATTTAAGCAGAGTAGACCTTTTTTTTGAAGTTAACAATACTATAAATAGAAGTTACAGAATAGATTTAGTATTTCTGGATAGAAATAATCAACCTGTTCATTCCACAAATTTTATTGTGCCAGCGTATACTGGTGCAGAAAATATAGTTACTAAAACTGAAATATTTCAAAATGCTACACTGGACTTATTAAAAAGAACTACTAAAATTACTTTCACGCTCACCATGTTTGCCGGTCCACCATTAAGTGAGAATAGCATAGGGAGTTTAAAATTACGTTCAGGAGTAACCGCTTATTTTATAATTGAATGAGAAAAATAATTTTGATTTTTGTTCTATTTCTAACAATAGGTTGCATTTCACAAAACAAACAAATTTTATATAATTTCACTTCAGTGCCTCAGTCTTTGCTGACTAATCCGGGTTCTGATGTGAAGTACAATTGGTATTTTGGGATTCCTTTATTGTCTGGTATTTCTACAAATGTTGGTTCGAGTGGATTTTCTGCGTATGATTTATTTGCTGATAATGGTGTAGATTTTAATGTAAAACTGCGAAATGTAGTATTCTCTACAACAAGAAAAGATAGAGTAGTCCTAAACGAACAAATAGAATTATTTAGCGGAGGCTTTAAAATAGCGGGAGATCAAGGGGATTCCTATGTTTCGTTTGGAATGTACCAAGAATTTGATTTTATGAGTTATGTGCCTAAAGATATTGCAGTTTTGGCTTTAGACGGAAATAGAGATTATTTGGGTAAAGTATTCAATTTAGGGGATTTGAGTGTAAAAGCAGAAATGCTTTCGGTCTTTCATATTGGATTTCATAAAAAAATAAATGAAAAATTAATTCTAGGAGCGCGAGGAAAGATCTATTCCAGTATTTATAATGCCAATTCAACTAATAATTCAGGATACATTTATACTATTCCTTCCACACAAGGGGTTTATGAACAAATGATTTATTCGGATTTGCAGCTCAATACATCGGGAACTGCTAAATACGATGATGAAGATTATGAGCCAAATGCAGTAAAAGATATTACCAAAAGAGCCTTTCTGGGTGGCAATTTAGGCTTGGGATTTGATGCTGGTTTGACTTATTATCCAAAGAAACACATTCAAATAACAGCAAGTGTCATAGATCTTGGTTTTATAAAACATGCCAAAGAAGTAGAAAGTTTGACTTTTAAAGGAACTTACAAATACGAAGGAGTCATTCCTAAATTTAGTTCTGGAGGTTCTGCAGAAGATGGATATCAGGAATTTAAGGATGCCATTCCTTTGGATACTTTGTATGCCGATTACACGACTTGGCGACCCACAAAGTTCAACACTTCAATTCAATTTTCATTTGATGAAGAAAGACCTGAGGATTGTAACTGTCTTAATTATGATCCTGAAACTATTTATAAAAGCGCTGTAGGTGCTCAATTATTCGTAATGTCTACCCCGAGAACACCTTTAGTTGCTTTCACGACCTATTACAGAAGAAAAATTTTCAATTCGTTGCAAATGAAAGCAACTTATACTATAGATTCTTATTCTTATAAAAATATTGGAGTGGGTTTATCCAGTATGTTTGGACCGGTTAATTTCTATGTTCTCGCCGATAATCTTTTGGAATATAAGGATGTTACCAAAGCCAATAGTCTATCTTTTCAGCTAGGACTTAATGTTATTTTTAAGAATAGTAAAAAATAATATTCAGTTTTGTTCGAATTTTTGTCGCTTAAATCTGCTGTGAATTTCTATTCATTCTGTCATTGAAAAACGAATGAATCAAATTTCCTCGATTGAAAACCAAGGAGTAATTTGGAACCAAAGAATTGACTTTGAACTGTAATTTAATTATTTATTGTAAAATCATAGCGATTTTTTGCTTAAAATTATCTATATTTGCACGCAATTAAACTCCAACTACAATTGCAATGATCGCACACAACTCTAAGATTATCGGTGAAGGATTAACTTACGATGATGTTCTATTAGTTCCTAACTACTCAAATGTGCTTCCTCGCGAAGTGAGTATTCAATCAAAATTTTCAAGAAATATAACACTTAATGTTCCAATTGTATCTGCTGCTATGGATACTGTTACCGAAAGTGCAATGGCAATTGCTATGGCTCAAGAAGGAGGAATTGGTGTTTTGCATAAAAATATGACTATCGAGCAACAAGCTGCGAAAGTCAGAAAAGTAAAACGTGCCGAGTCTGGAATGATTATCGATCCTGTTACTTTACCATTGACTTCTACTGTTGCAGATGCTAAAAATGCGATGAAAGAATTTGGTATTGGAGGTATTCCAATTGTAGATGAAAATAAAAAACTGAAAGGTATTGTTACGAATAGAGATTTGCGTTTCGAAAAAAACAATGCCAGACCTATTGTTGAAGTAATGACCAGCGAAAACTTGGTAACAGTTGCCGAAGGTACTTCTTTGGAACAAGCCGAAGTTGTTTTGCAAGGGTATAAAATCGAAAAACTTCCAGTAGTAAATGCTGATTATAAATTAGTAGGTTTAATTACGTTTAGAGATATTACTAAATTGACTCAAAAACCAAATGCAAACAAAGACAAATACGGACGTTTACGTGTTGCGGCTGCATTAGGTGTTACTGCAGATGCTGTTGAAAGAGCTACTGCTTTGGTTAATGCTGGAGTAGACGCAGTTATAATCGATACTGCTCACGGACATACAAAAGGAGTTGTAGATGTACTAAAATTAGTTAAAGCTAAATTCCCTGACTTAGACGTTATTGTTGGTAATATTGCCACTGCTGAAGCAGCCAAATATCTTGTCGAAAATGGTGCTGACGGGGTAAAAGTAGGGATTGGACCAGGTTCTATCTGTACGACTCGTATTGTTGCGGGTGTTGGTTTTCCACAATTTTCAGCTGTTCTTGAAGTAGCAGCAGCGATTAAAGGTACTGGAGTTCCCGTAATTGCTGATGGTGGGATTCGTTACACAGGAGATATCCCTAAAGCGATTGCTGCGGGTGCTGATTGTGTAATGTTAGGTTCATTACTGGCAGGTACCATGGAATCTCCTGGTGAAACTATCATTTTTGAAGGAAGAAAATTCAAGTCATACCGTGGAATGGGTTCTGTTGAAGCGATGCAAGAAGGCTCAAAAGACCGTTATTTTCAAGATGTGGAAGATGATGTAAAAAAACTGGTTCCAGAAGGAATTGTAGGTCGTGTTCCATATAAAGGAGAATTGAACGAAAGCATGCAACAATTCATTGGTGGTCTTCGTGCCGGAATGGGATATTGTGGTTCAAAAGATATTCCAACGTTACAGGAAACAGGACGTTTTGTTCGGATTACTGCAAGTGGTATCAACGAAAGTCATCCTCATAATGTGACGATAACGAAAGAAGCTCCAAATTATTCTAGATAGTTTTTCGTTCAAAATCATAAAAAAAAAGCATAATTAACTCCGTTTTAAGGGTGTTAATTATGTTTTTTTTATTGTTGTAAACTGTATTATATTAGTCCGGCAATTCAGATGTGTCAGACAAGTCTGCTAAGTTGTTTTTTAAATGCTGGCTATCCCAACTGTGATTGGTTGCTGCAACTTGGGAATAAATATCACTCTTTAATAACTGTTCCTGTAATTCAATTTCTTCCTTGATTGTAATAAGAAACGCCATTTTATCGTGACGTTTTTCAGCTAATTTACGTGTGGTAATTTCATCGTATTTTATAAATTGCTGTCCTTGTCTGGTTGCCGTATATTTTCGAAGTCCTAATTCTACTAATGCATCAACACCCATATTTACAGCGCTGTATAAAGTTTCCCTGTAAATATGTTCGACTTTATGATCGATTAATTCATAGGCATCATTCCGGTTTCGGGCACGAGTTAAGATTTTTAAATTTGGAAAGTGTTTTTTTAAGGTTTCAATTACTTGAAGATTTACGGTAGGATTATCTATGGCAGCGATAAAAATTTTAGCATTCTCACAACCCGCAGCTTTCAATAGTTCTAATCGAGTCGCATCTCCATAATAGACTTTAAACCCCATTTTTCGTAATAAATCGATTCGGTCTGAATCATAATCCAGAATAGTTGATTTTATTTGGTTCGCTCTCAGTAAGCGACCAACTGTACTTCCAAAATGCCCAAAACCAGCAATAATAACGGGATTATCTTCGTCAATATAATCATTATCTTTTTTTATTTCTTTTTCCTGAATTCGGGTATTGGGATAAATTATTCGCTCATTTATTAATAGCAGAAAAGGAGTTGCAACCATACTCATGGCTATTACTGCCATAATTTGATTGGCTAAAATATTGGGAACTATATTCAATTGCAGGCAGAAACTCATGATTACAAAACCAAATTCTCCCGCTTGGCTCAAACCGAAAGCGAATAATAGATTTTGATCTATTTTATTTTTATGAAATCTGCTGATTACAAATAAAACTACGAATTTCACCAGAGTTAGGATGGCTCCAAAAACAAAAATGAAAAGAGGATTCTCAATAATTAATAGGAAGTTTATTGAAGCACCAACACCAAGAAAAAACAGCCCCAAAAGCAATCCTTTAAATGGTGCAATATCGCCTTCTAATTCATGACGAAATTCAGAGTTGGCAAGTACGACACCAGCCATAAAAGCACCAAGTGCAGGACTTAACCCAATCAATTGCATTAAATAGGAAACGCCAACAACCAATAATAAAGCCGAAGCAGTAAACAATTCCTGCAAACGAGTTTTTGCGATAATATGCAATAATGGAACAAATACAAAACGACCGGCAAAATAGATTGTCGATATAATTCCGATCACAATTACCGTTTGCAACCAGCTCGCATAACCTGTAATTAATGATTGTGGCGCATCATTTACAGCCTCAAGGTTTACCGTTGACAAAAGAGGTAAAAAAGCTAAAATTGGGATTACTGCAATATCCTGAAAAAGTAAAACCGCAAATGAGGAACGTCCTACGGAAGTGTTTGATAATCCTTTTTCTTTTAAAGTTTGCAAGACAATAGCAGTAGAAGATAAGGCCAATCCCAGTGAAATGGCTAATGTAGTTTCCCATCTCCAGTCCATAAAAAATAGACATCCAATAAATAGAATAAGAGTGGTTCCGATCAATTGTGCAGCACCCATTCCCAGAATGAATTTCCGCATTTTCCAAAACTTATTTGGCTCTAATTCCAAACCAATCAAAAACAACATCATTACGACGCCAAATTCAGCAAAATGCATAATATCCTGACCTTCCTGACCTATAAAACCAAGAACATAAGGACCAATAATTATTCCGGCTAATAAATAGCCTAAAATGGAGCTCAGCCCTAATTTTTTAGCAATAGGCACACAAATTACGGCTGCTGTTAAATAAATGATTGCCTGAAGTAAAAAATTTGTATCCATGTTATGTCTGTATTGTTGCAAACCATTCATTCAGATAATGGTGTTGCAAAATTTCATCCGTATCTAAATTATTACTTTCTAAATAGTCCAAAAAATAACCATAAATCAAACCATTTTTTTCATAATCTTCTTTGGTCATATTATGAGTTCCATGCACTACAAAAGGAGGTAAATAAATCATATTACACACTTTTGCAGTTTGGTTAAACGGTTCCAATAATTCAAGAATACTATAGCGATCACTACCCGTTTCGCAATAATTTTCCTTATCGCCGCCGGTTGTAATTACCTGAAAAATAATTTTATCCTGTAATGCTTTACCCTTTTTTCCATAAGCCCAATTATGCTCAAGCACCATATCAATCCATTGTTTCATCAATGGCGGACAACTATACCAATACATGGGATGGTGCCAAATGATAATATCATGTTGACTTAATAAATCTTGTTCGTATTTTACGTCAATATCAAAATCCGGATATTCCTCATATAAATCATGAAAAGTAATGTTTTCTGAATCGGGAATATTTTGCACTAAAGCCTTATTCGCATGAGATTTCTCGAATAAAGGATGTGAAAATAGGATTAAGATTTTATTTTTTGGCATAAATTTATTGTAACAATTTAAAAGGATTATTGTGTTGATTTACAATGTTCTTTATAAAAAGAAAACTCATCTAAGGTATAAAATATTGCTTAATTTTAATGATTTACTATTATTCAAATGCTACTTTTTTTTAACAATAAACAGAAAATCCCGTTTGAACAAAATCTAAAGTTTTGCTCAGACGGGATACATTTAAAATGTATATTTTGGAATGCGCTAATTCAACCAAAATAGAATTGTAAAAAATAAATTTTCTTGTTTAATTTTTGGAAAGATTCGCCAACAGTTTTTTGCTGCCAACAATCCAAAGAATATCGTTTTTTTCTAAAATTAATTTTGATTCTGGATTGAGAATTCTTTTCCCTCCTCTCTCCAAACCAACAATCAAGCCACGCGTTTTTTCGCGTAATTCAGAATCACGTATGCTTTTTCCAATAAATGCTTCGTTGATTAGCTCTAACTGCTGTAAAACAATATCAGATTCAGTTACCAATGGTGAGACATCAATCTCATGCTGGTCCAAATATTTTTTAAATGCTGCCACTTGGGTATCAGTACCGATCACACAAATTTCGTCTCCAGGAAATAATCTTTCGTTTCTGCTAGGAATATTAATGGTGATTTCTCCACGCTTGATGAAAGCGATATTAATTCCTAATTGCTCTCGAATGCTTAATTTTTCTAATGTTTTTCCGGCAATATTCGAGGTTGGAGCAATTTCAAAAGTGGTCATGTGACCATCCCAAGGTGTTAAATCACTACGACTTCTTACCGCTTTTTTAATTTCTCGGGCATTTAAATTTTTCAAAAAATGGTCTTCAATTTTGTGATATTGCGCATTTAGTTTTTTTGGAAAAATAAAATATACAACAACGGCAACAATCAGCATTATAAAAGCGATTCCGGGAGAGAAAAAGATATTTAATAAGAATCCAATATAAAAAAGGGCCAATACCATTCGTAGCAAAATCATCATCAGTATTGGTCCGCGATATTTACGTTCCTCTCTCAAAATGGCTACTTCTTTTGTCGCGACGCGTCGCAAGGATAACGCCCATAAAAAAGGAGATATTATTACGATTGTAATTAATGCCGCAAATATGTTTCCAAATTGTGATCCTTGAACTAAAGGCAGAATGTATTTTGATGAAAGTAAAATAACAGCCACTATAATTACGGAATGGATAATTACCTGCGTCAGAAACGCACGTACGACTATTTGCCAATTGCTTACTAATTTTATGGATTGCGCATTAGCACTGTACCGTTCAATTTTTTTAATCCATTTCCTAGGCAGTTTTTTTTCCAGATATTCTGAAAATGGAGTGGCGAATTTGACCATAAAAGGTGTCGTAAAAGTCGTCACTGCTGATACAGCCACTACAATTGGATAAAGAAAATCACTGGTTACATTCAATGTCATTCCCAATGTTGCAATAATAAAGGAGAATTCTCCAATTTGAGACAAACTCATTCCTGTTTGCACCGATTGTTTCAGAGGTTGTCCTGAAAGTAAAGCGCCAATTGTTGAACTTACGGATTGTCCTATAATCACTACCAATGTCAAAATAGCGACTGGCAAAGCATATTCGGACAATGTACTTGGATTAATTAACATACCAACGGACACAAAGAAAATCGCACCAAAAAGATCTTTAACGGGTTTTACTAAATGTTCGATGTGTTCCGCCTGAGTTGTTTCGGCAATGATGGAACCCATTATGAAAGCGCCTAATGCAGGAGAAAAACCAACATTGGCAGCAAGAATTACCATCATTAAGCACAAAGCAAGTGAGATGATTAGCAGCATTTCGTCTGTCAATATGTTTTTGGCTTTTTTAAGTAAAGTCGGGATAAAAAAGATACCGCCAACAAACCATATTGTCAAGAAAAAGATCAGTTTAAAAACGGATTGCAACAGCTCGCCACCTGAAAATTGTTGACTTACCGCAATAGTAGAAAGCAATACCATCATCAAAATGGCGACTATATCTTGCACGATAAGCGAACCGATAACTATTCCCGCAAATTTTTGGGTTTTTACTCCGAGTTCATCAAATGTTTTCAAAATAATAGTGGTGGATGAAATCGAAAGAATCACTCCTAAAAAGATACAGTCCATTGGTTTCCAACCAATCCATTGGCCCACTAAATATCCGATGGCTACCATCGAAATAATTTGTGTTACAGCAGTAATAGATGCGGTACCACCCACTTTCATCAGTTTTTTAAAACTGAATTCCAGTCCCAAACTAAATAATAAAAAGATTACTCCAATCTCTGCCCAAACTTCTACGCTTTTAATATCTTTTACCGATGGGAAAAAATCAAAATGATTTCCAGCCAAAAATCCGGCAATTAAATACCCCAGAACCAGAGGTTGTTTTATTTTTTTAAACAACAAAACTGCAACGGCAGCTGTCATCAGAATTAATCCTAAATCACTAATTAAAGGTTGTAAATGGTGCGATGCATTTGCTACTGTTTCTGCTGTATTCATAGGCGTTTACTTCTATTGTAAGGGTTTTGTGTATCTTGGTAAGATATAAAAAAAACTTTAATTTTTAAAGTGTAATTTTAGCTAAATACTGCTTTTTATGATTTTTTTAGCAATAAAAATCCCGTTGAAAAGAATTTTTGCCTCTTTTCAACGGGATTTTACAAATTTCAATAATTTCTTAAAGCTTATATTCCTAAGAAATTACTTGGTGTGATTTGCATCAATTCTGCTTTAATTTCATCCGAAACTTCTAGGGTTGCTATAAAACCGTGAATTGCTTTTTTATCAATCGCTTCATTGGTTCTAGTTAATCCTTTCAACGCTTCATAAGGATTTGGATAGGCCTCACGACGCAAAATCGTTTGAATTGCTTCGGCAACAACAGCCCAGTTTTTCTCTAAATCTTCGTGGAATTTTGGTTCGTTCAATAACAATTTGTTTAATCCTTTCAAAGTAGCTTCAAAAGCGATTAGCGTGTGTCCCATTGGTACACCAATATTTCTTAAAACCGTACTGTCAGTCAAATCGCGTTGTAATCTTGACAATGGTAATTTAGCCGATAAATGTTCGAAAATTGCATTGGCTATTCCTAAATTTCCTTCTGAATTTTCAAAATCAATTGGGTTTACCTTGTGTGGCATTGCCGAAGAACCTATTTCTCCTGCTTTGATTTTTTGTTTGAAATATTCCATGGAAACATACGTCCAAATATCTCGGTCTAAATCAATGATGATGGTATTTATTCTTTTCAAAGCATCAAAAAATGCGGCGAAATGATCGTAATGTTCTATTTGTGTAGTAGGGAAGGAGTGGTGTAAACCAAGGTTTTCTTCAACAAATTTTCCTCCGAATTTTCTCCAGTCAATTTGAGGATATGCCACATGATGCGCATTATAATTCCCTGTTGCTCCGCCAAATTTAGCTGCAAAAGGAACATTAAATAACAAACGCATTTGCTCTTCTAAGCGCTCTACAAAAACACCAATTTCTTTACCCAAACGAGTTGGAGATGCGGGTTGTCCGTGGGTACGGGCAAGCATTGGTATGTCTTTCCATTCAACACTTAAATCTTTCAATTTTGATGTCAAAGTAATCAAGGAAGGCATATACACTTTCTCGAAAGCTTCTTTTGTAGATAATGGAATTGCTGTATTATTTATATCTTGGGAAGTCAATCCAAAGTGGATAAACTCTTTATATTCTGATAATCCTAATTTTTCAAAAGCATCTTTGATGAAGTATTCCACCGCTTTTACATCGTGGTTGGTCACTTTTTCTGTTTCTTTGATCCAAAGGGCATCTTCAGTAGAGAAATTTTTATAAATGTTGCGTAAGCTTTCGAATAAATCTGGGTTTACGTTTTTTAGTTGTGGCAAAGGCACTTCGCACAAAGCAATGAAATATTCAATTTCAACCAATACGCGGTATTTGATTAAGGCTTCTTCAGAGAAAAATGGAGCCAGTGAAATAGTCTTGTTTCTATATCTTCCGTCGATTGGCGATATAGCATTCAATTCGTTTAAAGTAGTCATTGTTTTGTTGTTTGTTCGAAAGGCACAAAAATAGTTATAAGTTATAAGTTATGGGTTATAAGTTTAGATTTTTTGCGGGAATTCTTTATTGAAACTAAAATTTTTCATTGTCATTATCATTGCCATTGATTTTGTTATTGATTGAGTAGCCTTTCTTTCAAAAAAGCAACTCCTTCTGAAGCCACTTCTGGGATTACTTCCAATGGATTTCTAAGATTTGGAATTTTTGCCGGTTTTGGGTCAATATAAAAAACAGGTGTTTCGGGATGCGTAAAATCGATTAATCCAGCCGCAGGATACACTTGTAATGACGTCCCAATGACGGCAAAATAATCTGCACTTTGAGTTAGTGTTATTGCTTCATCAAGAGCAGGAACTTCCTCGCCAAACCAGACAATATGCGGGCGCAATTGATTTTTGTTTTCGTCTAAATCGCCAAAATTTAAATCGTCCTGCCAATCTAGAATATAATTTGGGTTTTTGGTGCTTCTTACTTTCAATAATTCGCCGTGCAAATGCAACACATTAGAACTCCCGGCGCGTTCGTGTAAATCATCTACATTTTGGGTAATAATGTAAACATCGAAGTGATTCTCTAATTCAGCCAAAATTAAATGTCCCAAATTAGGTTGTACTTCTTTGAGTTGTTTTCGTCTTTGATTATAAAAATCCAGTACCAAAGCCGGGTTTCTATGCCAGCCTTCGGGAGTTGCGACATCCATGACGTTATGACCTTCCCATAATCCGTCACTGTCACGAAAAGTTTTGATGCCACTTTCGGCACTGATTCCGGCTCCTGTCAAAACCACTAATTTCTTTTTCATTTGTAAAATGCATTTGTAATGAGAATCAGATTTAATAGCTGTTTGGGTGTGCCGTTAGTCACTAAATATTGGGAGTAATTAGGCTCAAAATTTATTAGCGTGCCGTAGGTACGCGACAAAACCATAAATGTTGCGTACCTACGGCACGCTAAATTCGTTTCACCTCTTGTTTTCTACCAATATTTAGTGCCTAACGGCACATTTCAATCCTTGATTCTAATTAGTATATAAAACTAGTCTTTTTTAGTATTTTTGCCAAAAAAACAACCCACAATGATTGATGTCGATTACCTTAATTTTCTTGAAAATATCCTAACCGATAATCGAAAAGAAAAATTTCTGAAAGTATTGGAAAACAGAACCAAGCATTTTACTATTGCTGTTGAGGATATTTTTCAAATGCACAATACGAGTGCGGTGATGCGCAGTTGTGAGATTTTTGGAATTCAAGAATTGAATGTTATTGAGCAGCGTTACGGAAAAAGTATCGACAAGGAAATTGCAATGGGCGCCCAGAAATGGGTTGACATCAATACCTTCGACAGCATTACGAATTGTGTGGATACGTTAAAAAGTAAAGGGTATCAAATCATTGCTACCACGCCACATGATAATGATTGTTTGATGGAGGATTTTGATATTTCGAAACCGAGTGCTTTATTTTTTGGAACAGAAAGAGACGGCTTGTCAGAAGAAATATTGCAACGCGCCGACGGTTTTCTTAAAATTCCGATGGTTGGTTTTACCGAAAGTTTGAATATATCCGTTTCGGCGGCGATAATCATTCAAAACTTAACGAATCGATTGCGCAATTCAAACATTGATTGGCATTTATCCGAAAATGAGATTTTAGAAAAGCGTTTGGCTTGGGCCAAAAATTCCATAAAAGACATCAAGCGAATTGAAGAACGCTACTTTGCTGAAAACGTGAAATAGCTGTTTTATGTATTGTTATGATTATGTTATTTATTTTAAAAAATATCATGTAACTTGTACAGTTTTCGCAAAACAAGATACTTTGACGTATACTTTATTTAACGCATGATTTAAAGAGAAAAACAATGAAAGAATTTAAAAATAGCAATGAAAATTTAATAAATTCTACATTGCCAGTGGGAGGGGAAAGAGTTGATGCGCCTATTTTAATTGTAAAAGAGGATGCAGACAATATGGTGGAGTATAGTGTTGGTTGTTTCCAAAGACCCAAGGTATTATTTTTTGACGTAAATGAAACGTTGCTGGATCTTAATACGATGAAAAAAAGTATTGGCGCAGCGCTGGGAGATCATCCAGAATTGATGTCATTGTGGTTCACTACAATGCTTCAGTATTCATTGGTTACAACAGTAGCAAACCAGTATAAAGATTTTGGAGAAATTGGAGTCGCTGCACTTATAATGGTTGGCCACAAAAATGGAATTGCTATAACGGATAAACAAGCTAAAGATGCTGTTACCGCAATTTTATCATTGCCCGCACATCCAGAAGTGAAAGAAGCACTCTTACTTTTAAAAAGAGAAGGTTTTAAATTGGTTGCCTTCACTAACTCATCCAATAAAGCGGTAGAAAAGCAACTTAAATATGCGGGAATTCAGGATCTATTTGACGATGTATTAAGTATAGAAGACGTAGGTAAATTCAAGCCACATGTAGATACTTATGATTGGGCTGCCAAAAAAATGGGATTAAAATCGAATGAATGTATGCTGATAGCTGCACACGGTTGGGATGTTGCCGGTGCAAATTGGGCTGGTTGGCAAACGGCATTTGTCAGCCGTCCGGGACAGCAATTGTTTCCTCTTGCGAATTTGCCTGAAGTTAATGAAAAAAATATTTTATCAGTTGCTCAGAAGCTAATTTTAATATAATTTCTGCAATTCTAATCATTGAAAAATTAACGAATCGATTGCGCAATTCAAACATTGATTGACATTTATCTGAAAATGAAATTTTAGAAAAACGTTTGGCTTGGGCCAAAAATTCCATAAAAGATATCAAACGAATTGAAGAACGGTATTTTGAGGAAAATCCAATATAGTGTAAACGAACGCTTAAATTAGATTTTAACAGTTTGCTGAGTCATTGCGAGGAACGAAGCAATCACATCTAGTATTTTCTTTTGATTAAGTGCTTATCGTTGTGGGCACGGATTGCAAATCCACGCTATCGGGTTTTATTTTTCTTCAATTATTGTTTTAATTCTTTTGTAAAGTTCATTTGATAAGTTTCTATAGCCTTCATCATTCGGCAAATATTTCAACGCTCTGTGATGTACCAGGTCTGAAGGAATATCATTGAATGATTGTGTTATTGGAATTACTATTTTACCAAGTGTATGAGCAATTCCAGTTTCATACATAACGTTTGGATTTCTTTCGCTAAAATCTACGATAACTATTCTTGAGCAAAATATTAAGTCAAAAATATCTTGTATAATAGTTGAGTTTTCCCAAATATCGTCTGCTCTTAAACACTCTAATTCCATATGGTCGGCAACTCGTTTAATTGCTTCATATGTCCCGCGATAAGCAGGACTAAAAGGCATCATTACTGAAATTAATTTAGAATTTGTTGGTTTTTTAGGGATTTTGAATACAGATGGTGTAAATGTAATTTGTTGTATTGCTTCAATTTCGCTAATACCGGTAGAGATAAATTGTCCTGTTAATGTTGTTAGCAAATATTGTCCGTCAGCTTTTTCTTTAAGTATGATTTTTGATGATTTTAAAGCCTTATTTACATCTTCAACAGCTTTTTTATGGTCTAATTTTTCATCAAAGAGAAAATAATCTGGATTTACTAACGATATTATTACTTTGATTAAATCCCTATTTGGCAAATTTTCGTGTTCGCTTGATTGGTCATTAAGCTTATTTAAAACGTCTTGAACCCAAGAATGTCGGGTTGAACCATCTTGAACAAAGTCTAGGTCATTGTCTATGAAAAATTTTGTCAGTTGGGATGAAGAACGATAAGGGAAATGGTTAAATGCTTCGTTCCCACATATCATTTCGGATAATTTCATTATTGCAGGTCTGCTTATTTTCATTCGAGTATTTTTTGTTGTTGATGTCGTTCTAAACTTGGCTAT
>NZ_SMLH01000011.1 GCF_004349315.1 Flavobacterium ranwuense | reverse complement strand
AGGTACCTATACTTGGAGAGTGAAAGATGCCAACAATTGTATCAAAACTGGAACAGTGACCATCACTATCCCTACAGCGATTGTAGCTTCAGCAACACCAGCAAATCCTAGATGTTGTAATGAACCAGATGGTTCAATTACGCTAACATTTAGCGGTGGAACAAGCCCATATATGGTGAATTTCAATGGCGGCGGCTTTGTAGCACAAACCTCTCCAAAAGTGTATACAGGTCTCATAGCCGGTACGTACACTTGGGTGGTAAAAGATGCGAATGGTTGTATCTTTACAGGCGGCACGGTTACTTTAACCAATCCACCATTGTTAGTGGCATCAGCAGTCCTAGTAAATCCTATATGTAATGGTGGAACCGATGGTTCAATCACCATTAATGCTTCAGGAGGAACTGGTACACTAATGTACTCTATCAATCAAGGAGTGACTTACCAAGCATCCAATGTATTTACAGGGCTTGCTGCAGGAGAATACAAATGGAGAGTGAAAGATGCCAATGATTGTTTATTGAAAGGCACATTTATCTTAACCACTCCGCCAGCTGTAATCGTATCAGCAACTCTTGTGAACCCTAAATGTAACGGTGGGGCCGATGGTTCAATCACGGTGAACGCTACAGGAGGCACAGCTCCATTGATGTACTCTATAAATGATGGAGTTTCTTACCAAACATCTAATGTATTTAATGCACTGGCTGCGGGACAATACAAATGGGCGGTAAAAGAGGCCAATGGCTGTATTTCGAAAGGAATGGTTAATTTAATCAATCCACCAATGATAGTTGCATCAGCAACACCAGTAAATCCTAAATGTAATGGAGGAACCGATGGATCTTTCAGTATCACAGCATCTGGAGGAACAGGTATACTGATGTACTCTAAAGATGACGGATTGACTTACCAAACATCTAATTTATTTAGCGGTCTAGCCGCTGGAGATTACAAATGGGCGGTAAAAGATGCCAATAACTGTATCTTGAAAGGAACTGTTACTTTAGTAAGTCCGACATTAATAGCGGTATCTATAGCAGCAGTAAATCCTTCCTGTTGTGATGCTAATGGTTCAATCACGGTGAACGCCACGGGAGGAACCGGTACCTTGATGTACTCTAAAGATGACGGATTGACTTACCAAACATCCAATTTCTTTGGCGGACTAGCTATAGGAGAATACAAATGGGCGGTAAAAGATGCCAATAATTGTATCTTGAAAGGAACTGTTACTTTACGTGACAAAAATGATCCAAATGCAAGATCAATAGTTACGAAAACTCCGACAGCTGATTTTACAGCTTATCCTGTTCCTTTCAAAGATGTTCTTACAATCAGATACGACTTTGATTATGAATCAGATGTGAAAATTGAAGTATTTACTGTACAAGGAATTTTGGTGCTTTCAAAAACTGAGACAAATAGTTATTTGAACAAAGAAATCATGCTACATCTTCATACATACAAAGGACAAGAGCAGGTTTACATTGTGAAACTGACTACTGATAGAGG
The DNA here is from genome assembly GCF_004349315.1 of Flavobacterium ranwuense. Classification (GTDB taxonomy): domain Bacteria; phylum Bacteroidota; class Bacteroidia; order Flavobacteriales; family Flavobacteriaceae; genus Flavobacterium; species Flavobacterium ranwuense. The sequence goes on along the minus strand of NZ_SMLH01000011.1, from coordinate 148,096 downwards.
AAGTAGTATGAAAAAAGTAATGTCTTCTAAATAACTTTTAATAATTAAATAGTCCTATAAAATATTGAGAAGGATTATAGTATACATTAAACCTCGAGAGTTTTACTTTCGAGGTTTTTTTTTGTTTAAATTGTCCCGCACTGAAATAGTGATACACAAAAAAAATGTTATGGAATAAGCCATTAATCATATATTCATAGTAATAGATTACATTATTATTTTTCCTAAATAAATTAAACTAAGAATAAAATCGTGACCCTATTTTAAAAATAGTTTACAGAACACTGCAAAAACTGACATATTGTAAGAGAAACAAATCTCTCTTTCTCTGCAAAAGAAAACCCAGAACTTATGTTTTGGGTTTTCTATTTTCAAATACGTTCCTATTTTATACTTTTTTACAACTTATACTATTGATTCTAAATGCTGGGTAATCTTTATAAGAGAAATTAAAAGCCTTCACCTTACTTGTGAGACGACTTTATTCTTTTAAAGTTTGAAGGATAGAGCTAATCGAAATCAATATTTAAAATTCGATTCCCATCAATCATCAGGTCTTAAAAAAAGCATTCACATTGTAAACCAAATATTAACACTTATTTTATTATTATTTTTTGTAATTTTGAATTAATCACTTAATTGAAGTTTGAGCTTCCAAAATCCCCAACTTCTTAAAGTGATTCATCCTGAAATAGGTTGAGACTTAAAAACGTCAACAAATAACTTCAGAAAAAAAAATAATTTTTTTTGCGTTAGCATTTCAATAATTTGATCTTCTTCATCAACCACTTGACTTGTGTATCAACATTCTTTGAACAAGTTTAGAAATAGAAGTAATTCGGGGCGAGAATGGATACGTTTCAAACAAATACCCTTGTAGGTTCATATAAAACATGAACGAGTTGCGAGGTAACATACTTAAACGACTTTTTATCACTACATAAAAAAGCGCACTTAATTTTATTATAATTTAAAAATAAAGCTATGCGAGTTCCAGTAATCCGAAAAAATATAATATTCACTCCTGATTCCAAGAGGGTTGTTGCCCGGTATTTTATGAATGGTGATCAACGGACTCAACAGATGGTGAGCCGCATAATGATATTGGATGAAAAACAAGTCATAGAAACACTAGAACATACACTTCGTGAATTTGCCAGACGCCATCGAAATATTTCAAGTATATTTTTTAAGCATTGCGAAAAAATTAGGGGAATAATTGAAGGGATGCAAATCGATTATGACGGTCTGTCCCAGGAACGAAAAATGCTCATCGGTTCCTACTGTACAATGGAGTATGCTATAGAATCTGCCGCCATTTTCAACCCTTCCATTGTGGAAGATTTCGATCAGTCGGATCTAGAAGAAGGAGAGAAACGTGTCATCATTTCTTTCCGTGCTACCGGGGAAGGTCATATCTCATCCATTGTCTTTAGAAGGGGAATCTTGGATAAAAATAACAATCTCCGAGTGATGAAAATTGGTAATAACATTGATAAAGCAGAGATTGTACACAAAACCTTATACAACAAAGAACGATTTCTGATGAAATTGGTAGAAATGCATACTTCGGACAAATACTCAACCCGTATCATGCAGGACCTGCCGGGCGAATTTGAGTATGCCGTATTAAAAAGTGTGGTAAATAAAGCATTAAGCGACCCAATGATCCGCCAAGAGAGGAGAACGGCACTCGAAGAAGTAATGTGGTTGGCGGATTCATTTTATGATTTGCAATTCAAACACGATTCTGATATCACCGAGCGTGTTATATTTCCGATATCTGATTCTGAAAGCCGTGGTATTGAAGATGCTCGTTTTGTGCGCTTTGTGGATGATGATAAATCAGATAAAGTAATGGCAACTTATACGGCTTATAATGGTCATGTTATCCTACCAAAACTTATTTCTACTGAAGATTTTTATACATTCCGTGTAATGCCCTTATATGGAATCGGTGCTCAAAATAAAAACCTAGCATTATTCCCTAGAAAAATCAAGGGTAAGTATGCTATGCTGTCCAGAATTGATGGTGTTAACAATTACCTTATGTATTCCGAAAGACCTACGCAATGGAATGATCCAGTTATCCTCCAAGAGCCACGTTATACATGGGAGTTTACACAAATTGGAAATTGTGGATCGCCACTTTGGACCGAAGAAGGCTGGTTGGTTATTACTCATGGCGTAGGTGCCATGAGACGATATTGCATAGGTGCTTCGCTGTTTGATCTTGATGATCCTTCGAAGGAAATTGGAAGACTTAAAGAGCCCTTGCTTTCACCTCAGGAAGATGAACGGGAAGGTTATGTACCTAATGTAGTGTATTCTTGCGGTTCGATTATTCACAACAACAGCCTTATACTCCCTTATGCTGTATCAGACTATTCATCTACTTATGGTGTAGTCGATTTAGTAGAATTAATCGAGGCTTTGAAGAAAAGTTAATGATGACTTAAGGCATTAATGTCTTTACTGATTTCATTGACGAAATCAAATGCTTTGTAGAAAGTGATGTTAAAAAAAGAAGCTTCGAATCCTTATTTTACAATTAACAAAAAAGGAGAATGTAAAAATAGAATCGAAAATAGAAGTTTGTAAATCAGGCTTATAAATATATCCATATATAGCATATTGTAAAAATCGGTCAAATTGACCGATTTTTACAATATGCTCTAAAAATTGTATTTCCCGCCAAGATAAATATTTCTTCCACCAGCATTAATTCCAGAGGCAAAAGTTCTGTATTGTGTGTCTAAAATATTCTCAATACCCGAGTAAAGAGTGAACTGTTCCAATAATGACAATGATCCTTTCAAATTATAGGTTTCCCAAGACGGCATTCCATTTTTTGGAGCATATTGCAAATTGTCTTCTCCACTAGGCGAGTAATTGCTCAACTCTTTTTTTCCATTATACAACATATATAAATCCAGATTTACTCGTTTACTTTCATATTTAAAACCTGTTTTCCCATAGAATGGTGCAATATGATCTAAAGGAAACTCACCTTTCGAATTTTGGGCTCTGCCGTTAGTAAAGTTGAAAGTTCCATAAAACAAGAACGATTTTGTGATATAACTTCTTAAGGTCGAGGAAATTCCGACAATACTTCCTTTTCCTTGATTTTGATTGGCATATATCGGACTGTTTGCGCCTGCATAACTAATAGAAGATTGACCGTTAAGCATAAAAGGAGCTGTAACAATTGCATCATAAAGTCTCGTGTAATAAAAAACATTTTCAAACTGAAAACGCTTTCCTTCCCAAAAAGTAATGCTTAAATCTGCTGTTACCGACTTCTCAGGCTTCAGATCTTTGTTAGGCACAATCAAAGTTCCTGCTGCCGATTCGAATATTTTTGCTAAATCATCAATGTTTGGAACTCTAAATGCAGAAGCTAAATTAAAAGCAATTTTTGTATTCTCGCTGGCATTATTTACAATTCCAACGGCACCACTATAGGTGAAGTTTTTTTGCGATACGTTAGTATAAGGTAAATTCAAAAAATTGGTAGAAATTTCGCTGTTTAAAGCGGTGTAACCCGCTCTGACACTAGCATTGTACGAGGCCGTTTTATTAATATCATTACTGTAAGACGCAAAGCCTTCGGCCCTAAAAGTATTGTTTTTTCCATCCGGATAACGCGAATCGGCGATGCCTTCAGCATTAGTTAAAATATTTTTTTTAATTCCCGAAGAATTCAAATCATCATAATATACATCGGCCCCATAAATAAAATCACCGTTTCCTATTTTTGTTTTAAAATCAGAATTGATGGCAAATATCGAAACTTTTTCGATCCTGGAACTTTGTGTTGGATTACCAAAATTACGGGTAATTCTACTTTCTTCGATGTTTTGATAACTGGCAACTAAATTCATATCACTGTTCAAGAACACCTTCTTTTTGTCTAATTTATAAGCCGAAAGCAATCTTTTTTGTGGGCCATAATTCCAAACTGCAGATTTAAATTTTCCATTTGAACCCAAATCAGTTAACCTGTCATATCTCGGAATGTCGGATGTGGTAGAATATTGTAAATTTAAACTATGTCGCGTCCTGTTATTTTGCTGAAAAATAATTTTCTGCATAAAATCATATTGTTTGTATCCAGAAAATTTTTGCACATATTTGTCGTCATTGGCTACTTTAGTGTCAACACCATCATTGGTTACCACATAAAAGGGTCTTTCTCCGAAAAAGTCATTGGAACCATTTTTATGTTTTCCCATTTTTAAATCCCCATAATCATTATAAGAGAATGAAGTTAAGGAACCCCATTTCTGACCCGCGAAGTTAAAATCTAAATGACCTGATTTTCCTTGGTTTACTGAATTATAACTTGTTAATACCGTTCCGCTAAATTTTTTGTTATCAGTATCAGAAAGCAATTTTGCGTTTTTAGTTTGTAAATAAATGGCTCCGCCAAGCGCATCACTTCCGTGAATAGTAGACGATGGTCCAAAAAGCACATCTACATTCTCGATCATATTTTTATCAACAGTAACTATGTTTTGCAAATGTCCAGCTCTGTAAATTAAGTTATTCATTCGGATTCCATCAACGAGTAATAAAATTCTACTGGACTCAAAGCCTCTAATAATGGGACTTCCGCCGCCTTGTTGTGATTTTTGAACTGCTAAAGTCCCCGAATTTCCTAACACATCGGCACTGGACTGGAAGTTATTAAAGTCGATTTCTTTTTTAGAAATACTTTCAATTTGTTGTGTGATTTTTCTTTTTGGTTTTGCAAATCGTTGCGTACTTACAACCACCTCATCTAATCCTATTGAGTTTATGGTGTCTTTTTTTGTCTGGGAAAATCCCGCCAAAGAACAAATACAAACCATAAGAATTATAGTTTTTTTCATGCTTATATAATCAATTAGTTTAAAAATTTAAAATCCTTACGCACAACCTCTTTTAAGGGCACACGAATATACCGTTTAGAATTAAAAATAGTTCATTTTTTTTTGGTTTTGGTTGAAAAAAATGTGGCACATTCAAATGACTTTCTTAGCGAGAAGCACCTGTTAGCTAAATAGCCTCTCACTTTATTTCCCTTTGAAAGGAACTTTTACAATAACAGTTTCCCCTTTTCCTTTTATATTGGCCATACTTTGTATGGTCCATAAATCAAGGAGGTTGTCGCCATCAATAATACTACCGCTATAATCTCCCCACGCCACTCCATCAGTAGCTCCTTTGCCTTCTCCTGCACTCACGATTTCCCTTATTGTCCCTAAAGTATCTTTCCCCTTTCTATAAGCAAATCGCGGACTGATAAATGAATTTTCATTTACTTCCTGAAAACCAATCAACACATCATTTTTTTTATTTACGGCAATCGTTGTCTGTATGTAATTAGTGGTGTCACTTTTAATCAATCCTGTTTGTATTATTTTCCCTGTAACAGCATTTATCTGATGCCACTGTACGGCTGAACGTCCTTCACAATTAACAGCTTGCGAAAACCAAATACTTCCATTTTGATACACCACGTTTTTGGGATTTCGATCACCGCTGGAGACTTTTTGTTCCGTACCCTTTTGTGGAGATTGGGGAGGATAATCGATGTATTTTAAACCGTGTGGTTTTTGGGATACAACCAGACAATATGGGTGCCCATTTGCATCTTCTGATACTTTTCGGATTACAAACTGATCGTCTTCAATAGCAAAAAAATACAAATCATCAATCGCATCCTGCACAAAAACGGGATGTCCTAAACTTCCTTTAAAATGATAAATGGTAGCTGGTTTTCCTGCTTTGGCATCAGCCATGCGTAAAACAAAAGTATTTTCTTCTCCTCCGGGATAAGAATAACCGATCCATTTTTTACTGTAGCCAATGCCACCGCCATCGACTTCCTCAGTTCTTGAAACGGGATAAATATTCCATGCACCAGTTGGATTGCTCGTTTCCGAAACGGAAATATTTACCGGTTTTGTCTTGGCTGCATCGTAATACCACCACAAATCAAAAACAAATACCTTGTTGTGGATATCAAAAAACATTTTGGGATCTATCCCATTGTTAAAACATTTTTGGGAAACACCTTGAACAAATTCCCCTTTTTTATTATAAATCATCAGTCCGCTGTTAGTTCCTTCCAACACATAGCCACCGCCCACAGCCACTTGCGGATCTACCTGCCGGTTGCCATCCATGGAGCCATTAAAAACCTGATACCCGTTTACCATTTGTGGGTTCCCTCCTTGTTTGCGTTCAGGACATTGATTCCCGTTGTTGAAATCTACTTTGTGTATTGGGTTCACCACTTCGGTTTTTGAAGGGCGTATTGTATCGATACTAGTTTGGGCATTAACCTGCACAAATAGCATTAATGATAAATAAGTTAAGCATGAATTTTTCATTATATAATTATATTTTTTAATTATTAGAGTTTTATAAAAAACCCTCAATCCCAAAAAATCAAGATTGAGGAAATTTTAAACTAACAGACTGTATTATTTCACAAGGAGTTTTGCACTAAAATTATCATTTTGGTTGACAATTTTTAAACAGTAAACGCCAGTAGGCACATTAAGTAACATCTCGTTTACACCTTCTTTTAATGTAGCATTTACCATTAACCTTCCTAGACTATCAAATACAAACACTGTCGAATTTTTCCATTCTGCGGGTACCGATATCTTTAGGGGAGTATTACTTTTTAAAGGATTTGGATATACGATCGGCATTTCGTTAGCTTTAATTTGATTTTGTTTTACCGAAAGTGTAGCATCTTGTCTTAAAGCTGAAGCATTTTGACTCAATGTCATCTGTCCCAGAGAAGTCAAAGTAAGTCCTGTTGAAAATGTTATTGCGGCACTCGTTCCGGTTCCGGTTCTGGAATCGCCAGTATCCAAAGCCGTTCCCCAAGTTGCACCGAAATCATTGATACTTCTTTTATATAATTTATACGTACTTGCTACTGATGACGAAGTATTCAACGCATTATCAGTAAATTTCAATGCTGATAATTTGGTAAATAATTGGTTGACACCGTAATTATCTACGGCCCAATAGGTATTGAAATTTAATAACGCATCTGGTAATGCATCTGGGTTGACAGTCGATTTAGAAACCCAAACATCCCCATTGGGCACTTTGGGATTTGCGAACGTCATGGACAATCCTGTCGTAGAGAAATTTTTCACTCCGCTAGACGTAACGCTTATTTTCTCACTCACTCCTCCAAATACTGGAGCGGTAGAAATATCATGGCTAAAGGTAGACCCCCTATATGATAAATAACCACTTCCTGCCTTGTTCATCGATATTGAGCCTAACTCTTCATTAAGCTGATAATACGCAACTAATCCTGTTAGGATTGGATCTCCGGCATTGCTTTTTGTTAAGTGCCTCCATTTTCTTATCTCATCTGTTGATAAAGCCCTGTTCCAAAAGCAAACCTCGTCTATTTGAAAATTAGCAACGCGGTTATTGTACCCTTTACCATAAGTTCCCAAGAATAGGTTTGTTATAGTTTCTGTTGGAATCGTTCCAGCTACACTGCTCGCGACACCATTGACGTAAATCGTTACATTTGTCCCGTTGCTTACCAATGCAACATGGGACCACTGGTTTGCAGGAGCAATTAACCCCGAACTCCAACTCCAATTGGGATGAAACCCAACCGTATTATTTCCGCCCAAAAAATTCATACCGAAGGCATTTGGAGAATCTTGAGCCATAAAAACAGCGCTATAATCGGTTTGAATTCCGTTTGGTTTTATCCAACAAGAAAAAGTCAAAGCATTATTACTAAGGCTTAGATTTGAAACGTCCAGATAATCCTGCCCTGCTGCCCCTTTTAGATTTGCAGCCTTTCCGGGAACGGTTTCTACTGCCGAGGTTCCGCATTGATTCAACACCTCAACAATTTCATTTATGGTTTGGGTATCCGTTCCATAAGCATCTGTTACCGTAAGTGTGGCATTATATTTACCATTAGGTGCATTGGCATAGGAAACTTCAGGGTTTTCAAGCGTTGATGTTGCCGGTGTTCCGCCAGGGAAACTCCATGACCAAGTGGCACTTGCATTACGAACGGTTGAATAATCTTTGAACTGCACTTTCTCAACCTGAGAACAGGTTACTTTACTTTTACTTGCAGAAATTTGAGCTTTAGGCGGAGAAATTTCATATAAATTATTCTCAAAAGCACCTCTTGATGTCCCAATTTTTAGCTTGTTTTCATTATAATTGATAAACATAAATCGAACATCTGTTTGTGGCAATCCGTTCCCCAGCATAACCCAATTAGGCATGGTATTATTTCTGTAATAAATACCGCTTTTATTCCCTACATATACCCCGCCACTTGAGCCTCTTTGAAAAACAATTTTCGTATTTGGATTCGTTGTCAAAACAGACTGGGTAAGATTAGTCCAGGAAGGAGTCCCTGCCAAAGCATTACTAGTTTTTAACACCTTGCATACCGATTGTACACCACTGTAAGTAATCCAGACTTGGTTCGGGTCAACATCGCTAACAGCGATATCAGACATATTGGTCATATTACTACTAGCCGCAAGAGATGGTGTTATGTTTGTCCAAGTTGCACCTCCATCTGAAGTTCTCCAAAGCTTGTTGTTACTCAATCCTTCGATAACATACATATATTTCGGGTCGGTCATGCATATTTTTTCCCTAAAAACCTGACTGGCAAATGTTTTAACTATGGCAATGCTATTCCCGTTGTCCTCGGTTTTTATAAGCGAATTTTTCCAAGTGGCAAGATTTGCATTTCCTGTTGGATACTGCCCCGCATGGTGCGTAATCATGGAGTAATAATAATTCGGATGGAATTCAATTGAATTAAAATAAGAATAAATACCTCCTAAATCCAGAAAATTAGACTCGTTTATCAGAGTATGGACTCCTGTTCTAAAATATCTGTAATTGCTATATCCTTGACTGTAAACATATCTGTCGTCCAGCGGATTTACATCAGTATTGCCTTGATCGGCTCCAGTTCCATTATACCATTCAAATCCATTGCCCGCTTCTTTAATCATTACCGGTCCATGATTGGCTCCTCCAGCTACAAGATTGGTTTTAAAAGCCGAACCGAAACCCCATAATTCATGATTACTGATACTATTTGTTATCGTTGTATTCGTATTTCCCCCGTCTAAAGACAGGACTGACTCTCCGTCTGTTCCTATCATCACTCTGTTATTCACCATATCCATGGATCGAAGGTCTGAATGTATCGGGGTGGTGGCTTCTGTAAATGAAGCTCCATTATTTATCGAAAACCAATTTTTCTGGTGGCTGTATGACCCAAATACCAACTTATTTTCATTGGTTCTGTCCATTGAAACATCACCATGATGCACCTCGTTTGGAAAAGTTCCTGAAATCATATTAACCCGTTTCAGTTCTTGTACACCCGTAGTAGCGTTTAATTTATACAATTGTACCGCGTGGTGACCATAGGAATCTGACCCAGTACCAATTGCAACGTAAATGGAAGTTGCATTATTTGAAGGAAGTAATAATTTGGCCCAGCCTATTACCTGACCATTTGCGGTAGGATCTAAAGTTATGGTTGACAAAATATTAAAAGTTAGTCCTGAATCAGTGGAACGGTAAATAGTCGATACATTATTGTTTGTAGTACTGATAAAATAAACAGTAGTCGCATTTGTTGTGCTCCAATCTAACATTTCGCTATTTGCAGAACAATCTCCAACAACATAATAATTAGGCAAACCAGTAACTATACTAGTCCAAATTGTTCCTCCATCAATAGTTCTGTATATTTTATCACCCCATCTTGCAACAACCGTATTTGGGTCTGTTGGAGATACCGCAATATCATAGGCTGTACCTGTATAGGTTGTGCTCGTTAATGTTGTAGAAGTCCAATTCAATCCTCCGTCTGTAGACTTTAGGAGTTGTTTACTACTCAAAGCATATACCGTATTTGGGCTGCCTGTACAAACATCAATATCCCTATATGCTTCATCAGGAAAATTAGAATCCGTTATTGTCCAACTCGTACCCCCATCTGCTGTCATCCATAATCCTCCAGTCACAAATGAAGCAAACATTTTTTGGGGATTGGTAGGATCTATCCTGTTGAGATATACATAGCCTCCATGATTTCCTCTTCCGGAGTAGGTTGTAGTGGCACTATTCACAGGTCCAATCAAACTCCAACTACCAATAGCGTTAGTTGTTGTTCCGGAAAACACGTTATTGGTTCCAATATTCGATCTCGACGCATCAAATGGCGGTCGCGATTGCACCAAGCCCTCTTTATCCAAATAGAAAATATTTTCTTTTATCCAAGATTCCCCTATCTCCCGTGATTTACTCTCCTCCCATCTGTGATTTCCAAAATAGGCATCAAATTTTTCCTTGATTTTAAAATAATTAGCTCCTGGTTTCATTCCTGTAAACCAAGCTTGGCTTTTGTGCTTTAATTCGTATTTTATATCCTCCTCTTTTTCTTCTTCTCCTTTTTGAGAATAGGATAAATTCATTACTAAAAGTAAAGAAATCAGTAGTGTTTTTTTCATAATTTAAAATTTTAAGGTTAAGTAATGCTGAGATTCAAAGTCAATTATTGAGGGATTGTTTTAATGGCTGGATTCCATTTTTAAAGAAATAAATTACTATTTAAACTCTTTTTCAACCCAGCAAACAGGACAAAACAAACACTAAATGACTTAACAAATTGTTTAACAATTTTTTAACAGAAATCAAAACTATAAATAAAAATTTAATCAAACAAGAAAAAGTATAAAAAATGTGCTCGAACACACAGTAATTCTATTTAGAAGTGCTTTAAAAAAATATTAAATGCTATTTTATTGTTAAAACATTACGTTTTAAAAAAATCTAATGATGCAAATACTGATTGCTTCGCTAAATCTTCAAAAATTGAAAATGAAGCAGGAAACTTCTTAAGAAATTTACTGCGTTCTTAATGAGATCGATAGAGCAAATAAGGAGATAAACTAGTTAGTTCCTATTGTTTCGCTTCTTTAACAAATGAATCAGGTAGATTACGCAACTTATATTATTCCACTTCACATGTCTACTTCGTCTCCGGCTATTTTCAGAACAAAAAAACTCTATCATAAGTAAATACGATGGAGTTTTCAACTTACAAATCTATATTATTTCACAATAAATTCTGTCATAAACACCTCATATTGTTTATTTTACCAAAAAAGATACCTACAACCTAAATAATTTCTCAACTTATTTTCCATTAAAAGAAACTTTACAATAACGGTTTCGTTTTTTCCTTTTATATAAACATCAATACTATTTTTTACCAACTATTACAATTTCGGATACGAACATCTGTCCTCTGTACAATAATTATTCTCTTTTCTGAATTTTATAGATTTAGAATTTTGTTTCTTTGTTGGGTAGAATCGTTTTCTGAAATTTAAAAACCATAAATGCCTGAATATTTCCTTGATATTGAATACGAAAATAGCATCTATGATGAAGAAGAGGTCAATTTTAAAGAATTTGAATGCTGTACCTTTACTAATTGCAATTTTTCGCAGTGTGTATTTGTAGCTGTTACTTTTATAGACTGTATCTTTAATGATTGTATTTTTAGCAACGCCAAAATAAATTATGTAGCTTTTAGAACCGTAGTATTTAATCGGTGTGAAATTAAAGGAGTTAATTTTGCCATGTGTGACAAATTAATTTTCGAGATTGCTTTTAACAATTGCATTTTGGATTTCTCTAAATTTTATACTTTAAAGATAAAAGGAACTTCATTCACTAATTGTAGCATCATTGCAGTTGATTTTATGAGTACTGATTTGACCGAAGTCATTTTTGATAATTGCGATTTATACCGTTCTGAATTTGCTAAAGCAATTGCTAATAAATCAAATTTTAAAACAAGCTACAACTATACAATTGATCCGAAAATAACAAAATTAAAAAAAGCAGTCTTTGCTTTAGAAGGATTAAAGGGTTTGCTTTATAAACATGAAATTCTAGTGCAATAATAGTACTTTATACCGCTGAGAATAACTATTTTTAACTGTCAAAATTAAGTTCAACTGTTAAATAGTTGGTTTTAATTGTAAAAATAGTAAAGATAAATAGTCAGACATATTACTAATTTCACCAATAAAATTATGACCAAGGAATACACGATACGAAATGCAAAACTAAATGAATTCAAGGAAATTGGAAAATTAATGGTTGCCGTTTATTCCCAATTGGAGGGATTCCCAACAGCATCAGAACAACCAAATTATTATAAAATGCTTGCCAACATTGGAGAGCTTACCCAAAAACCTGATACCGAACTTTTAATAGCGGTTTCTGCTGATGATCACATAATGGGAGGTATTGTTTATTTTAGTGATATGCAATATTATGGCTCAGAAGGAATAGCTACTCAAGAAAAAAACACTTCCGGATTTAGACTACTGGCAGTCAACCCTTCGACCAGAGGAAAAGGAATCGGCAAACTTTTGATACAGGAATGCATCGCTAAAGCTAAAGCTAAAAAACATTGCCAAATAGTTATACATACTACAATGGCTATGCAGATTGCTTGGAAAATGTATGAGAATTTGGGCTTTAAAAGATCCGAAGATTTAGATTTTATGCAAGGAAGTCTTTCTGTTTTTGGATTTAGATTATTGCTTTAACCAAAGTAATTATACCTTCTTTTCCATTTTGTAATCTTCCATTTTGTAGCCGTGATCCAATAGAATCTCTTCTTCAGAAATGACTTCAAATCCTATTTTTTTATAAAAAGAAATGGCTTTATTGAATTTATTTACATTTAATGAAATTACAACTGATTGGTTTTCCTTTGCTATGTTTTCAATGGCTTCAATCAATAATTTACCCGCTCCTTTTCCTTGTGCTTCAGGTAGTAAATAGATTTTGTGCAGGCGAGTACAATTTTCGTTTAAATAATTATGCTCATATGAAGCAAAACCAAGACAAAGTTCACCCTCATTTACCAATAAAAAACGATGTCCTTCTTCGTTTAATTTTTGAAGTAAGGTTTTCTCAGAATAAAACAAATCGAGCATATAATCAATTTGCTCTTTCGACAAAATAGAACCATAAGTACTTGGCCAGGATTTATAGGCAATTTCTCGAATTATTTTAAAGTCCTTTATTGCAGCTTCAGTTAGTAGTAACATTGTAATTTATTGGTCAAATTATTAAAATTAAAGCAAATCTCCTTTTGGAATAAAAACATAGAATTTGGCTCCAAAATTTGGTTTACTTTTTACTTTTATGAATCCTTTGTGATTCTCTACAATTCTACTACAAATAGCCAAACCAAGTCCAGTTCCTGAATATTTAGGATCCGTTTCTAAACGCTTGAATAATAGAAATATTTTATCCGAATATTCTTGTTTGAAACCAATTCCGTTATCTGCAATGACAATTTTATGATAATCCTTTTTATTGGCTATTTTATAATCGTGCATTTCTTTTTCTGTAATTTTTTTAGAAGTAATACTGATTTCTGGAGTACTATTTTCTTTACTGTATTTAAGAGAATTTGAAATTAAATTTATAAAAAGCTGTTTAACCTGAAAAGGTATCGCCTTTATTGTAGGTAAATTTCCAATTGTAATAATGGCTTTTTTATCTTCAATATTAGTGGCTAAATCTTGAAGTATTTCTTCAATAACTTTATTAAAATTCGTTTCAACAAAAACTTTATCGCCTTTTATTGTTCTGGAATAGTTCACTAAATCAATTAATAGTGTCTGCATCCTATTAGCAGTTACACGAATTTTTGAAAAATATTCTTTTCCTTGAGATGAAAGCAAATCTGATTCTTTTCCTTCTAATCTGGAGATAAACATTTGAATCTTACGAAGCGGTTCCTGCAAATCGTGACTTACAATATTATTAAAAGCCTCGAGTTCCGTATTAATATATTTAAGTTCTTTATTGTTTTCTTCTAATTCAAGGGTTTTTTTGTATTGACTTGTAATGTCATAGTTCACCCCTATTTTTATCAAATCACCACTTCCATTCTTAGTAAAACTACCAACGCCCATAATGTATTTAACATCCCCATTTGGAGTCAAAAATCGAAATATCATAGAAGTAGACTGATGACTTACTAACGAATCCGTATGTACTTTAGCCACATATTCTAAATCATCCGGATGAATATATGGAATTACATTCTCTATATTTGGTTCAAATGCATTGGGTTCAACTCCCATTAACCGAAAAAGATTGTCCGAAAAAGTGTATTTATTAGTCCCTACATTGACCATCCAATGTCCAAAACCTGCTGTCATTTCAGCAGTATTATAGGACTCATTTACTAATTTTAATTGGTCATTTGCCTTTTTGAGTTCATCAATGTCAACATTCATTTTTTGGAACGAAAGCAATAATATTAGAAGAGAAAGAATCACTAATAAAAAAGCTGTAATGATTGAATCTTGTAATTCAAATTGATGATTATTATTTTCAAACTCCGTTTTTGTACTTTCAGAAAATATTATTTTAGTGACAAAGGATTTCATCATTTCGGTAACATGGCTGCTCTCCAGTAACATCTCATTTAATGCTAAAGGGCCAGAATTTTTACTTTTAGCCAGAAGTAATGTTTTCCTGAATAGTTTGAATCTAAGATCAATAAGTTTTTTTAATCGGCCTATATCGTTATTTCTTGCGGTGTCATTTACAGTTAACAGCTTTAGCTTTGTTATGCTTTCTTCAATTTTGCCTCTGCTCAAAAACCGGTCTTCAATATAGGTTTCATCTTTTGTGATGATATAACTTCGTAAGCTGGTTTCGTAATTACTGATTACGGATAAAAGTTTTTCTAATTCAAGTTGTGTATCATTTGACTTTGCAATTAATTCAACCGTTGAATCAAGCTTTTTCATTTGGGAATAAAACATCGAGGCTATATAACAAACAACTACAATTGCAATAGCTAAAGCTATTTTAAACACTTGAGAGTTTTTATATAGTCCTAAAATTTTCATTTATTCCTATGTTATATACTAAAGAAAAAAGTTTCAATATTTAAACCTGAGGTATGAAATTGCCAGTTCATATTTACAACCTCTTTGATTACTTCTTTTAATTTAGAAAAATCATTGGGTTTTTTGATGTAAATATTTGCACCTTCTACAAAAGTATCTTCAATATCTTTTTCTGATGAAGAAGTAGAATATATGGCAATCGAAACATCTTTAAAACGAGTGTTCGATCTAATTTCTTTCAGACAATCTATCCCTGTTTTTCCGGGCATATTCAAATCTAGAAATAAAACATGAGGCAACTTAATTTCGGGATGCACTAAATAATCCATTAGATCATTACCATCTTTAAATAGAGTCAACTTATTATTCATCCTAAGCTCTTGTATAGCTTCACTAAAAAAATTGCGATCATCTTCGTCATCGTCAGCTAAAAGAATATGCATTGAATCTTGGTGTGTAATCATAAAATATTGGGGTGTTTTTATAATTTTATTTAATCGTTATTAGATAACTCTCTCTTTTTACCTACAATTCTTTTAAACATTGAGGGTGTTAATCCTGTTACTTTTTTAAATTGAGTTGATAAGTAAGCAACACTACTATAGTTTAATTCATGAGAAATTTCGGTTAAGGTAAGTTTCTCTTCAATTATTAGTTTTTTGGCTCTTTCAATCTTTTGAATAATAATAAAATTCTCAATAGATGTAAATGTATATTCCGAAAAAACATTAGTAATATAACCGTATCTAAAGTTCAGTTTATCTGATAAATATTGAGATATCGTTATGTTTGGAAATTTATCTTTTTCGTAGACAATTTCAATTATTGCATCTTTAATTTTTTGAATTAATTGCCCTTTTGGATTATCGATAATCTGAATCCCATACTTCGATAAACTGACCTGAAGTTCTTTCAAAACATCTTCAGAAACATCATCGCCGATTTCAATTTGTCCTAAATCCAATAGTTGATATTTAATATCGAATTTTTCTAATTGCTCTTGCAATATTGCCTTACAAGCAATATTTCCATCATAATTAAAATTGAGCTTCATATCAATACACCAGTGTTAAAGTTAAAATTTAGTCATAAAAGTAAATCAAAAAATATTAATCTGTAACAAATAATTTATTTAAAATATAAAACATTGTTCTCTTTAGAACGCAATAAATATAAATAACTGATTATTAACACTCTTAAATAATCCGTTATTTACTTATAATCACAAGCAAACTTGTTAATATAAAAAATTACCCGTGAATTGTTTCGTTTTTACCGTAATTTGTTATAATATTTTCTTCAAATTCGAGCCATTCTCTCCAACGCTTTTCAACGTCTATTCCTATACCATATTTTCTCGCATAGGTAATAAAAGTGGTATAATGTCCCGCTTCGCTCTCCATCAAATCCCTATAAAAAACAGATAATTCTTCATCCTTTATATTTTCCGAAAGCACTTTGAAACGTTCACAACTTCTTGCTTCAATCATTGCTGAAAACAATAATCGTTCCACTAAACTGGAAACTCTGCTTCCATCACTGCTTTTTTTCATGTACAAATACAATTCGTTCACATAATCATCTTTGCGTTCCCGACCCAACTTCAAGCCACGCTTAATAATGATATTGTGAACTTGCTCAAAATGATCGATTTCTTCTTTGGCCAAAGCCAATAAATCTTTCACTAAATCTTGATGTTCTGAATTATTGGTAATAATTGTAATGGCATTTGTGGCTGCTTTTTGTTCACACCAAGCGTGATCAGTCAAGATTTCCTCAATGTTCTTTTCTACAATATTGACCCATCTGGGATCGGTTGGTAATTTTAATCTTAGTACAGACATTTTTTAGTCTTAAAGTTAGAAAGTAGAAAGTCATAAAGCTAAAAGAAAAGTCATAAAATCAATAATCAAAAAAGATAGAATTTATAATTCCACTTCAAGACATTCGACTTTATGACTTTAAAACTTTAAAACTTATTTAATATACGAAAATAGCTCTTTCGCTCATCATTTCGTTTACTTCATTTGCTACAGCTTCGATAACATCTTCGTTAGTGTGGTCTACTAATACTCTGTCAATTAAAGCAACAATAGTTTCCATATCTTCTTCAACCAGGCCACGAGTGGTAATAGCTGCAGTTCCTACACGAATTCCTGAAGTTACAAATGGTGATTTATCATCAAATGGAACCATGTTTTTATTTACGGTAATTTCTGCTTTTACTAATGCATTTTCAGCCTCTTTTCCAGAAATCCCTTTGTTTCTAAGGTCAATCAACATCATATGATTGTCTGTTCCTCCAGAAATAATGTGGTATCCTCTTTTTACAAAAGCATCAGCCATTGCGTTTGCATTTTTTTGCAATTGTAAAGCGTACGTAAAAAATTCATCTTTCAATGCTTCACCAAATGCTACTGCTTTTGCAGCAATAATGTGCATTAATGGACCACCTTGATTCCCAGGAAAAACAGCAAGATCTAATAATGTAGACATCATTCTGATTTCTCCTTTTGGAGTGGTTAATCCCCAAGGATTTTCGAAATCTTTACCCATCATGATCAAGCCTCCACGAGGTCCACGTAATGTTTTGTGTGTTGTAGTAGTTACAATATGACAATGAGGAATTGGATCATTCATCAAACCTTTGGCGATAAGCCCAGCAGGATGAGAAATATCGGCCATTAAAATAGCTCCTACGCTATCAGCAATTACTCTGAAACGTTCAAAATCCATATCACGAGAATAAGCCGAAGCTCCTGCGATAATTAATTTTGGTTGCTCTTTAGTCGCAATTTCCTGAATTTTATCATAGTTCAAACGTCCAGTTTCTTGATCTACACCATAAAAAACAGGGCTGTACAAACGGCCAGAAAAGTTTACTGGTGAACCGTGAGTCAAGTGCCCACCGTGTGACAAATCGAATCCCAAAATTTTATCACCTGGTTTCAAACAAGCAAAAAACACAGCTGTATTGGCTTGTGAACCTGAGTGAGGCTGTACGTTTGCATACGCAGCACCAAATAATTCTTTGGCTCTGTCAATAGCAATTTGTTCCACAACATCAACTACTTCACAACCGCCGTAGTATCTTTTGCCAGGATATCCCTCAGCATATTTGTTAGTTAAAACAGAACCGGCTGCTTCCATTACTTCGTCACTTACGAAGTTTTCAGAAGCAATAAGTTCTAATCCGTGAATTTGTCTTTCTTGTTCTTCTAGAATAAGGTCAAAAATTTGTTCGTCGCGTTGCATTTCTTTGATTTTCGTTAATATGATGCAAAAATACAAAAAAACGTTTGGTTAATAGTTAGATTATAATATATTTGATGAGTAATTTTCAACAAAACAATTAACATATCATGCCTATAACAGCCAACATTACAAACAGAAAATCATGGCTGGAAGTCCCAGAAAACAGTGACTTTCCCATACAAAATATTCCTTTCGGGGTTTTCCTCACCAAGGAAAATGTGGTGACGGTAGGAACTCGAATTGGTGATTTTGCAATCGACTTGGGTGCTTTACAGCAATTAAACTACTTTGAAGGTATTGAATTAACTGATGATATGTTCATGCAGGATACTTTGAATGATTTTATTTCGGATGGAAAAAAAACATGGCGATTGGTTCGAAATCGTATTGCCGACATATTTGATGAAGAAAATCCAAAATTGCGAGATTCAGTAAAAGACCGTGATATTGTAATTTTCAAAATGGACGATGTAGAAATGCAATTACCAGTCCTTATTGGTGATTACACTGACTTTTATTCCAGTAAAGAACACGCGACCAATGTAGGAAAAATGTTCCGTGATCCAGAAAATGCATTATTGCCCAACTGGCTTCACATTCCTGTAGGCTATCATGGTAGAAGCTCCACAATAGTTCCTTCTGGAATTCCGGTACACAGACCGATGGGACAAACATTGCCAAATGGCGAAACCACACCCGTTTTTGGACCTTCTCGATTAGTAGATTTTGAACTGGAAACGGCTTTCATCACTACAGATGCCAATATTATGGGAGAAAATATCCCTGTAACTGAAGCCGAAGATTATATTTTCGGAATGGTTTTATTGAATGACTGGAGTGCACGCGATATTCAAAAATGGGAATACGTGCCGCTAGGGCCATTTTTGTCAAAAAACTTTGCTTCTTCAATCTCGCCTTGGATTGTGACAATGGATGCTTTAGAACCTTTTAGAACTAAAGGGCCAAAACAAGAACCAACTCCATTGCCTTATCTGCAACAAAAAGGAAAGCATTCTTTTGATATTAATTTAGAAGTGGCGATTCAACCTGAAAATACAGAACCAACTGTAGTTTCTCATTCAAATTTTAAACACATGTATTGGACTATGAGCCAGCAATTGACACATCACACTTCTAATGGTTGTAGAGTAAATTCTGGTGACATGATGGGTTCCGGTACAATTTCAGGAACTACACAAGATAGTTTCGGTTCAATGTTAGAATTGACTTGGGGTGGAAAAAATCCAATAAAAATGAACGACGGAACAGAACGTAAATTCATCAATGATAATGACACTGTAATCATGAAAGGATTTTGTCAAAATGGTCAGGTTCGAATTGGTTTTGGTGAAGTTTCCAGTAAATTACTTCCTCCTTTTGTGAGAAAATAAAAATTAAAAATACACTTTTTAAAGCCTAACATTTATTCTATTTTTGTTAGGTTTTTTTATGGCATTATTTTTGGATTTTAAAAAATAAAACCCAATTAATCTGCTTAAAAATAGCAGAAATAGCTTCAAAAAATCATTTACTTAATAGTAACGCTTATGAAAAAAATTACTCTTCTATTATCCATGTTTGTACTGATTTCCTCCTGTGGCTTGAAACAAACCCAAAATTTATTAAGCTCTGGAAATTACGATCAAGCAATTGACAATGCCGTTTCAAATTTGCGAACCAATAAAGATAAAAAAGGCAAACAAGAGTATGTTTACTTGCTGGAAGAGGCTTTCGCCAAAGCAAAAGAACGTGATTTGAATGCCATAAATTTGTTAGCAAAAGATGCTAATCCTGCACAATTGGAAAAAATGTACAACATGTATTTACAATTGAATTCCCGTCAGGAAAAAATCAAACCGTTACTTCCTTTGAAACTAATTAAAGAAGGAAGAAATGCAATTTTCCCATTTGACAATTATATCGATCAAATTATCGATAGTAAAAATGCTTTATCAGCTTATTTGTATGCCAATGCAAAAAAATTAATGGGAACTTCCGATAAAATGAATTACCGGAAAGCGTATGATGATATGGAATATTTAAACCAAATAACTCCAAATTATAAAAACGTTTTACAACTCATGGATGAAGCAAAATTCAAAGGTTCTGATTATGTTTCGGTTTACACCAAAAACGAAACCAACATGATTATCCCGGTTCGTCTGCAAAATGATTTATTGGATTTTAGCACTTACGGACTGAACGACAAATGGACTGTTTACCACAGCAACAAACAAAAAGGGATTGATTATGATTATGGAATGGCAATCTATTTTAGACATATTTATATTTCGCCTGAGCAAATAAAAGAAAGAGAGTTTGTAAAAGAACGCATCATAAAAGATGGTATCAAAAAACTAATTGATGCTAACGGAAAAGAAGTTCTGGATGAAAAAGGAAAAGTGGTAATGGTGGATAATATGAGAAATGCAACAGTACGTATTTATGAATTCAGACAGTTTAAATCCTGTCAAATTACAGCTAAAGTAGATTATATCAATTTTAAAAATAATCAATTATTACAATCCTTTCCAATAGCAAGTGAGTATATTTTCGAAAATATTTATGCCACTCATAAAGGTGATCGACGCGCTTCTGATGATAATTATTACTCTTATTTTGACAAAAGAGCAGTAGCTTTTCCTAGCAATGAACAAATGGTTTATGATACCGGAGAAGATTTAAAAACCAAAATAAAAGATATTATTAGCAGAAACAGGTTTAGAAACTAATACTATAAAAATCAATCCTAATTTCATAAAACTCCTTGATACTTAAACCTATCAAGGAGTTTTTTTAATTTAAAAAAATCAACAATACATTAAAATTTTGTTACAAAACACAAAATTAGTGTTGTGTTATAAAAATATGTGTACTTTTGCACCAATGAATAAAACAAGTTTACATATAACTTCTTTGTCACGGACAAACAGACCCACTACTTCTCCCGAAGTACGGATGCTATCACTATAGTACCCAAAAGCTGTTTCGTATCTTTATTCATTTTTCATTTTTTCCGTTTTGAAATTACCACTATTTTCCATTGGAATACTATATTCCAAAATTATCATACCTTTATTACTAATATATTGTTATTCAATTTATTGGATTATAAATTCGTATTTTAGTTTTTTAATTCAAGGGAACGGAGAATGTATTTTAAAACAAACTTACAACTCATTTTTTAACTCAAATAATCTCTTGAAATGAACATTTCTATCATTGTAACTCAGGAAGAACACTATAAGTATTCGCAGGAAATATGCGATACTATTGAATCGTCTGCCTTATTGAGAGGTACTGGGATTGCTAAAAGAACTCCTGAATACATCCAAAAAAAGATGGAAAGCAAAGATGCCGTCATTGCATTAGACAATGGAAAATTTGCCGGTTTTTGCTATATCGAAAGTTGGCAACACGGGAAGTTTGTAGCACATTCCGGGTTGATTGTACATCCTGATTACAGAAATTTAGGTTTAGCAAAAAAAATCAAATCATTTGTTTTTGATTATTCATTAGAAAAATATCCAGAAGCTAAAGTATTTGGAATCACAACTGGTTTAGCAGTGATGAAAATAAATTCCGATTTGGGATACAAACCAGTTCCTTTTTCAGAATTGACCAGCGATCCCAGTTTTTGGAAAGGATGTCAAACCTGTACCAATTACGAAATCCTAAAAAGTAAAGACAACAAAATGTGCTTGTGTACCGGGATGCTTTATGATCCAAAAGAAAAACCTAAAGACCCGCCTAAACACCCATTTAACGTCAGAGTATTAAACCGATTAAAATCAATTAAAGAAGCCTTGTTCTTAAAAAAATAATATCATGAAAAAAGTTGTATTAGCTTATAGTGGAGGATTAGATACCTCATATTGCCTAAAATATTTAAAAAACGAAAAAGGATATGAAGTTCACACCGTTCTTATAAATACAGGCGGATTTGATGAAGAGGAACTAGCCGCTATTGAAGAAAGAGCCTACGAATTAGGAAGTGCACAACATGCAAATCTTACCATTGTAGATAAATATTATGACAAAGCCATTAAATATTTGATTTATGGAAATGTATTAAAAAACAATACCTATCCATTATCTGTAAGTGCAGAACGTGTTTTTCAAGCTATCGAAGCAATTAAATATGCAAAATCTGTAGGTGCAGAAGCAATCGCCCACGGAAGTACCGGTGCAGGAAATGACCAAATTCGTTTTGATTTAATTTTCCAAACCATTGCACCCGAAATTGAAATCATTACTCCAATCAGAGATTTAAAATTATCCAGACAGGAAGAAGTGGATTATTTATCTAAAAATGGAGTCCATTATTCTTGGGAAAAAGCACAATATTCCATTAATAAAGGATTGTGGGGAACAAGCGTAGGTGGTAAAGAAACATTGACATCAAATCAATCTTTACCAAGTGAAGCATACCCTTCTCAATTGCAAAAAACGGGTGAAGAGAAAGTGACACTACAATTTGAAAAAGGACAATTAGTCGGCATCAACGGGACATTGGACACCCCAACAAAAAATATCGTTGCATTAGAAAAACTGGCAAACGCTTACGCTATAGGTAGAGACACGCATGTGGGCGATACCATTATCGGAATTAAAGGAAGAGTTGGCTTTGAAGCCGCTGCACCTTTAATCATCATCAAAGCACACCATTTATTAGAGAAACATACACTGGGTAAATGGCAGCAATACTGGAAAGAACAACTGGGGAACTGGTACGGAATGTTGTTTCATGAAGGACAATTTCTAGACCCTGTAATGAGAAACATTGAGGCTTTCCTAGAAGACACTCAAACGACTGTAAACGGTACCGTTATCGTTTCGCTAAAACCATATCACTTTACATTGGACGGAATTGAATCTGAAAATGATTTAATGAATACCGGTTTTGGACAATATGGAGAAATGAACAACGCTTGGACATCAGATGATGCTAAAGGATTTATCAAAATTCTTGGAAATGCGCAAAACATATTTTCATCTGTAAATAAACTGACACATGATTAATATTGGAATAATTGGTGGTTCGGGTTACACTGCGGGGGAACTTATCAGAATATTGATGTTTCATCCCAATGCAACGATTGATTTTGTTTACAGCACGACAAACGCTGGAAAACAACTTTCGGTTGCGCATCATGATTTGATGGGCGATATCGAAATGAATTTTACCGATACTGTAAATCCAAATGTGAATGTTGTTTTCTTGTGCTTAGGACATGGTAAATCAAAATCATTTTTAGAGCAAAATCAATTTGCAAACCATACCAAAATTATCGATTTAGGAAATGATTTCAGATTGCACAAAGACGAAATTTTTGATGGAAAAAAATTCGTTTACGGACTACCTGAATTGAATAAAGCGGTTATCAAAAACGCACAATTTATAGCCAATCCAGGTTGTTTTGCAACAGCGATTCAGTTGGCATTATTACCATTGGCAAAAAACGAAATGCTTACGACTGACGTTCATATCAATGCCACAACTGGAAGTACAGGAGCTGGAGTTTCACCTTCAGAAACAACGCATTTTAGTTGGAGATCGAATAATATGTCGCATTATAAAGCTTTTGAACACCAACATTTGGGCGAAATAAACCAAAGTGTAAACCAATTGCAAGCGGATTATACAAACGAATTGATTTTTGTACCCAACAGAGGTGATTTTGCAAGAGGAATTTTTGCAACATTATACACAACAATCGAAGAAAGTCTAGAAGATGTAGTTGCGAAATACGAGGCTTTTTACAAAGACCAACCTTTTGTAACTGTTACGACTACTGGAATCAACATGAAACAAGTGGTTCAAACGAACAAGTGTATTATTAGTTTAATGAAAAAAGGAAACCGGTTATTGATTACTTCAGTAATTGATAATTTAACAAAAGGAGCCTCGGGGCAAGCCATTCAAAACATGAATTTGATGTTTGGATTGGATGAAACCACAGGATTACATTTGAAACCAAGCGGGTTTTAGATATTTATTTGGTAAATCGTTAATTCGGTTAATCGATTAAACAAATAACCCATTAACCGATTAAACTTTAAAAAAATGAACTTATTTGACGTTTACCCTTTATACAACATCACTCCTGTAAAAGCGCTGGATTGCACTATTACAGATGAAAACGGTGTGGAATATTTAGATTTATATGGTGGTCATGGAGTAATTTCCATTGGACACACCCAACCTGATTATGTTACCAAATTAAAAAATCAATTGGATAAGATTGGTTTTTATTCTAATGCGATTCAGAATCCACTACAAGTAGAATTAGCAGCCAAATTAGGGAAACTTTCAGGATTGGAAGACTATACTTTATTCTTGTGCAGTTCTGGAGCTGAAGCCAATGAAAACGCCTTGAAATTAGCCTCTTTTCACAACAATAAAACAAGAGTAATTGCTTTTGATAATTCCTTTCACGGAAGAACTTCGGCGGCAGTTGCGGTTACAGATAACAAAAAAATTGTTGCGCCAATCAATGCTCAACAAATCGTTACTTTTTTGCCCTTGAATAACATCGAGTTGGTAGAAAATGAACTAAAAAAAGGAGATGTTTCTTCTGTTATTATTGAAGGAATTCAAGGAGTTGGCGGTTTAGATCAAGGAACAACTGAATTTTTTCAGGCATTAGAAAAACTATGCGAGGCTTACGATGTCGTTTTGATTTTGGACGAAGTTCAATCAGGATACGGAAGAAGCGGAAAGTTTTTTGCACACCAACACCATAACATCAAAGCAGATATTATTTGTCTGGCGAAAGGAATGGGTAACGGATTTCCTATTGGCGGAATCTTGATTTCTCCAAAATTCACAGCGAGTTATGGATTATTGGGAACTACTTTTGGTGGAAACCATTTGGCTTGTGCTGCTGGAATTGCTGTTTTGGATGTGATTGAAAGCCAAAAATTAATGGATAACGTAAACGACGTTTACGCCTATTTTTTAGAAGCAATCAAAGAAGTTCCTGAAGTTATCCAAGTAAAAGGAAGAGGATTAATGCTAGGTGTAGAATTTGATTTTGACGTAAGTACACTTCGTAAAAAAATGATTATCGACAAACATATTTTCACAGGAAATGCTAATAATAAAAACTTATTAAGAATTCTTCCACCATTGACAATCAAGAAAGAAGCAATTGACACCTTTATTATAGCTTTAAAAGAAACATTGGCAGAATTGAAATGATTTTTTTCAAACATGTAAGTCATGTGAGCTCGTAAACTTATATGACTTATATGTTTAGATTTTTTTTCTAAAATAGTAAAACCAAAAACTAATGAACCATTTATTACCAATAGAAAAACGAAATGCAGTTTTAAGTCGCATGGCCGAACTTCTTGAAGAAGAAAGAGCCAATCTTAAGACTATAAATCAGCAAGACCTTTCTAATTATTCTGGAGATGACTTGGCCATGGAAAAACGTTTATTGGTTGATGATGCCAAAATTGACGGCATGATTTTATCCATGCAACAATTAGCAAGTCAAGAAGATCCTATTGGCGTGGAGCGTTTTAATTTCGACCATGAAAACGGAATGAAAATCATCAATAAAACAGCGGCTTTTGGAACCATAATGATTATTTATGAATCCAGACCTGATGTTACTGTTGAAGCTGGTGGAATCGCTTTTAAATCCGGAAATAAAATTTTGTTAAAAGGTGGGAAAGAATCCTTGCAGTCCAACTTGAAAATTGTGGATTTGTGGCATCAAGCTTTGAAAGAAAATAATGTTGCTACAGAATGGGTGGAATACTTAAATTACAATCGGGAAGAAACGCAGGCATTTTTGGAGAAACCAACACAAAAAGTAGATTTAATCGTTCCTCGTGGTGGTGAGAAATTGATTGCTTTTGTAAAAAAACATGCCACTTGCCCGGTAATTATAAGCGGTAGAGGAAACAATTTTGTGTATGTAAATAAAGAGGCCGATTTGAAAAAGGCTCTCGATATTATCATCAACGGAAAAACCTCAAACATATCAGTTTGTAATGCTTTAGATAAAGTTTTAATTGATACAAATCTTGAAAATTGGGAAGCTTTTGCCATCAATATAGTTCAGGAATTACAACAAAGAAACGTAACTGTTTTAGGAGATGAAAGTATTTCCAGAGCAACAGATGTTCCTCAGATCGAATCGGATTTAATTTGGTACGAAGAGTTTTTAGATTATAAAATTGTTATTGGAACAACCAATTCGGATCAAGAAGCGATTGACAAAATAAACAAATATTGTGGAGGACATTCGGCTTCGATTATCACCGAAAATAATGAAACTGCACAGGAATTCATGGAAAATGTAGATACGGCAGCCGTTTATCAAAACGCTTCTACACGATTCACTGATGGAGGACAATTTGGTTTAGGTGGCGAATTAGCGATAAGCACAGACAAATTACATCAACGTGGACCAATTGGTTTGCAACATTTAGTTACTAATAAGTGGTATATTTACGGGAATGGACAAACGAGATAATAGTCGTAAAGTCGAAAGTCATAAAGTCGAAAGATTAAAAAAAAAGGATTCAGAATATTAACACAACACTTTGCGAACTTAGCGTTTAAGACCGTTACGTTTGAAAATTAACTTTACGCACTTTGCGGTTAAAAAATGGCTAAAAAAAGAATTTTATTAAAATTAGGAAGCAATACGTTAACCAAAGAAACCAATCACATTTCGAGAGGAAAAATTGAAGATATTGGAATGCAAATAGCCATTTTACAAGGGGATTACGAGTTTATCATTGTGAGTTCCGGTGCGATTGCTGCAGCTAAACAATTTGTAAAACTGGAAAATCAAGACAAAGATGTTTTTGTAAAACAAGCGTTGGCTTCTATTGGCCAACCTCATTTGATGCGGATTTATCATGAAAACTTCAGTGATTTAGGATTACTGATTTCGCAATGTTTGCTTTCGTATTCTGATTTCGAAAAAGAGCAAGCCAAAGTAAATATTGTGAACACCATCAATGTGTTGGTCAAAAATAATTACATTCCGATTATCAATGAAAATGATACCGTGGCTACGGATGAGATTCAGTTTGGAGACAATGATAAATTAGCTGCTTTAACCGCCGTTTTATTAAATGTTGATATACTGATTATTGCTACCAATACAAACGGGATTTACACTAAAGCATCCATCCATGATGCAGTTCCTGAAACTATTTCTCTGGTAACCGATTTAAAAGTATTGGAAAAAGAGATTGGCGATTCTAAATCTTCACACGGAACTGGCGGAATGCAATCTAAAATAGAAGCTTCGGCAATCGCCAAAGCTGCCAATATCGAAACCTGGATTGTCAATGGCTTGGAAGACAACTTTATTTTGAAAGCCTTAAAAAACGAAATACCTTTTACTAAAATTCTATAAAATATGTTGATTCGGTTAATCGTCAATTCGGTTAATCAAATAAACAAATAACCGATTAAACACATAAGACGATGAACTACATTTCCATACAAAACATAGATTCGCTCAACAAATGGGTGAAACAAGCATTAAAAATCAAGAAAAAACCACTTAAAAACAAAAAACTGGGTAAAAACAAAACCTTGGGGATGTTGTTTTTTAATTCCAGCTTGAGAACGCGTTTGAGTACGCAAAAAGCAGCTTTGAATTTAGGAATGAACGTTATTGTGATGAATTTTAATAGCGAAGGTTGGACATTGGAGTTTGAAGACGGAGCCATCATGAACTCTGGTGCTTCGGAACATATTAAAGAAGCGGCAGCAGTAGTTTCTCAATATTGTGACATCATTGCTATTAGGGCTTTTGCCGGATTGGTAGACAAAGAAAAAGACAATGCGGAAACCGTTCTTATGGGTTTCTTAAAATATGCCACTGTGCCTGTTGTCAATATGGAAAGTGCTACAGGACATCCTTTACAATCGCTAGCTGATGCCATAACCATGGCTGAACATAAAACGGAACACAGACCAAAAGTAGTCTTGACTTGGGCGCCACATCCTAAAGCTTTACCTCAAGCAGTTCCTAATTCGTTTGTGGAAATGATGCAGTTACAAGATGCTGATTTTGTCATTACGCATCCCGAAGGTTACGAATTGAATCCTGAAATCACGAAAGATTCCAAGATTGAATACGATCAAGACAAAGCATTTGAAAACGCTGATTTTATCTATGCCAAAAACTGGAGCAATTACACCGATTATGGTCAGATTACTAATTCCGACCCAAACTGGACCGTAACAGCTGATAAAATGAAACTGACCAACAACGCTAAATTTATGCATTGTTTGCCGGTAAGACGTAATGTAATTGTTACCGACAAAGTGATCGACAGCGAAAACTCCATTGTTATCGAACAAGCCAATAATAGAACCTATGCCGCACAATTAGTGTTGCAAAAAATATTGGAAAATGGAAAATAAAAAACCGGTAACGCTTATAAAAATTGGAGGAAACATTATTGATAACCCAACGGAATTAACACAGTTTTTATTTGACTTTTCTAAAATTGAAGGCTACAAAGTACTCGTTCACGGCGGCGGAAAATCAGCTACCAAAATGGCAGAAAACATTGGTTTAGTTCCTCAAATGATTGATGGAAGACGCATTACCGATGCCGCTATGCTTGATGTAGTTGTGATGATTTATGCAGGTCAAATCAACAAAAATATCGTTGCCCAATTACAAGCAAATTCCACCAATGCGATGGGATTTTCCGGTGCCGATGGAAATTTAATTCAATCGGATAAAAGAAACCACCCAACCATCAATTACGGCTTTGTGGGCGATGTAAAAAAAGTAAACACACAATTATTGGAAACGTTACTTTCAAATGGAATAGTTCCGGTGTTTTGCGCGATTACGCATGATGGAAAAGGACAATTATTAAACACAAATGCAGATACTATTGCCAGTGAATTGGCAATTGCTTTATCGGAAGTTTTTGATGTCACTTTAAATTATTGCTTCGAAAAACCGGGCGTTTTATATGACGCCGAAGACGATTCTTCGGTAATTGAGAACATCAATCAAGAATTATATTCCAAATTAAAAGCCGAAAAAGCGATACATTCCGGCATGATTCCTAAATTAGACAACTGTTTCAACAGTTTGTCCAAGGGAGTTCAAAAAATAAAAATTGGCCATCACAGGATGTTGCAAGATAAAACGGCATTGTACACTACAATTACACTATGAAGAGTATAGAAATCCTTACACAAGAAGCCATTGTGCTATTAAAAGCACTGATTGAAACACCTTCCTTTTCAAGTGAAGAAGATAAAACAGCACTTTTAATCGAAAATTGGTTTACACAAAATAGTATCCCTTTCGAAAGAGAGAATAATAACATTTGGGCTTTCAATAAACATTTTGACAAGAACAAACCGACACTATTACTGAATTCACACCACGATACCGTAAAACCAAACCAAGGCTATACCAAAGATCCTTTTGAAGCTATCGTGAAAGAGGGAAAATTATTTGGATTGGGAAGCAATGATGCGGGTGGTTGTTTGGTTTCGCTTTTAGCCACTTTTGTTCATTTTTATTCGAATGAAAAGCTGCCCTACAATATTGTAATGGTCGCTTCAGCCGAGGAAGAAAGCAGCGGAAAAAATGGATTAAACAGCGTTTTAAAACATTTACCGGAACTGGAATGTGCCATTGTGGGAGAACCTACTTTAATGCAATTGGCCGTAGCCGAAAAAGGGTTATTGGTACTCGATGTCATCGTAAAAGGCACCGCCAGCCATGCCGCGCACAACAATCCTGACAATCCCATTTACAATGCGATACCGGTTATAGAATGGTTTAACAGCTATCAATTCAAAAAAATATCGGCCGTTTTAGGTCCTGTAAAAATGACGGTAACCCAAATCAACGCTGGAAAACAACACAATGTAGTTCCTGCGGAATGTCATTTGGTTGTCGATATTCGCGTGAATGATTGTTACAGCAATCCCGAAATTTTAGAAACCGTAAAAAGACATTTGACCGTCGAAGTCAATCCGCGTTCCATGCATTTGAATGCGTCATCGATTCCCGTTGCACATGGATTAGTACAAGCAGGAATCGCACTGGGAAGAACAACGTACGGCT
This sequence comes from Flavobacterium ranwuense, assembly GCF_004349315.1. Taxonomy (GTDB): domain Bacteria; phylum Bacteroidota; class Bacteroidia; order Flavobacteriales; family Flavobacteriaceae; genus Flavobacterium; species Flavobacterium ranwuense. The sequence continues at coordinate 117,765 of NZ_SMLH01000011.1, read as the reverse complement.
CGCCTACCCTTTCGGATCAATCCGTTTTGAGTTGTAAATCCTTAAAATTAGGACCTGGAGAAACCCTGCGGTCCCATTCAGCAGACGAATTTATATTTATAAACGAAATAGAAGAAGGAATTCAATTGTATATCAAAATACTAACTGATTTTTTCAAACAATAAAATAATTTGGAGCTAATCCCGCTATTCGCTTTATCTTTTCCTGGCTAAAGAAGCCAGAAAAAGGATATCGCTGCTATCGGGGCTAAAAATCTAACAGTCTAAAAATCTAATTATCCATATATGAAACTTTGGGAAAAAGGAATACCAACAGATAAACAAATCGAACATTTCACCGTTGGTAACGACAGAGAACTTGATTTAGTGCTGGCCAAATACGATGCTTTAGGCTCTATAGCTCACGCCAAAATGTTGCATCAAATCGGACTTTTGACAACTTCCGAAACGGAATCTTTAGTGCTGGCTTTAGAAGATATTATTATTGATGCCGAAAAAGGGCATTTCGAAATCGAAGACAGTTTTGAAGACGTACATTCAAAAATCGAGTATCTTTTAACGGTAAAATTAGGCGATGCCGGAAAAAAAATCCATACTGCCCGTTCCCGTAACGACCAAGTTTTAGTAGACGTTAATTTGTATCTTAAAGATGTAGTTAAAGAACTAAAGGAACAAGTAAAAACATTGTTCGATCTGCTTATGGAATCAGCAGAAAAACATCAAAATGTTTTGTTGCCCGGGTACACACACCTTCAAATTGCGATGCCGTCTTCTTTTGGAATGTGGTTTTCCGCTTACGCCGAAACTTTGATTGATGACATAACAATGCTAAATGCTGCTTTGAAAATAGTAGACCAAAACCCTTTGGGTTCGGCTGCAGGTTATGGAAGTTCCTTCCCTATCAACAGAACATTCACCACAGAGGAATTGGGTTTTGAAACCTTAAAATTCAATTCGGTTGCGGCACAAATGAGCCGTGGAAAATCAGAAAAAACGGTTGCTTTTGCAATGAGCAGTGTTGCTGCTACTTTGGCGAAGTTTTCTATGGACGTTTGTTTGTATATGAGCCAGAATTTTGATTTCATCAGTTTACCTGCTCATCTTACAACAGGTTCCAGCATTATGCCACACAAGAAAAATCCAGATGTTTTTGAGTTGATCCGTGGAAAATGCAACAAAATTCAAGCATTGCCATACGAAATCACTTTAATAACCAACAACTTACCAAGCGGGTATCACAGGGATTTACAACTTTTGAAAGAAGGCTTGTTTCCTGCGATTCAAAACCTGAAAGCCTGTTTGGATATTGCTATTTTCGCTATAAAAGACATCAAAGTAAAAGAACACATATTAGACGATCCTAAATACAATTATCTGTTCACTGTGGATACCCTGAACGAAATGGTTCTTGCCGGAATGCCTTTTAGAGATGCGTATAAAGCGGTGGCAGAACAACTGGAAAATGGTACTTTCAAATCACCAAAAGAAACCAAACATACACACGAAGGAAGTATTAATAATCTGTGTTTAAAGGAAATAAAAAGGAAGATGAGGGATTCTTATTAATTCAAAAACCAAAATAGTTGTTGCAAAAAAATCCATTCGTTGAAGCGAATGGGTTTTTTTATATTTTAAATTTAAACTATTGACTATTAAACCTTTTTTCCTAACTCTTCCGCATCAATATCACTATGCGAAACATTGTAAATGGCTTTTCCGTCTTTAATTACTATCAATTGTGGGGATTGATGCGTCACACCAAATTGATCTGCAATAGCATTAGAAATTGCTCTATATTCTATTAAATCTAAAAAATAAGGCGTAACTTTATCTGAGCTATTAAACTCATTTTCAAACTGTTTCAATGCCATCCTACTTACGCTACATCGAGTACTGTGTTTAAAAATTGCTACTGGTTTTTCATTCGAAATAGTAATAATTTCATTCAGTTGCCCTATATCGGTTAGTTCATTCCACTTGATTTTATTTTCATATAAATTCTTGTCATCTGAACTATTAAACATATTTTTAAAAAAACTCATAATTGTCTTATTTTAAGACATTTTGACTTTGGTATATGATAAAAATCATGAAATTTCTGTCAATTTGTCTGTATTATTGTAATGGAATATATATTGAATATTGATTCGCAAAGTTAGCTAAATAACATAAACAATATAAAATCATGAACATAAATAAATTTACGATTAAATCTCAAGAAGCCATTCAGCTTTCCCAACAATTGGCGCAAAGCCATGGGCAACAACAAATAGAAAATGAACATATTTTCAAGGCTATTTTTGAAGTCGATGAAAATGTGGCTCCATTTATTCTGAAAAAACTGAACGTAAATGTGCCTTTATTTCTTCAAATATTAGACAGCACAATTCAGAGTTTTCCAAAAGTTTCCGGTGGCGAAATTATGCTTTCCAGAACCGCAAACACAACCCTTAACGAAGCGGAAATTATTGCCAAAAAAATGAATGATGAATTCGTTTCTATAGAGCATTTAATTTTAGCAATTTTTGATTCTAAAACAAAGACTGCCCAAATATTAAAAGATCAAGGCGTAACCGGAAAAGGATTGAAAGCCGCCATAGAAGAATTGCGAAAAGGAGAACGAGTAACCTCTGCCTCTGCCGAAGAAACCTATAATTCATTAAATAAATACGCCAAAAACCTGAACGAATTGGCCCGCGCTGGTAAACTCGATCCAGTCATTGGTCGTGACGAAGAAATTCGCAGGGTGTTGCAAATTCTTACCCGTAGAACTAAAAATAATCCGATGTTGGTGGGAGAACCCGGAGTGGGGAAAACCGCCATCGCCGAAGGATTAGCACATAGAATTGTCGATGGAGACGTTCCTGATAATTTGAAAGATAAAATCGTGTATTCCCTTGATATGGGAGCCTTGATTGCCGGTGCCAAATACAAAGGGGAATTTGAAGAACGATTAAAATCAGTAGTAAAAGAGGTCACTTCTGCCGAAGGCGATATTGTTTTATTCATTGACGAAATCCATACACTGGTGGGAGCTGGAGGTGGCGAAGGCGCTATGGATGCAGCCAATATTCTGAAACCGGCGTTGGCTCGTGGGGAGTTGCGCGCCATTGGAGCAACCACATTAGACGAATATCAAAAATATTTTGAAAAAGACAAAGCACTCGAAAGACGTTTCCAAAAAATAATGGTCGAAGAACCGGATACCGAAAGTGCCATTTCGATTTTACGTGGAATCAAGGAGAAATACGAAACGCACCATAAAGTTCAAATCAAAGACGACGCTATTATTGCTGCTGTCGAATTATCGCAACGCTATATCACGAACCGCTTTCTTCCGGACAAAGCGATTGATTTAATGGATGAAGCCGCTTCCAAACTGCGTATGGAAATCAATTCAAAACCCGAAGAACTGGATGTTTTGGATCGAAAAATTATGCAGTTGGAAATTGAAATTGAAGCCATCAAAAGAGAAAAAGACGAAAGTAAGCTGAAAATTCTAGGAATGGATTTGGCGAACCTAAAAGAAGATCGCAACGAAATCTACGCCAAATGGAAATCAGAGAAAGATGTAGTCGATAATATTCAAGCCGTAAAAACGGAAATTGAAGACTTTAAATACGAAGCCGAACGTGCCGAACGGGACGGTGATTATGGAAAAGTAGCCGAAATTCGGTATGGTAAAATCAAGGAAGCCCAAGAACGTTTAGACATTTTACTCAAGGAATTACAAGAAAACCAATCCGGAACTTCGTTGATAAAAGAAGAAGTTACCCGCGAAGACATTGCCGAAGTGGTTGCCAAATGGACTGGAATTCCGGTGATGAAAATGCTTCAGGGTGAACGAGAAAAACTACTGAAACTGGAAGATGAATTGCATCACAGAGTTGTAGGACAGGAAGAAGCCATTCAAGCCGTGAGTGATGCCGTGCGCCGAAGCCGTGCCGGATTGCAGGATATGAAAAAACCGGTGGGAACCTTTCTTTTCCTCGGCACAACGGGAGTTGGTAAAACAGAATTGGCGAAAGCCTTAGCCGAATACCTGTTTGACGATGAAAATGCGATGACCCGTATCGACATGAGCGAGTACCAAGAACGCCACAGCGTAAGCCGTTTGGTGGGTGCGCCTCCGGGATACGTGGGCTATGATGAAGGCGGACAATTGACCGAAGCCGTGCGTAGAAAGCCGTATTCCGTAATCTTGCTGGATGAGATTGAAAAAGCGCATCCGGACACATTCAACATCTTACTACAAGTATTAGATGAAGGACGTTTGACAGATAACAAAGGACGTTTGGCCGACTTTAAAAACACCATTATAATTATGACTTCTAATATGGGAAGCCAGATTATTCAGGAGAAATTCGAGAATTTAAAAGGAAGTGTAGAAGCCGCCACCGAACTCGCCAAAGTAGAAGTTCTTGGGTTGCTAAAACAAACGGTGCGTCCGGAATTCATCAATCGTATTGACGAAATAGTAATGTTCACGCCGCTTACCAGTGAAAATATTGCACAAATTGTAGGCTTGCAACTGAAAAATGTTACCAAAATGCTGGCGCAACAAGGCATTACGATGGACGCCACTCCAGAAGCCATTGCCTATTTATCTGAGAAAGGATACGATCCGCAATTTGGTGCCAGACCAGTAAAACGTGTGATTCAAAGAGATGTGCTCAATGAATTATCTAAAGAAATTCTATCCGGAAAAATAACGACAGACAGCATCGTTTTGATCGATGCGTTTGATGGAAAATTGGTTTTTAGAAATCAGACGGAAATGGTCTCTTAATCCAAATACTTTAAATTTATGAAAACATCAGTTGCAAGACTGGTGTTTTTTTATGCTCATTTTTTTTTAGGAGCAGAACGTTTATATATTTTCATCACGAGTTGTCCCGCTGTCCGCTGTATCTTTTTTAAACGCAACCTTTTCAGCATTAAAAACTTTGACAGGGTTAAAAGCGTTTATAAAAAGGATACTTGCTACCATCGGGGCTATAGACAACTATCATTTTCATAATTATTTGTAGAATTTTTTTCTAGTTTGCCATTCCGATAAAGCCATAACATTAAAAACATAAATTATTGATTTATAAACAATTAAAAACTAATAAAAATTATTTAACGTTTAGATAAGCAACCATGCCTGTTTAAAAACATCTATAGTATAATTATAAACAAATAATTTTATTATGAAAAAATTCAAATTACAATCGATTCTATTCGTATTATTCGCAGCAACAGCATTAACTTCTTGTAGTAATGATGATGATGCACAAAGCGTTCCACAACTGATTACAAAAAATGCTTTTGTAACAGAGGTAAAAGGTCCAACAACAGGAAAAGTAGATGAAATCATCACTTTGGACGTTGTCTTTAAAGTGGACAATAGCTGTGGAGACTTCAATAAATTTATTGATGCGACAATAGGAACCGAAAAAGGGTTACAAGTAGAAGCTAAATATTTATCTGATATTTGCGATAAAATGGTACCGGAACCAAAAACAACAACCTATAAATTCAAATCGACGGTTAAAGGAAGTTATGATCTAAAATTCAGAAAATCTGAAACGGAGTTTATCACTCATACTATTGTTATTAACTAGTTTGCTTTAATAATTAAATTTTATAGAAACATCAGTCGAATGGCTGGTGTTTTTTTTTATACCATACTGTTTTTTAGGAGTAAACCGGCTGATTTAATTGCTATTTTTATAATCCGTATCCAAAAAAAGTAAAAATGCGTAACCACTTTAATCTATAGTTTCAATTTCACAAATTGGAAAGTGTACAATTGGAAAATTACACGAATTGGCTATAAAACAGAGTTGGTTTGCTTTTTTATGTAAGCTAAGCGCCTCCTCTATTTTTTCTTTGTTAGTAATACGAACTTTCGGATTCAGTTTAATCGCAATAAAACGACCGCTACCGTCGGCCAAAACCTCTAGAGTTGCCTCTGCTTCATCTGTATAAGACAACACGTCGATATCATTTTGTTTACAAACATATAAGTAAGACATCATGTGACAGGAAACCACACTACTCAATAACAGGTCTTCGGGATTGTACAAAGCTGGATCTCCTTTGAAAGTTTTAGCAGCCGAAACATTTAAAACAGCCTTACCGTCAATAGTTATGGTATGACTTTTAGTATACGTCGCCGCTTCCTTTTTGGAAAAAAACCAATCTAATTTAGCTTTAAATACATGTTTGAATCCCATAATTATTTTTATTTCAAAAGTAATTAAAAACAGTATCGCTAATACAGAAAGGTTTTGGGTGAATATTAACTAAAAATTCACTCGTTTTATAAATAGAGTAAATAAAAAAAGTTTTAGCTTCGCACCAATAAACAAACAAAACGCATTAATCAAATTTTGGCAAACAATACCAAAATCAACACAGTTTCTAAAACAATCAAAATGGCATCAGGTTTTTTCGCACTATTAGATGATATCGCAGCAATTATGGATGATGTTGCAGTAATGAGTAAATTTGCAGCAAAAAAAACAGCGGGTATTTTAGGCGATGATTTAGCCGTAAATGCCGAAAAAGCTTCCGGATTTATCTCCTCAAGAGAACTACCCGTATTATGGGCAATTGCAAAAGGTTCTTTCATTAATAAAGTAATCATTTTACCCATTGCCTTTCTGTTGAGTGCTTTTTCCCCTTTGGCGGTTATCATAATCTTAGTACTTGGCGGACTTTATTTAGCTTACGAAGGTGCCGAAAAAATATACGAATACTTCTTTCCACACGAACATGCAAAACACGAAATTTTGTTGGAACCGATGACCGAAGAACAAATTTTAGCCTTTGAAAAAGGAAAAATAAAATCAGCCATCGTAACCGATTTTATTTTATCCGTAGAAATCGTGATTATTGCGCTGGGTACCGTTATTGGAAAACCCATTTTATCTCAGATTATGGTTGTTTCCATCATTGCAATAATAGCAACCGTAGGTGTTTACGGCATTGTAGCCCTAATTGTAAGAATGGATGAAGCAGGTTTAAAACTGATTCAACTGAGTACCAAAGAACGCAGTTTCACAAAAACTTTAGGAAATATACTGGTACAAGCACTGCCAAAAGTCATCAAAAGTCTATCCGTTATTGGCACTATCGCCTTGATATTAGTGGCAGGCGGTATATTTGTACATAATATCGATTTCTTACATCATGTATTACCACAATTACCGGCCATCGTAACCGAATTTTTTATCGGACTTACAATCGGCGGAATTGTTTTGGGAATTGTAACCCTGTTCAAAAAGATAATTGGCAAAAAGTAAGCAGCAATTGAATACACTTTAGCAGTATACATAATTAAAAAACAAGGAGAACATCAGTCGAAAGGCTGGTGTTTTTTTATGCCGTACTGTTTTTTTTAGGAGCAGAACTATTTCTAAATTTAGAGAAATATATCCAATTAAGCACAAAAAATATCCAGCTAATAAAAAACCCATTTAACGATTTGTAAGAAAATTTTAATATATTTGAAGGAACATAAAGCGAAACAAACCTTCGCTAATCTATCCCAAATTGGGTGTATAAGCGCTACTTTGTAACGGGTATATACAAGTTAGCTGTAATGCGTCAAAATTGCACTTAAAAAACACCAATATGAAAAATTCTTTCGTTGCTTTTTTTGATATTTTAGGTTTCAAGAATATGGTAGAAAAAAATTCTCACGAAGAATTAATGGAAGCCTACCAGTTTGGATTATATGACAGTTTAGAAAATGCAGAAGAAGCTACTAATTTGTTTTTAGGTATGATAACTCCACGAGAAGAGTTAGAAACATTAAAAATTCAAATCTATGTTATCTCTGATAGTATAATTTTTATTCAAGACACTTTAACTCAAAGAGGGCTTTTATATATAATTTCATATTGCAGAATGTTGATTGGAAGTTGCCTCGCAGATGGAATCCCAATTCGAGGAGCACTATCTTTTGGTCCTGTTTCTGTAGAAAATAAAAGAGGAACTACAATCGTTGGAAAAGGTTTAACTAAAGCTTATAATTTAGAATCTAAACAACAATGGGCTGGCGGAATTGTCGATAAAGAATGTTTTGATATAGTACCAAAAGAGAATGAAGATTTAGTAAATCACTTGATTAATAATAAAAAAAATCCAATAATCACTAAATATAATGTTCCACAAAAAGATGGTTCAGAAAAAGAAGAGTTAGCTATGGATTGGACAATATATCAACTTATAAAAAATCCAGAAGATATTAGAAAAGCATTTAGCAAGCATAACAAGGAAATAAACGATGATGTTGAAATAAAGATTGAAAATACTATTAAATTTTTCAACTCACTACAAACATAAAAGCACTACAGCTAAAACTAAGTCAGCTGTAATGACAATGCAGAAAAAAAAGAAATCTAAAAAATCATTATGAAACAATTATTTACTTTATGTTTATTTACTCTTTTCTCAATAAACACATTTGGACAAAACATTAAAAAAGACAGTATTTCTCAAAAATATGAAGCTAGTGAAATAGTTAAGCTTGATAGTTTAAAAGGTGAAGTGATTTTTACTCGAGCTAAAGAATGGATTAGCCTAAATTATAAATCGGCCAAAGACGTTATTCAATTAGCAGATAAAGAAAGTTTAAAAATAATTGTCAAAGGTAATTTCAGTTCAACACTGTTTATGAAAGAGGGCTTTATTTCTCACACTTTAGTTTTAGATTTTAAAGATGGAAAAATGCGTTATACTTATTCTAACTTCAGTTATTATAGTACAGGTTCAGGAAGTATGGATTTTGAAAGTAAAAATTTAGGATTTAAAAAATCAATCTTTAAATCAACTGAAAAAGATATAAAAACTTCAATTGATAGTTTGAAAAAATATATTCTACAAAATGCAAGCAAGAAAAACGATTGGTGAAAAAGCACTACAGCTAACAGTTAGAGTTTCGTTGCGTGCGTAGCACGAACAATGAAACACCCGCTCTACGAAGTCTCCTGACTTCGGAGTCGTCATGAGAAAATCAAAATAAGAAATATCCTCAAACTATTTAAAACCTAAAAACCGCTCGTGAACTCGAACATAAGCAAACAACTTATTGACAAATATCAAAAAAGACTCTTGACTATTATAATTTAAACTTCAATACAATAAATATGAAAATATTTAAACCAACCCATAAATTGCTGACTGCAATAGTCACTTTATTTATACTTTCCTTTAGTACAAATACTGTGGCTCAGGAAAAAATTCAAATGGTAAGATTGGCAAAAATTAAAGTTGATCCATTGCAATTGGACAAGTATACTATTGCGTTAAAAGAACAAATGACTACTGCAGTTCGTCTTGAGCCAGGAGTGTTAACTTATTACGCCGTTGCGGACAAAACCGAACCATCACACATCACAATACTTGAAATATATGCTGATACAACGGCATACAAATCACACATAGAAACTACTCATTTTAAGAAATACAAGGAGACTGTTAAAGATATGGTTAAATCTCTGGAACTTGTAGATGTTACCCTAATTGGCTCGGCAAATAAAATGGATAAATAATCCGTAAAAAAACAACTCTTAGCGATACCGCTAATTGTGAAAAGAACCATTCCAAATAATTAAAGAATACTACACTAAAACAACTTATATATCCTGTGAATTGGAATCATCACACCTTGCTTTAGCATAACATTTTTGTCTGTAACTCCCCAAACCGTAGTATCTACTATTTTTTTGGATTCGTCATCTTCAAAGAAAATTTTAATTTTTGAATGCTCTAAATTACCCAATGACAAAGCCCTATTGATATCGCTTATCCGAGTTTTTATTTCCTCCACATCGTCAAGAACATCTGTTGCAGGAAATTTAAGAAGAGCGATGTCTTTTTTATCGATGATTTTGAATTCTTCTGTCATAATTGTAAAAATTTAATTAATTATAAGTTACACTATTGTAGTAAAACTGAACCCGTTTTATTAGCTGTAATACTCCATACAAAAATAAAACCACCTTGACTTTGTTAATGCCAATTTTATATTAATTTTTCTCCTGCTCAAAGTATTGCTAGTATCGGCAATTATTCTCTATACCCTTTAGATCACTTCTCTCATCTTCATTGAAGTTCTTAAAACAATATTTCCAAAGACTATTTAAAACCTAAAAAACACAGTACCCCTATTTTCTACTCTTTATAAAATTCACTATTTTTGCAGTCTAAATTTTTAGTCATGCCAAACAAGAAATACAAAATAGCGGTCATTCAATTGAATCTTAATGATATTGCCGAAAACAACTTGAAAAAATGTTTGAGTTGGGTTCGTGATGCCGCCAACCTTGGTGCCGAGGTGATTTCGTTACCCGAATTATACAGCAGTCATTATTTTTGTCAAAGCGAAGATGTAGATAATTTTGCTTTGGCAGAACCATTGTACAGTACTTCGTTTATTGCTTTTAGCGCTTTGGCAAAAGAATTAGGCGTAGTGATTATTGTTCCTTTCTTCGAAAAAAGAATGGCAGGAATTTACCATAATAGTGCGTACATCATTGATACGGATGGTTCGGAAGCAGGATTGTATCGTAAAATGCACATTCCTGATGATCCTCATTTTTATGAAAAATTCTATTTCACGCCTGGTGATTTAGGTTTCAAAACCATTCCAACTCAAAAAGGAAAAATTGGAACATTAATTTGTTGGGATCAATGGTATCCCGAAGCGGCTCGTTTGACTGCTTTACAAGGAGCCGAAGTGTTATTTTACCCAACAGCAATTGGTTGGCATCCAGCAGAAAAAGATGAATATGGTACAAACCAACATGGCGCTTGGATGAGTGTAATGAAAGGCCACGCAGTTGCCAATGGTGTTTATGTTGCAGCAGCAAATAGAATTGGTTTAGAGCAATACTTACCTGATACGGCGGGAATCCAGTTTTGGGGATCTTCGTTTATTGCGGGTCCGCAAGGCGAAATTTTGGCGCAAGCCTCACACGATAAAGAAGAAATTCTGATTGCCGAAGTGGATTTAGATTTACAAGAAAATGTACGTCAGAATTGGCCGTTCTTTAGAGACCGAAGAATTGACGCTTTTGGTGATATTACAAAAAGAGCTATTGACTAAATCATCTTTCGATAATAAAAAAATCCCTGCTTAGAATGATTTCTCAGCAGGGATTTTTATTTAAAAATAAGCTCTTAATTCAAATCTGGCTGGAATATTTTAACGACACCATCCCCTTCACTGCTGACCACCACTAAACTTCTTTTGTTAGGGCTTTTCGAAGCTGGAATAAAAAGCAATCCTTCTGGAGCATCTCCTGTTTTGAAAGCCTGCAAAAATTTTGGGGCCGCAGGATTGGTAACATCATATACCATAACCGCATCTACTCGCTCTAATCCAACAAAAAGAATCGTTTTATCGCCCATTTTAGTAACCACAACTGATTCTGGTTCTACTGATTTATCATCACTTCTTGTATCATCATACACACCAAATTCTTGCGCTTTCTTGTCTAATTCATTTTTACTGTCAAATACCATTTCTCCTGTATTTCCATTCCAAATTGAAAAAGAACGGGCTCCAAAAGAAACTAATTCGTCAAAATCACCATCACCGTCCGTGTCACCCATTTTGGTATTGATATTCAATCTTCCCATGCTAGCCTCGGCCTTTAAAGCTACGGCATTTGGAAATGCTATTGGATCCAGAAGAACAGAGGAACTGCTGATTCTTTTTACATCAACAAAAGCACTGTATTCTCTAGCATCTCCTTCATTTGCAGTAACAAAATAAGGGATTTTATTGATTTCGAAATTAGTGATCGCATCCGGTTGAAACATTCCTTTCGCTTTCCAAGTATTCATCAAAACGCCACCATCTTTATCACTGATATCAATTGCATTTTCGGCAAGATTGTAATCTTTGTAGCCTAATGGAAATACATTCGTGATTGTTTTAGTTGCCAAATCAATTTTAGCCACCCCGTTGTTTTCCTGTAAAGTCACCCAAGCCGTTTTTGAATCAGCAGAAATCGTTATGTATTCCGGTTCAATATCAGAGGCAAAATTATTTGTTGGACTTGCAATTCTGAATCCTTTTGTTTTCAGTGTACTCAATTGACTGCTAAAACTTCCGAAATTTAAAGTCGTCACCGCATAATTATTGTTGACCGCAATAATAGAAACGGAACCATCCGGATCTATCGAATAGGTATCATTTGGCTCTCCTTCATTAGCAGTCATGATATAATTTCCGTCAGGTGAGAAAGTAATCATATCCGGTAAAGCACCAACCGTAATTTCTTTGATCAGACTGTAATTAGCCGTATCAAAAACAACCACTTTTCCTGCATCTTGTCTATTTGGTTTTGCTTCTAATGCAACTGCTAATTTTCCATTATATGTTGCAACACTGTTTGAAGCACCATTAAATGGGGTTAAATCGATACTTGTTAGAAAAACTGGACTAGATGGATTAGATAAATCAATAATATCAATTCTATTTGTATTACTGTTGTTTACGGTAAATAACTTTTTAGAAACTTCATCATACGCACTTATTTCTGCTGCTCCGGCACCACCAATAGTAATGGAACCAATTTCTTTGAAAGTTGCAGCATTTTCATTAACAACTAACTCAGGAGATTCCTCTTTATTAGAGTCATTTTCGCAACTTGACAATACCATAATTGCCGCGAGTATTGTAATACCATACTTTTTCATAACTGTATTTTTAATTTTTTTCAAAAATAACTAGCTGAAACCCGACAAGAATTAACTCAATATTATATAATCATTACCAAAACTATTCTTATAAATTTATGAGTTACCCAAAATGAATGGTTGCTAACTATTTTAAAATCCTACTGAATGTTTATATTTGCAGTCTTTATAATTAGAAACGCTTTATGACTACAAATAATAGAAGATTTCCTGCTGAATGGGAAAAGCAACAAGGGATTTTACTGTGTTTTCCTCACAATGGGAAAGACTGGCCGGGGAAATATGAAGCGATTCAATGGGCTTTTGTAGAATTTATTAAAAAAGTGGCTACTTTCGAACAAGTCTATTTAATCGTTGCAGATGAAAACCAAAAAGAGAAAGTCAATGTCATGCTGGAAACAGCTCATGTTGCGCTAACAAATGTTTCGTACATCATTCATAAAACCAATAGAAGCTGGATGCGTGATTCGGGCCCAATAATCGTTAAAAACGGAACCAAAAGGGAAGTCTTAAACTTTAATTTTAATGGCTGGGCCAAATATAAAAACATTCAGCTTGACAAGTTTGTTCCTGCAAAAGTGGGCGAATTTCTAAATATTCCTGTTACTCAAGTACTATACAAAGGAAAACCGGTAATTGTTGAAGGCGGTGCGATTGACACTAATGGACGCGGTACTTTACTAACTTCTGAAGAATGCTTGATGCATCCTGATATTCAGGTTCGGAATCCAAATTTCACCAAAGCCGATTACGAAGCGGTTTTCAAGGAATATCTTGGGATTACGAATGTGATTTGGTTAGGTAACGGAATTGAAGGCGATGACACACACGGTCATATTGATGATTTATGCAGATTTGTAAACGAAGATACCATTGTGACTATTGTAGAAACAGATCCAAAAGATAATAACTATAAACCATTACAAGACAATTTAAAACGCTTGCAAAACGCCAAACTGGAAAATGGTAAATCACCAATAATTGTGGTCTTACCAATGCCAAAACGTTTGGAATTTGATGGCTTGCGATTGCCGGCGAGTTATGCAAATTTCCTGATTTTGAACAATTGTGTTTTGGTTCCTACTTTTAACGACAGTAATGATAGAAAAGCGTTAAACATCCTTTCAGAGTGTTTTCCGGATAGAGAAATCATCGGAATCAGCGCTACTGATTTCATTTGGGGTTTTGGAACATTGCATTGCCTAAGTCAGCAAATTCCAGCATAAATTTAGAACAGAAAAATAAAAAAAATAAAAAAGACTTGTAGATTTAATTACTACAAGTCTTTTCTTTTTTAGTATGTCAAAATACTATTTGTCTTTTGTAAACGGTATTTTCTGCCCGTCACTCAAAATCATGTCTAATCCAGTTTTACTTTCATTAAATTGAAATGTAATTCCTGCTTGTTTAGACTTAAAAGTATCTTTCTCAATACGTTCAACAGTAAATGATGGATAATTCGTTATGGCAACATTTAAAGCATTATTCTTCTCTGAAAACACAATTTTTATTGGAGCATTTTTATTAGAATAGGTTCCTAAATATTCATCTAAGATAATGTCAACATCAATCATTCCATTGGCAGATGTCCAAGTATTATTTTCTTTATTACTATCTGGCAAAGCATGATCCGGGTCAAGAGTAATACTTTCGATTTCTTCAGTAGAATTATGTTTGAATGACCAGTCAACATTTCTTTGCCAAACTTCAACCGGCAATTTAACACGACTTACTTTTCCGCTTTTGGTTTTTATATCTAACGTTACAGGCATTGCCATTTTTTCGAAGTTTTCAATCGAAATTACAACTCCTTGTTTTGGATCGTTTTTCACGTACTTTATCGAATTAATTCCTTGATCTAAACGCCAGTTGTATTGGAACCAACCTCTCCAAAACCAACTCAGATCTTCTCCTGCAACATTTTCAATCGTTCTGAAAAAGTCATCCGGTTGTGGATGTTTGTAAGCCCAACGTTCTACATACGTTCGCAAAGCTAAATCAAAACGCTCTGGTCCAAGAACTTGTTCACGCAAAATCACTAATCCTGAACTTGGTTTTGAATACGCTAAAAGACCAATATTAGCTTCCTTCATATTATCAGGCGAACTCATTATAGTTTCAAGATTTGGACTCGTATACACTTCAGCTCTTTGGTGCATATCAGCTGGTTTATCTTTGTATTCGCCATTATTAAAATCAACAGAACTCAATGAATTAATAAAAGTATTAAAACCTTCATCCATCCAAGCAAACATTCTTTCGTTTGACCCAACAATCATAGGAAACCAAATGTGTCCAAATTCGTGATCTGTAACGCCCCATAAATCTTCCCCTTTTGATTCCCAACTACAAAAAACAATCCCTGGATATTCCATTCCACCTTCGTTTCCGGCAACATTTGTAGCCGCTGGATAAGGATATTCTAACCATCTTTTAGAATAATTTTCAATTGACGCTTTCGTATATTCTGTCGAACGTCCCCAAGCTGCTTCACCGGCACTTTCCACAGGATAAACAGAAATAGCCAATGATTTTTTTCCGCTAGGCAAATTTATTTTTGCAGCGTCTAAAATAAATGCTGCTGAAGATGACCAAGAAAAATCACGGGCATTTTTAATTTTATAATTCCACGTTTTAGTAGTTGCAGTAACTGTTTTTGATGCATTTGCAACTTCGGCAGCAGTACGGATAAAAACTGTTTTATCACTTTGTTTTGCCTGAGCCAATCTATTTTGCTCCACAGTAGAATAAACCACTGTAGGATTTAGTAATTCTCCTGAACCTACTACAATATGATTGGATGGCGCTGTAATGCTCACATCAAAATCACCGTATTCCAAGTAAAATTCCGAAGCTCCTAAATACGGATTAGTATTCCAGCCTCTTACATCATCATACACACACATACGTGGATACCACTGCGCTATGGTGAAAATTTTTCCGTTTTTAGTTTCTAAAACTCCCATTCTATCAGAACCTTCAAAAGGAGCTATAAAAGAAAAGTCAATTTTGATTTTAACAGAACCACCTTTCGGTCTCAATCCATCAGGAATAAAAACCTGCATTCTGGTATCCTTAATTACATACTTAGCTTCAACCTCAGTAGATTTTCCTTTTACAGTAGCAATTACTTTAACTGATTTTATTTTATGTCCACCGTCAAAAATTTGGCCTTGAGCCCCATTTCGGCTTCCTGTCAAAGGAACAACCGCATTTCCACGGGAATCCGCTTTAAATAAATTTTGGTCTAAATTCATCCAAACAAAAGCCAATTTATCTGGGCTGTTGTTCGTATAGGTGATGATTCCTGTTCCGGAAATTTCGTTCTTTTTTTCATCCAATTTTGCCGTCAATTGATAATCGGCTCTGTTTTGCCAATATTCAGCCCCTGGTTGCCCACTTGCTGAACGAGTACTTGTTCCATTTTTTGAATAAAAAAATGGGGCAAAAGCATCATGATAATCATAATTTGAGATTGGGTTACTTGATACATTTGCAGGGGTTTGTTGCGCCCAAATAGACGTAAACCCTAATAATAAAGCCAAATATAGCATGACTCTGAAGCGACTGTTTTTCATTTTCTTAAAATTTATATCACAAATTAATGAAAAAAAAGAATATTTTAAACTATTCAGAAAGAATAGATTCCATTTTAAATAAATAAAATCAAGCTTAAACCTAATTAGAATTAAAAATTATAAAATATATTTACCATACAAAAATCAATTTTAAAATTAACGAAGAACAATTTTGACAACTATAATAAATAACTCGAATCTTTCTGCTGAAATTAAGCACCTTGGAGCTGAATTAATTTCCTTAAAAACGAATCGGAATAGAGAATACATTTGGGAAGGGAATCCTGATTTTTGGGGCAAGCACTCTCCTATTTTGTTTCCAATTGTTGGTACATTAAAAAATAATTCCTTTCATCATAATGGAATGGAATATCATTTATCGCGACACGGTTTTGCCAGAGACATGGAGTTTGAATTAATCGATAGAAAAGAAACCAGTGCTACTTTCTCCATACAATCTTCTGATCAAACTTTGAAAGTCTATCCTTTTGAATTTGAATTGCAAATCATTTACACATTAGACGGAAATAATTTATCTATTGAATATAAAGTTATTAATAAAGGAAAAACGGAAATGCCATTTTCAATTGGAGCGCATCCCGCTTTTGCTTTACCAAATCAATTCGAAAATTATTCTATTGCTTTCGAAAAAGAAGAACTTTTAGAATATTATCTTTTGGAGGATGATTTAATTTCGAATAAAACTAAAAAATTAGAAGTTCATAATAAACAGATTCCGCTAACGTATGATTTGTTCGAAAACGACGCTTTGATTTTCAAAACATTACAATCGAATTCGTTGACGATTTTAGAAAACGAAAATCCAATTTTAAAAGTGAATTTTGAAAATTTTCCTAGTTTAGGAATTTGGACAAAAATGAATGCACCATTTCTTTGTATTGAACCTTGGTTTGGCTATTCGGATACCAATGAGAATTCTGGAAATCTATTGGAGAAAGAAGGCATTCAGATCCTCAATTCCAGAGAAAACTTTGAAGCAAAATTCAGCATTGAAATTTATAACCTATGAAAACTATTTTCTATATTTGAATAAATATAACCGAAGTTCGTAACTAAATAAAACTATGCGTAATTTACCACTTCTGTTAATCTTTATACTTTTATCATCCGGTTGTTCCAGTTATAAAGTATCCGAAGATTATGTCTTTCCTTCCAAAAAAGATAAAGCTCTGTATATTAAATCTTATAATCAAACATTGAAATTATGGGACATTCCGTTTGAAGAAACAGATGTGATGACAAGTTACGGTATGGCACATATCATCATCAGCGGACCAAAAAATGGCGAGCCTGTGATTTTATTCCATGGTACTGATGCAAGTTCCTCCATGTGGTTTCCTAACATCAAAGAATTCAGCAAAAGATACAGGGTTTACGGGATTGACTTTCCTTTAGAAGCTGGAAAGTCGGTAACAAACTGTATTAAATTGAGCAATAAAGAAACTGCTGATTTCTATAATGAGATTTTTGAGCATTTTCAGATGAAAAACATTAATTTGGTTGGGGTGTCGAGAGGCGGCTGGATGGCCACCTATTTAGCCGTACAACCTGATAATAAAATTAAGAAAATAGTTTTACTGAGTCCTGCACAAACCTTTGGAGGCATCGAAAACATATGGAAAGTCCTCACTGCACTAAATCTTAAATTATTTCCAAGCCCAAAAAGTTTAATGAAATTTTTTAATGCATTTTCATACTATCCAGATAAAATTGACAGTATCTTTAAAGAACAACTTTATCTGGCTTATAAATATGGGAATAGTAAACCCAGGTTATTAAATATGGTACGGTTTTCAGACAAGGATTTAAGATCATTAAAAATTCCTGTTCTGGTTTTGGTTGGTGATCATGATATCGTGAATAGTGAAAAAATATTCGTGAAAGCACACAAATTAATTCCAAATGTAGAAACAGCAGTTATCAGGGACGCAGGGCATTTCTTATCTATTGATCAATCCGAAATTATAAATAAAAAAGTTGTCGAATTTTTAAATAAAAACTAATAATGTTAACTATAAATTTCAGTCCATTCCCAAATTTAGAAACTGAACGCTTGCTTTTAAGAAGAGTGGATACTAATGATATAAAAGAGATTTTAGCTTTGCGATCTAATCCGGAAACGATGAAATACATTCCAAGACCTTTAGTCAAAACGGATGAAGATGCCTTGGAACATATTGCAATGATAGATACCAAAATAGAAACTAATGAAGGTATAAATTGGGCAATTACATTGAAAAATGATCCAAAACTAATTGGAGTAATTGGTCATTACAGAATAAAACCAGAACATTATCGAGCTGAGATTGGGTATATGTTACTTCCTGAATTTCACGGAAAAGGAATTATTTCTGAAGCGGTAAAAGAAGCAGTCAAGTATGGTTTTAAAATAATGAAACTACATTCCATTGAAGCATTCATAGATCCTGAGAATCATGGATCTGCAAAAGTTTTAGAAAATAATGGTTTTGTTAAAGAAGCGCATTTAAAAGAAAATGAATTTTTTGAAGGGCGATTTTTGGATACGGTAATTTATTCCATTTTGAACAAATAGTCTTTGTTCTTGTCTCCTTTTATAATGTTAAATGCGTTTAAACTGACAATATTAACTTTAAACATAAAAAGCAATCAAACATTAATCTCTATATTTGCGCCTGTTTGTGGTCAATATTGACTGGAAAACAACAGAAAATATACTTTATGAAAAAATTATTTATTGCCTCTTTTCTTTTCTTCTCTTTTTTATTACAAGCACAAACGTATATAAAAGCAAATGCTTTGACTACTTTATTGACAGTTCCAAATGTTGGTATTGAAACCAGTATTGGAGAAAAATCAACTTTACAATTTGATGTTTTGGCTTCTTTTTGGGAATCAGTAAATGGTAAACCTAGAGAATTTTATACTTTCACACCTGAATATAGGTATCATTTTAAAGAGAAATACAATGGTTTTTATGCAGGTGCTCATATTGGTGCGAGCATATTTAATTTCCAGAAATGGAATTATTTGAATACTACTTTATATGAAAAAGGGTTTGGGTATTTCATTGGTTCAACTATTGGATATCAAGTGAAAATCAATGACAAATTTATGTTGGATTGTTTCTTAGGCGGCGGTTGGCATCAAGGTTTTTATAAAGGATATGACTTAACTACTGGCGAACGTTACGAGAAAGCTCAAAAATATAACAAAAGCGGCGAATGGCTGCCTTACAGAGGTGGCGTTATGGTTTCTTATAAGTTAAACTAAAACCTATTTGGGTAATTTAGCTACTGATTTTATATACAAATCTTCCACTTGTTTTCTTGCCCAATCCGTTTTTCGTAAAAAAGTTAAACTGGATTTTATACTTGGATTATCTGTAAAACATTTAATTTTTACTAATTCTCCAAGAGTATCGAACCCATAATAATCAACTAATTGTTCAACGATTCTTTGAAGTGTAATTCCGTGAAGCGGGTCTTTTGATTTTGAGTTTTCCATTTTGCAAATATATAAAATCAGTAAATAATAATTTTTTAAATTTATTCAAATGAAAAAATTCATACTTATAATCGCTTTTTTTGCTTTGCAAGTTAGTTTTGGACAACAAAATACAACAACTTATTATTTTATACGTCACGCTGAAAAAACAGATAATTCTCAAAATCCTGATTTATCGGAAAGCGGTTTGGAAAGAGCTAATCTTTGGAACAAAATATTCTCAGAAGTTAGTTTTGATGAAATCTACTCAACGGATTATAAAAGAACAATACAAACTGCAAGTCCTACAGCTACAGCCAAGAAGATTCAAATTAAACTGTATAACCCTAAAAATATAGCTATTGAATCTTTCAAAAAAGAAACTTTAGAAAAAAAGGTTTTGATTGTTGGACATAGCAATACTACACCGATTTTTGTAAATCAAATTATTAATCAAAAGATTTATGCGGATATTGAAGATACTATTTTTGGTAATCTTTATATTGTAACTATAAATGGAGACTCGATTACACACCAATTGCTGAAATTGCCATAAGTTATTGCTAAACCTTTAATTTTTGCTACATTTGCAAACTATGCTAAAAACAATAAATATATTAAACAAAAGAGCTCGATTTGACTATGAAATAATCGAGACCTTCACTGCTGGAATTGTTTTAGCCGGAACCGAAATCAAATCTATCCGATTAGGAAAAGCAAATATTACAGAGAGTTTTTGTGAATTTAGTAATAACGAACTTTTTGCAATAAATACCTATATTGAAGAATATACTTTTGGCAATCAATTCAATCATAAAGCCAGAAGCGAACGTAAATTACTTTTGAATAAAAGAGAATTAAAAGGTTTGCTAAAAAGTGTTCAAGCCAAAGGATTAACCATAGTTCCCTTGAAATTATTTACCAATGAAAAAGGAATGGCTAAACTACAGATTGGTCTTTGTAAAGGTAAAAAAACCTACGACAAGCGTGAATCTCTTAAAGAACAAGACACTAAACGTGACTTAGACAGAATCAAAAAATCATTTTAAATTAAAAAAGTATTGAATGAATTATTTTTTACTTAAAAAAATGACTAAATTTGTCAAGACAATTTAAAACATTTTTAAAAATGAAAACACTACTCAAAAACGCAAGAGAACAAAAAGGACTCAAAACTAGAGAAGTGGCTCAGCTTTTAGGAATTGATCAAGCTTTAATAAGTAAATTTGAAAGTGGAGGCAGAAAACCCACCAGAGAACAAGTTATAAAGTTAGCTTCTTTACTGGAAATAGATTTAGAAACAATAATGGTAATTTGGCTTAAAGAGAAAATTCTTTATGAAATTGGCGAAGATGAATTTGCGCTAAAAGCATTACTGGTTGCAGAAGAAGAAATTAGATACCAAAGCAAACCTTCAAAGAAAAAATTATCTACTACACTTCAGAAAATTTTAGATGAAATAGATACATTAAAAACAAAACTGGATAGTTTTCGTCAGTTTGACAGTTATCGTATTGCTCAGGCACTCGAATTAGAATATACTTTTGAAAGTAACCGAATTGAAGGAAATACCATGACGTTACGCGAAACTGATTTAGTTATCAATGAAGGTTTAACTATTTCTGGAAAAAGTATGCGAGAACATCTTGAGGTGATTAATCATCAAGAAGCGATTGCATACATAAAAGATTTAATGCAAAGAAATACTTCTATAAATGAACGCGAAGTACTGTCTATCCATAATCTTATTTTGAGAGGGATTCATCCTGAAGATGCGGGTCGCTACAGGAAAGTGCAGGTGATGATTCAAGGGAGCAGCCATATGCCACCACAACCGTTTCTGGTTGCCAAAGAAATGGAAGCTTTTTTTATTTGGTATGAAACCAATAAATCAAGTCTTCATCCTATAGTTTTGGCGGGTGAAATACACGAGCGTTTAGTCACCATCCATCCATTTATTGATGGGAATGGTAGAACATCGCGTTTAGTTATGAACTTAATTTTATTACAACATGGTTATATTATCGCCAATATAAAAGGCGATTATAACAGTCGAATGCAATATTACCAAGCACTGGAAACGGCTCAAACAAAAAACAATAAAGAAGATTTTTTATTGTTTATTGCTCAAATAGAAAAAGAAAGTTTAGAACGGTATTTAAATATTATTGGTCAATAAGAAACCCGCTGATTAGCGGGTTTTTATTTAATTTTTATCTTCTAATAAAGGAACGAATCTAAATTCACCAAACTCATGTTTCTCGAATTGTGTTTCATTTTTTCGAATTAACAAAGTCATAATTTGTACCTCTTCCCCTAACGGAATAACTAGCCTTCCTCCTATTTTTAGCTGTGCCATCAAAGGCTGAGGTATAAATGGAGCACCTGCAGTTACGATAATACTATCAAAAGGGGCATAACTTGGCAACCCTTTATAACCATCTCCAAAAGAAAGATGTTTGGGGCGAATATTCAATTTTGGAAATAAAACAGAAGTTTGCTTAAACAATTCTTTTTGTCTTTCAACGCTAAATACTTTGGCTCCTAACAAACATAAAACAGCTGTTTGATATCCAGAACCTGTTCCTATTTCTAAAATTTTATGCTCTTTTTTTACTTCTAATAATTGAGATTGAAAAGCTACTGTATATGGTTGCGATATCGTTTGACCAGCACCAATAGGAAATGCTTTATCTTGATAAGCATAATCTTCAAAACTGGAATTTAAAAATAAATGTCTTGGAATCTTTTTTATCGCATCCAAAACACTTTTATCAGTAATCCCTTTTTGCTCTAAAACGCTTATTAATTGATTCCGAAGTCCTTGATGCTTGGCTGTGTCTTTCAAAATTTAATATTTTATTTTGGTAAAAATAGAAAAGAATTTCTGAATTCAAATGTTGGATTTTAAATTTTAAATTAACTAAATAATTGTCCCATATCAATAATAGATTAATCATTTTATTGCTATTTTTGTAAAAATTACATCGTTATGCTGAAAATTGGAGTATTAGGTGCTGGTCATCTAGGAAAAATACATTTGCGTTTATTACAACAATCTGATAAATATGAATTAGTCGGTTTTTATGACCCAAATCAAGAGAATGCCGAAAAGGTTTCTAAAGAATTCGGCTATAAACATTTTAGCACAATTGCCACTCTTATTCATGCAGTTGATGTAATTGACATTGTAACACCAACTCTTTCTCACTACAAATGTGCCAAAGTAGCCATTAAATCCGGCAAGCACGTTTTTATTGAAAAACCCATTTCAAATACGGTGGAAGAAGCCGAAGAAATTATCGCTTTGGCGGCAGCATATAATGTCAAAGGTCAAGTAGGTCATGTGGAGCGTTTCAATCCAGCATTTATCGCTACCAAGAATATGATTGAAAATCCTATGTTTATTGAAACCCATCGTCTTGCTGAATTCAATCCTCGTGGAACCGATGTTCCCGTAGTTTTAGATTTGATGATCCATGATATTGATGCTATTTTGAGCGTTGTAAAATCAAAAGTGAAAAATATAAATGCCAGTGGTGTTTCGGTTATCAGTGATACGCCGGATATTGCCAATGCCAGGATAGAATTCGAAAATGGTTGTGTTGCCAATTTAACTGCGAGCAGAATTTCGATGAAAAACATGCGTAAATCTCGTTTTTTCCAAAAAGATGCTTATATCTCAGTTGATTTCTTAGAAAAGAAATGTGAAGTGGTAAAAATGAAAGATGCTCCGGAAGTTCCCGGTGATTTTGATATGATTTTACAAAATGCTGAAGGCGTAAAAAAACAAATCTACTTCTCCAATCCAGATGTAGAACAAAACAACGCAATTCTTGATGAACTGGAATCATTTGCAGATGCTATAATCAATGATACAGAACCTGTTGTAACATTGGAACAAGCAACTGAAGCGTTAAGAGTGGCGTATCAAATTATTGATTGTTTTAAAAAGTAAATAAAATTTGTTTAAAGTTTAAAGTTGCTCAAGAGAACTTTAAACTTTAAACTTTTAAACTTTAAACTAAAAAATATGAAAGCAATAGCCGTAATCGGAGCAGGAACAATGGGGAATGGAATCGCCCACACCTTTGCACAAAGTGGTTTTACCGTAAAATTAATAGATGTTTCAGAGAAATCTTTGGATAAAGGAATGGCAACTATCGCCGCTAATTTAGACCGAATGATTGCAAAAGGGAGTATCACCCAAGAAGACAAAGCTAAAACGATCACCAATATTATCACTTATACAGATATTAAAGATGGTGTTGTAGGTGTAGATTTAGTGGTTGAAGCTGCGACAGAAAATGTTGAATTGAAATTAAATATTTTCAAACAATTAAACGAAGCTTGTTCTCACAATACGATTTTGGCAACCAATACTTCTTCCATTTCGATTACTCAAATTGGAGCAGTTGTGGCTCATCCGGAACGTGTTATCGGAATGCACTTTATGAATCCGGTGCCTATCATGAAACTGGTAGAAATTATTCGTGGTTATAATACTTCTGACGAAGTGACAAAAATCATCATGAATCTTTCTGAGAAATTAGGAAAAATACCTGTTGAAGTAAACGATTATCCTGGTTTTGTTGCCAATAGAATTTTGATGCCAATGATTAACGAAGCTATCGAAACATTATACAATAAAGTGGCGGGTGTTTATGAAATTGACACTGTTATGAAACTCGGAATGGGACACCCAATGGGACCTTTACAATTAGCAGATTTTATTGGTCTTGATGTATGTTTGGCCATTCTAAATGTAATGTACGACGGTTTCAAAAACCCAAAATATGCGCCTTGTCCATTACTGGTAAATATGGTTCGTGCAGGAAGAATGGGAGTGAAATCTGGTGAAGGTTTCTACGATTATTCTGAAAGCAAAAAAGCAGAGAAAATTTCTAAACAATTTATTTAATGTCATAAAGTTTGAAAGTCAAAAGTCTTAAAGTCCGTTTCTTTAAACATTCGACTTTATGACTTTATGACTTTATGACTTTCGACTTTTAACATAATTATGGCCAAAATAGTTCCTTTCAAAGCAGTTCGTCCTACTCGTGATAAGGTTTGTCTTGTCACTTGTCGTTCTTATGAAGAATATGTAAATGCTGAATTAGCAGCGCAATTGGATTTCAATCCGTTGTCTTTTTTGCATATACTAAAACCCGCTTACACCAATCAGGAAAGCGTTTCTTTTGAAAAAAGATACCGACAAGTACATCAAAAATACGAGGATTTCAAAAATGAAATCATTTTAGTAAAAGACAAAAAACCTGCCATTTATATTCATAAAATTGTTACCAAAACACAATCATTCACAGGGATTATTGCAGGGACAAGCGTAGAAGATTATCGCAATGATATCATCAAAAAACATGAAGACATTATTGCTTTCAGAGTCCGATTACTAAAAGAATACATGAAATATTCAGAGTTCAATACAGAACCGGTTTTAATGACGTATCCTGATAATAAAACGATTGAAAACTGGATTTTTAATTGTACCCAAAAATTAGCCGATTTTGAATTTTCAACCACAAAAAAAGAGATTCATTATCTGTGGAAAATTGAAGATGCATTAGAAATCAATTGGCTACAAAACATATTTGAAAAAACAAATAATCTTTACATAGCTGACGGTCATCATCGTACCGAAGCACTGAAATTACTATCCGAAGAAAATGATGATTCAGAAAATACAGCAAAAAATCATATTCTGAGCTATTTAATTTCCGAAAACAATGTCAAAATATATGAATTCAATCGTTTGGTAAAAGATTTAAACGGTTTTTCGAAAGAAGATTTCATAAATGAATTAGAAAAGAATTTCATTGTTGAAAACAAATTCCAACAACCTTTTCAGCCTTCTCAAAAGCATCAGTTCGGAATGTATCTTGACAATGCCTTTTATAGCTTAATTTTGCGAAAAGAAAATGAAGTTTTCAAAACAGCTCTGGATAGTTTAGACACACAAATTTTATACAAGAAAGTGTTGCTGCCAATTCTAGCCATTGAAGATTTACGCAATGACGAACGAATAGAATATCTTTCAGGAAAACAATCCGTTTTAGAGGTAAAAAATAAAATTGACCAAGGAGAATTTGAAATTGGTTTTATATTATTCCCCTCAAATATTGGAGAAATAAAAGCTTTGGCTGACGCCAATTTAATAATGCCTCCAAAAAGTACGTACATCGAACCCAAGTTTAGAAGCGGATTAGTCGTTTATGAACTTTAGGTTTTAGTAACGCTTTAAAATCAAAACATTAAAATGTCAATAGCAAACAACTTACTCAAGATAAAATCAACCTTACCGTCAGACGTAACCTTAGTTGCGGTTTCAAAAACCAAACCTGTTTCGGATTTAATGGAAGGGTATGAAGCCGGTCAACGCATTTTTGGAGAAAACAAAATCCAGGAAATGGCCGAGAAATGGGAACAAATGCCCAAAGACATTCAATGGCATATGATCGGTCACGTTCAAACAAATAAAGTCAAATTTATGGCACAATTTGTGAGCTTGATTCATGGAGTAGATAGCTTAAAATTAGTACAGGAAATCAACAAACAGGCGCTAAAACACAATAGAGTTATCGATTGTTTATTACAAATACATATTGCTGAAGAGGAGACTAAATTTGGTCTTGACGAGAAAGAACTCGCTTCACTCCTATCTTCAAATGAATTTCAAGAACTGAAAAACATTAGAATCGTTGGATTAATGGGAATGGCAACTTTTACAGACAATAAAGATCAAATCAAGAAAGAATTCACCCATTTGAAATCTATTTTTGATCAATGCATAATTCATAATTCACAATTTACCATTCTTTCTATGGGAATGTCCGGCGATTATCAACTCGCAATTGAATGTGGAAGCACAATGGTTCGGATTGGAAGTAGTATCTTTGGAGGAAGAAATTGATTTTTGATTTCAGATGTTTCGTAACTTGAAACATTAAACATTAAATAAAAAATTTGTACGCAATACTAGACATAGAAACCACTGGAGGACAATTCAACGAAGAAGGAATCACTGAAATCGCCATCTATAAATTTGATGGTCATGAAGTTGTGGATCAATTCATCAGTTTAGTAAATCCGGAAATTCCAATTCAGCCATTTGTAGTGAAACTAACGGGGATTAATAATGCTATGTTACATTCTGCTCCAAAGTTTTTTGAAGTGGCCAAACGTATTATCGAAATGACAAATGATTGTGTTATTGTGGCCCATAATGCTTCTTTCGATTATAGAATTTTACGAACTGAATTTAGACGATTAGGATATGATTTTGAAGCCAGAACACTTTGTACCGTTGAATTATCAAAAAAACTATTACCGGAGCAACCATCCCATAGTTTAGGAAAACTAGTTCGTGCGCTTGGAATCCCAATGGCAGATAGACACAGAGCTAGTGGCGATGCTTTGGCGACAGTCAAACTATTTAAAATTCTTTTAGAAAAAGATTTAGAAAAAGAAATTGTAAAAGATTTTATAAAACTGGAAATCGAAAAAGGAATCGCTCCAAAATTACTGGATATTGTTTCTGGTTTACCCGCTAAAACAGGCATCTATTACATTCACAATGAAAAAGGAAATCTGATCTATATTGGCAAAAGCCGAAACATAAAAAAACGTGTAAATCAGCATTTTACGGGGACTTCCACAAAATGCAAGAAAATACAAGCCGAAGTTTTTACGGTAACATATGATGAAACCGGAAGTGAATTGATCGCTTTATTGAAAGAAAGTGAAGAAATAAAAATCAACAAACCTATTCATAACCGAGGACAAAGAAAAAATACTTCCCAATTGGCTTTATACGCTGAAAAAGATAAAAATGGTTATCTCAATCTAAAACTTCAAAAAGCAGACGGTCGAAAAAAAGAAATCACCTCATTTACTTCCTTACAAGAAGGAAAAAATGCGTTGTTCAGAATAACATCCCATTATAATTTATGCCAAAAACTTACCGGTTTATATGTTTCAAAAACTAACTGTTTTCAATACAATATAAAAGAGTGTGACGGTGCTTGCATTGGAGAGATTTCTGCTGAAGAATATAACGCAAGAGTTCAGGCATTTATAGAAAATAATAGCTTCGAAAATCAAAATATGCTACTTGTTGACCAAGGAAGAACCATCAATGAACGCAGTGCAGTTTTAATTGAAAACGGAATTTATAAAGGCTATGCTTTCTATGATTTAAACTATCAAATAAACAACATCGAAATCCTTAAAAATATTATTATTCCCATGCAAAATAATAAGGATACACGTACTATCATTCAAGGTCATGTTCGAAAAAGTAAAACACTGAAAATTGTAAAATTCTAATCATATGCTAATAATTACAACATAATTATGCAAAGATTAAAGTCAAAATTTGATGCTTTTAGACAAAGAACTAATATCGTAATTTACGGAACAAATACCGCTTCCGGAAGATTATTTGACCTCATTCTTTTAGGCGTTATTCTATTGAGTGTCGTTATAGTGATGCTTGAAACAGTCAAAGGTTTTGACACAAAGTACCACCAACAACTCATTGTTTTGGAATGGATTATTACTATTTTCTTTACTTTAGAATACATTCTTAGAATTATATCGATTAAAAACCCCATAAAATATATCTTTAGTTTTTATGGAATAATTGATTTGATTGCAACATTACCTATGTATTTCTCCCTGTTTTTTGTTGGAACAAGCGTTTTAACAGTCGTTAGAGCTTTACGATTGTTGCGATTATTCAAGATTCTGAAACACCCAAAATTCTCCAGCCAATCCACCCACTTAAAAGAAGCGTTGATTGCCAGTAAAGGAAAAATACTTATTTTCATCTATTTCATGTTAATCAGCAGTATCATCATTGGCTCAGTAATGTATATCGTTGAAGGAAAAGAAGGCGGTTTTACCAGTATTCCTATCAGTATTTATTGGACAATCGTAACACTGACAACGGTAGGATATGGAGATATTTCGCCTATAACACCGCTAGGACAAGCCATAGCATCGGCAGTAATGATAATGGGTTATGGCATTATTGCGGTTCCTACAGGAATAGTTTCTGCGGAATTCGCAAACAGCAATCGTAAAAAAAATAATTTAGAAAAAATCAATCCTTGCCCAAGTTGTGGTACTGAAGGACATGAACATAACGCAAAATACTGCTACCATTGTGGTGCAGAACTATAATTTATTAATTTGAAGCAATTCCAGCTGTACACTGCAACTCTCGTTATCCCAGTTGTTTTTCTAAGGCATAAAAGGAGCTTCCTTTGGTCGCTCTTCTACACCAAGAAAAACAAACTTTCATAACTCCGGGGTTTCCGTTTCCATCTGGGCTAAGAAATATGAAATACTTAATAACCATTATTGGGCCCACGGCTATAGGAAAAACTTCCTTGAGTATAGTATTAGCTAACTATTTTAAATGTGATATTATTTCCTGTGACAGCAGACAGTTTTTCAAGGAAATGACCATTGGAACCGCTGTACCAAGCAAAGCCGAGTTAGCAGCGACTACCCATCATTTCATCCAAAACAAATCAATATTAGAGAATTATACAGTTGGTGATTTCGAGAAAGAAGCTATTGCTAAACTTGACCAATTATTTTTGACAAATGATTATGCCATTCTGGTTGGCGGTTCCGGATTGTATGTAGATGCCATTCTAAAGGGTTTTGATGAATTTCCCGAAATAGATGCTGCAGTACGTACTGAAATAACCACAAATTACGAAAAACTAGGAATTGGGTATTTGCAACAAAAACTGGAAGTTTTAGATCCTGATTATTACAAAAGTTTGACCGCCGAAAATCCTCAAACATTGCAAAACCCACAACGAATGATGCGTTTTGTAGAAGTATGCTTGGGTTCTGGGAAACCCTATTCTTCTTTTTTAAACCAGAAGCAAAACACACGCAACTTTACTCCTATTTTAATTGGTTTAGAAGCCGACAGAAAAATCATTTACAGTCGAATCAATCAACGTGTTGATGTCATGATGAATGAGGGGCTTCTGGCTGAAGCCAAAACATTATTTCCAAATAAAGAGTTGAATGCTTTGCAAACTGTAGGTTACAGAGAATTATTCAGCTATTTTGACAGAGAAATTTCATTAGAATTTGCTATCGAAGAAATAAAGAAAAACACTCGAAGATTTTCAAAACGCCAGTTGACTTGGTTCAAAAGAAATGAAAACACCAAATGGTTTGATTTCGAAACTCCGTATGAAGCTATTGTGGATTACATTAATTCAAAAAAAGTAAAACAATAAATCTTATATCTAAGAATACAAATTCATAATTTATAATTCACAATTAATAATTCTCTACATGCCTATCTCTCCAAATTTTACTTCTGTTCTTAGCAAAGACTGGGAAATCAATTTTACACAATGCGCGCCAAATGGATTTTTAAAATACACTGATTTGTGTAATATTTTACAATTAACAGCTGCGGCACATTCAGAAATTGGTGGAATCAGTTTTACTGACATGCAGGAATTTGACCAAGCATGGGTCTTGAGCAGAATGCGAGTTGAAATCTCTGAATTACCAAAATGGGGAGATACTGTAACCGTGAAAACATGGATCAATTCCTTGGAGAACTCCCGTTCAGTACGGGCGCTGGAAATGCACATAAATGGAGATAAAATTGTAGGCTCTGAGACTTTTTGGGCTGTTTTTAATACTAAAAAACGTCGGCCGGAAGGATTGGCTTTACCGTTTGAACATTTTGAATTATATCCCGAAAAAAGAGCCACTATAGAAGGTTTTTCTAAAATCAATTTCAATTATGAAAAAGAAATAGTTTTTGAAAGAAATGTATTTTTATCCGATCTAGACATTGTAAATCATGTCAATAATGTCAAATACCTGGAATGGTGTTTGGATCTGGTTGACGAAAAATTAATCCTGAATCAAAAAATTGAAAGTTTTGAAATGAATTTCTTAAAGGAATTATCATTAAAAGACAAAGTGATTATTCACGAAAGTATTTCTGAAAGAGAGACTGTTTTTAGTATTACAAAAGAAGATAAGACGAGTTTCGCTTTACAATTGAACTGGAAATAAAAAAGTCCTTTCGCTCCAAAAAAAAAAGCCTCAATTTCTTGAGGCTTATATCTATTTATTCTGCTACTTTATTCTTAACAACTAATCTGAATCCTTCTCCGTGGATGTTTAAAATTTCCACATCTTCATCAAGTTTCAAATACTTTCTCAACTTAGCGATGTACACATCCATACTTCTGGAAGTAAAATAGTTGTCATCTCTCCAAATTTTCGTCAATGCCAATTCTCTTGGCATCAAATCATTTTCGTGAAGAATTAACATTTTCAATAATTCATTCTCTTTTGGAGATAATTTTATTGGCTCTTCATTATTAAAAGTTAAAAAACGAAGTTTTGAATTCAAATGGAATTTACCAATATTAAATTCAAATTGTACTTGCTCTGCTTTGGTATCCGATGATTTTCTTTGAATTATCGCTTTGATTTTCATCAACAATACTTCAGAATCAAACGGTTTATTCAAATAATCGTCAGCACCCGCTTTATATCCTTTCAACACATCTTCTTTCATCGATTTTGCTGTTAAGAATATAATTGGCACTTCATTGTTTTTTTCTCTGATTTCTTTCGCCAAAGTATAACCATCTTTGTAAGGCATCATTACATCCAGAATACATAAATCATAAGTATCCTTTTTGAATTTTTCGAACCCTTCCATTCCATTTTTGGCTAAAGTGACATCAAAATCATTTAGCATTAAATAATCTTTTAAAACCGCTCCAAAATTAAGGTCATCTTCAACTAAAAGTATTTTTTTATTTACATTTTCCATATTCTAATTTATTAATGGTAATTTTATTATGAAGGTACTCCCTTTTCCCTTTTCACTTTCTACATATACTTGACCGTTATGGTCGTCAACAATTCTTTTTACGTAAGCTAAACCTAAACCGTGTCCTTTAACATTATGAATGTCTCCGGTGTGTTCTCTGTAGAATTTTTCAAAAATTCTTTTCTGAGCTATTTTACTCATTCCCAAACCACTATCTTTTACTTTGATAATGACCATATCTTTGATATTTTCAGTGAAAATTTCAATTTCAGGAACATTAGGCGAGTATTTTATCGCATTTTCTAAAATATTCACAATGACATTAGTAAAATGAACATCATTGATTAAAACTGTGGTTCTAATCGCCTTAAAATGGCAGGTAATTGTTCCTTGCCTGTCTTCTAAAATCAAATTCACATGATCTATTGCATCTTCAATAATCTCATGAATATTATTTGATTCCTTGGTAATATCCAATTCTCTCTTTTCTAATTTAGAGATTCGCAATACATTTTCTACTTGTGCATGCATGCGCTTATTTTCGTCCTTAATCATTTGAAGGTATCGTAAAACCTTCTCTTTATCATCTATTATTTTTGGATTTTTAATCGCATCCAAAGCTAAATTTATCGTTGCAATTGGTGTTTTAAATTCATGCGTCATATTATTAATGAAATCATTTTTGATTTCAGAAATTTGACGTTGACGAATTAATTGATTCAATGCACTCGTATACGCGATTAAAATAATCAGAGTAAAAACAATAGAAAGAACTGTTATACTAACGAGCTCTGATAATAAAAATTTCTTTTTTAGAGGAAAAGTTACTAACAATTGGTACTTACTATTCCCTTCATTATCTGTAAAAATAGGTATTGAATAGGTGGCATCTTTATCATATTTAAACTCGTTTGATTTAATTTTGGTAGCTAAATTATTGCTGTAAATACCAAACTCAAATCTTGTTTCAATACCATATTCTTCTAATTCTTTTTTAATCAGTTTCTGTAAAACATCACTAGAAACACGTTCATCAATTGGAACTACCAACAATGCATCCTTGGCTGAAATTTCAAAAATAGCATTGTCTAAAACTGCAAGATTACCTGATTTTTCAATTCTAACATCAGGAATCAAACTTTGACTCACTCCTGATTTATCCATAGAGTTATTATTGTAAACTTCCGTTACACGTTTAGAACTAAAGCTTTTAAATTTTTTATTATCAAATTTTTTATCAAAGAACGTTGGCGAAATATTATAATTTTCAGAAATTATACTGTTAGAATATATGATGGTTTGTTTTGTTTCTGGGTTTTTTTGAACATAGTAAAACTCCAATAGTTCTTCCTTTTCAGGTACTTTTCCAGTACTGTCTTTATAATGATTTAATCTGTCGTAAAAATCATAGGTCTCTTGCTTTTGAAGCTTATCTGCCACATTACCAATAACTTGCTTGACATGAAATTTAAACTGCTCGTCATTGTTTTTGAATGAAGTATTAAACCAATATACTTGAACAAGAATTATCCCTATTAAGGACAGACTCATCAATAAAACAAGTAATCTAAAAAAAAGTTTATTCATCGAAACAAATTTAGTATTTTAACAATATATTAAATAATAGATTAACCAAACATTAACACCTATAGCACATTTTGTTTAATCTTTAAAATTTTAAGAATTTTAACAACTTCCAATTTTGTAGTTTCTAAGGAAGTATTTTCTATGATAAAATCGCTTTTTGAGATGCGTTGTTCATCAGTCCATTGTGCATTTATTCTTTTTAAAACAAGTTCCCGTGTCGTTTTATCACGCTCAACAACCCTCTGAATCCTTGATTCTATTGGTGCTGTGACAGTTATAATCAAATCGCAATTTTTATAACCTCCACTTTCAAATAAAATAGCCGCTTCATAAATAGCATAAGGATTTTTTTTGTGCAGTAAAAGCCATTGGTCAAAATGCTTTTTTACGGCAGGGTGAACAATATTGTTAAGTTTTTCTAATTTTTCAGGGTTACTAAATACAATTTTAGCCAATTCTTCTCTATTCAACTTCTCGTTTTCAAAAATTGCATCGCCAAATACCTTTTTGATGGCTCCAATAATTTCTGATGTTTGCATGATTTTTCTGGCTTCGTCATCAGCAATGTACACCGGAACACCAAATGATTCAAAATAATTTGCAATGGTAGTTTTCCCACTTCCGATACCGCCAGTTAAACCAATTATTTTTGTCATATTAAACTTTGAAAAATAATTCAGGAAAAGCTTCTTGGGGTTTTTGCTTCAAAATGATAATTTTATAAAAAGATTTTATAAAACCCGTTCCGTAACCATAAAATTGTTTCCAAACGGCTATCAATGATAAGAACCCGATTTTTAAGCTTTTATTTTGATAGGAAGACGCCAAAAACAGTATCAAAAAGTAAACAAAATACAATTGAAGCAGCAAATCAAAATTAAAAATCAACATTAATAAAAAGGAACTAAAAAATCCAATTATGAATACCGAAGGAAAGAAAAAAGTAAGCTTATTGTATTTTGGATACCAACTATTCAGAATTGGTCGTGCTTTTCCAAATTTATTTACCTGAATAGAAAACTTATCCCAATCAATTCTTCTCTTGTGATACACAAATGCATTGGGGAAAAGTTTGGTTTCAAAACCTAGATTCCACAAACGAATTGACAAATCCGGATCTTCGCCAGGATGAATATTTCCAAACCCTTTTGATGCTTCAAAAGCTTTTCTGGATAATCCCATATTAAAACTTCTAGGCTGAAACTTGTCTATTTTTTCTGAACCTCCACGAATTCCGCCAGTGGTTAGAAACGAAGTCATCGCAAAATTAATTGCTTTTTGTATATCCGAAAAACTGTCTAAAGCCTTATCTGGTCCTCCAAAACAATCTACATAATTCTGTTTTAAAGCTTTATCAACTTCTGATAAATATTCCTTTGGAATAATACAATCCGAATCAAAAATGATAAAATAATCACCTCTGGCTTTTTTCATTCCATAATTCCTTGAATCTCCAGGTCCTGAATTTTCCTTGTAATAATAGGAAATATCCAATTTGTCACCATATTTTTGAGCTACATCTTTGCAAACTATGGAAGAACCATCTTCAATAATAACAATTTCAAAAATTTCGTTATACGTTGAATGAGATAAGCTTTCTAAAAGTTCATCAACTTCGTCTGGACGATTGTAAACTGGTATAATTAGGGAAAATAACATAAATTAAAAATGTGGTATTAAAGAGGTTTTTTAGACTTAAAAAATTTTAACAAATATAATCTTTATCCATAAAAAAACCATCAACTATTAATCGATGGTTTTATAAATAATTTTCTGCTTTTTATTCAAACATTTCCATCACTTCCTGACTTACTCCCATATTTGAGAAACCACCATCATGCAATAAGTTTTGCAAAGTTACTTTTCTGGTCAAATCAGAAAATAGTGTTAGGGTATAATTAGCACAATCTAAAGCAGATGCATTCCCTAAAGGTGACATTTTTTCGGCAAAATTTATAAATCCGCCAAATCCTTTTACACCCTGACCAGCCGTTGTAGGTGTTGGAGATTGAGAAATAGTATTGACTCTTACTTTTTTATCTCTACCAAAGAAGTAACCAAAACTACGTGCTATAGACTCTAAAAACGCTTTGTTATCCGCCATGTCGTTATAGTCCGGAAACACGCGTTGCGCTGCCATATAAGATAGCGCAACGATACTTCCCCACTCGTTCATGGCATCTTTTTTGTATAAAACCTGCATTACTTTATGAAAAGAAACAGCCGAAACATTCCATCCTTTTTCGGTGTATTCGTAATTCTGATTGGTATAATGATTGCCTTTTCGAACATTTACAGACATTCCGATAGAGTGCAAAACAAAATCTATTTTCCCGCCCAGAATTTCCATAGCTTGATCTACTAAATATTCTAAATCAGTCACAGATGTAGCATCAGCAGGGATGATTTGAGAATTTGTCTTTTGTGCCAGCGCATTAATTGTTCCCATTCGTATGGAAGCCGGAGCATTTGTAAGAACAAAAGTTCCTCCTTCTTCAAACACTCTTTCTGCTGTTTTCCATGCAATTGAATTTTCATCCAAAGCGCCGAAAATGATTCCTCTTTTTCCTTTTAATAAGTTATACATAATACAATTAATTTAAGTCAATTCTTTAAAAAAAATAATGCACCTTAAATTTCGAAATGAATAAACCATTGTGAAATTTAAGATGCATTACAGAAACTAAATATTTAGTTTAGTATAGAATTAAGCAATACTTTCGATGTTTACCACTTCGTTTGTATCTGCTTTATAATCTACTCCTTCTACGTCAAAGCCAAATAGATTATAAAAATCTTTTCTGTATCCTTCTAAATCTCCTATTTCAGATAAATTTTCAGTTACAGCTTCAATCCACAATTTAGCAACTTTTTCTTGAACATCAGGACGCATTTCTAAATCGTCAATACGGATTCTTCCTTTCTCATCAACTGGAATTTCATTTCCGGTATATAATCTTTCTTGATACAAACGTTGAATTTGTTCGATACAACCTTCATGAATTCCTTCTTCTTTCATTATTTTATACAACAAAGAAATATACAATGGAATAACCGGAATGGCTGAACTTGCTTGTGTAACCAATGCTTTGTTTACTGAAACAAATGCTTTCCCATTAATACCAGCTAAACTATCAGTGATAGCAAATGCAGTCGCTTCAAGATGATCTTTAGCACGACCAATGGTTCCTTTTCTATAAACGGCTTCAGTCAATGATGGCCCAATATAAGAATAAGCAACAGTTGTAGCGCCTGGAGCCAATAGATTTTGAGCTTTTAAAGCATCAATCCACATAGCCCAATCTTCACCGCCCATTACTGCAACGGTATTTGCTATTTCTTCTTCGTTACAAGGCTCAATTGAAATTTCTGAAACTTTACCAGAATGAAAATCAACTGTTTTATTGGTAAAAGTACTTCCGATAGGTTTCAATACAGAACGATGCAAAACACCGGTAACCGGATGCATACGAACAGGAGAAGCTAAACTATAGATTA
Source organism: Flavobacterium ranwuense (assembly GCF_004349315.1). Taxonomy (GTDB): domain Bacteria; phylum Bacteroidota; class Bacteroidia; order Flavobacteriales; family Flavobacteriaceae; genus Flavobacterium; species Flavobacterium ranwuense. The sequence goes on along the minus strand of NZ_SMLH01000011.1, from coordinate 81,058 downwards.
CTAAGTCCACTTGCCCTAAATCAGCTTTTATAAGATCTAATGTTTGTTGTTTTACTTCATTCGAAAACGCATCTCCATTGATACTTTTTGCATATAAACCCGCAGCATGAGCTTCATTTTCAAAAGCTGCAGAATTATACCAACCTGGTGAAGCTGTTTTACCTTCTGTTGGAGGTTTTTCAAAAAATACACCAATAGTTCCTGCACTAGATCCAAAAGCACTTGTAATTCTCGAAGCTAAACCAAATCCGGTTGAAGCTCCAATTACTAATACTTTTTTAGCCCCGTTGATAGGTCCTTTTGATTTAATATATTCAATTTGATTTTTAACATTTTGTCCGCATCCTTTTGGGTGAGATGTCGTACAAATAAATCCTCTCATTCTAGGTTCTATAATCATACTCTTGGTTATTCGTTTTTTTATTTATTCGTGTAATCGTTTTATTGCTGATGCAAAAGCCTTGCTTTTAAAGGAAACAAATATAAAGTAAATAATTAGTTCAGCAAGGCTTTAGCGTGATTTAAGGCCGAATCAGAAACAACAGTTCCAGATAACATTTGAGCAATTTCGACAACTCTTTCTTCTCCATTTAATAACTTCAATTCAGATTGCGTGTCCTCGCCAACAGTTGATTTAAATACTTTAAAATGTGCATTTCCTTTTGCTGCAATTTGAGGTAAATGGGTGATAGCAAAAATTTGCATTTCCTGGCTCATTTCCTTCATGATTTCCCCCATTCTTATGGCAATCTCTCCGGAAACACCGGTATCAATTTCATCAAAAATCAATGTTGGTAATTTTGAGTATTGTGCCAATATCGCCTTAACAGCCAACATAATTCTTGACATTTCTCCCCCCGAAGCCACTTTTTTCAATAAACCGAAATCAGTTCCTTTATTGGCCGAAAATAAAAACTGAATCTCATCTTTTCCGTTTTGGAAATAAGTTTCAGTAGTATTAACGTCGATATTAAAGCGGACATTTGGCATTCCCAAAGTTTCTAAAATAGTAATCAACTTTTGAGACAAAACTGGAATCGAATCCAATCTATTAATATGAATTGTAGTCGAAAAAACATCTAATTCAACTGTTTTTTGTTCAATAGAAACCGTCAGTACAGCAATTTCTTCTTCCATATTGCCTAATTCTAAAACTGAATTCTCAAGATTCGCTTGAATTTCCAGTAATTCATCCACAGAGGAAACCTGATGTTTCTTTTGCAAATTAAAAATTACCTGAAGCTTTTGACTGATTAAATCCAATTGCTCCGGATCATTAATAAGTTTTTCGGAACAGCGATTCATTTCATCCGAAATATCATCAAACTCAATTGTTACGCTTGCAATCCTGTCTAACAAAGAATGATATTCAGTCGAAAAAGAGGCGATTTTTTGTAATGAAACCTTGATTTCATTCAAATTATGCATAACACCAATTTGTTCTTCATTGGCAATAGCCAAAGACCTATCGATAGATTCTTTTATAATCTCAACATTATTCAATTTTTCAAAATCAGCCTCAAGAGATTCTTGTTCGCCTGATTTTAATTGTGCCGCAACTAATTCATCCAATAAAAAAGTATTGTATTCTTGCTCTTTCTTAGATTCGCTTTGTCTTTTCAGCAGCGAATTCAATTTAGATTTATCCGATTTATAACTTTTTAAAAGCGATTGATATTCCAGAATTGTTTCTTTATTATTGGCAATTGCATCAATAATTTCGAACTGCACATTTTCATCCGAAAGTTCTTGGGTTTGCTGTTGCGAATGAATATCAATCAAGAACAAGCTCAGTTCCTGCAATTCCTGAAGATTTACAGGACTGTCATTTATAAAAGCTCTGGATTTTCCTGAAGGAAGTATTTCACGTCTAATTATGGTGTCATTTTCATAATCCAAATCATTTTCCTCAAAAAAAGGAAGCAAATTATACTTAGAAATTTCAAAATGAGCTTCAATGATACACTTTTCTTCTTTGCTTTTTAAAGAAGTTAAGTCGGCTCTTTTTCCTAAAACCAATCCTAATGCTCCTAAAATTATTGATTTTCCTGCACCGGTTTCTCCTGTGATTGTTGAGAAACCTTTTGAAAAATCGATTGACAATTTTTCTATTAAGGCATAGTTTTTTATCGAAAGTGACGTTATCATTTACTATCTTGTTTTGTGATGTGAAGCTGGATTAAACTAAAAATTGAAAATCAATTAATATTTTATCAGCATCCATTTACTTGAATTCAAAGGAGAAATTTTATTCAGATTATCTACTAAATCTGAAATTGTAATACTGGGTCCACCAGAAAAAATAGAAACAATTTCATCTGATTTAGCATCAAAAAAGACACGGGTTAAAAATGCGTTGGGTCTGGAAGCATTTAGTTTAGTCAAATCGATTAGTGATCCTTTTATTTTTTCTTTAGACGCTTTTAAATCCTTACTCATTAGGTCTAAACCAGTATGATAATCGAACATGGATAGTCGCACTTGTTTGAATGCCGGGGATAAAATATCGTTTATTAAAAAGTAACGGTTTTGGTTTCCATCAGTTTGACTCCATCCTTTGGAACCGCCTTGTTGTGCTACATTTGAGATATTTTGAGCCGTTTCAAAGTAAGAATTCCCAGATTCGGAAACAAAAGTATCCGCATCCATTCCTAAAATCATATAACTGTAAAAAGCCAAAACAGAAATTAAATTAGAATCGAATGTAGTAGGACTAAAAATTAAATTTTCAAACTCTGTATATCTAAAATTAAAGTCTTTATCATTGTAATTTAATACTGGAGATGAATAAGAGGAATTAAAAATAGGCCTTGAAGATTGTACTTGAATAGTTGCAGTAAATTGATCTGAGCTATTCGAAGAAACGGTAATGTACATCGAACAATTAATTTTTTCGTTTTGCTTAACCGTTTGTCCCGTCCAATCCGTTTTATTTACAAACTCACTTATTGAAGTTTGTAAGGTTTTAAAAACTTGCTGATTTGTAACACTCAATTTTTGTGAATCAACCGTTACCGTACAGTTTAATTGTTGCGCTTGCGTAAGCCCAAAAGTAAAAAGCAGAAAAAAAATAATTATTTTATTCATCTGTAGATTTGTATTATTTCTTAACGGTTATCTGTAATTCAAACACCACATAGCGTTTCTATTACAATCCGTTACCCTATTTCACAAAATGTACTTTCACCTTTTCTAGAATATCATCAGCAACAGCTTCTTTCGATTTCAATTCCATTGGCTCAATATTGAAATATTTATCAATAAAGGTAACTTTATTCGTTGCTTTACCAAAACCAGCACCCTGATCTTGAAGCGAATTTAAAACAATCAAATCTAAGTTTTTTTTCTGAATTTTCAAGGTCGCATTTTCAATTTCATTTTCTGTTTCTAAAGCAAAACCTATCAGAAACTGATTTTTCTTTAGTTCACCCAAAGAAGCTAATATATCTTTCGTTTTTTCGAGTTCTATTGTAAAATTATCAGCAGCTTTTTTTATTTTTTGTTGTGCAACATACTTAGGTTTGTAATCCGCAACGGCCGCAGCAGCAATCGCAACATCCACATCGGCATAAAACTGATGGCAAGCCACATACATTTCTTCTGCAGATACAACATTAATCACATTAATCAATGGATTTGAAACTTTACAATGTGTAGGTCCCGAAACTAAAATCACCGAAGCACCTAGATTTGCAGCGCTAATTGCTATATCAAAACCCATTTTACCCGAAGAATGATTTCCTATAAAACGCACAGGATCTATTGCTTCGTATGTGGGACCGGCAGTAATTAATATTTTTTTTCCTTTAAGAGGTAATTTACTGTTTAAATCTGCTTCCAGAAAAGCTACAATATTTTCAGGTTCCGCCATTCTTCCTTCACCGGATAATCCACTTGCCAATTCACCGCTTTCGGCAGGAATTATGACATTACCAAATTGAGTCAGAGAAGAGAAATTAGCGATTGTAGAAGGATGTTTATACATGTCTAAATCCATTGCAGGAGCAAAATACACCGGACATTTTGCTGATAAATAGGCTGCAATCAAAAGATTATCACAAGTACCGTTTGCCATTTTAGACAAAGTATTTGCTGTTGCAGGAGCAATAACCATCAAATCAGCCCAAAGTGCTAATTCAACATGATTATTCCATTTTTCATTTTCTTCGTCTTGATTATAAAAACTGGAATGTACAGGATTTTTGGATAACGTAGATAATGTAAGAGGAGTTACAAAATCCTTAGAAGCAGGTGTCATTATCACTTGGACATGTGCACCTGCTTTTATGAAAAGTCGTACTAATGTGGCTGTTTTATAGGCTGCAATTCCACCAGAAACTCCTAGTAGAATTTTTTTACCGCTTAAAACTGACATAGTAACTATTATTTATTTGAATCTCTGTGGTAGATTTTACCATCTAACCATTCTTGAACTGCTAAAGCGTGTGGCTTAGGTAGTTTTTCGTAAAATTTTGAAACCTCAATTTGCTCTTTGTTTTCAAAAACTTCTTCAAGACTGTCATTATATGTAGCAAATTCTTCCAATTTCTCAGTCAATTCTTTTTTAATTTCAGAATTGATTTGGTTTGCTCTTTTAGCCATAATGGTTATCGCTTCATACACATTACCAGTAGGTTCTTCAATAACAGTTTTGTTGTATGTTATTGTATTTACTGGAGCATTCGTCTTTTTTAAATCCATGACTTTATTTATTTAGTAAATTTTTGTAAATCTTTATCTATTCGAGCTAACATTTCGTTTGCTTCTTGCTTGTATTTCGTATCCGCTTTAAACTTAATCAAGTTCGATTGGGCTGTTTTTGCAACATTTAATCGCTCTTCCATTTTTGATGGAATACTATTAATAGCCAATTGATAGGCTGAATCTAACTTGTAGTATAAAGCATCTTCTTTGAATGGTGTTCCCGGATAATCCGCTACAAAGTTATCTAACGCAACCATCGCTGATTTATAATCAGAAATTGTATTGTATCCTTTAGCATTTTCAAAAACTTTTTTCTCTATTTTTTCGCTAAGCACTTTTACGGTCGCATTCGCTTCTGCCAAATACTCTGAATTAGGATAATTATCTATGAATGATTGCAATTTATCTAATGCTTTTGTGGTATCTGTTTGATCTAAACTATAAACAGGAGATAACATAGAGTAGCTTTTTGCTCCCAAATAGGCTGCTTCCTGTAATTTTTCACTTTTTGGATATCCCGAAACAAAGCTTTCAAATTGATAACCTGCCAAGTAATATTGTTTTGTTTTGTAATAGGATTGAGCAAACATGTAAAACAATTTTTCCGCTTGAGGCTTCCCTCTGTAAGCTGGAGCAATTTGTTCAAAAATACGAATCGCTTTAGAATAGTTCCCTGCGTCGTATAATTTAGTGGCCATTTCAAATTTAACAGCAACATCTTCGGTTTTTAATGCTTTTTGGTATTCACCACAAGAACTGAATAAAGCTACAAGAAGCAATAGAGATATGATTTTTTTCATTTTTTTACTTTTTTTATGATTTCTTGGTTGAAACAACCCATAAAATCATACCGAAGTTTCGGTGGCAAATTTAGTTATTAATTTAGCGACTTCAAAATATATTTTTTGTTTAAAAAAAGACTCTTTTTTTTATCCTTGTTTATTGACTTTTTTGACAAACTGATCGATTCTGCTTGCGAGCGAATCATCAACTTTTACTAATGGCAAACGCACTGTGTTTTCTGAAATTCCCAGTGATAGAAACACTTGTTTGATTCCTGCCGGATTTCCTTGCTCAAAAATCATATCAATGCAATCCGCCAAAAGGTATTGCATTTTGAATGCTTCATCCACTTTACGATTCAAACCTAATCGAATCATTTCAGAAAATTCTTTAGGAAAACCTTGCCCAATTACAGATATAACGCCTGATCCACCAGCCAAAACCATCGGCAAAGCAATCATATCGTCACCTGAAATTACGAGAAAATCTTTTGGTTTGTTTTTCAATAATTGCATGGCTTGAACAATATCTCCTGCTGCTTCTTTTATTGCAACGATATTTTCAAAATCATTAGCCAAGCGTATAACGGTTGAAGGCAGCATGTTGCTGGCTGTTCTTCCCGGAACATTGTATAAAATTACAGGAATTGGCGATGCTTCAGCAACTGCTTTAAAGTGTTGGTAAATACCTTCCTGAGTGGGTTTGTTATAATACGGCGAAACCGATAAAACTGCCGCAAATTGAGACAAATCTCTTGTTTTCAACTCTTCTGTCACTTTTAAAGTGTTGTTTCCTCCTACTCCAAGTACTAATGGCAAACTTCCATTATTAGCCTCGATTACGGTACTAATAACTAATTCTTTTTCGTCTTGAGACAATGTTGCATTTTCTGCAGTTGTACCCAATACTACAAGATATTCAATTCCTCCATCGATTGAAAAATTTACGATTCTTTTTAATGCTTCGATGTCAATTGAAAAATCTTCTTTAAATGGGGTTACAAGAGCAACACCAGTACCTATTAATGATTGCATATTATATTTATATTTTGTTTAATAATTTTAAATATTTGAATAGTTCACTTACAAAAAGTGTATAATTGTCGACATCCGTTTTAATCATAAAATGATTTAATCTTTTGTCTATTGATGAAAAACCGACTTTGAATTGCGCTTTTGAATCATGATTAATTTTTAATAAAATTGCTTTTTCTATGTCGTAATAACTGATTAACAAATCAAATTTTTTATTGATGAAATCATTTACTTCCGGAGAAGAAATTTCTCCACTCCATTTTAAATGCCCTGAATTAAATACCGGAAATTTTTTATCTGCTGTTTTCTTAAATTTATCTCTATAAAGAATTGTTGTTATATTTTTTGGTGTGATTCCGTTTGCTGTTAACGCTGCAATCAATGCTTCCGTTTGGTCAAAACGAGTGGCATCAACCAGTAAACCAATTGTTTTTACAACATTAACTGACTCAATATTTTTTAAATTTTGAAAGCTTTTTTTTAATGTTTTTTTTACAAAATAATTCTTTATATAATTCAAAAACATATTACTTTTACTTGATTACAAAATTACTTAATTAAGTCACATTTAAAATGGTAAATCTAAAAAAGTATAACGATGTTTCTAAACTTTTTGTTATATTCTTAACATTTTTTTTTGTTGCCTCATGCAGCAAACAAAATTACTACGTTACTAAAATAGAAGGCAAACGAATTCCAATCACTGAAAAGGAAAATCAAGTTCCTCAAATTGAGAACTTCATAAAACCATACAGAGAACACATCAACAAAGATTTAGACAGCGTTCTGGCTTATTGCCCGGAAACATTAGATAAAAGCACAGGCAAATGGCAAACTACAATTGGTAATTTGATGGCTGATGTTACTTTGATGAGAGGAAATATTGTGTTTCAAGCCAGAGAAAAAAAGGACATCGATATTTGTTTGCTTAATAGCGGGGGCATTCGTTCTATACTTCCAAAAGGAAATGTAACTGCAAGAACGGCTTTTGAAATTATGCCTTTTGAAAATAGTTTGGTTGTGATTGCTTTAAAAGGAGAACAAATTCTTGAAATGGTCGATTACTTTATCGCTGAAAAAAAACCACATCCGCTAACTGGAGTAACGTTTACCATTGACAAAAACAATCTTCCAAAAAACATATTAGTACAAGGAAAACCAGTTCAAAAAGAGACTATTTATTATGTAGGAACCAATGATTATTTGTCTAATGGCGGAGACAACATGAATTTCTTTAAAAAAGGGGTTCAGAAATTTGACTTAGACTATAAACTACGAAATATTCTTATTGATTATTTTAAAGAAGTAGATACAATTCCTGTGATCAGTGACATTCGAATTACGGTTGAATAAAAATAATTATTCCGTGCTGAGCAGCAACACTCTGCTTTAAACAACTAGATAACAACACCATAAGCACATAGCCCTAGACCTGATGGAAGCTACATCCTTTATGTTTTTTCATTAAAAACATAAAGATACAGCGGACAGCGGGAAATAGCTCCAAAAAATATAAAATGAAAAGAAGAGAATTTATTGAAAAAACAGCTGCGAGTTCAGCTTTATTAGGTTTAGGTGTATCGTTGAGCAGTTTTGAGTTTTCAAAAACAAAACACTTGACAGTTTTACATACAAATGATGTACACAGTTATATAGATCCATTTCCTGCGGATCATCCCAGAAATGCAAATATGGGTGGCGTGGCGAGAAGAGCAGCCTTGATTGAAACGATACGAAAAGAAAACCCAAATGTACTATTGCTGGATGCGGGCGATATTTTTCAAGGAACGCCTTATTTTAACTATTATGGCGGAGAATTAGAATTCAAATTGATGAGTATGATGCAATACGATGCTTCTACCATAGGAAATCATGATTTTGATAATGGGGTTGAAGGTTTGCATGCGCAAATGCCACATGCTAAATTTGAGTTCCTATCCGCCAACTACGATTTTAAAAACACCGTGATGGATGGTTTTGTAAAACCGTATAAAATATTCAACAAGAATGGAATTAAAGTTGGTGTTTTTGGTCTTGGAATAGAGCTTGCTGGTTTAGTCGATAAAGGAATGTATAAAGAAACCGTTTATAACAATCCAATCGAGTCTGCTCAAGACATGGTTCGGATTTTAAAAAAAGAACAACATTGTGATTTAGTCATTTGCTTGTCTCATTTAGGGTATAAATACAGAGACGAACCTAATAAAATATGTGATTTAAAATTAGCCGAACTTACTCAGGATATTGACTTGATTATTGGTGGACATACACACACTTTTCTAGAGAAGCCTACTGTTGTAAAAAATCTTGCCGGCAAAGAAGTTCTAGTAAACCAAGTGGGTTGTTACGGTATAAATCTGGGAAGAATTGATTTTTATTTGGATAACGATAAAGCAAAAGCTTTTGAGGGGAAATCGATTGTTGTATAGTTTTTTTTTTGTGATTATCGTTTACTTGTACCAAATCACATCTTATAAATAAAATTTAGCTGTTTTGTCATTTCTACGAAGGAGAAATCACATAACGAGAGCAACTAATGAGATTTCTCCTTCGTAGAAATGACAAAATTAAATATATTGGTATTAGTTATGGACAAGCATATTTCTTTTTAAGGACTTATCATTCTCAATAAAATAATTGACCATAAAATAATACAAAAACACCTGTGCTATTATTTCAATTAAACTAAAGGTAAAAAGTGACAGATAAAAACCATTTAGAACATAAAAAACATCCGAAAGCAAAAAACAAGTTGACATTAACACCAAATTCAAAAAAGCATAATTGCTTTTGTAATATGATTTACAACCGAAATACAAATTAGTATACCCAATATCATACTGTAAATTATAATTATTAAAAAATCTGTTTTCATTTTCTCAAATTGCAAACTCAAAATAGCAATTGATAAAATGAGCATTACAAGAATTACACTTAGTATGGATAAAACATCCGTTTTATTAAATTTTAATTTTTTGAACCCATTAACAAAATGAATTATAAACAGCAGATAAACGGTCAAAAAACTCAGTACTGAACCTACTTCCAAATTATTGTCGCTCATCAAGATAAAAACATCCCCTATAAAAGAAAATAAAAAAATTCTTCCTTTTATTAAATCAATTGTAACTATTCAGATTGCAATACAGCAATAGTTTTAAAAGCAGCTAAAACATTTTGTCCGTTTTTGATACAGGTATCTGTTACTGAACGAATGACAGCATAGAATTGCGCCCCGTTTTCGGTTTTGAAAAGTCCAGAACCATCCCTTTTTTCCATTGACTTTAACGCCTGTTTCAAGGCTGAATAGTAACATCGCTCTCAAAAGTCTCTTGATATTCTACTTAGCCGTTTCTATCATACCGAATAAAAGAACCGTTTTTCTTGCTGTTTTTGAAATTTTCAATTTGCCAAAGTTGCCCAGTTTCTAGATAAAACAGCCACTCTCCTTCCATCAGTCTATTTATAAAAGTACCTTTTCCTTTTACTTTTCCATTTTTAAAAAAATAAGTTAATTCATCCCCAACTAACTCATGGGCAATTTGTCCGCTTACGCAGTATTTTTTATCTAACATTTGAATTTAATTATATTTTTGGATGGAAAATGGGTTCTATTTATAAATACGAAAAGTATTTCTATTATCGAATCGAAAGATATATTTCAACTTTAATAGTGTGAAAATAAATTAACGATGTTGGTCAATCAAAATAACATTTCCGTCCGGATCAGTTATCATAAAACCAGCGGGGCCAGAAGTTTTCTCATCCACTTCAGGGTCTATTTTGAGACCTTTGTTTTTTAGTTCCAGTTGAATTTCTCTAACGTCGTCAAACTTTGTGATGTTGTTAACATTCTCGTCCCAGCCTGGGTTAAAAGTCAAAATATTATTATCAAACATTCCTTGAAAAAGCCCGATTAGTGAATTCTCATTTTTCATTATAAGATAATTTTTTTCTAAACCACCGGCAAATACTGAAAACCCCAGCTTCTCATAAAATTGTTGTGATACTTGAATGTCCTTGACACTAAGACTCAATGAAAACGCTCCTAATTTCATATTTTCCTCTTTTTTAATGTTATTTTTATTATTTGATTGCTTAATCTCACTCTTGTTGTCGCTTTTATTTGAAACCAAAATATTCATATAGAAACCAAGTCCAAATGAAATTAGAAACCCTATAATTAACACTGTTTTCTTTTTCATTTCAAACTGTTTATAATGTTAATCGTTTCGCTGGTTTTGCTTGCAACTAATAGTTTCCTGTCAAGGTTCATAATCGAACCGCTTACCTATTTGAGCAATCAGGTATCTAAATTAGAAATAACTGTATTAATAAACTAAACCTTCTTTCTTCTATCCGTTAAATATTTTCGGATTGGAATATCATAAAAAACCATGGTCAAATAAGCGAAGCCAACTAACAACAGTGTTCCTATTGTGACGATAAAAAACAGCTCAGTCGTTTCCGGTTTGTAGGTCGTATAATAGTTCGCAAATATCCACATCACAGCATAATGCGTCATGTATAAAGGATAAGATATTTTTCCGGAGAAAATACAGATTTTTCTAAATCCTTCGGTTAGCTTGGCTCCGGCTCCCAATGCAATCAATAACGGAAAATAAAACAATACCACGAAAGGTTGCGTCAGCCAATTCCATTCTTCCGTAAAAGGCATTAAAAACGCTAACAACAATAATACAGATAAGCCCAGGAAACCGATGTTTGATTTAATAATCCAATTGGAACGAAAAATCAACATTCCGGCTAAAAAAGAATAGGAAATACGGGCAAAACCATCCCAAAATGTTTCTCCACTCCATCCGCCCAGCAAAGAACCTCCCGCACGACTGCTGGCAAAACAGAGTCCTGCTGCTGCAAAAACGGTTAATAAAAAGAGGGAACGACGGCTTAATTTGTAAAGGAAAAGTGCATACAGAATATTGGCAACATACTCCCAAAACAACGACCAGGCTGGCGCATTTAAACCGAACAAGTTAAAATAACGATCCGGCATACCCGGAAAAGGAATTAGAAATACGGAACTTAGAAATATTAGAATCAATTTACCGGCTTCGTAGGTTTCAGGATGACTGCTAAAAGGGTCATAAAGAAAAGCTAGCAAACCCAATACCGAACCAAAAATAACCAAAGGATGTAGTCTGATTAGCCTTGTCTTAAAGAACGCCGCAAGTCCCATTTTTTCAATGCGATCCTGATGATAGGCATAAGCAATTACAAATCCGGATAGACAAAAGAAAAAGTCAACAGCAAGAAAACCATGCGCAATAAAATTTTTGTTGGGCAAATAAACAATTTCCATAAAATGAAAAATGACAATAGCCAAAGCGGCTAGTCCCCTTAATCCATCAAGCATTTCAAAATGTTGTTTTGTCTTTAAAATCTCGGTATCAATTTTTGCCATAATTTATTATTAGTGTTTTATTTTTATTTCAATTCTGTTTGTGGTTATGAGCGGGGGTATCTTCGCAAACACCATCCTTTAGATGAACTTTTGCATCTTCGTCGCCTAATTTGGCTGCTTTTTTCAAATCTTCACAACCGCCAGTTTTGTCATTCAATTTAGTATATTTTAGAAGCGCTCTATTTGAATAGGCATATCCAAAATCTTTATTCAAATTAACTGCTTTTTCAAAATCATCTTTGAAACTTTTCAAACTGTCAATTCATAATAAGCTCTTCCTCTGTATGCATACGGCTCTTCATTTTCTGGAGATAACTTTATCGCCATTGTATAATTAGCGATTGCTTTATCATATTTTTTTAAGTCTAGATATGCACTTCCACGTGATATGTAAGCTGTCGGATATTTATTATCTATTTCAGTTGCTTTATCGTAACTTTCGATTGCGCTATCTAAATTTCCATTTCGTTGTTCAATGAAGCCTTTCCAATAATGGAATTTTACTAAAGGAAAATTTTGCCCATATATAATCATTGATAGTGCAATGAGAAGAAGAAGAGGGACAATTGTTCCTGCAATAGCTATTATACAATTTTAAAAATTCGATTCTTATTCATAAAACAAAAGTTTGATGATATAGTTGCTAACTTGAATATATTAAATCTGATAAAATCATCCCAATCGACCCGAATTTGGATCACACGCTCTAACAAATATCAGATTATTGTTATTTACACGAAAATATAAAAAAACAACTACAAGTTATCGAACACATCTTTTATTTTTCGAAATTTTTCTTACTTAAAAATAGTGGTTTCAAAAATAACTCGTTCTCGCAAGTGCGTGAGGGATAGAAACGGCATCCTTTCCTTTTTTCTTTAAAAAGGAAAGATACAGCGTACAGCCCGACCCGGACGGAGTTTACGCAGGATGGGTCACGCCCAAAACTGAAATAAAGCGAATTGTAATTTTATAAAATGTAGTGTAAGTGTGTTAAAAAATTATCATAATATTAGCAGGTAGCCGTTACAAAAAAATGTAATTTGGCACTTTAATTTTGTACTTTAGAACACTTGTTTATACAATTATGGATAAAATAAAAATACTTTGGGTGGATGATGAAATCGACCTTTTGAAACCACATATCTTATTTCTGGAAAAGAAAAATTACGAGGTAACTACCTGTAACAACGGGCTGGATGCGATTGCAATTTTTGAGGAAAACAATTTTGATATTGTTTTCCTGGATGAAAATATGCCTGGAATGAGCGGTTTGGAAACCTTGTCAGAAATGAAGGAGAAAAAATCTTCGGTTCCTATGATTATGATTACTAAAAGCGAGGAAGAATACATTATGGAGGAAGCCATAGGTTCTAAAATTGCCGATTATTTGATTAAACCCGTGAATCCAAACCAGATTTTGTTGAGTTTGAAGAAAAATCTGGATCATTCCCGATTGATTTCGCAAAAAACAACGTTGGATTATCAGAAGGAATTTAGAAAAATCACCATGGAAATGGCGATGGTGAATTCCTATGAGGACTGGATTGAGCTGTATAAGAAATTGATTTTTTGGGAACTGGAATTGGAGAATATCGACGATCAGAGCATGGTGGAAATTTTGGAATCCCAGAAAACAGAAGCCAATTCGCAATTTGGAAAATTCATAGAGCGTAATTACGAGGATTGGTTTGCACCAAAAGCGGATAAACCGGTTCAATCGCACACGTTATTCAAAGAATTAGTGCTTCCTGAACTCAAGAAAAAAGACAAACCTATTTTGTTTGTAGTGATTGACAACTTGCGTTACGACCAATGGAAAGCCTTTGAAAGCGTAGTGGGAAATTACTATAAACTGGAAAAAGAGGTTCCGTATTACGCTATTTTGCCTACGGCTACGCAATATGCGAGAAACGCTATTTTCTCTGGTTTAACGCCTCTTGAAATGGAAAAACAGTTTCCTCAATATTGGAAAAATGACCCGGAAGAAGGAGGAAAAAACCTTTTTGAAGCAGAGTTTTTGACGGCACAATTGAAACGATTGGGTTTGAATATCAAGGAAGATTATTTTAAAATTACGAGTCTTGCCGGCGGTAAAAAACTGGTCGAAAGTTTTAAAGCTTTAAAGAATAATGATTTGGTCACTGTAGTCTACAACTTTGTGGATATGCTTTCTCATGCCAAAACAGAAATGGATGTCGTGAAAGAACTTGCCTCCGATGATAAAGCGTATCGCTCGCTGACATTGAGCTGGTTTAAGAATTCTCCACTGTTAGAAATCATTCAACAGGCTCAAAAAATGGGTTTCAAATTGATTTTGACTACTGATCACGGAACGATAAACGTAAAAAATCCATCGAAAGTGGTGGGTGATAAAAACACCAGTTTGAATTTACGTTACAAAACAGGACGTAGTTTGACCTACGAGCACAAAGATGTCTATGCGGTAAAAGAACCAAAAAATGTTGGATTACCTACCATAAATATGAGCAGTTCTTATATTTTTGCAAAAAATGATTTGTTTTTGGCGTATGTCAACAACTACAATCATTATGTGAGTTATTACAAAAACACATATCAGCATGGTGGAATTTCATTGGAAGAAATGATTATTCCTTTTTTGGTTTTTAACCCAAAATAAAAAAAGTGGTCAGTTTGCAGAAAAACAAAAGCACTGAACACTAATTACTGAACACTGAACACTTAAAATTATGAATATCATTTTTTCTTTGGACCAACTCGAAGAAGTAGCCAAACAAATTATTGCGCATAACTCCAAAAAAGTGATTCTTTTCCATGGGGAAATGGGCGTAGGAAAAACGACTTTGATCAAGGAATTGTGTAAAACGCTTGGCGTAACAGGCGCTACAAGCAGCCCAACCTTTTCTTTAGTTAATGAATACGAAGCTAATGACAATCAACTAGTTTATCATTTTGATTTTTATAGGCTGAATGATGAAGTAGAAGCTTTGGACATGGGTGTTGACGATTATTTGTATTCCGGCAATTGGTGTTTTATAGAATGGGCCGAGAAGATTCCAAATTTGATTCCTGAAACCCATTCGGTTATAACTATTTCACTGCTTCCTGATGGAAAACGTTCTTTAGCATTAAGTTAAAAAAGTAATTATGAGTTTAGAAAATATTGTAGAAATCATACCTTATTCAGCCGCTTTAAAAGAACCCATAAAAACCTTAAACCTGGAGTGGCTGAAAAAATATTTCAAGGTGGAACCCAAAGACGAAATCGTGCTTTCGGATCCGCAAGGTCAAATTATAGACAAAGGCGGAATGATTTTTTATGCTAAATACAATGATGCCATCGTAGGTACCGTTTCCTTAATGAAAATTGATAACACGACCTATGAATTGAGCAAAATGGCGGTAACGGATGGTGTTCAAGGTTTGGGAGTTGGAAAAAAATTGATGCTGCATTGCCTTGCTGTTACTGAAGCAAAAGGAATTGAAAAGCTGATTTTATATTCGAACAGGAAATTACTTCCGGCGATTCATTTGTATGAAAAATTTGGTTTTACAGAAGTGCCTTTGGAAGATGGTATTTATGAAAGAGCCGATATAAAAATGGAAAGAATAACCAATTAATTTCAGCATTAAATGCGGGGACATTTATCAAAACGGATAATGCACTTTTTTTAAAAGTTTTTACGTAAATTGTACCCTTAATTTAACAACAGCAATGTCAATTACTATAACTCCATTCACAAAACAACAGCTATTGCCACAAGAGGAAAAACTTGAGGTTGCAAGAAAAAAAAGCGAGCTTTTTATAGGTGTCCCAAAGGAAACCAGTTATCAGGAACGCCGTATTTGTCTTACTCCAGACGCTGTAAACTCGCTGACCTATCATGGGCATCGGGTAATGATTGAGGCTGGCGCAGGACTAAATTCCAGTTATACAGATAAAGAATATTGTGATGCCGGTGCCGAAGTTACCAGTGATACCAAGAAAGTTTTCAGTTGTCCGATGATATTGAAAGTAGAGCCGCCAACGCTTACCGAAATTCAAATGATGAATCCTGAAACGATTGTAATATCAGCCATACAATTGAAAACCCGAAAGAAAGTCTATTTTGAGGCTTTGACAAAAAAGAAAATTACCGCTCTTGCTTTTGAATATATAAAAGATGAAGACGGCACGTATCCTGCAGTGAAATCGTTAAGCGAAATTGCCGGAACAGCCTCCATTTTAATTGCTGCCGAATTGATGATTACCAATGAATTTGGAAAAGGATTATTATTTGGGAATATTACAGGTGTTCCTCCTACCGATGTTGTAATTCTGGGCGCAGGAACTGTTGGAGAATTTGCCGCTAAAACCGCTATTGGTTTAGGTGCCAATGTCAAAGTTTTTGATAATTCTATTACAAAATTACGCCGTTTACAGAATAATTTGAATCAGCGTATTTTTACTTCTACCATACAACCAAAATCTTTATTGAAAGCATTGAGACGATGTGACGTAGCAATTGGCGCTATGCGAGGAAAAGAGCGTTGTCCCGTGATTGTTACAGAAACCATGGTCGAACACATGAAATACGGCGCTGTAATTGTGGATGTGAGTATTGATACCGGCGGTTGTTTTGAAACTTCGGAAGTGACTTCACACGAGAAGCCTACGTTTATCAAAAACAATGTGTTGCATTATTGCGTGCCCAATATTCCTTCCCGATATTCCAAAACCGCTTCGTTGTCCATAAGCAATATCATAACACCTTATTTGATGCAAATTGCCGCAGATGGTGGTATTGAAAGAGCTATTCGTTGTGATAAAGGATTGAAAAATGGCGTTTATATGTACCACGGAATCCTCACAAATAGTGCCATTGGCGATTGGTACGATTTACCAAACAACGACATTAATTTAATTGTTTTTTAAGAAAACTTTCTTCTACCTTTGCCAAAAATTTAATTCATGAAGTTTATACATCGTTTTGCTTATTACTTAGTAGGCCTAGTTATAGGATTGTTTTTTGTAGCATTAGTTTTTAGTGGTAAAGATACCCGTTGTAATTATTTTCCAAATGCAAGAGTCTTAAATGATTTGAGAAATAAACCCTTCCATTATTCTGATAAAGCATCACATGTTTTGGCTGAAAAATGGATTGACACTTCTGATATAAAAAACACCTTACAATTTGGTGATGTAGATTTTGATAACAGTAATATTGAACTTAAAAAAGGAAAATTATATATCATCGAAGGAAAAACAATCAAAAACCAAGAGATTACTTTGAAGGTGATTAATTACTCCGATAAAGCCGTTTTAGAAGATATTATAAAAAAATAGACTTTTGATTTATCTAAACAAAAGTAAAATTTATGAAACACTATTTTTAAACCATTAAGGCATTAAGAAAATTAAACCTTAAAACTGTACTTAATGAAACTTAATGCCTTAATGGTTCAGAAAAATATAGCATTGTATAAAATCCGAATAGAAATAAAAAATAGTTTAATAACTACAACCATTCTATAGACTCTAAACCATTTTGTTTTAAATAATCATTTGTCTTGCTAAAATGTTTATTCCCGAACCACTTTCCCTGATTCGCACTCATAGGCGAAGGATGCCCGGATTCTAATACCAAATGTTTGTTTCGGTCAATTTTTAATCCTTTTTTATGGGCAAAATTCCCCCAAAGCAAGAAAACTACATGTTCTTTTTCTTGCGAAATTTCCTGGATTACCGCATCGGTAAAAACATTCCATTTCAAGTGTTTATGACTGTTCGCATTGTCTTCTCTAACCGTCAGCGAAGCATTCAACAATAAAACGCCCTGCTTTGCCCAAGCTTCTAAATTACCGGAAGTGGGCATGAAAATAGCCCCCAAATCATCACTCATTTCCCGAAAAATATTGCGCAACGAGGGCGGAATCCGGACACCATCATTTACCGAGAAACACAAACCATTGGCTTCGCCTTTACCGTGATACGGATCCTGACCAATGATAACCACTTTTACATCTTTGAAGCTGCAATAGTTAAACGCAGCAAAAATCAATTCTTTGGGAGGATAACAGGTATGATTTTTGTACTCCTCTGCAACAGTTTCCATTAAATCCTGAAAATAGGGTTTCTTAATTTCATCAGATAAAATAGATTGCCAAAAGGAATTGAGATTGATTTGCATGTAATTTATTTTGCCGTAAAGTTCGCAAAGTTTTTCGCAAAGTCCACTAAAAAAATTAATGCATTTCACTTTGAATCTTTGTAACTTTGAACCTTTACAACTTAGATTATAAAATGATATCCATCACCGAAAAAACATTACAAGATTTACAATTTCCGACTGTTCTCGAAACCATTTCGACAATTTGTAATACTGACATTGGAAAACAAAAAGCATTAGAAATCACCCCTTTTAAAGACAAGGAAACGTTGATGCAAGCATTAATGCAAACGTCAGAATATGTTTCGTCTTTCCAAAATAACAATGCCATTCCCAATCACGGTTTTGACGCGATCACGCATGAGATAAAATTTCTGGCCATTGAAGACAGTTTCTTGGAAGTGGGCAGTTTTAGAAAAATTGCCACGATATCTTCAACGGTAAATTTCCTATTGAGTTTTTTGAGAAAATTTGAGGATTATTATCCAAATTTAAATGCCAGAGCGAATCAAGTCGAACTGACCAAAGAAATCATAACGATGGTCGATGAAATAGTCGACAAATATGGTGAAATAAAAGACAATGCCTCTCCGGATTTATTAAGCATCCGCAGGAATATGAATGTAGTCCGCGGTAAAGTCAACCAAAGTTTCGGATCAGCATTAACACAATACAATGCTTTAGGATATTTGGATGATATCAAAGAAAGTTTTGTACAAAACAGACGTGTTTTAGCAGTTTTAGCGATGTACCGTCGTAAAGTAAAAGGGTCGATTCTGGGAAGTTCAAAAACAGGAAGTATTGCCTATATCGAACCTGAGGCTACCTTACAATATTCTCGGGAACTGAGTAATCTAGAATACGAAGAGAAAGAAGAAATCACCCGAATTTTAAAACAGTTATCGAATCAAATTCGTCCTTTTTTACCGCTGCTAATCAAATATCAGGATTTCCTGAGTGATATTGATCTAATTGCTGCTAAAGCAAAATATGCCGACAGAATAAATGGGATTTTGCCAAAAATTACGGAAGAGCGTCGACTTTATTTTAGAGATGCCTATCATCCTATTTTGTATTTGAATAACAAACAGAAAAACGAAATTACGCATCCGCAAACCATAGAATTACATCAGGAAAGTAGAATAATTGTGATTTCAGGTCCTAATGCCGGAGGAAAAACAATCTCGTTAAAAACTGTTGGATTACTGCAATTAATGCTGCAATCAGGAATGTTGATTCCCGTTCATGAACGCAGTGAAACCTTTTTATTTGATAGAATTTTAACGGACATTGGAGATAATCAATCTATTGAAAATCATCTAAGTACCTATAGTTACCGATTAAAGAACATGAACTACTTTCTAAAGAAATGCAATAGAAAAACAATGTTCCTTATTGATGAATTTGGTACAGGCTCTGATCCTGAATTGGGTGGCGCATTAGCCGAAATATTCCTGGAAGAATTCTACCATCGTGAAGCTTTTGGGATTATTACCACCCATTATTCAAACCTAAAAATTCTAGCTAACGAATTGCCTTTTGCCACCAATGCCAACATGCTTTTTGATGAGAAATCATTGGAACCCATGTATAAATTAGCTTTGGGTCAAGCAGGAAGTTCTTTTACGTTTGAAGTTGCTTTAAAAAACGGAATTCCTTTCAGCTTAATCAATCGAGCCAAAAAGAAAATTGAAGTCGGAAAAGTACGTTTTGATAAAACCATTGCAACCCTTCAGAAAGAACGATCTAAGATGGAGAAAACTTCGCAAACGCTAAAAGAAGAAGAAACCAAAGCGCGTGAAGAAGGTAAAAAGATGGAAAATATTAATGTGAAAATAAAGCAAAAACTGGAAAGCTATCAGGAATTGTATGACAGTAACCAGAAGACAATTTACATTGGTCAAAAAATTGAAGACATCTCGGAGAAATATTTCAACAATAAGAACAAGAAAGAACTGCTTGGTGAATTTTTGAAAATCATTGAAATCGAAAATTCAAAACGCAAAAAAGCGACACCTAAAGAGGCTAAAGCGATTATTGAAAAGAAAAAAGAAGTCATTGAAGAAATTACGGTTCACGTAGAAGAAATCCGCAAGGAGAAGAAAGAAAAGAAACTGAAACCCGTAGTTGTAAAACCGAAAGCGATTTTAAAAGTAGGCGATCGTGTGCGAATGCTAGACGGAAAATCAGTGGGAAGCATTGATAAGATTGAAAAAAACAAAGCGGTGGTGAATTACGGTGTGTTTACTTCGAAAGTGAGTTTGGATGAATTGGAATTCGTTGAAGCAGGGAAAAAGTAAGCAGTACTCAGTAATCAGTCTTTAGTATTCAGACGAAAAATAAATTTCGACTTTGTTAATAATTTTAAATTCTAAATTATGCTCGATATTCCTAAAGACAAAAAAATTATTCTCTTTGATGGCGTTTGCAATCTTTGCGATATAACTGTTCAAAAGATCATTAAGCATGATACAAAAGATGTTTTCAGGTTTGTTGCCCTGCAATCTGATTTAGGTCAAAAAATCATCAAACATTTGGGTATTGATATTAAAAAAACGGATAGTATTATATTGTATCAGCCTGGTTTTGCATATTATTATAAATCAGAAGCGGTTTTGGAAATTGCAAAAGATTTAGGTGGAATATTTTATTTCGGCTCCTTATTTTCGATATTACCCACTTCATTCAACAACTACATTTACGATTACATTGCCAAAAACCGCTACAAATGGTATGGAAAAAAGGAAACTTGCCTGATACCCACAAAAGAGCTTCGAGCTAAGTTTTTATAATAAATGAATCAATTAGGATAAAAAAATAGTACAAAAAAAGAGGATGACCAATGGACATCCTCTTGCTATTATTAAATTAATTAAAATGAATTAACTTCTAATTAATTTTCTGTATTTCAATCGTTTTGGAGTTAAATCACCACCTAAACGTTTTTTCTTATTTTCTTCGTATTCAGAGAAACCACCTTCAAAATAATATACTTCAGAGTTTCCTTCGAAAGCTAAAATATGCGTACAAATTCTGTCCAAGAACCATCTGTCGTGCGAAATTACTACGGCACAACCTGCAAAATTATCCAAACCTTCTTCCAAAGCCCGAAGCGTATTGATGTCCAAATCATTCGTAGGCTCATCCAGTAAAAGTACGTTTCCTTCTTCTTTCAAAGTCATTGCAAGGTGCAAACGGTTGCGTTCCCCTCCAGAAAGTGTAGCTACTTTTTTGTTTTGATCACTTCCACCAAAATTGAAACGGCTCAAATAAGCTCTCGAATTCACTTGACGTCCGCCCATCATGATTAATTCCTGACCATCAGCAAAGTTTTCCCAAATTGACTTATTAGGATCAATATTAGAGTGCGCTTGATCGACATAAGCGATTTTTACCGTGTCTCCAATTGAAAATTCTCCAGCATCTGGTTTTTCTTCGCCCATAATCATCTTGAAAATAGTGGATTTACCAGCACCGTTTGGCCCGATAATTCCAACAATTCCTGCTTGTGGCAAAGTAAAATTTAAATTATCATATAACAATTTATCGCCAAATGCTTTAGAAACATTTTTGGCTTCAATTACATTTGTTCCTAAACGAGGACCATTTGGAATATAAATTTCCAGTTTTTCATCCAACTGTTTTTGATCTTCATTCAAAAGTTTGTCGTAGTTCTGCAAACGTGCTTTTTGTTTCGTTTGACGGCCTTTGGCACCTTGACGAACCCAGTCCAATTCGCGTTCTAAGTTTTTTCTACGTTTTGAAGCTACTTTTTCTTCGAGTGCCATACGGCTTGATTTTTGGTCCAACCAAGAAGAATAATTCCCTTTCCAAGGAATACCTTCTCCTCTATCCAGTTCAAGAATCCAACCTGCTACATTGTCCAAAAAGTATCTATCGTGCGTTACTGCAATTACAGTTCCTGAGTATTGTGCTAAATGCTGTTCTAACCAAAGTACACTCTCAGCATCCAAGTGATTCGTAGGCTCATCCAACAGTAAAACATCAGGTTGTTGCAACAACAAACGACATAAAGCTACGCGACGACGTTCACCTCCTGAAAGGTTTTTAATAGGTGTATCTCCTTCTGGCGTGCGTAAAGCATCCATAGCGATTTCTAGCTTGGTGTCGATTTCCCAAGCACCCAATGCATCAATTTTATCTTGTAAAAGCGCTTGACGATCCATCAATTGCTCCATCTTATCTGCATTTTCATAGACTTCCGGCAAACCAAAACTATCATTGATTTTATTGAATTCGTCCAGAACAGCCATCGTTTCAGCAACACCCTCTCTTACAATTTCGATAACGGTTTTACTATCATCTAAAATAGGATCCTGTTCTAAATAACCCACTGTATAACCCGGTGCAAAGACAACATCGCCTTGGTAGTTCTTGTCAACTCCGGCAATAATCTTCAATAAAGAAGATTTCCCTGAACCATTTAAACCCAAAATACCAATTTTTGCTCCGTAAAAGAAACTCAAATAGATGTTTTTAAGAACGGGTTTGTCTGCTCCTTGATAGGTTTTACTCAATTTTTGCATTGAGAAAATCACCTTTTTATCGTCTGACATATTTATTTATGGTTTTAATTTTTAAAAGAATACAAATATAGCATTATTAAAGAAATAATAAATATGTTGTCAAGACATTTGAATTTAAAATTTTAAACAAATTGTTATTGATACGCCTTATCAGTCAAAGTTTTCATGAACGCAATTAATCCTTTTACCTCTTTTTCGGTTAATTCTAATTTATCCGTTGGTAATGTTTGATTTTCAACGGATATCCCCATACCAACTCCGCCTCCTTTATTGTAAAAATCAACAACTTCTTCTAAAGTTGAATAAACACCATTGTGCATATAAGGTGCGGTTACGGCAACATTTCGCAACGATGGAGTTTTGAATGCATTCCTTAATTGAGGCATTTGGTATTGCAAATATCTTCCCAAATCTGGGCTGATTTTTTTACCATTTTTGTCCGCTGGTGTTCCTATAACTTCTTGTTCTGTTTTTTGATAACTAGGCGGAACAGTTCCATTAAATAAAGGGATAAAGTGACAAGTAGCACATTTTGCTTTTCCTGCAAAGACATTAAAACCCAGTTTTTCTTCATCACTGAAATCATCTGAATTGCCTCGCATATAATTGTCAAATTTACTGTCGAATGCATTTAAAGAACGAATGTAACTGGCCAAAGAATTTTGAATTTGCCATTCTTCTATTTTTTTTGATGTTGGAAACGCCTTTTTAAATAACTTTTGATATTTCTTGTCTTTATTTAATGTTTGAATTGCATTGGAAACATTCCCGTGCATTTCATCTTTATTTTGAATAACATCTAAACTTTGTTTTTCTAAATCCAATTGTCGCATGTCCCAAAATTGGGCGTTCTGCAATGAGGCGTAAGTTAAAGTTGGCGTATTTCTACTTAAATGACCGCCATTTAAAGATTGATTTGTTTTTAAACTATCGGTAAATGCTTTTTCAGGATTATGACAAGAAGAACAACTTCGGGTTTTACTATCAGAAAAAGAATTTTCGTAAAATAATTGCTGCCCCAATGCAGCTTTTTCTTCAGTATATCTATATTCTTCAGAAGGAATAAACGCATTTACATTAAACGCCTCTTTTTCAAAAATAGTGGCTGTGTTTGGATTAATCACGCTATTTCTATTCGTGTTTTTTATGGCGTTAATTTTTTGAAAAGCAACTAATTTTTTACTAATTGTATTTAGAAAATTTTTAATAAAATAAGTTCTGTCAAAAGTATTAAAATCAGTATTCGATTGACAATAGTTTTCAGCCTGATTAATTATAGTTGCTATTTCCTTTTCGCAATTTTTAGATTCAGGAGAATTGAAGTTCATTTTTGGAAGCAATTTTTTTAAAGAACCTAAACTACTTTTTGTTTCTGGTATGGATTGCAAAGCTATTGGCGAATCAAATCCCGTTATTCCAAGGGCGAGAATTCGGTTTATTTCCATTTTAGAGGCATCTAAAACATGAGAATTTGAAATCGTGATAGCGCTTAAATGTTGTTTAATTTGTTTTAAATTTCCATTTAATATTTTAATTTCCCGAATCAAATCGGTTTTATTTTCAATGCTATAATGAGGAAAAATGAGTTCTTCCATCACTTGAAAACCATTAGGAGAAAAGAATGTATTTTCGGCAACTTCTAATTCATCCAAAGCAGGACCATTGATGAATCGTGCAGGATCTGGAGTGAAATATTCAACAGCCCATTCAATTTTTTTATAAGATAATCGTGTTGAATTAAAGGCCTGCTGTATCTTTTTTTCATCATTAGTATTGGCTACTATTTTTTGAAAATCAGTTACTTTTTGATTTAATTTTTCAATATCTGAAAGTAGTTCTTGTTGAATCGTTAGCTCACTGTATTTTTTTTCGCATCCAAAAAACACAAGTACAAGCGCTAAATTCAAAGCAAGGATTAATATTTTAGTGCAATTACTTTTAAACAATTTCATTTTTTTAGGTAAATAAAAACAAAAAACAACCCTATAAAAGGGTTGTTCTTTATTTATTAATATCAAAAATTATTTTTGAACATTTCTTATTATAACGGTTTGTCCGCCTTCATTGTTGGTATTTACACCGCTTCCATCCGCATTTTTGAAAGCGTCTTTTTGCCAAGTATGAGGGTGAACATTCACAATAAATGTATTTGGAACCCCAATAACATCTGAAATATCTTCCATAGCACCATACTCCCAACTTCCAAATTTCATTACGCCACTTTGGTTATAAGTTGCATTCCAAGCTGCGTCATCACGTTTGTGATTCATTGTCAACCATGGTTTATTACTTTTTGTAGCGATGTTGTATTGCCAAATATAGGAATCATGTTTTGCAGCGGTATAATAAGAATCACCATCTTCTTGTATGTAAACATAATTTTCGGTCACACAAAGGTTGTCTGGATTTATAATACCAGTTCCCGGAGTAGAATCGCCTTCAACTACTAACTCTAATTTACCCAGTAATGGGTTGCTATCGTTTAAAACTAATTTATAAACTCTTCCCCACATAGTATATCCATCAACTGGAGCGTTATTACTTGCTTGACCCGTTGCTGTAAAATAAATTTCACGATTATTTTTAGCAGAACCTTTTCTGTAGTCTATATCTTCTACTCTTGAAAAACGAATAGCTCCTAGTTTATTTACAGTTGTATTAATTTCTGCACCTGTTATGTTTTTAGCATTCGGAATTTCTACAAAAGACACGTCAAAAGAACTTCCAACATTCATAGATGTTTCAACTTGCACGCCATCATTTCTTTTTAAAGCATATAGTTTACCATTCGTAAGATCTCCAACAGTATTGCTTACATACATAATCACCTGACCAGCACTGATGTGAGAAGTTGCATACGATTGATCTTCACCAATAATAATAACCGTTTTACCAGAATAAGCCTCTTTTGTAAGTGGAACTGCATTTTCCATACTTGCTTTTCCTAATGCTGGTAAAACTCTGTCTGTTCTGCTTTTTTGACTAGATAAACTAAAAGGATCTATTCCGTGAACCATACTTTCTTCACCGCTTTCTCCGGCGGTTAAAAACATTGGACCAAATCCATGAATACTTGCAGTCGCTAATGTAGCAGAGCATAATCTGGTCATACCTCCAATTCCATCAACAATATATTCTCCTTTTACAGCTTTTAGTGTTTTATCAAAATAGACTCTGGAAACTGATTTCAATATTTCATGATTAGTTATCATCATATAACCATCACTGTTTGGGTCTTTCATAAACCCGGCACCATCCGGTTGAGCTCCATAAACAAAACCAGGGGATTGTGACAATACATCCGGACTACTAATTAATGAAGTAATCATCAAATTTTCGAAACCTTCTTTAGCCACAACCAAAGCTGGAACTGAAGAAGTTTTTGTGAAATCAATTTCAGAATTTATTTTTGTCTCATTTTCATCATTTTGACAGCTTAAAACTGCTAAGCTCAATAAAGACAGGAATCCTACTTGTTTTAGGGAATTAAATTTCATGATTTTTTTTTAAGATTATTATTCACAAAACTATGCTGTAAAACTTTCGGAGAGGTTAATTGATTTTATTGAAATGATGACTATTAGGTTAAGACAGCTTAATCAAAAGATTAACAAGTTAATTTTGAGTAAAGTTTAATGAAACAGTTTTGAAATTGAAATTTTAAATAGTATTCTATGAACAATCTTGTTAAAATTGCATAAAAAAAGCCATTGCAAAATACAATGACTTTTATATAAATTAGCTAATTACAACTAAAGTTTTTTATTTAAAACAATTATAACCTTCCTTTAAGTGAGCTAAAAACCCATGCGTTAGCCAAAAAACCAACACCTACAGCTCCAAACCCCCAGCCCGCTACATCATCATATCTAAAAGCGCCTAATGCAATAAGCAATAACCCCATTACAATCATTATCAAGGTAGCCCAACCTAAAATAGTATTTTTATTCATTCCCATAATTGTGGTATTTAATTTTAATATCCCGATTCCGAAGCCTCGGAATGGAAGTACAAATATCGGAATTTTTGTCCTTTAATTAAATATTTTATAAAGCATTTCTCGTAACAAATCGGATTGTGACATCGCATTAGCTCCAACACCCTTGCTCTTTACATCAATATCTCTTAAAGCACCAACAATTTGACTCACTTTTTTCATGGGATAATTTTTCAAAGCCACATCATATTCTTTCAAAAAGAATGGGTTTACGCCTAATATTGCCGACACATTTTTTGGATTTCGGTCTTTTAAACCGTGGTATTTCAGCAATTGAATAAAAAATCCAAAAACCAAACTTGTAGTTACCACCATTGGATTGTCTTTTGGATTTTGGGCAAAGTTTTCAGCAATTGTGTAAGCCTTTAACTGGTTGCGTTCGCCAAGTGCTTTTCGTAATTCAAACACATTAAAATCTTTGCTGAAACCTATATTTTCCTCAATATGCTTAGGAGTTATAGTGCTTCCAACAGGAAGAATAATTTGCAGTTTTTCCAGTTCATTGTTTATTTTACTCAAATCTGTCCCAAGAAATTCTACCAACATGGCATTTGCTTTAGGCTCAATCGAATATTTTTTACCTGACAAAACACGTTTAATCCACTCTCCTACCTGGTTTTCATATAGTTTTTTACTTTCGTAAACGATACCGTTTTTCGCTAATAACTTAGTTACTTTTTTACGTTTATCCAACGTTTTGTATTTATAACAAAAAACCAAAACCGTTGTTGCCATTGGATTTTCAGCATAACTTTCCAGTTTATCTATAGTTCTGATTAAATCTTGGGCTTCTTTTACGATAACCACTTGACGCTCTGCCATCATTGGATAGCGTTTTGCAGTCGAAATAATGTCTTCTATAGAAACATCTCTTCCATATAAAACGGTTTGATTGAATCCTTTTTCCTCTTCGGATAAGACTTTTTCCTCAATATAATCCGATAGTTTGTCAATATAATACGGTTCTTCACCCATCAAAAAATAGATGGGTTTGATGTTGCCGCTTTTTATATCATTTACAATTTTTATAACCTCGTCCATTTTTCTAGTGTTCAGTGTTCAGTTCCAATGTTCAGTCTCGATGTTCTAAATAACTCGAAATTTTAAACCTCAAACTTTAAACTTATTTTATATTTTTGCTTTATGCAAAAGCTCAATTTTCAACTTTATAATTTTCGTTTCAAAAATAGCGAAAATAAAGTCTCCATTTTTGATGAAATTAGGAAAAAATTTATCATTCTCACTCCCGAAGAATGGGTTCGTCAGCATGTAGTCCAGTTTTTATTGGAAGAAAAAAAATACCCGAAATCGTTGATAAATGTAGAGAAAGTTTTAAAAGTCAATGGCTTGCGAAAAAGATACGATGTTGTGGTTTTCAATTCTGATGGTTCCATTTTCATTTTAATCGAATGCAAAGCGCCTGAAGTAAAAATTGCACAAGCGACTTTTGACCAAATTGCAAGATACAATATGACAATGAAGTCCGAGTTTTTGATGGTAACCAATGGATTGAATCATTACTTTTGCCAAATGGATTTTGAAAATGAAAAATATGTTTTTCTAGAGAATCTGCCAAATTATAATAGTTAGATTATTAGACTTCTTAGATTGTTAGAATCTAAAATGTCGAAAAATCTAAAAACCTAAAAATCTAAATGAAAATAGCTGTTGTCATCCTGAATTGGAATGGAATTTTATTGTTAGAAAAATTTTTGCCTTCGGTGCTGAAATGTTCTCCGGAAGCCACAGTGTATGTTGCTGATAATGCTTCTACAGATGATTCCATTTCCTACGTGAAATCTTTTTTTCCTTCGGTTAAGATTGTAAAAAACGACACAAATTTAGGATTTGCAGATGGATATAATGAAGCTTTGAAGCATATTGACGCAGAACTGTATGCCTTAATCAACTCCGATATTGAAGTGACAGAAAATTGGTTGCAACCCATTCTTAAAACTTTCGAAAATGAACCAAGTACTGCCATAATTCAGCCTAAAATACTCGACTTTAAAAACAAAGAATACTTTGAATATGCTGGTGCCGCCGGTGGTTTTATAGATCAATATGGATATCCGTATTGTCGCGGTCGTATTTTTGATACTTTAGAAAAAGACAACGGACAGTACGATGATAACTGCGAAATATTCTGGGCAACCGGAGCTTGTTTTTTTATTAGAAGTGCCGTTTATAGAGAATTAAATGGTTTTGATGATGTTTTTTTTGCGCATCAAGAAGAAATTGATTTATGCTGGCGTGCCTTTAATAAAGGATATAAAATAAAATACATTTCAGAATCAGTTGTGTATCACGTTGGTGGAGCAACTTTACAACAAGGAAACCCGAAGAAAACATTTTTGAATTTCAGAAATTCATTATTGATGCTCACTAAAAACCTTCCTAAAGATAAGCTGTATAAAATTCTTTTAGGAAGAATGGTTTTGGATGGAATCGCTGGAATACAATTTCTTATGAAAGGAAAATTCAATCATTTTGTAGCAATATTGAAAGCACATTTTTCTTTTTACAGACTTTTTATAGATCATTATAAAAAAAGGACTAAATTTCAAGAACAAAAATACTACAATACAAAAAGTATCGTTTACATCTATTTTATTAAGAAAATCGTTGTTTTTAACGATTTATTTAGAACAAAACAAATATAAAAAAGTAAATTTGCCTTTAACATTTAATTAAATTAATACCATTTATGAAAAAAATAGTTATTGCCTTATCTGTATTAGCACTATTGACTTCATGTGTTTCAAAAAAGAAATACACTGATTTAGAAGCTAGAAATAAAGAAACTCAAGACTTATTAAATACTGCAACAGTAAAATTAAATTCTTGTTTAGAAGAAAAAGCAGCACTTTCTGCTACTGCGTCTCTATTAAAAGAGCAAAATCAAGGATTAATAAGTACTTCTAAAGACATGACTATCTTGTCTACAAAAGGAGCTGAGAATATTGAAAAAGCTTTAGAATCTATCAAAGAAAAAGATTTAAAAATCAGCAGAATGCAAGATGCTTTAACTAAGAAAGACAGTGTAACACTTGCTGTAGTTACTAGTTTGAAAAGCGCTGTAGGAATCTCTGATCCAGATATCGAAATAAATGTTGAAAAAGGAGTTGTATTTATATCTATTGCTGACAAATTATTGTTTAAAACAGGAAGTTACGATGTAACTGATAAAGCAAAAGGTGTTTTAGCTAAAGTGGCTAAAGTAGTAAATGACAAACCGGATTTTGAATGTATGGTTGAAGGTCATACTGATAATGTTCCTTATAACGGTTCAGGTATTTTATTGGACAACTGGGATTTAAGTGTAAAACGTTCTACTTCTATCATTCGTGTCTTAACAACTCAATTAGGTGTTAAACCAGAACAATTGATTGCAGCAGGAAGAAGTTCATATATTCCTTTAGTAGGAAATGATTCTGCTGAAAACAGAGCACGTAACAGAAGAACACGTATTGTTGTTTTACCTAAAATCGATCAGTTTTACGACATGATTGAAAAAGAGATGAAAAAACAAAGACCATAATTCAAATATAATTTGAACTAAAAAACGTCTTGAGAAATCAAGACGTTTTTTTTATGGTTTTTACTGAACACTAATCCCGAATCGTTGGTACTGAACATTGAATACTAATTAAAGAATATCCAAACTTCCCTTCCCTTCCCTAACAACTATTGGCTCGTCGCCGGATAAATCAATAATTGTTGATCCAATATTATCACCATAACCGCCATCAATAACCATATCGACAAGGTTTTGCCATTTCTCAAAAATGAGTTCCGGATCAGTCGTATATTCAATCACATCATCATCATCGTGAATGGAAGTAGAAACAATTGGATTCCCTAGCAACTTTACAATTTCTAATGCTATCGAATTATCAGGAACCCTGATTCCGACAGTAGTTTTCTTTTTGAATTCCTTAGGTAAATTATTATTTCCGGGTAAAATAAAAGTATAAGGTCCAGGCAAAGCTCTTTTTAATAGCTTAAAAGTCGCCGTATCAATTTGCCTCACATAATCGGATAAATTACTCAAATCGTGACAAATAAAAGAAAAATTAGCTTTTTCCAGCTTTATCCCTTTAATCTTCGCAATACGTTCCAAAGCTTTGGTATTGGTAATATCACAACCCAAACCATAAACGGTATCTGTCGGATAAATAACCAACCCGCCGTCTTTTAAAACCTTAACAACTTTAGCAATTGCCGCTTCATTAGGTTTGTCTTCGTATATTTTTATAAATTGAGCCATCGGATTTAAGATTTTTGATTAACGATTTTTGATTTCCTGATTTAAAACTTCAGTCATCTGATTGTAGATTTACTCAAACTGTCACTGAACACTGAAAAACTGACCACTTAGGTACTATCCAATAATATCCAGTTTCGCAAAGCGCAACAATAATTTCTTTATTCCACCAACCTCAAATTTTATTTCGGCTTTTTTATCAGCGCCAACACCTTCAAGGTTTAATACTTCGCCTTTACCAAAACGTTCGTGCATTACAATATTTCCGGCAACTAATTTATTATCAAACAAATTCGCACTACCGCTTGTAGCAGCATTACTGCTAACAGGCTTCAATTTACGAATATTTATATCCGATTTGGGTTCATTATCATTATTATATTTGGTCGGTGGAGTTCCGTTGGCTGGTTTTGCCAAACGCAATTTGGATTTATCCACATCTCCAAAAATATCACTATCAATCATTGGTTTATACCTATAATTTGATTCAGCCGGAGTTAGATATTCTAAATACTGTGCGTCAATTTCCTCAATAAATCGAGAAGGTTCGCTATCAGTCAATTTTCCCCAACGATAACGAGATTGTGCATACGTCAAATATGCTTGATGCTCCGCACGAGTCAAGGCCACATAGAACAAACGGCGCTCTTCTTCGAGCTCACTTCTCGTACTCATACTCATTGCACTCGGAAACAAATCTTCTTCCATTCCTACTACGAAAACATGAGGGAATTCCAATCCTTTTGCCAAGTGAATCGTCATCAATGCCACACGATCTTCATCGCTGGTATCTTTGTCTAAATCTGTTGCCAAAGCCACATCTTCCATAAACTCAGATAAGGCGCCACGAGCCCCATCAATTTCTTTTTGTCCTTCGGTAAAATCCTTGATACCGTTTAATAATTCCTCAATATTTTGGATTTTAGCCATTCCTTCCGGAGTAGCATCTTTCTTTAATTCTTGTACTAATCCTGTTTTTTTAGCAACGTGATCGGTGATGTAAAATGCATCTTGGTTTTGATCAATAACTTGAAAACTCTGAATCATCGTTACAAAATCTTGTAATTTTTGTTTGGTTCCCGAATTCAATTTCAAGTCAATTTTATCAATATTCTGCATCACTTCCCAGATGGAACGTTTGTAGTGATTGGCGGCAATCGTAAGTTTTTCGACTGTTGTATCTCCAATTCCTCGAGCCGGATAATTGATTACACGAACCAAAGCTTCTTCATCTTTTGGATTGATAACCAATCGCAAGTAACACAATACATCCTTGATTTCTTTCCTTTGATAAAAAGATAAACCACCATAAATTCGATACGGAATATCTCTTTTTCTAAGCGCATCTTCCATCGCACGGGATTGCGCATTGGTGCGGTACAAAATTGCAAAAGAGCCGTTGCTAAGCTGGTTTTGCATTTTTTGTTCGAAAATAGTACTGGCCACAAACCGCCCTTCTTCAGCATCAGTCATGCTGCGGTGCACTTTTATTTTTGGACCAAAATCATTGGCAGTCCAAACTATTTTATCCAGCTTTACTTTATTCTTATCGATAATAGTATTTGCGGCTTCCACTATATTTTTTGTCGAACGGTAATTTTGTTCCAGTCTAAAGGTTTTCACTCCTTCATAATCTTTCTGGAAATTCAAAATGTTATTAATATTCGCACCACGAAATGCGTAGATACTTTGCGCATCATCTCCCACCACACAGATATTCTGGAATTTATCCGATAATGCACGAACAATCAAATATTGTGAATGGTTTGTATCTTGGTACTCATCTACCAATATATAACGAAAACGATTTTGATATTTGGCTAAAACTTCCGGAAAACGAGTCAATAATTCATTGGTTTTCAATAATAAATCATCAAAATCCATTGCTCCAGATTTGAAACATTTATCAACATAATTTTGATAAATTTCTCCTAATCTTGGCTTTTTAGCCATTGCATCTGCTTCTTGCAATTCAGGATTGTTGAAATAGGCTTTTACCGTAATCAAGCTATTTTTATAACTGGAAATTCTGCTTAAAACCTGTTTTGGTTTATACACATCTCTGTCCAATTGCATTTCTTTGATAATCCCGGAAATACAACGCAATGAATCTTGGGAATCATAAATCGTAAAATTCGAAGGATAACCCAAATGATCCGCTTCGGAACGTAAAATTCTGGCAAAAACCGAGTGAAATGTTCCCATCCAAAGATTTTTGGCCTCACTTGCACCTACAATTTGAGAGATTCGGGTTTTCATTTCCCGTGCCGCTTTATTGGTAAACGTAAGCGATAAAATATTGAAAGCATCAACACCCTGATTCATCAAATAAGCAATTCTAATAGTCAACACACGTGTTTTCCCTGAGCCCGCACCAGCAATGATTATCATTGGCCCGTCTTTTTGAAGAACAGGTTCACGTTGGGCTTCGTTGAGTTGATCGATATATTTATGCATGGAGATTTTTCTGTTTATGCAAAAATAAGAATTTCTTAGTAGTATTCAGTGGTCAGTGATCAGTATTCAGTATTAAGATTCCAGAAAAATTTGAAAATACAATTAATATTCTCCAAAAGGTTTAAATCTCAACATTAAACTTTAAACCTGAAACTTTAAACTTTTTTATTTAAAAAAGACATCGTACGCAAAACGGATTAAAGTACCGACAACCACAACCAAAAAGAAAATCCGAATAAAACTGTTTCCTTTATTGATGGCTAATTTAGCACCAATCCAACCCCCAAGCGCATTACTGGCAGCCATAGGCAATGCAACTGCCCAAATTATTTTACCTTTTAAAATAAAAAGACAAATAGAACCAAAATTAGTCGCCAGATTCACCATTTTGGCATTTGCGGAAGCATGCAAAAAATCGAATCCCATAATGGCAATAAAAGCGACTACCAAAAAACTTCCGGTTCCCGGGCCAATAAATCCATCGTACAACCCAACGACAAAACTGATTCCAATCGCATTCCAAATTTGGGTTCTCGAAGAATGATTTTTCTCGATATGTTGCCCAAAATTTTTCTTGGCATACGTGTAAATCACTAAAAAAGAAAGAACAACCAGCAATAACGGTTTCATGAAATCATTGCTCACATACGTCAACAAAGTAGAACCTAAAAATGCCGAAGGAAATGCCAAAAGCATCATAATAGCCAGCAATTTCCAGTTCATATCCACTTTTTTAAGATACTGATAGGCCGCAAAGGATGTCCCACTGAAAGCAGGAACTTTTAAGGTACCAATTACGGTTGAAACAGGAAGATTAGGCAATAAAATTAACCCCATGGGAGTTTGTATCAGTCCTCCACCGCCAACAATAGCGTCTATAAATCCTGCGGCAAAAGCAGCCAAACAAAGTAAAACTAATATATAGGTTTCCATTTAAACTCTTATTTTTAATATTCCCGTAGTGATTGGCAAAAATACTATTCATATTGATGTATTGCTATTAAAATGGAATTGATTTATAGTCAAAAAAGTATATTTTTGCTTTTATAAATTTTATCAAAGCATGGATACTACAAAAATTATAGAATTACTAAGTTATACGTTACCGGCAATTGTCACGGGTCTTGTTGCCTATTATTTTTTTGATTTACATACCAAAAACGAAGAAGGAAGACGTCGCTATTTGCTAAACAAAGAAGCACAAAAAAATGCTTTGCCTTTGCGTTTACAAGCGTATGAGCGTATGTCATTGTACATGGAACGCATCAATCCAACTAAATTATTAATTCGGATTGCTCCAATTTCTAATGATAAAAACGATTACGAGAATCTGATAATTACACAAATCGAACAAGAATTTGAACACAATTTAACCCAGCAAATCTATATGTCAGACGAATGTTGGACGATTATTGTCACCGCAAAAAATGCTACAATCCAAATGATTCGAAAAGCGAATATGAGTGATCGTGTGGACAATGCCGATAAATTACGTGAAGTAGTTTTAAGTGATTTGATGGAAAAGCAATCCCCTAGCAATGCTGCTTTGGCTTATATCAAAAACGAAGTGGGGCAATTGTGGTAGATAATTAATTCTAAATTACGAATTACGAAATGCTTCGTCAGTTGCTTTGCTCGGATCAAAATCGTAATTCAGAATTCGTAATTAAATTTATTCTTTCAACAATCGATTCAATTGAAACTGTTCGGCTTCATTTAAATCAAGCAAAATCCTTCCGAAAGAAACTCTCATTTCTGGATTTTTTAATAATTTTCGAATGTTATCTCTACCAAATTTCGAGAACTGCCACATGTGATGGGTAGTTGCATTTACCAAGTTCCCCAAAACATCATCATTTATTATTTTGAAAGCAAGCAATTTCTCCAAAGCATTTTGTCTTGTATTCGCTTCGTAATTAATCGATGAATACTGTATTAATTCGTTTGCCAATACTACTTTATCTACCGTATAATTGGGCGTCGATAAGGCGAGTGTCAACCACAATGTCCTCAAATTATAATCATTGAAACCCATCCAAGTTTTTGATTTATCTAAATATTGAATGCGTTGCTCCGGAAAATTATTCCATAAATTATACAACGTAATTTCTTGTGTTTGATACGATTTATCTCCCAATAAAGTTTCATATTGTATTCTGAAACTTTCTAAAATTTCATTTAATGCAGCCGCAACTGTTTGACGTAATTGTATATTTTTAGTTTCTAAAGCTAAAATATAAAGGCTCGCTACATCTTCCAATTTTTCATTTTTAAATTGATTTACTATTGCTTCTTTTACCGTAAAATGCACCTCAGAGTGCAGTGTTTTTTCAAAAAAATCTTTTTTCTCTGATAACGGCTTACTCTTTAATTTATCGACTTCAAACAAAACCTGAATTGATTTATTTTTAAGTAATAAACTATTGGCTTGTTGCGTATTAAAATCAGTTTTTTCAAGCCATACTTTACTAAAATTACTTAAATCATAGTCCGAAAATTTTCTGATTTCAGCAAAGAAATCTTGTGTATTCACACTCTGAAACGCATGTTTTTTCAAATAGTTTTTTACCGCTTTTTTAAACGCTTTATCACCTATTTCTTCGTGTAAAACAAAAAGTGCCCAAGCGCCTTTTTGATAGAAAGTTAACGAACTGGCTTTGGTATTCAAAACGGGAATGGTATCCGTTCGGGAAGCAAATTTCAGTTGTTGCGCCGATTCATATAATTTCGAATAAAAATAATCTTCTCCAAAGATTTCTTTTTCAGCTAACAACGCATAATAAGTCGCAAAACCTTCCTGCAACCAATGGTGTTTTCCGCTTTCGGCAGTGACTAAATTTCCAAACCACTGATGGGCTAATTCATGGGCATTGACATTTGTGTAACTCCTGTCCTCAAAACCTGTAGAATCGACCACAAAACGCGTATTGAAAAGCGTTGCCGATGTATTCTCCATTCCGGCATAAAAGAAATCCCGAACAGGAACTTGTTTGTAAATCCCCCAAGGAAACTTCACTCCTATTTCCTTTTCTAAAAAATCAAACATTCTTTTTGAATTGCGATACGTTGGTTCAAATTTGGAAACTTCTTTTGGTTCCAAATACATTTCTAAAGGAATTCCGGACTTTGATTTTTGGATGTTTTTTTCAAATTTACCGATGGCAAGCATCAATAAATATGAACTCATCGGTTTTTGCATTTGGTATTGCCAAACCGAAAGTCCATCAAGCCCTGACTTAAATTTCAATGCTCCATTTGAAATTACCTGATAGTCTTTATTACATACAATATTCAAACTGAAAATCACCTTTTCATTCACATCATCAAAACTCGGAAACCAATGACTGGTATACTTTCCTTGTCCCTGCGTCCAAATTTGTATATTATTATTTGCTTCTGAGCCAATGAAATACATAGTTTGCTTTGGCTTAGCCGAATACTGAAAAGTCAGGTTATTTTTCCCTTTTTTAAACGGAAAAATGATTTGCAATTGTTTCTGTGTATTGTGAAATTTAATGGATTTTCCGTTGAGTTTTAAATCCGAAAATTCCATATTTTGAGCATCAATTTTAATGGTATCAATGGATTTCAATACGTCAAAATCATAATCGACATCTCCAGAAACTGTTTTTTCAATTGAATTCACGGCAATTTTTCCCTGAACCGATTTAAAATCAATAAATTGGGTTTGTTGGGCAAATGTGAACGTGGAAACAAAAAAGAATAGGTATTTCATTATTTGGGTATTTAATGCTGCGATTTCCAAAGTTACAAAGGTTTCACAAACTAATCCGACTAATTTTGTAAGTTTACCTCCAGAAAATCACAAGAAAATTACATTGAAAAAGAAAGCCTTATTTAATTGGAGCAGTGGAAAAGATTCTGCGCTGGCCTTATATAAAACCCTACAAAATCCAGAAATTGAAATTGCCTGTTTACTCACCAGTATAAACCAACAGTATCAACGTGTCTCGATGCATGGTATACGAGTGGAATTATTGGAACAACAAGCCGAAAGTATTGGACTACCGCTTGAAATTATGCAAATTCCTGAAATGCCCACCATGGAAGTCTACGAAAATGTGATGCGTGAAACATTGGCTAAACTAAAAAACCAAGGCGTAACCCATTCTATTTTTGGCGATATCTTTCTGGAAGATTTGCGTAAATACCGTGAAGATAAATTAGCCGAAATAGATTTCGAAGGCGTTTTCCCACTTTGGAAAATCCCAACTCAAGACTTGATTCAAGAATTTATGGATTTAGGCTTTAAAACGATTGTTGTTTGTGTAAACGAACGATTCTTGGATAAAAGCTTTGTTGGTCGCGTTATCGACCAAGATTTCATCAATGATTTACCTGAAAATGTAGACGTTTGTGGCGAAAACGGTGAATTCCACACCTTCACATTTGACGGTCCAATTTTTTCTAAACCCATAGATTTTAAAATTGGAGAAATCGTGTACCGAAAATACGAAAAACCAGAAAAAGAAGATTCCTCAGATACCGCTTGCGATACGAGTGCTCCTGATGCATTTGATTTTGGATTTTGGTATTGTGATCTGGTTCAAAAATAATTTAAATAAAAAACTCCGAAGTCATAAGACAACGGAGTTTCATTTTTATAGAATCTGAACGAAATTACTAATCTAAACTTGGCACAGAAAAAGTATCCAAAACACTTTTTTCATTCATAAGTGCTTCAATTTCATTTGATTTTCTTGGTGCTTCCCCAGATAAATTTACCGGCCCATTTGTGGTAATCAAAATATCATCTTCAATTCGTACCGCAATTCCCCACCATTTTTTATCACAATCACTACCGTTAGGAATGTAAATTCCGGGTTCAACTGTAATAACCATATCGGCTTCAAAAGCATTATACAAACCTGGATCGTGAACATCTAACCCAATGTGATGCGAAGTTCCGTGCGGAAAATATTTTCTGGATTCTTGCTCCGTTTTAACAATTCCTAGTTTCACTAAACCGGCACTGATTATTTTACGAGCCGCAGCATCAGGCGCATTAAAATTATTTCCCACTTTTGCAGCAGCAATTCCCGCTTCTTGAGCTTCATACACTAAATCATAAATTAGCTTTTGCTCTGTAGAGAATTTTCCGTTAGCAGGAATGGTTCGGGTCACATCAGCAGTATAGCCATGATATTCTGCACCTAAATCCATCAAAACCAAATCATTTTCGACTTTCATTTTGCTGTTTTCAATATAATGCAACACACAACCGTTGTTCCCTGCGCCCACGATTGACGGATAACCTTCAAACTCGCTGCCGTACTTTTTATAGACAAATTCGTGAATTCCCTGTATTTCCGTTTCAGACATTCCGGGATGCATCGCTTTCATGATTTCACGTTGTCCCATTGCCGAAATCCGAACGGCTTTTGTCAACAAAACCAACTCTTCTTTGGATTTTTTCTCACGCAAACTCGCCATATACGTCAAAATCGATTTGGTATTAACTGTGGCCTTTTTTGAAGTGAAGCTTTTTTTAGCATTAATTTCGTTTTGCACATTTGAATCCGGTTGTGGACTTACTTTCTCGTTATAACCAATTTGGGATTTAAAGGCTCCAATTAATTTGTATAAATCGGCTTTTTCATTTTTCGAATTTCGGGTATCTTCTTCAAATTCCTTAAAGAAAACAGTATCAAAATTTACATAATCAATCCCCGAATTTAAAAACGCTGCTCCATTCAAAGCATTTTCAAAACCTAACTCTTTTTTAGCGCCTTCCGTTCCTAAACGCACACCTGTCCACTGTTCCGCTCTTGGATTTTTTTCCTGAACATACAGCAATTCATGGAATGATTTTCCGTCTTTATTGGTTTGATTATTCGAAAAAATAACCAAAACACAATTGGGTTCTTTGTATCCTGTTAAATAATAAAAATCCGGATCTTGATGATAGATAAAATCCACATCATTGGCTCGGTTCCGAATGGGATTTCCAAAAAACACCGCCACACTATTCTCAGGCATTTTAGCACGTAAGGCTTCTCTGCGTTCTTTATGAAATTGAGCCGACAAATAATCGTTTGGATTTCCGTTTTGTGCCATTGAAACACAAACAAAAAACACAGTAAAAACAAAAGAAAGTTTTAAATTCATAGAACTTGATATTAGAGATTTACATCCTCAACGTGAGGTTACAGTTGTATTAATCAGTAAGTAAATATAATTTTTTTTGTGCTTATCCTCCAACTTTTTATTAGTGGAACATTTATTTTCAGTCTATAAATAGAAAAAGAGCACCAAAAGTTTTTCAACTTCTGAGTACTCTTTAGCAAAAGTGCTTCATCATTCTAAAATTAACCAAAACTAAATTTTATGAAAAATGTTTTTTAATAAGCACTTATAATTTACTTTTTATATACTAATCCGGGACCATCGCAATAACTCCAAGTGCTGGACAAGGAATTATTGGCAGTTAAATACAATTGTTCTTTTTGATTTCCATAACAACTTCCTATAATTTCGTTGTCATTGGTATATGTTAACTCAAAAAATATTCCGTCTGATTGAGTTGCTGTTGTGTAGGTTCCCGAAATGGAAGTTTTAACCGAATTTCTTTCTCTGGATTTTGTAAATGTTCCGTTAGTGTTGAATATATAAAATTCTTGCCATTCCATTGCTGCGCCCGTAGTTTCAGAATTAGGAATAGAACCCGACATCGAGACCAAAGTCCATTTTCCATAATAACCAGTGCTATCCATTGTTACAGCATCATCCTTTGAACAAGAACTAAAAACAGAAAGAAAAGCAACAAGAATAACAAGATTTTTCAGATATCACTTTTTTCAGATAGTATGTAGATGATACATCATACAAAAGGTTGCGTCAAATTATAATTATTTTTTTCTAAAGTGAAAAAAGTTAAAAATAGTATTCTGAAACATCTTTGTTTTGGCTCTAAAAAAATACCGCTAATTCACTAATTTTAAATGAATTATAGCATTTAAAATAAGCGAATTAGCGGTTAAAACAGACTTAAAGTCTTTATTATCTTATCTTTCCTCGTAGAGATTCAGCAATTGTGTCACCGTATTCCAATTGCGGATTGTTGCGGTAACATTCAGTTTTTTCTCGATGTATTTTTGGTCAAATCGTGTTTTTCCTGCTCCAACAGCGTATTTAATAAAAATTCTGCTGCCATCAATACTGGCTTCATCCGGCTTGAACTGACTAATTCTCAAATCATTCATGCTGGTACTTTGCAATGTGGTCGAAATAAACGCAACATATAACTTCTTAGTATCAATATCTTTTTCCTTCAAAAAAGGATTGTTCTTGAAACACGCTTCCAGGTCTTCTTTGGCAATAACCACAATAGGCACTTCATGACCAAAAACCTTGAAAATTTCCTGTTTGATTAGAAAACCAACTTTCGCAGGGCTTTCTTCCTCTGTATCAACAAAAACATTCCCGGATTGAATGTAGGTTTGCACATTTTGAAAACCAATGGCTTCCAAAGTTGTTTTGAGTGCCTCCATTTTTATCATACTGTGACCGGAAACATTGATGCCACGAAGCAATGCGAGATGAGTTATCATTTTTTAAGCTTTTTTATTTTTGCGAAGATAAGGTGTTTAGACTGCTTAATTTTTTTAATTTTTAATAGCACTGTTACAATAAGGATGAGCAAGTTGAGCGTTTTCAAAATTCCCAATACCACCTTCTTCTTTTCTTTGAATATGGTCAATTGAAATAGAATTAGTATGCATTCTAGCATTACAAATTTTACACTTTAATGAATTTGAAAGAGCTTCTGTAATAAATGCAGCAGACTTTGTTTCGTCTGAAAAATCCTTCGTTGTAATTAAACTATCGTCAAAATCAGTTCCTTTGATAAAATTATAATTTGAAGATTTTAATACATTTTGAATTGCAATAGTTTTTTCACTAATTTTAAGCTCATTCATTAAGTCCAGAAAAAAGTTTTTTATATGTGGAATCGCTTTTGATGAACTACGATAATGCCTAAGAATTTGTTGAACAACAAAGTCGTAATCAATTAATAAATCCTCAAAATCTGCTCTTATTTTAGTAAATTCTTTAAATCTCTTAGTTCTTTCCAGTTCCATTAAAAATTCTGTTACTGCGAAGAAAGATGCTGTTTTATGTCTCCCGCCTTTTGAGTAAAAATACACTGCAGGATGTAAACCCAAGGAAGAAGGATGGGTGCTGTTTATAAGATTTGATATTTTCTTACTTTTTTTTAGAAAGTCAATTGTTTTATCTCCTAATGCATCATCATCAATTTCATCAGTATCAATCACTCGATTAACCATATTTACATATTCAAAAATTAGAAGAGGACTTTGGCTTGAATAGCCTTTTCCTCCAATTGGTAAATCCAATGTTTTTACTGGATTTTGAAGTTTTGGAAGAAAAAAAGATTTATTAATTTCTTCAGCTAATTTCTCAATTTGTTCAACTTTATCCTTTTCAAATTTGGCCCAATATTGATGCCCTTTACCTCCTTTTATAATAGCTCTTGAAGCAATTCCACTTGGCTTTTTTCTAGATTTAATAAGTTTTAATTCCGTGGGGTCAATTTTAGCAGCTTGTTGATTAATTTTAAAAAATGAAGCTTCAGCAACTTCAGCGTCTCCTTCAACCCATTGAAGTTGGACCGCGATTGACCCTAAATTTTTTGCCTTTTTCTGAATATCTCCTGTAACTCTTTCCGGAAATTTTAATGCTAATTGATAATCCTTATATTTACCAATCTCTTTTTCAATCATTTTTCGCGTTTGTTCGCCAATTATAATTTGTTCTTCTGGAATCGTACCATTAAAACTTTGCTTCGAAATTGTCCCATCTCCATAATCATCATTTATCCATGAAACTAAAGAACTTACCCTATGGGAGCCATCAATAACAAAATTATATCCACCTTTACTTCTCCATAAAATAACTGCTGGAATTAGTTCTCCATTTAAAAAACTTTTGATTAATTCAACAATTTTAGAAGGAGTCCATTCACTAGTTTCTCTTTGAAAATCAGGCTTACGAAGCGTTAAATAGAAAAAATCGTCTTCTCTTAAATCTGAAATTGAGAAAGATTCTTTCTTTTTTGCTGAATTTTGACTTTCTTCAATATCAAAATCTTCTCGAGGAAGTAGTGCGTCTAAGGATACTTTTGCCATGTTTAATTTTTTAAATTTTATCTAACTTACTTTAGGATGTTTGGTTTTTATAATCAAAAATTGCTGCATATAAATGCTTAAATTATTACTCTAGTTTCCAAATATACTTTCAACTTATTTAAGCATTTCATTAGTAATTCTATCCTTATAAAGAATATATCTGGTAGAATAAATGTTAAATAAAGTAATTTATTTTCTCAAATATACAAATTTTCCTACTTGATTTCCAAACATTCCCATTTCCAAATTTCCAAACAAAAAACTATCTTCGCTCCATCAAATTAAAAATCCGTTTTAATCTGCGTTTTTGCTTTTGCAAATCCGTTTTATCCGTGTCCAAAAAATCTAAATGCAAAACCTCTTACTCACTCCTATCGAATACTTGAAAGGCGTTGGTCCCAATCGGGGCGAATTGCTTCGTAAGGAATTGGGAATTTATAAGTATGTAGATTTGGTTAATTTTTTTCCAAACAGATACATTGACAGAACGCGCTATTACAAGATTAACGAACTACAAAACAATAGTGCCGAGGTTCAGATTATCGGTAAAATCATCAATATCAAAACCGTTGAATTTGGCAGAAACCAAAAACGATTGGTCGCTACTTTTGTGGATGATACGGGCCAAATGGAACTCGTTTGGTTTCAAGGCCACAAATGGATTCGGGAAAGTTTAAAGCTCAATGAAATATGTGTGATTTTCGGAAAATGCACCTCTTTCGGGAATGCGTTCAATATGGCACATCCGGAAATTGAATTGATGAGCGAACATGAACAAAGTCTGCGTTCGGCTATGCAACCCGTGTATCCTTCGACAGAAACCTTGACCAATCGCGGGATTTCGAATCGGGTGATTAATAAACTGATGCAGCAATTGTTTCTGGAAACACAAGCGTTGTTCACGGAAACTTTACCAGATTATTTAATCAACGAACTCGAACTGATTCCTAGAAAAGCGGCTTTATTCAACATTCATTTCCCAAAAAGTACTGATGTTTTGGCGAAAGCCAAATTCCGATTAATCTTTGAAGAATTGTTCTTTATTCAGTTGCAATTAATCACGAAGAACCTGATTCGGAAACATAAAATAAAAGGACATCCGTTTGCAACCGTAGGCGAATATTTCAATGATTTTTATCAGAATCATTTGCCTTTTCAATTGACCAATGCCCAAAAAAGAGTCATCAAGGAAATCCGAACTGACATGGGCAGCAACGCCCAAATGAACCGATTGCTGCAAGGCGATGTAGGTTCCGGAAAAACAATTGTGGCTTTTATGAGCATGCTTTTGGCGCTTGATAATGGTTTTCAAGCCTGCTTGATGGCGCCTACGGAAATCTTGGCGAATCAGCATTTTATTGGTTTATCCGAATTAGCACAAACATCAAATATCAACATCAGAATCTTAACGGGTTCCACCAAAATAGCGCAACGCAGAATTATCCATGAAGAACTGGAAAACGGTACGTTACACATTCTCATCGGAACACATGCTTTACTGGAAGACAAAGTAAAATTTAAAAATTTAGGACTGGCAGTAATTGATGAGCAACACCG
This sequence comes from Flavobacterium ranwuense, assembly GCF_004349315.1. Classification (GTDB taxonomy): domain Bacteria; phylum Bacteroidota; class Bacteroidia; order Flavobacteriales; family Flavobacteriaceae; genus Flavobacterium; species Flavobacterium ranwuense. Next base: position 36,986 of record NZ_SMLH01000011.1, on the reverse strand, counting down.
TTTTGGTGTTGAACAACGCTCTAAATTGTGGAAAAAAAATGTGATTCCGCCACACGTTTTGGTAATGACCGCCACGCCTATTCCCCGAACTTTGGCGATGAGTTTGTACGGGGATTTAGATATTTCGGTGATTGATGAACTGCCTCCGGGACGAAAACCGATTCAGACTGTTCATCGTTTTGACAGCAACAGATTAAAGGTTTGGAAATTCCTTCGGGATGAAATCGCTTTAGGAAGACAAATCTATATTGTGTATCCGTTAATTCAGGAATCCGAAAAAATGGATTTCAAGGATTTAATGGATGGTTACGAAAGTATTTCCAGAGATTTTCCGTTGCCACATTATTCGATTTCCATACTTCACGGAAAGATGAAACCGGCGGATAAAGATGCTGAAATGAAACGCTTTTCGGAAGGGAAAACCAATATTATGGTCGCCACAACGGTAATTGAAGTTGGTGTCAATGTTCCGAACGCCAGTGTGATGATTATCGAAAGTGCGGAACGTTTTGGATTATCGCAACTGCATCAGCTTCGCGGTCGCGTGGGTCGTGGTGCAGAGCAAAGTTATTGCATCCTGATGACGAGCCATAAATTGAGTTCCGACAGTAAAACCCGAATGGAAACCATGGTCCAAACGAACGATGGTTTCGAAATTGCTGAAGTCGATTTGAAGCTTCGTGGTCCGGGAGATTTAATGGGAACGCAACAAAGCGGAGTTTTAAATCTTCAAATTGCCGATTTGGTTCGAGACAGAGATACTTTGGCATTAGCCAGAAATTATGCTTTAAAATTACTTAAGGAAGATGCGAGCATGCAAAAACCGGAGCACGCTGCTTTGAGAGCTGTTTTTATCGAAATGACCAAAAAGAAAAACATCTGGAATTATATTAGTTAAGTCTTTTTGCGTGTAATAATTTTTCTATTCTCGATACGATTTTTTTCAAAAACCGAACGGACAAACACAAGATACCTTGATTAACGTCTCTTCGAGTGTTTTTGGCTAGAAAGAATTAGGTTTGAAAACGGAATTTGATAAGCCAAAAATGTATCGAGAAGTTTTCTCGACATAATGGTTCTCGATACATTTTTATAAAAATGCTGTAGCTATTTTATAGAATCACTCGAACTGACGAAAAAAAATATCCGGAATTATATTAATTAAACTTTTTTTTCAATTAAACCATTTCAATTTTTGATAGTCTTAACCTTTTCTATTAACGGCTTTCATTCATTACTTGAGTTTAATACTTGTATGTACAAACGTTAAATAAAAATTAACAAGATCACAATTCCCATTTCTAAAACCTAAATTTGTTTTTAACTAAAATTACGGAAACCTAATCCTACTTTACTCTATACTATGAAAATTAAATACCTAGTTTATGCCTTGTTAACTATCGGAATCATTGGATTTATTGGCTACCGAATCACAGAAAATAAAAATAAAAATGCCGATTCAAAAGATCAAAAAGGTAAAGGCAAGTCCATGAGCGTAAACGGAATTGTGGCAACACCACAAACTTTTGACAATAATTTATCACTCTCAGGTTCTATTGAAGCCAATGAACAAGTAGAAATTCGCAGTGAAGTTTCTGGAATTGTTGAGGCAATTTATTTTCAGGAAGGAAGCAATGTGAGTAAAGGACAGGTACTTTTTAAAGTAAATGATTTAGAGTTAAGAGCGCAATTGAGACAAACTTCCACCAGAGAAGGATTGGCGTCGGAAAACGAAAGAAGAGCTAAATTGTTATTACAAAAAGAAGCCATCAGTCAGGAAGAATATGATTTGGCCAGAGCCGATTTAAAATCGGCACAAGCACAAAGTCAGTTGATAAAAGCACAAATTGCGAAAACATCCGTTAGAGCGCCATTCTCAGGAAGAATCGGATTGCGTTCAATTTCGCCGGGAACCTATATTACGCCTGCCATTTTGGTCGCGAAATTAGTAAATACAGGAAAACTAAAAATCACTTTTTCAATCCCTGAAAAATATGCCAGTCAAGTAAAAACAAATACCAACATTAGTTTCACCGTTTCGGGTTCTACTGAAAAGTATACCGCTAAAGTATATGCCATTGAGCCTGAAGTTGCAGTAGCTACCAGAACATTACAAGTTCGTGCGATTGCCGACAACAAAAACGGAAAATTATTACCCGGAACATTTGCTGATGTCGAATTGCCTTTGGATATCATAAAAGATGCTATTGTAGTGCCAACAGAAGCAATTATTCCAGTACAAAACGGTAAAAAAGTCTTCATCTCCAGTAATGGTCAAGCCAAAGAAGTAATGATAGAAACTGCTACAAGAACGGATGCCTCAATTTTAGTACTTTCAGGTTTGAAAGCTGGTGATACCATTATTACCAGTGGTGTTATGTCTCTAAAAAATGAAACTCCTGTGACTGTTAAAATTAAATAGATTGATATATTAGATTCCTTCAGAGCCATCAAAAATCTAAAATCAGCAATCAAAAATCTAAAATCTAAATGAGTTTATCCACAACAAGTATTAGAAGACCCGTATTTACTATAGTAATCAATTTAGCCATCGTACTTTTTGGAATAATTGGTTATACTTTTCTAGGAGTTCGAGAATTTCCATCGATTGATCCGGCGCAAGTTTCCATTCGTACGAATTATGCTGGTGCAAATGCTGATATTATCGAATCCCAAATTACGGAACCGCTTGAAAAAGCAATCAATTCCATTGATGGGATTAGAAACGTAACATCTTCGAGTGCGCAAGGAAGCAGTAACATTACCATCGAGTTTAATTTGGATAAAGATCTGGAAGAAGCGGCAAATGACGTTAGAGATAAAGTTTCTCAGGCCGTTAGAAATCTTCCGCAAGATATCGATTCCCCTCCTGTGGTTTCTAAGGCTGATGCCAATGGTGATGCGATAATTTCAATGACCGTTCAAAGTGATACCAGAAACGCATTGGAATTAAGTGATTATGCCGAAAATGTAATTTCACAACGATTAGAAACGATTCCTGGCGTGAGCGGTGTCCAAATTTGGGGACAAAAAAGATATGCAATGCGTTTGTGGATAGATCCCGTGAAACTGGCTTCTTATGGTTGCACCGTATCAGAAGTGAGAGATGCCTTGAACAAACAAAATGTAGAATTACCTTCCGGAAAACTTACCGGAAACAATACCGAATTAACGGTAAAAACAGTGGGAAATCTTTCTACTGCTGAAGAATTCAACAATATCATTATTCGTTCCGAAGGGGAAAAAGTAGTTCGCTTTAGCGATGTAGGAACAGCGAGTCTTGGACCAGAAAATACGGAAACTAAAATGACCCAATCAGGAACACCTTTGGTTGGTGTTGCAATTGTACCGCTTCCCGGAGCCAATTATTTAGATATTTCAGCTGCTTTTTATAAGGAATTCGAAAAATTAAAAAAGGATTTACCAAAAGATATCCAACTAAATATAGCCATTGACAATACTATTTTTGTAAAAAAATCAGTTATTGAAGTTGCCGAAACGTTAGGGATTTCTATTGTTTTGGTGATTTTGATTATCTATTTATTCTTCAGGGATTGGGCGATTGCCTTTAGACCATTGATTGACATTCCTGTTTCCTTGATTGCTACTTTCTTTATCATGTGGCTTTTCGGGTTTTCTATAAATGTATTGACTTTATTGGCTATCGTTTTGGCAACAGGATTGGTGGTCGATGATGGAATTGTAGTCACCGAGAATATTTTCAAAAAAGTAGAAGAAGGCATGACACCTATCGAGGCAGCCATCAAAGGATCAAACGAAATATTTTTTGCGGTAATTTCGATTTCGATAACCTTAGCAGCGGTATTTCTTCCGGTGATTTTCCTTGAAGGATTTGTCGGGCGATTGTTTAGGGAATTTGGTGTCGTCATAGGTGCTGCGGTATTAATTTCGGCTTTTGTATCGTTGACATTAACACCTATGTTAAACGCCTATTTGATGAAAGGCGGAGAACAAAAAAAATCAAAATTCTACATTCGTACAGAACCTTATTTTCAAAAACTAAATAGTGGTTATGCCAGTGCATTAGACCGTTTTATGAAGAAAAAATGGTTGAGCTTCCCTATTTTGATTGCTTGTTTTGGATTAATTTATTTGTTTTTCAACCTTTTGCAAAAAGAAACCGCACCGTATGACGACCGTAGTGGTTTTGTCTTGCGAATGTCTACTCCCGAAGGTTCTTCTTATGAATACACGGATCGCTTCATGCAAGAAGTGTCTAAATTGGTAGATGACTCAATTCCCGGTAAAAAAGTAGCCTTGGTTATCACCTCTCCCGGTTTTGGATCTTCCTCCGTAAACAGTGGTTTTATTCGGGTATCATTGGTTCAACCAGATGAAAGAACCGATTCTCAAAAAGAAATTGCTGAGAAATTAACCAAATGGACCAAACAATATCCAGACGCAAAAACCTCCGTAATTGAGCAACCTACAATCGCGGTGAACAGACGCGGTGGATTGCCGATTCAATACATTATACAAGCTCCAAACTTTAAAAAACTGGAAGAAAAAATTCCTGTTTTTATGGATGAAGTATCTAAAAACCCAACTTTTGCGGTTAGTGATGTGAATTTAAAATTCAATAAACCAGAAGTTAATGTTACCATTGACAGAGAAAAAGCCGAAAGTCTAGGAATTTCAGTTATTGATATTGCACAAACGCTACAACTTTCACTGAGTGGACAACGTTTTGGTTATTTCATGAGAAACGGAAAACAGTATCAGGTTATTGGACAATTTGACCAAAAAGACCGTTCTAAACCATTGGATTTAACGTCGATGTATGTCAAAAACAATTTGGGACAATTAATTCAAATGGACAATGTGGTAACCATTGAAGAAAAAAGTAATCCGCCACAATTATACCACAACAATCGCTATATGGCAGCAACTGTTTCTGCAGGTCTTGCTCCAGGCAAAAGTATCAGCGATGGAATTGATGCGATGAATGAAATTAAAGCTAAAGTCCTTGACGACACGTTTACCACTGATTTAGGTGGAGAATCAAGGGATTTTGTCGAAAGCAGTTCAAATACTGCTTTTGCATTCGGATTGGCTTTGCTATTGATATTTTTAATTTTAGCGGCACAATTCGAAAGCTTTATTGATCCTTTTATCATTATTTTGACCGTTCCGATGGCCGTTGCAGGAGCTTTATTCTCATTATGGTTATTTGGCCAGACTTGGAATATTTTCAGCCAAATTGGTACGGTAATGCTTATTGGTTTGGTAACCAAGAATGGAATTCTGATCGTCGAATTTGCGAATCAGCTCCGAGAACAGGGAAAATCGAAAATCGATGCGATATTAGAAGCCTCGGAAGCGAGATTACGACCAATTTTAATGACGAGTTTGGCCATTTCATTAGGGGCATTACCGATCGCTTTGTCTCTTGGAGCTGCTTCTACCAGTAGAATTGGAATGGGAGTTGTGATTGTAGGGGGTACTATTTTCTCTTTGGTTTTAACGTTGTTTGTTATTCCAGCAATGTACTTAATGTGGTCTAAAGCCAGAAAACATTATCCAGAATTTGATCATATTGAAGAATATGAAAAAGAAGTTAAATAATTTGAATGGAACGCTCATGACGCGGATTAAATAGATTTACACGAATTTTTATATGAAATTCGTTGATTCGTGGCTAAAAATATAATTATGACACATACTAAAATACTATTTCAAAGCTTTATACTACTCTTTTTTTGTGTAGTAAAAACAAATGCACAAGAAGTTTTGACATTGGAAAGCGCAGTAAAAATTGCATTGGAAAACAATTACGAAATAAAAATTGCTACCAATAATTTAACCATTGAAAAAACAAACGTAGCTATTGGAAATGCAGGAATGTTGCCTAAAGTTACTGCTACCGTTGTAGATAACAATAGCATTCAGAATAGTTCACAAACACGTCAGGACGGAACAGAAACCGAATTAGACAATGCCAAAAACAATAGTTTGACGTATGGCGTTGGATTGGATTGGACTGTTTTTGATGGTCTGCGAATGTTTGCCAGACTGGATCAGTTGAAAGAATTACAAAAATTAGGGGAAGCACAATTAAAGCTAACCGTAATCACAAGAATCAGTGATGTGAATGCTGCATATTACGATTTGGTACAACAACAACAACAATTAGCTGCTTTGGATACGACAATTGTCATTTCGAATCAGCGATTGACTTTGGCACAAAACAGATTTACCATTGGAAAAGCATCTAAATTAGAAGTTTTGAATGCCCAAGTAGATTTGAATACGGATCAGGTTGCATTGTTAAGACAAAAAGAATTGTATGCTAACAGTAAGATTTTATTAAATCAATTGTTGGCCAGAGATGTTACCACTGATTTCAAAGTAATTGATCAGCTTGAAGTGGATGGATTATTGTTGCTACCGGAACTAAGGGCCTTAGCTGAAAAGCAAAACCCACAATTAGAAGCCCAGATTATCAATAAAAGAGTGGCTGAATTAGAATTAAAACAAATTAAAGCGGCACGTTATCCCACCGTTCGAGTAACTACCGCCTATAATTTTTCAGAAAGTCAATCCAGTCTTGGCTTTGTGGCGCAATCCCAATCCAGAGGTTTAAACTATGGTTTTAGCGCTTCTTTAAATATATTTGATGGTTTTTCACAAAAAAGAAATGAGAAAATCGCCAAGATTCAAATTGAAAATTCTAAAATTACAATCGAACAACACAATTTGGCTTTAAACTCACAGTTGGCCACTTCCTATCAAACCTATTTGACTAATTTAGAATTGATTGCTTTAGAAGAAAAAAATGAATCGATTGCGAAACAAAATTTGAATATTACTTTAGATAAATTCCGTATTGGAACTATTACTACTTTAGAATTCAGAACTGCACAATTGAATTATGTAAATGCGAAAGTGCGTTACAGCAATGCTCAATTTCAAGGTAAATTATCTGAAATTGCGCTCCGAGAATTGGCTGGAAATCTTAATTTTTAATTTACTTTTGTTAAAAATAGTATCTTAAATGGTTTCATATAATACAAAAGACTGGTTCACCTTTATTTTTCGTTTTCATAAAGCGGATACCTTTAGAACATTAATGCCAATAATGCTTGCCATCGGTGCTTATTCAGGGATTGTAGGCTATTTGGAAGTTGAATATTGGGAATTAGCTGACAACAGTTATGTAAAAAACATTACGATCATGCACGGGATGTTAGGTTTCGTGATTTCATTACTACTTGTTTTCAGGACTAATACTGCCTATGACCGTTGGTGGGAAGGAAGAAAATTGTGGGGTTCTTTAGTGAATAACAGCCGTAATTTTTCGATAAAATTATCCGCTATGTTGCATGAAGAAAAAGACCGTAAATATTTCCGGAAAATGATTCCTGGTTATGCTTCTATTTTACATAAACACTTAAATGATACTGATACCGGCAAACAATTGTTTGAAGATGTAGATTTAGAAATCGACCATCACAAGCACAAACCCAATCAGGTGGCAAAAATGTTGTTTCAGAAGATTAATGATTTGTACGATTCCAAAAAAATAACCGGAGATCAACTGATTATTTTAAACGAAGAAGTGAAATCGTTTACTGATATTTGCGGTGCTTGTGAACGAATCAAAAACACACCTATTCCCTACTCCTACAGTGCTTTTCTAAAAAAATTCATCTTCTTTTATGTGATGACTTTACCTTTTGGATATTCTTTTAGTTTGGGTTACTATGTTGTCCCGGTTGTGGTATTTATTTTTTATGTTTTGGCGAGTTTAGAATTAATTGCCGAGGAAATTGAAGACCCTTTTGGAAACGATGCAAATGATTTGCCGACTCAAAAAATTGCTGAAAACATCAAAAAACATGTCGAAGAATTAATTTAAAAGAACGCAGAAAAATAGAATAAGGTTTTAAAACTTTGTTCCCTACTAACTTTGAACCTCAAGAAACATTGATTATATTTGCAATCTCATTAAAATTGACAGATGAAAATATCTTACAACTGGTTAAAACAATTCATTAAAATAGACTGGAAATCCGAAGAAACGGCAGCTTTACTAACTAATTTAGGTCTGGAAGTAGAAATCGTTGACAAATACCAATCGGTAAAAGGCGGATTAGAAGGCATTGTTGTAGGACATGTTCTTACGTGTATCCAACATCCGGATGCCGACAGACTAAAAATAACTACCGTAGACTTAGGTAATGGCATTCCTGTTCAGATTGTTTGCGGCGCCAGCAATGTTGCTGCGGGACAAAAAGTACCAGTTGCAACAATCGGAACTATATTATATGATGCAACAGGAGTTGCTTTTTCGATCAAAAAAGGAAAAATACGCGGACAGGAAAGTCACGGAATGATTTGTGCCGAAGATGAATTGGGTCTTGGTGAAAGCCACGACGGAATTATGATACTCGACGATGCATTACTACCCGGAACTCCTGCTGCAACCGTTTTCAAAATTGAAAATGACGAAGTTTTCGAAATTGGATTAACACCCAATCGTGCTGATGCGATGAGCCATTTAGGAACTGCCCGAGATTTGAGAGCCGGAATGTTGCAAAGCGGTGTAAACGTAGAACTGATTACGCCTTCAGTGAGTAATTTCAGAGTGGATAAAAGAACTTTGAAAATTGATATTGACGTAAAAGAACCTAAACTTGCTCCCAGATATTGCGGAGTAACGATTTCTGGTATCGAAGTAAAACCTTCTCCAGATTGGTTACAGAACAGATTGAAAGCCATTGGATTAAATCCAAAAAACAATATTGTCGATGTCACCAATTACGTTTTACACGAATTAGGTCAGCCTCTTCACGCTTTTGACGCTTCAAAAATTAACGGTAAAATTGTAGTTCAAACACTTCCTAGCGGAACAAAATTTACTACACTTGACGATATAGAAAGAACCTTACACGAAGAAGATTTAATGATTTGTGACGAAAAAGGACCTTTATGTATTGCAGGGGTTTTTGGTGGAAAAAAATCAGGAGTGTCTGAAAATACCAATTCTATATTTCTAGAAAGTGCTTATTTCAATCCCGTTAGTATTCGTAAAACTGCCAAAAGGCATCAATTAAATACTGATGCTTCTTTCCGTTTTGAAAGAGGAATTGACCCAACTATTACGGAATATGCATTGAAACGTGCTGCTTTATTGATTCAAGAAGTAGCTGGCGGAGAAATAACATCGGATGTTGTTAATGTATACCCAAAGAAAATAGAAGACTTTTCTGTGTTTTTAAACTTTAGCAAAGTGGCTAAAATTATAGGTCAGGAAATACCAAAAGATACTATTAAAAAAATATTAGTTTCATTAGATATCAAAGTAAACAGCGTTTCAGATGCAGGGTTGGGATTGACTATTCCTTCTTACCGTGTTGACGTTCAGAGGGAAATAGATGTTATCGAGGAAATATTGAGAGTGTATGGATACAACAATATTAATTTCTCTAAAAAACTGAATGCTACGGTTTCTAATTCTCCAAGAAACGAAGATTATAAAATACAAAATGTGATTGCCACACAATTAAATTCTCAAGGATTTAATGAAATGATGGCGAATTCATTGACGACTGCATCTTATGTTGCCCTTTCAGAAGAATTGAATCCGGCATACAACGTGACAATGTTAAATCCGTTAAGCGCTGATTTAGCTACCATGCGCCAATCTTTATTGTTTTCCGGACTGGAAGCAATCTCTTATAATATCAATCGTAAAAATGCCGATTTGAAATTATTTGAATTTGGAAAAACGTACCATAACTATCTTGCCGGTTACGAAGAGAAAAAGCATCTGACTTTATTCCTTTCTGGGAATAGAAATCAAGAAAATTGGACCAGCGCTCAGAGACCAACTGATTTCTTTTTGTTTAAAGGATATATAAATGGGATTCTTTCTCGATTAGGCATTCAGAAAATACAAAATATACCAGTAACTTCGGATGTATTTTCTGAAGGGATTGCTATTAGTGTTGGAACCGAAATACTGGTAGAATTAGGAGTCGTTAAAAAATCAATATTGAAACATTTTGGAATCAAACAAGAAGTGTTTTTTGCTGATTTTAATTGGGCTTTAATTTTAAAATTGATTTCAACCAAAATAAAATACACTGAAATTCCTAAATATCCTGAAGTTCGCAGGGATTTAGCTTTGCTAATTGACCAAAACGTAACCTACGATAGTATTTACAATATTGCACGCCAAACAGAGAAATCACTATTGAAGGACATTAATTTATTTGATGTTTACGAAGGTAATAATCTTCCTGAAGGTAAAAAATCATACGCCTTAGGCTTTACCATTCAAGACAATTCAAAAACGTTAACTGATGCTCAAATTGATAAAATAATGAGCAAACTGCAAAATAATTTTGAAACTGAGCTTGGAGCAAGTTTAAGATAAATTTTGTTTTTATAAATTATAAAATCCAGATTCTGAAATTAGAATCTGGATTTTTTTTACAAAAGAGCCCCGCAAATTGCAGGGCTCTTTCAATCAACAAAATATCAACCTCTAATCAAAAATTATTTTTTTGGCAATACTACTGCATCAATCACGTGAATCACACCATTTGATTGGTTCACATCAGCAATTGTTACTTTAGCTTTGTTCATGTTCTCATCCGTGATATACAAATCTTTTCCTTGCATCCAAGCTGTTAAAGTTCCACCACTAACTGTTTTTAAAGTAGCTTTTCCTTTTCCCATTTTAATAGCTTTTGCTATATCAGAAGCATTCATTTTCCCAGCAACTACATGATAGGTAAGGATTGTTTGCAATGTTTTTAAGTTTTCTGGTTTTAATAATGTGGTTACAGTTCCGGCTGGCAATTTATCAAACGCTGCATTTGTAGGGGCAAAAACGGTGAATGGACCTTTGCTTTGTAAAGTTTCTACTAATCCTGCGGCTTTAACTGCTGCAACTAGCGTCGTGTGATCTTTAGAGTTAACTGCATTCTCAATAATGTTTTTAGAAGGATACATCGCTGCTCCTCCAACCATAACACTTTTTTGAGCAAAAGATGTAGCTCCAAATACTAATGCAAAAAATGCAATCGATAAAAATTTTCTAGTTTTCATAAAATCTATTTTTTAAGTTATATAAAGCATTTACGGTGTTTAATTGGGTTTGGTTTTAAAAAATGAAATTATTTTTAAATTTTAAATTTTTTGAATGCGATGAGATAGATGTAAGTTCTAACTTAGCCCCGATGGCAGCAAGTATCCTTTTTATTGTGCTATGCAAAAGTTGGTTTTGAAAATGGTTTTTCTGCACAATAACAAGATACTGCGCACAGCGGGAGGATTATGGATGGTAAATTCAACTGCTCTGCTCCTAAAAATAAAGCACAAAAAAAAGCCCCGCAAATTGCGGGGCTTTCTATATTCAAAAATCAAGAAATTATTTTTTCTCTGACTTTTCCATTTTTGCTTTTAATGCTGCTAATACATCATTGTTATCACCTAAAGTTGCAGCTGGTGCATTTGTAGATGTTGAAGCTGATGAAGTATTTTCAGTAGCTGTTTTTACATTTTTCTCTTCTTCTTCACGGAAGATAGCAGTGTGAGATGCAACTACTCTTTTGAATTCTTTGTTGAATTCGATTACTTTGAAATCAGCAGATTCTCCTTTTTTCAATTTCTTACCGTCTTCTTTTTCAAGGTGACGTGTAGGAATGAAAGCAACGATATCATCTCCGAATTCTACAGTAGCTCCTTTGTCAACGATTTCAGAAATTTCACCTGTGTGGACAGTTCCAACTGCGAAAGAATCTTCATATTGATCCCAAGGATTAGCAGTAGTTTGTTTGTGACCTAAAGATAATTTACGTCCTTCAACATCTAATTCTAATACTACTACGTCAAGTTTTTCACCAACGTTTACAAATTCAGATGGATGTTTGATTTTCTTAGTCCAAGATAAGTCAGAGATGTAAATTAATCCATCAATTCCTTCTTCTAATTCTACGAAAATTCCAAAGTTTGTAAAGTTTCTAACGATACCTGTATGTTTAGAACCTACTGGGTATTTAGCAGTGATATCAGTCCAAGGATCTTGAGACAATTGTTTGATACCTAATGACATTTTACGGTCATCTCTATCTAATGTTAAGATAACAGCTTCAACAACATCACCTACTTTTACGAAATCTTGAGCAGAACGTAAATGAGTAGACCAAGACATTTCAGAAACGTGGATTAAACCTTCAACACCTTCAGCAACTTCGATGAAAGCACCGTAATCAGCGATTACAACTACTTTACCTTTTACTTTGTCTCCAATTGCTAATTTAGCATCAAGAGCATCCCAAGGGTGAGCGTTTAATTGTTTCAATCCTAATTGTATTCTTGTTTTTTCGTCATCGAAATCAAGGATTACAACATTTAATTTTTGATCTAATTCAAGAACTTCACTTGGGTGGTTAATACGACTCCAAGAAAGGTCAGTAATGTGAATTAATCCATCAACACCACCTAAGTCAATAAACACACCATAAGAAGTAATGTTTTTAACAACACCTTCTAATACTTGTCCTTTTTGTAATTGACCGATGATTTCTTTTTTCTGGATTTCAATATCCGCTTCAATAAGCGCTTTATGAGAAACAACAACATTTTTGAATTCGTGGTTAATTTTTACCACTTTGAATTCCATCATTTTGTTTACATATACATCGTAGTCTCTAATTGGTTTAACATCAATTTGAGATCCTGGCAAGAAAGCTTCAATTCCGAAAACGTCAACGATCATACCACCTTTAGTTCTGCATTTTACAAAACCATTAACGATTTCTCCTGTTTCGTTAGCCGAAATAACTCTATCCCATGATTTGATAGTACGTGCTTTTCTGTGAGACAATACTAATTGACCTGTTTTGTCCTCACGGATGTCAATTAATACTTCAACAGTATCACCTACTTTTAATGCTGGGTTGTAACGGAATTCGTTCAATGAAATAACACCTTCCGATTTTGCGTTGATATCAACGATAACGTCTCTATCTGTAATTCTAACAACTGTACCATCAACCACTTCTTCTTGATCCGTAGCGATAAATGTTTTTGAAACTAGTTCTTCGAATTCTAATAAGTTTTTCTCATCAACAGCATCAATACCTTCTTCGAAATTGTGCCAGTTAAAATTTGCTAAAAACTCTTCTTGTGATTTTACTTGTTCAGACATGCTGATTAAAAATTTGTATTCTGTATTTTCTCGAGTTTCTTATTGTGCTAGAAAACAACAGAAGTTGTTTGTATAATTAATTGAACCCTAAAGGAAACTCTTACTCACCAAAAGGTTTGCAAAGGTAATACATCTTTATTTAACTGTCAAGTTTTTTTGTCATGAAAATCAGTAATCAAAAAATAGTAATAAATTGATAATCAGCAGCGAAGCATTTTTGCTTTTCTGTGGGTAACGTACCCGCTCTCGCCTTTATCTCTCCGTCCCGTCCCGAGGCTTCGGGATCGGGACTACGAGGATATCGACTCCATCAGGGCTAGTTAGGTTTTATAGTGATTTTTCAGCATTAAAAAACCCGATAACTCTTAAATAAAGCTATCGGGTTAAATTTATAAGAAAAAGGGTTTTAGTGATTAATTTCTCCCAAAACTTTTGGTCCAAATTTATCTTTAAAAACGAAAGGAAAAATTATAGCAAGTACTAAAGCATACGATGCAAAAGTGATCCAGATATGAAACCAGTCTTTACTTCCATCAGCCATAGTAAAATATTTTTGAATAACATAACCACTCGCAAAACTACCAATCAAGGCGCCAAAACCATTCACCATCATCATAAACATACCTTGCGCACTTCCTCTGATTTTCGAATCTGTTTGTGTTTCCACAAATAAAGAACCCGAAATATTAAAAAAGTCAAAGGCCATTCCGTACACGATACATGACATGATTATCATCCAAAGACCATCAGATGGATTTCCAAAGGCAAACAATCCAAAACGCAATACCCAAGCCAACATACTAAATAACATTACATATTTGATACCAAATTTTCTCAGGAAAAACGGAATTGCCAATATAAATAGTGTTTCTGAAACTTGAGATATCGACATTATTATAGCAGGATATCGAACCGCAATAGTATTTTTATAAGCATCAACAGTAGCAAAATCATGGATATAAGTATCTCCATACGCATTAGTCAATTGCAAAGCAGCGCCTAACAACATAGAAAAGATAAAGAAAACAGCAAATTTTCGTTGCTTAAACAATTCAAAAGCATTCAATCCTAAAGCTTGCGTAAAAGAAGCGCTTTTTTCTCCTTTACACATTGGAGGACATTTAGGAAGTGTAAAAGCATAAGCACCTAATAGTAAAGAAACTACACCTGCAATATAAAACTGGTTTGAAGAAGTTTCATTATGCGTCAAACTTACCACCCAAAGCGCCGCTATAAAACCTATTGTTCCCCATATTCTAATAGGTGGATAATCCTTTACCACATCCATTTCTTTTGCAATTAATGCATTATAAGCCACCGTTATTGATAAGGAAATTGTAGGCATATAAAAAAACATATTGACTAACATTACCCAAAAAAATGTAGTAGGATTATCAACTTGTGGCAAGCAAAACAAGGCGGCAGCACCAAAAAAATGAAGCAAACCATATAATTTTTCAGCATTTATAAATCGATCTGAAATAATTCCTGTTAAAGCTGGCATAAAAACAGAAGAAATACCCATTGTTGAAAAAATGATTCCAAACTCGGTTCCAGACCAGTGCTTATTATTAAACCAATATGCACCAATCGTAAGTAACCATGATCCCCAAATAAAAAATTGAAGGAAGTTCATCAATACCAATCTATTTTTAATTCCCATACGATGAGTTGTTTTTTATTTTTTTTAAAATTAACAGGGCGTAAATCTACTATTAAAAATGAGATCTGCAAATAATTATATCGTTTTAGCAATTTCACTTACCAATTCCAATACCAGCTCGAATTGTTCTTTACGGTTCAAATGAGAATTGTCAATTTCTATAGCATCTTCAGCCATTACCAATGGGGAATCCTTACGGTGTGTGTCGATATAATCTCGTTCTTCTACGTTTGCCAGCACTTCTTCAAACGTTACAGCATCTCCTTTTGCAACCAACTCATCGTAACGTCTTTGCGCTCTTGTGGTCGCACTGGCGGTCATGAAAATTTTAAGTTCGGCATCAGGAAAAACTACAGTTCCAATATCTCTTCCGTCCATTACAATAGCTTTGTCTTTTCCCATTTCTTTTTGCTGTTCGACTAATTTGGTACGAACTTCAGAAACTTCAGCTACTTTACTCACAAAACTGGAAACTTCAATCGTTCTGATTTCTGTTTCCACATTTGCTTCATTCAAATACATTTCGGCAAAACCCAAATCAGTATTAAATTTGAACTGCAATTTTATATTTGGCAGACTGTTAATTAATGTTTGTTTATCAAAAGAATCAGCATTTATGCAACCGTTTTGCATAGCAAATAAAGCTACGGCACGATACATCGCCCCCGTATCAACATAAATATATCCTAGATGATTCGCAAGCTGTTTGGCCAACGTACTTTTACCTGTAGATGAAAATCCGTCAATTGCGATGGTAATTTTTTTCAAAATAATGTATTTAAATTTTAATAATTAATCAAATGGTACTGCCATCAATTTAAAAGGAGAACATCATTCTTGAAAGTTGATGGTTAACCCAAAAAGGCTTGTATTTCCTGCCAATGTGTATCTGGAATATGAATAATTAAATTTCAGTTTATTCAACTTAAGTCCGAAACCTAATGAAACTCCCGAAAAATTACGCTGTTCCTGAAGACGTAATTCCTCTGCTCTTCTAAAATTATATCCCACACGCAAATTAAATGCTTTTTTTGGAAAAAGCTCTACTCCTACAATCACATGTCGCAACGCATTATTCACAAATGAAATTTTTTCCTCGGTCTCCGTTCCGTCAAATGATGATTCTGCTCGGACCGGATTCGAAAACGCAATATTCCATTGTTGCAAATTTTCTAAAGTAAGATGCCAACGAATAGGCACATTTTCTAATTCTTGTGAAACACCTGCAATGATTTCAAGTGACAGCTTTTCGTTTGTACCATTATACGTAGAAAACTGAGTTCCAATATTTCGAATAGCCAAACCCCAATTTACATCATTTTTTTCATCTATAAAAAGTGCTCCAATATCAATTGCACCGCCTAAAGAATTATAACTTTCTAAGGTAGAAGAAATCAATTTGGCACTGGCACCTAAATGAATCGTAGTATTAGGGATATTATAGGCATATCCAAAAGACAGGGCAATTTCACTTCCGGTAAATTCTGAGGTTGGCTGACCATTTTCGTCATAGCCTTCAAAATTGCCATAGTTCACATAATTTACTCCAGCCTGAAAAGTTTGCAAATGACGATCATACGTGTAGGCGTAAGAAGCCGTTCCGTAGGTTACTTCCTTAAAATAACTTCCATAATTTAAAGCCAAATGATTGTCCATTTCGGCATTTATAGTCGCTGGATTAAAATGGGCTTGATTGACGTCATCATCATAAATCGTAATCACTTTTCCTCCCAGTGCGGCTTGTCTTGGTGAAGTGACCAAGTTCAAAAACTGATAGGTATACTTACCTCCTATTTGACTGTAAGACACAGAACAAATGAAAAATAAGGAGTATAATAAAAGTTTTTTTAACATGCTTTAAATTGCAACTTATGTAAGGTAAAACGCAACTGCGAAGATAAAATTATAAATACAATAAATGACAACTTTAAAACTCCTAATTGCAAATAAAAATTCCAAATTCCAAGCACTGAAAATCAGGTTTTAGAATTTGGAATTTTATCCCGAAGCTATGGGTATGAAATTAATTTTTATTTTAAATCCTTGGCATTTTTAACTTTCTGATCGGTTAAAGCATATTTCAACACTTCGCTCATTTCCTTCACATAATGAAAAGAAAGTCCTTCCAGATATTCTGGTTTTATTTCATCAATATCGCTTTTGTTTTCGTGACACAGAATAATTTCTTTGATATTGGCTCTTTTGGCAGCCAAAATCTTTTCTTTGATTCCACCTACTGGTAAAACTTTTCCACGCAAGGTGATTTCTCCTGTCATAGCCAAGTTTTTCTTCACTCGTTTTTGTGTAAACAAGGAAACTAATGACGTCAACATAGCAATTCCTGCACTTGGACCGTCTTTTGGAGTAGCTCCTTCCGGAACGTGCAAGTGAATATTATATTTAGAAAGTATCTCTGAATCCAATCCTAAAAGTTTCGCATTGGCCTTGATGTACTCTAAAGCAATGGTTGCAGATTCTTTCATTACCGTACCTAAGTTTCCGGTAATGGTCATGGTCCCTTTTCCTGGTGAAAGTAACGATTCTATAAACAGAATGTCACCACCAACAGAAGTCCAAGCCAAACCAGTTACCACACCGGCAACATCATTGTTCTCGTATTTATCTCTTTCTAATCTTGGAACACCCAGCGTTTTTATGATATCGCCGTCAGTTACTTTTTTGTTATACTCTTCTTCCATTGCAACTGATTTAGCTGCGTTACGAATTACTTGAGCAATTTTAGCTTCTAAACCACGAACTCCCGATTCGCGAGTGTATCCCTCGACAATTTTCTCTAATTGTTTTTTTCCAATGGTCAAATCTTTAGTCGTCAAACCGTGTTCTTTCAATTGTCTTGGAAACAAATGCTGACGGGCAATTTCTACCTTTTCTTCAATCGTATAGCCTGACATTTTGATGATTTCCATTCTGTCTTTCAACGCAGGTTGAATTGCAGCCATATTATTAGATGTGGCTATAAACATGA
The DNA here is from genome assembly GCF_004349315.1 of Flavobacterium ranwuense. Taxonomy (GTDB): domain Bacteria; phylum Bacteroidota; class Bacteroidia; order Flavobacteriales; family Flavobacteriaceae; genus Flavobacterium; species Flavobacterium ranwuense. Next base: position 19,154 of record NZ_SMLH01000011.1, on the reverse strand, counting down.
CTTTAGACAAATCATATCCCATTTCAAGGAAATTATCATAAAAAGAATTATTTTGTTCCGGATCTAAAACTTCCAGTAATGCTGATGATGGATCGCCTTGATTGCTATTTGACAACTTATCAATTTCATCTAAAACAAAAACAGGATTTGAAGTTCCGGCTTTTTTCAAACTTTGGATAATTCTTCCCGGCATGGCGCCAATGTAGGTTTTTCTATGGCCGCGAATCTCCGCTTCATCGCGTAAACCACCAAGAGAAATCCTAACATATTTTCTACCCAATGCTTCTGCTATCGATCTACCAATGGACGTTTTTCCAACTCCTGGAGGTCCTGTCAAACAAATAATTGGAGACTTCATGTCATTTCGCAATTTTAAAACTGCCAAATGCTCAATCATTCTTTTCTTAACATCTTCAAGACCAAAATGATCTCTATCCAATATTTTTTGTGCTCTTTTTAAATCGAAATTATCTTTAGAATATTCTTCCCAAGGCAATTCCAAAAACAACTCTAAATAGTTTCTTTGAATTCCAAAATCAGGCGCTTGTGGGTTCATGCGTCGCATTTTAGACAATTCTTTATCGAAATGTTTTTTTGTTTTTTCATCCCATTTCTTGGTCAAAGACTTCTGCAACATTTCCTCCATTTCCTCTTCCTGAGAAACGCCACCCAATTCCTCCTGAATGGTTTTCATTTGTTGGTGAAGAAAATATTCGCGTTGTTGTTGGTCTAAATCAAAACGAACTTTAGATTGGATATCGTTTTTCAATTCGAGTTTTTGCAACTCAATATTCATGTAACGCAATGTCTCTAAAGCTCTATCTTTCAATTCATTAATGGCCAACAAATCTTGTTTTTCTTTAACAGACAAATTCATATTAGAAGTAACAAAATTGATCAAGAAAGATTGGCTCTCAATATTTTTGATGGCAAAGGTTGCTTCGCTTGGAATATTTGGACTTTCTTTAATAATCTGAATCGCTAATTCTTTGATTGAATCCAAAATTGCTACAAATTCAGTATCGTTTTTTTTAGGTCTTTTTTCAGGAACTTCTTTAATTTTTGCTGTTATATATGGAGACTCATCAACAACAGAGTCAATTTCGAAACGTTTTTTACCTTGAAGAATTACAGTGATATTGCCATCAGGCATTTTTAGCACACGCAAAATGCGGGCTACAGTTCCAATTTTATGAATATCATCTTTGGTAGGATCTTCATCTTCTTCATTGATTTGGGCAACAACTCCAATAGTTTTACCAGCTGCATTAGCGTCATTGATCAATTTAATTGATTTATCACGACCTGCAGTAATTGGTATTACAACTCCTGGAAATAAAACCATATTTCGCAAAGGTAAAATAGCCAACAATTCAGGTAATGCCTCATTATTCATTTCCTCCTCGTCCTCGGGAGTCAAAAGTGGAATTAAATCTGCTTCCGAATCAAATTCTTGAAGTGACAGATTGTCAATAGTAAGTATTTTATGATTTGACATATATTATTTAAGTCTTTTTGTCATTAAAAATTTCATTATTTAAGCAAATATAAGGTTTCAAAGTAGTCTTTTTATATAAAATCTATCTTTAGTCCTCATTATTCGAATAACGTTAAAAGAGTCAATCTCTGTGCCAAAATATAATATTTTTATCCCATTTTTCTTTAGAAAGAGATATTTTAGACACAACAAACAATAGCCAAATAAAACAATTCAGAACACATCCAAAGAAAAAATATAGTTTAATTTTATAAAAGTGTAACAAACGTAAAAAGACCGAGTCCTTATAATAAACTAAAATCAGCTGTTTGAGTTTAACCAACTATAATATCGAAGAATTAATCTTGCTTTGCAGGCAAAAAAATCAAAAAGCACAGTATGAGGTTTACAATCGCTATGCAAAAGCGATGTATAACGTGTCCTTTCGGATTGTCAAAGATGCCCATTTTGCTGAAGATGTAATGCAGGAAGGTTTTTTAAAGGCATTCACTAAGATAAACGACTATAAACAAGAAGTGGCTTTTGGCGCTTGGTTAAAAAGAATTATCGTGAACTGTAGTATTGATTTTTACAAAAAGAACTATCAATTCAAACCGGAAGATTTTGATACAACGCTTTATAAAATTGAAGAAAATGAATCGGTTTTAACTGAAAGCTCAAATTTCAACGAATTAAAAGTAAAACAAATTTTAGAGGTCATCAACTCCCTGAAATATAATTACAGAATGGTTTTGACTCTTTTTTTTATTGAAGGCTATGACCAAGAGGAAATCAGCGAAATTCTAAATATCAGTTATGCCAATTGCAGAACTACACTGAGTAGAGCCAAAGACTGTTTAAGAAAAAAACTAGAGGAAATATGAAAAAGGAAAATAAAAAACTGGACAAATTATTTGACAAATTTGAAAATCAATGGGACATCGAGACTCTTGAAAGCAATCATGAGGAACGATTTATAAAAAAATTAAAATCTAAGAAACCGAATTGGAAACGTTTCGTTTCTATTGGTATCGCTGCTTCTATCTTAGTTATGTTAGGACTTTCAATATTCAATAATACTCCTAAAAAAACAGAAGAACTGCGATTTGCATCAAGAGAGACCAAACAAACAGATTCCATTTTTACAATTTTAATTGAAAATGAATTAGAAAAAATAAAAGAAAAAAAATCACCTGAAAATGAAAAAATAATTTCCGATGCACTCAAACAAATGAGAACATTAGATAGTGATTATGAAAAAATAATTAAGGAATTAGAAACAAATGGAGAAAGTAAGCAAATTATTTATGCGATGATCAGCAATCTTCAAACACGGATTTCTTTTTTGCAAAATGTACTGCTACACATTGAAAATAATGAAAAATTAAAAAATATCTCTGATGAAAAAACAATTTAAACTACTCCTATTATTCGTTTTAATTCCAATTTTAGGATTTCCCAATGATCCTGATTATATCCATACTAAACAAAAAACCATTAAAAAAGCCTATTTCGTAAATTCGGATGCGGGACTTTATATCGATAATTCATACGGCAATATTTCGGTAACCACTTGGGACGAAGATAAAACTGAATTGGATATTGTTATAAAAGTGAGCGGCGATAATGAAAACTGGGTGAACCAACGCATTGACGATATTGATGTTGATATAATTGCACTGAAAGGGATGATTACTGCAAAAACCATTTTGGGAAACTCCAGTTATAAGAGTAATGGCAAAAACAATAGTTTTCAAATTAATTATACGCTCAAAATTCCAAAAAATGGCAGTGTAAAACTTCATAATAAATACGGAAATATCACTACATCGGACTTATTCTCTGACGCTGAAATTAAATGCAAATACGGTAAAATAGCATTAGGAAGATTATCCGGTAACATGAGTAATATTCTAGTAGAATACTGCTCTAACTCGAGTATTTCATTTTTAAAAAATGCAACTATTACGGCAAAGTATTCGAATTTGAAAATTGGAGAAGCAACAAAACTCAATTTAGCTTCTGATTATACTGATGTAGATATTCAAGAAAGTGATGTCGTTAAATACATCAGTAAATACGGAAATATTAAAATTCAAAATGTAAAATCATTAGATGCAACCGGGAATTATTTAACCCTCAAAGTTGGTGAATTATCTAATAATTTGAAACTGTCCACAAAATACAGCAATGTAAACATTGGGACTATTAATGCTAAAGCCAATACTATTACTATTGCAGGTGCTTACACCGGATTAAACATTGGATTTGATGCTAATTATGCTTTTGATTTTAATGTAAGTGTAAAATATGCTAATTTTAAATATGACAATGAATTAGAAATAAATTCTAAAGAAGACTTACACAACTTGAAAAAATACAGTGGTTTTTACAAGAAAAAAGGAGTCAATAACGTATCTATAATTTCAGATTACGGAAATGTAGTATTAGTAAAAAAACAATAATCTTAAAGCTTTATTTATGAAAAATTCAATCAAATTATTTGTTAGTTGCACCTTATTACTAACTACAATGACTTATGCTCAATGGTCATCCAATCAAAAATTAAAAGGAAATGGTAAAGTAACTTCCGAAAAAAGAAGTACAGGTTCTTATGATGGAATTGCAATAACAGGATTTTTTGATGTCGAATTAGTTTCGGGGAAAGAAGGAAATATTACTATAAAAGGCGAAGAAAATTTATTGCCTTACATCAAAGTCGAAGTTATCGATCAAGTATTGAAAATTTCTACCGAAAAGAACAAATCTATCAGTACCAGCCAAGGAAAAAAAATTATCATAATTGTCCCTTTCGAAAGTATCAGTCAAGTTTCTTTGATAGGCTCAGGTGATGTGATAACTAAAAACAGTATAAAATCGAAATCATTTTCAGCTAAACTAACGGGCTCAGGCGATATGAATTTAAATGTTGAAGCTAATGACTTTGATGTAAACTTAAGTGGTTCAGGAGATATTGTTCTAGCTGGAAAATCTGAAAATTTCAATAGTAATTTAAATGGTTCCGGTGATATTGATGCGGGTGATTTGAAAGCTAAAAACGCAAAGATTACCGTTTCTGGTTCGGGTGACAGTAAAGTTTTCTGCAGTGAAAGCCTTCATGCCAGAGTTTCTGGTTCAGGTGATATTGAATACACTGGAGATCCAAAGAAAAAAGATACGAAAGTGAATGGCTCAGGAGCTATATCGAGAGCCTAATTTTCAAAAAAATAAATTATATGAAAGGTGTTTTATTAATTTAAAACGCCTTTTTTTGGAACTCTTTTTAATAAAATAGCACCAGCTATAAAAAGCAACCCAAAGAAAACAATTGCAAGTCTAGGACTTCCTGTAATTTGATCTATGATTCCGTAGACGCACATCCCAATAACAATTCCCACTTTTTCGGCAACATCATAAAAACTAAAAAACGAAGCAGTATCCTCTGTTTCCGGTAATAATTTCGAATACGTAGAACGAGACAATGCTTGGATTCCTCCCATAACAAGTCCTACTAAACCTGCAATTATATAAAACTGCATAGGCGTAACAATAAAATAAGTCACAATACATAAAATAACCCAAAAACAGTTAATTACAATTAGTGTAGGGATATTTCCAAATTTCTCAGAAGCTTTGGAGGTTAGAACAGCACCTAGAATTGCTACCACCTGGATTACTAATATGCAAATAATTAACCCTGTTGTACTTTCACTTTTAGATTCCCAAGCAATTTCTTGTGTCCCAAAATAAGTAGCAATAAGCATTACTGTTTGTACAGCCATACTGTAAACAAAGAAACTAAGCAGGTATTTCTTCAAAATAATATTTTCACCAAGTAGCCCCCATACTTTTTTTAATTCTCTAAAACCATTAAAAACTACGTGATGTGTCACTTTACGGTCTGCATTTTTATTCCCCTTTGGTAAAAAATAATAGGTGTATTGACTGAAAAGAATCCACCAGATTCCAACCATGACAAAAGAATAACGCATGGCTTTCATAGCGGCTTCTCCTTTGGTTCCCGATATCCCAAAAAGGTCTGGCATCATTACCATAGACAGATTAATAATCAACAGAATAATGCTTCCCACATAACCAAAAGAATATCCTTTGGCACTCGCATCATCTTGCTGCTCTACAAATGCAATATCTGGCAAATAGGAATTATAAAACACTAAACTTCCCCAAAAACCTATTAAACCTAAAAAATAAAAGAGCAAACTGATGTAAATATTTCCTAAACTAAACCAATATAAACCTATACATGATAAAGCTCCTAAATAGCAAAAAAACTTCATGAACGACTTTTTATTACCAACATAATCTGCAACGCCCGATAAGAATGGCGAAATTACAGCTACCAGTAAAAATGCCGCAGCAGTAACAAAACTAATCAAAGCTGAATTTTTGAAACTGATGCCAAACACAGAAATGTAATGCTCTCCGTCGGAAAATAAAGCTTGGTAAAATATTGGAAATATAGCTGTAGAAATCACTAATGGATAAACTGAATTTGCCCAATCATAAAAAGCCCAAGCGTTTAATAATTTTTTACTCCCTTTTGGTAAATCTGCCATATTGTTGTTGTTTGCGATGCGAATTTATTTATTTTTTGTTAAGAATGATCTAAAAAGCAAGTAATTTATGCATTAACAAATCATTAAAGAATGATAACAGCCGTAATGCTTTATGACTTAAATTAAAAAAAACAGGCTATCCCTTTCAAGGACAGCCTGTTTAACTGTTTTTATAATAACAGGTTGCTATCTGTAAATAATTCCAACTTTAGCAGCTAAAGCTTTTGCTTCTGGGATTAATGCTTTTAGATTTGCAATTCTTGTAGCATCAGATGGGTGTGTGCTTAAAAATTCCGGTGGAGATTGTCCCGCAGATTGTGAAGCCATTCTTTGCCAAAAAACAATAGATTCATCCGGGTTATACCCTGCAATGGCCATTAAAGTAAGACCAATTTTATCGGCTTCCGTTTCATGATTTCTACTAAATGGAAGCATTACTCCTACTTGAGATCCTAATCCATAATATTGTTGCCACATTTGTTGCTTTTCGGCACTTTGGCTACCAGTTGCAACCGCAACACCTACAGCTCCTAATTGTTGTAATTGAGCAGCACTCATTCTTTGTGCCCCATGATTTGCTAATGCATGAGAAACTTCATGTCCCATTACGGTTGCTAGACCTGAATCATCCTTCGTTATTGGCAATATCCCTGAGTAAACAACAATTTTTCCACCAGGCATACACCAGGCATTCACTTCTTTGCTATCTATTAATTTATATTCCCAACGATACTCATTCAAATATTGTGATTGCCCTAAATAGGTTAAATATTTTTCTGCAGCAGCCCTAATCCTCATTCCAACTGTTTCAACTCTTCTTGCATCCGCGGTTCCTACAATAACTTTATTTTCTTTTAAAAAAGTCCCATATTGTTGAAAAGAAGAGGGAAACAACTCACTGTTAGAAACCAAATTCAGGTTTTTTTTCCCTGTAAGGGGATTGGTAGCGCAAGAATAGATTAATCCTATTGCGAAAATTCCTAGTAATAAGTTCTTTTTCATAATTTTAGATTTAAATTTCTATACAAAAATACAACTATTATGAATTCTTTATTTATATAATTAAATTTAAATGTATCATTTTTTTGTTATTCACCAGTTATATGAAATGCCGTAAACTCCTTATCAACAATCAAGTAACCTTCATTTTCTAAAGTATTTTTATCAAACGATACTTCCACATTATCAATTTCGATCATTTTAACTTTAAATGGTAATCCAATAAGATTTATTTTATATTTAGAATAATTAGTATTGTATTTTCCTTCTTTATGCAGCTGAATAATCAGTTCTTTCTCTTTACCGGTTGTTTGAAATGACAAAAAGCTATATCTCCCTTTTTTATAATCATACCCATCTTGAGCATCTTCATAAACTACTGATTTTTCTTTTCCTTCTTTGTAGTAAATGTCTAATGTTAATTCATCAAATTCTAACTCTCCTACATATTGTTGCACCGGATATTTAGGAATTACAGCACCCGCTTTTACAAAAATTGGAATTTCATCGAATTTAGTATCTACCCAAATTTCTTTTCCACCTTTAACTTCTTCATTGGTCCAATAATTATACCACTGCCCTCTAGGAATATACATTCTTCTTCCTAAAGAATTTGGTTCTAAAATTGGACATACTAAAATTTGGTTTCCAAAAACAAATTCGTCATTTCTGTAATGGGTTTGAATATCTTCCTGATCATAATAAACTAATGGTTTCAACATTGGAATTCCCTCTTCAATATACTGCCAAAACATAGTATATAAATAAGGTAATAATTGATATCTCAAATTTACGAATTTTCTGGTGACGTCTATTACTTCCTCGTCAAATGCCCATGGTTCCTGGTTGCCATGATCACCAGATGAGTGGGTTCTGCAAAAAGGATGAAAAACCCCTAATTGAATCCAACGGGCATACAATTCTCCTGATGGCTGTTCTGCAAATCCTCCGATGTCAGAACCTGTGAAACCCATTCCGGAAATGGACATACGTTGCACTTGAATATTGGCAATCCACAAATGTTCCCAAGTGGCAACATTATCTCCTGTCCAAGAAGAAGTATAGCGTTGCGCTCCTGCGTATGCTGATCTTGTTATAACAAAAGGCCTTTTTGGATAAGCAAATCGTTTTACACCATGATACGTGGCTCTCGCCATTTGTGTACCATAAATATTGTGTGCTTTTCTATGGCTGCAAGGATTTCCATCGTAATCGTGACGCACATCCATAGGAAATGTTTTATTGGGAACTTCCATAACCGCAGGTTCGTTCATATCATTCCACACTCCTTTTACTCCAATATCTGAAATTAATTCTTTAAATAATCCAGCCCACCATTCTCTTACTGCAGGATTTGTATAATCTGGAAAATTACATTCTCCCGGCCATACTTTTCCTTTCATATATGGACCATCAGCTCTTTTGCAGAAATAATCTTTTTCTAAGGCTTCTTTATATACAGCGTATTCTTTGTCAATTTTTATTCCTGGATCAATGATTACAACTGTTTTGAAACCATCCTCAGCTAATTCAGCTACCATTCTTTTTGGATCTGGAAAATATTCTTTGTTCCAAGTGAAACAGCGAAAACCCTCCATATAATCAATATCCAAATACAACGCATCGCAAGGGATTTTTAATTCCCTGAATTTAGCTGCAACTTCTTTCAAATTGCTTTCGGGATAATAACTCCATTTACATTGGTGGTATCCAAGTGCCCAAAGCGGTGGCAATTCAGGCTTTCCGGTCAAATCAGTATAAGTAGTGACAACATCTTGCATTTGTGGTCCGTAAATGAAATAGTAATTCATTTCTCCACCTTCGGCCCAATAACTGGTTACATTTCTTCTTTCATGACAAAAATCAAAATAGGTTCTAAACGTATTATCAAAGAAAATACCGTACGATTGTTTGTTTTGTAATCCAATATAAAACGGAACTACTTTGTATAATGGTTCTTGGTCTTTTTGAAAAGCATATTGATCAGTCGCAAAATTTTCCAGTCTCTTTCCTTTCAAATTCATTTGAGTTGCCTTATCACCAAGTCCATAAAAGCATTCTCCATCTTTGGAAGCCTTACTCATTTTTACGATATTTCCACCATATTCATAGCTTTCTTCCCAATGAAAACCCAACTCATCCTCTAAAATAATATTATCCTCCAAATCAAAAATAGACAATCTCATATCTATTTTTTGAATTCTACATTTTACTTTACTGGTTTTTATCTGATAATAATCTTCTACTTCAGAAACCTCAAGAAAGTTATATCCATGAGAATGACTTTTATCAATTGCATAAGAAAAATCATTGCTGAAATACCCTTTTGTTGTAAATCTAAACCGGATTAAGCTATCTCTTAATACTGTCACTTTTAATATGACACTATTACCGGTATGAAAATATATTGAATCCACTTCATGCTCAAAAGAAACTATTTTTGTAGGATATAAATCTCCTTTATATTCTAATTCTGTATTTGTAATCATTTTATATGGTATTAATTTTAATCTTTTCTAGAACTCAAACTTACAAAATTACTTTGCAAACACTTACATATGTGGGTTTTATTCGCGAAAACGTTATAGTTTATTTCAATGTAACAATCAACAATATAAAATAATGGTTTCCATTATATGAAAACCATTAGCTATGTTTATTTTAAAAATGTGTCATTTTATATTTATGAAATTTTAAAAACGGTAACACTTAAAGGAGGCAAAAGCAACTCAGCAGAATAATCTCTTCCATCATAAGGCATGGCTTCAATTACTGTTTTTTTAGCGTTAGAAACTCCGCTTCCTCCATAATTTGAAGCATCACTATTAAAAATTTCTGTCAATTTACCTTTTTTTGGTAAACCAATTCGATAATTAGGACGAACAACTTGAGTGAAATTGCAAACTACAATTACATCGTTTTTTGGGTTATTTCCTTTTCGAATGAAAGACATTACAGCATTTTGATGATCGGAGTAATTAATCCATTCAAAACCTTCCGGGCTGAATTGTTTTTCATGCAACGCAGGTTGCGTTTTATACAACTTATTCAAATCAGTAATCAATTTTTTTACACCTTCATGATACGGATATTGCAATAAATGCCAATCTAAACTTCCTTCAAAATTCCACTCTCTACTTTGTCCAAATTCACTTCCCATAAACAACAATTTAGTTCCGGGATGCATAAACATATAGCCGTATAGTAATCTTAAATTCGCAAATTTCTGCCATTCATCTCCTGGCATTCTTCCCGCTATCGATTTTTTTCCATAAACAACTTCATCATGCGAAAGCGGCAACATGAAATTTTCCGAAAAAGTGTAGGTCATTGAAAAAGTCAAATCATTTTGATGGTACTTTCTATACACAGTATCTTTTTGAAAATATTCTAAAGTATCGTGCATCCAACCCATCATCCATTTCATTCCAAAGCCTAAACCACCAACAGAGGTTGGTCTTGAAACCATAGGAAACGAAGTGCTTTCCTCTGCAATCGTTTGTACTCCTTCATAATTTAGATAAACGGCTTCATTGAATTCCTTCAAGAAACTAATCGTGTCCAGGTTTTCTCGCCCGCCATAAATATTAGGCTCCCATTCTCCATCGTTTCTGGAATAATCCAAATACAACATCGAAGCAACGGCATCAACACGCAAAGCATCGGCATGATAATGGTGTAACCAAAATAACGCATTACTAATCAAAAAGGAACGAACTTCATTTCGCCCATAATTAAAAACTAAACTTTTCCAATCCGGATGATAGCCTTTTCTGCGATCAGGATGTTCAAAAAGATTTGATCCGTCAAAAAATCCTAAACCATGTGCGTCATCTGGAAAATGAGATGGCACCCAGTCCAGAATTACTCCAATTCCGGCTTCGTGCAATTTGTCAACCAAATGCATGAATTCTTGCGGATTCCCAAAACGGGAGGTTGGTGCAAAATATCCCACTAATTGATACCCCCAAGAAGGATTGTAAGGGTATTCCATTATTGGCATAAACTCAACGTGGGTGAATCCTGTCTCTTTTACATAATTTACTAAATCTTCAGCAAATTCGAGATAAGTCAAAAAACGGTTTTCTTCCGCATGACGTTTCCATGAACCTAAATGTACTTCATATACGGAATAAGGCTTGTCTAAACCATTATGATTTTGACGCGTTTCCATCCAGTTTTTGTCTTTCCATTTATAATCTAAATCCCAAACTACAGAAGCGGTATGTGGTGGTTTTTCACAGTAAAAAGCAAAAGGATCTGCTTTTTCAGTGATGATTCCACCATTATTGGATTGTATTTTATATTTATAGGTTGTTCCTTTTTTAACGTTTGGAATAAATCCTTCCCAAATACCGGAAGAATCCCAACGAACTGCTAATTGATGTTCGCCTTGTGTCCAAAAATTGAAATCCCCAACCACAGAAACCGAATGAGCTGTAGGAGCCCAAACAGCAAAATAAACACCATCTACTCCGTCAACCGTTATAAGATGTGCGCCTAGTTTTTCGTATAGCCGGAAATGTTTCCCTGATTTGAATAAATCGATATCAAAATCGGTAAAAAGGGAATGCGAGATAACTTTGCTCATATAACAATTGTATAATTCTATTTTTAGAAAAAGAATAGAATATTATTTTAAGAAAAAACAGTTTATAAATTTACTTTATGATGTAATTATCCGGTATAACTGCTCCTTTTTTGATAACAACAATTCCGTCTTTAATGGCATATAGTTCATTAGAAAAATCTTCTAAATGGCTTCCTCCATTGATGTAAACATCATTACCAATTCTGCAATTTTTATCCACAAGAGCATTATTTATAAAACATCTTTCCCCAATGCCTATTAATTGTTTATTGTTTTTAAGATCGTCATTCATATCACAAATATTCTGATAGAAATCATTACCCATTACATAACAATTTTGAATTACAGTTCCTTCACCTATTCTGGATCGAATACCAATCACGGAATGATTTATCTCTTTAGCATTCAAGATACAACCTTCAGAAATCAACGATTTGTCGACCATTGTTCTTTGAAATTTCGATGGGGGCAATAATCTTGGTCTGGTAAAAATTTTATTGTCGTTATCGAATAAGTTAAACTTAGGTATATCTTCAGTCAGTCCAATATTAGCTTCAAAAAAGGAATCTATATTACCAATATCAGTCCAATATCCTTCATATTGGTAGCTTAATATCTTTTTATGTCCAACAGCTTGTGGGATAATTTCTTTACCAAAGTCCTTGGTTTCTTTATTTGACATAATCTCTACCAACAATTTTTTGTTGAATATGTAGATTCCCATCGAAGCCAAGTAATGTTTTCCTTCGCTTTTCATTTGTTCACTTACATCCGATTCCCAATTTGGCAATAATTCTTTTGCAGGTTTTTCAATAAAAGATTCTATAAAATTTTCAGAATTTGTTTTTAATATTCCAAATTCAGGAGCGTCTTTAGCATTTACAGGTAAAGTGGCGATAGAAATATCAGCTTCATTGTCTATATGCGCCTCAAGCATTTCGTTGAAATCCATCTGGTACAATTGATCTCCGGAAAGAATCAAAGCATAATCAAAATCATGATTTAAAAAATGAGGCATACATTGTCTTACAGCATCCGCAGTACCTTGAAACCAAGTTGGATTATCAGGCGTTTGTTCTGCAGCAAGAATATCAACAAAGGCATGACTAAAAATACTAAAGTTATATGTATTTTTAATGTGTGCATTTAAAGAAGCTGAATTGAATTGTGTTAATACAAACATTCTATAAATATCTGAATTCATACAATTTGATATAGGAATATCGACCAATCTATACTTACCTCCTATTGGTACTGCAGGCTTAGATCTTGTTTCTGTCAATGGATATAATCTGGATCCTTGCCCTCCCCCTAAAATAATTGCAATAACATTTTTCTTTTTAACTTTCATTTTTTGTTACTTATTAAATTGTACATTTCTATGTATTCCAGACAAACTCTTTCCCAAGAATGATCAGTACTCATCCCTTTTTTTATAATTTTATTTAAATTATTTTTATCGTTATATAGATTTGCTGCCCTTTGAATCGAATAACAAACATCTCCAACAGTAGCTTGATCATGACAAATTCCATTTCCATCATCTCCAAAATCAATGACTGTATCTCTCAATCCACCCGTTCGTCTCACAATAGGTATTGTTCCATATCGTAACGAATACATTTGGTTCAAACCACAAGGTTCCACTCTTGAAGGCATTAATAAAAAATCAGAACCTGCATAAATCAAATGAGCTAATTCTTCATTATATCCAATAAAGGTATTGTAGTTGCCCTTATAATCCGACAATAAACTGTTTAATTGATTTTCAATAATTGGATTTCCAGAACCTAAAATTAAAATATTAATTTGTTGATAATTTTCCGATAAGGCTAACGCTGCTGCATGTGGCAATAAATCGCCTCCTTTTTCTTCTAATAATCTACCGATAAAACTAAAAAGTGGTTTTGTTGGGTCCAGATTAAAGAGATTACATAACTTTTCTTTATTTTCTTGTTTCCCTTTTTCAAAATTTTTAATTGAATAATTCTTTTCCAGCATCGCGTCTTTAGCCGGATCCCATACTTCGATATCAATTCCGTTTAAAATCCCTCTAGATTTATAACGTACCAGATTAAACAAGGATTCTAATCCATTAGCCGAATAATTGATTTCGTTTAGATAATTGGGTGAAACTGTAGTTACAGCCCAAGCGCACTTAATCCCTACTGCGAGTGAATTAATACACTTATCCCATTCTAAAACATTCACATGAGCCAAATCGAACTCCGGTATATAATGTAATTTATCAAAACCAAACTGTCCTTGATACAAACCATTATGAATGGTAATCATAGATGGGGTATTTCGCAATTTTTCGTATTTATGACAATACAACATCATAAATGGAATCAAACCAGTATGATGATCATGACAGTTAATTACGTCCGGAACTTTATTTCTACCTATAATCCAATCTAAAGTGGCAATTTGAAAAGACAAAAAACGTTCAATATCGTCTTGATATCCATAAACATCTTTCCTGTCAAATAATTCCTGAATTTCTACCAAATACAATTCAAAACCTAACTTATCCGTTTTTTCTTTGAGAACACTAAAAGGAAAATTAAAATTCCCAAACTTCACATTACCCCAATGTACGCATTCAAAATCATTTTCTTTTTTGAATTTTGTGTCATAACAAGGCATCACTACCCGTACTTGATGTCCAGCATTATTTTGATATTTTGGCAATGCGCCCACAACATCAGCTAAACCTCCTACTTTAGCTACTGGGTAACATTCTGCACTAATATGAAATATTTCCATTTATGAAATTTTGATGTTTTAGTTAATACTATTCAATTATTTAATATTTCCGTCTTTTATGTTAATACCAATAAAAACTTTATAAAAAATATTACTTTTATGTTTTTCTAAATTTACTAAAAAAATTATAATATAATAACGCACTTGAAAATTTATTGAAATGACAAAGAAAACTTCCATTGATACACAATTATTAAAAATTCCTAAGATTATTTTATTAACCAGTAAATTAATCTCTTTTATTTCTCCAAAACTAATTACATCATTTGCTGCTAAACTCTTTACAACACCCATAAAACATAAAATTCCAAAAAGAGAATTAGAGATGGATCGAAATAGCATTCAAAAATTAATCAAAATTCCTGCAATTAATAAGGAGGTCGTTTTATATCAATATGGTAAAAGTGAGAAGAAAATTTTATTGGTTCACGGTTGGTCAGGGCGCGGGACACAATTATTCAAAATAGCCGATGAACTCGTAAAAGCAGGATATTCCACTATTAGTTTTGATGCGCCAGCTCATGGAAAATCACCCGGAAAAACTACCATTATGGTCGACTTTATCGCTACAATTTTAGAAATAGATAAGCAATTTGGTCAATTTGAAGCAACAATTGGCCATTCATTAGGAGGAATGTCAGTTTTGAATGCTATAAAAAAAGGCTTAAAAGTAAATCATGCCGTAATTATCGGCAGTGGAGATATTGTAGAAGATATTATGGATGATTTTGTAGCTAAATTAGAATTAAAACCAAAAATAAGCACTCTTTTGCGTTTGCATTTCGAGAAAAAATACGGAGAAAAAATGAATAGTTATTCTGCTTTTTTAGCAGCTAAAGAAACTACTATTCCAGTTTTAGTAATACATGACAATAATGACCCTGAAGTACCTGTAAAGGCAGGAATTCACATTCATGAATATCTAAAAAACGGAGAGTTACTTTTAACAGATGGATTAGGACATCGAAAAATTCTAGGAAACCATAAAGTAATTGAAAAAATAGTTCAGTTTATTCAAATCAAATAACTGAATTACAATAGTATACAGTAAATAAAAATTTTAATTTTCAAAGTCTCCACGAGATAAATAAAGAATCCTAATTTTTTAATAAAAAACAATAAAATTATGAAATATCCTGTAGAAAAAACCGAACAAGAATGGAAAGAACAATTAGGCGAAGAACGCTATCGTATTCTTCGTCTAAAAGGAACCGAATATCCTCACACGGGAAAATACAACTTGAATTTCGAAAAAGGAACGTATTGCTGTGGTGCCTGCGGAGAGCCTTTGTTTGAAAGTAACTCTAAGTTTGATGCGCATTGCGGTTGGCCGTCATTTGATGAATCCATTCCCGGAAAAGTACAATACATTTCGGATGTTACACACGGCATGAAACGTACTGAAATCTTGTGTGCAAATTGTGGCAGCCACTTAGGCCATGTATTTGATGATGGACCTACAAAAACCGGACAACGCTATTGTGTGAACTCTTTATCTGTTGATTTTAAAGAATAATCCTATGGATTTATTTGAAAATTCTACTGATTGGGCTAAAAATTTAGAACCCATTCTAAC
The DNA here is from genome assembly GCF_004349315.1 of Flavobacterium ranwuense. GTDB lineage: Bacteria > Bacteroidota > Bacteroidia > Flavobacteriales > Flavobacteriaceae > Flavobacterium > Flavobacterium ranwuense. Next base: position 3,165 of record NZ_SMLH01000011.1, on the reverse strand, counting down.
GAAATATAAAGGAAAAAAACATCCGCTGGAGTATCATAATTTATACCAACTTATGGTGATGGTCGTTTTATCAGCACAGGATTCCGATACCAATATTAATAAAATTGCTCCTATCCTATTTGAAGCGTATCCTAACATGGAAAGTTTAGCTATCTCTAATATTGAAGCATTAATTCCGTACATCTCTAAAGTCAGGAATTTTGGAACCAAAGCCAACTGGCTTTTGGAAATAGCGCAAACCATCCAAAAAGATGAAAATATTCCGCTTACGATGGAAGGTTTGTTTGCTTTAAAAGGCATTGGAAGAAAATCAGCTAACGTAATTCTTCGCGAAGCAAAAATTCCAGCAGAAGGAATAATCGCTGATTTACATGTTATTAGAGTGGCTCCAAGAATTGGAATTATTACAGAAACCAAAGACGGAATTAAATCCGAAAAACAGCTCATGCAAGTGCTGCCAAAAGAAATTTGGGGCGAAATCGGGATGGCGATTTCATTTTTGGGAAGAGAAATTTGTCGTCCACAACCCAAATGTCCAGAATGTCCTATTAACTCCATTTGTGAATATTATAAAAAAATAAAAGGGTAAAAGTGAATCACTTTTACCCTTTTAAATGTTTTTGAAATGCATTTATTATAAAAAAGAAGGTTTAAAGCCTGGTTTTAAACGTTTTTTAGATGCTTGTTCATAAGCATAACCCAATCCTATTAATTCTCCTTCAGTATACGGTGTTCCGAAAAAAGATAATCCAACGGGTAAATCATAAACCACCCCATTAGGAACCGTAATATGTGGATATCCACTTGCCGCAGCAGGAGAAGTCAAAGAGTATCCTCCCCAGCGATCGCCGTAAATCATATCAATACTACAAGCTGGTCCCATGGTAATTCCGCAAATAGCATCTAACTTATTTTCTTTAAAAACCGTATCTAAAACACCTTTACTTCCTTCAAAACTTACAGTCAATGCTTCTGCATATTTTTTGTCATTCAATCCTTTTTTAGCATTAGAACTCTCGAGTGTTTCTTGTTTAAAATAAGGCATTACTTTATCTTCATTACTGCTATTAAAATCAATTACCTCTTTTAAAGTTTTTACTTTTGCATTGGCAGTAGCCAAATATTTATTTAATCCGTCTTTAAATTCATATTGCAAAACTTCAAATTCGGCTTGACCCAAAGCATTAATTTTATCAAAATAGTCAATTTCGATAATGATAGCGCCTTGCTTTTTTAGAAGAATGATAGCATCTTCTAAAAGTGCATTAATGTATTTATTATTTCCCTGTGGCTTTTTTTCAATACCAATGCGTTTACCTTTCAAAGCATTTACATCTAAAAACGTAGTATAATCCTTTTGTGTATTAACTTTACTTTCAAGAGTTACAGAATCGTCTTCATCAACAGCTGAAATTGTTCCTAATAAAATAGCTGCATCAGTTACGGTTCTCGCCATTGGACCAGCTGTATCTTGTGTTTTTGAAATTGGAATAATCCCAGATCGGCTAACCAAACCTACTGTTGGTTTAATCCCTACAATTCCGTTTACCGAAGCCGGACAAACAATAGAACCATCAGTTTCTGTTCCAACAGCAACTACACAAAGATTGGCTGACACAGCAACTCCAGAACCCGCACTGGAACCACATGGATTGTGGTCTAAAATGTATGGATTTTTAGTTTGACCGCCTCTGCTGCTCCATCCGGAACACGATTGGTTTGAACGGAAATTAGCCCATTCACTCAAATTTGTTTTCCCTATAATTATTGCTCCTGCCTCTCTAAGTTTTTTAACTACAAAAGCATCTTTTGAAGCAATATTCCCTGTCATTGCAAAAGATCCAGCTGTTGTTTGCATTTTATCCGCTGTGTCTATGTTATCTTTTATTAAAACAGGAATTCCATGTAAAAGACCTCTGTTCTTACCAGCTTTCAATTCTTTATCCATTGCAACTGCTATGGATACTGCTTCCGGATTGATTTCGATAACCGAATTCAATTGAGGTCCATATTTATCAATAGCTTCAATGCGTTTCAAATACAATTGTACTAATTGTTCCGAAGTATATTTTCCAGAAGCCAATTTCTCTCTTAAACTACTGATGGTTTCTTCATCCAGTTCAAACACTTCATTAGAATCTTCAATTGATACTACATTTTTATCCTTTTTGGTACTCGATGTGCAACCTGTAATCAAAAGTGTGGTAAGACCTGCTGACGCTAAAGTTGCAGTAGTTAAAAAAGATCTTCTTTTCATATATTAAATTATTTATTTGGATAAATATTCACAAAAATTAATTTTCTAAATTACTTTTTTTTTATCAAATACTATAAACTATTAATTGGAACAAACGTTAAAGTTTAATGATTTGTCTAGTAACTTCTTAAAAATCAAAAAACAGTCTCATGCAACTACTGCAAACTGTATAACAAAGGTATAATCGAACTCCGAAACATTCTTATAGTGTATGAATACCTGCCAAAGTCATTTCTTACAAAAGAAGGAATTTTCAAAATTAATCACGACAAAATGACTTTCAATAACTTTTTGGTTGCCTATGGTCAATCTGATTTAAAATGAATCGTTATTTACAAAACGTATTCAACTTCATTACTCCTAAAACGGTGTTTTGAGAGGCGCATTTTTACTAAATTCAAAATATATCAATGCCAGCTCTTTGTCTAAAGCCTTTACCTTGTTTAGCTTAATACTCGAAAAACTATGGGCCTTTCATTATTATTAATACATAACCATCTTAGACATTGGTGCTGATAATACCGGAACATGTGTTAATTTATCCAATAACGTAGTTAAAGAATTAAATATTGAACATAAAGTTGCAGTTTATTTTTTTGATGCCATAAATTTAAGTCAATTAGAAAATCATTACGATTTAATCATTACAACTTGGTTTACAGTTGGGAATTTTACTTTTGGGAATTATAATCTATTACCCGAAAAATTTTATTTACCAAAAAATGAAAATTTCACTACTATTTTCTCCAATACATATAAAATATTAGATATTTATGGCGAAATATTAATTGGTGCTTGTTATATCGACAACGAAAATACCAAGAAAAAACGAGAATTATCGTATCATAAAATATCATTTACACAACTTGATCCTTATGATTATGCCATGCAAGTACGAATAAAAAAGC
>NZ_SMLH01000010.1 GCF_004349315.1 Flavobacterium ranwuense | reverse complement strand
TTGAACTTCAGAACTTGTATTGCTACATCCGTTAGCTTCAGATACAACTACTTTATAAAACCCTACACTTAACCCCATGTAAGTTCCATTTGAATCACCATTTGTCGGCAAACCAGTTGCATTAAAAGATCCCCCAGAAGTTGCTGAAAACAACAAATCATAAGTTATTGTTCCAACTCCTCCTGTTTTAGTTGCTGTTACTGTACCATCAGAATTTCCATTACATTGCACATTAGTTTTTACTATTGAATTAATAGCTATTGTACAACACGGTTGTAAAGTTATATTATTAATTGTTTTAGTATTGGGAATTACCTCATTTGTTGGATGTGACACCGTTAAACTAGCGCTATGTGGACCAGCCGAAGAATAAGTCACAGTATACGGTCCTATTGTTGTTAAATTAGTTGGTGAAACCGTTGCAGCTCCAGGAAATGACCAGCTATAATTGGTGTTTGCTTCAACCCCTGTTGAAGTACTGGTATAAACCACCTTTTGAAAAGTACCTCCATCACAATTTTTACTAATAGAAAAATCAGCGAACAGAGGCGTTTTTATAATTATCCCACTTGAATAAGCATTACTGCATTTTGGAGGATCACAAGTTATCGCAGAAATATTTTGATTAGATTTAATAGCCTGTCCAGATGTTGACCATCCTAAATAAATATTTTTTAATTCAAGGGATTGACCTGCGGCATAGTTGGTAATTTGAGCCATTCTGTATTTAGAACCGCCTGTAATTATACTTCCTCTAACTTTAATTGTTAACCTATCTGTTGTTGCACCAACAAAATTAGTGTTATTGAAATTTTTTCGAATTCCACCAACTAGATAATCAAATTGAAATAACAAATCATGTTTGGAACTATTAGATGCAATTTTAACCCAAATGTACAATCCATTTACAGGATTTGCAACATAAGCCAAAGTAGCCAAATTCCCTAAATGATCACCTAAATAAATATCTCCAAAAGATACATCCCCAGCATTACATCCCGAAAATGTACAAGCTGGAGTTGTTGTTAATGAGGCACTTGTATTATCGAATGTAATATTAGTATCTTGTGAATAACCAATTGTTGTAGAAAATAACAATATTAAAAAAGCTAAAAATCGAATAAAAGTAATTTTTTTCATGATTTCTTATTTTAATTTATTTGGGGCAAAAACAAAATAGTTATATAAATTTAGATTGCTTTTTAGATGCTTTATATGAATATGATACGCTAAACTAACTAGAATGATTTAATTTTAATTTTTTTTTCTATCAATAACCTAAATACTCGTTGAAACGACATTTTCTGTTAATGAAAAATTAAAAAAAAGTGTTTATCTGACTTTTTTAAGATAATTTTTGACCTTAATCAATTTTAGTGTCATTTTTTTAACTAAAATTTTAACATTTCAAATCAATATTTTTTATTTTTATTAACAAGTAAAAAACATGTAAAAATGTTTAAATATTAGATTACAAGTGTTTTATACTTTTTTATGTATGAATAATCCTTTATTATTGAGTTTAATTAAAGCTAGTGTTTTTTAGCTTTAACAAAAAAATATTTATAAATCAAATGCTATTTTCATTATTTGAATTTGAATAAGCAATTGCATTTAAAATTTATTTTGTAATTTGTAAGCTCAAATAAATTGCTATAATGCCATTGATAAATAAATATTGCTAGTATGAAAAACCTAATATTAGTTCGGCATGCAAAATCAAGTTGGGAAGTTCCAATGCATGATAAAGATCGTGGTTTGACTTGTCAAGGAATGAAAGATGCTCATCTTGTTTCTACTCATGCAAAAGATTTTATTCCCAAAACGTATATTATTTGGGCTAGTTCTGCAAAAAGAGCTACGAACACTGCGTTAATTTTTGCTCAAAATTTAGCCTACCCTATAGAAAGTATCATTTACAAAGACGACCTTTATACTTTTGATGAAAAGAAACTGGAGGAAATTGTTAAATCATGCAGTAATCTTTTCGAAAGTGTTATTGTTTTCGGACATAATGGTGCAATTACAAATTTTGTTAATAAATTTGGAGATGATTATATTGATAATATTCCTACAAGTGGTTTTGTATCCTTGAAATTTGATACCGATGATTGGAAAAAAATTAAAAAAGGTAAAATAAAAAAAATAATATTTCCCAAAGATTTAAGATGAATAAAGTATTAGAATATAAATATATTGATAGAGAAAAAAGTTGGTTAGCTTTCAATGCCAGAGTACTTCAAGAGGCTGGTGACAATTCAGTTCCAGTATTAGACAGACTTCGGTTTTTAGGTATTTTTTCGAATAATTTAGATGAGTTTTTTAGAGTTCGTTTTGCAGCTATCAGACGATTAAGTCTGACAGGGATAACCGGAGAAAAGTATCTTGGAGGTATTTCTGCGCAGCAATTAGTAAAGGATATTACTGAAATTGTAATCCAGCAACAATCTGAAAGTTTACGGATATTAAATATTATTGAAGCTGAACTTGAGACTGAAAATATATTTATTATCACTGAAAATGATATCACAATTGAACAAGAAATCTTTTTGAAAGACTTTTTTATTCAAAAATTAAGTCCTGAATTAGTAACTATAATTTTGAATGATTTAGCAGAGTTTCCTGTATTGAAAGACACTTCGGGATATTTAGCCATTAAACTGGTTATGAATCAAAATTCAGAAGTTCGTTATGCCGTAATCGAAATTCCAAAAACAATCAACCGTTTTGTTGTTTTACCATCAAATAATGAAAAACAGTATATCATACTTTTGGATGATGTTATTAGACATAATTTGAGCAGTATTTTCAATATTTTTGACTACAAAAGTGTTTCTGCACACATGATAAAAATTACCAGAGATGCTCAATTAGATATCGATAGTGATTTGAGTAAAAGTATGATTGAAAAAATATCATTGAGTGTTAAAGATCGTAGGATAGGTGAGCCAGTTCGCTTTATTTATGACCAATTAATAGAAGAAGATACCCTGCAATTTTTTCTTGATAAAATGAAAATTGTTTCTACTGATAGCATTATTCCCGGTGGAAGATACCACAACAGAAGAGATTACATGAATTTTCCAAATCTGGGTCGATTTGATTTATTATACAAAACGAATGATCCTTTACCAATTCCAGGATTAAGCCTTGAAGGAAGTATGTTAGAAAAAATAAGTGAAAGAGATTATTTACTAAATGCTCCTTATCAATCCTTTTCATATCTCACTAAGTTTTTGCGTGAAGCTGCATTAGATCCAAAAGTAACTTCGATTAAAATTACTTTATATCGATTAGCCAAAAATTCTCAAATTATTAGTTCACTGATAAATGCGGCCAAAAACGGAAAAAAAGTAACTGTTCAAATCGAATTGCAAGCTCGTTTTGATGAAGCTTCCAACATTTCATATGCAGAGCAAATGCAAACGGAAGGTATTGAACTAATTTTTGGAATAAAAGGACTAAAAGTACACAGTAAAATATGTGTTATTGAAAGAAATGAGAATAATAAAATAAAGCGATACGGCTTTATCTCGACAGGGAATTTCAATGAATCCACAGCAAAAGTGTACACTGACGTAACTCTTTTTACGAGTCATCAACAAATTCTGAAAGATATCATGCGAATATTTGAGTTTTTTGATATCAATTATAGAGTGCATCGCTACAAACATCTTATCGTTTCACCGCATTACACCAGAAGCCGATTTATAAAATTAATTGATAGAGAGATTACACATGCATTAGCGGGAAGAAAAACGCATATAAAGCTAAAAATGAATAGTTTATCTGATTTTGAAATGATAGATAAATTGTATGAAGCCAGTAGAGCAGGAGTGAAAATTCAACTCGAAGTTAGAGGAATTTGTTCCTTGATACCAGGAATTTCTGGAATGAGCGATAATATCGAAGCTATAAGTATAGTAGATAATTATTTAGAGCATTCCAGGATTTATATTTTTGGAAATGCAGGACAAACGGAAGTCTATATTTCATCAGCGGATTTTATGACCAGAAACCTGGATGGTCGCGTTGAAGTTACCTGTCCAATATACGATCAAGAAATAAAAAATGAGTTAATTGACAACTTTGATATTGGTTGGAAAGGAAATGTAAAAGCCCGTTTTCATTCTTATAAATTAGATAATAAATATAGAATTCGAAATCATAATCCTGTTTTTAGGGCACAATTAGAAACCTATAAATACTATCAAAGCAAAGTTGAATTAGAGTCAAAAACGGAAGAAATAGTGTAATTATTTGTTCAAGTTTAGTTTAATATTTTCAATAATTTTAATTTTAGAATTAATAAATAGACCAATTAATTACTAAAAGAATAAACGAATCAAATTCAAAATGATTAAAATAAAAAAATATGCAGCAATCGATATTGGTTCTAATGCCATGCGTTTATTGATTGTAAATATTGTAGAGCAAGAAGGAAAAGAGCCGCAGTTTAATAAAAGTTCATTAGTGCGTGTTCCAATTCGTCTTGGTCAGGATGCCTTTACTGTAGGTGAAATTTCAGAAGAGAACTTGGAGAGAATGTGCGATGCTATGAAAGCTTTTAATCTTTTGATGAAGGTACATAAAGTGGAACGCTATATGGCTTTTGCAACTTCCGCCATGCGAGAAGCCTACAATGGTAAAGAAGTTGTTGCTCTAATAAAGAAAAAAGCGGATATAAAAATAGAAATTATTGATGGAAAAAAAGAAGCCGCTATAATTGCTTCTACTGATTTGCATCATTTATTAAAAACTGATGAGACCTATCTTTTTGTGGATGTTGGCGGTGGAAGTACGGAGTTTACATTATTTTCCAATGGTAAAATGATAAACTCGAGATCCTTCAAAGCAGGAACGGTGCGATTGCTTAATGAAATGGTACACGATATTGTATGGGATGAAATTGAAAAATGGATTAAAATAAATACGGAAGAATACGATGAAGTCACTTTAATAGGTTCTGGCGGAAATATTAATAAGTTATTCAAGATGTCCGGAAAGATACAGGAAAAGCCATTGTCCTATATTTATATGAATTCCCAATATGCTTTCCTAAATTCACTTTCGTATGAACAAAGGATTTCAGAATTAGGATTGAATCCGGATCGTGCCGATGTAATTATTCCTGCGACAAGAATTTATCTGAATGCAATGAAATGGAGTGGTGCCAGACATATATATGTTCCTAAAATAGGACTTTCAGATGGTATTGTAAAAGCCATGTATTACGGTAAGATCTAAAATCTTTTTTAAGCATCTAAATCTAATCCAAATGTTGTTCGTAACAGTTCAATATTTGGATTTATTTCATGAAGTCTATTGTATCGGTCTTGGTCGTTAAAGCTTCTTTTGGTTTCAATACTTTCATTCACAATAACTTCTATTGTGATATCATGATTGTGTAAATGGCCTTTTAAATGTCCCAAAAGCCCATTCAATTCTTTTTCAAAATCTAATTTAGAACCTTCATTTGGCAATTCAATTGTGATGGAAGTTCCATTTAGTTTAGGATCGTTAATAAGTAATAACGACTCCATAATTTTATAGCCTTTATCCCCTAAACGTTGTGCATATTTATTCCAATGCAATAACATTTCCGTTTCGGTAAAAGATTCTGTTGGCAAGTGTGCCACTTCTTTTACAATCCCTCTAGTACTTTCTTCTAATGCTTTTTTGGCACGGATACTTGATAATGAAAATGCAGAAACCTTTGGTTCATTAGATTGTGGAATATCGATTTTTACTGTAGAAGTTGGAACAGGAATTGCAGGGGCAATAACAAAAGCTTCCGGTTCTTTTTCTTGAGCTTTTGCTACAATGTTTTCTATCTTAGCTTTTGGGCTTTCTAAAATAGAGTAATCGTTTTTTCTAAAATACGTAGGAGGAATTATAAATTGGTCAACTTTTTTTTTTCTCCATCAAAAGTGATAGAGGCAAGTTGCATCAAACAAAGTTCAACAAGAAGTCGTTGATTTTGACTCAGTTTGTATTTCAAATCACAGTCATTTGCAATTTCAATTCCTTTTAAAAGAAATTCTTGGCTGCATTTTTGCGCTTGCACGCCATACATTTGTTGTGCTTGTTGCCCAACTTCTAATAACGATAAAGTAGCAGGTGTTTTCGAAACCAATAAATCTCTAAAATGGGAAGCCAATCCGGATACAAAATGATGGGCATCAAAACCTTTGGCTAGAATATCGTTGAAAGCGATTAATAAATCTGGAATTTTGTTTTCCAAAATCAAATCGGTGATGTTGATATAGGTTTCGTAATCCAACACATTCAAGTTTTCCGTAACGGCCTGACGTGTTAAATCTTTTCCACAAAAAGAAACCACTCGGTCAAAAATGGACAAAGCATCACGCATGGCACCATCTGCTTTTTGGGCAATAATATGCAAAGCGTCATCTTCAAAATTAACACCTTGACTGGTGGCCACTTCGGCAAGATGTTCTTTAGCATCTTTTACAGTGATTCTTTTGAAATCAAATATTTGACAACGAGAAAGTATCGTTGGAATAATTTTATGTTTTTCGGTCGTTGCCAATATAAAAATGGCGTGTTTTGGCGGTTCTTCCAATGTTTTCAAGAAAGCATTAAAAGCTGCCGAAGACAACATGTGAACCTCATCAATAATATACACTTTGTACTGTCCCGTTTGTGGTGGAATACGGACTTGGTCAATTAAATTCCTGATGTCATCAACGGAGTTGTTAGAAGCAGCATCTAATTCGAAAACATTAAAGGCAAAATCTTCATTTGGATCATCATATCCCGGCTGATTTATTTTTCGAGCCAAAATACGGGCACAAGTTGTTTTTCCAACGCCACGAGGTCCTGTGAATAATAGGGCAGAAGCCAAGTGATTGCTTTCTATGGCATTCAATAAAGTATTGGTAATGGCTTTTTGACCTACAACATCTTTAAATGTTTGAGGACGATATTTACGGGCCGATACAACAAATTGTTCCATAGAATTTTTATTCGAAAGCAAATATAGGTTTTAATTTAAAGATGGAAAAATTTAAGTATTGAAAGATTTTATAATTTTTCAAATGGTTTTTTGTTCCCAAATTTCTAGCCCAGATAGTAATGAAAATCCTTTTCTTGTTTTTCTTTAAAACAAGAAAAGATTGCAATGGATAGCTGGAAATAGCTACTAATTAAATTGCAATTTCAAAAAAATAAAGTATTTCTAAATCTGATGGAATAGTTTTTTTAACTAAAAACGGTTCTTGAAGAATTTAAAAATCTCAAACCGGATAATGGATATTCTGGGACTCCTTTTTGTTGTATTAATACTTTGAATTTCGTTCCCATATCAAACAATAGTCTGTAATTCATTAATGCTTCATGGGCTGCCAATTGCAAATTATCCTTATTTTTAATTAAAGCAATATTTTGATATTCTTTAATACCAAGCGTTAATAAAAATTGTGCTTGATCCACGATACCGCAATAATCTAGTCCGTTTTGCGTGCCCCAATGCAATATAGCAGAGAAATTGGTATGAGATGTAATGTCTTGTTGTCCAATAAATTGATAAGGATTGTCGTTTTTGTGATGCTTGTGATAACACAATAATGTACCGCAACTCCTGTGGTTGTGGTATAATTCAGCCGATACAGAACCGTAATCTATGGTAATTACATACCCTTTGTGTAAGGATTGTGAAACTTCTTTTATCCAAGATACCGCTTCCAAATTGATTTCCGTGCGAAATCCTTTTGGCAGTTGTACATTTAATGTTTCGAAATATTGGGTGAGTTCTTTTTTTGCAGGTTTCAAAATTTCTATGAAATCCTCTTTATAGTCTACAAAGACTTCCTGAAGTTGTTCTTCCATAATTACCTGATGCACCGCAAAATTATCAACCAGTTCATTCGATAAAATACAGCCGTTAATTTCAGGGATATCTTGGATTGAATTGTGCCAACTTACTTTTTCATGCAAATGTTTTTTTTCAATTTCACGCATGCTGACACTTTTTTCGATGATACAATAGATTAAACTATCATACAAAGGGGGATTATTCTTGAGATAATCTAAAATATCATGACATAACAAACCGGTTCCGGCGCCATATTCAACAATCGTAAAAGGTTTTTTTTCTAAAATCTCCCACATTTCTTCGATTTGACGGCCTATCATGGCTCCAAAGTCGGCAGAAATATAAGGGCTGGTGTAAAAATCACCATTTGACCCTATCTTGTCCTGTATAGAATTATAATATCCCAATTCTGGATAATACAATGCCATTTCCATAAAATCCCGAAAAGAGATTGGTCCTTCTTTTTTGATTCGTTCTATTATTATTTCGGATAACAGCATAGAACTTAAATAGTTAATTTTTTAGGAAACCTTAAAAGGAAGTTGTTGTTTAAAATAAGTGGACAATACGGTAACTAGAGTTTGCATTGCCCGCTACTTTCTATGCATAATTTTTCCAAAACAAGAGCAGCATCATTATCTGAATTTGCCGAAAAACCAGCTACAAAAACTCCATTTTCGCCTGAATCAGAGCTGATGCCATATACCACTGATTCTTCGCCAGGATCAGTATCTCCTTCGTAGCGATACACGTGTTTTACTTGATATTTATGCGGATTTGCTTTAATATCGTCTTGATGAATATTAAAATCATAGGTGAAACCTTTTTCTTTTAGATCTTCTAAGGCTTCTATAACTGTGGTATAATGGTACGCTGGTTTCATGATTAATGGAAGATTAATTGTTATTTATAAAGATAACTAATTTATTATTAAGTCGTTGTGAAATGGGTGTTAAAGTAAATAATCTAAAATTGAGATACATCAAAAAATGTTGTAATTTCGCACCGCAGACCGCCTTATCGCCGTTTTGAGCAATCAAGAAGGAGGAAAGTCCGGACACCAAAGGGAAGCATAGCGGGTAACCCCCGTCGGTTCAAGTAATTGAGTTAGGACAAGTGCAACAGAAAGTATGTACAGGTAATGCTGTAGTGAAACCAGGTAAACTCTATGCGGTGAAATATCAAGTATATCAGCATTTAAGGGCTTCTCGTCCGTTGTTGAAGGGTAGATAGCTTGAGCTTATGAGTAATTGTAAGCCTAGATAAATGATAAGGCTCCGATTTATCGGAGACAGAATCCGGCTTATAGGTCTGCATTTTTTATTATTAAAAGATTTAATAAAATTAAGGATTGTGAAATCTAAAAGAGAACCATTAAGAAATTAAGTTTCATTAAGTCCCAAGGCTTAATTTTCTAAATTTCTTAATGGTTTAATTTTTAAATAGTAGTTATGAAATCGCCAACAACAACAACAACAACAACAACAACAATTTTGCGTAAGCAAACACAAATTAATAAAAAGGCGATACCATATATGACCGCTAAAAAATAAATTTTACATATATGAAAACAAGAATTGGGATTTTAGGATTGGGTGGAGTAGGTGGTTATTTCGGAGGGTTATTAGCCAAAGCTTATTTGGAATCAGATGCAATCGAAATCGTATGTATTGCCCGAGGCGAAACTCAAAAAGTAATTGCCAAAAATGGATTAAAAATTATTGCGGATACTAATGAAACGATTGTTTTTCCTAGTTTGGTTTCGAATAATCCAGTTGAAATAGGGAATCTCGATTACCTTATTTGTGCCACTAAAACCTATGATATTGAAACCAGTTTTGAATCCTTAAAAAACTGCATTACCCAAAATACATTAATCCTGCCTTTATATAATGGTGTCGATGCCACGGAACGAATACAAACGTTATTTCCTGAAAACATTGTTTTGCAAGGTTGTGTGTATATTGTTTCTATGATTGAATCGCCGGGAATTATCAAAAAAATAGGTCCTTATGAAAAACTGTTTTTTGGTTCTAAAAATGCTCCAGTTTCTAAATTGAATGAATTACAATCCATTTTCGAAAACGCAAGTATCGAAAGTTATCTTGTAGAAAATATTGAAGAAACAGTTTGGGAAAAGTTCATTTTTATTTCAGCTTTGGCTTCGGCTACTTCGTATTTGAACCAAAACATTGGGGAAATTTTGAATAACCCTGAAAATAAAGCAATTTATATTTCACTGTTAAACGAGATTACTGGTGTCGCTTCCGCAAAAGGGTTAGCGTTGCCAGATGACATTGTTGATCAAACGATTGTCAAATTGGAAAAATCACCTCAAGACGCCACTTCATCAATGCACAGAGATTTGTTGGCAGGAAGAAATACCGAAGTTGTTTCCTTGACAAAATATGTTGTGGATCAAGCAGCAAAATTTGGAGTTGCAACACCTACTTATCAAATGATATTGGAGAAGTTAACGAGAGATTGAGCTTATTATTAAAATAAAATTCTGACAAACTAAAATTTATTTATTATGTTTGCTCGCGATATAAATCATATGATATATCGAGAACTTAATAATAATTATACATGCAATTATCGGTATTTAAAAATGGTAAAGCAGCTATTGTAGCTGTTTTTATTTTAATGACAATTTCACATTCTAACGCACAAGAAAAACCAGCCGTAGAAAAAAGTCAATTTAAGATTAATGTATTACTTCCTGGATTTGTTTACGAACATGGTCTAGGTGATAAAAACACGCTTTACTCAGAATTGAGTTCAGGTTACGGATATACATCGAATAGTTTTGGTAAAACCTGGACCTTTTATCCTTATATTAATGAACAGTTTCGACATTATTATAATTTAGAAAAAAGAGCAGCAAAAGGAAAAGTTACTTCCCATAATTCAGGAGGTTTTGTTGCTATGTCCGCTTTTTATAATTTCAGATCAATTTCAACGAATGATAACTTTTTACCCAAAAATTCATCGATTACTGTAGCACCGGTTTGGGGTTTTCAAAGAACTTACAAAGGGAATTTTAATCTTGACTTGAATATGGGGGTTGGTTATAATTTCGAAAAAAATGACAGTGGTTTAGTGCCTGTTTTAAACTTTACTTTGGGATGGGTAATTGGCAAATAGTTACTTTATATAAAACAGAAAAGCTCTTGTAATTACAAGAGCTTTTCTGTTTTATATACTATCGAGATTATTCTTCTTCGCCATCGTTTTGGTCTGATTCATTTTCAGAATCTTCCTCTTTATCACCAGAAACTATTTCGAAGAAACTAAAAATAGAACCTCCATAACTTTTCTGGAATGAAAAGTGAATCATGTGATCCAGTTTAGTATATTTCGAATGCTCGATTACCATCATTCCATCTTCATTGAGCAATTCTTTTTCGAAAACTAACAAGATAATTTTTTCAAAAGTTTTTTGATCCAATGCATAAGGAGGATCTGCAAAAATGATATCGTACGAGGTTTTACATCTTTCTAAATAGGTGAAAACATCACTTTTAGTTGCCGCAATATTAAAATCATATTCAGTTGCAACTTGTTTGATGAATTTTACGCAACCAAAATCACCATCAACAGAAGTAATCGGAGTGCTTCCTCTTGAGGCAAATTCGTAACTGATATTTCCGGTTCCTGCGAATAAATCTAATATTTTAAGTCCTTCAAAACTGAAATGGTTGTTCAAAACATTGAATAATGCTTCTTTAGACATATCGGTAGTGGGACGAACGGGTAAACCTTTTGGTGGAAAAATGCGTCTTCCTTTGTATTTTCCTGAAATGATTCTCATGAGTTGAAAAGTATAAAATGATTTCTGTTTTCGGCCTCAGAAAAATAATTGTTCCATCGCAAATCTTCCACATCAATCAGGGAAACGTTGCGAATGTATTTGTAAGCGATTTTGAAATAATCACTTTCGGTATCAATATTTCCGATTAGTTCCAATGGGAAGTTTTCGGGATTTAAATTCAATTGTTCGGCCGTGAATAAGATGTAATACAAGAAATCTTCGGGCGTATTGTAATCGAATGAATTGAAAAGCAGTAATTTTTGGTTCTGAACCACAATGATTTCAAAATGACCAGAATTAATATGTACAAACATCTTTTTCACATCCTTATTTTTGGAAGCAACCAATAATTTGGAAACCAAAATACTGTTGGCATGTTTGTAATCGAAAGCACCAAATTGATCAATGAAAAAATTATTGATATTCACATACGGAATATACACCGCATTCATTTGATAATTTGGAATTTCATCAAAAGCAAAAAAATCAGTTTCAAAAACCTTGGTATTGTATTGCAGATAACTCCCTAAAAAATTCTCATCAAATAACGGTTCCGGAACAAAAGCAGAAAGGTTGTTGTTGTGAATCACCAGAATTTCATCATAGGAATCCTTTAATTCCGGATGATCCCTGAAAGCATCTGCAAACAAATCTTCAATTTTTGTGGCTTTATGAAAGGTATCAAAATGCACTTCGTTAAATGAAGTTACCGTATTATTTAGCGTATCAAAACAACAAAAAGAAAGTCCTGTCAAGGAAACTTGAATGGAGAGTTTTTTATATTTTTTTTCGGTTATGTTCATAATACTAATGATTTTTTCAACAACGCAAACTTACAAATTATAATAATAACTATTAATAGTAATTGATAGTTAATACTTATATTTGATGTTCATTTTATAGCAAGCAACTCCACATGAATTCCTCCCTGTTTTATAGTCTTTTACAAAAAAAGTTCCCTTTTCAACCCACGTATAAACAGGATATTTTTTTTCAAAAAATAGCGATATTTTTAACCGAAACCGATAATAAAACCATCTTCGTCTTGAAAGGTTATGCTGGAACGGGAAAAACAACTGTAATTTCTACGATTGTAAACAGTTTATTGGACATCAATAAAAAATATGTTTTGCTGGCGCCAACAGGTCGTGCGGCAAAAGTAATTGCCAATTATTCGAATAAACCGGCTTTTACGATTCATAAAAAAATATACTTTCCCAAGAAATCTTCCGGTGGTGGCGTTTCGTTTACGTTGCAACAAAATAAACATAAGAACACGATTTTTATCGTCGATGAAGCGTCGATGATTTCGGATACCAATTCCGATTCTAAGTTATATGAAAACGGGTCCTTATTAGATGATTTGATTTCGTATGTGTATTCGGGAACCAATTGTAAAATGATTTTACTGGGAGATACGGCTCAGTTGCCTCCGGTTAATTTGGATATCAGTCCCGCTTTGGACATTCGTACTTTGGGAATGAATTATGATAAAGAAGTAGAACATATTGAGTTAGACGAAGTCATGCGTCAGGAAGAAAATTCAGGGATTTTGCATAATGCCACGGAACTTCGGGAATTATTGAAGGATTCCTTTATCGATGAATTCAAATTTGATGTCAAGAAATTCAAAGATATTGTTCGCTTGACCGATGGCTACGATATTCAGGATGCCATCAATTCCGCCTACAGTAATTACAGTATCGAAGACACCGCTTTTATTGTTCGTTCCAATAAAAGGGCGAATCAATATAATGAGCAAATCAGAACCAAAATCCTGGATAAAGAAAGCGAACTTTCCACAGGCGACTTTTTGATGGTGGTGAAGAACAATTATTTTTGGTTGAAAGATTCTGATGAAGCGGGTTTTATTGCCAATGGTGATATTATCGAAATATTAGAAATTTTCAATATCAAAGAATTATACGGCTTTAAGTTTGCCAAAGTGAAAATCCGAATGATTGATTACCCCAATCAGATTCCGTTTGAAACGGTTCTATTAATGGATACCATAAAAAGTGAATCACCATCTTTGACATACGAAGAATCCAATAGATTGTATCAGGAAGTGTTGAAAGATTATGAAGGTGAAACCAAGTATAAACAGTTCCAGAAAGTAAAAGCCAACGAATATTTTAATGGACTACAAGTTAAATTTTCGTATGCGATAACCTGTCATAAGTCCCAAGGCGGTCAATGGAATACCGTTTTTATAGAACAACCGTATTTGCCGGATGGAATTAATAGAGATTACATTCGCTGGTTATACACTGCAATGACTAGAGCAAAAAATAAATTATATTTGATAGGTTTTAAGGATGAAAATTTTGTGGAATAATTTTTTAAAATTTAAACCATTAAGAAATTAAGTTTATTAAGAAAAACCTAAATACTCTTAATTTCTTAATGGTAAAAAAATATTTATTATGAATACACTAAACGATTTACATAAAATATCAGGTTCTTTTTCGAATACCGAAAAAATGCCGGTGTTGTTTCTAGGACACGGAAGCCCGATGAACGCGATTGAAGAAAATCAGTTTGTGAAGGGTTTTCGAAACTTGGCTAAAACGTTACCACAACCAAATGCTATTTTATGTATTTCGGCGCATTGGTTTACCAAAGGAACCAAAGTTACTGCAATGGAAATACCACGAACGATTCACGACTTTGGCGGTTTCCCTCAAGCGTTGTTTGATGTGGAGTATCCTGCAAAAGGAAGTCCTGAGTTAGCGATAGAAACAAAACAATTGTTGACTCCGGTAGAAGTAGAGCTGGACGAACATTGGGGTTTGGATCACGGTGCTTGGAGTGTAATCAAGCATTTATATCCCGAGGCGAATGTTCCTGTAATTCAGTTGAGTATTGATTACACCAAATCTGGGCAATACCATTTTGAATTGGCTCAAAAATTAAGTGCGTTGCGTACCAAAGGAATCTTGATTGTAGGCAGCGGAAATATTGTGCATAATTTAAGGTTGGTCGATTATCACAATTTCGATAAAGACAACTACGGTTATGATTGGGCGATTGAAGCAAGGGAAACGGTAAACAATTATTTACTGGACGGGAATTTTCAACCATTGATTGATTTTGAAAAACAGAGCAAAGCGTTTCAATTAGCGATTCCTACACCGGAACATTATTTGCCTTTGATTTATACGTTGGGATTAAAAGGAAAATCCGAAGAACTGAGTTTGTTTAATGATAAATTATTGGCGGGTTCATTGAGCATGACTTCGGTGAAGATTATGTAGGATTATTTTGTAAAATAAATCTTATATTTTAGGGATTTTAAGCGTAATTAACAAACACAAAATTTACATTGACTTGTATATTGTTGGATCAGAATAAATAAAATAATGAAATTTGAGATAGTTATTTTGGAAGTTGTATTTATAAGAGTTAGGCTATGCTATAAATCAATATTTCTGTAAACATGACAATTAGTGTAAAATTCCTTTTAAAATTCGGAAGTCAACAAAACATAGAGAACCTTTTCAATAAAGGTGAAATTTATATGAATACAATTAAACTTTTTCAAGAATTTGACAAACCCGGTATTGGTGATAAATTCGAAGGAGCATTTGAAATTAGAAATATAAAAGATGCCAAATTGACTTTAAAAATCCCAAGTAATCCAATAACGTTAAATTCTAAAAGTTTACAAGTTCGAAAAAACTTTAAAGATCATATAGGAAATATTTACTCCACATATGCTCTTTCAGATAAATTACTTCAACGAAAAGCAATTCATAGAATTGATAAAAGGATGTTACTTTTTGGAACGCATTGTATTATAATAAAAGATGTTGAAAAATTCATTTGCTCGATTTTGGAAAAGTTAGATGATATAGGATTTTCATATTCACATAACCTTGTGAAGTATAATAATTACAATAAAAACAATCATGATTTGACTCTTTTTGACAAATCACATACATTAAGTTATCAAAAAGAACATAGAATTATAGTATATACTAAGACGGATGAACCAGTAAAATTTGAGATTGGGCCAATGAATGAATATGCTGAAATACATTCTACTGAAGATGTAATTAAAACTTTAAGAGTAGAGTATGTTGTCTAATATCTTTTCTTTCTATAAAGAATGATTACTGTCAATATAAAACAAACCCTTCAAAACCAATTATTGTGAAAACACAAGACGAAAAAAAATTAGATAACCCTGTTTGGTTTTCATTATTAGAAACGCATCAAAGTTTTGCGGTAGATTATGGCAATATAAAATTCTATCATCCGGATTATTGTCCGTTTGGTGGTTTTGAAAAAGGAACTGCCATTGCAAAGTCTATCGATGAATATTCTGCTAAAGTTGACAATTTTTTTATTGTTGGAGAAAAACCGGAACTTTCAAATCTATTGAAGTTAAATAAAGAAGTTGTTTGCCTTCAAATGATTGTTTATAATCCAATCGATATTTTAATTAATGACCAAATCATAAAACTGACTGACGAACATATTGATGCTTTATATGAGTTGGTGAACTTGGTGCAACCGGGATATTTTAAAAAGAAAACTGCTTTATTAGGCAATTATTACGGTATTTTCAAAAATGGAGAACTTGTTGCCGTGACTGGTGAACGCATGCAAATGAATCACTTTGTTGAAGTAAGTGCAGTAGTTACACATCCCAATCATACCGGAAAAGGATATGCGAAACAATTAGTCGTCCATACTGTAAATGAAATTTTTAATCAAAATAAAACGCCTTACTTGCATGTGATTGAAGATAATATAGGAGCAATACAATTATACGAGAAATTAGGTTTTACAATTAGAAGAAAGATTAGTTTTTGGAATATCACAAAGTAAACTTAAGGATTGAGAACAATTTTGTAAATCCTAAAAACATATTAACTTAGCGCTTTAGCAATTCCATATAAAAATGAAAATAATAGCAGTCATTCCCGCCCGTTACGCTTCCACACGATTCCCTGCCAAACTGATGCAGGATTTGGGAGGCAAAACGGTGATTTTAAGAACCTATGAAGCGGCCATAAATACGCAATTGTTTGATGATGTTTTTGTGGTAACGGATTCGAATTTAATTTATGAAGAAATCGTTTCTCACGGTGGAAAAGCTATTCGAAGCATCAAAGAGCACGAATCGGGGAGTGATCGAATTGCGGAAGCAGTCGAAAATCTGGATGTTGATATTGTAATCAATGTACAAGGAGACGAACCATTTATTGATGCGGAACCTTTAACAAAAGTCATTGAAGTTTTTAGAAATGATTTGGATAAAAAAGTGGATTTAGCTTCGTTGATGCGCGAAATCACTAATGAAGCCGACATCAATAATCCTAATAATGTAAAAGTAGTGGTAGATCAAAACGGATTTGCATTATACTTTTCGCGTTCAGTAATTCCATATCCAAGAGATACAACTGTGGGCGTTCGGTACATGCAACACATCGGGATTTATGCTTTTAGAAAACAAGCGTTATTAGACTTTTATAGTTTACCGATGAAATCTTTGGAAGCATCCGAAAAATTGGAACAATTGCGTTATCTGGAATTTGGAAAGCGCATCAAAATGATTGAAACCGCACATGTCGGAATCGGAATTGATACTCCGGAAGATTTAGAAAAAGCAAGGAGCATGTTATAAAATTAACCGAGAATTATTTATTTTTTTTGTTTCCAGATATTTTTTGGCCGCCTGGCTCATCGTTACTAAAGCAGCTCCCATCATTACTGTATCTTTTATAACTAAACGACCAGCTCCACTTAGATAAGGAAATCCGTATTCACTATCGCCTAAATTTGGAACCCAGGTTTCGGGAGTAGTAATTAAAAAGGAAAGGGTCACAAACGACATTCCGAAGGCTAGAAAACTTCCAATTGCAGATAATTTTGGTGAAACTGGATAAAGGGCAATTAAAATCCCAATTCCAACAATTACAGCTCCTAAACCATATGAAAACCCATAAGTATTATTGGCTTCATGCCAGTGGATGTTTTCGGGATTGTATTCACCTTCTTTGTTCATGTGGGTTTTATAATCGGGAGTTTCATTGGTATAAAAGAAATTCATAAACGGACTATTCGCTACAAAAGGTACTATTCCGCTGGCTTCGTATCGAAAAGCTTTTAGTCCGCCAATCCAAACCAATACAATAATTAAAGCCAATCGGCTGATATGGATTCCTGTTTCTTGCAATTTTGCAGCATAATTAAATAATCGGGTCATATTTTTTAATTTATTTTATGGTGCAAATTTCATTCAAATAAACCACTAAAAAAATAGACAGATTTCCTTAAGGAATGGACAAAAAACCTTTTCGGATATTCCATTCCTCTTCACGGAAGTGTTTAGGCGAAAGTCCAATATGTTTTTTAAAAAAACGGCTGAAGTAATATTCGTCTTTAAAACCCAAATGGTTAGCAAGGGTTTTTATTGGTGTGTTGGTGTGCAACAATTCCCATTTGGCTTTCAAAATTAGTTTTTCATGAATTAAGCCGGAAATCGTTTTTTGATAATGTTGTTTAGTGACGTTACTTAGTGTTTTTACAGTAAGATTTAATTTATCAGCATAAAAAGAGGGTTGATGTTCGCTTTTAAAATACTCATTAATCAGTATCGTTAATTCCATCAAATAATCTGGAAGTGCAATAGCTTTAGTTCTTTGTAGCGCTTCATTTTCTGATTTTAAACGTGTGAGTTTAATGAGAAATATTTTTAAATAAGAAAAAACCAACTCGTTTGAAGCCAATTCTTCATCTTTAATTTCATTTTTTATGTTATTGAAAATGGTTGCCAATTCTGTTTTATCCATTTCAGGAATACTAATTTTTGAGGTATCGTATATGTTATTGAATAATACACCATTGCAGCCCACTTGATGATGGTAGGTCTCAATGCAAAAGAAATTAGCATGAAATAATAAGAGTGAAGCGGATGTTTTTACTTTTGGATGCAACACAAACACCTGATAAGTATTGAAAGTAAAAATTTGATTTTCAGAGTATTTTGTTTTTGTAAAATCAGTTTCCATTATGCCCGTACCCTTGTGAATCCACAAAATTGCAAAATAATTAGAATGCAATTGCCAGTCATTGTTTTCAAACTCGATAGAAGAAATGGAAATTGGGGCATTTTCCTTAGATGCTTTCTGAATGTTCAGTTGGATATGATTAATGGACATTTGAATTGGTTTTAAGCTTTTGAATATTAAAAATTCATTACATAATATGATTGTCTGTTTTATGTCAGTTTTTCAATGATAATCAATTCATTATGGACTTCAAGTCTAGGAATAGTTTTAATTTTAAATTGATTTTCGTAAAACTCAGAGACGTATTTTTTATTCCTCAGATTTTGGCTTTCATTTAATAACATTGTATTAAAAAGAATAAAACCACGATTTTTTAAAAGTGAGCAAATTCTATTGATAAAAAAAGTTTCAAATAGAAAATTGGGCATTGTTGTGTCTTGAAAAATATCAATAATAATTAAATCGTATTTGGTTTTAGTTTTCAAAACAAATTCAAAGGCATCATCAATTACAATTTCAAGATTTTTCACTTCATCCAATTTAAAATAGGTGTTGGCTATTTTTATTATTTCGGGGTCAATTTCTACTCCAGTGATTTTTCCTTTGTATTTTATTTCATCCACCAATGTTTTTATAACGCTTCCGCCGGCAACTCCCAAAACTAAAATATGATTCATGGGAACTATTTTTTCATAACCAATATTTTTTAATCCTAATCTTAAAATGCGTTGCAAACTGCCATACGAATAATTTGCATTTTCAGAATCTAAAACCAATTCCCCATTTGCCCAAGTCACCTCAATCGATTTACTCAACGAAGATTTTGTCTCATAAATTTTTATTGGAACTAGATAACTGAATATTTTTTTAATCATTGGTGGCAGTTTTACTCAAAAATAAGATATAAATTATTTATTTTGTACTAAATAATAAAGAATGAAGAAACAATTTTACAAATGGATATTTTTCAGGCTCATGGGCTGGAAAATAGTTGGGGCTATTGATGCGAATATCAAAAAATGTGTCATGATGGTGATGCCGCATACGAGCAACCATGATTTTTATTTGGGGATTTTTACCAGAGGAATTACAGGATTAGAAATGAACTGGGTAGGTAAAAAAGAATTGTTTCGTTTTCCTTTTGGATTTTATTTCAGATATATGGGAGGAGAACCATTGGATCGCTCAGGAGGTTTGAACAAAGTCGATTCTATTGCGGCTATTTTTCAAAGAAAAGAAGTTTTTCGTCTGGCCGTTGCTCCTGAAGGAACCCGTAAAAAAGTGGACGAACTAAAAACGGGATTTTATTATATTGCCTTGAAAGCAAATGTTCCTATAATTCCTGTTGCATTTGATTTTGGTAAAAAAGAAGTGAATTTAGGAAATCCAGTTTTACCTACTGGAAATATCGAAAATGACATGGCTATTTTGAAGAAACATTTCATAGGAGTAGAAGGTAAAGTTCCTGAAAACGGATATTCATTGTAATAAAACGCATAATATTATCAAAAAGTTAAAACCAAGAGAGTTAATTTTTCGTAAATTTAATATGAATATCTAAAAATTACTATTATGAAAAATTTATTTATTAGCTCCGCTTTTTTGATTCTACTTTTCGCTTCATGCGACAATAACGATTCTGATAGTACTCCTGCAGAGGCTTCTTTGGTTACTTCAAGTAATACTTCGGGAAAAATCACCTATTTAGACCTACTAGCTACAACTCCAATGGTAAAATCATTTACGGTAGGATCACTGGATGCAGAAGGGATTTCATATAATAGTGATACAGATGCTGTTATTATAGCTTCAAGAACCAATAATCGATTGGAAACGTATACCGGATTGAAAACTGCACTGACAGCCGGAACCGATAATTTGATGTTATCATTAAGTAGTCTGGCTGGCGAATTTACTAACGCCAGAGAAACTGCTGTTTCAGGTGATGTAGTAGTTGTAGCTCAAGATCAACTGGCTTCAAATGGTTTGATTAACAAACTTTTCGTTTACCAAAAAACCGCTGTAGGTTTTACATTGATGAAAACGTTTATAACTGATTTTAAGCTTTGGGGAATACACATGGATGGGAATGATTTGTACGCTGTAGCTGATTTGACAGGTGATATTGTTCAATTCAAGAACTTTATGACTAATGCTTCAGGTACTATTGTAGCAACAAAGCGTGTAACTATTGCAGGTTTAACCCGTACACATGGAATTACATATTCAGCTTCAGATGATGTCATGATTTTAACGGATGTTGCCAGTGCAACTTCAGCTACTGATGGCGGATTAATTTTTATAAAAAATTTCTCTAGCGTTTTTGCTTCAACTACAGCTGCAGGAACAATTGCTTTAACAAATCAAGTGAGAGTATACGGTCCAAATTCACTTTTGGGAAATCCTGTGGATGTTGCGTATGATAGTACTACAAATTATATTTACGTTGCCGAAAGATTGAATGCAGGTGGACAAGTTTTGACGTATAGTTACCCAGCGGCTTCGGGTGATTTTGCTCCAATAAATGTAAGAGCCGAAGCTGGTGTAACTTCTGTTTTTGTTTTAAGAAAATAGAATTTCCTTTTAGTATATTTTTTTGAATAACCCCAATTTGGAAATCTGAATTGGGGTTCTTTTTTTTAATCAGGATTATAACTTTTAAAAGTTCCATTTTTATAAAAAATTACGATTTTATCGATTTCACCAGAATAAGATTCTTTGGTACTGTTTTGATTTTCAACTTTTTTTATTTCCAATGCAGGAATCAGATTTGGGATTTTTATTTCCGAAAATAAATTCTCAGGAATTATTTCAGTATTCGATGGAGTAGGAATGTTTTGTTTTACAACTTGCTCAACGTTGTTCTCTTTTTTATCAAACTCTTCCGAATTTTTTGGAAAGTTTCCTTTTCCATTCAAAATCCAATACAAATCTATATCGGGGAAAACGTCTAATATTTTAAGGATAAAATCTAAGCTGGGTTTGTTTCTTCCTGAAAGAAGGTGAGACAAACTGGAACGCTGTACGCCAATTTTATCCGCAAAAGAAGAAGCATTCAAACTGTAGTAATCCAGTATAATTTCTAATCTTTTTATAAAATCTTCTATGTTTACCATTGTAAATTAATATTAAAAATTAACTATTTACAAATGTAATTAAAATAAAATGAAATACCAAAATCACAACTGTAAATAGCATTTACACGATTAAATTATTTAAAGTTTAAAATCATATAAATCAATATAATATATTGATAAATAAATACATGTAGTTAATTTTATTAATAGGTGACAATTGCCAATTATAAGAAATAGATTTACTAGAGTTAAGCGCAGAATAGTGTTTACATCGTTAAAATATTTTAAATTCAGGCCGTTTACAAATGTAAATACAAAGATGTTTACTTTTGTAAATCAAATAAAACAGCATGAATTTAGAACAATTATTCAGTCAATATAAAGAAGAAACCATTCATGGCCGTTACATTGCTTTAGATTCGATTGAACCTTTATTACAGAAATTAAACACCAATAATCAGCTTCAGATTATTGGAAAATCAGTTTTGGGAAAATCTATTTATTCGTATGAAATCGGAGAAGGTAAAACTAAAATTTTCCTTTGGTCACAAATGCATGGAAATGAAAGCACAACTACAAAAGCGTTAATTGACTTTTTAAATGTGTTGCATAGTGGCTCGGAATTGGCACAACAATTACTGAATGCATTTACTTTTTTCAGTATTCCGATGTTGAATCCTGATGGCGCAACATTATATACAAGAGAAAATGCCAATAAAGTTGATTTAAATCGCGATTCACAAGATCTTACGCAGCCAGAAAGTAAGCTGTTAAGAGAGGCTTTTGAATCTTTCGTGCCGGATTATTGCTTTAATCTTCATGATCAGCGTACTATTTTTGGCGTTAGTGATACCGGAAAACCTGCTACATTGTCATTTTTAGCGCCTTCTTATAATGAAGAACGGGAAATAAATGAATCCAGATTGAAGGCTATTAATTTGATTGCGAGCATAAATGATGTACTTCAGGAGTATTTGCCAAATCAAATTGGCCGTTTTGATGATTCATTTAATATAAACTGTATTGGAGATACGTTTCAATATTTAGGAGTGCCTACTTTATTGTTTGAAGCGGGGCATTTTGCAAATGATTATGAAAGAGAAGAAACGCGTAAATATGTTTTTATGGCGCTAATTTCGAGTTTTACCATACTTTGCGAAAACGATATAGTTAGCAACGGAATTAAGAAATATTTGAATATTTCTCAGAATAAAGTCGTTTTTTATGATTTTATATATAAAAACATCAAAATAAATTATGATGGTATTGAAATAATCACCAATTTTGCATCACAATACAAAGAAGAGTTAATTGAAAATCAGATTTGTTTTAATGCCTATATTTCACAAATAGGAGATTTAGAAAATTATTTTGGTCATTTTGAATACGATGCTAAAGGAGCTTTATATAAAGATGATTTGGATAATATTCCTAAATTAAATCAAAAAGCTGATTTTTATTTAGATAATAACATAAAATTTGTTAACGGAATGATAAAAATATAATATTTATGTCTTTTTGTTGTTTTTATGTATATTTTTATGCTTTGTTATAGCAATTAATAATATTAATTTAAGAATTATGAGTAAATTTCGTTTAGATGAAGTAGATCACCAGATTTTAGATATGTTGATAGATAATACAAGAGTTCCATTTACGGATATTGCAAAAAAATTATTGATTTCTGCAGGAACTGTTCATGTTAGAGTAAAAAAAATGGAGGATGCCGGTATTATCATGGGATCTTCATTGGTTCTTGATTATGATAAATTAGGATATTCTTTTATCGCTTATGTTGGTGTTTTTCTAAACAATACGTCTCAAACAAAATTTGTTTTAGAGCGGATTAATGAAATTCCATTTGTGACGGTGGCTTCTGTTACTACAGGGAAATTTAATATCTTTTGTAAAATTAGAGCTAAAGACACGAAGCACGCTAAAGATGTTATCTTTATGATTGATGATATTGATGGTGTTTACAGAACTGAAACTATGATCTCACTTGAGGAAAGCATAAATGATAAGAAGCGCTTGATGCATACTATTTTTAAAAATATGTAATTAATCTTGAATGCGCTATATTATAAATATAACCTCAAGTTAATTCTTGGGGTTTTTTTATGACAAATTAACTAACTAAACCAACTACAACTGATTATGTACACGCTGCCAAAAATTGAACGTTTCAATCAGGACGTTCTTTCGAAATACCACATTTATAATAGTGTTTTTATTACATTACCCTTCGATTCTATTGATAATACTGGGGTTTTACTTCCTTTATTTACAGATGTTTGCGAAATTGGTTTTAAAAAGCAGGAAACTCCTAAGGAGATAGTCGATTTTTTTGCTAAAAGATATTTGCATAGTGCTTCAGAAACGGATAAAATTGATTTGATGTTTCGTTTTATTCAATATATTGAACGCCAAATCGTTTTATTTGATGCTATTGAAGATGCTGCTTTTCCTGTTGTTAATAATATGGAAGGAAGAGGTTCGTTGAGGGATATCAAAGAAAAATCAGATGCTAAAGACAAGGAAGAGGAGTTGATTGCTTTTCTGGAGGATTTCAATGTAAGAACGGTTTTGACGGCGCATCCTACGCAATTTTATCCAGGAGCTGTTCTTGGAATTATCAATGATTTAACGGAAGCTATCCGAAAAAATGACTTACTTGATATCAAGCAATTGTTGGCTCAATTGGGTAAAACTCCTTTTATTCAAAATGAAAAACCAAATCCTTTTGATGAAGCGGTTAGTTTAATCTGGTACCTTGAGAATGTATTTTATCAAACTTCCGGAGAGATGGTACATTATCTTCAAAAGAATATTTTTAGTGGAAATTCGATAAAAAATCCATTGATTAAACTTGGATTTTGGCCCGGTGGTGATCGTGATGGAAATCCATTTGTAACAACGGAGATTACTTTGAAAGTAGCGGAGCGTTTGCGAACTTCCATTTTGAAATGCTATTACATAGAGATAAGAAATTTAAAAAGAAAGTTAACCTTCTCTGGTGTAGATGCTTTGGTTACAGAATTAGAACAAAAACTTTACAGGTCTGTTTTTTATTCTAAAGGTGAAATTTTTATCACTTTGGATGAGTTTAAATCCCAATTGAATAAAATAAAACAGATAGTAATTGACCAACATCAATCTTTATATTTAGATGAAATAGACGGACTTCTTATAAAAGTGAATCTGTTTGGCTTTCATTTTGCGTCTTTAGATATTCGCCAAAACAGTAAGATACATGATGCTGTGTTTAAAGATGTAGTGGGATTGTATTCGAATTCAAATACATTAGTTTTTCCTAAGAATTATTATGAGCTTTCTGAAGAGGAAAAGTTTTCGGTATTGTCTAAAGTTAGAGGTAATCTTGATTCGAATGCATTTGAAAATGAAATGACCAAATCTACGATTGAATCTATTCAGGCGATTAAAACGATTCAGGAAAATAATGGAGAATTTGGGGCAAACCGTTATATCATAAGCAATAATGAAAGCGCGTTGAATGTAATGGAAACCTTTGCTTTGTTCCGTTTGAGTAATTGGGAAAATCCATCCGTTGATATTATTCCGCTTTTCGAATCTGTTGATGATTTGCAAAATGCGCATGAAATCATGGAGAAATTGTATACGAATCCTGCGTATGCTGAACATTTGACCAATAGAAATATGAAGCAAACTATAATGCTCGGTTTTTCTGATGGTACAAAAGATGGTGGGTATTTAATGGCGAACTGGAGTATTTACAAAGCTAAAGAGGAGCTTACTGCAATCTCTAGGAAATATGGTGTAAAAGCGATTTTCTTTGATGGTCGTGGTGGACCGCCGGCTCGTGGTGGTGGAAAAACACATAAATTCTACGCATCATTGGGTCCAAATATTGAAAATAATGAGATTCAGGTTACGGTGCAAGGGCAAACGATTAGTTCTAATTTTGGAACGTTAGATTCATGCCGATATAACTTAGAGAATTTATTGAGTGCTGGTGTAACTAATCAGGTTTTTAGTAAAGGACAAAATGAATTGACAACTGAGGAAAAAGATATTTTAGATCAATTGGCTGGCTTAGGATATGAAAAGTATTTGAGTTTTAAAAACCATCCTAAATTCATACCTTATTTGGAGCAAATGAGTACGTTGAAATATTATGCAAAAACTAATATTGGAAGTCGCCCATCCAAAAGAAGTAAATCCGAGCATTTAGATTTTGCTGATTTGCGAGCGATTCCTTTTGTGGGTTCTTGGAGTCAGTTGAAGCAAAATGTACCCGGGTTTTTCGGAGTAGGGACTGCTCTAAAGTATTTCGAAGATACGGATCAATGGGATAAAGTCCAGGATTTATATGACAATTCTTTGTTCTTTAAAACCTTGTTAGAAAATAGTATGATGTCATTGGCAAAATCATTTTTCCCATTAACGGCTTACATGAAAAAAGATCCTCAATTTGGTGCTTTTTGGCAAATAATTTATGACGAATTTTTAGAAACAAAAAGATTGCTTTTGAAAATTGCGGGTCATAAAGAGCTAATGGAGAATTACCCTGATGGTAAAGCATCTATACAAATAAGAGAGCGTATTGTATTGCCATTGTTAACAATACAACAATACGCACTACTTCGTATAAATGAATTAAACAAAGAGGATAAGCCAGATGAAGCTTTAATAAAAGTTTATGAAAAAATTGTAACCCGTTCTCTTTTTGGAAATACAAATGCGAGTAGAAATTCCGCTTAAAAAAATAAAACCTTAAATTGTATTAACATTTAAACCAATAAAAATGAATTCAAACCAATTACCCGTAAACGAATATGCAGGTCATTTTTCGACCTACATTCAAGCAGCAGCAAATGTTGAATTGATTGAAGAATTAGAAATTTGTTTGCACGATTTCATCAAATTTGTTCAAAATATTCCGATGGATAAATTTGGTTTTCGTTATGCAGAAGGAAAGTGGACAATTAAAGATATTATTCAACATTTAATTGATGCGGAACGTATTTTTGCTTATCGTTCTTTACGAATTTCCAGAAATGATAAAACACCATTACCCGGTTTTGAAGAAAATGATTATGTAGAAAACACGAATGCAAACGAAAGAAGTATTCAAGATTTGTTGACAGAATTTTCTGCAGTAAGACAATCTACTATATTACTTTATAAAAGCTTCTCAGATGAACAACTAAAAAGAATTGGGGTTGCTTCTAATAAAGAAATTTCAGTTCGTGCATTAGGTTTTGTGACAATTGGTCATCAAAAACACCATCAAAAAGTTTTTCAAGAAAGGTATTTATAGATTATTTGAAACAAGTTGACCAGATTTTCAATTTGTTTTCAAAAGACATTGTATTAGCAGGGCTAGTAGAAGGCATCACATAATACGTGATGCCTTCTATTTGGCCAAATTTTTTTAGAAAGTATTTATGACTTTCTTTTCCGTTAAAAATGATTGTAGTGATTCCGTTAAATTCTTTGAACAACGTTTCAAAATCATTTTCCTTTTGATTTTTGATATGAATATCCAGACTTCCTTTTCTTTCGCAATTTTCTAAAACATCCCAAAGTCCAATTTTATTCGCTTGTAGTAATTGTATTTTTTCTTCGAAAATTTCAGAGATTGGTAAATTATCCAACAGTGTGTACATTATTTTCCAAAAATGATTTCTTTGGTGCGCATAATATTCTTGTTTATCCAGTGAAGCGATGCCTGGCATAGTTCCCAAAATCAAAATTTCGGTTTGATAATTCACAAAAGGTGGAAAGGATTGTATCATATTAAGATTTAAAGTACTGCGTTTTCTTTTTCGAGTATGGCTAATGCTAACCGAATTTTTCCATAATCTATTTTTTCTTCAAAATAATCAAAATAGGGTTTCAAGACATTTGGTGATTCCAGTTTTATTTGCGCTTCGGCAATTTGTAAAACTTCTTCTTTTGAGATAAACGGATTCAAATCTATGTCAGCTCCGTCAACATATAGTTTGGCTAAGTGAGATATGATGGTGCTTAATCCTAATTTTCTTTTTTGAGCAATTTCCTCGACTGATAATCCATTTTTATATAATTCCAGTGTTTCTTTGTAGGTAGTGGCTTCTTTCTTTTTTCTAACAACTTTAGATTTTTGAAAATCAATGATAGCTTTTATAAAGGCATCTCCATATTTTTCCAGTTTTGCTTTCCCAACGCCATCAATCGCTAATAATTCCTGGTCACTCATAGGTCTTTCGGTTTCCATTTGGCGTAAAGCCGCATCACTAAAAATTACATAAGCAGGAACTTCTTCTTCTTTGGAAATTTCATAACGTAATTTTCGTAACGTTTCAAAAAGTGAATTTGCAGTAGATTTGCTTTTCGTTTCTTTGACTTCTTGTTTATCAATATTGATTTTTTGAACGGTGGTCAATTGTACTTTTTCGCCTTCAAATAAAACTTTTTTGGCAAAGGCTGTTAATCTGATTTTGTTTTGTTGGTGAAAAGCGATTTCACAATAGCCTAAATTGATGAGTTGGATTAAATATTGATTCCAATCAAACCATGAAAGGTCAGTGCCAACGCCGTATGTTTTTAGGTTTTGGTATTCTTTCTCATAAATATAAGCATTTTTTGAACCGCGCAAAAAGTCAATGATTACGGGTAAAGATTCCGTTTCCTGTAACCGAATGATTGCCGATAATGCTTTTTGTGCAAGAACCGTTCCATCGAAAAATAAAGGTGGATTTTTGCAAATATCACAATTCCCGCAATTCTCTGTAACCAATTCTCCAAAATAGGAAAGCAATATTTTTCTGCGACAACTTAAAGCATCAGCATATTGCTTCATCCTTTCGAGTTTGGCCAGTTGCACTTCGGCATTCAAACCTTGAGAAGCAAATTTTTGCAATTGAATCATATCGCCGTAGCTTTCGAATAATACTGTTTCTGATGGCAAACCATCTCGTCCGGCACGACCAATTTCCTGATAATATCCTTCAATATTTTTAGGTAAATTATAATGAATTACCCAGCGAACATTTGATTTATCAATTCCCATTCCAAAAGCAATGGTTGCGCAAACCACTTGGCAGTCATCATTGATAAATTCGTCTTGTGTTTTGGAACGAATTTTATTGTCTAAACCGGCATGATACGCTTTTGCATTAATGCCTGTTTTTTGTAGTTTTTCAGCAAGTTCCTCCGTCGTTTTTCTGCTTAGGCAGTATACAATTCCAGATTCATTTGGCTTTTCTTGGATAAAATCTATAATTTGTTTTACTCTGTCTAAAGCGGGACGAACTTCTAAACTTAAATTTTTTCTGTCAAAAGAAGCGACGAAAATTTTAGGATTTATTAGATTTAATTGCTGGCTAATATCTTTACGTGTAGCTTTATCGGCTGTAGCAGTTAAAGCTAAGATTGGAGTAGAAGGGAAGCGGTTTTTTAGATATCCTAGGTTTGTGTAAGCTGGTCGGAAATCATGTCCCCAAGCCGAAATGCAATGCGCCTCGTCAATAGCGATAAGACTTATAATTAAACTATTAAAAAGGTTGTCCAGAAAAGACAAGCTTTCCGGAGCGATGTAGACTAACTTAATTACGTTAGATTTTAAACGCTCCATATAAAATTGCCGTTCATCTTCGGTTTGACTGCTATTTATAAAACAGGCTTCGATTCCATTGGCTTTTAAACTATCTACCTGATCTTTCATCAAAGCGATAAGTGGTGAAATTACGATTGTAATTCCTGGGAAAATCAGCGCGGGTAACTGAAAACAAATTGATTTTCCACCTCCTGTTGGCATAATCGCCAGTGTGTCCTGACCGGAAAGAATACAATTTATAATGTCTTCTTGGTTGGGTCTGAATTTTTCAAAACCAAAGTTTTCCTTTAGTTTGGCGTGTAAAATTTGATTTGTCATTTTGGCGTATATTTTGAATCCTAAAGTAATAAAAAAAGGAACTCGTTTGGTGAGTTCCTTTTTCTAATTTATTTAAAAATGGGATTACTTAATCCTCATCATCTTCGTCATCATTTTCATCCGAAAAATCTTTTTCGTCTGAATCTTCATCATCTTCATCATCTCCTGAATCTGAATCCGGTTTATCGATAGCGTCATCATCGTCGTCGTCGTCGTCATCTTCAATATCGTCGTCTAAATCAAGACCTTTAATTGGTTCAACAACATCGTCAATGATTATTTCGTCATCTTCATCATAATTTTCAATTCTATCAGCAAGTTTAGTACTCACTTTTACTAAATAAATAGTGTCTTCAGTTCGTACTTCAACTGCTTCAACCAATTCATTTTTAGCGTTTCTAAAACTAATAATGTTTGAATCATCATAACCATCTGGAAATTTATCCACCAATAGGTTTAAAATTTCATTGGTAAGTTTTGCGTAATCAACAATTACTCTTTTCATAAAATATTCTATAAATCTAATAAATAAGCGAAAATTAAAGGTGCTACAATGGTAGCATCGGACTCAATAATAAACTTAGGTGTTTTAATGTCTAATTTACCCCAAGTAATTTTTTCATTTGGCACCGCTCCAGAATATGAACCATAACTGGTTGTTGAATCTGAAATCTGACAGAAATAACTCCAAAACGGAATGTCATGCATTTCCATATCTTGGTACAACATTGGTACCACACATATTGGAAAATCTCCAGCAATACCACCACCAATTTGAAAAAAACCTACACCGTTTGTACTGTTTTTTGGATACCAATCTGACAAGAAAACCATATATTCGATACCGGATTTCATTGTAGAAGCTTTCAAATCTCCTTTAATTACATACGATGCAAATATATTTCCCATGGTACTGTCTTCCCATCCCGG
Organism: Flavobacterium ranwuense; assembly: GCF_004349315.1. Lineage (GTDB taxonomy): Bacteria > Bacteroidota > Bacteroidia > Flavobacteriales > Flavobacteriaceae > Flavobacterium > Flavobacterium ranwuense. The sequence goes on along the minus strand of NZ_SMLH01000010.1, from coordinate 129,792 downwards.
TACAATAATAGGTAAATTTTTCTCAGCAGCTGCATACATCCAACTGTCTTTTAAGTCAATTTCATAATATTCTTCAAGAACACCTGAAAGTAACATTTTGTACATAAATTCATGCGGAAAATATCTTTCGCCTTTGTCATCAGCATCTTTCCAGATTTTGTAAATATGCTTTTGCAAACGACGGAATGCTTCGTGCTCCGGAATACAAGTATCTGTAACACGGTTTAAACCTCTTTCCAGTAAATCCCATTCGTCTTGGGGTGTCAAATCACGGTAATTAGGTACTCTTTCATAATGAGAATGAGCTACTAAATTCATGATATCTTCTTCAAGATTTGCACCGGTACAAGAAATAATATGAACTTTGTCCTGACGAATTATTTCGGAAAAAATCTTTCCAATCTCTGCTGTACTCATAGCTCCAGCCATGCTCACCATCATTTTTGCACCATTGGCTAATTGTTGTTCGTAAGCCTTAGCTGCGTCAACTAAAGATGCAGAATTAAAATGCAAATAATGCTTTTCAATAAACTGACTGATTGGTCCTTTGCTCATTTTTTAAAATTTAAATACTTAAAAATCATCACGTTAAGAATAGTATCTCAAATTTAACGAATTTTTAAATTGACTAATTGAATTATTGTGAATTTATTTTTTCTTGTCGTAACCTAGTATTTTCAAGACATCTTCTGAGGTTTGTTGCTCCGAGAATACCTCAGTTGCCAAAAATCCGTTTTCGTCTCTGTCAATCAATATGTGTTTCGGCTGTGGAATCAAACAGTGATGCAAGCCACCGTAACCACCTATAGTTTCCTGATAGGCTCCGGTATTAAAGAATCCTATATATAATGGTTTTTCTTTATTATACTTTGGTAAATAGATGGCATTCATGTTTTGTTCGGAGTTGTAATAATCATCGCTGTCACAAGTCATTCCGCCCAATAAAACCCTTTCGTAAGTGTCATTCCAGCGATTGACTGCCAGCATGATAAAACGTTTGTTAATTGCCCAAGTATCTGGTAAAGTAGTGATGAATGAAGAGTCAATCATGTTCCACTTTTCTCTGTCATTTTGTTGTTTTTGATACAATATCTGGTAGATAGCTCCACCACTTTCACCTACAGTATAGGAACCAAATTCGGTAAAAATATTTGGAACATCAACTTCAGCTTCATCACAAGCTATTTTAATCTGATTGATGATTTCGTCAATCATATATTGATAATCATATTCAAATGCCAATGAGTTTTTTATTGGAAAACCACCACCAATATTTAATCCGTCAAGAGTAGGACATTCTTTTTTCAATGCCACGTAAACCTTGATACATTTTACTAATTCATTCCAGTAATAGGCATTGTCATTGATACCTGTATTGATAAAAAAGTGCAACATTTTCAGTTCCAATTTCTTATTTTCTTTGATTTCTTTTTTGTAAAACGGAACAATGTTTTTGTATCCAATTCCCAATCTTGAAGTATAAAACTCAAATTTAGGTTCTTCTTCCGCAGCGATTCTAATTCCTATCTTGAATTTACTCTTTATCTGACCTTGAAGTAGATCAAGTTCTTCGTAATTGTCAATAATTGGAATCGTATTTTTATGACCCGTATTAATAAGCCGCGCTATGTTGTCAATATATTGGTCTCTTTTGAAACCATTACAAATTACATACGTGCTTTTATTGATTTTACCGTTTGCCAATAAGTTTTCAACAATATTAATGTCAAAAGCAGATGACGTTTCAATATGGATGTTATTCTTAAAAGCCTCATTCATTATATATTCAAAATGAGAACTTTTAGTACAATAGCAATAGTAATATTTTGCCTCATATTTGTTTTTTTCCATTGATTTACGAAACCAACTTTTGGCTTTGTTAATGTTGTTGGAAATTTGAGGTAAATAAGTAAATTTTAATGGAGTACCATATTTCTCTACTAGTTTCATCAAATCAATATTGTGAAACTGAAGATTATCTTTGTTTAAAGTAAATTCTTCTTGTGGAAAGTAATAGGTTTGATTGATTAAATCAGAATATTTTGTATTCATTATATTTTAGAATTATAGATTAGAATAGTGTACAATAACTTAATCTAAAATTCAAACTCTGATATTTGCATAAACGATCTGAAGCTTCTCGTTTTCTGCTTTCATGTATTGGAAAACATCAAAACTAAAGTTTCCTTTAATAGAATAAAACCTCTTCAATATTCTTAAAAAAGACATATTGTTTCGGGTTTTATTAGAGCTATAATTTCGCTTGTTTTGACTTTTTTTCATCGATGCAAATGTAAAAAATATTATATACGCAATGCAATCCTTTTTATAAAAAATAATTAAGATTTATAATCTTGAAACGCTTCAAGAATTAATTCATTTTCAACAGATTGATTGATTTTTATTTTCCCGATACCTTCTATTAAAGCAAATTGTATGTTTCCATACTCATTTTTTTTGTCGTGTATCAGTAATTCCAGGATAGGCTCGATGTCATTTTCTTCAAAAATAATGGTATCATATATAGACTTTATGCTTGATTTTATCTGAAAATACTCTTCTGGACTGATTAAATTTTTATGCAATGAAAGGTAACTTTCTAATATCATCCCAACAGCAATGGCTTCTCCGTGTAACAAAGTGGTTTTATTTTCATTTTCCAGAAAATAACTTTCAATTGCATGACCCAATGTGTGACCAAAATTCAATGATTTTCGGATATTTTTCTCAGTAGGATCTTGTATTACAATTTCATTTTTTATTTCGACAGAACGGTAAATCAATGCATCAAAATCAGCAAAATCTATAGATTTTAAATCTAAAAATTGTTCCCAATATTCCTTATCATATATTAAACCGTGTTTCAGCATTTCTGCTAGGCCGGAACGCATTTCATTCTGTGGTACCGTTTCAAGATATTGTGTATCGATAAGCACCATTATTGGCACGTTTATAACGCCAATTTGGTTTTTTAAATTCCCTAAATCAACCCCGTTTTTTCCACCTACAGATGCATCAACCATCGATAGGAGCGTGGTAGGAATGTGAATAAAATCAACTCCACGTTTGAATGTTGAAGCAACAAACCCACCTAAATCAGTAACAACACCGCCACCCAGATTAATTACAAGACTTTTTCTGTCAGCACCAAGTTCCGTTAATACATTCCAAATTTGGACGCAAGTCTCAATATTTTTATTTTCTTCACCCGCGTCAAATTCAATGATTTCAATAGTAAGATCAGTTTCTAAAAAAGGGAGGAATTTTGGTATGCAAAATTCATTAGTATTACTGTCTACAATAATAAAAAGTTTTGAATACTTATTTTCTGTCAAATGAAGGTTAAACGCTTCATATCCTTTTTCGTTGAAATGAATCGGATAACTGTTGGCTTGAATTGATTGCATCTGTATGGATTAATTGGAACCGCAAAATAAGGCAATTTTTGCTAAATAATATTCAAAACTCTGTCTATATTTGTACAAAAATTTAACAAATAATGGAAAAAATATTCAATAATACTCAAGTTGCCTTTTCATTAAAAAGTGATACTGAACTTGATAGAGCTTATTTTCTTTTCAAAATGATTGATAATCAACCTCTAGTTCGAATCGGAACTGCGGTTACTAATTTTGCCCTTAAAGCAAATCTTCCGGTGGAAGGTTTGATTCGAGCTACTGTTTTTGACCATTTTTGTGGTGGAGTAAATGAAGTGGACTGCCTTTCTGTGGTTGATAAAATGTATACCAAAGGGGTTTCATCTGTTTTGGATTATTCTGTAGAAGGAAAAGAAGAAGAAGAACAGTTTGACGCTGCGCTTGAAATGACTTTAAAAACCATTGAATTTGCCAAAGAACGTCAAGCGATTCCTTTTGCTGTTTTTAAACCAACCGGTTTTGGTCGTTTTGAATTGTATGAGAAATTGGGAGAAAAACAAACGTTAACTTCTGAAGAACAAGCTGAATGGAATAGAGTAGTGGCCCGTTTTGATTTGGTTTGTAAAGATGCTCATTCTAAAAATGTTGCCTTGCTGATTGATGGTGAAGAAAGTTGGATGCAAGATGCAGCGGATGATTTAGTTACCGAAATGATGCGTAAATACAATAAAGAGAAAGCTATTGTTTTCAATACGTTGCAAATGTATCGTTGGGATCGTTTGGATTATCTGAAAAAATTACACGAACAAGCCAAAAAAGAGGAATTCTTCATTGGAATGAAATTGGTTCGTGGTGCATACATGGAAAAAGAAATTGCACGTGCAGAAGAAAAAGGATATCCATCGCCAATATGCGCTTCAAAAGAAGCAACGGATGAAAATTATGACGCCGCAGTTCGCTATATGATTGAGCATTTAGATGCGATGTCTATTTTTGCAGGAACCCACAATGAGTTAAGCACGTATACTCTAATGGAATTGATGCAGGAAAAAGGAATTAAAACGAATGATGATAGAATTTGGTTTGGTCAATTGTACGGAATGAGTGATAATATCAGCTACAATCTAGCCGCTCATGGATACAATGTTTCTAAATATTTGCCGTTTGGTCCAGTTAAAGATGTGATGCCGTACTTGATTCGTCGTGCGGAAGAAAACACTTCGGTAGCGGGACAAACCAGTCGTGAATTATCGATGATTAAAGCAGAACGTAACCGAAGAAAAGGGAAATAGAAATCAGTGTTCAGTTTCTGGTATTCAGTTACATTTAAATCTACAAAAAAAACTCCATTCAGCTTATAGAATGGAGTTTTTTTATGTCAAAAAATAATGAAATTTAAGAATTGCTAAACTGCAGATTACTTAAATTTTTATAGATACCATTTTCTAAGGCTATTAATTCTTGATGCGTTCCTTGTTCTGTAATTTTTCCTTTATCCAAAACCAAAATTTGATCTGCACTGCGAATTGTCGAAAGACGGTGCGCAATTATAATACTGGTTCTTCCTTGCATTAAAATCTCTAAGGCTTCTTGAACTAGTTTTTCACTTTCGCTGTCTAATGATGATGTGGCCTCATCCAGAATCAAAACACTTGGGTTTTTCAATAAAGCTCTGGCAATAGCAATACGTTGTCTCTGTCCTCCGGAAAGTTTAATTCCTCTTTCTCCAACAATCGTTTCAAATTTTTCAGGGAAACTTTCGACAAAATTATAAGCATTAGCTTGTTTTGCAGCGGTAACAATTTCTTCTTCGGTAGCATTTGGTTTTCCATAAGCAATATTTTCTCTGATGGTTCCTCCAAATAAGATTACATCTTGCGGTACAATACTCATGCTTCCACGAAGGTTTTCTAAATCAAAATCATAAATATTTTTTCCATCAATCAATATTTCTCCTTCATCAATAGTATAAAAACGCAATAATAGAGATGCAATAGTCGATTTTCCGGTTCCACTTGGACCTACAATGGCAATTTTTTGACCAAAATTGGCAGTAAAACTGACGTCTTTCAATACTTTAATTTCTTTTCGGGAATGATAGCTGAATGCTACATTTTTGAACGTAACATTGCCTTTTATTTTCTGGGTTTCAGCAATATTTTGAACTGAATTAATTTTTTCAGGAGTTTCATCCAATAATTCAAAAACTCTTTCTGTTGCGCCAATCGCTTTTTGGATTTGGGCATAAAGCTCTGCAATTCCTCCAAAAGAAGCTCCAACGAAAGTGGAATACAGTACAAACGAAATCAATTGTCCCACGCTCATTTCGCCACTAATGCTCAATCGAACACCAAACCAAACTACGGCAACTATGGCGCCAAAGAGACAGAATATGATGAATGAAGCGAAGTAACCTCGGTATTTTCCGCCTTTAATGGCAATTTTAACGACTTCCTTTATTTTTCCGTTATAACGGGCAATTTCGTACCATTCATTGGCGAAAGCCTTAACAATACTGATACCTTGCATGGTTTCTTCAACAATAACCTGACTTTCGGCTACTTTATCTTGAACGTTTTTTGAATATTTTCGAATAAATCGTCCAAAAATTACAGCTGCCACAGCGACAAGAGGAACTACGGACAGCATTAACAACGTTAATTTGATACTTTCATTTGCCAATAAAAGAACGCCTCCAATGATTAAAATAAATTGTCTTAAGAATTCGGCAATTGTAGAAGTTAAAGTGTCTTGTATTTGAGTTATATCAGAACTGATTCGGCTGTTTAATTCCCCAACACGCTTTTGCGAGAAGAAAGACATGGGTAGTTTTACCAAATTACTATACAAAGCCAATCTAAGATTAGCCAAGGTGTTTTCAGTGAAATTGACAAATAAATACAATCTGAAAAATGAAAAAATAGATTGAAGAAATAAGATTACAATTAGTCCTCCTGCAATCATATTGGCCTGAGAGTTATCTTTGTTTTTCACACAATCGATAAGCATTCCCATTAATTTTGGAAAAGCTAAAGCGGTCGCTCCAGTAAATAATAAAAAAATTAAACCTACATAAAATTTCCAACGGTGATTTCCCGCATATTGAAAGATTAGAGTCGCTTTATTGAGTGAACTTGCAGTAATTTTTGATTTTGGTAAATCGTTTTCTTTGAACCTGGCCATTATCTATTGTTTATGTCGCAAATGTAAGACTATAACGAATCAATACAAAAAATAGTAACCTTTCATGACTAACATAAAGTGCTATTATAGAGCTTAAAAGTAAATAAGGTCAATATTTTATTATTTTTTTTTACTGTTTTACTTGCAGATACGATTTCTAACTGTATATTTGCACTCGCAATAAGGAAATGAAAATGACTGCATTGTTTAGGGCGATTAGCTCAGCTGGTTCAGAGCACCTCGTTTACACCGAGGGGGTCGGGGGTTCGAACCCCTCATCGCCCACCAAAAATTACAAACCTCCAAAGTCTTAGACTTTGGAGGTTTTTTTTGATTCGATAAACTTGAATTAAAATACTTTATTTGTATAAGTTCCCGTATTTACTGGAAATTATGGTTCGAGGCTCGTATGGTTAATTGACACAAACAGCAAACCTATTAGTTAAACTATAATACTTACATTACTTTACATACGTATGTTTGTTCAAGGCTGTGGTTATGTACTTCTTTTTATTAAGATAGATAATCTGCTGTGTTTTTTATATCAGCATAAAAGAAACTCAAGCCAGCTAAAAATGCCGTTTGTACATCAGCTGCTTTTACTTGTTTTCCGTTTACTTCAAGATCCAATGTCGCACAAGCATCCCCAATTACAGTACATTGGAACTCAAAATCTTTTGCCGCTCTTACAGTTGCATCGATACACATTTGTGTCATCATACCAACAAATACTAATTCGGTTACGTTTTGAGATTTTAGATACTCTAAAAGTTCTGTTTCTCTAAAACTGTTTGGATAGTATTTTTCAATTACTTTTTCTCCGCCCAAAGGTGTTACATTTTCGTGAATTTCTTGACCTTTGGTATCTGGTAAAAAGAAGGTAGAACCTGGTGCTACCGAAAGATGCTGAATGTGCACAATAGGTGATTTTTCGCTTCTAAATTTTGATAAAACTTGTTTTGCGTTTTCGCTGGCTTGCAATGAACATACTAATTCCATTGCTCCGTTTTCAAAGTAATCGTTTTGAATGTCTACTATAATTAATGCTTTGCTCATGATTTTATTTTTTAAATTAAAACAACAAAATTAGAAAATACCTAAAAGAAATAGACTACCAAACACTATTCATTAACTACCATTTTGATAATCGGATATAAATAAACTTGTGGTCATTCCTGTTTGAGTTTTGAAAAAACGCATCAAATGATTGGGTTCAGAAAAGTGTAATTCGTGAGCAATTTCGGCTACAGTAAGACCAGAATAAATCAAATAATTCTTAATTTCAAAAAGCAAACGTTGCTTGAGTAAATAAGTTGCTGTAACATTAAAATGCGTCTTAACCGCTTTGTTCAGCGAAATTCGGCTGATATTTAATAAAGCAGTATAATCTTCAATTCGCTGTTTTTCTTTGATGTGTTTTTCTAACAATTGTTTAAACTGAAAAGCATAATTACTACCATTCTTATCGATTGACAATTCATTTTGTTGCGCATATTGTCGATTTATTTTTTGTAATAAATAATAAAGTAATGAGCGAATAATATGTACGCTATCGGGTTTAGTAGTCACCAACTCTGTTTTAATTTCTGTAAGTAGCTCGCAATATTTTAAGATCTCTGATTGATCAACGGGTAAATACAATGGGTATTCTAACTGATAAAAATAGAGTAAACTATAAGTGAATAATTTATCTGCGAAAAAATCATTTAGAAAATCTTCCTGAAAAACAAGAACGGTAAAATCAAGATCATCACCTTCTAAAAACCATTGACGTTGCTGAAACGGCGAAATAAAAATAATGGTATTGTCTGAAATATTTATTTTCTGTTGATTTAATAATAATGTTCCGCGACCTTTTTTAAAGACTATAATTTCAAAGTAGTCGGTATTATAAATTTCAGAATTGCTATAGTTATCTTTAACTTCTTCAGAAGGCAATACATTTAGCAGAAAGTCAACACCGCATTCGGTTTTGTGAAATTTTAATATCCTCATTAGATCTTGGATTAAGCGTTTGGTGCTTGTTTGTTGTTAAGCAATTTCTTTTTAAGAAAGGTCTATTAAACTAAATTTTCTAATCCGAATTGAGCCAGCTGATCCACGATGGGCAAAGTCTTCAATCCTAATTCAGTCAGTCGATATTCTACTTTTGGAGGAATTTCGGGAAAGACTTTTTTGCTAACCAATTTATTTTCAACAAGCATATTTAATTCTTGAATCAGCATTTTTTCACTGATGCCTGTAACCGATCTTTTCAGTTCGCCATATCGCACTGCATTTTCGTTGATTTGAAACAATATCATCAACGTCCATTTGCCACTTAATAGCGATAAAGAGGCTCTTACTGGACACTTTTCATCACAAGGTGGATTTATTTTTGAGTTTTTTTCCATTGTTATTCAGTAATTCTAACCATTTGGTAAGTACCCAACTAACAAGTAAGTACTTGTGCAAAAGTAAGTACTATTGTAATTTTGTACAACTTTAAGTGAAAAAATAAAAAATAAAGTATATGAAAATTTTAGTATTTACAGAAATTTAAAAACACAACAATATGACAGCAATAGAAATAGTAACGGCTTATTCAATAGCCCTTTCAAAAGGAGATATTCCTACAGCATTTTCTCATTTCAGTCCAGATGCAAAATGGCATCAACCAGGCAAGCATCAGTTTGCTGGAACCAAAACAGGACTTGAAGCAATCGGCAAAATGCTTGGCGATATGATGGGTGCAACGCAAGGTTCGTTGGTTATAGAACCTACTGGTGCTTTGATGTCTAACGGAAATTTAGTTTCCTTTCCTGTTCATTTCAGTGGAAAAATTGGTGATAAAACAGTTGATATGAATGGTGTGGATTTGTTTGAAGTTGTTGATAAAAAGATTGTTCAGGTTTGGTTATTTTCTGAAGATCAAGTTGCAGAAGATGAGTTTTGGGGTTAATTTTTCGTAAAATTTTAAACTATTTTAAAGAGAGTGTTCATTTTGGACACTCTCTTTTTTTTTATAAAAACAGTTTTAATTCAGATTATCAAAACGGTAGTTTATAACTATTTTTTGGTATCCTTTTTTCTGCATTACCGAAGTAGTTTTGTAACACAATTTAAAATCAATAGGTTATGAAAAATAATGATATAAATATAGATAACTCACATAATAAACAAGCTTCTTTTCAAACGCTTAAAAAACAAGGAAATGCTCCGGTGCCTTTGTCAATTCTGGATGTGGCGACAACCGGAAAAGGATATTCTGCTGCTGAAGCTATTGCAAACAGTATTGCTTTGGCAAAGTTTGCCGACCAACGTGGATTTGCTCGCTACTGGGTAGCAGAACACCATGGCATGCCTGCCGTTTCTACTTCGTCACCCGCTATGATGCTTGCTAGACTTATTGGTGACACAAAAAATATTAGATTAGGATCTGGTGGTATGATGTTGCCTAATTTTCCACCCTTGGTAGTTGCCGAACAGTTTGGTATGCTTCAGGCGATGGCTTCGGGACGTATCGATTTAGGGATAGGACGTGCGCCTGGAACCAATGGACTTACTGCATCAGCACTTCGTGATAATCATTTAGGAGCGGAAGATTTTCCTGAACTCTTGACAGAACTATTGCATTTTCTTGAAGATGATTTTCATGATGGACATCCTTTTAAGAATAGGGTATTTGCTGTTCCAGGTCCAGGACAAGATCGTGAAAACGGCATCGCCCGATCTTTTGATAGTCCATCGGTTTGGTTATTAGGTTCTTCAGGATATTCGGCACAATTGGCAGGAAAATTGGGATTACCTTTTGCCTTTGCAGCGCAGTTGGCTCCAGAGAATATGTTATTTGCATTTGATTTGTATAGAAAGAATTTCAAACCGTCAAAGGTTTTGGATAAACCACATACTATTGCTTGTTTCTCTGTATTTGCAGCAGATACTGTAGAAGAAGCGAAAATCCAAACGCATGCTTTTGCACACAGTATGCTTCGAATGATGAAAGGGCAAACCTATGTTATTCCGTCTCCAGAAGAATTGAAAAACTATAGTTATGATAATTCGGAAAGATTCATACTAGAAGGTTGGAATGAAAAAATGATACATGGAACTGCGGACCAAGTAGTAAGCAAGTTGAATGAATTTCAGAAAACTTCAGGAGCAGATGAATTAATGATTGCCAACTTAGGACATTCTCTAGAAGGAATATTGCATTCGGCAAAATTGATAGCAGATGCTTATAACATGCCAAATTTGAGTACAATTTAAATAATAACAAGAGTCAAAATATAAAAGGTTATCAAAATGGTATCAAATAGTATGTTTTTGATAGCATACAAATAATTTGTTGTTCAGACCTTTGCAACATATTAAATGCTCTAAAAGCCTTAATGAAGAGGCTTTGGAGATAAATAAAATTAAACAAAAATTTATGAAAAAAGTAATTTTAGCAGTAGCACTGATGTTGTCCAGTGTCTTGTCGTTTGGACAAATTAATTCAGATAAAAAACCTACGATTCAGTTAGTTAGAAATGCAACATTATTGATAGAATATAGTGGAAAGAAAATGTTGCTTGATCCAATGTTGTCCTCAAAAGGAGCAATTGATTCTTGGGCTGGAATCCAAAAAAATCCTACCGTTGAATTGAAAATTCCTATAGAAGAAATTGTTAAAGGTGTTGATTTGGTTATTGTAACGCATACACATGAAGATCATTTTGACCAACCTGCAAGCAAAATACTTGATAAATCCATAGAATTAATCATGCAACCTGCCGATAAAGATTTCTTTAATAAAGAAGGCTTTGTTAATGCAACTGTTTTAGAAAATCAGAAAGTATGGAATGGTATAACAATCACTAGAATTGAAGGACAACATGGCACAGGAGAGGTTTTAGCGAAGATGGGTAAGACTTCTGGGTTTGTATTACAGGCAAAAAAACAACCGACTGTATATATTGTAGGAGACGCAATCTGGACAGAGGATGTTAAAAAAATAATCAAAAAGTTTAAGCCTGATTATATTGTAGTTAATTCGGGTGGAGCGGTTATCAAAGGTTATGAAAACACGCCAATTTTGATGAACGAAGAACAAACAATGACTTTAATAAAGGAGAGTGGAAAAGCAAAAGTCATAACAGTTCATATGGACGCTTTGGATCATTGCTTTACAACAAGAGCATCTTTAAAAAAGAAAGCTGCCGAATTGAAGATTAGTTCAGACAAATTGTTAATTCCAGATGATGGAGATATAATCCAACTTTCTCTTTAAATCACTTATTAAAAGAAAAAAGATTTTTTTTAGTATTTTTCATTTGAAATTTTCTTCAAATCTTGCATAAAATGGTTCGTAAATAGTTCCGTATGGCCCACCAAAAAATACAAACCTCCAAAATCATTTGATTTTGGAGGTTTTTTTGTTCCAAAAAATTATTTCAGAATCATTTTTATCCCGTTTTTGGTTTACGTTTTATTGTATCTACCTTTTTCAATATTAAAATTGTTGCCTCAATAAACGTAGCCAACTATTTAAGTTATATTTAAGTACCTTGTTATGCTTCTTTTTTCTTTAGACACCTCCCTCTCGGTGCATCTCCCTCATGAAGCACAATTTCGGAATGTAGGAACTGTGCGGCGGCGGCTGAATCTTTCACTTTGGTAGCACTGCGTTCTAACATTTCCGCTTCAAACTTAGTTAATACACTTTCCCTTATTCCGTTTTTTCTCCATTGAGATAAAGGTCTGCATCCTCTTGAGATTCCTCGAGCCAGCGTGAGCGCATCCAGCAGTGCTTGATTCGCTCCCTGTCCTTTGAATGGACTCATTGGGTGAGCCGCATCTCCAATTAGAGTTGCTTTTCCTGCTTTTGCTAGCAATTCTGAACTGAGCAATTCTCGGTCATACACGGGATAACCAGAAATTTGAGTTTCCTGGGTTGCCGCTAAAATGGGAGGAATGGGATCATGCCACTGCGTTCTAAGACAAGCTTCTTCCTTGAGCGCTCTAGGTCCTTGAGCACTTAACATCTTAGCCTCTTTTTCTGGCATTGGGAAACTAAGTTGCCACATCACCGAGTCCGCAGTATAAGGCATTATGTAGATTCGCTCATTCCCATTGGCGGTTTGAAATACAGTAGCCGAGTCCAGTAAAGAACTATGGGGTCCTTCAAGAGCACTTAAAGGACAAATACCCAATATCACAATACAACCTAGGTAACGTAAAGGGGTAATATCGTCACTAACCAGTAACCTCCGCACCGAACTGCGAATACCATCGGCTCCAACCACAAGATCCGCTTTGTAATTCTTCATTTTTCCGTCCACTTGAAAGTTGAGATCAACACCGCCATCCTCACATGCAGCAAAATCTACTAACTGGTGTTCCCAATGTAACGCATCCTGTCCGCCGAGCTGTTCCAGTAGCGCTAAGCGCAAAGATTGCCTTGCGATATGTACATTTGAACGTTTCGGAGACGTTTTCGCTTCTGACTGTATCCACTTTCTGTTTCCCCATTCACCGATCACTTTTCCTTCTGTAGTGTGAACCACATGTCTTGTTGAAATCACCCCTTGTTCTAGCGAGAAAATGCCCAACCCCTCGATTGCTTTACTAGCTTGTTGCAAAGTGAGTCCATAGCCTTGAGATCGGGCATCGAAGTTACTATCGCGCTCATAAAGGGTAAAAGGAATTCCGCGATGCAAACAAGCCACAGCAAGAGCCACTCCGCCTATACCGCCACCAATAATAGCAACGTGTGGGTAGTTTTCTTTATCCGCTATTGGAGGACTGGCAGAATGAACTAAACCGGATCCGGAACATTTCAAGCAGGAGTGAAGGTGGCCTTTAGGACGAACTGGAGCTATCCCTTCATCTTTCGTTTTCTCAAATTGATCGAATGCCAACTGGTAGCGGAGTCGTACTTTTTTGCTGAGCCCTCGACTTTTTTTACCGCGTCCCTGACATTCGGGACAAATAGTCCAGCTTACTTCTTCATTTTCCACTTTTTTCACTTCCTCTTTATTTTACTTGATCTTGACTTCTCTTTAAAAGAAAAAACTTAACCGATACAATTGATGTTGGGCTTAATAGTATAGTAGTGGTTATGACTTTCATTACTTCTATATGATTTAACCTGAGAAATTTACATTTTTCAGCGTTTGTCGCTTGTGGCAGTAGGATAACTTTAAGCCAAAATATTAGCGGCACAAAACTACTTTTTTCAAATTGAAATAGAAAGGATATCTCAGCGCTATTTTATTGAAAGTTTCTTGAAATTTTGCAAAAAATGGTTCGTAAACAGGTTTGTAAGAACTACAAAAAACTCCATTATTTCCGAATTTTTTTATTTTTGATAGATTATTAGATATAAGCGTCAAAAAAAATTATCATAAAAATTAAAGGTTTCTTAAATTGATTTGAATGCATTTTTACTTATCGTAAATTAGCAGTACGATAACTTAAATATACAAACCATGAAAAGGAAAATCACTTTTATAGCATTATTATTGGGTTTTGTACTATCGGCCAATGCTCAAAAGAAAATAGAAATTACTGAATTACCAAAAGCAGCACAGGATTTCCTGCAAAAATATTTTAGACATACATCCGTTAACATCGCAAAGAAAGATGCGGAACACGGAGAAAAAGGATATGAAGTCAAGCTTAAAGATGGTACAGAAGTAGAATTTTGGAAAGACGGTTCCTACCGTGAGGTAGATGGTGGCGACAAACCCATTCCAACCGCATTCATTCCTGCCTCAATCAAAGATTACGTGGCAAAGAACTATCCGAACGAAAAAATCACGCACATTGATTATGGACACAAAGACCTCGATGTGGATTTAACGAACAATATTGATCTAGAATTCACCAAGGAAGGGAAATTTTTAAAAGGGAAAAAAACTAAATTTTAAGAAAATGGTTCGTAAACGGTATCGTATGTGCCACTCAACAAACTCCATTAGAAATAATGGAGTTTTTGTATGGTTTAAATATTGACTCAAAAATTCATAAACTCCTTTTTTCACAACCAATAATCGATTTTAGCATCTTGCCTTATTTTTAGACACTTATCCTTAGTTTATTTTTCTAATAATTTTTCAGTTTTAGTTAAGAATTTTTCTGTGGCTTCTTCAATATTGATGTTCATTCTATCAGCCAATACTGTTAGCCACCAGATAGTTTCCCCTAATTTATGTTTGAGTTCTTCTTGGGTATTTTCTTTTGGCCATCTTCCTTGCTGTGACATTGCAAGTCTTCCGACTAAACCAGCATCGGTTAGGAAAGCTAAGGCATCTTCTTGTACGGTCCATTCGCTCCCGTGGTGTATAAGTTCTAATTCGTGGTAGCGTTCTCTTATTTTTATGGAACGTTGTTTCAATTGTTCAAAGTCTATTGATGCCATTAATGTAATTTTTTAGTTTGAAAGATCCCTGTTTTAAGTTTGTTATAAATGCTAAAAAACAAATCAAGAGAAAAATTTTATAGTTATAGTATTACGTATACTTTGTTTCTTTAATTCGTACCCAAAATAGCTCCTAAACAGTTTCGTTTGAACTATAAAAACTCCTTATTTGATGAATTTTTTTAATAAAATCACTTTTTACACTGGAAACGGATTAAAGCTTGGATCCTATTATAGTGCAATTGGAGCGGCAAGGCAACTTTCAGGAATGTCAAATGCTTTTACTAAAGAAACTGCATCCGGCCTGATTTCCCAGCAAAGCTGGTTCACCATCTTGCGTATGGCTTTTGTTTTTGCGGTTTCCATGTAACCATCTTCAAGATACCAGCCTTTATTTTTTTCAATCTGTGAAAGGGCATACAATTGGCTCAACTTCAATACAATTTTCTTGCTTTTTTTGTCCTTGATACTCTGAATGGCTTTTTGAAATTGCTCCAGAACAATTCGTTCGAGATAAGCCTGAGCGACATCAAACATTTGGTGCTGTACCACATTAAATGCATCATAGGGATCAAGTCCGCTATCAATCAGTTTTTTCAATCGTTTTGCTGCAGAAGCCAATGTCGTTTTTTCCCTGTGTTGAAAGGCATTCAAATGAAACTCATCATCGAGTATATGCCCATCATCTGTTTTTCGGGTTATAATTGGATTTTTTTCAGAAATTACAGTCTTGGCATTTTCATAAACGTAATTAATCATTCCCATTGCATCCATTTCACCAAATGATTTTCGGAATTCTGACAAACGATTCTTAGCCACCAATTGCATCAATACAGTATTATCGCCTTCGAAAGTGGTGTAGATTTCGGTATCATTTTTTAAGGAATCAATACGATTTTCTGATAGATATCCTTTGCCACCGCAGGCCTCGCGACATTCTTGCAAAATATCTGTAGTACTCCAGGTTGAGTAGGCTTTCATCCCGGCAGCGAGGGCTTCAATTTCCTGCATTTCAGATTCCTTTTTATTGATAAAACGGGAAGTCAAATAGTGTAGTGCAAAATGTATTGCATATGTTTTTGCTAATAATGGAATTAGTCTGCGTTGATGCATACGGTAATTCAAGATTGGGACTTCTGAGCCGCCTTCTGGTCCAAATTGCCTGCGTTTGTCACTATATTTAATTGCTATTGTTAATCCTGATTTGGCTGCGACCAGTGCAGATCTCGGGATTCCAATTCTGCCGCCTACCAAAGTCCCTAGCATCGTAAAAAAACGTCGATTATCACTTGGAATAGGGCTTTCAAATTTCCCTTCTTTGTTTACCGAGGCAAAGCGATCCAACATATTTTCTTTCGGGATGGCAACATTTTCAAAACGAATTGTACCGTTATCAACACCATTAAGTCCCATTTTAAGTCCGCAATCCCCAATAGTAATACCTTTCAATATTTTATTATTCGCATCTCGTATCGGAACAATAAAGGCATTAACTCCGTAATCAATTTTATCAATGATTAATTTGGCAAAAACCGTAGCCATTTGACCGTGCACTGCTGCGTTACCAATATATTCTTTCTGCGCATTTTCATGAGGTGTATGAATAATAAATGTTTGGTCATCGTGATTATATGTCGCCGTTGTTTCCATTCCTTTTACATTCGAACCATGATTGGTTTCGGTCATTGCAAAACAGCCGGGCAACTGTAGAGAGCCAATATCTTTTAAGTATTTACTATAATGTTTTTCTGTTCCGAGCGATTGTATGCTCATTCCCCAAAGCCCAAATTGTACTCCAAATTTGATTACCAGACTTAAATCATGATAGCTCAATGTTTCCATGATGGCAAAATAATCACCAATATTTTCGCCACCGCCGTATTGTTTTGGGTAGGCCATATTTCCTAAGTTTTCTTGCGCGAGGATTTTGCACCAATCGTATACTTTTTTACGGTAAACGGCAGTATCAGTCGAAGTTTCGTAGGCAAATTCAGGTCGACTGATGATTGATTTTACCTTCTTAATGATTGCGGATTGTTCTCCATCCAAAATTTTTGTCAGTTTTTCTATTTCGAATGTGTTAGCAGTTTGGTAATTTGAAGTAAAGGTTTTTGCCTTTGTTTTAAAACTTCCAATAGCTTCTTCGCCTAAAATTCCCAGATCATTTTCAAGTTTTATAAAATCAGCTGCGAGGTTTTTAATAATTGCATCATTTTCTGAAAGTACAATTGAAATATCAAAAATGGATTTGATGGAAGGCTTTTTTTGAATAATTTGCTCAATTTCAGCTTTCCAATCAGCGAGTTGCTCTCTGGACGGTGGAGATGAAACAGTTACTTTTGAAAGAAGAAATTCCTGTTCCTTTTCGGAAATCCAGCTCTGGGAACGGATAAAATCTTGTAACGTAATGAACTCTTTTTGAGTTAAGAGGTCATCTGACCACACGAGATAAAAAAGAGGGATAAAGGCTTTGAGTTTTGAATTTTCCATAGTAAACTTTTAATAAAATAAAAATTTTAAGTTTGGTTAAGATAGGAAAATTTAATGACTAAAGAGCAAGGAGTAACGGTATACTTATAAATTTGGAAGGGGATAAGATTTGATTTATTAAACAAAAAATGAAATCAAATTAATCCAATGTCAAGGCACCTAAAATTTCTTCAGACAGGAAAGGTCCGCCGGGATATTTGGCTGTGTAATCCAGATTCATCCAAATTTGACCACGCTCATCAACGTGATAATGAAGTTTTTTTTCATTACTTTCATTGACAAATAACACATTCTTAATTAGAAAATTGACTTTTTCTAAATCAGTAAGCGAACCTATCAGTATTTCTGGATAAATATGTCCTGTAGTATGGATTAATCTGGGAGTTCCACCAATAGACTTGATAGTGGCAGCCATTAATATGGAATGATCATCACAGTCACCAGAAAAATAAAGCAATGATTCAGTAGCAGTAGCAATATAATCTCTTGCTTTTGGGTCGCTCACATAGTTCCATCTGCTATTTATTTCCTTGAAAACTGCAAAGCATTGAATAATGGTTCTATAATCAGAATATCCTTTTATGTCTTTAAAATGTTTTGAGGTTGCCATAATCGCAAAATTCCTAATTTTAGGATTTTGATATTCTATGGCATTGATGATTTTTGTTTTATTGGGAAACGGTAGCAGTTTTGCAATGATAATATCTTGTGGATATGGATTATCCGACATTGTATACATTATTGAATTATAATCCTCATAAACGCTGTTGAACCCATAGTTTCCTATCGTGGAGCCATAAAGTAAGACTAACAAATACAAGATGATACAAAATAGAATAATTGTTCTTAAAAATCGCAAAATGATTTGAATAATTACGATTATCAACAAGAATAAAACAACTCGATCAATATTAAGAAACCAATTTGGGTTGATTAAGTTTTGATGTACAATTATAAAAACGGGTACAGCAATTAATATGTTCAGGATAAAAATAATAACGTCATCCCAGGGTTTTTTGACCTGAAATCGCTGTTTTATACCCTGAAAATTAATTTCTTTTATTTTTATCATAGTAAAAATAAAAACAGTAATCTAGACTGTTTTTACAATATCCTCAAAAGTACCTTTTTTATCGATAATTTTAAGTTGAAAAAGTTGATTTTGAACTTTGTTTAACATTTTTTCTGATAATGGTTTTTGTGACCATTGCGTTAACGATAGCCATTCTTGAATATCTTCAATTTTTTGATGGTAAATTGAAGCCAAAGTTTTGTCAATACTTGGAATATCTTTGAATTCCTGCGTAGTCTGATTAATGATTGCAAGAATTTTTGAAATAATAGCTGGATTTTTTTCCAAAATTTCATCACGAACCGCAATTACAAAACAGGGCCAAGGTGTTGGGCAATCTGCAATTCTTTGGAAAATACCTTTATCGACTAATGGTTTGGTCATAAAACGTTCCCACATAAAATAATCAGCGGTTCCATTTGTCAACGCCTCGACAGCTCCATCAATAGTATTTATAATTTCAAACTGAAGATTATCCGTTTTCCAACCTTGATTATCGGCATTTACATACGCCATTAATTGCGAACCGGAACCCAATCTGGAAATGGCTACTTTGGTATTTTCTAAGTCAGCTAATGTCTTATAATTTGATTTTGCAGCCACGTGAATTCCCCAAATTAAAGGGCTTTCCACATAAACCTGAACTATTTTACTCGGGTTTCCGGCAACGATATCTTTTACGATTCCTTCGGTTAAGATTACGGCGATATCAGTCTTGCCATCACGAAGCATTTGGCACATTTTTCCGGTTCCTTCTGGAACGTCGGTCCATTGCAAATCAATGTTTTCTTTTTCGAAATCTCCGTTTTCTATTGACAAATGCCAAGGAAGATTGAAATGTTCCGGAACTCCAGCTATTTTTATTGTTTTCATTATAGGTTAGGATTTATTAATTCATACCAATTCCAAGAAACACCGTCTTCCATATATTGTTCGGTCATTTTCAGTCCAATTTTTTGTAGTATTCTGTTTGAGGCGATATTATCCGTATGCGCCGCAGCTTCCATAATTTTGATTTCCATTACATTAAAACCATAATCCAGCCAAGCAAAACTGGCTTCACTGGCATATCCTTTGCCCCAGAATTTTTCGTTTAAACGATATCCAATATCATAAAAATTAACCTTGTTATTGACCATTTCGGTGTTGTATTTTAATCCGGCCCAACCAATTAATTCATTGGTTTCTTTCAAAACAACCACAAATCGTCCAATATTATTTTGGATGTATTGTTCTCTAACAAGTTTTATATAGGAATGTACTTCGCTAATATCCGTTAATGGTTTGTTCCAAAGATATTGATGCACATTCGGATTGCTGTCCATTTCAAATAAAGCTTCTGCATCTGACAGCAGCATTTCTCTTAAAAGCAATCGGTTGGTTTCTAAAATAAGATTCATGATGTTTATAAAAAATGTTGTTATGTAGCGATTTAGCCCTGATCGAAACGGCATCCTTTTGTGTTGTCATTGCGAGGAACGAAGCAATTTTTCAGACAGCATAAAAGATACAGTGTAGAGTAGGAATTAGCTCCAAAATAAAATTGATTTTCTACTATTGATTAGCTAATTTATCCAACGTATACGCAATCAATTCATCCACGGCTTTGTATGGATCTTCACTAAATATTCCCGAAGCTCTGTTAGCAATTATAGCATTTAAAGAAAGTGCATTATGTCCTAAAAGAGCTGAAAGTCCATAAATAGCTGCCGTTTCCATCTCTAAATTTGTGATTTGGTTGTCGCCAAATTCAAAATTATCCATTTTAGCATTCAATTCTTCATCTTGTATATTCAAACGCAACACTCGTCCTTGAGGACCATAAAAACCACCTGCAGTCGCCGTAATTCCTTTATGCATTTTATCGCTTTCTATAATTTTCTCTAACTTTTCAGAACACGAAATCACATACGGTTTTCCTTTTCTTAAATCCCAATTGGTGTGTTTCACAAAAGCATCTTCGATTTCAAGATTCGAAACTTCGTCAATTAAATAGGATCGGAGCATGTTGTCCAGTCCTAATCCAAATTTTGACATCACAAAACTATCCACAGGAATATCTGCTTGCAAAGAACCCGAAGTTCCAATTCGGATGATGTTCAATGAAGTAAGATTTTCTTTTGGGTTACGAGTTTTTAAATCAATATTGACTAAAGCATCCAGTTCGTTGATAACAATATCAATATTGTCAGGGCCAATTCCTGTTGACATTACCGTAATTCGTTTGCCTTTGAAAATCCCGGTTTGGGTTTTAAATTCTCTTTTTTGAGTCGAAAATTCGATGCTGTCAAAAAACTGTGTGATTTTTTCCACTCGATTTTGATCCCCTACAAAGATGATATCGTGTGCAATATGTTCTGGTTTTAAATTCAAATGGTAAACGCTACCGTCTGGATTTAATATTAATTCTGATTGTTTTATTGACATTTTATTAGGTTTAACCACAAAGTTCACAAGGTTTTTCGCAAAGTTCACAAAGCTTTTATTAGTATTTTTTTTCTTTAGATCTGAAATCTAAAATATGCATTCTAAAATCTCAAATCTTACCCTCCAACACGTTTTACTTTAAAACCTTTTTCTTTTAAAATAGTCATTATTTTATCGCGATAATCACCTTGTATGATAATAGAATCATCTTTAAAAGTTCCGCCAACACTCAATTTTGTTTTGATTTCTTTGGCTAGAATTTTAAAATCCTCGTCAGCACCTTCGTATCCTTCAATTATAGTGGTGGCTTTTCCTTTTCGTTTTTCGAATTTGCAAATCATCGGTTCTTTTTGAACATATAATTCGTGAACCACTGCTTCAATTGGTTCTTCAGGCGATGGTTCGTGATCCGGAAAAAGGTTTTTTAATTGGTCTTGTAAGTCCATAATGTATATTTTTTGAACGCGAATAACACGTGTCTTACGGATTATCGCAGATTTTAAATTGTAAAAAACAAAAGACATTAAGTTTATACTTAATGTCTTTTAATTAATGACGTAAATTTAAGTTTATTTTTTAATAAGCCCTAAATCTACTAAACGTTCGTATAAATAGGCTCCTGCAGTAATATCTTCGAATTTTTTTGGATGTTCTGCATCAATACAGTTTTCCAAACAATCCAATTTCATATCACTCACCGGATGCATAAAAAACGGAATTGAATAACGTGAAGTTCCCCATAATTCTCTTGGTGGGTTTACCACTTGATGAATGGTAGATTTCAATTTGTTATTGGTATGACGCGATAACATATCGCCCACATTGATAACTAATTCATCCGGTTCTGCAATGGCATCAATCCATTCTCCATTGTGATTTTGAACCTGTAATCCTTTTCCTTGTGCACCCATCAATAAAGTAATCAAATTGATATCCCCATGAGCAGCAGCACGAATAGCGTTTGCGGGTTCAGACGTGATCGGCGGGTAATGAATAGGTCTTAAGATTGAATTTCCGTCTTTGGCATACTTGTCAAAATAAAATTCATCCAAACCAAGATGTAAAGCCAAAGCTCTTAAAACATAAACACCTGTTTTTTCCAGCATTTGGTAGGCTTCTTTACCTACAACATTAAAACGGGGAAGTTCTTTAACTTCAACGTTTTCGGGGTACTCTGATGCGTATTTTGAATCTTTGGATACATATTGTCCAAAGTGCCAAAACTCTTTCAAATCACCTTCTTTTCTTCCTTTGGCATGCTCTGTTCCAAAAGAAACATACCCTCTTTGTCCGCCAATTCCAGGGATTTCATAACTGTGTTTTGTTTCTAAAGGTAAAGCGAAAAAATTTCTGATTTCACCATACAATTCTTCAACCAACTGGTCGTTTAAAAAATGCCCTTTGAGTGCTACGAAGCCAATATCTTCAAATACACTTCCGATTTCATTTACAAATTTTTGTTTACGTTTCGGGTCGTCCGAAAGGAAATCACGCAAGTCAACACTAGGAATGTTTTGCATATTTTAAATATTTTTTAATAATTGTAAGGTTAAAAACCTTGCAGATACAAATGTAAAGAATAATTTTATATCTAAATTTTAAACTTAGAAGTAAATTAAAAAAATATAACAAAATATTGATAAATTGTTATATTTTTTTATCTTTGAACCATACAATAAAACCAAAAAAATGACCTTTGACAGAAAAAATCTTACGGACGATCAATTATTAGATTTATACAAGCGAATACTGAAACCAAGACTGATAGAAGAAAAAATGTTGATTCTTATCCGTCAGGGAAAAGTGTCCAAATGGTTTTCTGGAATTGGCCAAGAGGCTATTTCTGTTGGCGTAACGGCAGTTTTAGATTCGGATGAGTACATTTTACCAATGCACAGAAATCTAGGTGTTTTCACCGGAAGAGACATTCCGCTATACCGCCTTTTTTCGCAATGGCAAGGCAAAGCCAATGGTTTTACCAAAGGCCGTGATCGAAGTTTTCACTTTGGAACACAACAATACAAGATTATTGGAATGATTTCGCATTTAGGTCCACAATTAGGAGTTGCTGACGGAATCGCTTTAGCCAATAAACTCAAGAAAAACGGAAAAGTTACGGCAGTTTTCACTGGAGAAGGTGCTACAAGTGAAGGCGATTTTCATGAAGCATTGAATATTGCTTCCGTTTGGGAATTACCGGTTATGTTTGTTATTGAGAATAACGGATATGGCCTTTCGACCCCAACGAATGAACAATACCGTTGCGAAAACCTAGCCGATAAAGGAAAAGGATACGGAATGGAAAGCCATATTGTTGATGGAAATAATATTCTGGAAGTCTATAATTTGTTATTCGAATTAAAGGCTTCGATGAAAGAAAATCCACGTCCAGTATTATTGGAATTCAAAACCTTCAGAATGCGCGGGCATGAAGAGGCGAGTGGCACCAAATACGTTCCGCAAGAGTTAATGGATATGTGGGCAATTAAAGATCCCGTTAAAAATTACTTCAACTATTTGACCGAAAACGGAATTCTTACAGCCGATTTTGATGCGACCTTGCATGCTGAAATAAAGAAAGATATCGACGAAAGTTTGGCTATAGCCAATGCAGAACCTGAGATTGAAGCTTCATTAAGTGAAGAGCTAAATGATACTTACAAACCGTATGTATTTGAACAAGTTAACCCTTCAGATAAAAAAGAAAATATTCGTTTTATAGATGCAATTTCAACTAGTTTGAGGCAATCGATGGAACGTCATGAAAATTCAGTAATCATGGGTCAGGATATTGCTGAATATGGCGGTGCTTTCAAAATTACAGATGGTTTTGTAGCGCAGTTTGGCAAAGAGCGTGTCATCAATACACCAATTTGTGAAAGTGCAGTGGTTTCGGCAGGAATGGGATTGTCGATTAATGGATATAAAGCGATTGTAGAAATGCAGTTTGCCGATTTTGTTTCGACAGGATTTAATCCAATTGTGAATTTATTGGCTAAATCACATTACCGTTGGTTAGAAAAAGCCGATGTTGTGGTTCGTATGCCTTGCGGTGGAGGAACACAAGCGGGTCCTTTTCACTCGCAAACCAATGAAGCTTGGTTTACCAAAACACCAGGTTTAAAAGTGGTTTACCCTGCATTTCCGTATGATGCCAAAGGATTGTTGAATACTTCCATAAACGACCCGAATCCAGTATTATTTTTTGAGCACAAGCAATTGTATCGAAGTGTTTACCAAGATGTTCCTACTGATTATTATACGATTCCATTAGGAAAAGCGGCTTTGTTGAAAGAAGGGAATGATGTTACAATTATTTCGTTTGGTGCGGCAGTACATTGGGCTTTGGATACATTAGCAAAAAATCCTGGAATTTCGGCGGATTTATTGGACTTGAGAACTTTACAGCCTTTGGATACCGAAGCTATTTTTGCTTCTGTAAAGAAAACGGGAAGAGTGATTATTTATCAGGAAGACAGTATGTTTGGTGGAATAGCCAGTGATATTTCGGCAATGATAATGGAAAATTGTTTCAAATACTTAGATGCTCCCGTAAAACGCACAGCAAGTTTAGACACGCCAATTCCGTTTACAAAAGCGTTAGAAGATCAATATTTGCCGAAAGGCAGGTTTGAAACTGATTTGAAACAACTTTTGGCATACTAGATATTTAAATCTTAAATAAGGTTGTTTTTAGAGTTTTAATTCTAAAAATAACCTAATATCCAATAGATAATTATAAATAATATAATTGTCCCAATACAACCTCCGCCTAGTTTTTTGGCTCCGTAACCTGCTATTAGTGTTTTAAAAAATCCGTTCATAATTTTAAATTTTTAAGTATACCTTAAAAGTAATAAATATTTTTTAAACGTAGTGTTTTAATTTAATTCCAAAAATATTTTCTTAATTAGCGCTATTTCTTCCTGATACATTGTTTTTTTTCTGGTGGCGAAATAGAGTGTGTTTTTCAGTGGAGTTTTTCCTTCCCAAATCATTTTAATAGAACCGTTGTCAATTTCTTTTCGGCAAAGGAAATCAGGAACAACAGCTAATCCCTTACCACTGCTTAAACAACGGATTATTGAGTTTAGATTTGGAACAATATAATTGGGTCTGAAATCAGGATGTTTATTAAAGTTTAGCTGCCAAAAACGGCGTAAATGCTCCATGTCTCCTGTGGTTCCGTACCATTTTTGTTGTTTCAGCCAAAGCTCAATTTCTTGAATACTTTCCTGTTTTTCTATCGAATTGAATTCCAAATCGTCAATTTCGCTTCCGCCAACAAGTACAATAGTTTCTGATGAAAATGCCTGGTATTCGATTGCGTTTTTAACTACCATTTGTGGCGTGATAATTAAATCCAAAATGCCTTTTTCTAAACTCTCAACCATTTCCGGATATTCACCAAATTGAATAATAACATTAAATGGCAAGGTCGAAATATACTGTTCCAATGTAATTTGGAAAGTTTCAAAACACATTCCCACACTTATGGTTGGCGTATTTTTCTCAGTGCTTCTTTGAAAATTTTTTTCGGCTTCTTCCAGTTTGGTTAATGCTTCAATGATGAAATTGTAGAGCACTTTTCCTTTTTCGGTGGGAACCATTTTTCGACCTGTTCGGTCAAATAATTTATAACCCACATAATTTTCCAATGAACTCAAATGCAGACTCACTCCAGGTTGGGAAATAAATAATACTTCTGCTGCATTAGTCAACGTTCCTGTTTTATAAACCGCTTTAAACGTACGATACCATTCTAAATTTACCATAACTATTATAATTATGATACAAAGGTATGAATTAAGTTATTTTAATAATAGACTTTATCGTTCTAACTTTGCACCATCAAATTAAAAACATAAATCATGACAAAAATATTTATAATCAATGGGGGACAAAAGTTTGGCCATTCTGGAGGAAGGTTTAATGAAACCATTTCGAATAAAACCTTGAATTTTTTCAAAAATAATACCGCTTTTGAAATAAAAACAACCAATATTAATGACGATTACAATCCAGTTTCTGAAGTCGAAAAATTTGTTTGGGCTGATGTAATTATTTACCACACGCCAATATGGTGGTTTCAGTTGCCACATGGATTTAAAAAATACATTGATGTCGTTTTTACTGAAGGTCACGCCAAAGGAATTTATAAAAGTGACGGACGTTCCGCTGAAAATCCAACAATTAATTATGGAACAGGAGGAATGCTCCACGGCAAAAAATATATGCTGACTACCTCTTGGAATGCACCAAAAGAAGCTTTTACTTTACCCGGAGAATTTTTTAATCAGCACAGTGTGGATGAAGGACCGTTATTTGGTTTTCACAGAATGAACGCTTTTACAGGCATGAAACCGTTACAAAGTATTCATTTTCATGATATAGAAAAAAATGCAAATGTTGAAAATGATCTTAAATTGTATCAAAACCATTTAGCCCAATTATTTTTAAATTAATTATGCCAATAAATCTAACAGTTATTCTAAAAAGCAAACCGGAAAGTAAAGACACCTTGAAATCACTTTTACTTGATTTGGTTCAAAATTCCACTAAAGAAGCGGCTTGTTTGCAATATGATTTGCATCAAAATATGGAAGAGTCAACGATTTTTATTTTTCACGAAGTTTGGGAAAATGAGGCGGGATTAAAGCTTCATAATGAGCAATCGTATCTTATTTCTTTTTTCAAAAAGGCTAAACCATTGTTGCAAGAAGTACCCGTTATTCACAGAACCGAGAAATTAGCTTAATAATTGGGGTAGTACTCTTCGATATTTTAATTTTTTAAATATTATAAGTTAACAAAAAGGAGGCTAAAAGCCTCCTTTTGTCATATAAAGTCTTATCGATTAATCAATTTGGCTTTTTCTTTAATAATATCACTTATTTTTCGGTTTTCAATTTTGCTTTCGAGCCAAGAAATAATATCTAAATACAGAAAAGCCCTTTTTTCGTAGGTGTTTTTTTCCAATTCGATAAATCTTGCTCTCATTTTTATAAACTCCTTTTTGATATCTGTTGGATAAATGGCGTTTAAATTTTTCAAAAACTTAATGATTTCTTTTTGTACTTCATGTAAATCATTCATTTTGATTAGGAATTTATAGGTGTTTTTTAACTGATTTTCCAAATAATAATCTTTTCCTAATTCATAATGAGCAATCAAACACAGTATTCTGGCAAAACACATTAAATCTTCTCGCATCGAAAGATTTTTGTTGTTTATGATTTTCTCTAAATAAAAGATACATTCCGCATATTTTTCGTTCCCAAAATAAATTGACGCAAATTTATAATAGAACAACATTTCGTGATGTTCATCAAGATGGTCCGTGTGAATTTTTAATTTATTTAATACTTCGGGAATTAAGTATTCACTTTCGGCAAAGGTACCTTCCAGAATATGGTAATTCAATTTATTATTATAGACATATAAAAATGATAATGACGCGATATTATCATTCACTGGGAAATGAGAATCTTTTATGGTATCTTCCAGAAGCGATAAATACTTTTTGAATTTTGATTTGTACTTCAACATATATAAAGACTCCAATAAATAATGGTTTCCTTTTAAGAAAAATACAGGATTCAAATGAATCATACTTGGGTTATCATAAAAAAGTGTCACCCATTTTAAAGCGTATTTATAACAGGAAAGAAAATCCTGTACTAAGAAACTTCTCCAGAGATAAGCATTATAAAACCA
The DNA here is from genome assembly GCF_004349315.1 of Flavobacterium ranwuense. Classification (GTDB taxonomy): domain Bacteria; phylum Bacteroidota; class Bacteroidia; order Flavobacteriales; family Flavobacteriaceae; genus Flavobacterium; species Flavobacterium ranwuense. Next base: position 102,143 of record NZ_SMLH01000010.1, on the reverse strand, counting down.
ATATTTTTCTCTAAAACCGAATTTTTTATCATCAAATTTAGAAATGTGTTTGTTGAAATAGTCGTCTATATATTTATATTCTTCGTCACTTTTTACATAACCGGTTTTAAGCATAATGCCGTACAGTTGCAACGATAAATTAGACAATTTACTGGAAATGGTATTGCGGTAATTTAATTCTTTGGCCTGAATAACCAATTCATCAGCGCGTCCTTGAATACTTCGTGTTATATATTGTGATTCAATAAGCTTTTCGAATTCTACAATTTCATAAGCCATGAGTTTTTCATCATTTTCTAAAGCTAAAATTTTTGTTTTATCCAAAATTTTTAAACTCTGCTTGTATAACCCTTTATTGTACAATATGGCAGCAAAATCAATTTGCTCTCTCAGCTGATACCGAATATTCTGGCTGGGAATATTCAATCGGATGCTCACTAAAATTTGCTTGTACAAGTATGATTTTAGATTCGATAATTGTACTTTTTTAATGATACCGCTTTTCAGAATTAGTTTCTCATCATAGACTTCTGATTTGTCTAAAATATTGAATAATTCGATGAATTTTGTATTGGAACTGGTTTCCAATCGGCTTGCAAAAATCTTGAATTGTCTTTTTTCAGATTTTGAAAGGGATTTTATTAATACAAATAAGAAATCTTTTTGATGGTTAGCCATTGTAAAATAGAGTAGCTTAATATGTTGTAAATCAATTGTTTATAAAGTTATTGTTTGCTTTATAAGCAGTATATTTCATTAAATTGAGTTTTATATTAAAGTAATGAAAGATATTTTTGTTATCAAGATGTGAAATTACATTAAATAAATGAAAATGAATAGAGAGAAAGTTCAAATTTTTGATACCACTTTAAGAGATGGCGAACAGGTCCCAGGATGTAAATTAGATACCAATCAAAAACTCGTTATAGCAAATCGACTGGACGAAATGGGTGTTGACATTATCGAAGCTGGTTTTCCTGTTTCTAGTCCAGGTGATTTTTTATCTGTTTCAGAAATAAGTAAGGTTGTTAAAAATGCAGTTGTCTGCGGATTAACAAGAGCAGTGAAAAATGACATCGATGTTGCGGCACAAGCTTTAAAACATGCAAAAAGACCTCGTATACATACTGGAATTGGAACTTCTGATTCGCACATAATACACAAACTAAACACGACTAGAGAAGACATTATTGCCCGAGCAAAGTTTGCCGTTTCACATGCTAAATCGTATGTTGAAGATGTAGAATTTTATGCTGAAGACGCTGGTAGAACGGACAATGAGTTTTTAGCTCGTGTCTGCGAAGAAGTAATAAAATCAGGTGCTACGGTACTTAATATTCCAGATACTACGGGTTATTGCTTACCAGAAGAATATGGTGCAAAAATTAAATATCTGAAAGAAAACGTCAAAGGGATTGAAAACGTAATCTTGTCTTGTCACTGTCATAATGATTTAGGAATGGCAACAGCAAATTCAATTGCAGGAGCAGTAAATGGAGCCAGACAAATTGAATGTACGATAAATGGAATAGGCGAACGAGCCGGAAATACAGCATTGGAAGAAGTGGTTATGATTTTCAAACAACATCCGTATTTGAATTTGGATACCAATATCAATACACGTCAGCTGAATGAAATGAGCCGATTGGTTTCTGAAAGTATGGGAATGATGGTGCAATCTAATAAAGCGATTGTTGGTGCAAATGCTTTTGCACACAGCTCCGGAATTCATCAAGATGGTGTGATAAAAAACAGAGCGACTTATGAAATCATGGATCCTTTAGAAGTAGGTGTCAATGAATCATCTATAGTTCTTACCGCCAGAAGTGGTAGAGCAGCATTGGCCTATAGAGCCAAAAAAGTAGGGTACGAACTTACAAAAGTGCAATTAGATATTGTTTATGGAGAGTTTTTAAAGTTTGCCGACATTAAAAAAGAAGTTCTCGATGACGATATTCATCAAATAATTGAAGCCTGTAAAATGAATAAGGAATTAATCCTTAACTAAAAATATTTTGATTTCTATTAAAATCTAAATCTTACTATTATGAACTTAAAAATAGCAGTACTTTCAGGAGACGGAATAGGTCCGGAGGTAATTTTACAAGCAAAAAAAGCGTTGTATGCAATTGGTGTGGTTTTCGATCATGAGTTTGTTTTTGAAGACGCTCTTATTGGTGCTGTTGCTATTGAAAAAACAGGGAATCCTTTGCCGGAACAAACATTAAACCTTTGTTTGAATACTGATGCTATATTGTTTGGGGCTGTTGATGATTCAAAATACGATATCAATTCAGATTCAAAACTACGTCCTATACAAGGATTATTAAAATTGAGACAAGCGCTAGGATTGTATGCAAATATAAGACCTATAAAACCATACAATGACTTATTGGATTTATCTCCTTTAAAAAGAAAAATAATTGAAGGCGTTGATTTTATAATCTTCAGAGAAATTTCGGGAGGATCTTATTTCAGCGAGAAAAAGATCAATAAACAAGGAACATTAGCGTCTGATTTATGTGAATATTCCGAAGAAGAGATTATAAGAATCAGTCATTTAGCTTTTAGAACTGCTCAAAAAAGGCAAAAAAAGGTGACTTTGGTTGACAAAGCCAGTATCCTTGAAACATCAAGATTATGGAGAAAAGTAGTGACAGAAATTGGTGAAGGATATCCTGATGTAACCTTAGATTTTCTTTTTGTTGATACTGCTGCAATGCAAATAATTATTAATCCAAAACAATTTGATGTCATTCTGACCGAAAATTTATTTGGTGATATTTTATCTGATGAAGCAAGTGTAATTACGGGTTCAATAGGATTATTACCATCCGCATCTTTAGGAAATTCAAATGCCCTTTTTGAACCTATTCACGGTTCCTATCCAGAAGCTAAAAGAAAAAACATCGCTAATCCGATTGCTTCAATACTATCTGCGGCAATGCTTTTGGAACATTTTGGACTTCAAGTGGAATCGCAAAGAGTATACGAAGCAGTACATAAAGCAATTGAATTAAATGTAGTCACAGCAGATTTGAATCCTTATTCAAAATTTGGAACAAATGAAGTGGGTGACTTTATTTCAAATTATATTTTAAGTAAAGACGATTTATATTTTAAAAGTGACAATGTCTATATAGGACAATCGACTATTGTTTAACAAACAATAATCAAAAAATGCATTTAATAATTGAAAATGCATATAATATTGAGGTTATATTTTTTTTAGTTCTATTTGTTTTTATACTTTTGACGCAAATAAAAATAAAAAATGCAAATCGTATCTATTATTTCTTCAATTATTAATGTCAATGTGATTATCACATGTGCAGAGGGAATGGTATAGATATAATTAAAAAAATATTTAAAACCTCCCATCTATTTGGGAGGTTTTTTTTTGGGAATAAATTTAAATACACAAACAAACATAAATAATGGAATTAAATAAATACAGCAAGACCATAACACAAGATGAAACACAACCTGCAGCGCAAGCGATGTTGTATGGAATTGGTTTGACTGAGGAAGATTTAAAAAAAGCACAGGTAGGAATCGTAAGCATGGGTTACGAAGGAAATACGTGTAACATGCACTTAAATGATCTTGCAAAAGATGTAAAAAAAGGGGTTTGGAATGCTGATTTAGTCGGTTTGATTTTTAATACAATTGGTGTCAGTGACGGTATTTCGAATGGTACAGATGGGATGCGTTTTTCATTAGTTTCTCGTGATGTAATTGCGGATTCTATCGAAACAGTAATGGGAGCGCAATGGTATGATAGTTTGATTGCAATTCCTGGTTGTGATAAAAATATGCCTGGAGCCTTAATTGCTATGGGAAGAGTAAATCGCCCAGCACTTATGGTTTACGGAGGAACAATTCACTCTGGAAAATGGAAAGGAGAATCTTTGAATATTGTGTCTGCTTTTGAAGCATTAGGAAAAAAATTCAATAAGACTATAACTCCGGAAGATTTTAAAGGGGTTATTCAAAATTCATGTCCCGGAGCGGGTGCTTGTGGCGGAATGTACACAGCTAATACGATGTCATCAGCAATTGAAGCATTAGGAATGAGTTTACCATACAGTTCCTCAAATCCTGCTTTGAGTCAAGAAAAAAGACAAGAATGTCTTGATGCTGGAAACGCCATCCGTGTATTATTAGAAAAAGATATTAAGCCAAGAGACATTATGACTCGTAAGGCTTTTGAAAATGCGATTACACTTGTAGCAGTGTTAGGAGGTTCGACCAATGCGGTAATGCATTTAATTGCAATGGCACATTCTGTTGATGTAGAAATTACTTTAACTGATTTTCAAGAAATAAGTGACAGAACACCAGTACTTGCTGATTTGAAGCCAAGTGGTAAATACATGATGGAAGATTTGCACGCTGTTGGAGGTGTTCCTGCAGTACTGAAATATTTATTGAAAGAAGGATTTATTCACGGAGATTGTTTGACTGTAACAGGAAAAACAATGGCCGAAAATTTAGCAACTGTACCAGATTTGAATGATGGACAAGATGTGATTCATGAAATTCAAAAAGCATTAAAAGCAACTGGAAACATTCAAATACTATATGGAAATCTTGCTTCAGAAGGTTGTGTTGCCAAAATAAGCGGAAAAGAAGGAGAATATTTTGAAGGAACTGCTGTTGTTTTTGAAGGGGAATTCGATGTTATTCCAGGTATTCAAAGTGGAATGGTAAAACCAGGAGATGTAGTCGTCATTAGGAACTGTGGTCCAAAAGGTGGTCCAGGGATGCCTGAAATGCTAAAACCTACATCGGCCATTATGGGAGCGGGATTAGGTAGTAGTGTTGCTTTGATTACTGACGGTAGGTTCTCTGGAGGTTCACATGGATTCGTGGTAGGTCACGTAACACCGGAAGCTTATGATGGAGGTGGAATTGCACTCGTCAAGAATGGAGATATAATAACTATTGATGCAAAACACAATACAATAAATCTCAAAATTTCTGATGATGAATTTGCAGCTAGAAAAGCGAGTTGGGTTCAACCGGCTTTAAAGGCTACTAAAGGAGTTTTGTTAAAATATGCCAGATCTGTTTCAAGTGCATCTACAGGATGTGTAACTGATAAATAATATCAAAAAATCTATTGCAATTGCATTAAAACATTTGCAATAGCTAAAAAATAAAAAATGAAAAACAATAAAATATCCGGCGCCGAAGCCGTTATAAGATGCTTATTAGAAGAAGGAGTAGACTTGGTTTATGGCTATCCAGGCGGAGCTATAATGCCTGTTTATGACGAATTATATAAATTTCAAGATCAATTGCAACATGTTTTAGTACGTCACGAACAAGGCGCTACTCATGCAGCACAGGGTTTTGCAAGAGCAACAGGGAAAGTGGGAGTTGCGATTGCAACTTCAGGTCCGGGAGCAACAAATTTAGTTACAGGAATTGCTGATGCGCAAATCGATTCGACTCCTATGGTTTGTATCACGGGACAAGTAGGAAAACATTTATTGGGATCCGATGCTTTTCAGGAAACAGATATTATTGGAATTTCAACTCCGGTAACCAAATGGAATTACCAAATTACTGAGGCTTCAGAAATTCCTGAAATCATTGCAAAAGCATTTTATATCGCCAGATCAGGTCGTCCAGGTCCAGTATTAATTGATATTACAAAAAATGCTCAGTTTGACGAAATCGAATTTAGTTATAAAAAATGCACTGGTATCAGAAGTTACAATCCAAAACCAACTTTAGATCTTGAAAAAGTAAAGGAGGCTGCGGAATTAATCAATACTGCTAAAAAACCATTTATCATTTTTGGTCAAGGAATTATTCTTGGCGAAGCCGAAGCTTTGCTAAAAGAGTTGGTCGAAAAATCAGGAATTCCTGCTGCTTGGACAATTTTAGGACTTTCGGCATTGCCAACGGATCATCCGTTAAATGTAGGAATGGTAGGAATGCACGGAAATTATGGTCCTAATGTTTTGACTAATGAATGCGATGTTTTAATTGCACTCGGAATGCGTTTTGACGATCGTGTTACAGGAAATTTGGCGACTTATGCCAAACAAGCTAAAGTAATTCATCTCGAAATTGATTCGGCTGAGATTGATAAAAACGTGAAAACAACTGTTGCAGTTTTGGCGGATGTAAAAGAATCGTTGACGGCTTTACTTCCTTTAATCAAAAATAATTCGCACGAATCTTGGCACAATGAATTCAAGGAAAAATATGAAATTGAATTGGAAGCGGTAATCAATGACGAGTTAAAGCCTAAGAAAGAAGGAATTTCTATGGGAGAAACTATTGAAATGATTAACAAACATTCTAAAGGAGATGCCATTATGGTTTCGGATGTGGGACAACACCAAATGTTTGCGTGCCGTTATGCCAAATTCAATTCGACTAAAAGTAATGTTACTTCAGGAGGATTAGGAACGATGGGATTTGCATTGCCAGCTGCGATTGGAGCCAAAATGGGAATGCCGGATCGTGAAGTGGTGGCTATTATTGGTGATGGAGGTTTTCAAATGACCATTCAGGAATTAGGAACTATTTTTCAAACCAAAGTTCCTGTGAAAATAGTGGTGTTAAATAATGAATTTTTAGGAATGGTACGTCAGTGGCAACAATTGTTTTTTGACAAAAGATATGCTTCTACAGAAATGATTAATCCAAATTTCATCGCAATTGCTGAGGGCTATTATATCAAAGCGAAGAAAGTAACCAAAAGAGAAGATTTAGATGCGGCTGTTGCCGAAATGATGGCTTCAAAAGAATCTTATTTCCTTGAAGTTATGGTAGAAAAAGAAAATAACGTATTCCCAATGATTCCAACAGGAGCATCAGTATCTGATATCCGATTAAGTTAATATTATGGAAAATAAAACATTCACCATTTCTGTTTATTCAGAAAACAACGTTGGCTTATTAAACAGAATATCTGGAATATTCTTGAAACGCCATATCAATATTTTGAGTTTAAATGTATCCGAATCTGAAATTGAAAATGTTTCCAGATTTATCATTGTGGTAAATACCACTGAAAAATGGGTACAAAATATAGTAGGACAAATCGAAAAACAAATCGAAGTCATTAAAGCATTTTACCATGTTGACGAAGAAACTATTTTCTTAGAAAATGCACTATTCAAAATTGAAGCGAGCTTATTATTTGATGAAAAACAAATTCAGAATATAATTAAAGAAAGCCACTCTGAAATAGTTACTGTTGCGAGAGACTTTTTTGTGATTTCAAAATCTGGACAACGTGCTGAAATAGAATCGTTATATGAAAAATTAAAACCTTTTGGAATCATGCAATTTGTACGTTCCGGAAGAATATCGGTTTCCAAAGCAAAAATGGAAATATCAACTTTATTAGAAGAACTTTCTTAGAGTGATTAATGTTGTTCAGTCGAGAAAGAGTTCTTAAAAAGAAAAAAATTATTAAATTTTACAATCATTAAATAATAAAAAATGGCAAATTATTTCAATTCATTACCACTTAGATTACAATTAGAACAATTAGGCGTATGCGAATTCATGGATCAATCTGAATTTGTAGACGGAATTAAAGCTTTAGCAGGAAAAAAAGTAGTCATTGTAGGTTGTGGGGCACAAGGTTTGAACCAAGGTTTAAACATGAGAGATTCAGGTTTAGATATTTCTTATGCATTGCGTGCAGATGCGATTTCAGAAAAAAGAGCTTCTTTTAAAAATGCTTCTGATAATGGATTCAAAGTGGGAACCTATGAAGAATTAATTCCAACGGCTGATTTGGTTTGTAACCTTACACCAGACAAGCAACATACTGCTGTAGTTACGGCGATTATGCCTTTGATGAAAAACGGATCAACTTTGGCCTATTCTCACGGTTTCAATATTGTAGAGGAAGGAATGCAGATTCGTAAAGACATCACTGTAATTATGTGTGCTCCCAAATGCCCGGGATCAGAAGTGCGTGAAGAATATAAAAGAGGTTTTGGTGTACCAACTTTAATCGCGGTTCACCCAGAAAATAACCCAAACGGAGAAGGTTTCGAACAAGCAAAAGCATATGCAGTTGCTACTGGTGGACACAAAGCGGGAGTGTTAAACTCTTCATTTGTAGCCGAAGTAAAATCGGATTTGATGGGAGAACAAACCATTCTTTGTGGAATGTTGCAAACGGGTTCTATTTTATGTTTTGATAAAATGGTTGAAAAAGGAATCGAACCTGCGTATGCTTCAAAATTAATTCAATACGGTTGGGAAACAGTAACGGAAGCCTTGAAACACGGTGGAATTACTAATATGATGGATCGTTTGTCTAATCCTGCAAAAATTGAAGCATATGAATTAGCAGATGAATTGAAAGACATCATGCGTCCGTTGTTTCAAAAACACATGGATGATATTATTTCTGGTGAATTCTCAAAAAATATGATGATTGACTGGGCTAATGATGATATTAATTTATTGACATGGAGAGCAGCAACGGCAGAAACGAATTTCGAAAAAACAGCTCCAACAGCAGCTCATATTTCTGAGCAAGAGTATTTTGATAATGGTATTTTAATGATTGCCATGGTAAAAGCGGGTGTAGAATTAGCTTTCGAAACGATGACACAATCAGGAATTATTGAAGAATCAGCATATTACGAATCTTTGCATGAATTGCCTTTAATTGCAAATACTGTGGCAAGAAAAAAATTATATGAAATGAACAGAATCATTTCGGACACAGCAGAATACGGTTGTTATTTATTTGATCATGCGTGTAAACCGTTACTGGCTGATTTCATGAAAAAAATTGAAACAAATGTTATTGGAAAACCTTTTTCAAAATCTAACGGTGTTGAAAATGCAGCGCTGATTGCGGTAAACAGTACTGTTCGCCAGCATCCAATTGAAGATGTAGGAGCGTGGTTGAGAGAATCAATGACGGCTATGAAAAAAATAGGATAATAAAATAGGAATTACCACACAAGAGAGTGTGTTGGGATTAGCACTATATCATTTGGTTTCATAATATTTTGAATTAGTTAAAATTTATTAAAAAAGATAAATGGATATGGATGCTTATACATTCACTTAACTTTAAACGAGCTTAAAGTTGAGTGAAGTAATCCCTATGAAACGAAACAGAACGGGAAATAGTAGCAATATCCATGGTTGTTTTTTTAATAAATCATGTTTAAAAATTATCATTACTAGTACTAAAATAATTGTTGTTAAATTTTGTTGAGATAAAAGGCGGGATAGAAAAATCTATCTCGCTTTTTTTATATCTACATAATTGTTAAAAACAACAAAAAACAAGAAAATAACCATTTAAACGCTATTTTTTTTATGTTCTATTTAATTTTTAATGGAAATTTATGATTTAAATAATTTTAAGAATAGCGGGAGATTTAATACTTTTATAAAAAATAAAAACATGAGCTACTATAAGATTCAAAATTTAGAACAATATTTTAAACATTATAATAAATCAGTTCGTGAACCAAGAAAATTTTGGGGAAAAATAGCAGAAGAAAACTTTACGTGGTACCAACAATGGGATAAAGTTGTTGATTTTAATATGGGTGAGGCCGAGATAAAATGGTTTACGGAAGCAAAAGTAAATATCGTTAAAAACTGTATTGACAGACATCTTGCAAAAAGAGGAGAAAAAACGGCCATTATTTTCGAACCAAATGATCCAACAGAAACAGCATTGCACATTACCTATAATGAATTGCACCAAAGTGTTTGTAAAATGGCAAACGTACTGCGTGAACAAGGCATAAAAAAAGGAGATAGAGTTTGTATCTATTTACCTATGATTCCTGAATTAGCCATTACAACTTTGGCTTGTGCAAGAATTGGAGCGATACATTCCGTTGTTTTTGCAGGATTTTCGGCTTCAGCAGTGGCAACAAGAATAAATGACAGTGATTGTAAAATGGTTATTACATCTGATGGTGGCTATCGCGGTAATAAAACTATAGATTTAAAAGGAATAATTGACGAAGCACTGATAAACTGTCCTGGTGTTTCAACTGTATTGGTTGCCAAAAGAACGAATACTGCTATAAATATGCAAGAAGGTCGTGACCAATGGTTACAACCGCTTTTTGAGGAAGCTTCAGACAATAATGTAGCTGAAATTATGGATTCTGAGGATCCATTGTTTATCCTATATACTTCTGGTTCTACCGGAAAACCAAAAGGAATGGTGCATACCACAGCGGGTTATATGGTGTATACCGCTTATACTTTTAAAAATGTATTTAATTACGAAGAAAACGATATTTTTTGGTGTACCGCCGATATTGGTTGGATAACCGGACATTCTTACATTCTTTACGGCCCATTATTGAATGGCGCTACAACTGTAATTTTTGAAGGAGTTCCTTCCTATCCAGATTTTAGTCGTTTTTGGGAAACTATCGAAAAGCACAAAGTGACGCAGTTTTATACGGCACCAACAGCAATCCGAGCCTTAGCAAAAGAGAGTTTAGATTATGTACAAAAATATCCTTTAAAGTCTTTAAAAGTTATAGGATCTGTTGGAGAACCTATTAATGAAGAGGCATGGCACTGGTACAATGATCATGTAGGAGGAAAGCGATGCCCTGTTGTTGATACGTGGTGGCAGACAGAAACCGGCGGAATAATGATTTCACCAATTGCTTTTGTAACCCCTACAAAACCTACTTATGCTTCCTTGCCATTGCCGGGAATTCAACCTGTTCTTATGGACGATAAGCGCAATGAAATAGAAGGAAATCAGGTTACGGGAAGTCTTTGTATCAAATTTCCTTGGCCTGGAATTGCCAGAACCATTTGGGGTGATCATCAACGCTATAAAGACACTTATTTTAGTGCTTTTCCAGGCAAATATTTCACTGGAGACGGTGCTTTGCGTGACGAAGTAGGCTATTATAGAATTACGGGTCGCGTAGATGATGTGGTGATTGTTTCCGGTCATAATTTAGGAACTGCACCAATTGAAGATGCCATAAATGAACATCCGGCCGTTGCAGAAAGTGCCATTGTGGGTTTTCCACATGATATTAAAGGAAATGCTTTATATGGTTTTGTTATTTTAAAAGAAACTGGAGAATATCGTGATAGAGAAAATCTAAGCAAGGAAATCAATCAACATATTTCAGATCACATTGGACCGATTGCAAAATTAGACAAAATCCAATTTGTTTCTGGTTTGCCAAAAACACGCTCCGGAAAAATCATGCGTAGAATTCTTCGCAAAATAGCCGAAGGGGATTATTCAAATTTTGGAGATATCTCAACACTTTTAAACCCTGAGATTGTAGAAGAAATTAAAGAAGGAAAATTATAAATTAATTAGGAGCCGTTTGTAACAAAACGGCTTTTTTTTGAATTCAAAATATGAAAGTAGCGCTTATTTTATATCCAATAATTATGTAAGTTTTATATGAAATAATATAGCTGCATTCTCAAACAAATCCATAAATTTACTTCTCTATGAAAAACAATGAAGTTTTAATTATTGGTGGTGGTTTAGCAGGATTGACTGCGGCGATTCATTTGTCTAAAATTGGACTTCAAGTCATTGTAATTGAAAAAAATGAATTTCCAAAGCATAAAGTTTGTGGAGAATATATATCAAATGAAGTCTTGCCTTATCTCAATTGGTTGGATTTAAATATTACTGATTTACAACCCACAAATATCACCAAGCTTGAGTTTTCAACAGCAAGCGGAAAAACAATTAAAAGTGTTCTGCCTCTTGGTGGTTTCGGAATTAGTCGTTTTGCTTTAGACGAATACTTATATAAAAAAGCAATTGAAAATGGTTGCAAAATTCTTCAGGATAATGTTGAAAGTGTAGTTTTTGATAAAAATGAGTTTATTATTACTACTTCAAATCAAACGGTTTTTAAATCAGAAATTGTAATCGGTGCTTTCGGAAAACGTTCTAATATTGATCAGAAATTGAATCGCAATTTCATCCAGAAGAAGTCTCCTTGGTTAGCCATAAAAGCACATTATTCGGGAAATTTTCCTAATGATTTGGTTGGTTTACATAATTTTAAAGGAGGATATTGTGGTGTTTCTAAAGTCGAAAAAGACAGGATTAATATCTGTTATTTAGCAGATTACGAGACTTTCAAACAGTTTAAAAATATAGAGGAATATCAAAACAAGGTAGTTTTTCAAAATCCACATTTAAAAACAATTTTCGAAAAAAGTAATTTGCTTTTTGAAAAACCTTTAACCATAAGTCAAATTTCTTTTGAGAAAAAACAAGCCGTTGAAAATCATATTTTAATGATTGGCGATACTGCAGGACTAATTCATCCTTTGTGTGGCAACGGAATGGCAATGGCAATCCACAGCGCCAAAATTGTTTCAGAATTAGTTACTAAATATTATACCAATGGAATTGAATCCAGAAATGAACTAGAAGAAAAATACATTCAGGAATGGAATTTTAATTTCAAGAAAAGGCTTGAAACGGGTCGATTGTTATCGAATCTTTTGCAAAAACAAAAACTTTCAGCAACATTGATGCGTATATTAATTATATTTCCATTTTTATTATCCAAAATTATAAAGAAAACGCACGGAAATCCCATAACTTTAAATCCATAGATGTTTCTAAACACCAAATTCAGAACTGATACGCTTGAAACGATGGATAATTTTGCCATGGAAGGAGAAATCTTGCGTGATGCATTGGATAAAATTGCCAAAATCAACCAGCTTTTAGGAGGAAACCTCTTAACTTTACGTGGAGTTCAGGAATTGACCGCAAAAATTTCTAAATCAAAAGGAATCACAATAGTAGATGTAGGATGTGGAAACGGAGATATGTTACGAACATTAGCCGCTTATGGGCTAAAAAACAATTTGAATTTTCAATTAATTGGGGTTGATGCTAACAATTTTACCATTAATCATGCTCAGAAATTATCTGAAAATTATCCAAATATTAGGTATCGTTGTCAGGATATATTCGATAAACCTTTTGAGGAATTAAAATATGATATTGTACTTTGCACGTTAACGTTGCATCATTTTAAAGACAGTGAGATTATTGATTTATTGAATGTGTTTTATAAAAATTCGAATGTTGGAATTGTTATTAATGACTTGCATAGAAGTTCAGTTGCATACCGATTATTTCAAGCATTATGTTTTGTGTTCCGATTGAATAATGTGCCGAGACAGGATGGATTAACTTCGATTCTAAGAGGTTTTAAAAAAGAAGAATTGGTTCGTTTTTCAGAAAAATTAAATTTTAAAAAATATAAAATTCAATGGAAATGGGCTTTCCGCTACCAATGGATTATATGGAAAGACTAAAAAGACAATAGACGAATAGATTTGAAATTCGTGTTAATTTATATAATTCGTGGCTAAAAAATTATGAGTGTAAAAATAAAGTGTGTTACCAAACAATTACCCAAATATTCAAGGAATACAGACGAAATTATCCCATTTCTTGATGCTTGGCTCATTGGGCAAGACGAACGTTTTATCAGAAAAGTAAAGAAAATTTTTGAGGGAGCAGCCGTTGATAAACGGTATTCCATTATGGATCCCATTGCCGTTTTTACTAAAAATTCTTTTGAAGAAAAAAACGATATTTATGTTCGTGAAGTCATCGATTTAGGCGAAAAAGTATTGGATAAAGCGTTGCAAAAAGCCAATTGGAATCCGGAAGATTTAGATTACATCATTACTGTGAGCTGTACTGGAATTATGATTCCGTCATTAGATGCCTATTTAATCAATAAGTTGAAATTACGTCAGGATATTGTGCGTCTTCCGGTTACAGAAATGGGTTGTGCAGCAGGAATTTCGGGAATTATTTATGCTAAAAATTTCTTGCAGGCCAATCCAGGGAAACGGGCAGCAGTAATTGCAGTTGAAAGCCCGTCAGCAACGTTTCAATTGGATGATTTTTCAATGGCAAATATTGTAAGCGCGGCTATTTTTGGAGATGGAGCGGCTTGTGTATTGCTTTCTTCCCATGAAAACGATGAAGGACCGGAAATTCTAGCAGAGGAAATGTATCATTTTTATGATAATATCCACATGATGGGTTTTAAACTAACGGATTCAGGTTTGCAAATGGTGTTGGATATTGAAGTTCCAGAAACTATTTCATCTCATTTTCCGGATATAATTCATCCATTTTTAACAAAAAATAGCTTAAAAATGGAGGATATAGACCATTTGATTTTTCATCCTGGTGGAAAGAAAATTGTCCAAACTGTAGAAGGCTTATTTTCTGATTTAGGAAAAAATATAAACGATACTAAAGAAGTTTTGCGTTTATACGGGAATATGTCGAGCGCTACTGTTTTGTATGTTTTGGAACGAATTATGGATGATAATCCAAAAAAAGGTGATAAAGGATTGATGCTGAGTTTTGGCCCAGGATTTTCGGCGCAAAGAGTATTATTACAGTTTTAGACAGGAAAATGAATAACGAAGAAATAATAGCCCAATTACCGTATTCGAAACCCTTTTTATTTGTGGACGAAATTGTTCACATTAATGAAAATGGGGTTGAAGGTACATATACTTTCGATGAAAATCTTGATTTTTATAAAGGACATTTTAAGGAGATGCCAGTTACACCAGGCGTGATTTTAACTGAAGTCATGGCGCAAATTGGATTGGTTTGTCTGGGGGTGTTTTTATTCGATAATTCATTTAATAAAACTGCTTCAATTGCTTTAACATCAACTGAAATAGAATTTTTAAAACCTGTTTTTCCAAAGGAGAAAGTAACCGTAATTTCGGAAAAAATATATTTTAGATTTGGAAAATTAAAATGTAAAGTCATCATGAAAAACGCAAAAGGTGAAGAAGTTTGTATGGGAACTATTGCGGGAATGATAGTTTAAGATTGAAAAAACTTAATATTCTTAGTATTTAATGGTTCAAAAAAATCAATGGATACTGAAATAAATTCAGCATATATGCAAAAAAGAGTTGTAATTACCGGTCTTGGTGTTGTTGCTCCAAATGGAGTAGGACTTGATGCGTTTACTAATGCCATCAAAAATGGGATTTCGGGTATTAAACACGATCCAGAATTGGAAAGATTGCAATTCTCCTGTCAGATTTCCGGAAAGCCTGAAATTTCTACTGAATTATCATTGCAATACTTCTCTGAATTGGAGTTGCGTAACTTCAATTCTACGGGGATTTTATATGGCGTAATTGCTGGAATTGATGCTTGGAAAGATGCAGGATTATCTTTAGAAATCAATGAAGAGCCGGATTGGAACAGCGGAACTATTTTTGGAACATCAACATCAGGAATCAATAAATTTCGAGAAAGCATGTACAAAATTGACGATTTACAAGTCCGAAGATTGGGAAGTACAGCTGTGGCACAAACCATGAATAGTGGCGTTAGCGCTTATTTAGGAGGAAAATTAGGTTTAGGGGACCAAGTGACAACTAATTCCTCGGCTTGCACGACAGGAACCGAAAGTATTTTGATGGCGTACGAGCGAATTAAATTTGGGCAAGCAAAACGAATTTTAGCAGGAAGTACCAGTGATTCCGGACCTTATATTTGGGGTGGTTTTGACGCCATGAAAGTATGTACTTTTAAGCATAATGAAAATCCGGAGCAAGGCTCAAGGCCAATGTCTGCTAGTGCTTCAGGATTTGTTCCGGGAAGTGGAGCAGGAGCTTTAGTCTTGGAGGATTTAGAAACTGCGATCGCACGGGGCGCTACAATTTACGCAGAAGTTTTAGGTGGAAATGTAAATTCCGGTGGACAACGCGGACTAGGAACAATGACAGCTCCAAATCCTATTGCTGTACAAAAATGCATCCAGAATGCTTTGATTAATGCTGGAATCAACGCCAATGAAATAGACGCAATCAACGGACATTTGACGGCCACATCGAAAGACAGTTTAGAAATTCAGAATTGGAGTGAAGCTTTGGGTAGAAAAGGAAAAGAATTTCCATACATAAACTCTTTAAAATCAATGGTAGGTCATTGCTTATCAGGTGCGGGAAGTATCGAAAGTGTGGCTTCGGTATTGCAATTGCATCACGGATTTGTTTTTCCAAATATCAATTGTGCTGATTTGCATCCTGAAATCACAGCAATAATTGATGAATCGAGAATACCACAACAACTGATTGAAAAAGAATTAAATATAATTGCAAAAGCCAGTTTTGGCTTTGGAGATGTGAATGGATGCGTAATTTTTAAGAAATTTAAATCTAATCCCGAATCCAAAAATCAATAATAATCAACTAGAATTCAACTATTAAGACATTGTATTTTTAAGTTTTTTAATAGCTGTAAACTAAATAACCAAGCAATATGAATAAAGAACAAACAATTAAAGAATTAAAAAATATAGTAAAACCGTATATTCAAAATCAAGAGGCTTTTGATGCGCTTACGGAAGATACTGATTTTATAAATGACTTGAAGATCAATTCTGCTAATTTAGTAGATATTATTTTGGATATAGAAGAGAAATATGATATTGTAATTGACAATGAAGCTATGGAGCGCATGGTTAACGTAAAATCGGCATTGGAAATTATTGAAACTAAATTATCCGAGAAAAATCAGTGAATTAGCAGTGAAAAAAAGTCAATAAAAAATGATTGGAAATGATATCGTAGATTTGGCTTTGGCCAGAAAAGAAAGTAATTGGAAACGGAACCGGTTTTTAGACAAAATCTTTACTGTAAAAGAACAATTACTGATAGCCGACAACGAAAATCCTGAAATTATGATTTGGAATTTATGGAGTAGAAAAGAAGCAGCATATAAAATCTATAACAGAGAAACAGGAATTAGAGGGTATTTCCCTTTACAATTAGAATGCAGTTATGAAAATGAAATTTCAGGTTCAGTCTCAATAAAAGGGAATACGTATTTTACTAAAACTATAATTTCTAATGCATTTGTACATACAATTGCCGTGGTGAAAAAAGAAAATTTTGATGCTATAAAAAAAATAAATTCAAACGAGACAGTTAGTAAAGCTAATGGAATTCCTTTTATAATTGACAAGCAAACTAAAATAATCAAACCCGTTTCTATAAGTCATCACGGACGATTTTGGGAAGGAATCACTCTGATTGATTAGAATAAAGATTATTTTATTCCAAGTTTTGATTTTAATTTCAAGAATAATAATGCAGTTTTATAAGCATCTTCAGCAGAAGAATTTCGGTCACTTTTAGGAATATTATATACCGTACAAAGTTCATCAAGAGAAAATTGTTTATCATTAATATCATGCAGTTTTCTGTGCATAATATCAACATCCAAAGCTTCATTTTTCAATCTGCCACAGTCCAGCCTTTCTAATGTTGCGTTAATCATTTCAACATCAAAATCAATGTGATGACCAACTAAAACTGAATTTCCAATAAACTCAATTAACAATTTTATAGCTTCTGATTCTCCTAATTTTTTCATTTTACTTTCAACCAAAAATTCATTTGAAAGACCGTTATCATGAAGAAATTTGTATTGTAACAAAACCGCTTCAAAACTATCACCGATGACAATACTATTGTCGACTACTGCAAAAGAACCAATGGATAAAATAACATCTTTGACAGGATTCATGCCAGAAGTTTCTGTTGACAAAACAACAAAACGGGCTGATTTCTTATCAAATTTAGAAAGATAGGTTTTCCAGAATTCTGGATATTCTTTATTAATATTTTTTAACCAGTCTAACATAATTATGAAAATTGAGTAAGTTGAAATTTATTTTTTATTAATTCTTCCAATTCTCTCATAGGAGTTAAAGCATTTTTTAATTTTTCTCTATCAATTTTTGATAATTCATTCAAATTTATAAATTGGCCTGAATTATCATTTTTTAAACCTTCTAAGGTTCTGAATTTTGATAGAATCAAAAAGGCTTCCGCAGAATTAAGATAAATTTCAGCATGTTTAGGATCTGCAATAGCTAACTGCTTGAATCGCTGAAATGTGTTATTGATTCCTCGTATATCAAAATTTAAGGTCAATAATCGAGCACCGTCAATTAATGGCATCAAAGCACGCGTTTTTATGTCAAATTTATCTTTGTTCGGGCCTTCTTCTTCTATATTGAAATTTTTGAAAAAAGTCAGCGGTGAGTTTTTTCTTAAAGCATCATTTCCTAAGAAATCAAAGAATAGAGTATTATTTTTTGCATTTTTAAAAACAACATTTCCAATTGCATCTTCAATTTTTTGTTCTCCAAAAGTAATTTCATAATCAAAGAAAATACTACTTAAATCATTACTATTTTCACCTGGAGTATTCATCCAGCTGTCATATTGTTTAGTCCAGTCAGTCAGTGATTTACACCAAAGCATATTACTCCCCATATGTCCGTTTGGACATAATTC
Source organism: Flavobacterium ranwuense (assembly GCF_004349315.1). Taxonomy (GTDB): domain Bacteria; phylum Bacteroidota; class Bacteroidia; order Flavobacteriales; family Flavobacteriaceae; genus Flavobacterium; species Flavobacterium ranwuense. The sequence continues at coordinate 83,786 of NZ_SMLH01000010.1, read as the reverse complement.
ATAACCAATTTTTTCGAGTGTAGCGGTTGTTCTTTTTCCAAGTTTAAGGAAGTAATCTTTCACTTCTCGATATTTATCTGCTGAAACATCTTCAAAAATCAAGATACTGTCTTGATCGGTTAATAATAACTGTTCTTTTCTTCCCTGGCTTCCAATACTTAGCCAAGCAAAACGGGCAGGAGGGGAACCTAAATCTAAAATTGATAACTCTACAGAGCGTTTAATAATAGCTAAATTGATTTCACTGGCAATATTGAAAACGTGAGAAAGCGGTATGTTTTTAGAAATAGAGGTTTGGATTAAATCCGTTAAACGTTCTCTAATTTGTTTTAATTCCTTAGGGTTTTGTGAACGCTTAATCTCTTTAATTAAAACACCGGGATTATTTGCTTGGGCAACTATCAAATCATGTTCAGAAATGACTCCTTTTACATCAGATTTATCAGTTCCGTCTTGTGTGACGCATAAATGGGTCACATTATGTTTCAACATCAATAATTGAGCTTCGGCCAAGGAGACATTCTCCACCACAGTAATAACAGGAGATGACATTACTTTATCTACTGAAACTGTTACAGGAAAGCGACCGGTTGCAATTTTGGAACGCATATCACTGTCTGTCACAATTCCGATAGGAAAGTTATTGTCACAAATTATTATATTGTTTTTTAATGTTTCAGTCATTTGCTGAGCAACATCTTGTACAATTGCTGTAATTGTCGTTTTTAATGGTGATGTATTATAGGATAAAGATTGAAAATACTGCATTTCTGATTGCTGGTCAGAATAGAAAACATTGTCAGAGATCAGTTTACCTCTTAAATTTTCTTTGTCTTTTGGATTTCGCGTATTCGTTGCAAAACTCTCCAGCAAAAAGTTCAGAACTTCTGAATTATTGACTACAAAAGGGCGGAAAGTGGCTATAGGAATAGCATAAACAATGCTTTCTTCTCTGGCTTTGGCCGTCATCATATAGTTGTTTTTAGCAAAAAAGGGACGTAAGCCAAAAATATCTCCTTCGTTACATTTGTTTAATAAAGTTTCTTCAGCATCTGCTATAACAGATAAGTTAATAACTCCTGAAGCAACTACATAAAAACTATCGTGTAAAAGATCATTTATTTGAAATAATATTTTGTGTTTTTCTAAATTTACAACGCGAATGCTCATAGCTATTTCGGACAACTCTTCAAATGTCAAGTGATTAAATGGCGGATATTCCTTTAAAAAATCGGCAATGTGCTCAGCAATTGTATTCATAGTTGGTCAAATAAATGGTGTATTGTTTGTAAAAATAATAAAATAATAAATTATAATGCTGTCATTATTGTAGTAAAACAACTAATTTATAAATTTCTTAATTTTTTCTTAAAATTAAAGGGAATTATGCTAAATTAAATGAAGTTATTTTATTTTTATAGGATAAACTAAATCATTTTAAATCATGAGATTACTAAAAAAAATACATCTTTTACTTATCGCATTTTTGATTATAAATTCTTTAAGTGCTCAAGAGAAACCTTCCAGTACAAAAGAGGTTGTTTCAGGGAAAATTAATGGGGCAACCATTAGTATCAATTATGGAAGCCCATCTGTAAGAGCTAGAGAAATCTGGGGAAAGTTGGTTCCGTTTAATCAAGTTTGGCGTGCAGGTGCAAACGACGCCACAACTTTCGAAACTGACAAAGAGCTAACTATTGACGGATCTAAATTACCTGCGGGTAAATATTCTTTCTTTATTATACCAAATGAAAAAGAATGTATTATCATTTTTAATAAAGAAGCTAAACAATGGGGAGCTTATAAATACAAAGAAAAAGAAGATCAGTTAAGAGTTACTGTTAAACAGCAAATTGCAAAATCAGCAACTGAAAAATTAGTTTATACAATTGATAAAAACAATATTGCTTTAAGTTGGGATAACTGGAGTATACCAATTTCTGTACAATAAAATTATTTTATAATTCTATAAGGCATTACCAATAGGTAATGCTTTTTTGTTTTACTTAAATTGATTCTTTGATTGTATTTAAAAAAATTCTATTTTACATAATATAAATTATAGTGCATTTTATCACAATAGAATATTCTAGCTTTTGTACAATCTAGAAAAAAGCATAAAGTTACAAATCCTTCAAATCTGATAAGATTAAATGTGTTGTAGGCTCTCCATAAACTAAAAGTCTGTCGATAAATTGTTGCAGATGCAATTGGTCTATTAAAACTACTTTCATGAAAATATTATGAGTTCCAGTAATTCTGTAAATTTCATATATTTCAGGAAACTGTTTCAAATCATCACAAAATATTTTTAGTTTTCCACTAAATAATTTGAACATAATAAAAACTTCTAAGCCAAAGCCAAGTTTTTTATTATTGAGTTGAACATTATATCCTTTTATAACTTCAGTATCTTCTAATTTTTGAACACGTTCTCTAACTGATGATGGCGAAAGTCCTATTTGTTTACCAATTTCTACAAATGAAGTCCTGGAATTAATTTTAAGACTTTCTAATATTTTTAAATCAAGTGTATCTGCCATAAATAAAGCTTTAATATAGGCTAAATTACATTTATATTATGGAATAATGAAACTAAATCCGTTGATTAAATTTTAATTTAGCTATATGTTATTCTAATTTTGCACTATGGATATGATGTTATTGCTGCTTACTATTGGAATTTTCACTGGTTTTTTTGTTCAAACTATTACCGGATTTGCGGGTGCTTTAATTGCGTTACCGTTTTTATTATTTGTAATGCCACTACCAGATGCAATTGGGTATTTATCTATATTTTATTTTATTTCGACTCCTATCCATGTGTACAAAGAATGGAATTACATTGATAAACCACTTCTTAAAAAATTAGCTTTATCATCATTTTTGGGACTACTAATTGGGATTGTAGTGTTAGCATACGGCCAACCCGTAATTCTTAAAAAAGCGTTAGGCGTATTTATAATTCTGTTTGTTTTAAATAGTTTAAAAGAAAAAAAAGAAATACAGTTAATCTCAAAAATGAAATATTTTTTTGGGTTTTTAGGCGGTTTTTTTTCAGGTGTTTTTTCAACGGGCGGGCCTTTATATTTAATAATTGTAAAAAACGAAACCTCAGATTTAAAGACTTTGCGTGCCACTATGTTTGGTGTTTTGGGTTTGGTAACATTGATGCGAATTCCTGTCCTTGTTTTTGAAGGGATTTTAACCGTAAATCAATTGTACAATTCATTGTATGTTTTACCTTTTTTTATACTGGCTTTGGTATTAGGTAATAAGGTATATTTAAAATTAAATGAGGTTTTTTTTAAGAGAATTATGTTAGGACTTCTTTTTCTGTCCGGAATCATGCTATTAGTTAAACATTAATTGCTTCATTTCATACAATCTGTTTTTGCAGCATGTTAAATTTATTGGATCTAACATTTGATTCGCCTTTTAAATATTTACCTTTGCAAAAAATTAAAAAAAAGCAATTTGATGACCAATAAATCAATCACAAAAACAAAATATATTAAATTAATTCTAATTTTAGGATCATTAACAGCGCTCGGTCCATTTTCGATCGATATGTATTTACCTGGTTTTGCAGGAATCGCTAAAGATTTGAATACTTCAGTAGCTAATGTTTCCATGACTTTGTCCAGTTATTTCATTGGAATTTCTGCGGGACAATTGCTTTATGGACCATTATTAGACCGTTTTGGTCGAAAAAAACCATTATTTATAGGTTTGTTAGGGTATATCTTGGCTTCATTAGGTTGTGTTTTTGTAACTGACATTGATACTTTTATTGGTTTACGATTCATTCAGGCTGTGGGCAGTTGTGCGGCAACTGTGGCTTCGGTTTCTATGGTTCGTGATTTATTTCCTGTGAAAGATATTCCTAAAGTATTCTCTTTATTGATGCTTGTTGTCGGGCTTTCGCCAATGTTAGCACCAACTATTGGTGGTTATGTCACGGAAGATTATGGTTGGCATACTGTCTTTTTTATATTGATGTGCATTGGAATTGTCATTCTTTTAGCTGCTCAAATTGGCTTGCCAAATACGTACAAACCAGACATTTCAATTTCATTAAAACCCAGACCTATTATTTCCAATTTTATAAAAATCGTAAAAGAACCCCAGTTTTACACGTATGCTTTTACAGGTTCTGTGGCTTTCTCCGGATTGTTTACTTATGTGGCAGCTTCTCCCATTTTATTTATGGATATTTTCAAAGTAGACGCAAAAACCTACGGCTGGATATTTGCCTTTATGTCTTTGAGTTTTATTATTGCCAGCCAGCTTAATTCCGTATTATTAAATAGATTCAAAAGTGAGCAAATGATTTTTGGCGCTTTGATTTCGCAGACAATTATCAGTGTTTCATTCCTCACATTGTCGATAAATAATCTTTTAGGCTTATATGAAACTATTGCTATGCTATTTTTATTCTTAGCTTGTTTAGGAATTTCAAATCCCAATACAGCGGGACTTACCATGGCTCCTTTTTCAAGAAATGCGGGAAGTGCATCGGCTTTGATGGGTGCTATTCAATTAGGGTTAGGAGCTTTAGCTTCATTTTCCGTTGGTGTTTTTGTGAAAAATTCTATTTTACCAATGGTTGTGATTATGACTGTTTCAACAATTTTGGCATTAATCATTTTAATTTTTGGAAAACGAAACATTAAAAAAACTATTGCAACTTCTCACGATGAAGGAATTGCATTAGTTCATTAATTGTAATTTGATTTATTGTTGTTTTGGTTCTGTTTTTATCTTTTTATCAGGCCTGATAATCATACGTAAAGATTGATCTTTTGCAAAATAAGCAATCATCCAATTGAAGAATGTTTTCACCCTGTTGCGATACGTTATCAATGAAATGAGATGAATAAAGAGCCATATTATCCAGGCAAAAAATCCTTTGAAATGCATTTTTGGTTTTGGTAAATCAACTACAGCCTTGTTTTTACCAATTATAGCCATAGATCCTTTATCATTATATTTAAAGGGTTTTAATGGCTTGTTTTGGTTCAGTAGCTTAAAGTTATTTGCCAAATTTATTCCTTGTTGAATCGCAACTTGCGCCACTTGTGGATGACCATTTGGGAAATCTTCATCTGTAAGTTGAATACAAGTATCGCCGATTGCAAAGATATTTTTAGTACCATTAACTTTATTAAAAGCATCAGTAGCCATTCTTTTTCCACGGCCATAACTTTCAGCTGGAATTCCTTCGAAAACTTTTGCAGAAACTCCCGCTGCCCAAATTAAATTTTTGGTTTGTATCGTTTCTCCATTTCCAAAATATACCGTGTCATCGATATAATCCACAACAGTGGTATTTAATTTCACTACAACACCTAATTTTGTCAACGCTTCAAGTGTGTCTTCTTGTGAGGCTTTACTCATTGGAGATAATACGGCATTGGCACCGTCAACTAGATAAATATTGCTCGCTGTAGTGCTTAATTCCGGGTATTCTTTTAGCAAAATATTTTTGCGCATCTCAGCAAACATTCCCGAAACTTCAACACCTGTAGGTCCACCGCCGGCAACCACAATGGTTAACAATTTTCTGCGTTCGCGAATGTCTTTACAAATGGCTGCTTTTTCTAAATTTTTCAACAATGTATTACGCATTACAATGGCATCATTGAGCGTTTTCATAGGGATGGCATTTTTCTTTACGTTTTCCATTCCAAAATAACTCGTTTCGGCACCTGTAGCAAAAACCAAGTAATCGTACTCTAATTCTCCATTGTTAAGAATGATTTTGTTTTCTGAAGGGTTTACTTTTAATAGGTTTCCCAGACGGAATTGTAGATTTTTTTTACCCGAGAAAAATTTCCGAAAAGGGTAACTGATACTTGAGGGTTCTAAAAAAGCGGTAGCAACCTGATATATTAGTGGCGGAAAGAAATTATAATTATTTTTGTCAACGAGCGTTACATTGATTCCTTTTTCATTTACTAGTTCTTTAGCAAGATTTAATCCTGCAAATCCTCCTCCTATTATTATAATTTCCATATCGTATTTTTATAGTTTAAAATAAAAAAGCATCCATAAATATACACTATTTACGGATGCTGTTATAATCTAAAATATTAAAAAAACTTTAAATATTAGTTCTTTTTTAGTTTTTTAACGGGCTTTTCTAAAGGTTCATTTTTGTTTTGAAGCATATAATTAGCCAATAATTTTTCAATCAATTCATCTTTAGTCAAATGATGAAAAACAGTTTTTATTTTTTCTTTTAATTCTGGAGCAACATCATGATTGGGTTTTGTCTTGAAGATTTGCTTGGCCCATAACAAGGTGTTATTTTCTTCGATGCTGGCAACAGTTGGTTTTTTGAACTGGGTGAATTTAATTCCTAATTCCTTTTCAAAATCAGCAATTTCCACTACTTCTTCTGGTTGTAATACCGTCAAAGAAAGTCCCTTTGCTCCTGCTCTTGCTGTTCTTCCGCTACGATGTACGTATGCTTCATAAACATCTGGCAAATGGTAGTTAACCACATAAGAAATTTCCTTTACGTCAATTCCTCTTGCTGCTAAATCCGTAGCGACTAATATATTGATATGTCCTTCACGGAATTGTTCCATGATTCTGTCACGAATTCCTTGAGATAAACTTCCGTGTAGTGCTCCTGATGAAAACCGGTTGATGGCTAAGTTTTTGGCTAATTTATTGACTGCAGCTTTCGTTTTACAAAAGATAATTCCGCGTTCTCCTTCTTTAGAATTTAAAAAATGCATCAAAACATCTAGTTTTTCAATTGGATCCACCACAATATATTCATGGTCAATTCCTTGATTTCCTATCGTTTCCATGTTGGCACTAACTTGCACCACGTTTTTATTCAAATAGTTCTGAATCAATTGTTTTATGGTTCCTGGCATGGTTGCCGAAAACAAAAAAGTATTATGATTTTTAGGCAATTCCGCTACAATCTCGTCTAAACTTTCTTTTAAAATAGTCACCATTTCATCCGCTTCATCGAGCACAAGGAATTTGGTTTCTTTTAAATTTATGGCTTTGCGCTGCATCAAATCAATCAATCTTCCTGGAGTTGCCACTACAATATGCGTTGGCAATGAAAGTCGCTCTATTTGTGGTTTTATAGGAATTCCTCCGCAAGTTGCCGCAATAGAAACTTGAGGCAAATATTTTGAAAAATCTTCTAAATTTCTAAAAATCTGGTGGCCTAATTCACGCGTTGGAACTAAAATAACAGCTTGTACAACTGGCAAATCAGTATCTATTAATTGTAAAATAGGCAATCCAAAAGCCGCCGTTTTTCCGGTACCGGTTTTAGCAAGTCCAACCAAATCCGTAGTATTTGATAAAAGTAACGGAATCGTTTTTTGCTGAATCTCTGTGGGCACAACAATTTTCAATTCGGTAATCGCTTTTAATATGGGTGCTGAAATTCCTAAATCAGAGAATTGTTTTGGCATTTTTTTGGATTTTATATTTTTATAAAAAATAGTTGTTTTGTAAACGTAATTTTTAGCCCCGATGGAAACGGCATCCTTTTGTGGCGGGGTTCGCCACGACAGATATAGTGTACAGCGGGATTAGCTCCTTAAAAAAGAAATTTAGTCTTCGTCCGGTTCGTTCATGATTTTTTCCCGATATTTTTTCCCGGTTAACAATACCAGTTTTAATTTGTAATCGTCAACAAGCCACTCGCGATAATTTTTACTGCATTGACTCAAACATTTAGAATAGCGTTTGATGCGACAATCGATATCATCATCTAACAGTTTTCCTAATACTTTAGCTTCTTGTAAAGTCTCCGAATTATCAACACACATGGCAGCGTGCTGATCCAATGATTTTTCTAGCACTTCTTTTGAACGTAAATTTAGTTTGATGATGAGTTTATGTTCTTCATCGACATCAAAAGTTACGACTTCCGTTTTACTGAATTTAGCACGTAATTCTGGTGGCATGCTGTATTTAAAATACAATTCAATTTCGGTATCATCACGTAAATTTTCCAAGTAAAATTCTGGTGATTTAAAGATGTGTTGCCAGTTTACCGGCTCACTCCATAATCCAAATCGTGCGGCATTATTCCCTAAATCGATAACATTAAAAGTGTCTTTGTTAGGTAGTTTTCTGGAACCACGACCAATCATTTGATAATATAATGTCAACGATTTTGTGGCTCTATTTAAAATTATAGTTTCTACGGTCGGCTCATCAAAACCTGTAGTAAGAATTCCAACTGATGTTAAAATAGCATCAGGAGTATGTTTAAACCAATGTAAAATATCTTTTCTTTCTTCGTTATTACTGGTGTTATCTAAGTGACGAATCGCATAACCGGCTTCTCTAAACGTTTCATACACATATAAAGAGGTGTTGATACCATTATTGAAAATCAAGGTTTTCTTGCCTAACGATTTCTCCGTATACGCATGCAATAATTTTTCCTGCATGGCCATATTGGTATACAAATCATCCGATGATTTAACGGTGTAATCCCCATTGATACCTACTTTCAGTGAAGTCAAACCAACATCATAACTATAGGTAATCGCTTTGGCCAAAAAGCCATTTGCAATCAACGAACTAATGGTGTCTCCTACTATTAATTCATCGTAGCTTTCATGCATGGGTAATTTAATATTCGAACTTAAAGGCGTTGCTGTAACTCCTAATATAAAGGCATTTTTGAAAGAGCTTAATAATTTTCTGAAGGAGTTGTAATGCGCCTCATCGATGATTACCAATCCTACATTATCTAAATGTAGTTTTTCATCATTGATTCGGTTTTTCAAAGTTTCTACCATGGCAACAAAACAGGAATAATCGTTTTGGTCCGGAAGTTCTTTTACTTTACTGTTGATGATTTTGTTTTTAACATCAAAACCCTTCAACATTTTTGAAGTTTGTTTACACAACTCAATTCGGTGTGTTAAAACAACTACTTTTTTATCGTGTTGTGATAAATAACGACGCACAATTTCTGAAAACACGACTGTTTTCCCACCACCAGTAGGCAATTGGTATAACAAATGATGTTGTGGAGGTGCATTGTCTATGCGCTCAAAGATGGCGTCAATGTCGCCTTTTTGGTACGCATAAAGTTCTTTTTTGTCTTCGATTTCTATTTCTAAAGTGTTTTGGGACATTGCTTATTGTTGGATTTTTGCAAAAATACGCCTAAAAAACAGTTTAATTGTCAATTTTAATTAAAAAAAAATACGATTGATTAAATAAAATTGAATTATGAAACGACTTAATATTCAAATCGCTCTATAGTCGCATTGAATTCAGGTTCATTATACCATTTTTGTACAATGGATTGATTATGTATGGCTATAATTCTTGGCTTGAAATCATTGAGAATTCCATTTGCAATAAGGAAAATTACAGCTTGTTCAAAAGAATTGAACATACTTTTAAAAAATAAGTCATTCTTTATAGTATTTTCAGATGAAAACGTTTGTGCAATTTCAATGTTATAGAGCATTACATCAGCAATTATAAAGGGATCCACGCCCAAAAGAATAAAATGCTTGATGTATTTTTGAGCAACGGAACGCCTCATTTTAGGTTTACTGCGTCTTCCTAATTTTTTTACCGGATAGTATTCATTCGAAATTTTGAGTTTGCATTCCTGCAAAAGTGTTTCTTCCTTTGGATTGAATACAAAATTATAATAGACTTTTACGGGGGCGAATTTCTCGTACAATTCAATAATTTGTTCTTCGAGTTGCTCCTTATTAAGTTCTGCTAAATATTTTTTTAAATCGCGTTTGCTCATTATCAAAGTTTAAGAATACAAAAGTAATTTACTTTAGGAATGAATGCTCGGTAAATCAATGATAATACTTAATTTTGGCATAAAAAAACAGTAAGTTCGGTTTTTCAAAACCTAATTTTTTACTTTTATAATCTAATTTGTTTTTTATGTTTAAATTTTTCAAGGTTATCGCTTTACTCGAAGGAGTTTCTTACTTGGCTTTATTTTCGAATATGCTTTTTATAAAACCTACCAACTTCACTCTTTATAAAACACTATTATTTCCAATAGGAATGGCACACGGACTTTTGTTTGTTACCTATATTATTTTGGCAATAATGCTAAAGTTTGAGCAAACCTGGGATTGGAAAAAATTCGGCATTATTTGTCTGGCATCAGTAGTTCCTTTTGGGACTTTTTACATAGAAAAGAAATACTTGAAAAATGTATAAATTAATAGAAAAAATATTCAATTTTCTATATCCTGTATTCAAAAAATGGGGATTGGGAAGCAGTTTTGCTTCTTATCTGAGTCTGATTATAAATATTATTGTGCTTTGCGTATTGGCGTATTTTATTTATGTGGTCTTTCGTCTTATTTTGGTAACGATCATGGCGGTGATAGCCCAAAAAACTAAAACCAAATTTGATGATTTACTGGTTACCAATAAAACGGCAAAATACATTGCACATTTAATTCCGCTATTATTTATTTATAAATCGGTTCCAATAATTCTAGAACGATATGAATATTGGGAAGGTGTTTTTGGTAAGCTGGTCGGGATTTATATTGTAATGCTCGTTTTATGGATTATCCGCACTATTTTCAATGCATTACGTGATTATTTAAAGCTGAAACCAAGATACAGCGACAAACCTATTGACAGTTTTATTCAGGTAATCATGATTGTGCTTTGGGCGGTTGGGATTACGGTTATTATTTCCAAATTATTTGATATTGACCAAAAAGAGCTTTTAACCATTTTAGGAGCTGTTTCAGCGGTGATAATCTTGATTTTCAGAGATACCATTTTAGGTTTTGTATCCAGCGTTCAAGTCTCTATAAATGATATGGTACGAATTGGGGACTGGATTACGATGGATAAATTTGGAGCTGATGGTGATGTGATTGAAATCAATCTGGCAACAGTGAAAGTTCGAAATTTTGATAATACCACTACTACAATTCCAACGTACAGTTTAAGTTCTGATTCGTTTCAAAACTGGCGCGGAATGCTAAATTCAGATGGTCGACGTATCAAAAGACACATTCTTATTAAAACAAGTAGCATTCGATTTTTGGAAGAAGCAGAATTAAATGACTTGAAAAAAATTCATCTTATATCGGATTATATTGACACCCGAAAATTAGAAATAGACAAATATAATTTCAGTAATAAAATTGATAAATCAATTGCTATTAACGGACGAAATTTGACAAATTTAGGATTGTTTCGAAAGTATATTACGGAATACCTATTCAATTATCCCGGATTAAATAAAGAGATGCTTATGCTTTGTCGTCAATTGCAATCCACTTCACACGGTGTTCCGCTTGAAGTTTATGCATTTTCACATGACAAACGATTTGAGAATTACGAGTACATCATGTCGGATATATTCGATCATATTATTGCTTCAGTAGACTATTTTGATTTGGAAATTTTTGAAACTGCCTCCGAAAATGATTTTAAAGTCTAAAAAATATTTTTTGTTTTGGCTTTATTAAATGCAAGGAGAATTACAATCGGTCCTTTACAAATTCTATAGCTGTTTTTCCGTGTGCTTTTGGTTTTCCTTCAGCATCCAAATTTACCATTGTTGTGTGATCTATAGTGATAATTGTTTCGCGTGTCATCATATTTCTGGCCTCACATTTTAGTGTTATCGAAGTATTTCCAAATTTTAAAACATCGATACCAATTTCTATAATATCACCTTGTTTTGCTGAGCTTCTAAAATTGATTTCAGACATGTGCTTAGTTACAATTCTGGTATTTTCTAATTGGATGATGGTGTATAAAGCCAATTCTTCATCTATCCAAGCCAATAATTTACCTCCAAATAAGGTTCCGTTTGGGTTTAAATCTTCTGGTTTTACCCATTTTCTAGTGTGAAATCTCATAATTTTTCTTTATAACTGCAAAAATAAACTTTTCTTATAGCTATTTTCTTTATTTTTAAAGAAAAAACCATGAGCGAACGCGATACTTTTTTAAAACAATTCCGAGGACAATCAATAGGTTCGGTAACCAATCAATCTTCAACCGAAGAATCATTTCAAAATGAAGTACTTAGGCCTATTTTAAAGTTGCAAAACGATTTATTTATAGCTTCTTTTATTAATTATATAGCAAAAAACAAAGCAGACTTTTATAGCTACACAGTTGAGAAAAAATTATCGGTTATAGAAAATGTAATCCAAAAAGACATCAAGTTTAGAAATGCTTTAAAAGGAATGATAATCGCATTATTTACTTCGGATGAGTATGCTGTTTACATAAAAAACTCGTCTAATATCAATAAAAGAATGATGAGTATCCTAATTGAAAGACTAAAAAGTCAAGTCCAATTGTTTGAATTAAATGAATAATAAAAAAGCAAACCTGATTTTGACTATTTAATTAAAGGGCTATAAAATCTTAATTTTTAGTACAATCCCATCGGTTTTTTGAAATTGTTAGATTTTTTCGCTTTAGAAATATGTTAAAAGGACTTGATTTGTTGTTTATAACTTAAAAAACAGAAAGATATTGATTCGAATTTTGCAATTTAATTGCGATTTGATAATCGTAATGTTTTATATAATAAATCTTAATTAAGCATAAATATTTATGTCATTTGCATGAATTTTTTCATTATAATTGTTAAAAATAAAGTTATGAAGGAAGAATATTTCAAATGGCATTCACCTAATCTTAACAGGGATATTGAAATGTTAGTTTTTGGACACGCAGGATATCCTATTATTTTGTTTCCTACTTCCATGGGCAGTTATCATGAAAATAAAGACATGGGATTGATTGATTCCGCAAGATGGTACATCGATCAGGGTTTAATCCAAATATTTTGTCCAGACAGCATAGACAAAGACAGTTTTTACAATAATAATATTCATCCCATACATCGTATAGAAAATCACGTTAGATACGATAAAATGATTTGTCATGAAATCGTCGAAAAGGTAAAAAACAATACTTCCTCAGGAAAAGTTGCTGTGGCAGGTTGCAGTTTTGGCGGGTATCATGCCGCTAATTTTGCCTTTCGTCATCCTGGTTATGTCAGTCATATGTTCTCTATGAGCGGTGCTTTCAATATTAAAAGTTTTATGGATGGTTTTCATAATGATGATGTGTTTTACAACAGTCCGGAAGATTATTTATACGGTCTAAATGATTCTGAATTGTGGAATATGGATATCGTTTTAGGAACTTCTAATTGGGATATTTGTTTTGATGCCAATCTAAAATTAAGCAAAGTTCTAAGCGACAGGAACATTCATCATTGGTTAGATATCCGTCAGGAACGCAAGCACGACTGGCCTGTTTGGAAAGAAATGTTTCCGCATTATTTATCAAGAATTAAATTTTTTTAAAATTATAAACGTATCAAGATGAAAAAAATTGGAATTTTATTTGGAATGGAAGACACCTTTCCGCAAGCATTTATTGATCGTGTCAATTCAAAAAATGAGAAAGGAATCATTGCTGAAGCTGTTGCTATTGAAAAAGTAGTTCAAAATAAAGATGGTGAATATGCTGTAATTATTGACCGAATTTCGCAAGACGTTCCTTTTTATCGTGCTTATTTAAAAAACGCCGCTTTAACAGGAACTAATGTAATTAACAATCCTTTTTGGTGGAGTGCTGATGATAAATTTTTCAATAACGCTTTAGCAGATACCCTTGGAGTTCCACTGCCTAATACGGTAATTCTTCCTTCAGCCGAACATCCTACTGATACCACCGGAAAATCTTTCCGAAACTTAAAATACCCAATGGATTGGGAAGGAATATTTGATTACATTGGATTTCCGGCTTACATGAAACCATACGCTGGGGGCGGTTGGAAAAACGTGTATCGTTTAGAAAACAAAGAAGAGTTTTGGGACAAGCATCAGGAAACGGGGCAGTTAGTGATGATGTTGCAAGAAGAAATTGTTTTTACGGAATATTTTAGGGTCTATTGTTTGGGTTGCAAAGCGGTTCGAATTATGCAATACGAACCAAGAAATCCGCATCATCTGCGGTATGTAATTGATGGACCTCCAGTTGATAAAAAGTTATTAGCTACCATAAAAGACTACACTTTACGTCTTTGTAAAGGTTTAGGATATGACTTTAATACGGTAGAATTCGCAGTTCGTGACGGAATTCCATATGCTATTGATTTTGGAAATCCAGCGCCTGATGCAGAATTGACTTCTGTTGGTGCTGAAAATTTTGAATGGGTGGTGGAAGAATCCGCTAAAATGGCTATCGCTGCCGCCAAAAAACAGAAAACGGGAAAAATGAATTTGACTTGGGGAACTTTTATAAAAGACGCCGCCGGAGGAAAGTAATCAGTATTCAGTTTGGGGAAGAAAAATGTAGTTTTAAATAAAAGTTTTGTTGATTACGAAATGCCCTAGCCCCGATTAAAGTGAAAATCCTTTTTTGTCCTGAACTTTTTCAGGACAAAAGATTGCAACGGAAAGCGGGACACGAGCGAAGCGAACTGACGAAGTAAATAGCTCCTAAAAAAATAAATTGAATGAAAAAATTACCCATTTTTACACTTGGTGTAGAAGAAGAATATCAAATTATTGATCCTGAAACAAGGGATTTACGGTCGCATTTGTCAAAAATTGTGGATGGCGCCAAAATAATTTTGAATGAGCAAGTGAAGGCCGAAATGCATCAATCGGTGGTGGAAGTGGGAACAAATATTTGCAATAATGTAAATGATGCCAAAAATGAAATTCGATTTCTGCGTTCCAAAATCGTTGAGTTAGCGGATAAGCAAGATTTGATTGTGGGTGGAGCAGGAACGCATCCTTTTTCGAAGTGGCAGGATCAGCCTATTACTGACGATCCTCGTTACCATGATATTGTAAACGAATTGCAAGATGCAGCACGTTCCAATTTGATTTTTGGAATGCATTGTCATGTAGGTATTGAAAACCGTGAAATTGGCTTGCAATTGATGAATCAGGCCACGTATTTCCTGCCTCACATATTTGCGCTTTCTACAAACTCCCCTTTTTGGGAAGGAAGAAAAACAGGTTATAAATCCTTTAGGACTAAGGTTTTTGACAAGTTTCCAAGAACTGGATTACCGGAATATTTTGATTCGGTTGCAGCATACCAAAATTATTTAGATACGTTGGTAAAAACCAATTGTATTGATAATCCTAAGAAGATTTGGTGGGATTTACGCTTGCACCCGTTTTATAATACGATTGAATTTAGGATTTGCGATATGTGTTTAACCGTTGATGAAACGATTTGTATTGTAGCCATTATTCAGGCAATTGTGGCCAAACTCTACAAATTGAACATGAATAATACGAGTTTTAATATTTATCGATTGGCTTTGATAAAGGAAAACAAATTTCGTGCAGCCCGATATGGAATTGACAATAATATGATTGATTTTGGATTGCAAAAAGAAGTGGAAACCAAAATGCTTATCTTGGAATTGTTAGATTTTATTGACGATGTAGTAGATGAATTGGGAAGCCGTGAAGATATTAATTATGTTCATGAAATTTTGAAAAACGGAACTGGAGCAGATAAACAATTAACTGTTTTTGAAGAAACCGGTGATCTTTCCAGAGTGGTGGACTTTATAACTGGCGAATTTACAAAGGGATTATAAAATATAAATTACCTTTGCACATTGTTTTTTAAAAATAGTTATGTCGAATAAAATTATAAAAATCGCGATTTTAGATATGTACAACGGTGAGCCTAATCAGGGAATGCGTTGTATTATTGATGTTGTCAGTAGGTTTAGTCCAGTAGTTAATTTTGAAATATTTGATGTTCGGGTAAAATGTGAATTGCCGGATATTAATACCTTTGATATTTATATTTCAACTGGAGGTCCAGGAAACCCGCTAATTGGCGATGGAAATTGGGATGTGAAATATTATGCGTTTATTGATTCAATGCATAAATGGAATACTGAAAATGCAATTAAAAAGCATGTACTGTTCATTTGCCATTCTTTTCAAATGGCCTGTTTGCATTTTGGGCTGGCCACGGTGACCCGAAGGAATGATACTTCTTTTGGTGTAATGACAATTCATAAAACCAAAGAAGGACTTACTGATTCTTTATTTGAAGGACTCGCAGATCCTTTTTATGCAATTGATTCCAGAGATTATCAAGTTGTACAACCAAAACTAAGTGTTTTTGCAAAAAAAGGGGCTAAAATTATTTCATTGGAGAAAATTAGAGACCATGTACAATACGAACGTGCTATTATGGCGGTTCGTTTCACGGACTATTTTGTAGGTACTCAATTTCATCCCGAAGCAGATCCAATAAGCTTTGTTTCCCATTTAAGAAATAAACAGGCAAAAGAAAAAATCAGGGCTATGAAAGGGAAAAGGAAGTTTAGAAACATGCTGGAAGATTTATTAGATGATGATAAAATATACAGAACTAATGAAACCTTGATTCCAAACTTTCTGAGAACTGCTATTAATGATTTGATGAAAACCAAAAAAATGCTTTCTAATTAATAAATTCATTTCGAGATGATTTCAAAATATCGGGAGTTATTTAATGCTCAGTTTACAAAAACGAAATATCAGGAATTTAAAGATGATATTGCTTCCGATTTTAATTATGCACCTACTTTTCGATTAGGTGAAACACCTTTTTTTATTTCGAATGAGTTAAAAGCACAATTGATTGAAGGCTGTAATGAAGTTGTAGATTTTGTTCAAAAAGAAGGCTTTAAATTACTTACTGATAAATCATTAGAATTAAATCATAAAGTTCCAAATGAGGATGAGCATACCACTTTTTTAGCAATTGATTTTGGAATTTGTGAAGAAGATGGAGTAATTATCCCTAAACTAATTGAAGTGCAAGGATTTCCTTCTTTGTACAACTATCAGGTTAATTTGTATGAAAAATTCAAAAATCACTACCCTTTTCTTAGTGAGTTGACACCGTTTATCAATGGTATTGAGCCACAAGGATATCAAGATATTCTTGAAGAAGCGATTTGTAATAATCATCCAAAAGAAAATGTTATTCTCCTGGAAATTGAACCCGAAAAACAAAATACCAAAATTGATTTTTATTATTGCAATAGAGATATTGGTATACCGGTAGTTTGTGTTACCGAGCTCATAAAAAAAGGCAAACGACTGTTCTATAAAAACGAAAAAGGCGATGAAATTCTGGTAAAAAGAATCTATAATCGCGTTATTTTTGATGAATTGGATTTGCGAACTGATTTAAAGTTAAATTTCGATTTCTCTGATGAACTTGATGTAGAATGGGCTGGACATCCCAATTGGTTTTTTCGAATCAGTAAATTTATTTTACCTTTTCTAAAAGGGAAATATTTTATAGAAACTACTTTATTAAGTGAGCTCAAAGAAATTCCTAAAGATTTAGAAAATTACGTTTTAAAACCTTTATTTTCTTTCTCAGGAACAGGCGTTATTTTTCATGTAACAAAAGAGGATATTGAATCTGTGGTCGAAAAAGAACTTTATATTCTTCAAAAAAAGGTAAACTACATTCCTATTGTACAATCTCCTGACGGAAAAGTAAAAGCCGAAGTCCGTGTGCTTTGTGTTTGGAAAAAAGAAGATGCTGCTCCTACTCTACTATGCAACTTGGTACGATTGAGTCGCGGCGAAATGATTGGCGTAAAATTCAATAAAGACAAAGATTGGGTTGGTGGGACACTTGGATTATTTGAAAGGTAAATTATTTTATTAAATCAAGTTTAAAACTATCTAACTTGTACTTTTTAAAAACTTTATTTTATTTCTTTTTGATATTTATTCTATTGCAAGCTAACACTACTTATAATTGTTGCAGTACTGTGCATTTATTTACACTAACTAAAATTCAATTTAAAGTTTAATTTTCGGCTTTAATGTCATTTTAACGCATTGAGATTCCTGAAAATGAAAGTTTATTAAATTTTAGTAGGTTAAAACCGATTAAATTAAACTAAAAATAGCAAAAAAAAGAATTTTCAGACCTACTTTGTTTTTTAAAATATATTTTTTTTCTTGTTTTAAAAGGTTAGAGATAGTGTTTAATGAATTTTTCAAAGTTATTCCCTTAATAATTTGAAAAAAACGGAATTATTCAATAAATTAACATAAAAAAAATTTAGCTGTTTTTTTTTTCTTTATTATTGTAAGGTTATAATAATTTAAGAACAATCCACAATTTTAATAATTAACAAATGAATAGAAGAGAAGCACTTAAAAGCGTTGCGTTTTTGATGGGAAGCGCAATCTCAGCTACTACAATGGGCGTTTTATTTGAAAGTTTTACTTTGCCTGAAAAAGAGAAAAATCGAGTGTTTTTTTCTGCTTCTGATGAGGAAATTTTAGGTGAATTTGCCGATATCATTATACCGACTACAGCATCTTCACCAGGAGCTAAAGCCGCAGGACTTGGCCCTTTTATTCCTATGATGATTAGAGATTGTTATCCGGCAAAAATGCAAGAAATTTTTGCTTCTGGAATGAAAGATATGCAAGCAAAATGTTTGAAAGATTTCAATAAGGATTTCTTGGCAATGTCAATTGAAGAACGTCAAAAATTAATGGAAGCTTTAAAAGATGAAGCAATAGCTAGTAATAAAGCACCTTCTTTCTTTCTGATTGCCAGAGATTTGACTCTTCTGGGTTATTATTCTTCAGAAATAGGCTGTACACAAGCACGCGAATACCTTCCTGTCCCTGGCAGATATGATGGAAACGTAGATTATATCCCAGGTCAAAAAGCTTGGGCAACATAATAGTATTAAACCTTTTTGACTTTAAAAATATCCTTAAAATATAAAAATACTACACGTGAATATAAATACCAATTTAAAAGAACAAAATACATATGATGCTATTGTAATAGGATCAGGAATTAGTGGTGGTTGGGCAGCAAAAGAACTTACCGAGAAAGGTTTAAACGTTTTGATGTTAGAGCGAGGTATGAATATTGAGCACATTAAAGATTACGAATCTGCCATGAAAGCTCCTTGGGAATTTGAACATGCCGGTAGACTTACCGAAGAACAAAAAAGAACACATCCAGTGCAAACTCGTGATTATCCATACAATGAAGCTACCGAAAAATGGTGGGTTGATGATTTGGAATGCCCGTATACAGAAGACAAACGTTTTGACTGGTACAGAGGATTTCATGTAGGTGGAAAATCTTTAATGTGGGGTCGTCAAAGTTACCGTTTTAGTGACCATAATTTTGAAGATAATGCCAAAGATGGTTATGGAAATGACTGGCCCATCCGATATAAAGATCTTACTAAATGGTATGATTATGTAGAAAAATTTGCAGGAATTAGTGGTCAAGCCGAAAACTGGCCTCTTTTGCCAGACGGAAAATTTTTGCCGCCAATGGATTTGAACTGTGTAGAAAAATCGGTAAAAGAAAGAATGGAGAAACATTACAACAGAACCCGTATTCTTACTATTGGTCGTACAGCAAACTTAACAGTGCCCCACAAAGGTCGTGGGAGCTGTCAATATAGAAATTTATGCAGTCGTGGTTGTCCGTTTGGTGCTTATTTCAGCACGCAATCTTCCACATTACCAGCTGCAATGGCAACCAATAGACTTACAGTAAGACCCTACTCTATTGTGAATCACATCATTTATGATAAAGACACCAAAAAAGCAAAAGGGGTCATGGTAATTGATGCGGAAACAAATGAAACTATGGAGTTTTATGCTAAAATTGTTTTTGTAAATGGTTCTACTTTAGGTTCGACATTTATTTTGTTGAATTCAACTTCAGAGGCACATCCGGAAGGAATGGGTAATGCCAGTGGACAATTAGGACATAATTTAATGGACCATCACTTCCGTTGTGGAGCCGAAGGAACTGCCGAAGGTTTTGAAGATAAATATACATATGGAAGAAGAGCTAATGGTATTTATATTCCACGATACCAAAATGTAGGTGCTGATAAAAGAGATTATTTAAGAGGTTTTGGTTACCAAGGAGGTGCAAGTAGAGGATTATGGCATAAGGAAGTTGCTGAATTAGCCTTTGGAGGAGATTTTAAAGACAGTATGTCTCTTCCTGCGGATTCTTGGAGTATGGGATTAGGTGGATTTGGAGAAATGTTGCCTTATTATGAAAATAAAGTCTACATCGATCACAACAAAAAAGATAAATGGGGACAACCTGTATTGGCCATTGATTGTGAATACAAAGAGAATGAAGCTAAAATGCGTGAGGACATGATGAATGATGCAGCTGAAATGCTCGAAGCATCTGGAATCAAAAATGTAAAAACCTATGATAATGATTGTTATCCTGGAATGGCTATACACGAAATGGGTACTGCCAGAATGGGTAATGATCCTAAAACTTCCGTTTTAAATAAATGGAATCAAATGCATGAAGTTAGTAATGTATTTGTTACCGATGGTTCTTGTATGCCATCTATCGCTTGTCAAAACCCTTCATTAACATTTATGGCTTTAACGGCACGTGCCTGTGATTACGCAGTAAAAGAATTAAAAAAAGGTAATATCTAGGTTCATTATTATGAGAAAATTAAGAATGGGTATGGTCGGTGGTGGTCAAGATGCCTTTATAGGTGCTATTCACCGCTTAGCCGCCAATATGGATGGACTAATTGAATTAAGTTGTGGTGCCTTAAGTATAAAACCAGAAACCGCAATTGCATCTGGTAAAGCCTTGTTTCTTCCGGAATCAAGAACGTATTTAACGTATGACGAAATGATTAAAGCTGAAGCGGCTTTACCAGCTGAAGAAAGAATCGATTTTGTTACTATTGTCACACCAAATTTTGCCCATTTTGCACCTGCAATGATGGCTTTGGAACATGGTTTTAATGTAGTAATTGAAAAACCAATGACTTTTTCATTGGAAGAAGCAAAACTATTAAAACAAAAAGTAGAAGAAACGGGATTAATTCTTTGTTTAACTCATACCTACTCCGGTTATCCAATGGTCAAACAGGCGAAAGCCATGGTTAGAGAAGGAAAACTGGGTAAGATTAGAAAAATCTTGGTAGAATATCCTCAAGGATGGTTGAGTAAACTATCCGAAAGAGAAGGTAATGCACAAGCCGCTTGGAGAACTGATCCGACTAAATCAGGAAAAAGTTCTGTAATGGGAGACATTGGAACTCATGCATCACATTTAGCCGAATATATTACCGGAGCTAAAATTACAGATGTTTGTGCAGAACTAAATACATTAGTCGAGGGCCGCATAATGGATGATGATGGAGCTGTATTGTTGAAATTTGATAATGGTGCAAAAGGAGTTTTAATTGCATCGCAAGTAGCTGCAGGAGAAGAAAATGCTTTGAAAATTAGAGTTTATGGTGAAAAAGGCGGAATCGAATGGTTCCAACATGATCCAAATACTTTAACGGTTAGATGGTTAGATGAACCAACTCAAATTTTAAGAGCGGGATCTAATTATGGCGCTCATTTATCTTCATTTGCAACCCATAATTGCCGTACTCCTGGCGGACATCCAGAAGGTTATTTAGAAGCATTTGCAAATATTTATCGCAACTTTGCCTTAACACTTGGTTGTAAATTAGATGGTACAGAACCTACTCCTGAAATGTTAGACTTCCCTTCTGTAGAAGATGGATTACGAGGAATGGCATTTATTGATAACGTAGTAGCATCATCACAATCTGATAAAAAATGGACTCCTTACGTTTTGTAACAAAATAGGTATTCATAAAAGTTTTAGACAAAATATAATATGACAACAATACAAGGCCCTGCGGTATTTTTAGCCCAATTTATTAGTGATGAAGCTCCTTTTAATTCCTTAGATGGAATTTGTAAATGGGCCGCTGATTTAGGTTTTAAAGGTATTCAAATGCCAACATTAGATACTCGATTCATTGATTTGCAAAAGGCTGCAGAAAGTAAAACCTATGCCGATGAACTTAAAGGAAAAATTGCTTCTTACGGTTTAGAGATCACAGAACTATCAACTCACTTACAAGGTCAGTTAGTAGCTGTTCATCCTGCTTATGATGATTTTTTTGATGCTTTTGCTCCGGTAAATGTGCATGGAAATTCAAAAGCGAGACAAGAATGGGCCGTTCAACAATTGAAATATGCTGCAAAAGCATCCCAAAATTTAGGTTTAAATGCACATGCAACTTTTAGCGGTTCTTTGCTTTGGCAATATTTTCACCCATGGCCACAAAGACCTCCGGGTTTAGTTGAAGATGGTTTCGCTGAATTGGCAAAACGCTGGTTGCCTATCTTAAATGAGTTTGATCAAAATGGAGTCGATCTTTGTTATGAAATTCACCCTGGAGAAGATTTGTTTGATGGGGAAACCTATGAAATGTTTTTGAAGGCTGTAAATAATCATTCTAGAGCTTGTTTGCTTTATGACCCCTCACATTTTGTATTGCAACAGTTAGATTATATACAATACATCGATTTTTACCATGAAAGGATTAAAGCTTTTCACGTAAAGGATGCTGAGTTTAATCCAACAGGGAAACAAGGAACTTTTGGAGGATATCAAAGTTGGGTAAATCGTGCGGGGCGTTATCGTTCTCCAGGAGATGGTCAAATTGATTTTAAAACTATTTTCAGCAAACTGGCACAATATGATTTCAAAGGTTGGGCAGTTATGGAATGGGAATGTTGCATTAAAAATCAAGAAGATGGAGCTCGTGAAGGTGCTGAATTTATAAAAAATCATATTATAAAAGTTACTGATAAAGCATTTGATGACTTTGCTGCCGTGGAAACAAATAAAGCTTTTAATAGAAAAAACTTAGGATTATAAAACTTAAATAGAAATGAAAATGAAATTAAAATATTTGCTTTTTGGGGTTGCTTTAATTAGCTTAACCTCATTTACTAATGACAATTTAGACACAAAATATAGTAAAGTTACTAAAAAACCGAACACAATTTTTCAAATATCAGATGGTGAAAAATTAATTGCTAAATCAGATTGTATTGGATGTCATAAATTAGACAAGAAACTTATAGGTCCCTCCTATTTAGATATTGCAAAGAAATATCCTTCTAATGAAAAAAATGCCGCTTATTTATCCGGTAAAATAATAAAAGGAGGTTCCGGAGTTTGGGGAACAATACCTATGGCTGCTCATGCATCTCTAAAAAAAGAGGATGCAAAATCAATGGCGAAATATATTTTAGCCCTTAAAAAATAAGATCAAAGGTGTCTGTTTATTCTATTTAACTTTAGAATATTCAAAAGCACGTCATTTATTAAACTATTTTATTACTATTAACTAACCGTATAAAAATAAATGAAACAAAAAGAAGAAGAGAATAAAATCACAAATAACCGTCGTGATTTCATAAAAACAACAGCTATAGCTGCAGCTGCATTTATGATTGTTCCCCGTCATGTATTAGGAAGAGGATTTGTTGCCCCAAGCGATCGTTTGCAAATTGCCAGTATTGGAGTTGGTGGCCAAGGAGCTCATGATGTTAGAAAGATTTACGAAAGTGGAAAATCTGATATTGCTTTTTTATGTGATGTTGATACGCGTAGAGCGGCCAATAGTGTAAAAGCATATCCAAAGGCAAAGTTTTACAAGGATTGGCGTGAAATGCTAGACAAAGAACATAAAAATTTTGATGCAGTTTCAGTATCTACCCCAGATCATAATCACGCGATTCAAGCTCTCGCAGCCATGCAGTTAGGAAAACATGTATATGTGCAAAAACCAATAGCGCATGACATTTACGAAGCGCGTATCTTGACTCAAGCTGCCAAGAAATATAAAGTGGTCACCCAAATGGGGAATCAAGGAGCCTCAAATGATGGCACTCGAATCATGAAAGAATGGTATGAAGCCGGTTTAATTGGTGATGTTCACACTATTCATGCCTGGACAGACCGTCCAGTATGGCCACAAGGTATTCCTTGGTCAACTAATAGAGCTGAAATTCCTATGGAATTAGATTGGGATTTATGGTTGGGTACAGCTCCAAAAAAAGAATACGTAAATAAATTAGTACCTTTCAACTGGCGTGGTTGGTGGGATTACGGAACAGGTGCTTTAGGAGATATGGGTTGTCACTTACTTGAAGCTCCTTTTAGTGTATTAAACTTAAAATATGCAAAAGATGTTCAATGTAGTGTTGGTTCAGTTTATGTAGATGAATTCAAAAGAGGGTATTTCCCAGAAAGTTGTCCCCCTTCAAGTCACGTAACGTTAACTTTTCCAAAAACAGAAAAAACAAATGGTGACGTAAAAGTACACTGGATGGATGGAGGAATTCAACCTGAAAGACCTTCTGAATTAGGTCCAAATGAAATTTTTGGAGACGGTGGAAATGGAACATTATTTACTGGTACGAAAGGAAAAATGTTGTGTGATACCTATGGTTTAAATCCTCGTTTGCTTCCTCTTAGCAAAAATGAAAACCTTAAAATAGCTCAAAAATATACCAGAGTTAATGAGGGTTCGAATGGACATTATAAACAATGGGTTGATGCGGCAATTGCAGGTTATGGAAAGAAAGAACTGAGTTCTCCTTTCGAAATTGCAGGTCCTTTAACCGAAGCTTTATTAATGGCTAATTTAGCTATCAGAGGCTACGATTTGAAGAGAGAAGAGCTTGGAGAAGAAATCTATCCGGGACGTTCTGCAAAATTATTGTGGGATAATGACAACATGAAAATCACCAATTTTGATGAAGTGAACCAATTTGTAAAACGAGACTATCGCCAAGGCTGGAAAGCGTTGACGTTATAAATTCAAAAACTAAAAACACTAAAAATGATTAAAAATATTTTTACATCATTACTTTTAATGATAATGATTCAAACAGCAAATACACAAACATTACCAAAAGGATTTAAATCAATATTTGATGGACAAACCACAACCGGATGGCATTCTTATGGAAAAAAGACTGCTGGTTCAGCTTGGAAAGCAGCAGATGGTGTATTGCATTTTGATCCTACTGCTGCCCAAAATGGTCAAGGAGGCGATCTTGTAACAGATAAAGAATACCAGAATTTTCATTTAAAATTAGAATGGAAAGTGGCAGCAAATGCAAACAGTGGTATTATTTTCTATGTAAACGAAGATTTAGCAAAATTCAAAAATACGTATGAAACAGGATTAGAGATGCAAATATTGGACAATGATGGTCACTCTGACGGAAAAATTGAAAAGCATCGAGCAGGTAATTTGTATGATTTAATTAAAAGTTCTTCAGAGCCTGTAAAACCAGTCGGAGAATGGAATTCCGTTGATTTAGTATGTAAGTATGGAAAACTGACCATGTTACTTAATGGAGTGAAAGTTGTTGAAACGACACTTTGGGATGCCAATTTTAAAACTTTAGTTGCAGGAAGTAAATTTGCTACTTGGCCAGGTTTTGCTGCATTCAAAAAAGGTAAAATTGCATTACAAGACCACGGAGATAATGTTTGGTTTAGAAACATTATGATTAAAGAATGGAATTCAATGGAAATAACTACTGGATGTGAAAACGGTATGTAATAGCGAGCTGAATATTAAAAAATAACCAAAACCAAAAAATAAAAAGACCAATGAATAGCACCATTCGAATTAAATTATCCATAATGATGTTCCTAGAATTTTTTATCTGGGGAGCATGGTTTGTAACCCTTGGTACGTTTCTGGGGAATAATCTAAAAGCATCTGGATCAGAAACTGCCGCCATTTTTTCTACACAATCATGGGGCGCTATTATTGCACCTTTTATTATAGGTTTAATTGCCGACCGATATTTTAATGCTGAGAAAATCTTAGGAATACTTCATCTTATCGGAGCATTTTTAATGTATCAAATGTATCAGTCAGAAGAGGTTGGAATGTTCTATACCTACGTTCTAAGTTACATGATTTTATATATGCCAACATTAGCATTAGTAAATTCAGTGTCATTTAATCAAATGAAAGATCCGGAAAAAGAGTTCTCAAATATTAGAGTTTGGGGAACCATTGGCTGGATTTTAGCAGGATTGTCTATCAGTTTTATTTTTCATTGGGATACTACAGAAGCTGTTTCAGAAGGATTGCTTAAAAACACATTTCTTTTGGCAGGAATTGCAGCTTTGATTTTAGGGATATTCAGTTTTTCATTACCAAAAACGCCACCAAAAGTAAGTGATGAAAAAATAAAAATAGGTGATATTATAGGACTTGATGCTTTAAAGTTGCTGAAAGATAAAAACTTCGCCATCTTTTTTATCTCATCTATTCTTATTTGTATTCCTCTTGCCTTTTATTATCAAAATGCACATCCATTTTTAACAGAAGCTGGAGTTGAAAATCCTACAGGAAAAATGGCAATCGGTCAAATATCGGAAGCCTTATTTTTATTATTGATTCCTGTATTTTTTACACGTTTCGGTTTCAAGAAAACGATCTTGGTTGGAATGTTAGCATGGGCAATTCGTTATGTTTTATTTGCCTATGGTAATGGAGGCGATTTAAGCTTCATGCTTATTATAGGTATTGCTTTACACGGTATTTGCTATGATTTCTTTTTTGTTTCGGGTCAAATTTATACTAATTCAAAAGCGGGAGAAAAATATAAAAGTGCTGCTCAAGGTCTAATCACATTAGCTACTTACGGAGTTGGTATGTTGATTGGTTTTGCAGTTGCAGGTTGGATAACAGACAATTATAAAATGTTAGATGGTGCTATAAATTGGGAAATGGTTTGGATTATTCCCGCCGGAATTGCTTTAGCAGTATTCTTGCTTTTTGCAGTTTTATTCAATGAAAAAAACAAAGTAGAAGAAACTTCTTCTGCTGCATAAAATATAAACAAATGAGTACTAATTTAAATAGAAGATCCGCAATAAAAGGATTACTTGCGACAACAGCTGCTTTTGGAATTCCTTCTGGATTTTCTGCTTTGGCTATGCCAAAAAATGAAACAGAAACACAATTGGGTATATTGAAAGGAAATATAAACCATTCTGTTTCCCGTTGGTGTTTTAGTGACATCGATTTAGATAAGTTATGCATCGAGTCCAAAAAAATGGGGATTACCGGGATTGATTTAGTTGGACCAAAAGATTGGCCTACTCTAAAAAAATATGATTTGGTTTCCACAATGTGTAATGGCGCAGAGATTAATTTAGTAGATGGTTTCAATGATATTAAATTTCATGAAACGCTCCTGAAAAATTACACTGAAATGATTCCGCTTGTCGCAAAAGCCGGTTATAAAAATCTAATTTGCTTTAGTGGAAGCCGAAGAGGTAAAACGGATGAAGAAGGTTGGAATAATTGTGTTATTGGTTTGCAAAAACTAATTCCTTTGGCCGAAAAGCACAATGTAATCCTTGTCATGGAATTGCTAAACAGCAAAATTGACCATAAAGATTATCAATGCGACAGAACCTCATGGGGAGTAGAATTAGCGAAACGATTAAATTCTGAAAACTTTAAGTTACTTTATGATATTTATCACATGCAAATTGATGAAGGTGATGTGATTAGAAATATAAGAGAGAACCATCAATATATTGCACATTACCATACTGCAGGTGTTCCTGGACGAAATGAAATTGACGGAACTCAGGAACTAAATTATTCTGCAATTATGAAAGCGATTGCGAAAACTAGTTTTAAGGGATTTGTTGGACAAGAATTTCTTCCCAAGAACCCAGATAAACTGGCCTCATTGAAACAGGCTATCACAATTTGCGATATTTAACTAATTCAAAAAATAACCCATGATAAAAAGAAGAGAATTTTTAATTAATGCTGGTTTAGCATTAGGCGCATTAGCCATTGCTCCTACATTTGCTTTTGATTCAAAAAAGAGAGCCATCGGAATTCAATTATGGACGCTCCGTGATACTTTACCAAAAGATGTAAAAGGAGTATTAGCTCTAGTTGGAAAAGCTGGATTTACAGAAGTAGAAACTTTTGGTTATTCGATAGACAAGGGCTTTTTTGGAACTTCAGTTCATGATTTTAAATCGATGCTTGATGATAATGGTTTGAAAGCTACGAGTAATCATTTCGATTTTAATTCTATGATTAAAGATGGTTCTACTGATCTTGTAAAATCATATATTGAAACAGCAAATCACCTTGGAAGTGAATATATAACAGTTCCATACATAGTTTCAGAATTGCGTGGAACAAGTGGGGATAATTATAAAAAACTAGCTTTACAGTTAAATAAAATTGGAGAAATTTGTAAAGCAGAAGGTTTAAAATTAGCCTATCACAATCATGATTTTGAATTCACAAAATTTGGACCAACGAATGGATATGAGATTTTATTGAATGAGACCGATAAAAACTTGGTTAATTTTGAAATGGATTTGTACTGGGTAGTTCGTTCAGGAAATGATCCATTGCAATTATTCAAAAAATATCCGGGACGTTTCCCAATGTGGCATGTAAAAGATAAGGATAAAGTTAATCCGGATTGGAATGCAGAAATAGGAACTGGAACAATAGATTTCAAATCGATTTTTGCTCAAGCTGAACTTTCTGGAATGAAACGTTTCTTTTTGGAACACGAATCAAACTATAAACCAAATCCAATAGAATCTGCTGTAAAAAGTTTTAATTACATTAAGAAAAACTTAATTTAATTATTTTTCTATCCTAATAACTTTTTTCTAGTTCGTTCTTGATCGATACCATTCAAGAAAAAGCAAAAAGGCTGTATCTCTTACTTTATTTAAGAAATACAGCCTTTTTTATTAGTTTAATTCTTTACAGTGTTATATTAAAACTGGCAACATAAAAGTTTTTGTCTATTTCCAGTTTTGAATTTTCAGTATTTGTTGGAACACTTTTCCATTCTGTTTCTGGTTGCAGTACTTCTTCTTTTCCATTCAGAGTTACTTTAACAGGCATATTAAAACCAGAAACACAATTCGTCCAGCGATAACCAACTTGATTATCTTTGAAAAAATATTCTAATGTTGGGATTCTGGTGTCTCTTAAATATTGATTGAAAACAGTTGATAAATTTATTCCAACTTCCTGACTTAAATAATCTTCAATTTGTTTCGTAGTTACCGTTTGGTGATAAAAAGTGCTATTTAAACCTCTTAATATTCCTCTCCATTTCTCATCATTATTTACAATTTGGCGTAAAGAATGCAACAAGTTCCCTCCTTTTGGATACATATCACCAGAACCTTCGCTATTAACATCGTAGTTCCCTATAATTGGTTTGTCATTGTTTATTCCTTTTCTTGTCCCTCTCACATATTCAAATCCGGCTTCTTTTCCATAGTAATATTCTACAAAAAGACTTTCTGAATAGTTTGTAAAACTCTCGTGAATCCACATATCAGCAATATCTTTATACGTGATATTATTGGCAAACCACTCATGACCTGATTCGTGTATAATGATAAAATCAAATTTTAATCCCCAACCTGTTCCGCTTAAATCTCTACCGCGATACCCATTTTGGTATCCATTACCATACGTCACACTGCTTTGATGTTCCATTCCTAAATACGGAGCTTCGATTAACTTGTAGCTGTCTTCATAAAATGGATACGGTCCAAACCAATGTTCAAAAGCTTTCAGCATTCTTGGAACATCTTGGAACTGTTTTTTGGCTTTCGCCAAATTGTCTCTTAAAACATAATAAGTACAATCTAAATCGCCTTTCTCGCCTTTATATTTTTCTGAAAAGGAAACATAATCACCAATATTGATATTTACACCATAATTATTGATTGGATTTGATACATACCAATTGTAAGTTTTAGTTCCATCTTTTAATTGTTTAACACTTTGCAGACGACCATTAGAAACATTCGTCAAATTTTTAGGAATATTAACGCTGATAAGCATAGTATCCACTTCGTCATACATATGATCTTTATTAGGCCACCAAACACTGGCACCCAATCCTTGACAAGAAGAAGCTATAAAATGATTGCCATTACTGTCTTTTTTCCAAGTGATTCCTCCGTCCCAAGGTGGATTTACTGCAACTTTTGGTTTTCCACCATAAAATACGGTAAGTTCTTTTATTGCACCTTTTGTTTGAGGAGCAATTAATTCAATAAAAAATGCATTTCCTTCTCTTCTATATTTTAAAACTTTTCCATCCTGAATGACTTTATTAATTTCCATCGGATTTTGCAAGTCAATTTGCATACTGTTGTATTCCTGAATTACTTGATATTTTATTGTATTTGAACCCGTAATAGTGCTGTCTGCAGGATTTACTTTAATGTCGAGATGATAGTATTTTGCGTCCCACCACGCTCTTTCTTTAGTGATGCTACCTCGCAAAGTATCTTGTCTGGTGAATATTTGCTCCGATTTTCCTAGTAAACCTTGTGCATTTACACCATTAAAAAATAGAAATGTGATAAAAATAATACTAAACTGGTTTTTCATAATTAATCATTTTGAACAAAAATAAACTTTATAATTTTATAAATAAATAGGACTCTAAAAAATTATTTTTCAGAATATACCTGAACATATTCTTGAATAAATTTATTTTCTTTTCCACGAATTTCCATAATCACTTTATTATTTTTAAAATCAAATTTTAATAGACCAAAGTTCAACTCTTTAACTACTTTTCCTTTCACATAAGGATTTTCTTCACTTGTGAAAGATGTGTAAATATGAGTCAGTCCACTTGAAGTAAAATCTACTAAGGGATAGGATAATCCAGTAACATTTTTTGAAGAGAAAGTAGCAATATGACGATCTCCAGATATTATAAAAGTGCCTTTCGCTTTGGTGGAAACGATCAATTTCTCTAATTTTTCTATTTCATGAGGAAAATTTCCCCAGGCTTCAAAACCATGCTTATCTGATAAAAATTGAATACTGCTGACAATCACATTAAATTGTGCATCGGATGATGTAAGTTCTTTTTCTAGCCATTTCCATTGCGCGGTGCCTAATACTGTACCTTCTCCATATTTATTAGGTTGAAAACGTTTTTTTGAATGTATGGCTTTAGTCAAGGATGTTCTAAAAAATCGCGAATCCAATACAAAAATTTTTATTTTATTCCCATTTACAACAATAATTTTAGCAGTATAAACGCCATCTCTTTTTCGCTCAGGAGCATTCGTTGAAGTGCCTAAAAAATCCAATAATAACTGTTGGCTTTCTCTTTTAAAAGGATATTCTTCACCTCCGTCATTTGCTCCATAATCGTGATCGTCCCATGTTCCTAATATGATTTTGTCTTCAATAAACCTGAGATAATCAGGGTCTTGTTTCTGAATTTCATAATTACTTTTAAGAAAACCCATAGTATTAGTATCCGAATATACATTGTCACCTCCCCAAATCCAAACTGAAGGATGATTGTTATCTATCGCTGACCACAGTTCATTTTTAATCTTCTGATTATCGCAGGAACCAAAAGCAATGGTATAATATTCATTTTGAACCGGTTTTTGAGATTCAATTAAACTAGTTGTATCGTATGTTTTACAACTGATTAATCCTAAAAAGCTAAAAATAAGAACTGTTTTTTTCATGTGAGAAAGAAGTGGAAACCGTTGTTTTTTTATAGAAAATTTCAACGAAGATATAAAAATATGCCAATTTAAAGTTTAAGTAAACTTTAAATAAAAAAGCGACTATCTCTATTGAAATAGTCGCTTTTTTATTTAATCCATTAAAAATTAATGCAGGTTGGTTACCTTAATTTGTTCTACTACAGCAGTAAAATCATTAACAAAACGATTCCCATAATCTTCTAATAGTTCTAAAACTCTTTCTTGATTATCTGATTTGACAATAAGTCCTGCATGATATTCTAAAGAAACTCTGAAACAAACTTCCGGATCTGAAAACGAAGATAAATTAGGATGCTGAAATTTTGATAAGGTCAAAACAATTCCGGCATATCCTTTTTTTACTTTTGGTAAAACGTATTTTGTTCCTTTTGCCAATGCGTCTTCAATAGCCGCCCATTCCTTCCATAGATTAATATTGGAAGCTTCGGCAACCATTTCAGCCAGATGCGCTCCTCCTACTCTTGAAGAAGTCTCCAGAAAATAAATTTGACCATCTTCATTGCTCTTGATGAATTCCGTATGAGCGGCACCATGTTTCAATCCAAAGCCTTTCATTACTTGCTCATTTAACTTTTTTATAGCTTTATCATCTTCTGAATTGTATTTAATAGTAGCCGAACGAAAAACACCGCCACTTTTGGAAATTTCCATTGGTGTGGCTAAATATTTTGAAGTCAAACTAAAGATTACTTTGCTATCCGAAATTAAACTATCACAATGATACACATCACCGGGCTTAAATTGTTCTAATAAATATTTGAATCTGTTATTTCCCATTTCATTGATATGGATCCACAAACTCTCTTTGTCATCTATTTTTATAATTCCTGCTGCCGAAGCTTCTGATCGTGGTTTCAAAACCCATGGAGCTTGAATCGTATCTGCAAAGGTATTGATGTCATGATCATTAAATAACGAACAAAAAGGCGGAATAGGAATCCCACAACTTTTTGCTCTCATGCGCATGGCAAGTTTGTCTCTAAAGTAACGTCCTGTAGTTTGTCCCATACCGTCAATACGGAGGTTTTCCCTGAGATACGTGGCTTTTTCAACATCATAATCATCCAAAGCAACGATAGCATCAACTTTAGTTGACTTCATAAAATTACCAACGCCTAACAACAGATGTTCTAAATTCCAATCGACATCTTGACCTTCCATATAAAAAATCTCATCAATATGTTGATGCGGCCATGGTTTGTCTCTCAGTTTTTCGCTCGTCACTAAATAGACTTTGTTGCCTAACTTTTTTAAATTAATTAAAAAATCGGCACCCTTGAAATAATTTGAAATACAAAGGAAGGTTTTAGAGTTTTCCATAGGTTATAAATTTTCAATAAATTTGGTTAATAAATGAACTCCATACCCGGTTGCATGTTTACTTTTAGCAAATTCATCATCGCCAAATGCTACACCTGCAACATCAAGATGCGCCCAAGCTTTATGTTCTTGGGTAAAATATTCTAAAAATTTAGCTGCGCTTATTGCTCCCGCAACTGGTTTTCCACTATAATTTTTTACATCTGCAATATCACTTTCAATATCTGATTTATAAACATCCCAAAGCGGTAAAGGCCACAAACGCTCTCCTATTGCATCTCCATTTTCTTGTAATTTCTTAGCCATTTCTGTATTATTGGTAAACAAAGCACCACATTCATACCCAAAAGTACCAACGCTACTTCCGGTAAGTGTAGCGATGTCAACAATATATTCCGGTTTGAAATTTTTAATTAAATACGACAATCCATCCGCTAAAACGAGTCTGCCCTCAGCATCTGTATCGATAATTTCTATCGAATGTCCGCTGTAACTGTGTATTACGTCGCTAGGTAAAAATGATTTGGCATCCACAGAATTTTCGGCACAAGGAACAATTGCGGTTACTTTTACAGGTAATTGTAAATCAGCAATCAATTGCATCGCCCCAAAAACAGCACCTCCACCAGCCATATCACACTTCATATGAAGCATTCCGGCTGTTTTAATATTTAATCCTCCGGTATCAAAGGTAATTCCTTTTCCTACCAATCCAACGTGTTTTATATGCTTCACCTGGGCTGCAGGAGTGTAATTCATAATGATAAATTGTGGCTCATTTTCACTTCCTTTTCCAACTGCCAAAAAAGCACCAAGTCCTACTATTTTTGAAGCATCATGGCCTAAAACTTCTACTTCAAATCCATATTTTTCACCCGTTTCTTTAGCCCAATTTGCGAGATATTTTGGATTAACAGTATTAGGTGGTAAATCAACTAAATTATGGATGGCCAGTTGCGCTTTGGCAATTTTAATTCCTTTTTTGGCTGTAGCCAAATAATCTTTTTCAGAAAGCAAATTCAAAGTAAAATCAGGGTCTAAAAAAGGATGTGCATTTTTCTCTGATTTGAAATGACCTAAATCATACGTTCCTAAAAGCAACCCAGAAACGATAGCTTCAATCTGATCCTCAATAAATTGTTCCGGTATAACTAAAGCAACATTTGAACTAAAATTTTCTTTTTGTTTTGATGAAATACGACGAAAAATAGTTTTCAATGATTTATAGTCTATCTCTTTTCCCAAGCCAATAAAAACGTATGTATTGTTATTTTTTTCGGCTAAATAATGAGTGTCTTTTTTTCCGGAAAAAACTTTTGATGTTACTTCTAATCCATTAAAAGTTATAGGAACAATACTTTTTGAATACGTTTCAAAAACCGGAATCAAAATTGTTCCTGAAAAATCAGTTAAGTTCTGTAATGTATTTGTTTTCATTTGTTCTTTTCTTTTTCCCTTATTAATTGAATATACTATAAATCTTGTAGCTACGTTTCTTTTGTATTAAAAAATAACCATTCTATTGCTTTAGGAAATTCATCACTCCAATAGGTTTCGCTATGTTTCCCTTGCCTGTTGATGCTTAGATTAATCTTTGATTTGTCTTTTACAAATTCGCTTGAAACCAAATTATCTTTGAAACTTTTTATGTGTTCAATCATCGTTTCGCTTTCATCTCCACCAGCATACAAATAGATTTTGGTATCGGCCGTATTGGCTTTTACAGCATTTATTTTTAGTTCTGGAACTACCCAAAGTGATGGTGAAAAAATCATCAATTTTCCATACACTTCAGGATTTCTCAATCCACTGAAAATACTGACTAACCCGCCCATCGAGCTTCCTCCTATTCCAGTAAATTCCCGTTCTTTTTTAGTTCGAAAATTACTGTCAACAAATGGTTTTAGCGTATCAGTTACAAATCGGATGTATTTCTTGCCTTGTCCTTTCCCTAATACTGTTTTCCCAACATTATATTCTTTTATGCGATCTTCTTCGGCGTGTTCTATGGCAATAATTATAATTTTTCCAATTTTATACTCTGACATAACAGCCAGTTTTTTGTCAATTTCCCAATTGCCAAATTCGGCTGATTCATTGAATAAATTCTGGGCATCCTGTAAATACATGACAGGATAACTTTCACTTGAATTGTCATAATCATGAGGCAACAAAGCCCAAATCTTTCTGGTTTTATTGAGTTGCGGGATTATAAATTCATCTGAAATTAACTGAACTTGTGGCAAAAAAGATTGTTTAAAAGGCAACCAATTTTTTCTCCATCTGGCAACATGTTCTTTTTGAATACCCGTATGATTAAGCGTTGAACGGTTCTCCGTACGAGTGCCGTCGCTGTCAATCTCTACTTCACTCCAATCTCCTTTCGTAAATTTATACAAAAGCTTGACAGGATAATCAAAATCATGTAAAAATTTATAATGGTATACGTTATTTCCAATTTTTTCCATCATAAACTCTTTGTCCTGAGTACGCCAATTATTGAAATTCCCTGAGATATAAACAGGTCTTGCATCGTCTTCGTCAGTTGTAAGGATTATATATAATCCCGTATTTAGTATTGGATCGTTTAATTCTTGTGTCAATGTGGTATTATCTAAATTCATCACTTGCATTGTAGTACTTTAATTTTAAAATAATAGTAAATATAGTGGATTGCTATTTGAAATAAAAGAAAAAAGAAAACCCAATAGTATATTATTTACTATTGGGTTTTCTTGCTGGAAAATGTTTAAAAGGAATTTCTATTTCTGACGACTTTTTAGGACTTCAACAACATCATTTAGCTTAAATCCTTTGGCTTGCAACAGAATAAGATAATGAAAAAGCAAATCAGCACTTTCGCTCAAAAATAAATCGTCATTGTCATCTTTCGCTTCAATAACAACTTCTATTGCTTCCTCGCCTACTTTCTGTGCAATTTTGTTCATCCCTAATTTAAATAAGGATGCCACATAACTTTTTTCAGAATCCGCATTTTCTCTTCGAAGTTGGATTGTATCTTCCAAATTTGAAATAAAGCCATAATCGGGTTTGTTTTCGCCGGCCCAACACGTATCAGTTCCTTTGTGACACGTTGGTCCTTGCGGTTTTACCTGTATCAATAAAGTGTCATTGTCACAGTCATTTTTGATGTCAATCAGATTCAGAAAATTGCCGCTTTCCTCTCCTTTTGTCCAAAGTCTTTGTTTCGTTCGACTATAAAAAGTCACTTTTTTAGTGTCAACCGTTTTTTGATACGCTTCAGCATTCATGAAACCCAACATCAAAACCGTTTTGGTTTCGCTATCTTGAATTATGGCAGGAATTAATCCGTCTGTGTTTTTTGAGAAATCTATATTCATATTTTGTCTAAAGTTTTAAAGTCGAATGTCATAAAGAAATCTAAATTCGTACTTCTATGTTATTGTTTTTCAGTTCTTTTTTCAATGTTTTGATTTCAATTTCCTTAAAATGAAATACACTTGCCGCTAATGCTGCATCCGCTTTCCCAACTACAAAGGTATCTACAAAATGTTGTATGTTTCCCGCGCCACCAGAAGCGATTATAGGAATATTTACTAAATCCGAAAGTTTAGCCAAAGCTTCATTAGCAAAACCGTTTTTAGTTCCGTCATTATCCATGGAGGTAAACAGAATTTCACCAGCGCCTCTTTGCTCCACTTCTTTAGCCCAATCAAATAAATTTAATTCTGTAGGCACTTTTCCACCCACTAAATGAACAATCCATTGTCCGTCAATTTGTTTAGCATCAATGGCTACAACGACACATTGACTCCCAAATTTCTGCGCCAAATCATTAATCAACTGGGGGTTTTTCACAGCCGATGAATTAATGGAAACCTTATCTGCTCCATTTTGCAACAATATTTCTACATCAGAAACGGATGAAATTCCACCACCAACGGTAAACGGAATATTAATAGTCGAGGCGACTTTTCGCACCAAATCAACCAACGTTTTTCTTCTTTCTTCCGTTGCCGAAATGTCCAAGAAAACCAGTTCATCAGCACCTTCATCCGAGTATATTTTTGCTAATTCCACAGGATCACCTGCGTCACGTAAGTCTACAAAATTAACACCTTTTACGGTTCTTCCGTTTTTTATATCGAGACAGGGAATAATTCTTTTTGTAAGCATTTTATTTATTTTTAAAAGTCTTTTTATTCAAATACAGGGCGCAAAAAGGTTCTTTCATAGCTCAATATGCATCTTGCATCTTCTGCAATTTTAAAAGCTTCTATACATTCTTGATCTTCCAAAATTAGTTTTCTGTAATTTTCATATTCGGATAAACTAGGAAATGAAAACATTGCAAATGCTATGTTGTTGGCTCCTTCAGAAGGCATAAAATAACCGTGATGCTGTCCTCCAAAACGATTAACTAATTTAATCCATCTTTTACCATAATCTTCAAAAACATCTAATTGAAAAGGATCGATAGTATATTTTAAATAACAAGTTATCATGTTTTATATTTTGAATTTAACTATTTGCTAATTATATAATTCTCCAATTGTTTCAACGAAATTCGTCCTTCATAAATTGCTTTTCCTATTATTGTTCCTTCACAACCCAATTCAGCTAGTTTTGGCAATTCGTCAAAAGTAGAAATTCCTCCCGAAGCAATCAATTTTATGCCATTGGCTTCCGCCAAAATTTTAGCGTATAAATCAAAAGATGGACCTTCAAGCATACCGTCTTTGGCAATATCTGTACAAATTACATGCTGGATTCCTTTACCTTGATACTTTTGGATAAATGGAATCAAATCTTCATTAGAGTCTTCTAACCAGCCGGAAACCGCTACTTTTTCATTGTTAGCGTCCGCTCCCAAAATAATTTTATCAGAGCCATATTCTGCAATCCATTTTTCGAATAATTCTCTGTTTTTAACGGCAATGCTTCCGCCGGTAATTTGGTTTGCACCACTTTCGAAAGCAATTTTTAAATCGGAATCCGATTTTAATCCACCACCAAAATCAATTTTCAACTTGGTTTGTGTCGCTATTTGTTCCAATATTTTATAATTAACAATTTGGCTTGACTTTGCACCGTCTAAATCAACCAAATGCAAGTATTCAATTCCGTGTGCTTCAAATGATTTAGCCACTTCAAGCGGATTTTCATTGTATATAATTTTGGTATTGTAATCGCCTTTTGACAAGCGAACACATTTTCCGTCTATGATATCTATTGCGGGTATTATTCTCATTTGTTTTTAATTTAAAGATTTAAAAATTGAATTATTTAAAGATTGGTAATATTGATTAAGAAGTATTTGATTCCTTAATTTTTTAATCTTTAAATTTTTCAATCATTTAATTTTAAGAAATTTCCTAAAATTTGTTCTCCAATATCCCCACTTTTCTCAGGATGAAATTGAGTTCCGTAGAAATTATCCTTCTGTAAAGCTGAGGCATACTCTACTTCATAATCCGTTGTAGCAATGGCTTCGGGACAACTGGGAGCATAAAAACTATGCACTAAATACATGTATTCATTTTCACTGATCCCTTCAAACAACGGAGATTTCAGATTGTATATTTGGTTCCAGCCCATTTGTGGCACTTTCACTTTTGGCGTGAATTTAATCACATCAACATCAAAAATCCCCAATCCTTTTGTATTCCCCTCTTCCGATTTGCTGCACATTAATTGCATGCCCAAACAGATTCCTAAAACGGGTTGTTTCAAGGTTGGAATTAGTGCATCCAAACCACTTTCTAAAAGCATTTTCATTGCTGAACTTGCCTCACCAACGCCGGGAAAGATTACTTTATCGGCGGCTTTAATTTCGTCAGGATTATTGCTCAAAACTGCTTTGAATCCCAATCTTTCTATGGCAAACATAATGCTTTGAATATTTCCTGCTCCGTAATTTATGATTACTATTTTCATTTATATTAGTCTTAAAGTTGTAAAGTCAATAGTCATAAAGTCAATACTAAAGTACTTTAAGACTTTAAGACTTTCGTCTTTCGACTTAATTAAAGCATTCCTTTTGTTGAAGGTAAAATCATTTTCTCCGTATCCCGTTTTACCGCTACTTTTATTGCTTTCGCAAAAGCTTTAAAGATGGCTTCAATCTTGTGATGTTCGTTTGTTCCTTCCGCTTTGATATTAATGTTTGCTTTCGCACCATCTGAGAATGATTTGAAGAAATGATAAAACATCTCCGTAGGCATTTTTCCTACCATCTCCCGTTTGAATTCGGTTTCCCAAACCAACCAATTTCTACCTCCAAAATCAATAGCAACCTGTGCTAAACAATCGTCCATTGGCAAACAAAAACCGTAGCGTTCTATACCTAATTTATTGCCTAATGCTTTTGCAAAAACTTCTCCAAGTGCAATTGCCGTATCTTCAATGGTGTGGTGTTCATCAACTTCCAAATCTCCTTTTACAAGAACTTCCAAGTCCATTTGTCCGTGACGCGCGATTTGGTCCAACATGTGGTCAAAAAAAGCAATTCCGGTATCGATTTTACTTTTCCCGGTTCCGTCAAGATTTAAATTGATTAAAATATCCGTTTCGTTTGTTTTCCTTTCTATCGAAGCGGAACGTTCTTCTAATTTCAAAAATTCATAAATTGTTTTCCAATCCGTAGTTTGTAAAGCAATAACCGAGTCAAGTTCTTCTCTTTTGGAAGCAATTTCATCACTACCCAAGGCTTCATCCGTATTGATGAAAATCGCTTTTGAGCCTAGGTTTTTGGCCAATTCAACGTCGGTTATTCTGTCTCCAATTACGAATGAATTTTCTAAATCATACTCCGGATTATCAATATATTTTGTCAATAAACCTAACGCAGGTTTGCGAGTTGGCGCATTTTCGTGCGGAAATGTTTTGTCAATTAATACTTCTTTGAAAACAACGCCTTCATTTTCAAAAGCTTTCATGATTAAATTATGTACTGGCCAAAAGTTAATTTCCGGATGAGAATCAGTTCCCAGACCATCTTGATTAGTAACCATCACGAGTTCAAAATCCAACTCTAAAGCAATTTTTCCTAGGTATTGAAACGCTTTTGGGTAAAATTCTAATTTTTCGAAACTGTCTAATTGATAATCATTTGGTTCCAAAACCATTGTTCCATCACGATCTATAAAAAGTATTTTTTTCATTATATAATTATTTAAACTAAGCGTTGAGGCTTTGTAATGCTGCTATTAATTTTTTATTTTCAATTTCGGTTCCAACGGTCAAACGCAAACAATTATCGCATAACGGCTGGGTTGTTCTGTTTCTAATTACGATTCCTTTTGCAATCAATTCATCGTATCTTTTATTGGCATCGTCCACTTTTATCAAAATAAAATTGGCTTCAGTCGGATATATTTTTTTTGCAAAATTAATATCAAGTAATGCTTTAAGTAACTCTTCTCTTTGCGCTATTATAGATTCAATTTCAAGTTTTATTTTATCTGAATTATCTAATCTGTCCAAAGCTCTTTTTTGAGTCAGTTCATTGACATTATACGGTGGTTTTATTTTGTTTAAAACCGAAATTACTTCCGCAGCTGCATAACAAATCCCTAATCGTATTCCGGCCAAACCATACGCTTTAGATAGCGTTTGCGTAATGACTAGATTTGGATATTCGTCTAATTCATTGATCCAACTTTCCTTTTTTGAGAAGTCAATATACGCTTCGTCAATCACAACCAAACCACTGAAGCTTTTCAACAAATAGGCCACGTTTTCATCCGAAAATGAATTACCGGAGGGGTTATTTGGAGAACATAAAAAGATGATTTTTGTGTTTTCATCCACAGCTTCCATTATTTTCTCAATTTGTGGTTGAAAATCCTCGGAAAGCAAGACTTCTTTATTTTCAACCGCATTGATATTGGCCAAAACACCATACATTCCGTAGGTTGGCGGCAAAGTGATTACATTGTCTGTTTTTGGTTCACAAAAAGCTCTGAATAATAAATCCAATACTTCATCACTTCCGTTTCCCAATAAAATTTGATTGGTTTTGACATTTTTTTGTTTTGCCAAAATTCCTTTTACACTCATTTGTTGTGGATCCGGATACCTGTTTACACCATTTTCAAACGGATTTTCATTGGCATCCAAAAAAATCATATTCGCAGTATCAAAATCTTCAAATTCATCACGAGCTGAGGAATATGGCTTCAATTGCTTTACGTTTTCTCTAACTAAATTATTTATATCGAAATTATTTTTCATTTTCAATCGCTTTTAATCGTAATGTAACTGCGTTTTTGTGCGCTTGCAATCCTTCCGCTTCAGCCATGATTTCTATCGCTTTACCTATATTTTGCAATCCTTTTGGTGATATTTTTTGAAAAGTCATTGCTTTAGTAAAACTATCCAGATTTACACCGCTATAATTTTTTGCATAACCGTTGGTTGGCAAGGTATGATTGGTTCCTGACGCATAATCACCGGCGCTTTCTGGAGTATAATTTCCTATGAATACAGAACCCGCATTTTGTACGCCATTGCTGTAAAAATCATCAAATTCAGAACAAATAATAAAGTGTTCCGGTCCGTATTCATTGATTAATTCCAAGGCAATTTTATCGTTTTCAACAAAAATCAATTTAGAATTGGTAATGGCTTTTTCGGCAATGGCTTTTCTTGGTAAAATTCCCATCTGTATTTGGATTTCTGTTTCTACAGCATCAATTAATTTTCTGGAAGTAGAAACTAAAATTACCTGACT
Source organism: Flavobacterium ranwuense (assembly GCF_004349315.1). Taxonomy (GTDB): domain Bacteria; phylum Bacteroidota; class Bacteroidia; order Flavobacteriales; family Flavobacteriaceae; genus Flavobacterium; species Flavobacterium ranwuense. The sequence continues at coordinate 42,259 of NZ_SMLH01000010.1, read as the reverse complement.
GTCCGCTCCGTGTTCTGCTTGTGACAATAAATCAGAAGCTACAAAAGCAGGAACTGCAGTGTCATCAGCAACAATCAATAATTCTGATGGACCGGCTGGCATATCGATTGCCACACCAAATTGTGTTGCCAATTGTTTAGCCACAGTCACAAATTGATTGCCGGGACCTAAAATTTTATATACTTTCGGAATTGTTTCCGTTCCAAAAGTCATTCCTGCAATAGCTTGAATTCCACCTACTTTTAAAATTTTGGTTACACCACATAGATTTGCAGCATATAAAATAGCTGGATTTATAGCTCCATTTTTATCCGGAGGAGAGCATAAAACAATTTCGTTGCAACCTGCTATTTGTGCTGGTACAGCCAGCATCAAAACGGTAGAAAATAAAGGTGCGGTTCCACCTGGAATGTATAAACCAATTTTTTGAATGGGTCTTTTTTCCTGCCAGCACTTTACTCCTTCGATTGTTTCTACAGAAACTCTATTTGTTTTTTGAGCTGTATGGAATTTCTTGATGTTTGATTTTGCAAGTGAAATTGCTTCTTTTAACTCGATAGAAATGGATGCAATTGCTTGGTCAATTTCAGCTTTAGAAACTTCAATTGTATCGATTTTAGCACCATCAAAAAGCGACGTATACTTTGCAACAGCGCTATCCCCTTTTTTCTGAACTTCCTTAAAAATTTCTTTTACAGTAGCTTCGATATCATCTACCGTTTTTGTAGGTCTTTCTAAAATGGCAGACCAAGTTTCCGGTTTTGGATTGTATATTTTATTCATTGTTTTTAGTTTTAGTTAATCGTTAAAAATTATGAGTTTGGACGCATAACTCTTAACCCAGAACACTTAACTGTTCTATAATACCATTTTTTCAATTGGACAAACCAAAATTCCTTCGGCTCCAACTTCTTTCAACTGATCAATCACATCCCAGAAAGTATCTTTGTCAATTACGGAGTGTACGCTACTCCACCCTTCCTGTGCCAGTGGCAAAACGGTTAAACTTCTTAATACAGGAAGAATTTTTCCAACTGCATCAATTTTGTCATTTGGAATATTCATCAAGATATACTTCGATTTTCTTGCCCTTAAAACGGATTCGATTCTGAATTTTAATGTGTCGATTATTTTTTGAGATTCAGGACTTACTTTTGGAGAAACGGCCAAAACCGCTTCACTTTTAAAAATAACTTCGACCTCTTTTAGATTATTTTTAAACAAAGTACTCCCGCTAGATACAATATCAACAATAGCATCAGCTAAACCAATGTTTGGAGCTATTTCTACCGAACCTGATATCTGGTGAATATCAACTGTAACCCCTTTAGAATTAAAAAAATCAAGTACTGTTTTAGGATAAGAAGTTGCAATACGCATACCTTCTAAGTCTTGAACTGATTTATAATTAAATGCTTTCGGGACAGCCACAGATACTTTACATTTTGAAAAACCTAATTTTTGAATTACTTCAATATTGTTTCCTTTTTCAACTAATAAATTATCCCCAACAATAGCAATATCTACAACTCCATCTATTAGATATTGGGGAATATCCGAATTTCTTAAATATAAAACCTCTAATGGAAAATTTGATGCTTCGGCTTTTAATTGGTCGATACCGTTATCGATTGAAATACCTGCATCTTTAAGAATTTGAATGCTGTCTTCGTTTAAACGTCCTGATTTTTGAATTGCAATTTTTAATGTACTCATTTTGTCTTTTTTATTTTTTGTTTAAAATATTTTGATTGAGTACAAATAGTGGGTAATAAAAAACCCGTTTGATGTACTCAAACGGGTTTTTAGAATATGATGATTTACACACATACCATTAACACATCGCTTGAGAGCAATAATGAAAATGATGATGATGCAACTGATTTGTAAACATTTTTGTGTATTTTAGAATTAAATTCTTTTGCAAATATAAGAGATAAATTATTTAAAAAACTATTTTTATTTTAACTTAATAACGTAAAATTGTTATGATTTACTTTTTATTCAATTCTGTTTCAGCAGAATCTGTGTCATTTACAATTTTGGAGCTGCCATCTTCTCTAATTTCAGTATGACGAATTTCACCGCCAGAAGTTCCTACGTTTATTGAGATAATTCCAGCTAGTAAAGCCAGAACAAGCGTAATAAATGAAAATATTTTAGCCAGTCGAAATTTTTTCATAGAGGCTACGAATGAAATCAATGCAAAAACTCCCGTTACATAAAGTACTAAAGCAAATTTCTCTGCTAATTCTTCATGTTCATGGATAATTGCTTTACCAATATTTGGGAAATCTTCAACCATTTCCTCAGCTCCTTCACCAGTACCCATACTGAGTGCTCCAAAAATTGCTGCAACAATAAATAAAACATAAGAAGTGTTTTTTACGGAGTTATTATTTAAAAATACCCCTGTAATTAAAATCCCAATTCCAAAAATGGTTCCGATAATTGGAAAATGGTTTACTATTATGTGCAAATGAGCATCATTCATATATTTATATTTAAAGTTTAGTCTCTTTAGGTTTAATTTCTGGAAGTTTTGTGTAATTTACACCAAAATTATATTGATTCGCATTAAAAGTGGTTAAATCAGAATCTAAAGTATAAAATTATTCATTTATAATTAAACTCCACAATATGTGATAAATTATAAGTTATTAATATTTTTGACAAAATATTAAGCTATTCTTGAAAAATAACACTAAAAATTATTTATACTTTTACATATAAAAATACCCCTATGAATTTTCTCAAAAAGTCATCTCCTTTTTATTATTTATTGTTCTTCTACATTGCCGTAAGTTTCGTTTTAAGAGTTGTTCTTTTTTTTCATCCAATAACACAAATCTCATTTACTTGGACTGATTCGCTGTCTTTATTTGTTTTTGGGTTTATATCTGACTTTTTTATTTTTGTATTAATTAGTGGTTTTTTATGGTTATATCTCATTTTTATATCTAATTCAAAATACTTAAAACCATACGGTTACATCATTTTTGGTTTATTGACAGCCTTGTTAATCTATGTTTCATTTGGCAACACCATTCTTAATGAATATGGTAGTGCCTTACCTAAAATTGGCATTGCTTTTATAGCAATCAAAACAGTTTTATTTGGATTATTACTTTTCCTTCCAAAATACCGAAACCAAATCAGATTTTGGTTGTTCTCCTTTGTGATTTTTCTCTACGTGGTTTTATTTTTACAAAATGGAATCAGTGAATACTTTTTCTGGAATGAATTTGGCGTTAAATACAATTTTATAGCTGTAAATTATTTGATTTACACCAATGAAGTCATTGGAAATATCATGGAATCTTATCCTGTCATTCCTCTATTTTCCGGACTGTTTATCATTGCTGGAATTGTAACCTACCTAATTGTAAAAAAATCAAAAAACTATATAGAAAGTATTCCCGTATTTGTAGAAAAAATAAAATTGTCCGGAATTTATTTAGTGTTGTTTGGCCTTTCTTTATTGGCAATACCATTTTTATCCACTAAAGAAAACTCGCATAATATTTTTGCAAATGAACTTCAGGCCAACGGTATTTACAAATTCTACCTGGCATTTATGAATAGTGAATTGGATTATTTCAAATTTTACAAAACAGTTCCCAGTAGTGAAGCCTTTGCTCAATTAAAGCAACAAATTCCTTCAATTTCAGGAGAAACAACTTTGAGACAAATTAAAAATGAAGCTGCCGAAAATCATAAAAACGTGGTTTTGATAACTATTGAAAGTTACAGTGCGGAATTTATGAAAATGTATGGTAACGAGAAGAATATTACTCCGTTTTTAGACAGTTTGGCAACCAAAAGTTTAGTTTTCACAAACCTCTATGCCGTGGGAAACAGAACGGTCCGAGGGCTTGAAGCCGTTACTTTATGTTTTCCTCCTACTGCCGGCGAAAGTGTGGTAAAACGCAAAGACAATAAAAATAAATTCTCAACCGGAACGCTCTTTAAACAAAAAGGCTATGCAGTAAAATTCATGTACGGTGGCGATTCCTTTTTTGATAATATGGGAGATTTCTTTTCAGGAAATGAATATGAAATTGTAGACAAAAAAACATTTGCACCAGACGAAATCACTTTTGCTAATATTTGGGGCGTTTGCGATGAAGATATGTACAACAAAGCAATCAAGGAAATGAACAAAGAAGCGGCGGCAAATAAGCCGTTCTTCAATCACATTATGACCGTGAGCAATCACAGACCATTTACCTATCCAAATGGGAAAATTGATATTCCCGTAGATGTAAAATCTCGTGATGGCGGTGTAAAGTATACGGATTATGCCCTAAAAAAATTCTTTGAAATGGCTAAAAAACAGCCTTGGTTTACTAATACTGTTTTTGTCATTATTGCCGACCATTGTGCTTCCAGCGCAGGAAAAACAGAACTTCCGGCAGATAAATATAGGATTCCTGCCCTAATTTATAGTCCAGATTTTGTTGAGCCAAAGAAATATACTAATCTGATGTCTCAAATCGATATTATGCCAACGGTATTTGGACTATTGAATTTTGATTATCAAAGTAAATTTTACGGTCAGGATGTTTTAAAACCAGATTATAAACCTCGAGCTTTGATTGCAACATACCAGGATTTAGGACTGATTAAAGACAATGTTTTGACGATTATTTCACCAAAACAAAAAGTAAAGCAATTTCAACTGACTTTGAAACCCAACCAGAAAGTAGCTCGTGATTTCCAAATTTTTTACGATCAAATACCGTTGACACAAGAAAGAACGGATTTAGTAAATGAAACGATTTCATACTATCAAACTGCCTCGTATATGTTGAAGAAAAATAAATATCAAAAAATTAATTAGCATAAAAAAACGGGTGAAATTCTAGTCTCACCCGTTTTTTACTTTTGAATCTAATGTCTATTCTTTTTCATTTATTAAACCAAAAAGATTCCCTTTTTCAAAAGTTTTCAAATCCTTTTTTAAAGTTTTACTGTTCCGTTTTGTAAGTTCGGTAGCATCAAGATTGCTTAAATCCGGTTTTCCTGCATTTACCCAAGCCGTGTACCAAAAACTTGCTGTAGCTGTAATGGCTTTTTTCATTTGTTTTTCAACCATTCCATTCAACTCCGTATGGAATTTACCGGCATATTCATCAGAATATAACATTCCACCGTATTTGTTTTTCACAATATTTCCAGTTGCATCTGTTACATACATTTTGTTTTCAGCAGTTGCAGTTCTAAGTTTTTTATCAGCAGCTAATAAAGGCTCCACTAAACTGTGAGTGTCAAAAATGATATCCCAAGTTGCTTTATCCACATTCTCTAAATATTTTCCTTGCGCTACGTTTAATTTATAATCTTTAACAAATAATTCAGGCAAGCGGCTTTCCCACAACGAATGAATTCCTTTTTGATTGGTGTTTTGTCCATCGTGATTGTCTGATGTATGCAACGGCATGTGCGCATCCGCAATGTAATGCCCTAAATCAGCTGCAATAAATAATATTTCGTTCTTTCTTTTGTCCTTGAAAGCCTTAGTCAATTTGACCATCATATCTTGAATGTACCAAGGCAATATTCCGTTTTTAGTCAAAAACTTCTCATCGTATTTTAGTTTCGCTTCTTCCATGTTTTTAGGAAAAGTCTCCACAGCACCAAAATTCTCCATGTCAAAATAATGGCGAGGTGGCTCTGCTTTATCATTCAAAACATTTCTTCTCAAATCAGGAACCGTAGATTCTTGTGTAATAAAATCAATATGATTGTAAAAGAAAGTCTGCAATGGTTTAGGTAGTGCCATTACCGCCGCTCTATTGATTCGTTCATGTCCAATAACTCCCCATGACAAAAGAAAAAAAGCAACTCCAAGAGTAGATAACGCGATAAGTGTAGGTCTAATTTTAAAATTTTTCATTAAATTTATTTTTTTGAAGTACAAATGTATTTCTTTAAATCGTTATTAGAAAAAATTGGGTTTAAGATTCTGTTAATTAAAAAAGAAAACTACGAATATGTTTCGACATCAAGGAAAAAACAGAACTTTTATTCACAATCTTCGTTTAGCCACTTTATTGTCTTTTGTAGCCGGAATTGTAAATGTTACGGGAGTTTTATCGATACAAACATTAACAACCAATGTAACGGGTCATTTTGCCTATTTCGCCGAAGAAATCATGAAACGAGATTATGCAGCTGCAATTACCTTTTTTATATTCACTATTTTCTTTTTATTAGGCGCTTTTACCTCTAATTTTTTAGCGGAATTGATTTCGAAAAAACATCCAAATTTATCTCATGTCATTCCAATTTCACTGGAAATGGTTGTTTTGATTGGTGTTGGGATGTTCGGAGCACAATCAGCATTATCTAGCATTGAAGGAAAATGGATTGCTTTTTCGATGCTTTTTGCCATGGGAATACAAAACTCTTTGGTCACAAAAATTTCTCAATCTACAGTCAGAACAACCCATTTAACCGGGCTTTTTACCGATTTAGGAATCGAATTGTCTCAATTATTTTTCTACAAAAAACCAGAAGAAAAGAAAAAATTAAAAACAAGTATCTATCTGAGATTATCCATTATTACGTTCTTTTTTATCGGCTGTTTTTCAGGAGGTTTTCTTTATAATTTATTGGAAATGAAAACCCTTTTTGTTGCGGCAACTTTTTTATTAATTGCACTTTTGTATGATTACATCCGAATGCAATTTCATATTATCAAACGAAAAACCTTTCATCATAAAACTATTTTAAATAAATAATAGAGACCAAAGTAGCGATTGCTATGAATATCCAAAGCAAAATTCCCTGCGCAAGCGGTTTCAATCCCACCGATTTTAAAACAGTTCTATTTAATCCGGCTCCAATTAAAAACAAAGTTACCGTCAAACCTATTTTTGCAACTGAAACCAAGTGCGGTCCTATTCTCTCCATTTGTGGCAGATAGGTATTGGCAATCATTGCCAAGATAAACAATCCGATGAAATAAGGAATTTTTATTTTTCCAGATTTATTTTTAAAAATAAAAGCAGTAATCAATGCTACAGGAATAATCCATAACGCACGGGCTAATTTTACCGTTGTGGCAATTTGTAATGCTTCGGGACCATATTTACTGGCTGCTCCTACCACAGAACTGGTGTCATGAATGGCAATGGCGCACCATAATCCAAACTCTTTTTGTGATAAATCCAACCAATCACCCACGGCGGGAAACAAAAATAAAGCCACCGAATTCAGAATGAATATCACTCCCAAAGCAACTGATGTTTGTTTTTCATTGGATTTGATTACGGGAGCAATTGCAGCAATGGCACTTCCTCCACAAATTGCAGTTCCACAAGAAATTAAATGAGATGTTTTCTTATCGGTTTTAAACCATTTCCCCAGAAAAGTTCCTAAAACTATAGTACTGAAGATAGAAATCACAGTAAACAAGAAGCCTTCCTTTCCTGCAGAAACAGCACTGTGAACATTCATTCCAAAACCTAGTCCCACTACTGAAAATTGCAATAAATAATTAGTGGCTTTATGATTCAATTCTAAAAAAGGATGTCCAAAAAGGTTGGCGACAATCAATCCTAATACTAAAGCAATTGGCGGAGAAACAAAAATTGTTGTGCAGAACAATAGCAATGCAACAAAAATGAGTTGCTGTAATTTGGTATTTATTTTAAAAAAAATAAATGATTCTTTCTGAATTACTTTTTGATGCGTTTCCAATGTAAAGTTGTTGAATTATTACAGTACAAAGGTGGATAGATAAATCTATTTATGCCAATCGCAAATTATAATCTGCTATAACTTTAAACTATAATGATTCGAAATATTCTGGATGAACAAATCCGAAAGCGAATCGGTTTTTCCTTGCAACGTAATAATATAAAAGAAACGTTCTATAATCAGGTCTTTGATGTCTAATATAGCCAATTCATTGTTTTTAAGTTCTTTTTCTATCGCATGAATCGATATGAAAGCTACACAATCAGAGTTTATCAAATACGATTTTATACTTTCGGTACTTCCCAATTGCATTTCAATTTGTAGTTCTGATACTTTAATTTCAAATGGTTTCAACGCATGCTCAATAACTTCAAGTGTTCCTGAGCCTTGTTCCCGCATTAAAAAATGCATTCTTTTAAGATCCTCCTGAGTCACTTCGTCAAGACTTACTAATGGATTGGAACTCTTACAGACTAAAACCAATTCGTCTTTTAAAAACTCCGTATATTTAATGGATTTATTTTTTGATTGTCCTTCAACAATTCCTATTTCAATTTCCTGTTTTAATAAAGCGTTTTCAATTTGCTCCGTGTTTCCATTCAGTAAATTCACTTTTACATCCTGCATTTTTTGATGAAAACGAGCTAAAAGCGGCGGGATTATATACTGAGAAATAGTTGTACTGGCTCCTAATCGTAACAATCCGGAACGTTGATTAATCAACGTGCTCATATCAAAATCTATTTCGCGGTATACTTCAAAAATGTTTTTAGTGTGTTCTAATAATACTTCACCGGCAGTTGTCAGTGCGATTTTAGAACCATTTCTGTCAAACAATTTGATTTTATATTGTTCCTCTAATTCTTGAATATGCTTTGAAATCGCAGGTTGCGTAATAAATAATTCCGTTGCAGCTTTAGTGAAACTCAAACGATTGGCAACGGTATAAAACACTTTCAGTCTAAAGTCCATATTGTTTAATTGTATTTTATTACAGTAATCCGTTGTATTTTCGAACAAACCATTCGGTTGCCAGCAAAATTGAAATTAAAACCAATAACCAAATCCAATCAATCAAAGGCGTTTTTGTAACAATGTTCTTTTCTATCGCTTTGTATTCCTCATTTTCTAAAAGCGTTTTAATCAACACATCAACTTGATCAGGAAAATATGTTTTTCCTTGCGTTTGCGTGGCCAATTGTGTCAATTTTTCCACATCGGGATTGACAAATTGCTTTTCGATATTAAAATCAATAATTTCAAAACTACTGGAATATGTCGTTTTAGAATTCAATTCTTTTACAATAAACGCATAAGGGCCGGCTTTAAGTCCGTCAAGATTGACTTTATATGAATTATTTCCTTTCAATAAATCGTAGTTTTTCGTTTGCTTGGTTTTGGTATTTGTTACCGTAATAGTCAAACGGGCTTTTTCATCAAACTCATAGTTTTTATTGAAATATTGCGCAGTTATTTCAATGGCTTCACCTGAATTATAAAAACTCTCATGTTCAACCACTAATGATTTTTTAGAATTATTCGAAGCTAAAAATTGAATAATCTTATCCATGAAAATATCATATTTTTCAAAAGATTGATTGTTGACATGCGTTTGCAAGCGCCATTTCCAACTGTTTTCTCCCAAAAGATAAGCAGTCCGTCTGCCTTGATTTTCTGCAAAAGCCAGCAAAGGTGCATTCGTGTCTATAGTTCTAATTTTGGATGAAAGCAAAACAGAAACAGCTCCTTTTTTTGTTACTGTTCCAAAAGCATTTTGTAAAGGCGGTAAATTTTCAAACCCGATATTGTCAGCTGCAAACAAATTAAACTGCGCATTAAAAATCGACAAATAATCTTCTTTTTGCCCGCTCATTTTAAAGTTTAAATTATCCTGCTGCTGATTCAAAAAACTGAAATCGGTATTGTTTCCTGTAATAATAAACGTATTGATTCCAGTACTTTTATTACTATCGAAAATGGTTTTAAATTCAGTTGTCGGTTGGTATAAAATCAAAACATTAAAATCTTGTAATGTCCTAATATCATTTGGTTTAACAATAGTTACTTTACGTTGCACATTGGATTCAATGGCTCTTTTTAGCGCACCTAAATCAGGATGATTTATAGCTGATACAATAGCAATATTTGTTTTTTGGTCAATAACTTCAACCGCAAAATTCTTGGTATTATTATACGTATTTTTTTCTTTTTCTTTCGATGAAATAGTAGCTTTAAAAATCTGTAATCCAATTTTATCAGCCGGTAAAAGTACGCTTACAGTTGCCGTTTTCTTGGATGGAGAAAAGGTAATAGATTGTTTACTGAATACTGAATTTCCTTGTGAAATAATAAAATCGGCCGTTATGCTTTTAGTTCCTGAATACTGAAAGAAAGCTTCTACAGGAAATTTATTCTTGTGAAAAGCGTATTTATTAACGTTCAGTTGATTGATTTTGAAATCTAAAAAAGTCGTTGTATCGCCTACAATTACTGGATATACTTTATTCACAGCATCAAAACTGTAGACATAATCATTCCCGGAAGTTTGATTTCCATCCGTAATTAAAACCGTTGGATAGATTGCGTTTTTATAAATGCTTTTTAGATTTTTGGCAACAACATCAATATTAGTTTGGGTTCCTTTAAAATCAAATGTTTTTATAGGTTCAAAATCATCTGAAAACTGATACGATTGTACATCGAATTTCTCTTGTAAATTCGAGTTTGATTTTATTTTATTATACAATTCCAATGCTTTTTCATTCGCATTCAAAAAAGAAATGGAACTCGAATTATCAACAACAATCGGCAAAGGTGTTTTTACGGTTTCAAGCGTATTTTTGGTTAGTATTGGATTAATCAACAATAACAAAATTCCAAAAATGGATGAAAAACGCAAAAAAGCCAAAAACCAACCAATATTCGATTTGTTTTTGGCTTTATAGATATATTGAAAAAATGACAAACCGCCAGCTATTAGTAAAGAAAGAAGTAATAATAGTAGCGTGTTTATTGTCATTTATTTTTGATTAAAATATTTAAAAATTGAAAGATTAAAAAATTAATAAGTAGTTCAAAAATCTTTAAATCTTTGAATTCTTCAATCTTTAAATTAAATATTAAGTAAGCATTCCTCCACAAACATTCATAACTTGTCCCGTTACATAAGCACTCATATCTGAAGCAAAGAAAAGACACGCATTGGCAACATCTTCAGTCGTTCCACCACGTTTCAACGGAATTCCGTCTCTCCATCCTTTTACAACATCTTCGTTTAATTTAGCTGTCATTTCTGTTTCTATAAATCCTGGAGCAATTACATTACAACGAATGTTACGAGATCCTAATTCCAATGCTACTGATTTTGAAAACCCTATAACTCCCGCTTTAGAAGCAGCATAATTAGTCTGTCCTGCATTTCCTTTCACTCCTACTACTGAACTCATATTGATTATAGAACCAGAACGTTGTTTCAGGAAAGTACGTTGAATCGCTTTGGTCATATTAAAAACGGATTTCAAATTGACATCAATCACTTTATCAAAATCTTCTTCGGACATACGCATCAAAAGGTTGTCTTTAGTAATTCCGGCGTTGTTTATTAGAATATCAACCGTTCCGAATTCAGCCAAAACAGCATCAACAAAAGTTTGCGCTTCATTAAAATCGGCAGCATTTGATTGATATCCTTTGGCTTTAATTCCAAGAGCGTTCAATTCATTTTCTAATGCCAATGCTGATTCTACAGATGAACTGTAGGTGAATGCAACATTTGCACCATGTTTTGCAAAAACTTCAGCAATTCCTTTTCCAATTCCGCGACTCGCACCTGTAATTATGGCTACTTTTCCTTCTAGTAATTTCATATTCTATCGTTCGTTTGTATTTTTTTTATAAGACAAATATAACAATTCAATTCAAAAATTTTATGCCAAAAGCTTAAACTTTCAAAAATCTATTTATCAATTTATCCCAAAAATTACTGTAAATGGCAATTAAAGTAACTAAAAATAAAAATAAGAGATACCAAGCATTACTGATTAAATCTAAGAAATTCAGTTTACCATTGGCAAAACTTAAAATCAACAAAACTTGCGCGCCATAAGGCAAAATTCCCTGAACAATACAAGCAAAAATATCCAGTAAAGTTGCCGTTTTTTTGGAGCTTAAATTATATTCATCATTAATTTCTTTGGCAATGGCTCCTGTGATAACAATGGAAACGGTATTATTGGCGATAGCCATATTAGTAAAACTCACTAAGGTTCCAATTCCCATTTGAGCCGATTTCTTGTTTTTTATTCTGGATTTAATTTTGTGAATGACAAAATCAATTCCACCTGCTTTTTCTACCAATGCCGCTAAACCACCAGTAAGCATGGATAACAAGAATATATCGGTCATGCTCGTAAACCCTTCGTATATTTTTTGTGCAAATACTAAAATGGTAAAATCAGCACCAACAATTCCAATAATCCCTGCTACCACAATTCCGATTATTAAAGTAGTGAAAACATTAATTCCAATTATGGCAAGGACAATCACTAACAAATAGGGTAAAATAGTGATTAGTTCGTAGCTCGATTTTGGAATAGCGACAGCCGTAACTTCCGAATTTAATCCTAAATAGAAAAGTAAAAAAATGGTAATTACCGAAGCCGGAAAAGCGATAAACAGGTTTGTTTTAAATTTATCTTTCATTTCGCATCCCAAAGACTGAGTAGCCGCAATGGTTGTATCTGAAATCATCGATAGATTATCGCCTAACATGGCGCCTCCCAATAAAGAACCTGCAATTAATGCGAGTGGAGAACCGCTTTTTTCAGCTAGACTTACCGCAATTGGTCCTAATGCCACAATAGCCCCAACCGAAGTTCCTGTAGCAGTCGAAAGAAAAGAAGCAATCAGGAAAATTCCTAATGGGAAATAAGCTACATCAATATTGTTGATTCCTAAATTCACCACCGAATCAACTCCTCCCATTGCTTTAGTGACAGTGGCAAAAGCGCCTGCAAGCAAATAAATTAAACACATGGTTATTATTTTGCTTTCGCCACAACCGGAAATCAAAGTATTTACTTTGTCTTCTGTTGATTGTTTGAAAAGTAAAAAAGCAGCAATAATCCCTAATAAAACTGCTACTGGAGAAGGGAATGCATAAAAATCATTAAGCCAAATTCCAGCTCCTAAAAAAGTTAAAATAAAAATGAATAACGGAAGTAATGCCAATGCATTCCCTTTTTGTTGAATTTTCTTTGTCATAAATAATGGTATAAAATGAATCCATTACCACGACTAACAAATAAACCAAAATATAAAAATGATTAAAACAACATTTTTTCCAAAGGATTTGGCTTATCGTTTTAGCACCTTGCTTGTTGTTGCAGGTTGCTATCCTATTAAAGGATTCGTGATAACGGGTGCAAAAGTAATTAATTATTTATGAAATAATTTGAATTTCATTCAAAATAATAATAATTCAAAAAAAAGCGTCACATAAAAATGTGACGCAATTATAACTAAGATGTTGGAAAACAGACTTTAAATAATTAAAAAGCTACATTCCATTTTGGCAGTCTTCCATTTTCGTCAAGGAAATTTTGTAAAACTTGTCCTTCTACAAATGTTGGAATCACTTTTGTCTTATCGTTGAATGTCTCATACCAAACCACTTCAAGTGTGCTGATATCTTCGATTTTCATTTGTGCAGGCCAAGAATATTTTCTTCCAGTTTTAGCAAATTGATGTCCTTCAACAATTTTGTCTTTAAGACCACCATTTTTAATTTTCAAAGTTCCGTCATTTTGAACGGTTCCAGTAGAACCAACCATAATCAACTCTTTTCCCTCCCCTACTGAATACACTAAAAATACTCCAGATCCTTCTGAAGCATTACAAACTTCTGCTAGACTATCCTCTGTGGTAAATGAAAACTGATTGGTAACTTTGAATTTTTTTAACTCTTTGTACATGTTATTTTATTTTTATTTGAATTGGCTTCGACAAAAAAATACCCCACAAAATCGTGAGGCCCATTAGAAACCATTCGTTTATGTTTGCTCTTATTAGGATTACATCTGAAAAACAGCTGCATTTAATAAAGTGCAAAGATATTTCTTTAATTCAATTTATAATAAAAAAGCCCCACAAATTGTGAGGCTTTTAAAATATTTAATCAAAGCTTAGATTAACCTAAAACTTCTTTTACTTTTTTACCAATTTCAGCTGGAGAATCTACTACGTGAATACCACATTCTCTCATGATTTGTTTTTTAGCTTCAGCAGTATCATCTGATCCACCAACGATAGCACCTGCATGTCCCATTGTACGTCCTACTGGAGCGGTAACTCCTGCAATGAATCCTACAACTGGTTTACGGTTACCATCCGCTTTGATCCAATGAGCTGCATCCGCTTCTAATTGTCCACCAATTTCACCTATCATTACGATACATTCTGTTTCTGGGTCATTCATCAATAATTCAACTGCTTCTTTTGTAGTAGTTCCGATTATTGGGTCTCCACCAATACCAATTGCAGTAGTGATTCCTAATCCTTGTTTTACCACTTGGTCAGCTGCTTCGTACGTTAATGTTCCAGATTTAGAAACAATACCAACAGTTCCTTTTTTGAAAACAAAACCTGGCATAATACCAACTTTAGCTTCACCCGGAGTAATTATTCCTGGGCAGTTAGGTCCTATCAATCTAGCATTTCTTTCTTTAACATAACTATTTGCTTTTATCATGTCAGCAACAGGAATTCCTTCAGTAATTGCAATAATTACTTTAATTCCAGCATCTGCAGCTTCCATAATCGCATCAGCAGCAAAAGCTGGTGGAACAAAAATGATAGTCGTATCAGCTCCTGCTTGTTCTACAGCATCTTTTACAGTGTTAAAAACTGGTCTGTCTAAGTGAGTTGTTCCCCCTTTTCCTGGAGTTACACCACCAACGACGTTAGTACCGTACTCAATCATTTGAGAAGCATGGAAAGTTCCTTCGCTTCCTGTAAAACCTTGAACAATTATTTTGGAATCTTTATTGACTAAAACACTCATGATATATTTTTTATGTAGTTTTTAAAATTGTTATGCAAAAGTATAAAATAGTAATCAGTAATCAGTATTCAGTATTCAGTTTTTTGATACTAAATTATGATAATTGACTCATTTGATACCCTCGAAATAGTTTATTGTCTTTTATTTGCCAAATAACCATAAAATGCGCCAATAACATTTCTTCCCTTGGATTCTCAATCGTTTTCACAAAATGAGAGTATCGTACCGAAATGGTATCATTTTCACTAACAATATGACTAATTCTAACTTTAGATCGAACGTATGCTTTACTTAAATCATTAGATAGATTTAATAAAGAATCGTAATTCAATTGAATCAATCCCTTACTGCTTTTCCATTCAACGATTACTTCAGGATGTAAAAAATCTTTTATGATTTCGCTATCTATAAGAGCATCTGATTTGTAAAATTTCTGAACGATTTCTTTAGCAGACATATTATTTTAGTTTATTTAGAATTTCTGGTATCTTCTTGATATTAGCCAGTTGTTTCAATTTTTCTCTTGATTCTTCAATTGGAGTACCAAAATAAGACTTTCCTCCTTCTACTGATTTTGTAACTCCGGTTTGACCAAGAATAACTGCCTTTGCTCCTATCGTGATTCCGCTGGTGGTCCCTACTTGTCCCCAAATAGTAACTTCGTCTTCAATAATGACACAGCCTGCAATTCCTGTTTGTGAAGCAATTAAACATTTTTTTCCAATAACAGTGTCATGGCCTACATGCACTTGATTATCAATTTTTGTGCCTTCGCCAATAGTTGTATCGCCAGTAACTCCTTTATCAATCGTACAAAGAGCTCCAATTCCAACATTGTCTTTAATAACCACTCTTCCACCTGAAAGTAACTGATCGTAACCTTCGGGACGTTTTTTATAATAAAAAGCATCGGCACCAAGAATGGTTCCCGCGTGAATCATTACATTATCGCCAATTACGGTGTAGTCATAAATCGAAACATTAGAATGAATCAAACAATTCTTTCCAATAACAACATGATTACCGATAAATGTATTTGGCTGTATTACAGTTCCTTCACCTATAGAAGCTGAAGTAGCTATTGAAACATTCGAAAATTGAAATGGCTTGAAATAGTTTGTTAATTTATTAAAATCTCTAAAAGGATCATCTGAAATCAACAACGCTTTTCCATCCGGACAAGCTACATTTTTGTTAATTAAAACAATAGTTGCTGCTGAATTTAATGCTTTGTCATAATACTTAGGATGATCTACAAAAACAATATCGCCTGATTCAACAACATGAATTTCATTCATTCCAGTCACTGGAAATTTTTTATCACCAACATATTCACAGTCGATGATACTTGCAATTTCTTCTAAGCTATGTGTTTTTTGGAATTTCATTTATTTTGTGTTCAGTGTTTAGCAATCAATGTCCAGTATATCTCATTACTGAGCACTGATTACTGTCAGCTATTCCTTAACTCGTTCCATATAAGAACCTGATGCAGTATCAATTTTAATTTTATCACCTTCATTAATAAACAAAGGGACATTTACAGTTGCACCCGTTTCAACAGTTGCTGATTTTGTTGCATTTGTAGCAGTATTTCCTTTAATTCCTGGTTCTGCGTAAGTCACTTCAAGAATAACAGATGCTGGCATATCTACAGAAAGAGGTAAATCAGTCTCTGTATTGATACTTACCATTACATTTTCTCCTTCTTTCAATAAATCTGGCGAATCTAAAATATTTTTATTTAAAGTAATTTGTTCGAAAGTTTCTGTATTCATAAAATGAAAATCATCTCCTTCTGGATATAAAAACTGAAATTTATGGTTTTCCACTCTAACTTCTTCAATTTTATGACCAGCTGAAAAAGTGTTGTCCAATACTTTTCCGTTAGTCAAACTTCTCAATTTAGTTCTAACAAAAGCAGGACCTTTTCCTGGTTTTACGTGAAGAAATTCAATAATTTTGTAAATATCGTTGTTGTATTTAATACACAATCCGTTTTTAATATCTGATGTAGATGCCATTTTTTTGTTTATTTGTTGATTCGTTTATTTGCTAATTTGATTAACGACTTATTCTTAATAATTTCCAGAATATCCTTTCATTACTCCTCTTGATGAATTTCGAATAAAATCAATGATTTCATCTCTTTCCGGTGTCGCTTCCATCTCTGCTTCAATAATACCCAAAGCTTGGGTTGTATTGTAATTTTTTTGATACAAAATTCTATAAATATCTTGAATTTCTTTGATCTTTTCAGTTGTAAAACCGCGTCTTCTTAATCCAACAGAGTTAATACCAACATACGACAAAGGCTCTTTTGCTGCTTTTGTGAAAGGCGGAACATCTTTTCTTACCAAAGATCCGCCTGATATCATGGCGTGATCTCCAATGTGGATAAATTGATGAATTGCTGCCAATCCGCCAATAACCGCAAATTTACCTACGGTAACGTGACCAGCCAAAGCTACTCCGTTTACAATAATAGCATTATCGCCAATGTGACAATCGTGAGCTATATGTGCTGTTGCCATTACCAAACAATTATTACCTAAAGTAGTTTGTCCGGATGCAATTGTCCCTCTATTGATCGTTACACATTCTCTAATCGTACAATTGTCTCCAATTATTGCCAAAGAATCTTCTCCTCCAAATTTTAAATCCTGTGGAACCGCCGAAATAACTGCACCAGGGAATATATTACAATTTTTTCCAATTCTCGCGCCTTCCATAATGGTAACATTCGAACCTATCCAAGTTCCGTCCCCAATAACTACGTTATTGTGAATGGTTGTAAATGGTTCTATGACAACATTTTTGGCGATTTTGGCGCCTGGATGAACATAGGCTAGTGGTTGATTCATCAGCTATTTTTTATTTTTATATTTATCAGAATACAAACGTCAATCTCATTTTTTCAAATGGAGGATTTTAGTTTTAATCTAAATCTATTGTTTTTTGGCAATTTGAGCCATTAATTCTGCTTCAGCAACTAGTTTTCCATTTGCGTAAGCATTTGCTTGCATGTGACAAATTCCTCTTCTGATAGGGGTAATTAAATCACACTTAAAAATTAAAGTATCACCAGGTAACACTTTATGTTTGAATTTGACATTGTCTATTTTCATAAAATAAGTCAAATAATTTTCTGGATCAGGAACGGTACTTAATACCAGAATCCCTCCTGTTTGTGCCATGGCTTCTACAATTAAAACACCTGGCATAACCGGAGCTTCAGGAAAATGACCAACAAAGAAATTTTCATTCATTGTTACATTTTTCATCCCCACAACATGAGTTTCTGACATTTCGATGATTCTGTCAATCAATAAAAACGGTGGTCTATGAGGAAGAACCGCCATAATTTTATGAATATCCATTAAAGGCTCTTGATGCAAATCATAAGCAGGAACATGATTTCTTTGTTCTATTTTTATGATTTTAGCCATTTTTTTGGCAAACTGTGTATTCACAAAATGACCTGGTTTATTGGCAATTACCTTCCCTTGAATTCTTGTTCCAATTAAAGCTAAATCACCGACCACATCAAGCAGTTTGTGTCTTGCCGCTTCATTTGGGTAATGCAACGTAAGGTTATCTAAAATACCATTTGGTTTAACGGTTATTTCGTCTTTTCCAAAAGCTACTTTTAAACTCTCCATGGTTGATGCAGAAATTTCTTTGTCTACATAAACAATGGCATTATTTAAATCGCCTCCTTTTATCAAACCGTTTTCTAACAACGATTCTAGTTCATGTAAAAAACTGAAGGTTCTTGACTCAGATATTTCAGTTTTAAAGTCAGCAATACTTTTCATTGTAGCATTTTGAGTACCTAGTATTTTAGTACCAAAATCCACCATTGCAGTAACTGAATAATAATCGTTTGGCATTACCAATATTTCACTGCCAGAAGCTTCATCTGTAAAAGAAATAACTTCTTTTACTACATATACATTTCTTTTAGCGTTCTGTTCTTCTATTTCTGCTTTTTCAAGCGCTTCAACAAAATATTTTGAAGAACCATCCATAATAGGAAGTTCAGAAGCATTCAATTCAATGATTACATTATCTAAATCACAACCAATTAGTGCTGCTAAAACATGTTCAGGCGTTTGAATTTTTACGCCTAATTTTTCTAAATTGGTTCCTCTTTGCGTGTTTACAACATAATTCGCATCTGCTTCAATAATAGGCTGTCCTTCCAGATCTACTCGAACAAAAGTAAAACCATTATTCACTGGAGCAGGTTTAAAAGTCATTTTTACTTCTTTTCCTGTGTGTAATCCAACTCCAGTTAGCGAAATTTCTGTTTTGATGGTCTTCTGTTTAACCATTGTTTCCATTTTTTTGGTTTAATATTTGTTTTTTTAATTCTTCTATTTCTGCAACAATTTTAGGCAAATTCTTGAAATGAACATATGATTTACTGAAATCATTGTATCCAAATGTAGGGCTTCCTTGCAAGATTTCATTATCTTTTATATTTCGTCCCACACCTGATTGCGCTTGGATTCGAACATTATTACCAATAGTTAAATGTCCTGAGATTCCAACTTGTCCGCCAATCATGCCACTTTTTCCAATTTTTGTAGAACCTGCAACACCCGTTTGAGCGGCAATTACGGTGTTCTCACCAATTTCAACATTATGCCCAATCTGAATTTGATTGTCAAGCTTCACTCCTTTTCTGATAATGGTAGAACCCATTGTAGCCCTATCAATAGTTGTACAAGAGCCTATATCTACATTATCTTCAATAATTACATTCCCTATTTGTGGAATTTTAGTATACGTTCCGTCAGGATTTGGTGCAAAACCAAAGCCATCCGCACCTATTATAGCTCCAGAATGAATGGTGCAATTATTCCCGATTACGGTCTCCGAATAGATTTTTGCGCCAGCGAATAATATTACATTATCCCCTATTATGACATTATCTCCAACAAAACAATTAGGATATATTTTTACATTTTCACCCAAAACTACATTCTGTCCGACATAACTAAAGCTACCAAGATATAAATTATCTCCGTATTTTACACTTTGTGACAGGAAAGAAGGTTGCTCTATTCCACTTTTATTCAATTTCACCTGATTATAAAACTCTAATAATTTAGAAAATGCCGCATACGCATCTTGCACTTTTATTAATGTGGTAGTTAAAGGTGATTCCGGTACAAAAGTCTCATTAACAATTGTTACTGAGGCTTTTGTGGAATATATATAATTAAGATATTTAGGATTTGATAAAAAAGTAAGCGATCCCTCAGTGCCTTCTTCGATTTTTGACAATCTAAAAACTTCTGTCATGGGATTCCCAACAACTTCTCCTTCTAAAATCCCTGCTATTTGTTCTGCTGTAAATTTCATCGCGACAAAAATATAAAAAAATAGATTTTAAATGGTGTTTTTATAGTAGTTGTTTTGGGAAACAGATGTAATACTTGGTAACCAATTTAGATAATGATTTTAAATTCAGCTGATCAGAAGATTCAATTACGTCCTCAATGGTACAGTCTTTTTTCAAAATCCGTATGGGTTCTGCCTCTTTACTGTAAGCTTGATTTTTTATTTTGCCTTTAAAAATAAAATAATTGGTTTCTAATAATGAAATATTATTTTCCAATGCAAAACGTTCTTTTAGTGGCTGTAATTCCTCAATCGCTACTTTTTCACTGGTTAATTTAATTTTTAATAAATCTCGGTTTACAATCATTTTACTCAATGAGGACAATATAAAATCATCATGTTTTTGCCACGATTTTAATGCTCCAATAATATCAAAATCATCTAATTGAGCAAATAAATCCAACGTTTCTGCGTCAAATGTATCTATGGTGACTTTGTTTTGCATGAAAAACAATAATGGTTCACTACAAGGCAACTGCACTCCTTTTAGCGTTAATTCTTTGGCGCGTTTTAAGATTTTCATCAAAATTAACTCTGCCACTAAACTCGTTTTGTGTAAATATGCCTGCCAATACATCAATCGTCTGGACATCAAAAACTTTTCTACGGAATAAATCCCTTTTTCTTCAATTACTAAATAATCGTCTACCACATTCATCATTTGAATCAGTCGTTCTGAGTTGACATTCCCTTCTGCCACTCCCGAGTAAAAACTGTCACGTTTCAAATAATCCATTCGATCCATATCCAATTGACTGGAAATCAATTGCAGCATGAATTTTCTATTGTATTCTCCTTTAAAAACCTGAATTGCTAAACTTAACTGACCGTTAAATTCTACATTCAATTGGTTCATAAATAATAGAGATATTTCTTCATGATGCACATCTTCAACAATACTTTTTTCCATAGCATGTGAAAAAGGCCCATGACCTATATCATGCAATAAAATAGCAATGTACAACGCATTTTCTTCCTCAGGAGATATTAAAACCCCTTTGAAACGCAATACATCGACTGCTTTTTGCATCAAATGCATACAACCTAAGGCATGATGAAAACGGGTGTGATTTGCGCCAGGATATACTAAATACGACAATCCCATTTGGGAAATTCGGCGCAAACGTTGAAAATAAGGATGCTGAACTAAATCGTAAATTAAGGCATTTGGAATCGTAATAAACCCATAAATGGGATCATTGAATATTTTTAGCTTATTGATTTGACTCACTATTAAGTTTTTTTTTTAGGTCAACAAATATAAGTAAATTAGATTCCAAAACAGAAACGTTCCTGATTGTGATTTGGAGCCAAAAAAAAACGGAGCGTTTTTAGCGCTCCGTTTCTATGCTTTTTTAAAGTTTTCTTATCCAAATATTCCTGAATTGGTTTTTTGAATCATGATCTTGAAGCGAAATAACATCATCGCCATGAGACGTAGGGTAATTATGCAAACCAATGTAAAGTGTCAACCCATTTATGGTAGTATTATTTTGCACTAAAACACCATTCAAAAACACAGTGATTCTGGCCGGAGCATCAATTCTGCCATCAGCTTTGAATCGAGGAGCAGTATAAATCGCATCATAAGTATTCCATTCTAATGGAGTCTTTACAGCGTTTACCAATGGCGGATGATCTTTATAAATACTTCCTGCCTGGCCATTGTTATACGTTCTGTTATTGTAGGAATCCAATATTTGCAATTCGTATCTGTTTTGGAAAAATACACCACTGTTTCCTCTTGCCTGTCCACCATCTAAAACGACATCCGGTGCACTCCATTCCAGATGTAACTGACAATCACCAAAGGTCATTTTGGTTTGAATGGCTCCAGAACCTGGAACAACTTCCATATAGTCTTTATCAACAATTTTCCATCCTGCAGGCTTATTTACATCTTTTTGACTTACCCATTGCTCTAAGTTTTTACCGTCAAATAAAATAATGGCATCTGAAGGTGCGTTTCCAAGGGTTTTAGCAGGCGTGATTGCTTTTACTTCCGGTTCCCAAATTTCCGTCATTTCGGGTTTCATTGGCATTGGAGAAACCTCCGGTGGAGTGTTCTCATATTTGTGTTGCGCCATAGCTACCGTAGCAGAAAATAAGGCAATTATTAAAAAAGAATTCTTCAAGTTTTTAGATTTCATAATTAAATTAATTTGGTTTGATAAGATATAAACAGATGGTAATTATTGACTTTTCAATATTAAGCATTTTTTTATCACGAACTAACTTTTAATTTAAATAGAACTAATTGATGGCTAAACTTTAGATTTTAAACAAAAACCAAATAGTAAAACCTAGAGAAACAGTTTGTTGAAAAAATTAACACAAATTTAAGTTCGTTTAGTTCGG
This sequence comes from Flavobacterium ranwuense, assembly GCF_004349315.1. Taxonomy (GTDB): domain Bacteria; phylum Bacteroidota; class Bacteroidia; order Flavobacteriales; family Flavobacteriaceae; genus Flavobacterium; species Flavobacterium ranwuense. The sequence goes on along the minus strand of NZ_SMLH01000010.1, from coordinate 19,722 downwards.
TAAATTTCGAACTAACTGTAATTTTGCAAAAAAAATCATGGCTGCAATACAAAAAGAGAGAGAAGAACTTATCGAAATGTTCGGAATTCATTTTGAGTTACTATACAATATACCGCCATTATGTTCCAGAATTCTTGCATTACTTATAATTGATGGCTGCAAGACCGGATTAACTTTTGAACAAATAGTCGAAAAACTGGGTGCCAGTAAAAGCTCTATTTCAACCAACTTGAATCTGCTTCTAAAAATGGATAAAATAAATTACTACACTTTATCCGGTGACCGAAAAAAATATTTCAAGCCTTCTCCATTCAGTGAAAGATTGACAAATTATATCAAAATACTTGATTTTGAAAAAAAAATAATAGACAAATTAATCATTTACAGAGAGAAAACAGTCTCGTGTGCTGAAGAACAATGCAATATGGAAAATGTCAAAGCCTATAAATCCCATGTTTGCGAAGTGGAAGAACTTTTGATGAAAACGATCGAAAAATTCAAAGAAATAGAAAGAAATAACACCTAAATATAAATCCAAAAACCCAATTATAAAAATGAGAAAACTTTCAATATTTTCAATATTTGTTTTGCTAATTTTAGCATCATGTGGCAAAAAAGAAGAACAGCAAATGCCTTCTATAGTGGCTGCTCCTTTTCCAGTTCAAACTGTTACCTTACAAGATGCAATTGTTTATCAAGAATATACCGCCAACCTTGAAGGGCAGCAAAATGTAGAAATCCGTCCAAAAGTAAATGGATTTATCCAAAAAATCTATGTTGATGAAGGTCAGCTTGTGAGAAAAGGACAATTGCTTTTCAAATTAGAAACACAAACTTTAAACCAAGATGCCTCAGCTGCAAAAGCAATGGTGAAAGCAGCTCAGGTTGAAGTTGACCGATTAAAACCTTTAGTAGACAGAAAAATAATCAGTAATGTTCAGCTAGAAACTGCTAAAGCAAAATTAGCTCAGGCCAGAAGTGCATATGGTAGTATTGCTGCAAACATTGGTTTTGGAACTATCGTTTCTCCCGTAAATGGAGTTATCGGAAGTTTGCCTTTCCGCGAAGGAAGTTTAGTGAGTTCAACCAGCGAAATGCCGCTGACCACGGTTTCTGACACAAAAATTGTTCGTGCTTATTTTTCGATGAATGAAAAACAATTGCTGCTTTTTAATAAGACTTTCAAAGGGGCAACAACTGCACAAAAATTAAAGGCGGCTCCAGAAGTTTCCATGCTTTTAGTTGACAATTCCGAATACGATCAAAAAGGAAAAATCGCAACAATCAACGGTCTGGTAAATCCAACAACAGGAACTACGCAGTTCAGAGCAGAATTTAAAAATCCTGAAGGAGTACTAAGAAGCGGTAGCAGCGGGATTATCCGTTTACCAATTATTCAAAAAGAAGTAATTCTGGTTCCCCAAAATGCCGTTTTTGAAGTACAAGGAAAACAACTGATTTATGTTGTAGGTCAAGGAAATAAGGTAAAATCCAGAATTGTTACTACAAACGGAACATCTGATTTGAATTTCATTGTAACAGAAGGTCTTGTGGAAGGCGATGTTGTGGTAATTGAAGGCGCATCAAAATTAAAAGATGATATCGTAATTGTTCCTCAACAAACAAAAAATGAAATTCAACTAACAGCAACATCAACTCCAGCTAAATAATAATTCACAAGATGCTAAAAACTTTTATTGAAAGACCTGTTCTTTCGACTGTAATTTCGATTCTAATAACCATTTTGGGGGTTTTGGGATTGATGTCATTACCTATTGAACAATACCCCGAAATCGCACCTCCAACAGTTCAAGTCAGTGCTATGTATACCGGAGCAAATGCAGAAACTGTATTGAATAGTGTCGTGATTCCATTGGAAGAAGAAATCAATGGTGTGGAAGGAATGACATACATGACTTCCTCTGCAGCAAATGATGGTTCTGCTAAAATCTCCGTTTATTTTGAACTTGGTGTTGACCCGGATATTGCTGCGGTAAACGTTCAAAACAAAGTTGCCCGTGCTATCAGTAAATTGCCTCAAGCAGTGGTACAAACAGGAGTTACAACCCTGAAAAGCCAGACTAGTGCCTTGATGTTCTTTGCTTTATATTCCAATAACAAAGACTTTGACGAGACTTATATCCAGAATTACGCCAAAATAAATCTAGTACCAAAATTACAACGTGTAAAAGGTGTTGGACAAGTTAATGTTTTTGGAGCCAAAGATTACTCGATGCGAATTTGGATAGATCCTGCAAAAATGGCTACGTATAATGTTTCTCCAAAAGAAATTCAAGCTGCTTTACAAGAACAAAATGTAGAAGCTGCTCCAGGGAAATTTGGTGAAAATGCCGAAGGTGTTTATGAATATGTAATCAAATATAAAGGACGACTTTCTGAAATAAAAGATTACGAAAACATTGTTATAAAATCTACCGGAAATGGAAATTTCCTTCACCTGAAAGATGTTGCCACTGTAGAATTGGGAGGTTTCAATTATGGAACCAAGAATATCGCAATGGGTAAACAAGGTGTTGCTGTTGGAGTATTTCAAACTTCAGGTTCAAACGCACAAGATATTATTGAAGAAGTAATGACCATCTTGGAAGATACAAAACCAGACTTCCCAAAAGGAGTTGACTATGTAATTCCATTTAATACCAAAACATTTCTGGATGCTTCTATCGATAAAGTAATCACAACATTAATTGAAGCTTTTATTCTGGTATTTATTGTAGTATACATCTTCTTGCAAGATTTTCGTTCTACTTTAATTCCTGCGATTGCAGTTCCGGTGGCTATTGTAGGTACATTTTTCTTCCTGCAATTATTTGGATTCTCTATCAATATGTTGACTTTGTTCGCTATGATTCTCGCCATTGGGATTGTCGTCGATGATGCCATTGTCGTCGTCGAGGCGGTGCACGCCAAACTAGATGAAGGAGCAAAATCAGGAAAAGAAGCAACCATCTCAGCAATGAGTGAAATCACAGGTGCGATTATTTCCATCACAATGGTAATGGCCGCAGTATTTATCCCGGTGTCGTTCTTGAGTGGACCTTCGGGAGTATTTTACCAGCAGTTTGCTATTACATTGGCAATTGCGATTTTAATTTCTGCAATTAATGCTTTGACGCTGAGCCCTGCATTGTGTGCCTTATTCTTAAAACCACATGCAGATTCTGATCATCATAATGCAAATTTGAAAGATCGATTTTTCTTGGCTTTCAATACCAGTTTTGATCGAATGAATAATAGATATGTTAAGTCTCTGGGATTCTTGGCAAGAAAAAAATGGATTATAGTGGTTGCTTTAATCGTATTTTCTGGAATCACTTTTATATTATTCCAAACGACGCCTTCCGGATTTATTCCAAATGAGGACCGCGGAATTATCATGGCCGATTTAACACTTCCTCCAGGAACGACATTGGAGAAAACTCAAAAAGCAGTAAAAGAATTGGATACTATTTTAGGTTCAATGGATATTGTTGAAGCCAGAATGAGTGTTGTAGGTTTCAGTTTATTGAATAGTGTAAATGGAGGTTCTTATGCCTTTACAGTAATCAAATTGAAAGACTGGAAATACCGTAAGGAAGCCAATCAATCAGTAGATGCAGTGGTGAAAGAGTTGTTCGGAAGAACCGCTCACTTCAAAGATGCAAGAGCCTTGTTTTTTACACCTCCAAGTGTTCAGGGTTTTGGTTCAGCTGATGGTTTCGAATTAAAAATCCAAGATAAAGGTGATGATGATTGGGCTACAGTGAGTAAAGTGAGTAATGAATTTTTGGGAGAATTAATGAAAAGACCCGAAATTCAATATGCGCAGACCAATTTTAATCCAACGTTCCCACAATTCCAAATGGATATTAATGTGGAAAGAGCCAAAGATGCCGGAGTATCAATTTCGGATATTTTCAATACGATGCAAGGCTATTATGGAGGATTGTATACCACGGATTTTAATAAATTTGGTAAACAATACCGTGTGATGATTCAGGCAAAACCGTCTGATAGAGCGACCGAAGCTTCCATCAATAATATTTATGTGAAAAATGCTGCCGGACAACAAGTTGCAATTAGCCAGTTTATAGATTTAAAAAGAATCTACGGACCTGAAGCTGTTGCCCGATTTAATATGTTGAAAGCGGTAAACGTAAACGGAAAAGCAAATCCAGGTTACAGTACTGGCGATGCCATTAAGGCCATTCAGGAAGTTGCCGAAAAGCATTTACCAAAGACGTATAGTTATGAATTCTCGGGGATGACCCGTGAAGAAATTCTGGCTGGAACTCAAGCAATTTGGGTGTTCTTACTAAGTTTAATATTTGTTTATTTCTTATTAAGTGCACAGTATGAAAGTTATTTAGTTCCATTATCGGTATTGCTTTCACTACCTGTGGGTATTGCCGGAGCGATTGGTTTTGTGAAATTGGCAGGATTGGAAAACAATATTTATTTCCAGGTTGCACTGATAATGCTTATAGGACTATTAGCGAAAAATGCCATTCTGATAGTTGAGTTTGCTATCCAGCGACGACGACAAGGAATGGATATTACACAAGCCGCTATTGAAGGAGCAAAAGCACGTTTACGTCCTATTTTAATGACCTCATTGGCCTTCATATTTGGTCTGTTACCTTTGGCTTTGGCTACTGGTGTTGGAGCTGTTGGTAATCGTTCTATCGGTATGGGAGCAGTTGGCGGAATGTTAGTTGGAACAATTTTAGGGGTATTTGTAATCCCTATTTTGTTCATCATCTTCCAAGGATTACAGGAAAGAATTACTGGAAAACCATTCGGAGAAAAAGAATCTGATGTTATACTTTTAAACGAAGAAAATGAAGAATAACTTAAATAAAATAGCAGTACTTGTTGTAACAGCAATGGTAATGCAATCCTGTTTTGTAGCCAAAGATTACAAACGACCGGAATTAAAAACGGAAAATTCATACCGAAATGAAATCATTTCAACTGATACCATTTCACTTGCCAATGTGGCTTGGGAAAACGTTTTCACGGATCCGCTTTTACAGGGTTATATCAAAAAAGGGTTAGAAAATAACCTTGATATCAAAATTGCCATGCAAAATATTGCAGCGGCAGAAGCAACTATGAAACAAGGAAAAGCGGGGTACTTCCCCACTCTTTCTGCAGGTGCCGATTGGACACATCAACAGCTTTCTAAAAACAGTCAGTTTGGTGCTCTGTTGCAAGACAGAAGCACCAATCAATATCAGTTGACTGGAAGTCTTTCGTGGGAAGCTGATATTTGGGGGAAAATAAGAAGCAACAAGCGTGCTGCAAATGCCGCTTATCTGCAAACAACAGCTGCAAAGCAAGCGGTAAAAACGCAATTGATTGCTAACATTGCAGCAACGTATTATCAATTACTTTCGGTTGATGCGCAAATAAAACTAGCAGAGAAAACGTTGGTTAACAGAAACCAAAGTATCGAAACTATTATTGCATTAAAAGATGCCGGTAATGTAACCGAAGTTGGCGTGAAGCAAACCGAAGCTCAAAAATATGGTACCGAAATTATCATTGCCGATTTAAAAAATAGCATCATCATTCTTGAAAATACCATGAGTATTCTCATGGGTGAAGGTTCTGCAAAAATTGAAAGAAACACTTTTGAGTCACAATCCATGCAACCTACAATTACGCTTGGTGTTCCTGCAACTTTGTTACGAAACAGACCTGACGTAATCGCAGCGGAATACAACTTGATTTCAAATTTTGAACAGACTAATGTGGCCAAAAGTAATTTTTATCCAATATTAAAACTTACTGCTACCGGTGGACTTCAAAGTATTGATTTGAAAGAATGGTTTAGTGTCAATTCGATTTTTGCAAACGTGATTACGGGATTGACTCAGCCTATTTTTAATCAAAGACAAATTAAAACGAAGTTTGAAATTGCAAAAGCCAATCAGGAAAAAGCTTATCTTCAGTTTGAGCAGTCGTTATTGACCGCCGGAAAAGAAGTTTCGGATGCTTTGGCTCAGTACAATAATGAAACGTATAAACTCACCGTTAGAGAAAAACAAGTGGATGCGTTGAATAAAGCCACTGATTATTCGGATGAATTATTGACGTACGGGTTGGCCAATTATTTAGAAGTTTTGACTGTAAAAGACAATGCTTTGAATGCAGAACTAAGCTTGATAGACAATAAATTCCAACAATATAAAGCCATAATTCAATTGTACAGAGCCCTTGGCGGTGGCTGGCAATAGTGAGATTGCTTGACTAATTATTATTGATTCCTGTTTGTTCAAAACCACTGCTTATTGTACCGGCAGTGGTTTTGTCATTTATAACTATCGTGTTTTTGATAAATAATCAGGAATCCAAATTTCCTCTTCGGAACTGGGATCGTTATTCTTGTATTTTTCTCCCAATAATTCAAAATGGAATCTGCCATCCAAAACATATTCAGAGTTGGGCAACCAAGTTTCAAAAATATGCTGAAATGTTTTTGAAGCTGTCGATACATCGCCTTTGTGAACAAAAACTGCATACAATCCTCCAGCCAAAATAATCGGTTCCATTGCTTCTGGAATTTCATTGAAATCAGTTACAGCAACGGCTGCCCATTTTTCGAATTCAGTATTGGGATTAAAAGTATTAAAATACGAAGCTTCATATTTTTGCATGGAATACAAATCTGTACCTCTGGGATTCATATAAATGTTTTTTGCTTTTCACTTCTAAAAGATCATTTAATCTAACTTATTAGGAGCTTAAAATCGGGAGATTTTGTCTTTATTTTGTATTAGGTGAAAAAGAATAACCCGATTAATCTTTTGATGAGAAAAAATAAAATCCGGCTATTCCATTTTTTTGAGATAGGATTTCAATCAGAATTCATTTTTGTTGATGTAAGGATACGTCCAAAGAATTACAGTAAGCGTTACGGCTTTAAACCAAGCGGAATACATTGCTTCCACAGTTTCGATATTGTGTCCCTTTTTAGTTAAAAATCCTTTGATAGTTGCAGTAATTGGAAAAATAAATGCTACCATATAACGGTAGTGGATAATAGGAACGGTGTCCACATTGTCCGTTTTGTTTTTCTTACTGCTGTGATGCCTCAAAGCAATTTCGTGTTGATAGTTCAGCCAAGTTTGGTCATATGGTTTGTTGCATAAGTCCATAATCCATTGTTCAAACCTAGCTCTAACAGCTGTGAGATAGTCCATATTGGGCTGTCCGTTTTTAGAAAAATAATGAACCAGGTGTTCGTTACCGCCAACAAAACCATACCAAAGGTCAAGTATCTCATTTGTTTGGTCTTTTAATACTTCGCCTGCAAGACGTAGATTTTTTTCATCTTCTTCTGTAAATAATACCGTTTTTTTAAGGAGCTCTAAATCGGCAATGCTTACAGGTGATTGCCCCACTTGCCCGTAGGCATAACCTTTGATGTCTTTTTCCATTTTTTTAAATTTAATTAATGAAACAAGATATAAAGTTAGTAAATAAATTTATGAATTTTGCTGGAAATAGTATTGTTAATGTCTGAAAACCAATTATTTAATACTGTTTTATTTTATAAAGTAAGGGCAATGGTTCAAAATGTATTGGGTTCATCATTGATTTTGTGACCAAAACTGCAGCACAAACACATCATAATAAAAATTAACCATGAATCCACACAAATAAAAGAACTAACAAAATCAATTCACACGAATTTTATTTAGAAATTAAAAAAATTCATGCTAATTAGTGATACCGAATCCTCGGGACGTGGCGAAAATAGATGTTTTATTTTTTGAGTTGGATTGGAATCCAAATTTCCTCTTCAGAACTGGGATCGTTATTCTTGTATTTTTCTCCCAATAATTCAAAATGCATTCTATCATCCAAAATATATTCAGAGTTGGGTAACCAAGTTTCAAAAATATACTGAAATGTTTTTGAAGCTGTCGATGCATCTCCTTTATGAATAAAAACGGCATACAATCCTCCAGTCAAAGTAATCGGTTCCATTGCCTCTGGAATTTCATTGAAATCAGTAACAGCAACGGCTGCCCATTTTTCGAATTCAGCATTTGGATTGAAAGTATTAAAATACGAAGCATCGTATTTTTGCATGGAATACAAATCGGTACCAATACTATTTTGGATTTCCTTTCGCCTTGGCATAAAGCTTTTCCAAAGTTCTGCTGTTTTATTATTGGATAACGAAAGTGTTATTCGTCTACCAACAAACTTTTTCTCAGGTAGCGTTTCAATTCTTGGGATCATATAAAAGTTACTTTTTTTAGCATGAGCGAATGATTAATCGGTTGCTAAAATAGCGTAACCGTAATTATCGGACCAGCCGGATGATAAGGGCAATAATTTTCGGGAGTGGGCTTCTCTTGTCATTCCCGTTTTTTCCAAAACATTGATAGAACCAATGTTTCCCAACGCACAACCCGCTTCAATCCGATGAAGATTAAGTTCATTGAAACCAAAACGAAGTATTTCTTTCAAAGATTCCGTTGCGTAGCCTTTGTTCCAATGGTCTTTATGGAGTTTAAACCAAACTTCGGCATTTTTATATTTTACTTTCCCCAAATTGATTCCAATTAATCCAATAATTTGATTTCCAGTATTCAATTCGACCGCAAAAGTAAAATGGGTCGTAAGCGTTTTGTTATTTTCAAAAATCCACTTTTCTAAAAGTAGTTTTGTTTCTTCGATAGTTGCCGGAATTCCTAACGTATTGAATTCATCCGTTTCTTTCAAAGAATGCAATTCGTGAATATAATCTAAATCCAATAGTGTAATTGGCCTTAGAATTAATCGTTCCGTTTTGAGGATTATGGTGTTCATTTTTTGTTTTTAATGATTTTATCGTTTTCAAAAGTCTCTTGATATTCTACTTCGTCGTTTCTGTCATACCGAATAAAAGAACCGTTTTTCTTGCTATTTTTGAAATTTCCAATTTGCCAAAGTTGCCCGGTCTCCCGATAAAACAGCCACTCTCCTTCCATCAGTCCATTGATAAAAGTGCCTTTTGCTTTTACTTTTCCATTTTTGAAAAAATAAGTCAATTGGTCCCCAACTAACTCATGGGCAATTTGTCCGTTTACGTAGTACTTTTTATCTAACATTTGAATTTAATTATATTTTTAGATGAGAATTGATCCTATTTAGAAACACGTAAGGCATTTTTACTATTGAATCGAAAGATATATCCGAGATTTAATAATGCGAAAATAAATTAACGATGTTGGTCAATCAAAATAACATTTCCGTCCGGATCAGTTACCATAAAACCAGCGGGTCCAGAAGTTTTCTCATCCACTTCAGGGTCTATTTTGAGACCTTTACTTTTTAGTTTCCGTTGAATTTCTCTAACGTCGTCAAACTTTGCTATGTTGTTAGCATTTTCATCCCAACCTGGGTTAAAAGTCAAAATATTATTCTCAAACATTCCTTGAAAAAGCCCGATTAGTGAATTCTCATTTTTCATTATGAGATAATTTTTTTCTAAACTACCTGCAAACACTGAAAACCCCAGATTCTCATAAAATTGTTTTGATACTTGAATGTCCTTGACATTAAGACTTACTGAAAACGCTCCTAATTTCATATTTTCCTCTTTTTTTATATTGTTTTTATTATTTGATTGCTTAATCTCACTCTTGTTGTCGTTTTTGTTTGAAACCAAAGTATTCACGTAGAAACCAAGTCCAAACGAGATTAGAAATCCAAAAATAAACAATGTTGTCTTTTTCATTTCATACTATTTTTAATGTTAATAGTTTTATTTTTTTGTTTTTAATTAATAGTGTCTGACCGTGCTCATTTGCAATCCGTACCCATAAACACAAGTGCATTTATAAATATTTAGCATTCAAATTGCCAACCAATCTTTGTGGGCACGGAAAGAATTTCTACGTTATCGAAGTGTTAACTTATCCCAGCGATTATGCAATAATAATTATTAATATTCACATACATGATAATTAAACAACATTTAACTGATATTGTGTAACTTAATTGATAATAAGTTAGTTACATTTGTTTCTTGACAATAAAGTCACAACATAAAACAAAAAAAATGAAAAAAAACAAATTATTCCCAATCATAGCAGTACTATTGGTTGTTTTAATGTCTAGTTGTGATCAAAATAATGATATTGTTACTCCTTCTGGAACTTCTGCTGCTTCAACTCCTAAAATGTCATCTAACCATACTGCAGTTGGTAAATCAGTTGGTACTTCCGCAAAAGTTAGTTCATTGAATGCCGTCAATCTTGGAATTGCAGGGGATTTTGCAATTCTTTCAAAATCAGGAATTACAAATGTTTACAAATCAACTATTACTGGTGACATTGGATCAAGTCCAATTACTGGTGGTGCTGTTTTAGTTGAATGCAACGAAGTTGTAGGGACAATATACACAGTTGATGCTGCGGGACCACTTCCATGTAGTATCACTAACGCTACAAGATTAACAGTTGCTATTGGAGATATGGAAACTGCATACAAAGATGCTGCCGGAAGATCTAATCCTGATTTTTTAAATTTGGGTGCTGGGGATATTGGAGGAAAAACACTTACTCCTGGATTATATAAATGGTCAACTGCACTAATCATACCTACAGATATTACTATTTCTGGTAGTTCAACAGATGTTTTTATTTTCCAAGTTGCAGAAACTCTTAAATTGAGCTCCGGGGTTAGAATTACTTTAACTGGAGGTGCACAAGCCAAAAATATTTTTTGGGTAGTTGCAGATGCGGTTACATGCGGAACTACTAGCCATTTTGAAGGAACGATATTAGGAATGACGGGGATTAATTTGCAAACTGGCGCAACAATAAACGGAAGAATGTTGGCACAAACTGCCGTAACTTTACAAAAGAATACTGTTACACAACCTCAATAAGTAAACGAATAAATATATTTTATTAGAAGCTGTCCAAAGTAATTTTGGGCAGTTTTTTTATTCAATAAAATGGTACTAAAGAAAAGGAATAGAAGAAAAATCATTACTGTTTAATGAATATAAACTTGAGATACATACCCTACCTAAATCCTTCATTATTGTTGGGTTAATTTAATTTTTATAAGCCATCAAATAATAAATTTATAGGTATAGGCGCTTTAATCGTACTTGTTAGTTGTTGATTTTACTGAAATTACTTTGTAATTAACCATCTTTCTTATTAACACTTCGGATATTGTTTCCATATTTAACCTTCTATTATATCTAAAATGATATTCTTTCAAATAATCCTGCATATGTTCTTTGCTACAATGATGATGTATTCCTCTAAGCCATCCTTTAATATTCATTATGTGAATATGTAACTCTTTAAAGTTTTTTCCGTCATCCCAGTCTACTTGTTTCAGGTTAAAAAAATCTTTTTTCAACGGACTATAACATCTCCATTTATCAGTAAATATTGTAACTTCTTTTAAGTATATTTATTTAAAATAGTCCCTTTCTATTGCCTAAGAATGTTCTTTGACTTCATAAGCACGTCCAACACCGTCCTCTAAAATTTCTAAGGCAAGAACAACCAACTTCTTCAATCCTCTACTTCTCCCTTTCTTATTTACTTCTGGGCCCCAACCATAAACTCATCAACATGAATAACTCCTGTTAATGGGTGGCTCAAGCTACTTTTCATTGCTTGTTACATTTTTGACTTGAAAGACCAACATGTCTTTTGACGAAGTTCAAACTCTGAACTTAATTCTAAAAATGACAACCTTTCTTCTTAGTACTAATTTTAAAAACAATATAGAATGCGATCAAAAGCGAAAATTTAAATTTCACAACCAAAAGCATTCGTTTTCTAAGTAAGCTATTTAAAAAAATCTGTTAAAAAATCATATTCATAATTCTTTTCTTCTATAATTTTTAACTCCATTTTAATAATTATTTTTTCCTTCCTTAACTTTTTTAAAATAATATTTTAAAATTATTAGGGTATAACTTATTTTAAAACTAAATAAATGTTAAAGTTTTAAAATAAAAAAATGCTTTTTTAATTAAAAATTACACTTCAACGAGTATTTAGGTTACTGGTAGAAAAAAAAAATCAATCTTGCTAATTCTTTGTAATTTTGATTGTATATAATAAAAGTCTGTTAAACATCTAAAAAACAGATAATTGCTTTACGAGGAAAAGATTCTTTAACCCCAAAAAAGAAAGCTTTCATCCCTGAAAAAAATTTAGAAATACACCTAAATTTTTAGACCTAAATTTTGAAATATAAATCTGGAACTGATTCAAAAAAATTAAAAAATAGACTTTTTAATTTTTCAAATTCGATGAAAAAATCAAGCAATACTATTTACTCGCAAAATTCTTGCCGTTTGACAAATCATTGCATTTTTAACTAAAATAGTTGAGTATCATGAAAAAAACTTACTCCAAAACAAAAACCAGGTAGTTCAGCTTGCTCCTATTCTAATTTCCAAACCAAAACGCCCCCCTCTATAGTCAATAATATTAGATGATATTAAATATTTCTATACATTATAATTAAGACTAAAAAACAATACCACAATCGTCAGTTTTATAAATAATAAATTAAAATTTGATTGTATGAATTCAAAAATTACTTTCCTTTTACTAGCTTTCTTCATGTTTGTTGGTAATCTAAATTCTCAATTCGACGCACAAAAGCATTGCAATAACCTAATATCCATTTTAGGATTTCAATCAAGAAAAGTTTTCTATTGCAGTCAACTAATGAGTTACTTGAGAGCATATTCAATGTACATTATTTCTGATTTTTTTAGGTATGAAAGTTCAACAAGAACTATTTATCCATCAAATTGTACAACAATTTTCAAATATGAATTTTGCTATGTATAATCATTTCACTTTCTAACGATTTAAAACAAATCAATATGAAATCAACTTTTACTAATTCGACAAGGCTATTTGCTATTTTTTTATTAACTTTTTTAAGCTTTCCATTGGTCACACTTGCGCAAATTGGTCCAGGTATTGCTCCCGTTAATTCCCCAAGTGGAGGATTTAATGTTGATGGAACGCTTATTGCAAATTCAGCCACGGGAGATTGGACGGACGGGACGGGTTCTGGCGGTTTTATACTTAATAATTCAGGAGGCGCTTTAAATACCGGAACTTCTTATCACCTGTATGACCTGTATAACGCTTCTGCTGATAACATTTTTGGTGGAGGAGATAAAGTAGGCGACAATCCAAACAGTTGGACATCGACATCCGGTACAGCCAATGATAAAACTGACATGAATAACGCATTGATCCATTTAACTACTGATTCAAATGGAAATGTATGGGTTATTTTTGCAGCTGATCGTCTAAGTAACAATGGAAACGCTTATGTTGATTTTGAATTTCTTCAAACGCCTATGACTAAAACAACTACTGGTTTCGCTACTTCGGCACCAGCTTCAACCGGCGGAAGAACATTGGGTGATTTTTTATTAACAGTATATTTTGAAAGTGGTATTGCTAAATTTGACATTCAAAGATGGGAACTTAATGGAAGTACATGGGAATATAAAACCTATTTTTCAGCTCTACCGCTTAACTCCGTATTTGCGGCAGGAAATACAAGTAATATTCCTGTACCTTATCAAGCATTTGGGGTTAATAATTACCCTCAAAACACATTTATTGAATCAGCAGTAAATTTAACAGCAGTATTAGGAGCAATTGATCCATGTACAAGTCTAAAAATAAAAACTGTTTTTGTTAAATCTAAAACTTCTACATCATCTACTGCAGCGATTAAAGACTTTTTTAATCCAGTTGCTATTGATAACCTTACCCTAGGAAGTGCTGATGCAGGAGATGATGCTACTGTTTGTTCAGGATTGCCATATACGCTTCAAGGATCAGCAGTTCCTAGCAATGGGTATCAAGTTATATCCAAAACTTGGTCAGTTTTAAGTGGTTCCGCTACCATAAATGACCCAACAAATCTCAATTCAAATGTTAGCATCACTGGAACTGCAGCAACATTCCGACTTACAGTTGTTACTGGTCCTATATCTGGTCCAGGATCACAATGTACAGTAACGGATGATGTAACTATAACCGTTAATCAGCCACCCACCTGCTCTATATCAGGTTCAGATGGTCCATTATGTCCTTCATCTTCTTCTAATATTTATTTAGCTTCAGTCAGTGCTTCTTATGCATGGAGTATTTCAGGAAACGGGTCAATAATTGGAAGTACAAATTCTCAATCGGTTTCAGTAACTACTGGTTCCGGTTGTAATGCAACTTTCTTGTTATCATTAATAATTACTGATGCCAATGGATGTACCTCAACTTGTACAAAAACTGTTACAATAGTAGATAATACAGCACCTATTATAAGTACTACTGCTGCATCCCTAAATCAAACACTACAATGCAACAATACAGCTGGTATAACTGCTGCTTTAGCGTTATCTCCTGCAGCTACAGATAATTGTACTCTTGCTCCAACTAAGGTTTTAGTAAGTGATACTACAACAGCTGATCCGAATTGTAACAATGCTTATGTAAGAGTGCGTACTTGGAACTTTACTGATGGTTGTGGAAATACTTCTGCTAATTTTATACAAACCATTACAGTGATTGACAATACCATTCCAGTAGTAAGTACGACTGTTGCTTCGCTAAATCAAACACTGCAATGCAACAATACTGCAGGTATAACTGCTGCATTAGCGTTATCTCCTGCTGCTACAGATAATTGTACTCTTGCTCCAACTAAGGTCTTAGTAAGTGATACTACAACAGCTGATCCGAATTGTACCAATGCTTACGTGAGGGTGCGTACTTGGAACTTTACTGATGGTTGTGGAAATACTTCTGCTAATTTTGTTCAAACTATTACAGTGATTGACAATACAGCTCCCATTCTAAGTACAACTGTTGCTTCGCTAAATCAAACATTAGAATGCAACAATACTGTCGGTATAACTGCTGCATTAGCGCTATCTCCTGGTGCTACAGATAATTGTACTCTTGCTCCAACTAAGGTCTTAGTAAGTGATACTACAACTGCTGATCCTAATTGTAGCAATGCTTATGTGAGAGTGCGTACTTGGAACTTTACTGATGGTTGTGGAAATACTTCTGCTAATTTTGTTCAAACTATTACAGTGATTGACAATACAGCTCCCGTTCTAAGTACAACTGTTGCTTCGCTAAATCAAACATTACAATGCAACAATACTGCCGGTATAACTGCTGCATTAGCGTTATCTCCTGGTGCTACAGATAATTGTACTCTTACTCCAACTAAGGTCTTAGTAAGTGATACTACAACTGCTGATCCTAATTGTACCAATGCTTATGTAAGAATCCGTACTTGGAACTTTACTGATGGTTGTGGAAATACTTCTGCTAATTTTGTTCAAACTATTACAGTAATTGACAATACAGCTCCAACTTTTAATGAATCATTACCATCTAACATAACCGTAGAATGTAAAGCTATTCCAGTTGTAAAAACATTGACAGCTACAGACAATTGTGGTATTGCAACAATTAATTTTTCTGAAACAGAAACCCCTGGAAATTGTCCTGGTTCTTCTACTATTTTAAGAACTTGGATAGCTACTGATTCTTGTAATAATAAAACTACGCATACTCAAACAATAAAAGTTCAGGATACAACAGCTCCAACTTTTGCAACCCCTGCAAACATAACACTTTCAAGTGATGCAAATTGTCTTGCTGACATTAGTACTAATTCAACTGGAACAGTAACAAATATTCAAGATAATTGCGATTCTAATCCATTAGCTACCTTTGTTGATTCTGAATGTTTTGGAAGTTCGGATGAACAAGAAATAAATGCTGGAAATGGAAATTATTTTCCTTTCACCATATCTGGTTTTGACAATTTAACGGCCGCTAATATTGAAAAAATTAGTTTGGCATTCGAAACAAATCAAGGGAAAGGTAGAGCTGAATTTATTTTAGTTGCTCCAAATGGTCAAGCAGTTAAATTAGTTGGACCTTATTGTGAAGGAGGAGAATGTGATAATGCATCATCAAATACTCAAGAACTATATCTACCTGTTTTTTATCCTAATAATTCAGGTTATACAAAATGGAATAATAACGATTTTATTCAAGATGGGATTAGTCAAAACTTAATACCAAATGGAGAAACTACTTCTTCAAATAGTATTCTTGGAGTATCTTCTTTTGTTTCTAGTTTTGAAGAATTTACAGGGTCTATGAACGGCACTTGGTTTATATATTCAAAAAAACAAGCTAATGTAAATGGTAGTGTTAAATTTAAAAGTGTTTGTTTGAAACCCACTAGTCTTTGTGTAGGAAATAAAGTGATTTTTAGAACTTGGACAGTAACCGATACCTGTGGAAATAAAGCTAATTCAACTCAAACTATTAAAATTATTGATACTAATTCTCCAACTTGGATTACTGTAACAGATGCTCTAAACACCTCACTCGAATGCAATAATACGGAAGCTTTGGCAATTGCCCAGTCTCTTAATCCAATAGCAAAAGACAATTGTGATACGGATGTTTCCAATATCACTAAAGTAAGCGGTGCGTTTGTAGCTTCTTCTGAATGTGCCAATGCAGGAACCTATACCAACACTTGGACTGTAAATGACGATTGTGGAAACACTTCAGCTGTATTTACTCAAGTAATTACTATTCAAGATACTACTGTTCCAACTTGGTCTACTCAAGCAATGGTTTTAAATACTACTGTAGAATGTAGCAACACGGAAGCTTTGGCAACTGCTCAAGCGGCATTCCCTACTGCATCTGATTTATGTGATGCGGATGTTTCCAATATCACTAAAGTAAGCGGTGACTTTGTAGCTTCTTCAGAATGTGCCAATTCCGGAACGTATACCAACACTTGGACTGTAAATGACGATTGTGGAAACACTTCTCCTGTATTTACTCAAGTAATTACTATTCAAGACAAAACGGCTCCAACTATTAATGTCATTGCTTCAAATATAACTGTTGAATGTGATGGACAAGGGAATCAAAATTCCATAAGCAATTGGTTAGCAAATAATGGTGGAGCAACAGCTATAGACGATTGTTCCGATGTAACTTGGACTAATAACTTTAATACACTTTCTAACGACTGTTCATCTGCAGTAACTGTAATATTTACCGTTAAAGATGCATGTGGAAATAGCTCTTCAACATCAGCTACGTTTAGTGTAATAGATACGACTGTTCCTATAGCTCCTGAAGCTCCAGCAACTATAACCGTGGCTTGTGCCACAGACGTTCCTGCAATAACATCACTTACAGCAACTGATAATTGCAATAGTGAAATCACTGCTGAAGGAATTGATGTAATTGTTCAAGGTGACTGCCCGAACTCATTTGTTATTACAAGAACTTGGAGATTTACTGATGCTTGTAGCAACTCATCTTCTACTTCACAAATCATTAATGTAATTGATACTGTAGCACCCGTAATTAATCCACTGCCTGAGGCAACAACTATTTCTTGTCCTACTTTGCCTGTATTCGTTACGGCTACTGCAACTGATAATTGTGGTTCGACTGTAGCATTAGCTTTTGAAGATAAAACTATAAATGGTCAATGTGCTGGTTCTTATTCTGTAACTAGAACTTGGACTGCAACAGACGCTTGTGGAAATGCTGCTACGGCTTCACAAACCATAAATGTTCAAGATACAGCTGCTCCAATTATTACTGCTTTACCGGAGGTGTCAACTATTTCTTGTCCTGCAACGCCTGCATTTACTCAAGCAACTGCAACTGACGGATGTGGTTCGACTGTAACTTTGACTTTTGCGGATGTAACTACAAATGGTCAATGTGCTGGTTCTCATTCTGTAACTAGAACTTGGACCGCTACTGATGCTTGTGGAAATGCTGCTACGGCTTCACAAACCATAAATATTCAAGACACAACTGCTCCAGTTATTGCTGCATTACCGGGAGTTTCAACTATCTCTTGTCCTGCAACGCCTGTATTCGCTCAAGCCACTGCAACTGACGGATGTGGTTCGACTCTTACTTTGACTTTTGAAGATGCAACTGCAAATGGTCAATGTGCTGGTTCTTATTCTGTAACTAGAACTTGGACTGCTACGGATTCCTGTGGAAATGCTGCTACGGCTTCGCAAACCATTAATGTTCAAGATACAACTGCTCCAGTTATTGCTACATTACCGGGAGTATCAACTATCTCTTGTCCTGCAACGCCTGTATTCGCCCAAGCCACTGCAACTGACGGATGTGGTTCGACTCTTACTTTGACTTTCTCAGATGTGACTACAAATGGTCAATGTGCTGGTTCCTATTCTGTAACTAGAACTTGGGCTGCTACTGACACATGTGGAAATACTGTTACGGCTTCACAAACCATAAATGTTCAAGATACTGTTGGCCCAACAACCGCCTCTCAGTTCAGTTCAACTATTAATGTGAATTGTGATGTAATTCCTGCTAAACCTGAACTTGTATTTGTAGACAATTGTTCTACAGTTTCTCCGGCTATTTTTACTGAAAACATCATAAACAGAACCGAAAATTCTTATTCGATCGTAAGAAAATGGTCTGTATCTGATGCTTGTGGAAATGCATCAGAGTTTATTCAAATCATCAATGTTACTATTCCTAATAGTATTGTCACTATAAACAGCTCAAT
Organism: Flavobacterium ranwuense; assembly: GCF_004349315.1. GTDB lineage: Bacteria > Bacteroidota > Bacteroidia > Flavobacteriales > Flavobacteriaceae > Flavobacterium > Flavobacterium ranwuense. Next base: position 1,083 of record NZ_SMLH01000010.1, on the reverse strand, counting down.
TTGTAATGATGGAGAAATCACAACAACCAATCTAAACGATTTATTACCTGTGGGCACTCCTACAAACGGAACTTGGATTGATGTAAATAATTCTGGCGGTTTACAAGGAAGTATTCTTAATGCTTCTGGTCTTTCAGCAAGAGATTATATTTTTGAATATAAAATTAATGACGCAACTTGCCCTAGAACGATAAGAGTTACAATGACTGTGAATACTGGTTGTGGTGGTATTGTATTAGCTTGTGGAACGGTATTAGTTCACAACGCTTTTTCTCCAAATGGAGATGGAATCAATGAGGTATTTGTAATCGACAATATTGATGATACCGTATGTTATCCTGATAATACTGTTGAAATTTATAACCGTTGGGGTGTATTGGTTTTTGAAACCAAAGGATATAACAATACCGATAAAGCCTTTAAAGGGTTCTCTGAAGGTAGAGCAACTATTAGTAAATCATCAGGATTACCTGCCGGTACTTACTTTTACATCTTAAATTATACTTCGGTTGATAATGATGGAAAAATTATACTGAATAAAAAAGACGGGTATTTATACCTTACTAAATAATCAAATTTTATGCCTGAGGACTTTTTGTTCTCAGGTATAATAACAACAACTGCAATAGCCCTATTTCAACTAACTGATAACAGTTATCAAATTTATCAATTGATCTGCCGGATTCTTACAAATCAGTTTGATAGATAATTTAAAATAATAAACAGCTACTATGAAAACAAAACTATTCTCTTTCGTTTTGATGTTTACAGCCATTGTAAGTTTTGCGCAACAAGATGCGCAATTTACGCAATACATGTACAACACAATAAATGTTAATCCCGCTTATGCTGGGTCTAGAGGCGCCTTAAGTATTTTTGCCTTACATCGTACGCAATGGGTAGGATTAGATGGTGCTCCGGTGACTAATGCCGTGTCTGTAAATACCCCCCTTAACGCAACTAATTTAGGATTGGGGGTATCGATTATAAATGATAAAATTGGGCCAACTACTGAAAATACAATATCGGCTGATGTATCTTACACCGTTCCAACTTCTGAAACTTTTAAGCTATCTTTTGGTA
>NZ_SMLH01000001.1 GCF_004349315.1 Flavobacterium ranwuense | reverse complement strand
GACAGAAACAATAACAAAAATCGTATATAAAACAGAATGAGAAAAAACAATTTAAAATCAATTTTATTAGTTGCTGTATTAATTCCATTTATAAGTTTTGCCCAAATTAAAATGGAAAAAGTGAATTTACTAAATGGAAAAGTCGAATTTAATTCCCCGACAGAATTAACTAAAATGACTGATGAAATGTGGGCATTTAAATATCAAAACAAACCAAAACCAACATTTGTAGTATCAGATAAAAATGGAGGAGTCAATCTTGTTGCGGACACAACAAACCAGTCTGCATCAGAAAGTCAATTGGGCTTATGGAAAGATTTCCAAATTGAACAGTTAAAAAAAAACAGACCTGATTTAAAAGTTTTAAATGGTGGCGTAAAAGTTATTAATGGAAAGAAAGTTGGATATTTTAAATTTATAACACAAGCAATTGATCAAAAAATTTTTAATTATTACTTTTTCACAATTGTTGATGGAAAAATTTTATTATTCACATTTAATTGCATTGAAAAACTGCGAGTTAATTGGGAAAAGTCAGCAGATGAAATTGTAACTTCCCTTAAAACTAAATAAAATTGCTCCTGCCAACACACGTTTCAAGCGATTTGCGGATTTAGTGGAATTACCGTTTTATTTCCTATTTTCGTTCAGCAGAAAATATCCTTCTATAAAGTCTGCAAACAGCTTGAAGCGTGGGAACGCCCAGCTCTGCAAAGTGTTCATTCAACGCATAAATTTATCGTTAATGCTGCAAACGTCTCTGACTTTGCGCCCAGAATAACAAGCAAACAGTATAGTGAATATAAAATATTATCGGCATACAGGATTGGGCACAAAGTCAGAAGACTTCGTACGGCGTGAGGAGCATCCAATACAAATCTACAATCAGAGTCCTTGCGAGGAACGAAGCAAACACACTAACATGAGTGAGCAGATCTACTCGATCATTGGAACGGATCTACTAAATGAGATTGCTTCGTTCCTCGCAAAGACTTTGCGAACGGCATTATCAGTCATGATAAACTATTAGAAACGAAACACTACCTGAAATCTCCATTTTCACTCCTTTAATAATTCAAGCTCAATCCAAAACCCATTCCCATATCACTGTCATAATGCGTAGTAATTCCAAAATTTATTTTTACAATATAACGCAAACCCGCCATGTATTCTTTGTCCGTATTCCACATTAAATTCATGCGCAATCTTTTGGAAACCGGAATATCCATGCGTTCAAATTGTAACCTGAAATTCCCGTCGGTATAGACTTCTGCTTGTGCTTTGATGAGCATGGGCAACGTATATTCGACTCCGACACTAAAAACGGCACGATTGTCTTTGGTATTGGTTTGACCAAAAAGATTTTCTTCCATTTCTCCCATTTCCATTTTTCGATACCGCCAGTCAAAACCAATGAACGGCATCAACCATTGCATTTTTCCAATGTAACGTCCAATGTGCGTTTCGGTTTCATACCCATGATGATTTTTATACCCCAAACGCCATTCGGTACCAATACTCCAACGCGTGTTTTGAATCATCAGCATTCCATCGTTTCCATTGGTGGCAAAATCATTTTCGGCCATCACATGAAAAGCTCTGTCATCAGCGAATAATTTGCGTTGCGCTAATTTTGGATTTGGAATCAAAGGATTTGGCTCTTGATTTTCATAACTAAAAACCCTTCCCATTCCCGCCATCATGTGATAGAGAATGTGACAATGAAAAAACCAATCGCCTTTAACATTTGCATTAAACTCAATCGTATCAGTTTCCATCGGCATAATGTCGATGATGTTTTTCAGCGGTGCGTATGCTTCTTTTCCGTTGAGCACTCTAAAATCATGTCCGTGTAAATGCATGGGATGGCGCATCATCGAACCGTTGAAGAGCACAATCCGGACGTTTTCGCCCTTTTTAATTAGAATTTTATCGGCTTCCGAAACCACTTTATTGTCCAGACTCCACACGTAGCGATTCATGTTTCCTGATAATTCAAACCGCAATTCCTTTACCGGTGCGTCTTTTGGAAGCGTTGTTTTAGTGGGTGATTTTAACATCGCATAGTTCAAGGTCGTGATATCTGAAAGTGCATTAGAGTCATACTGATTATGATTCGCATGATCCGCTTCCTTTTGACTTTTGACTTTCAATTTTTGACTATTTCCAGTAATTTCAGGATACATCACCACATTCATGTCCATTTGATTCAGCGACATTTTCATGCCCATGTCATCTAAATCGCCATTCATTTTCATCATGCCATTCATCATTTTCATTCCTTCAAAATATTTTAATTTTGGCAAAGGCGAAATCAATTGCTTGATACCGTCTCCTAAATACAACGAAGCGGATTTTGTCCGATCCTCCGAAGTGACTAAAAATTCAAAAGCGGTCTTCTCAGCAGGAATAGTCACAACAACATCATAGGTTTCGGATACCGCAACAATCAAACGATCCACTTCAACTGGCTCCACATCATTTCCATCACTGGCCACCACGGTTATTTTCCCACCGGCATACGTTAGCCAAAAATAGGTAGAGGCGCCGCCATTGGCAATCCGCAATCGCACTTTATCACCCGCCTTGAACTGTGAAAGTTGACTTTCATTTTTTCCGTTAATCAGGAATTTATTGTAATACACATCACTTACGTCCATGGCGTTCATCCGTTTCCATTCGTTGGTGGCTTTTGTCTTGAAATGTCCCGCTTTTATGGCTTCGGCATAGCTTTGCGTAGTTCCTTTTTGAATCGCAAACCAATCCGTCGCATTGTGCAACATCCGATGGACATTATTCGGGTTCAGATCCGTCCATTCGCTCAGCATAATTGGAACGGTTGGTAAATCATCAATTCCTTTTCTAAACGTTGTATCATCCGATTTTTTATTCATGATAAAAGAACCGTACATCCCAATTTGTTCCTGCAAACCCGTATGACTGTGATACCAATGCGTTCCGTGCTGGATAATTGGAAAGGTATATTTATGCGTGGTATGCGGTTTGATTGGCATTTGTGTCAAATTAGGCACACCGTCTTCTTTATTAGGCAAAAACAATCCGTGCCAATGCAACGAAGTGTCTTCATTTAATTCGTTGTGTACATAAATTTCGGCAATATCGCCTTCAGTAAAGGTGAGTGTTGGCATCGGAATTTGTCCGTTTACCGCTATTGCTCTTTTAGGCGTATCGCCAAAAGTGACAATGGTATCGCGAACATATAAATCATACCGAACGGTTCTAGGCGGTGCATTTTTCGCTGTTCTTTTAATGGGCTCTGCTTTCACTGTGATGCTGTCTATAGGAGTAGCCACATGATTTTGATGCGTATCCGCACTTGCCGCTTTGGTTTGATTCACGCTGGTTCGCAACGGCATTTGCTTTTTAACAATTGCTTTTGGCACTTGTTTTTTGGCAACTGCTTTTTTTACTGGTTTTTTTACTGGTTTTGCTTTCTCTTTAATTAAATCCATCCCGCATTTGGGGCATTTCCCGGGTTTATTCGCATGAATTTCCGGGTGCATTACACAAGTGTACATTACAGGCTGTGTTTGAAAAATGGATGCTTTTCTGGAAATCGTAATTCCATTTTTATTTTCTGCTTTTGCAAAAGCAGAAATAAGCATCAGGAATACAAGTAGTAGTGTCGTATTTTTCATATTTTTTAATTTCCAAAGAATCTCTTAACTATTTTCTTTAAAGTTTTAAACCGCGCAATCGCAACGCATTGACAATTACGGAAACCGAACTGAAACTCATGGCCAAAGCCGCAATCATTGGCGAAAGCAACACCCCAAAAAAAGGATACAAAACACCCGCGGCAATTGGAATTCCCAATACATTATAGAAAAAAGCAAAGAATAAATTTTGCTTGATATTTCGCATCACGGCATGACTTAAATTCTTGGCTTTGACAATGCCTTGCAAGTCTCCTTTTACCAAAGTAATTTTAGCACTTTCAATGGCGACATCCGTTCCGGTTCCCATAGCAATTCCAATATCGGCTTGCGCCAAAGCCGGGGCATCGTTTATTCCGTCGCCTGCCATGGCTACAATTTTCCCTTCGGCTTGCAGTCGCTTAATTTCTTTCAACTTGTCTTCGGGCAAACAACTCGCTTTAAATGAACTTAAATTCAATTGTGTCGCCACTGCTTTTGCCGTGTTTTCATTATCGCCCGTTAGCATAATTACTTCAACTCCCTGACGCATTAATTCTTTTATGGCTTCGATACTTGTTGCTTTTATAGCGTCAGTTATCGATACAAATCCCACCGCAATTCCGTCAACTGAAATATAAGAAACCGTTTTTCCCAGTTTTTGTTCGGCTGTGATTTTATTTTCTAATTCTTCGGAAACCGTGGCATTCACCTGCTCCATCAATTTTTTATTTCCGAGCGCCACTTTTTTGTTGGTTACTGTTCCAATAACTCCTTTTCCGGAAATCGCTTCAAAATCCTTTACTTCGATTAATGAAACTGCTTTCGCTTTCGCAAAATTTACTACGGCTTGCGCCAAAGGATGTTCGCTGTACTGATTTAAAGATGCAATGCTTTGCAACAAAGAATCTTCGTCATTATTTAAGGAGAATACTTTTTCAATCGAAGGTTTTCCTTCGGTGATTGTTCCTGTTTTATCCGTAATCAGCACATTCACTTTATTCATATTTTCCAATGCTTCGGCGTTTTTTATCAAAACTCCTGATTGCGCTCCTTTCCCAACACCCACCATCACTGACATGGGCGTGGCTAATCCTAAAGCGCATGGACAGGCAATTATCAATACAGCAATCGCATTAATAAATCCATAAACCATTGCGGGTTCAGGACCAAATTGTGCCCAAACAAAAAAAGTAATTACAGATACAAAAACCACAATTGGCACAAAATATTTAGCTATTTTATCCGCTAGTTTTTGAATCGGTGCTTTAGATCTGCTGGCAGTATTGACCATTTGTATAATTTGCGAAAGCAAGGTTTCTGAACCTACTTTTTCAGCAATCATCACAAAGGATTTATTTCCATTTATTGTTCCGGAACTAATGCTGTCGCCTATTTTTTTATCAACAGGAATGGGTTCGCCTGTAATCATCGATTCGTCAATAGTACTTTCACCATCGGTGATTTTTCCATCCACCGGAATTTTATCTCCGGGTTTCACACGCAATAAATCGCCTTTTTTGATATCGTGAATCGAGATAACCGTATCTTTTCCATCGCGTACCAAAACAGCTTCGGTTGGTGCTAATTTCAACAATTCTTTTATCGCTCCACTGGTTTGGCTGTGTGCTCTGGCTTCGAGTAATTGCCCCAATAAAACCAATGTTAATATCACCGTTGTTGCTTCAAAATAGAGCGAAACGGCTCCGTCATGGGTTTTAAATTCGTCCGGGAAAATAGCGGGGAAAAATAATCCAACCAAACTAAACAGAAAAGCTACACCGGAACCAATTCCGATAAGGGTAAACATATTGAGATTCCAAGTAACAATTGATTTCCAAGCGCGCTCAAAAAACATCCAACAGGCATAAAAAACGACAGGAAGCGAAAGTACTAATTGCACCCAATTCCAGTTTGCCGTATCCATAATTTTAATTAATGGATTATTCGGAATCATATCTGACATGGCAATAATAAAAATAGGAACCGTACAAACTACCGCTATTTTCATTTTGCGCACCAAGTCATTATACACCTTATTTTCTTCAGAATCGGTGGGCTCCATTGGCACTAAATCCATCCCGCAAATCGGACAAGAACCGGGACCGTCTTTGATTACTTCGGGATGCATGGGACAGGTGTACATTGTTTTTGCCAAACTCAATTCTGGAACTTTTTCCAGATTCATTCCGCAAACTGGGCAACTTCCAGGTTTATCATAGACTTTTTCGCCCTCACAATGCATCGGACAATAGTATTTGCCTTGCGCGTTACTGGGTAAAATTATTGTTGATTTATCTTGTGATTTATTGGAACTGCAACATGATTTCTCGATTGGCTTATCCTCTTGTTTTACAGAACTGCAACATGACTTCTCGATTGGCTTCTCACTAGTTCCGTGAGAATCAACCGCATTATTCATTGTAATTGTGTAGTTTCCGGCTGCAGTTAAAGCCTCTTGTAATTGAGTAATCGGAATGTGTTTATCCATTGTTATTGTCGCTATTGGCGGATCCAAAGTAATTGTTGCCTGAATCCCTTCAACTGCATTCAATGTTTTTTCGACTTTGGAACGGCAACCGTCACAACTCATTCCTGTAATGTTATATGTATGCGTCATGATATTGTATATTAAATTATTTATACAAAGTTCCTCCTGAATACAACTTTAACTCTTATACAATTCTGGTTCTCTTTTGTATCTTTTATAGATTGTCGAGAGGATGTCGTTTCTGTTCTTTCAAGTTTTTGAAAAAAGTAGGTGTCAAACCTGTTACTTTTTTAAATTGTTTACTTAAGTGTGAGGCACTGCTGTAATTGAGTTGAAAGGCAATTTCATTCAAACTAAATTCGTCATAAACAATTAATTCTTTGACTCTTTCAATTTTTTGAAGGATATAATATTGCTCAATAGTAGTGATTTCTTGCAACGAAAAAAGATTACTGATATAGCTGTAATCTTGCCCAATAGCAGCTACTATATAATCTGACAAATTAGTTTTAAAACGATTGTCTTTGAAATGCACTAATTCTACAATCAGATTTTTTACCTTTTCTACCACTCGGCTTTTTTTATCATCGATAATTTCAAAACCTAAGGCTACTAATTTCTCATTAAGCTCCTGCTCTTTTCTTTTATTCAAGTCTTCAGAAATTTCCACTTCCCCTAATTCAACCGAAATAGCATGAAGTCCAAACTTTTCCAGTTCAGACTTCACTACCATTATACATCGGTTGCAAACCATATTTTTTATATGTAATTTCAAAATCTTATTTTACAGTTTCTACAATTCTACCGCAATTCAACATCTCAGAACCGAAATACGGATTTCTAATTTCTTTGGTTTCAGAAATCCAATAACCGTTTTTCCCTTCATTATACATTGGACAATACGCTTGATATAGCTTTTGATCTGTTCCAAAAGTTTTTATTAAATCATTCATATCTTTGCTCAACAGGGCAAAATATTCTCTTTGATGATCCATTTTTCCTGCGTTATCACCAATATGTTTCACATGCTCCTTTGCATCAGCAACAATATCATTGTATTTATTTTTCAGTTTTTTTTCTAAAATGGTATTAGAATTTACTTTGTTAAAAGTAGCATATAATGCTTTTCCAGCATTGGCAGCCCCTTTAGAATCATCTTTTACCAATGCATTTTTAAGCTTTAAATAGCTGCTTACTATTTCATTAATTGTAAACGAAGATTCAGCAATTGTTTTAGTGGTTACAGCAGTATTTTCCGTTTTAACAGCTGTAGTAATCGGATCATTATTTTCCGTTTTTGGCATTTGCGTCACTTTTTCTGTTAGTTCCATACCACATTCAGTACATTCTGCTCCTTTTTTACCGGTAACTTCAGGATGCATCGGACACGAATACAATTCCGAAGTCGTTTTGGTTGCAACTGATGTATCAGCTTCTGTTTCTTTATTTTTTTGATTGCAAGAAACGGATACTAATGCTAATGTGATTATTGATAGGATTGTATTTTTCATTTTAATAAATTATTTAATTGTTTAATTATTACAGCGAATTGCTGTAGTGTTTGACGACTCTTTTTTAAAAATCCATTTGGTGCTGATTATCACTTGTTTTATTTTGAAACATTGAAAAAGTTATATTCTAAATTCAGATAAAATCCATTTGGTGCAGACCGCAACATAGAACTGTATAATTCATGCCTGTAAGCTACATCAATTCGTGCTTGGCTGTTGATGATAAATTGAATGGAAGGCACAATATCCAAATATGATTTCCCTTTTTCGTTTAATGTCTGCCCAACAAACTCAACCATTGTATTGATATTTGTTTGTTTAAAATTAGTGTATTTTTTTGGATACATCAGTCTTCCAAACGACAATGTATAATTAGTGGCGTTATCACTTTGTGCTTCAGGAAATCTATAATCTGGTTTATTATCAAATGCTTTTTCAAAACTGACAGAAGCGCTTATGGCTACCTTTTTTATAAGCTGCGTAGCAACAATTCCCGTTTCAAAACCAGTATTATGCCCCATGATTTCTATCTGTTCCTGATGGATATCGGCATTATTAAAACTATATCTCCCAAATGCTGCCATTCGAAAATGACTCTGCAAATCATCCGTAGAAAGGAAACGATATTTAGTATAAAAACTGGCGCCTTCAGTAACCAACTGATTACTTCTATTGCTCACAAACATTGATGTTCTAACCATCAAATTCTTATTGATACCCCAAGTAACTTCGGGCATTACATGATAACTATATCCTGATTTCATTTGTTCCTTAAAAATGGATTGTCCCAAACGAACTCCTAATGAACCCGCAGGAACATTACTTGCCGGATCAGTTACCACAAAAAGTTCCTGAGCCGATATTCCTTGAATAAGAAAAAACGTAAATACGATTAAAAATTTTCTCATTAAATTACAGTTTTGATATGGTAATCGTCTTCGTTATCCAATGGATATGACGCTGTTTTTGAAAACGTTTTAAGCAGTTTTTTATGCTCTTTTTGAGTGACATATCCTTTATCAAAAACCCTTACTTTTATTTCACCGTTACTGTTTTTAAGTTCTTCATTCAATAAAACGAAAGTAGAACCGTTTACTGAAATGGTATTATCGCCTTCGGTTTCAAAGCTTTCTGCAGGCATTGTAATTACTAATGAACCGATAAAAAAGCCTGCTTTTTCAACGCCTTCTTTCAGTACTCTTGGCATTATTTTACTTTCTTTTTTAAAATAAACCGTGAAGGTATTCGTGTTCAAATCAGTACTCACGCTATCCACACCAACGGTTGCTTTCAGTTGTTTGTTTATCGCATTGGAACACATGGAACACGTTAAACCTGTAGCAATTATTTCTGCTTTTGATATTTGAGAATAGGATTTTACACTTGTCATTAAAACCAAACAAGCAATACCAATGAATTTCAAATTTATATTTTTCATTTTGTTTTATTTTTTTATTTGCATAATTATTTGTTCCTCTGTAGGATTGATGGCAACTAATTTTCCTGAAGCATCAAATAAATACGAATTGGGTAATTCTTCTACTCCAAAAAGCAGTGCTGATTTAGCATCAAAACCTTTAGCATCGATTAATTGCTCGTATGCTAATTTATCTTTTTGAATGGCATTCATCCACTTCGTTTTGTCCGTATCCAGCGATATCCCAACAATTTCGAAGTTGTCATTTTTATATTGATTGTATAAAGGAGCCAACTTTTTATTAGCCAGTCTACAAGGCGCGCACCAAGAAGCCCAAAAGTCAATCAAGACTGTTTTACCTTTCAGAGAAGTCAAATTTATTGTTGTCTCTTTATTATTTTTAAGTTGAAAATCAGGCAAACTGTCTCCCATTTTCATTTGGGCAGTTGCAATTGAAATACTGATTATCAAACTGAATAGCAGCATTATTTTTTTCATGTTATATTCTTTTTAAACAGTTATTGAATCGTTTCGACCGTTTTTCCGCAAGTCATCATTTGAGAACCGTAATATGGGTTTTTAACCGCGTTCTCTTTACTCAACCAGTTTGCGCCTTTACCACCATTTGCCATAGGACAAAACTGAAGATAAACCGGAGTTTCATATTTAGCCACTTTTATCAATTCGTAAATGGATTTTGAAAAAGGAATGAAAAATTCTCTTTGACGTTTGATGTCTTGAGTTTCCCAAATATTCTTGGCACCAGCCATTAAACCGTTCATTTCTTTCATCCAAACAATATGTTCCTCCGATTTTAGAGTTTCCATTTTCACGGAATTGATTGCCGATAATAAATCCTTCGCTTTTAAAGAAGCATTGTTTCCGTCAGTTTTTACCAAAGCATCTTTCAATAAAAAATAGTTGTCAAAAACAGCTTTTAATTTAGTATCCACTTGTTGTTTTGCAACCGTATTATCAGAGTGATTGGCGTGGTTTGCATGATTTTCTGCAGCAGCACTTTCCATTTTCATCTCTGTTGAAACGGCTACTTTTGCTTCTCTTTCATATTGACAACATCCATGTAATGCGTCATAAGTAGCATCCGGAGCTAGAAATTTATCGCTGTCATAACCGGCTAAAGCAATGCGTTTCAAGATTTCGTCCTGACTCGTTTTAGAGGAATCATACGTAAGTGTTGCCATTTTAGAATCTTTATTCCACTCGACTTTTGCCACTTTTTTCAGGTTTCCGGCAGTTTCTATCTTGCTTTTACACATGTCACAGTTACCGTATATTTTTACCGTTTCTGTTTTACCGTTTTTAATTTGCGCGCTTGCAATTGTAACTGAAAGCAATAGGATTATTGCCATCAATACTCTTTTTATTGAGTTCATTATATGAATAATTTTGAGGTGAATTAGTCGCAAAAAACATTGAAAACAATAGCCTGTTTCGCTATATTTCAAATTATATTCGACTAAAATTTAATGATTGTAAAGCATAAATGCTTTGAATTGGACAGTCTTTTGGCTGTCATAAAGGAATTTAGCTTATTTTAGGTGGAAGCCAAATAGAACGGAAATCGGAAGAAATAAAGATTTCTGAATAATAGTAATTTTGTTTTTCAGTAGAAAAACTGAAGAGTTGATTATTCAATTCGGTATAAAACAATGAAGTCAGACCCAAGTAAACAGTTGAGCTATTACAAGAAACATCCTTACAAGCTCCATTACAACCATCATGAGATTTCTCTTTTGAAGACTGTTCTTTTTTACAACATTCTTTTTTCTCCTTTTTCGAAGGAGATTCTTTTTTGCAACATGCCTTCTCCGTTTTTGTTCCACATGCAAAAGCCGCGCTTGGTGTCATAAAGAAACCAAGCACAACTAATAACACTATGTAAAAATTTTTAGACATTGTTTATCTTATATAGATTTGCAAAGTTATAAAATTAACAAATACTGTAAATTAATTCATTCACAAATACGTGTTAAAAACAAATCTTTATTTTCCTTCTCCCAATATCCCATTCATTATGGACTGTAATACTGACAATATGATACTAAAGAACAAGGCCGTCCAAAACGTATCGACACTAAATCCGCCAACAATTTTTGTACATAACAAAATCATAAGTGCATTAATAACCAATAAAAACAATCCTAAAGTAATAATAGTAACCGGCAATGTAAGTATTACCAATATTGGTTTGATAAATATATTAAGTAACCCTAGAACAATTGCTACGATTAATGCTGTAGTAAATCCTGCTACACGAACACCCGGCATAAAGTTCGCAATTAGTAATACTAAGCCCGAAGTGATAAGAATTTTAATCAGTAAATTCATGAATTTTTGTTTTAAAGTTTTAATAAATGTAGTGAAAATTTAAAATTATTACGTTTATTTCAAAAAAGAAGTCACTTTTTGGTAAAATTCGGTTGGGTTTTCGGCATGAAGCCAATGCCCTACATTAGGAATCGTTTCGATGCTTGAATCAGGGAAATGTTGTTTTATGTTTTCAAAATCACTGTCCAGAATATAATTGGAATTTCCGCCTCGAATGAACAACGTTGGTTTCTCGAAAATGAATCCTTCAGGTAAAGGAATTCCAATTTCATCCATTTTTCTGTTAAAAACTTCCAAATTAAATCGGAAGGCGAGTTGTCCTGGCTCCTGCCAAAATAAATTTTTCATTAAGAATTGTCTGGTTCCAAAATCAGGGACATAACTGGCCATGATTTCTTCGACTTCGTTTCGGCTTGGTTTTAATGAAAAATCAACGGCATTCAGTCCCACCAAAATATCCTGATGGTGTTGCGGATAAAATTTTGGTCCGATGTCAGCAACAATAAGTTTATCAACCAATTCCGGATGTGTCGTTGCCAAAAGCATCGCTACTTTCCCGCCCATGGAATGCCCGATGACATTGATGTTTTCTAAATTATTGGCTTCGCAATACTCGAAGACATCTTGAACCATCACTTCATAACTAAATTCTTCTGAATGTAAGCTTCGGCCGTGGTTGCGTAAATCCAGTATGTGAACCTGAAAATCAGCCGCAAATTGCGTTCCGAGTGTTTTCCAATTATCAGACATTCCCAGAAATCCGTGGAGAATTAAAAGCGGTTGCCCTGAGCCTTCTATTTTTGAGTATAACATTTGATTTTAGATTGCAGATTAACGATTTTAGATTGCAGATTTCTGCATTCATAATTCGTCAATCAATATTCAAAAAAAATTATTTTAATTTTTGCAAATACATATTCACCACATTATCCAATCCCAGATAAATGGCTTCGGAAATCAGTGCGTGACCAATGGAAACTTCTAGTAATCCCGGAATATTTTGTTTGAAAAACTGAATGTTATCTAAACTCAAATCGTGACCTGCATTGATTCCTAGTCCTAATTCATTGGCTAAAATTGCTGATTCCGTATACGGTTTTATTCCATCTGGATTTCCTAAACCGTATTGATGTGCAAATGCCTCTGTGTACAATTCGATTCTTTCGGTTCCAATTTTTTTCGCGCCTTCAATCATTTCGAGAACAGGATCTACAAAAATGGAAGTTCTGATTCCGTTGCGTTGAAATTCCTGAACGATTTCGGTTAAATATGCAGCGTGTTTTATGGTATCCCAACCTGCATTTGACGTTATGGCATCGATTGCATCCGGCACCAAAGTCACTTGCGTCGGTTTTATTTCGAGAACCAGATTGATAAAGGTTTTCTCTGGATTTCCTTCAATATTATATTCGGTGTAAACGATAGACTTTAAATCTCGGGCATCTTGATAGCGAATGTGGCGCTCATCCGGACGGGGATGAATGGTGATTCCTTCGGCACCAAACTTTTGAATATCGGTAGCTACTTTTAATAAATCGGGAACATTTCCTCCACGAGCATTTCGCAAAGTAGCTATTTTATTGATGTTTACACTTAATTTTGTCATTAGAACACTTTTTGATTTTGATACTAGTATTTATTGGAACAAAAATACAAAGTAAAACTTAGGAGATTTTGCTTATTTTTGATTATTTTGCATGAAATATTCCCGATTGATTTATGACAGAAATTACAGAATATATCACCAATGACTTTAAAGCCATTGACAGCCAAGATTCTATTGCGACTGTTCAAGACTTTTTTAGTGAATTACACTTTTCTCATTTTCCAATTATTGAAGAGGGAATTTATATTGGCAGTATTGCATCCGAAGATATAGAGACTTTTGACAGTGATAAAAAAGTAGCGGATTATCGATTTACTCTAGACGGTTTTTTTACCAGAACAAATACGATGTGGCTGGATGTTTTAGAAGTTTTTGCAAAAAACCACACCAATTTAGTTCCCATTTTGGACGAAAACAATACATACGTGGGGTATTATGAAATAGAGGATATTATGAAATTTTTTCATGAAACACCATTTTTAAAAGAACCAGGCGGAATCATTGTTGTCAAAAAAGGAGTTTTGGATTATTCGATGAGTCAAATTACTCAAATTATAGAAAGCAATAACGGAAAACTTTTAGGGCTATTCATCTCTGAAGCGGATATTGAGAGTGTTGAAGTAACTTTAAAAATAACTTTGGGCGCGATGAATGAAATCATTCAAACTTTTAGAAGATACAATTATGAAATCATATCGGAACATCAAGAAGATAATTATATCAATAATTTAAAAGAGCGCTCTGACTATTTAGACAAATACCTTAATATATAGTTTTCGTTTAACCGATTATTTGTTTAATCGATTAAGCGCCAAAATAAACATATCAACATTAAACGATTAAACAAAAAGATGAAAGTAGCTATCTACGGTCAATATTATCAAAACAGCACAGAACCCATCATAAACGACATCTTTGTTTTTTTTAACAAAAACAATGTAGAGATGATTATCGAGTCTCATTTTTTATTGATGCTTAACGAACGGAAGATTGTAGAAAAAAAATACAAAACTTTTACATCCCATACGGAGCTGGATGCTAGTTTTGATATGCTGATAAGCATAGGCGGAGATGGAACTATACTAAGAGCCGCAACATTAGTCAGAGATTCCGGCATACCAATTCTAGGTATAAATGCAGGCAGGCTAGGTTTCTTGGCTTCTGTACAAAAAGAGAATATTGCATCGTTTATGCAATTTGTAATTGATAAAAAATATACGATTTCTAAAAGAGCATTATTGAGTTTAACGTGCTCGCCTCCGAATGAATCCATTGAAGAAATCAATTTTGCCATGAATGAAATTACGGTCAGCCGAAAAGACACCACTTCGATGATTACGATTGACACGTACTTGAATGATGAGTTTTTGAATTCCTATTGGGCTGACGGTTTAATCATTTCTACACCAACAGGATCCACAGGATATTCCCTTAGCTGTGGTGGTCCAATTTTGACCCCTGATGTAAAAAGCTTAGTCATTACTCCTATTGCTCCTCATAACCTTACTGCCAGGCCACTTGTAGTCCCGGATGAAACTGAAATCCGATTAAAAGTTTCGGGAAGAGAGGAATACTATTTGGTCTCCTTAGATTCCAGAGTTACCTCAATAAAAAACGAATCGATTCTGACTTTAAAGAAAACCCCTTTTCAAATTAACATGGTCGAAATTCCCGAAGAAACATTTTTGAAAACACTTCGCAGCAAATTACTTTGGGGAGAAGACAAGAGGAATTAAATCATTTTAATCAAACGCTATACGATTTTATCAATTTTTCCCGTTTTAGTGAAACAAATATTCATTTAGTGTGCGTTTAACAGTTAATTATTAAAAAAACACACATTTAACTCAATGGGTATTGAATCGAATTGATAATTATTATATTTGCACGCAATTTTTGATTAAATGAACAAAAAAATTTATTTGTTTTTTTGCTTTTTCCCTTTTATGGCTCTCCATGCTCAGATACATGAGGTTGGTGTGTTTTTAGGCGGAAGCAATTTTATTGGAGATGTTGGCCCTACAACTTATGTTTCGCCAAATGAACCTGCTTTCGGATTGCTATACAAGTGGAATAAAAGTGCCAGACATGCTTATCGATTTTCTTATACACAATCAAAAATCGTTTCAAATGATTTAGATTCAAAAGAAGCCGGTAGAAACCAAAGGGGCTATCGTTTTGAAAACGGCATAAAAGAAGTATCTTTAGGCCTTGAATTCAACTTTTTTGATTTTGATCTTCATGATTCCAGTACTAAAATCACTCCATATGTGCATTCAGGCATAAGTTATTTTAGACACGATGAATTGTATGTATTGAACGGCGAAACTAAAAAAGATAGAAACACAGGTTCATTTGCAGTGCCAATGACTCTAGGAATAAAATCAAATATTACTCCTAGTTTAATATTGGCTGCAGAAGTTGGCGCAAGATATACTTTGACGGATAATATAGACGGAAGTAATCCAAAAAATAAAAATTTGGAAACACTCCAATTTGGAAATATAAATAATAATGATTGGTATGTTTTTTCAGGAGTTACCTTAACGTATACCTTTGGAAATAAACCCTGTTATTGTGCAGAATAAAAAAATGAATTTACTAGAGACGATCAACAAGAATAACTTGCCAAAACATTTGGCTATCATAATGGATGGTAATGGCCGCTGGGCAAAACAACAAGGCCTTTTAAGAGCTTTAGGTCATGAAAGCGGAACAAAATCCGTTAAAGCAATCATTGAAGCCAGCGCTAAGCTCGGCATCGAATTCCTTACTTTATATGCTTTCTCCACTGAAAACTGGAACAGACCAAAACTAGAAGTTGAAACTTTAATGAAAGTGCTTATCAACTCCTTAAAAAAAGAACTTGTAACACTCCAAAAAAACAACATCAAACTGAATGCTATCGGTAATTTAGAAAAATTACCGAAATCAGCACAAAAAGAACTACTTGATGTTATTGATAAAACTAAAGACAATACACAAATGACTTTGACTCTGGCGTTAAGCTACGGTTCTAGAGAAGAAATTGTCAGCGCAGTCAGAAACATCTGTAATAAAGTTAAAAATAATATAATTTCAATAGACACTATTGACGATTCCATTATTAATGAGCATCTTTACACGCAAAATTTACCTGACGTAGATTTATTAATACGAACAAGTGGAGAACATAGGATAAGTAACTTTTTGTTGTGGCAGATTGCCTATTCAGAATTGTATTTTACTGACATATTGTGGCCAGACTTTAAAGAACAAGATTTATATGAGGCTATCATTAGTTATCAAAAAAGAGAACGTAGATTTGGAAAAACAAGTGAACAAATTAAATAATTTTTTAGTGTTAAATAAAAGCATAAAAATAGTCCTTACCGTTTTGATTTTTGGAAGTTTTACACAAGTTAAAGCTCAAGAAAGAGTTCCTTTTGATCAAGGGAAAAAATACATTTTAGCCGATGTGACTGTAGTTGGAGATATTAGTTTCAACTCTCAAACTGTAGTAACTTTTTCAGGTTTAGAAAAAGGACAAGAAATAACAATTCCTGGTGAAGAAATCAGTGCTGCTATAAAAAAACTGGGAAAACTGGGTCTCTTCGATGAAATTTCATTTTATGTAAATAAAGTACAGAATGACAGTATTTATCTTGATTTGAATATTGTAGAGTTACCTAAATTAAACCAAGTAAAATTTGTAGGCGTTAAGAAAACGAAAACAGAAGCTTTAATAAAAGACAACAGTCTAAATAAAGGGAAAGTAGTTAATGAAAACTTGATTACTACCACCAAAAACTACATAGAAAATAAATACAAAAAGGACGGTTTCTATAATACTAAAGTAAACATAAACACTGTAAAAGATACTTCGACGGTAAATCAAGTGAATATGCTTGTGAGTATCGACAAAGGGGAAAAAGTAAAAATTCAAAAAATTGATTTTGTAGGAAATACAAAAATGTCAGACAAAGCTTTGCGAAAAGCGATGAAGGAAACGAAACAAAAAAATCCTATTCGCATTCTAAAAGCATCAAAGTTTATAAAAGATAAATATAAAACTGATTTAGAAAAAGTAGTTTCAGCTTATAAGGAAAAGGGATACAGAGATGCCAGAATACTTTCGGATTCTGTAACTTTTGACAAAGAAAAGAACGCATTATCAATTAAAATAAATGTAGAAGAAGGTAATAAATATTACTTTGGAGACATTAAATTTTTAGGGAATACGGTGTATACCGATCAAGGATTAAGCCGAATATTAGGTGTTAAAAAAGGAGAAACCTACAATGGTGTTCTGCTGCAAAAAAGAATTGCAGATGCATCAAAACCTGATGGCGAAGACATTGACAATTTATATAAAAATAATGGTTATTTATTTTCTAATATAAATGCCGTTGAGGTAAGAACAGCAAATGACACTATTGATTTTGAAATACGAATCACTGAAGGACCAATTGCTTATTTCAACAAAATTACTGTTGTTGGAAATGACAAAACAAATGACCGTGTGATTTATCGTGAATTAAGAACAAAACCAGGAGAAAAATACAGCAAAGAAGAATTAGTTAGAACCATTCGTGAAATTGGACAACTAGGATTTTTTGATCCGGAAGCGATTGATCCAAAGTTCAAGAATGTAGATTCGGGAGCGGGAACAGTTGATATTGAATACAATCTTGTAGAAAAAGGTTCGAGTCAAATTGAACTTCAAGGTGGTTATGGCGGAGGTGGTTTCATCGGTACTCTTGGACTATCGTTTAACAACTTTTCAGCAAGAAACATGTTAAACAAAGATTCGTATAAGCCATTGCCTATGGGAGATGGTCAAAAAGTTTCTTTACGTTTACAAGCCAGTACTTTCTTTCAAACGTATAGCGTTTCATTTTCTGAACCTTGGTTTGGCGGAAAAAAACCAGTACAATTTAGTACTTCGTTATCGTACAGTAAACAATTTTTAAATAATTTTGTTACACAAAAAGCGGATAAAACTAAAAGTTTTAATATCATGACATTGTCTGTTGGTTTAGCAAAAAGACTGACTGTTCCAGATGATTTCTTTGTATTGTCACAATCTTTAAGTTACCAACATTATGATTTAAATAATTACAATACCGGATTATTTACCTTTGGAGATGGAACATCTAGAAACATGGCTTATACCATAGGATTAACAAGAAGTAATAAAGGTGTGAATCCAATTTTTCCAACGTACGGATCGGAGTTTAGTATTTCAGCTAAATTAACCCCTCCTTATTCATTGCTAAACGGAACAGATTATGCAACATTAGGAGATAAAGAAGAATATAAATTAAAAAATACTGTTGACCGCCAAAATGTGCCGGATGCCAATGGAAACATTGTTCAAATAGGAGATTATATTGACACCAATGGGAATAAAGTTACTGATTATACTCTTGCAGCAACAAATATCAGTAAAGTAGATCAAGAGCGTTTTAATTGGTTAGAATATTACAAAATAAAGTTCAAAGCAGACTGGTATACAAAAATTTATGGTAAATTAGTGCTTAGAACTTTAACAGAATTTGGTTTCCTTGGAGCATACAATCAAGACAGAGGTGTTGTTCCTTTTGAACGATTCTATCTTGGTGGTGATGGACTGGCAAATTATTCAATGGATGGTAGAGAAACAGTACAGTTGAGAGGATATCCTAACAACTCGTTGACGCCTGTAAATGAGACAGGAGATCAAATCGGAGCTACTGTTTTTAATAAATTTTCAATGGAATTGCGTTATCCTATAACACTAAAATCATCGGCTTCAATTTACGCATTGGCATTTATAGAAGCAGGGTCATCGTTTAAGGATTTCAAAAGCTATAATCCATTTGCATTAAATCGCTCAGCTGGAGTTGGTTTACGTGTATTTATGCCAGCATTTGGTTTATTGGGAATTGATTTTGGACACGGTTTTGATACATTGCCAGGACAAGCAAAAGCTAATGGATGGGAAACCCATTTTATCATTGGACAGCAGTTCTAAAAAAATTGGTTATAAATTTTCTAATACAGTAACGTTATGAGAAAACAATTTTTATATCTATTTTTAGTATTAGTCATTGTACAAACAATTGACGCACAAACCAGAGGAACTAAGCTAGGCTACATTGATATGGAATACATTTTACAAAATGTACCCGATTATACAGAAGCAAAGACTCAATTAGAGCAAAAGGCTGAAAAATGGAAACTGGAGATTGATACTAAGAAAATTGAAATCAATAAATTGAAGGAAGCCTTAAAAGCAGAAAGAGCTTTATTGACGAAAGAGCTAATTGACGAAAGAGAAACAGAAATTAATTTTCTTGAAAACGAAAATCTAGAATACCAACAAAAAAGATTTGGTGCCAACGGAGATTTGATGATACAAAAATCCGTTTTGGTAAAACCAATACAAGATCAAGTTTTTACTGCGGTTCAAGATATTGCAGAACGGTTAAAATATGATTTTATCTTTGACAAAACTTCCGACTTGACCATGTTATTTGCGGCAAAAAGATTTGATATAAGCGATCAAATTTTACGCACACTGAACAGGACAGAAAAAAGAGAACAGTTGACTAAAAAACAATTAAAAGAAGAGGAAGCTAAAGAAAACAAAGAAGATGCATTGGACGAAAATCCAGCATTGGTAGAGAGACAAAAACTCTTAGATGATAAAAAAGCTACAAGAGATAAAACACTCGCTGATAGAAAATTGCTTCAGGAGCAAAAGAAAAAAGAATTTGATGACAAAAGAAAACAAATTTTAGCGGACAGAGAGGCTAAAAAAAATGGCACGGTTTCTGCAAATGTTAAAATAGACGGCACTGAAACAGTAACTGGCAACGATCCTGATAAAGACAGCACGAAACAAGCAGTTGAAGATCTCAAACAAAAACAAGCGGCCGCAAAAGCCAAAACATTAGAAGATCGTAAGAAAGTTTTAGAGGATCGCAAGAAAGCATTAGACGAAAAAAGAAAAAAAACACTGGAAGACAGGGAAGCAATTAGAAAAGCTAAAGAAGAAAAATTAAAAGAGAATACAAACAAAAATTAATTATTAAATATTTTAAAAACGATGAAACAAATTAAAACTCTATTTATTGCTGCCATTTTTATTTTAGGAGCAAACCAAACAATTAATGCACAAGCAAAAACTGCTCATGTTGATGTAAGTGAAATTATGTCAAAAATGCCAGCAATGCTAGATGCTCAAAAACAATTGGAAAAATTGAGTACTACGTATGATGCTGATTACAAAAAAATGGTTGAAGAATACCAAGGAAAATTGAAAAAATACGAAGCTGAAGCTGCTACAGTTACTGAAGCAATAAATGGTGAGCGCTCTAAAGAAGTTCAAGATATGCAAAAAAGAATTGTTGACTTTAGAGACAATGCTCAAAAAGAATTGCAACAAAAAGAATCTGATATCGTAAAACCATTAATGGAAAAAGTAAGAGCTTCTATTCAAAAAGTAGGAAAAGCTAAAGGGTTCCAGTATGTATTAGATGGTACTTCTTTATTACTTGCAGACGGTCCAAACTTGACTATGGATGTAAAAAAAGATTTAGGTTTCTAAAACCAATCGATACTCGTACAAAACTGCTCACCCTTATCTTAGGCTTGAGCAGTTTTTTGTTTAAAATAAATTTTAGGAAATTCAAATTTCAGCATGTAACTTTGTTTTATGAACAGCAATAATCAACCTATAGGAATTTTTGACTCAGGGATTGGCGGAACTTCAATTTGGAAAGCAATCCATCAATTACTACCCAATGAAAAAACCATATATCTGGCAGATAGTAAAAATGCCCCTTATGGACAAAAATCTAAACAAGAGATTATTACATTGAGTATGAAAAATACTGATTTTCTTCTGGAAATGAAATGCAAATTAATTGTCATAGCTTGTAATACTGCAACCACTAATGCAATACAAGAGTTAAGAGCTACATATGACATTCCGATTATAGGTATTGAGCCTGCAATAAAACCGGCTGTTACGCATTCTAAAACACAAATAATAGGAATCTTGGCTACACAAGGAACCCTGAACAGTGAACTTTTCAACAAGACTACAGAAAAGTACCAAGACACAAAAATAATTGAGCAAGTGGGCCACGGATTGGTCCAGCTAATTGAAAACGGGGATATCAATTCCCCAGAGATGACTAAACTGCTTCACTCCTACCTGACTCCGATGATTGAAGCCAACATCGATTATTTAGTATTAGGGTGTAGTCATTATCCCTATCTGATTCCACAAATCAAAAAAATCCTTCCAGAACACATTCAAATTATAGATTCTGGTGAAGCTGTTGCCAAACAAACACAAAATATATTACGAGACAAAGTAGGTTTTTCATCGACACAAAACAGTGAACCCGTTTTTTATACAAATATAAATCCAAAAGTTTTGACTGAAATTTTAGAAAATAAATACACAGTTGAAGAAATAGATTTTTAAACTAGATTTTTCACTCTTCTTCTTTGAACCAACTCGAATACATTACATAATTATTCGAAATGCGTTCAATTTCGCCCGCAAAATCAGATTGATCAATATCTTTCACTTTCTTAGCAGGGACCCCTGCCCAGATCGTACCAGATGCTACAACTGTATTTTGAGTAATAACAGCACCGGCAGCCACAATAGAATTACTTTCGATCACACAATTATCCATTACGATAGCTCCCATTCCTATTAGCACATTGTCGTGAACCGTACAGCCGTGTACAATAGCATTATGACCAATGGAAACGTTATTCCCTATAATTGTTGGGTGCTTTTTATACGTACAATGAATAACTGCCCCATCTTGTATATTTACTTTATTACCAATTTTAATGAAATTTACATCCCCTCTTATTACGGCGTTAAACCAAACACTACAATTTTCTCCAAAAGAAACATCACCTACAATAGTTGCATTTTCGGCTACATAACAATCCTCCGGAATTGAAGGTGACTTACCGTTAACAGATTTAATTAGCATGAGTAAAATGTAATAATTTATTAATTAATTGCCGGACAATAACAATCGTATTTTACCGGTTTACAGAACAAGTCAATTCCTAAAGTTATTTGGTGGTAGCCACCATTATCGAACTTAACAGCTCCGGTTAATTGAGAATAGGTATAGGCAAACATAAATCTGTCAAAGTTAACACCTACTATTGGAGTAATATATTGCAGTTTTTGTTTCGAAACAGAATTTCCATCAATATATTCTGCACCGTCAAAACTTCTTCTATAGGATAATCCGCCCCAAAGCTTTCCAAAATCTAACGTTTTATAGGCTTTAAAATTAATATCAATCGATTTTTCTTTAGTTTGATCCACCATTTGGAATAAAACAGAAGGCTCCCATAATATTTTATCTCTGTCCCCAAAGATGTAACCAGCACTCAATAAGTACTTTCTTAAATTATCACTTTCATATTCAGTGTAAATATCTCTTCTGGTCTCTATGACATTTTTTACAGTAGCATGAGCATAAAAATCCAAGTAGTTGTAAGACGCTCCAATATCTACATTAAAATAAGAATCTTTTTGTACGACAGTTCCATCAATAATTGGGTCAAAATCACCTGATTGCATGAATTCCGTTTCATCTAATTGACTTTGAATTAATCCTGCGCTGATACCAAAAGACAATTGGTTCAAATCGACCTCATCTCTTGAAAACATAAGGTGATAGGCATAACTAAATTTGACTCCTTTTTGGGAATGATATCCATTTTTATCATTGAAAAGTATAATTCCGGCACCTGCTTTTTCACCTACTCTTCCATTAAAACTTAATGTTTGAAGCTCTGGAGCATCTTCCTGATCAAACCATTGTTTACGACCCGTCAGCCTAATTTTGGCACAATTTGACGCACCTGCCATAGAAGGATGAATTAAGTAATAGTTGTCTGAAAGATAATCGGAATAAACAGGAATTCCTTCCTGTGAAAAGGAATAATAGGATATAAAAAAAAGAGCAGATAAAAATTTAATTTTATTATACATTTAATTACTTTTTAATAAGAATGAATAATTCTAAATTAATAAAAGTTTTATGGAAACAAAGACAAACAGCTTATCTAAAAATTAAACTAAAGTTAATTTATTCATTAAAAACTCAAATATAGTTATTCGTAGAAAATAACTTTACTAAATTTGTAAAAATTTAAAAGTCATGAACAAAGTTAGCATAAAAGAAACACAAAACCCAACTATATTAAAGTTTGAATTTCAAGATTTTATAACTCAAAATGAAAGTTTTGAATTCAAAAACATTGATGAAGCTAAAACGTCTCCACTAGCGCAACAATTATTTCACCTTCCCTTTGTAAAAACAATTTACATTTCTGGAAATTTTATTGCAATCGAAAAATATAGTATTGTTGAATGGGACGATGTCAAAGATGCCGTAGCAGAACAAATGGAAACATTTGTAAACAATGGTGGAACAATCGTTGCTATTGATGAAAACAAAGGCAAAAAACAGCCTGTGACCGTTTATGGAGAAACCACTCCAAACCCATCGGCATTGAAATTTGTAGTGAGCAAAATGTTGACTAAGAACGCTATCGAATTCAAAAATATTGATCAAACAGGCGCATCTCCATTAGCAAAAGAACTTTTTAAATTTCCTTATGTAAAAGAAATTTTCATTGATGAAAACTATATATCTGTAACTAAATATGAAATCAATGAATGGCAGGAAATAACATTAGAATTAAGAAGTTTCATTAAGCAATATATTGAAAACGGAGGAACAGTTCTAGATGAAAATTTCATTCAAGCTGCTACAGCAAAAGAGGATACTAAATTAAAAGAGTTTGATAATCTGGATGTCACTTCCCAACAAATCATCAACATACTAGAGGAATACGTAAAACCTGCCGTACAAGCTGACGGTGGAAATATCGCATTCGATTCCTATAACGAAACAGACAAAACCGTAAAAGTAATCCTTCAAGGAGCATGTAGCGGTTGCCCTTCATCAACATTTACTTTAAAAAGCGGTATCGAAAACATGCTGAAAAGTATGCTGAATGACGAAGGAATTAAAGTGGAAGCCATAAACGCATAAGTAAAATTAAAAACATACATTAAGCTGACAATGTTATAGTTATACAAAATAATTACCATTTTAAATTGAAATTTTAAATAAAATAGGTATATTTAATCCTTAACTTAACAAATAAAAATTATGTCAGTATTAAAAGTAATTGAAGTGCTTTCCAGTTCAGATATAAGTTGGGAAGATGCAACTCGAAAAGGAGTTGCAAAGGCGGCTAAAACCATAAACCACATACGTTCTGTATACGTTAAAGACCACAGTGCAGCTGTAAGTGGAGGTGAAATCACAGAATACAGAGTAAACCTAAAATTAACTTTCGAACTCGAATAGATTAATTTTATTAATTAATTTAAGCGTTTCAATTGAGACGCTTAAATTAATTTTAGAAGCTAATTCCCACTATTCGTCGCAATACTTGCTGGTGTCGATTATCCGCGTGCATTCTCAAACTGGATGAATTTGGGGTTGAACTTTTCGGAACAAAACAAAGAATTGGCTATTTGTGGAGAATTGGCTTTAGAGTATTCTGCAAAAACAAACAGCATGTACATTCCCAATATTGTTTTGGTCGAAACCCAAAAAACGTCAAGCCTTCCTTTTTTATGAGCACGTTATATAAATAAGGACATGCTGTTTTATCTGTGCCAAAACAGGACCTGCTTGATGCCAAATACTGATTTCCAGCAAATTATTAATGATTTAATAAAGCAATCGTAGAAAAAATTGTTTAATATTGTAAGACTAATCAAATAAAAATACCATGGGACTATCTTCATTTTTTAAAAATTTATTTGGCTCAGCCAAAGAAACTGCCAGCGAATTAGCTGACAAAGCCGAAACTACTTTTGAACAAGCAAAAGAGACTGCAGCACCTTATCTTGAAAAAGCAGAAACATTTGCAGAGGAAACATTTGAAAAAGCAAAAGAAACTGCAACTCCTTATCTTGAAAAAGCGGAAATTTTTGTAGAAGAAACATTTGAAAAAGTAAAAGAAACTGCTGCTCCAATTATAGATAAAGTAGAAGGTTTTGCTAACCAAGCCAAAGAAACTGTCACTGGGCATTCTGACAAAGCAGGTGATGCTTTAGGAAACGCTGCAGAATCCGTAAAAGAAAAAGCCGCCGTAGCCGTAGACAAAGTGGAAGACATAGCAAGTGATAGCAAAACAATAGTTTCGGATACTGTGGAAACTGTAAAAGAAAAAGCCGCCGTAGCCGTAGACAAAGTGGAAGAAATAGCAAGTGATAGCAAAACAATGGTTTCGGATACTATGGAAACTGTAAAAGAAAAAGCCGCCGTAGCCGTAGACAAAGTGGAAGACATAGCAAGTGACACCAAAACAACAGCTACTGACGCTGTCGAAACTGTAGCTAAAAAAGCAAGCTCATTAGCAAATGACGGTGATGCCGATACTACTGAAACCCCAAAAAAAACATAAATAAAACAGAAGAAGATGCAGATTAATTTATAAGAAAATAATTTATTTGTATTTTTGCACTTCAAACTTAACCTTCTCTTTTGGGAAGGTTTTTTATTAGATAAAAAATGAACTTAAATCCAAATCAGTTAACTGATTATGCCAATACATTTATCACGGTATTGATTGATTATTCGCCAAAAATTATTTCTGCCTTTCTCATTTTATTTGTTGGCCTTTATGTCATTCGGCTGATCAATAGATTCATCAGAAAATTAATGATAAAAAGGGACTTAGACCCCACCTTGAC
This sequence comes from Flavobacterium ranwuense, assembly GCF_004349315.1. Classification (GTDB taxonomy): domain Bacteria; phylum Bacteroidota; class Bacteroidia; order Flavobacteriales; family Flavobacteriaceae; genus Flavobacterium; species Flavobacterium ranwuense. The sequence continues at coordinate 1,021,317 of NZ_SMLH01000001.1, read as the reverse complement.
TAAATTCCTTGCCGATATTCTACTTTGGGTTTTGAGGGTACTATTATTTGTGACTTTTATTTCAAACCTGGGAATAGAAACTTCGTCATTTGTTGCCATTCTTGGTGCCATGGGACTTGCAGTGGGTTTATCTCTTCAAGGTTCCTTATCGAATTTTGCAGGCGGCATGCTGATAATTCTCTTTAAGCCTTTTAAGGTAAACGACACCATTGAAGCACAAGGAGTAACCGGAACTGTCAGCGAAATTCAAATATTTGTAACCAAATTGATTACGGCTAATAACCAGACTATTTTTATACCCAACGGATCTTTATCAAATGGAAATATTATCAATTATTCTTTGCAAAAAATTAGAAGAGCTGATTTGACCATTGCTATTTCCTATGATACGGATATTAAAAAAGTAAAAGAAATAATTACTGCTATTTTCAAAAACAATCCAAAGGTACTTCAAACTCCTGCACCCGTTGTTTCTGTAAAAAATCTAACCGATAGTGCTATACAATTAGCCGTTAGACCATGGGCCACAAATGAAGATTTCTGGGATGTTTATGCTGATACATTGGAAAGCTGTAAGCTGGCATTTGACGCCGCCGGAATTGTGACTCAGCCTTATGTAAGAGAATCAGCTAAGGATAATTCTTAATTTAAAGATTACTTCTTTGAAGTCGTAATCATGAAATCTTTCAAATAATACGGTTCAAAATAAGCGACATCTACAGTGTCGCTTTTTTTGAATTTATCAAAACTTATTGCACTCATTTCTTTGGCAGAAGGATATACAATTTCGTCAAGGAAAATATAATTTTCTTTGGTCAAAACCGACTTGCATTTTTCAGCACAATCACCAACAAAATAAAGTGTTCCCTGCAAATTCTCAAAGGAGTTCTCCGTAATTATTTCGGCAAGAACTTCTCTTTTTCGTTCCAAATTTGGAGCAAAAACAGCACTATATACTTCCATTCTGCGAGCGTCAATCATAGGAATGATTAATCCGCTTAAAATGGTAACCTGTGACGCCAAAGCTTGTAAAGTATCTACCGCAATTAATGGAATATCCAGCGCATAACAGAGTCCTTTAGCTGCAGAAACTCCTATTCTTAATCCGGTGTAAGAACCCGGACCTTGACTCACAGCGACAGCAGATAAATCATTAAGTGTAATTCCCGCTTCTTTTATAATTTCCTCAATAAAAACATGCAGTCGTTCTGCATGAGAATAGCCTTCTTCGGCAATTTCTTTGCATATAATTGTTTTTCCACCTTTTGCAAGAGCAACAGAACAATTTTTCGTAGCGGTTTCGATGTTGAGAATGTATTCCAATTTTTAGATTTTATTTTAACTTGAAAATCACAATCATGAAATATATTCCATAATTGTGATTTTAAAATATTAGTATATTATTTTTATTTTTTGCTTTCCGCTTTATCTTTGTCCGTTTTTAGCGTTACTTTATCTCCAGAATTTAAGTCCTTTGAAACGGTAGTATAAGGTCCGGTTATAACAACATCTCCTTTTTTAAGACCTGTTAAAACCTCAATATTTGTATCGTCTTGGATTCCAGTTTTGATGATTCTAATTTTAGCTTTATCGCCTACTTTTACAAATACGCATTCAAACTTTTTGTCACTTTTAGGTGCAGCTCCTTTTTGTTCTTCATTAGGATCTTCTACTTTAATTTCTTTTACAGCTGTCGTATCTGATTTTACCACTACTGAACTAATTGGCACAGACAACACATTCGTTTTAGTTTCTGTAATGATATCAACCGTTGCAGTCATTCCAGGTCTAAAAGGAGAATATGTATCCGGTTTTCCCTCTAATAAATCTTGATACGATTCTTTAAGGATTCTTACTTTAACTTTAAAATTAGTCACCTGATCTGCTGTCAAAGCTGAACTGGCCGAATTAGAAATACTAGTTACAACACCCTTAAATTGTTTTTTTAGATAAGCATCAACTTCAACATTCGCTTCATCTCCCACTTTAATTTTTACAATATCATTTTCATTGACATCTACTTCAACCTCCATATTATTTAAGTTAGCTACTCTCAAAATCTCCGTTCCCGTCATCTGTTGCGTTCCTAAAACACGCTCTCCCAATTCTACGTTTAACATCGAAATAGTTCCATCCGCAGGCGCATAGATTGTAGTACGTCCTAAATTGTCTTTGGCTTCATTTACTGTTGCCGAGGCACTTTGAACATTAAAATAAGCGGTTTGCTTAGCTGCTTTGGCCACCTCATAAGAGGCAACTGCTTTATCCCAATCTGACTTTGAAATAATTCCTTTTTCGAATAATGTTTTATTTCTGTCGTAACTTGATTTAGATTCCTTGAACGAAGCATCCGCCTGACTCAAATTTGCTCTGGTTCCTGATAAATTGGAAACCGAACGATTGTAGCCTGAAGTATACAAATCCGGATTTATTTTAACCAATAAATCTCCTTTCTTTACAACTTGTCCTTCTTTTACGTTTAAAGATATAATCTCTCCAGATACCTCAGATGAAATTTTAACCTCAATTTCTGGTTGAATTTTCCCTGTAGCCGAAACCGTTTCAACAATAGTTACAGGATTAACTTGGGCGATTTCAACTTCAGTTCCCTTGTCCTTATTTCCGATAGCTCCTGATTTTGAAAGTGCTATTAACGCAACAATAATTACTACTGCTCCACCTATTAAGATATAAATTGTTTTCTTTGACATGATAAATTAGTTTTTGATAAGGGGAATTCCAAAATAGAATTCTAATATTTTAATTTTAAAAATATAATCGTATTTTGTTCTAAGAACATCTGATTGTGCATTAGTAAGTAAGGTTTGTGACTGATTAAAATCAAAAGAATTCATCAAACCTACTGCGTATTTTTCTTTGGCATAATCATATGCTCCTTGTCTGGATTCAAGTGCCACAACCGAAGATTCATAAGCATTCAATGCGCCTTTCGCATCTGCAAATGCAGTGAAAACATTTCTTTGTAAATCTAAATCTTGTTGCTCTACAGCAATTTTTGATCTTTCCAGACTTACTTTAGAACGCTCTACATTGTTTCTGGCTGAAAACCCATTAAAGATAGGAATCGATAACTGAGCCCCAAAAGAATGTCCTTTGTTATCACTAAATTGATCAAAGAAAGGCAAAGCTTTTCCTAATACGGGAGAAAAATTATTTTGTAAAACATCTTGATTTGTACCTTCCACATACCCAACTACAGATGTAGGATTTGAAGTATTTGGTTGAAAACCCACAACTCTGTCACTATAACCAACCCTAGAACTAAAACTATAAAAACCTTGTAAAGTAGGTTGATAAGCTCCTTTGGCAATTGCTACATTTTTCTGTGCAATCTCTAAATTAGTTCTGGCAATTTTCAATTCAGTTCTACCTTCTTTGGCTTTATCATAAATGGCAGTTGGTGTTTGTGCCATAATGTTATTTTCATCTTTAACATCGGTATCATCCACCACATCAAAATTTTCAAAGTCTTTCAACTGTAACAATTGAGCCAAACTTAATTTTGAAATTAATAACGCATTGTCAGCAGCAATAACATTTTGGTTGTTTAATGCCACAGTAGCTTTTATGTCCAATAAATCCCCTCGTGGAATAGATCCTGCTTTAACTAATTCTTCTGAGCGTGCATATTGCTTTTCATTAATCCCCAATTGTTCTTTTTGCACTTTTAAGTTTTCTTTGTTAAAAAGCACCTGTAAAAAAGCATTAGCAACATTCAATGCTACATCTTCCTGCATTTTGAGCAATTGATATTTGGCCGCCATTATCGAAAGATTGGCTTTTCGCAATGTATTTTGGTTTTGTAAACCTTTGTAAATATCCACTCCTACATTTGCCCCAGCAGAAGTAAACTGTGTAGTTTGATTTTGTAAAAGCCCGGTTGTGATATCCTGATTCAAACCAATATTCCAGGAATGGGAAGCACTGGCATTAAGCGAGGGTAGGAAATTCCCAATAGCTCCTTTTTTATCAATGTTTGCCGTTTTAGAATCTAATTCGGATTGTTTGATTGAGATGTTATTTTGTATGGCATATTTTACGCATTCTTCCAGAGTCCATTTTTTGGTTTGTCCCTGAACGGACAAACCAAACAGCACGATAAAAACGAAACTGATACAACTATTTTTTTTCATATATTTTGAATGAAAGTGTAGCAAAGATACTACACATATTTAACATTTTTTTAAAAACTAAAATTCTTTTTTGAGTGTATTTTTAAGGTTTCATTTCTTCATTTTTTAGACCTTGATTCCATACTTTAATTTTATCCGAAGCTTTAATTCCGCTTTTAATTTCAACATAAATTCCATCACTGACCCCCAAGACTAAATCTTTTCTTGTGAATTTTTGTACTCCGGTTTCAACCTCTACATAGGGTTTTTGTGTTTTTTTATCAAATTGAATTAGGGATTCTTTTACCGCTAAAACTTTATCCGCTTTTTCCAAAATAATCGAGGCATTTGCACTTAAACCTGCTCTGATAAAAGTATCGTCTCTGTTGGTCAAAGATGCTTTTATTTCGAATTGAATCGCTCCATTCTCTGTTTTACCTTTTGGGGCAATATATTGTAGAATGGCATCGAATTTTTCGTTTTCAATGGCGCCAACTGTAATTTCGATTGGTAATTTTTCTTTTATTTTACCTACTTCTGATTCGTCAATTTTTCCAACGAAAATCATACGCCCAACATCGGCAACGCTTGCTATTGTTGTTCCTTCGTTGAAATTATTACTTTCAATTACTTGGTTCCCTACTTTTACCGGAACATCCAGCACCATTCCATTTACTGTAGAACGAATCAAAGTATTGGCATAACTGCCCAGTCCTGAAGTTGTTCCTGTTTTCACAATGTCATACCCTTGTTTAGATGCACTATAATTCTGTTTCGCTTGTTTATATGCTAATTGTGCCACATCAAAATCATTGGCAGAAATAACGCCTTTATCAAACAACGTTTTTTGTCTTAAAAACACTTTCTCTTGATTATCCAATGCAATTTTTGATGTTTGAACCTGGTTTTGAGAATTACTCAAATTAGATACATTGGCAACAACTTTAATCTTTGCAATTAAATCGCCAGCTTTTATATTCTCCCCAGCTTTAATGTAAACAGCTTCAATAATACCTGAAATATTAGGTTTGATAAGCACCTCTTCATCCGGAACAATATTACCGGTTGCAATCGTATTCTTCACAATCGTTTTTATTTCTGCCTTATCGGTTTCAAAAACAACTGGAGATTCCTGATTCTTGGCATACAAATAATACAAGGCACCGGAGAACACTAGTGCGATTGTAATTAAAATAGTTACGGTTAATCCTTTTTTCATTTTGCTTATTGTTTAATCGATTATATAATTTTTGATTGATATTTTATTCTGTTCTTAATGCGTCTACTGGCTTTACGTTTATGGCAGTTTGAGCCGGAATTAATCCTGCAAATAAACCGGAACCGATGAGTATGAGTAAAGCAATAAAAACAACTGTCAAATCTACACTTGGGTTGGCAAACATCATTCCTTCACTTGGCATCGACTCTAAAACCATATTGATAACAGCTAATAATCCTGTGGCCAATGCAATTCCAAACATTCCTGCGATAATAGTCAGAAAAATAGCTTCTGATAATATTTGGGAACGAATGGCACCCGGCGTTGCTCCTAATGCTCTTCGAATTCCTATTTCCTTTGTGCGTTCTTTGACAACAATCAACATGATATTAGAAATTCCAATTACTCCGGAAAGTAACACCAGTGTTCCTACAAAATAAGCAATGAATTTTAGAATAAAAAACAAGCCTTGTATTTTGCTGAACTCCTGAAACAAATCAAAATTCCCAATCGCTCTGTCATCTTGAGGATGTATCGAATGTCTGGATTTCATAAAGTCTAGAATTTTAGGTTTCAACTCTGTAATTGATGCATCATCATTAGCTGTAAGTGCCATCCATCCTACTGTGTCCCCATAATTAAAAGCTTGCTGAAAAGTAGTAAATGGCATAAAAATATTTTTTTGAGCGGATTCAGCATCTCCATTATTTCTAGATTTAGAGTTATAAACACCCACCACCATAAAATTAACTCCATTTATCTTGATATAAGTTCCAATAATCTCTTCTGCTTTTTCATACATTTCGTTTATTACACCTTGACCAATAACCGCAACTTTACGCTTCAATACAATATCTTGCTGATTCACAAAACGCCCTTTTATGATATCCATCGATTCTTGCTTAATCAACTCTGGATAATCCCCATAAATAGTATAGGCTGCCGTTTTTGTCCCTCTTACCACATTGTTTGCTCCTTCAAAACCCCCCAATTGATTTCTAGGCGAAACGTATAATAAATCCGGAAAATTCTCTTTCAAAGCAGTAACATCAACGTTTTTAAAATCGAATTGTCTGGTGGCAGGCAATCCTTTGAACGGTTTCGAAGTAGTTTGCGACCACATAAACATCGTATTTGTTGCAATTCCGTCAAAACCTTTTTTAACACCATTTTCCAATCCATTTCCTGCGGCGAGTAATATTACCAAAATAAATATTCCCCAAAAAACACCAAACGCCGTAAGAATCGTCCTGAATGTATTAGCCGTTAAAGCCTCTAAAATTTCGTTCCATTTATCTCTGTCAAACATAATTATTCGTCTCTAAGTGCTACAATGGGTTTTATTTTGGCAGCTCTGTATGCCGGAAAAAATCCAGCTAAAGCACCAGCAACAACTAATAATATCAAGGTGGTCAAAGCAATACTAAAATCAACTTCGGGATTCAGAAAATAATCGCTTGATACTTGCGGGCCTACTAATTCCAACAACAACAAACTTGATAAAAGCCCCACAAATCCTGCTATTGTCGTAATAAAAATGGATTCATGCAAAATCATTCCAATAATAGAAACCGGAGATGCTCCAAGCGCTTTTCTAATACCAATTTCTTTGGTTCTTTCTTTTACAATAATCAACATAATGTTACTTACCCCAACTACTCCAGCTATTATGGTACAAATTCCAACCCACCAAAAAAACAATCGGATATACAGGTTCAAATCATAAAACTGTTTTGCATTTTTTATGGAATTATTAATTCCTATGGCACTTTCATCATCAGGCGCAATTGTATTTTTACTTTTTAACAATTGATCTAATTCCTTTGTAAACTTATTTGATTGCGCTAAAGCTTCTTCATAAGTAGCCTTTTTTGTTAGCGTAAAAGACAAATTGCTAATTCTGTCCCCAATCCCAAAAGCTTTTTGTGTAGTCGTTATTGGCAGATACACTCTGGATTCTTCTCTTTCTCCAGCTGGATCGGTAAAAACACCAACCACTTTAAAATTGATATTGTTAATTACAATTTGCTCTCCAATAGGATTCTTGTCTTTGAATAAATCCAATTTTACTTTTTGTCCAATGGCCGCAACTTTCTCACTGCTTACCAAATCATTATTATTAATGAATCTTCCATTAACAATTGTTGCATTTTCAATGGCCTGATAATCCGGATAAACACCTCTATATTGATAATTCCCAGTTTCTTTACCATAAACAATTACACTATTCCAAAAACTATAGGTAGCCGCTTTTTTATCTAATAAATCTCCGAATTTTTGCACTGAAATATCATAATCGCTGTTGCGAAATTGGATTTGTCTTCCAGGATTCAATCCTTTGTATTCTTTGGCAGTAGTTCCTGTCCAAACTTCAATTATACCATCGGCATCACGTTCAAACTGTTTTTCAATACCGTTTTGAAGTCCTTTGCCCACACCCAAAAGAATAACTAATATGAAAATTCCAGAAGCCACAGAAATTCCCGTGAGAAAAGTTCTCAGTTTGTTCTTGGCAATTGCCTCAAAAATTTCCTGCCAGCGTTCTACATTAAACATAAGCGGATGCTCTTACTTGTTCTACTAATTTATCATCGATGATTAAACCATCTTTATAAGAAGAAGCTCTAACTTGTTGCACTAATTTATCATCAATGATCAAACCGTCTTTCAAAACAACATTTCTTTTACACATGGCAGCAATATCAGGCTCGTGCGTTACAATCAAAATGGTTTTTCCCTCGTCATTAATCCCTTGTATCAACTCCATAACTTCATAAGATGTTTTGGTATCCAAAGCTCCTGTAGGCTCATCAGCCAATAATACTTTGGGATTTGATGCTAATGCTCTTGCAATCGCAACACGTTGTTTTTGTCCACCGGAAAGTTCATTTGGCAAGTGATGTGAATGCGATGACAAACCTACTTTCTCCAAAAAATTCATCGCAATTTCATTACGTTCTTTCCTTTTCACACCCTGATAATACAATGGCATCGCCACATTATCCAAAGCGCTTTTATAATTAATCAAATTGAAAGATTGAAAAACAAAACCTAAAAATTTGTTGCGATATCTTGAAGCAATAGTCTCGTTGAGATTTTTAATAGGCACACTATCCAAAATATAACTCCCAGAATCAGCTTCATCAAGTATTCCAAGAATATTAAGCAGTGTAGATTTTCCCGAACCGGAAGACCCCATAATAGCCACTAATTCCCCTTCTTTAATGTTGAAATTAATCCCTTTTAACACATGTAATTCGGAATTTCCCATTTTATAGGACTTATGCAAATCTTTAATTTCAATCATAATTATGTTAATTTTAAAACAATATTAATTCTTCTCTAAAAGAAATTGTAATAAGAAAACGTTAATACCTTTATCAGGAATTTAATCATAAGACATAATTGTTATGAAAATGTTACACATTAATCCTAAAAAAGAATTGTTTTGCTAATTTTGCCTCATCAAACTAAAATAAAATGCATAAATTTTTTTCAGCCCTACTTATAATTCTGTCTATCGCATTGATTACAAGTTGCTCTACAACCAGTAAAATAGCCACTTTAAAACCAGAACCGGACGATGCCATTCCTTTAGTTTACGAAAACATTCCTTCCTTTATTAATTTACCCATCATCGTAAAACTGAAGGATATCGAAAATCAAACGAACTCACTCCTGAATGGGTTGATCTATGAAGACAACAATATTGAAGATGATGACATTGAAATGAAGATTTGGAAATTAGCACCTATCACAATCAAAAATGACAACGGAGCTAATGGTCAAAAAATCAGAACGGTCTTACCTTTGAAAGCTATCGTAAAATACAGGATTGGAACAAAGAAAATGGGAGTCGAATTGTACAACACTAAAGAATTTAATCTAGATGGTGTGGTCACTTTGCTCAGTGATGTAGGTTTGACCAATTGGAAAATGAATACCAAAACAGAACTAAAATCATTGGACTGGAATGAAAGTCCAACGATGACAGTTTTTGGAAAAAATGTGCCCGTAACCTATCTTATCAATCCGGGAATAAAGCTTTTCAAGTCTAAAATAGAAAAGAAAATTGATGATGCCATTGCAAAATCAATGGATTTTAAACCGAATGTTTTGGCCGCTTTAGAGAAAATTTGCGCTCCTTTTCAAATGAGTGACACTTATGAAAGTTGGCTTCGAATTGTTCCTATCGAAATTTATTCTACCAATGCCAAACTCAAAAATGACACTTTTGTACTAGAAATGGGAATGAAATGCAACATGGAAACATTAATAGGAAAGCAACCCGAATCTAAATTTAATGCCAGCAAAATCATTTTAAAACCTGTCTCCAAAATACCTCAGGAAATCACCGCAAACATTGTTGCTGTTTCTACCTATCTGGAAGCATCAAAACTAATGACCAAGAATTTTGCCGGACAAGAATTTGGTTCAGGATCCAAGAAAATAAAAGTTCAGAATGTTGCTATTTGGCACAAAAACGGAAAAATGATAATCGCTTTAGATGTATTGGGATCTGTAAATGGAACCATTTATTTAGCCGGTTTTCCTCAATATAACGACAAAACCAAAGAAGTCTATTTTGATGAATTAGATTATGCCTTAGACACAAAAAACAAATTAATGCGAACTGCTAATTGGTTAGCACAAGGGTTAATTTTAAGAAAAATAGAACAAAGTTGTCGCTACTCCATAAAACCAAATCTTGAAGAAGGTCAAAAAAGCATGATGACTTATTTAAAAAACTATTCTCCAATGCAAGGTGTTTTTGTAAACGGAAAAATGGAGGAGATTCAATTTCAAAAAATCCAATTGACTAATCAAGCTATTATTGCCTTTATCAAAGTAAAAGGAACAGTGAATGTGTCCGTAGATGGATTGAAATAGAGTGATCAGTGGTCAGTTTTTAGTGATCAGTTACCATGTACTTTAAACTAAAAAAATTGAAATGCACTATTTTAAGATTGACTTTTGATATTGCTATTGAAATTAATTTTTTAGGATTTCTTCTTTTTCATTCGATAAATGGCATAACCAATTCCTGCGACAAGCAGATACGGAATTACCATTAAATAAACGATTCCGTCATTTACCGCAGCTGCCTTTGTTGTATTACCTTCGCTGGTCAATGCGGCGCGACACATGGCGCATTGTGCATTTGCAGTTTGTGAAAATAAACAAAGGGCAATAAGCAATAGACTATAGTTAAAAATACTTTTTGACCTTTTTGCCAATTGCAAATTGCTAATTATTTTTCTACTATACATAATATGGTGAAATCATTAAATAAACAACCACTCCAGTTACGGCAACATACAACCAAATTGGAAAAGTAATTTTTGCTATTTTTTTATGGGTATCAAATTTTTGCGACAATGCTCTAACATACGTTATTAAAACCATAGGAATAATGGCAATCGATAAAATAATATGCGTAATTAATATAAAGAAATAAACATATCGGATTGTTCCTTCACCACCAAATTTTGTTGAATCAGAAGTCATATGATATGCAACATACATGACAAGAAAAGCAACAGACAAAGCAATAGCCGAAGTCATCAACCTTTCATGAAGTTTTCTTTTACCATTTTTAATAGCTATCACTGCAACGATTAAAACTATCGCTGTAATTCCGTTGGTAGTAGCATAGATTGGCGGCAAAAAAGAAAGTGGCTCGGCATTATATCCAAAATCTTTTAGTTTTACTCCAAAAAGTATGGCAACCACAACCGGTATTAAAATTGAAACTGCAATGATGAGCTTGCTGTATTTTTGTTCTAACGAAATGTTTTCCATTATTATTCTTCTAATAAAATATTAATATCTTGTTGAATGTTTCTTACTCCTTTTTTATCTAAACCATCATAATATAAAATTGGATTTCCGAAATCATCGTTTCTACAACGGATATTTCCATTTTTATCAATCAAGGCAAACAATCCTGAATGCTCAAAACCACCTGCCACTTTTTTATTTTCACCCGCGTAAAGATTAAAACCTTTATTGGCTAAATTAAAAATATAAGTTTTGTCTCCGGTTAAAAAATTCCAATTAGAGGATTTTACACCTAATAGTTTTGAATGATCTTTTAATACTTGTGGAGTGTCGTGTTGTGGATCAATAGTGATAGAGACAATGCCAAAATTAGGATTACCAAAAAAACTCTTCTCTAAAACTAACATACTTTCATTCATCTTAGGACAAATCGTAGGACAGGTAGTAAAGAAAAATTCCAAGACATACACTTTCCCTTTGTAAGTTTCATTAGTAATCTTCTTATTGTCTTGATTTATTAATTCGAATTTAGGCGCAGGTCCTATTTTAATTAATTGCCCTTCTTCGGCAGTTGCCGGATTAACACTGTCCAGTCTATCCCCTTGAACCACTTTATCGTTTTTAATTCTCTCAACAATTTTTGGAACAGCGTAAATGCCGAAAATCAAAATAATAAAAGAGATTCCTATGTATGATTTATTTTTGAACATAAAATATTAAATTTTTCTGGTGGCGTTATTGTTCTTTTTAAGAGCAGCACGATATTCATAAAGAATAACTTTAAAATCATCAAGCATTTCGTTACTCAACTCCGCTGGATGAAATGTACTATACCCCTCTTTAGTATCTTTCACTAGTTTTCGACCTCGAAGATTTCGTTTCTTATCAATGATGTAGACTTTTGGTGTACCTGAATTTTTATCTAACTTCTCCGCCAATTTTAATTGAGCATAATAGGCATTAATATCTTCCGTCGACGCAAATACAAAGCGCCACTGGGCAACATCCGTAAAAGCACCCAGAGCATCAACCACTTTTTTGGCATCTTTTTCAGTTCCGGTTGGACAAATCATCACAAACTGAACATCTTTGAACTCATGATACCTTTGATAAATTTTTTGATTTAAATTAAAAAGATTTCCTCTGTTTTTTAAAAGTTCAGTACCCATAAAACCGAGAATCGTTACTTTGCCATTCAAACTAACTTTTTGACCGTCTAAAGATTGCCAATTACCTAAATCAGCGGTATTAGGAGTTATTGTTGGTAATTTAGTAAACCCGTTCACACCCGAAGCAAAAAAAAGGTAGGCAACTATAGGCAAAATAAAAAGAACGAAAAGGACACTATTTTTTTTCATTGTAATAATACTATTAAAGTACAAAAATAAAAAAAGGTACGCAATGCGTACCCTTTTATTGAATTAATATCTTGTTAAAAATTCCATTTAATGGTAGAATTCTTAAAAACCTCATAAATATAATCCCCTTCTGTCAAAAGAATGAAGAGTAAATATAATATCAGAAAAATTACTGGAAGAACAACTGCGCTTCTTAAAGAACTTTTTTCACCTTCCATGTGCATAAATGCATATACAATGTAATAGGCTTTAAAAATAGTAAGAGCATAGAATATCCAATTAAGTAAATTCATACTTAAAAAATCATTCATGAAAAGAAAATCCGGTTTCAATATACCCAAATAAACTTCTACTACTGTAACGGCAGATAATATTCCGAAAACTTTCCAGATTCTACCTATATTAGATACGTGTTCGTGTGACATGATAATTACTTTTGAAAATTAAACTAGATAGAAAACTGTAAATACAAATACCCAAACTAAATCGACAAAGTGCCAATAAAGACCCACTTTTTCTACCATTTCATAACTTTTTCTTTTCTCATAAGTTCCAATTAACACATTGAAAAATATGATAATATTTATGATTACTCCAGAAAAAACGTGAAATCCGTGAAATCCAGTGATAAAGAAAAAGAAGTCAGCAAATAATTTACTTCCGTATTCGTTTCTTTTCAAGTTTGCGCCTTCAACAACATAATGTGCTTGACTTAATCTTGCTTCAGACTCTTCTCTTGAAAGAATTGTTTTCTTCTTCTCTTTGGTTATTACCTCAGTTCTGATTAAAAGTTCAGGATGCGCTTTGAAACCCGCTTGAACTTCGGCAACAGAATAAGAAGGCAAACTGGGTTCATCCATAAACCATTTTGCACTGCTCCTTGTCAATTGTTCTCTTTCTTCAGGCAAAATAGCCGCAAAATCAGCTAAAGCTACACGGTGTCCATCTTTATCAACAAACTGAAGTAAACTTCCTCCTTTTGTTTCAATAGCACCGTATTCTCCTTTAATAAAATTTTTCCATTCCCATGCTTGAGATCCTACGAAAATCAAACCACCAATAATGGTTAAAAACATATAAAGAACTACTTTATTTTTTTTCATTTGATGACCTGCATCAACAGCCAAAACCATTGTTACAGATGAAAAAATCAAAATAAAGGTCATTAATGCCACATAATACATCGGAGCAGATACTCCATGCAAAAATGGAAAGTGCGTAAACACTTCATCGGCCAACGGCCAAGTTTCAATAAATTTAAATCGAGAAAAACCATACGCCGCCAGAAATCCTGAGAACGTTAAAGCATCTGATACGATAAAAAACCACATCATCAATTTGCCATAACTTGCTCCCATTGGCTCATTGCCGCCTCCCCAAGTTTTTTCTTCACTATTTGCAGTAGTAACTGTCGCTTCCATAAAAGTTATTCGTTAAAAAGTTCCCAAATTTACGTTTTTTTCTTATTTAAAGAAATATAAAAACAAAAACAAATAAACCCATAATAAGTCAAGAAAGTGCCAGTACATTGCACCAAGTTCAATTCCAAGGGTTTGAGATGAATTGTATTTTTGTTTAAAATGATTATAAATTATAATTAGAAGTGAAATCACGCCACCAGCAAGGTGAATCAAGTGCACAACCGTAACAACGTATAAAAAAGTCGTGGTTATTGAGCTTCCACTTCCGGTGAAATAATACCCATTATCCACTATTTGTCCAAATCCTATGAACTGTAAAATTACAAACAATATTCCTAGAACTAATGTAGTCAAAAGAAAAATTGTCGTTTTACTTTGATTGTTTTTCTGAATCGCTTTTTTAGCCAAATAAAAAGTAACGCTACATCCTATTATTGCAACAGTACTGTAATAAAACGCTATTGGTAATTGAAAATCCTTCAACCAGTCCGCTCTGGATTTACTCACTACAAAAGCACTCGTAAGTCCTGCAAACATCATGGTCATACTTACCATTGCAAATAACAAAATCAATTTATAGGATCTTGCCGTTCTGGATTTTTGCTCCTCAGCTGTCATTATCATCTCCATAACTATCTTAAAAATTTATCAAATATATAAACCAATTGTAACAATGTAATATAAGAAACACTAACTAACATTAATGTTCTTGCTGCTTTTGCAGTTCTTAATTTATACAACCGAACAGCATAAAAAAGCATCCATAGTCCCAGTAAAAACACAACAATTGCAGCAATTGGCGTTATATACAAACGCCCAGTATAACCCAAAACTGGTAAAAGTGACGCTAAAATTAACCAAACCGTATATAAAATAATCTGCAAGGCTGTTCCTTTGTCTTTTTTACCTGTAGGCAACATAAAGAAACCTGCTTTCTCATAATCTTCATACAAAAACCATCCAATAGCCCAAAAATGTGGAAATTGCCAAAAAAACTGAATTAAAAACAAGGTTCCTGCTTCTATTCCAAATTCTCCCGTTGCCGCAACCCATCCCAACATAAAAGGAATTGCTCCAGGAAAAGCTCCAACAAAAACAGACAACGAGGTCATCGTTTTCAAAGGAGTATAAACGCTTGTATATAAAAATATTGAAATGGCGCCAAACATAGCGGTTTTTGGATTGATTGTATAAAGCAACGCAATTCCAACAATCGTCAAAAGACTCGCAATAATCAAAGCTGTAGCTTGCGACATTCTGCCAGCCGGAACAGGACGATTTTTCGTTCTATCCATCAAGGCATCCAGGTCTTTTTCGATAACTTGGTTAAAAGCATTTGATGCTCCTACCATACAGTATCCACCAACTGCCAATTTTAATAAAACCAACCAATCCAATGAATGCAAATCATAAATCCCAAGCATAAATCCAGCAATAGACGAAAATACAACACTAATAGCTAAACGTGCCTTAGTGATCTCTCGGAAATCAATATAAATGGATTTTAATGAAAATGTATTTTGTGTTGCGTTCAATACTAGAGTTTGTTTGTTTTTAAAAACTTCTGCAAAAGTAGTGTATCAAAAGGGATTTGACAAAAAACAATTCACAAAAAGATTAATAATCAAAATACCAATTAAAAATATCAGCTCTCAGTCCTAAAGTAAACCAATTAGTGCTTTCAGTGAAAGTTGTTGTCGTGTTTTTTGTAGGATCAAAACTTCTATAAATATAACTTCCAAAAAGCTTCAGGTTCGTCGATGGATTCACTAAATAACCCCCTTGAAAATCAGCAATAAAAACAGCCGTTTTATTTCCCTGACCTACTTTTACACCACTATCAAAAGCTCTTTTCTCATCGTAATCTTTATAGATATTTCCTCCGTAATTAAAACTGTCTTCGGCTGTATCAAAATCCAAACCTCGAGTCCCCACAGTAACTTTTGCATCAGCAAAAAGCCTTCCTTTATGAAAGCGCGCTATAGCGATAAATTCCTTGAAATTCCCTCCCCATTGATGCCCAATACTTTGGTTGTTATGACCGTAATTTGTAATTGGCATACTATGAGAATACACATAGGGACGTACATGATTGTATTCTAATTGTAATAGTAAATTATCTACTTTGAATGCATTGTAGTACTTCACACCCAGCTGATATCCGTATTTATTTTTCCAACTATTATCTCCTTCTTTGATATCTCCAAGAGAAAATTCATCTAGAATAAACTGTCCGTAAAAGTTAATTTGATTGCTCCATTTGTACTTAAAAGTCAACCCTAAAACTGCATTTCCGCTTCTGGCTGAAGAAGCAAATTCAACCGAACGATAAAAAATAATAGGATTTACAAAACTCACATCAAATCCCCTGTCATTCGAATTGGTCCAAATTACCGATTCGAAAAAACCAAGATTCAGTTTATTCGAAACATTCCAACTCAAATAATGGTTTGCCATAAATTTTGTGGCATACGTTCTTTCTAATGTCACCTCAGGACGAACATCCTTGAGCCACATGTAAGTATTGGTATATTTTATTTTCCAAAAATTAGTATTCAATTTAAAATAAGGATACGGACTGGCGCCATCACTTTCTAACAAAGAACGGTATCCGTCCCCAATAAAATTTCTGCCATAACCCAATTGTAAATCAATATGTTTACTGGGTGCAAAAGTCAAATTGGCTTCCGCCAAAGGAAAATCATATCCATCCGTTTTGAAATCTTTTGCAATTCCTATCCCAGGAATAATAGCAGGATTTCCTCCCGCAGGTCTAATAGATTCAGCATAACGATTGAAGTAACCCGCAAAACGCCCTTGACTTTCAAAAACCGTGGTCGAAAAGTTAAGCTGCTTGCCCAAACCTCCTCTAAAATTTATTCCGCGTGTGTTTACGTATGTATAAGACGCCTCTGTTTTTGAAGCTTTCCCAACCTGTAAATCAAGTATAGGATTTAGTGTAAACCAATATCCTTCTCCTTGGATTTCTACCGTACTCTCATTCCATAATTTTCTTGCCCACCAACCTGAAGCTTTCTTTTTTATCTTTTCATTAACTGCTTTCAGATCATAATATTTTGAAACCTCAGCATATGTATATGGTTTTGAAGCAGTGTGATTATTACTTCCCACTTGATTTAAAGAACCATCAAATTGTGCGTAATAACTATGCGAAAAAGGAACATTCAAATAGCTTTCAAACTCCGGATTATTGAACTTTTTATATACAATACTATCTAATTCAGTAAGTTTTGGTTTGTTATTTGAAACCATTTCGGCTTTTACCTGAGCTTCAGCTTCGAGTTCTCCTCTACTTTTTAAGGGTATACCAATAGTTATGGTAAACTTGGAGTAGGTTGGTTTTCCATTATAAGTTGACGGTTCTATTTTTGGAAATGTCCCAAAAACCCTTTTTGTTTCTTTTATCAATGCCTCATCAACAGCATCAACATAAATCACTTTAAAAACACCATTGCTGTCTACTTCAAAAAGGACTTTTACATTCCCCTTAAAGTTATTTTGTTTTAAATTATCCGGAATTTGAAAATTTTGAAAAACAAAATCCTGAACTTGATTGTAAAAACAATTTTCTAATACTTTCGATTGTAAATTTACACAATCAGGAAAAACAGGAAATCGCTCCGCCGAATTGCCAAATTGCACTGAAGTAGTATTTAAATCTTGGGAATATGCAAAAAAGGAATACAAAAATAAAAAGAAAACTAACAACCCTTTTTTCATGTTTATGATTTTTGTGAATTTAATATTCATTATGTGAATTTTGTCCGTTAGCAATAATTTTCGCACCTGATGTACCTATCCTTTTCACTCCTAATTGAATCATCATAACAGCTTCTTCATAAGTTCTCACACCTCCTGCAGCTTTCACCGGAAGTGGCGATGCGTTTTCAAGCATCATCATTATCGAGGGAATAGTCGCGCCGTTTGGCAAATTATTTTCTGTTTTATAAAATCCCGTAGAAGACTTCACAAAAACCGAAGCAAAAAGCTCTTGTTTAAAATTAGAAACAATTACATTTTTTATCAAACTTGACAACTGGATAATTTCTTTATCGCTAAGAGCCGCCACTTCAATAATCCACTTTACTACTTTATTATTATCTAAACCTAATTGGGTGCATTTCAAAATTTCTTCTTTTACCAAGTCTGCTTCTCCTCTTTTGAAAGCTTCATAATTGCATACAAAATCTAAATCATCAGCACCATCATGTATCGCCTGGAGAGCTTCATTAAGTTTATTCTCTAATGAAGATTTGCCTTCTGGAAAATCGATAACTGTTCCTATTGACACAACTGAATTTGCCTCAACAATCATTTTTTTTGCCAAAGAAATCATATTAGGACGAATCATAATAAGCTTAAAATGCTCCTCGATTGCTTCTTGGATAAATCCTTTGACTACCAAAGTATTTTCTTCTTCGCTGAGTCCCGCTTGTTCCGCCGTTTTTAAATAGGTAGAATCTAAATATTGCTTGATATTCATTGCGCTTTTGATTTCTTAATTATAGCAGATTATGACTCACAAAAATACATTTTATATACACATAAGTTGAATATAAAATTTTACTATTTTATTTTTTAACGCTAGAACTGAAGTTTTTATATGCTTTAAAAAGAAAGACCAACTAAACTAAATAAACATTCGTGTTTCTGAATGCTATAAAATAAAAAGTCCCACCAAAGTGGGACTCTATTTAAATTGAATTCTATCTGAATTTCGTTTTTAAATCCAATAAAATGATAAAAGCTACTCCTAAAATTGCACCAGATAAATTTGCCAAAACATCAAATACATCTGCATGTCTGGTAGCGGTTAATAATTCTTGCGCAATTTCAATACCTATTCCAAAAAAAACAGAAACCAGAAAAGAAACTATTATAGGTTTTAAACTGTTTACAGCATTTGCCTGTTTTTGAAAAAACAAAAAACAAAGCATTGTTAAAACAAAATGAAAAAAGACATGCACTAATTTATCTAGGTTTGAAACGTCTCCTAACGGAACATTATTCAGTTGAACTAAACAAGAAAAAGCAATAACTCCAGCCCATAATAATACTGCCAAAAAATATATTTGTTTAGGCACCAATAAGCTCTTTGTATGATTCACTAGATAATAAATCATCTACTTCTGCCATATTTGCAATTTTTATTTTGATCATCCATCCAGCTCCATAAGGATCAGAATTAACACTTTCCGGAGTACTTTCAAGAGCGTCGTTGAAAGCAATAATTTCACCTGCTAATGGAAGAAACAAATCAGAAACAGTTTTAACTGCTTCCACTGTACCGAAAACCTCATCTTTGTCTAAAGTCTGGTCTAAAGTTTCAACT
This sequence comes from Flavobacterium ranwuense, assembly GCF_004349315.1. Classification (GTDB taxonomy): domain Bacteria; phylum Bacteroidota; class Bacteroidia; order Flavobacteriales; family Flavobacteriaceae; genus Flavobacterium; species Flavobacterium ranwuense. The sequence goes on along the minus strand of NZ_SMLH01000001.1, from coordinate 1,002,052 downwards.
TCAACATAAACGATATCTCCTAATTCTTTTTGTGCAAAATCAGTGATTCCTACAGTTGCAGTATCGCCATCAATACTAATCCATTCGTGATCTTTAGTGTACTTTAAATTTACTGGTATGTTCATATAAATTGTAATTGATAATTATTTATTGATAATTTAATTTTATGGCACAAATGTAATAATCTTCTATTCAAAAATTGTTCAGTTTTCGAAAAATTAATTCCCAAAATTATAACGAAGTGTGATTCCGGAACGAACATTTGTCAACGGAAAAGAAGTTGATATTACTGCTTTCGAAAAAGAGTGGTCATAATAGAAAATAGCCGTTAGATTTTTGCTGAAAGAGTAATCTGCTTTGACCGTCAAAGACCATATATTCTGCCCTCCTGCCAATTGATTGTTGTCATAGTCCAAATATCTAACAATCGTCTGATTGTTTCTATAGGTTACATCCGCTTTCAAATTGATATCACTTTTTATTATTCCTGTTGGATTATCGGCCAATCTGGAAGAGAAAATCACGTCTTTGAAACGATAACCCAATCCTACAACATATTCTATTCCTTTAACTTCTGTCAACAAATTATTATCAAAACTCATTGACAACGCTCTGTCTTTTTTGATTTCGGCTAATACTTTTAATGAACTTTTCAATTCAAAATCCATTCTCAACAATGGATTAAATTGTTCTACCAAGTTAATATTTGACATTATGGTTTGATTGAAAAAGTTACCACTCACATCCACTCCATCTGGGTCTTTGTCATATTCAAAATTTGATCTAAACGCATTTATCGTATAAGAAGCTCTGTAATTATGCTGCAAAGAAAAACGTTTGAAATTCTTTTTAAACAGTCCATAACGCATCAAACCATTGTATTTTATTGACCAGTTTGGAATTGGGAAGTTTCTAAAAATTCCAAGAGAAACATCCGAAGCATTTCCTCCCGAATAAGCCGCTAAAAATGCAGGCAACAAGACAGCTTGATTGTTTTTTCCATACCCTAACGGAAATCCATCTGGGTCCAGATTACCAGGATTATTAATGTCAATTCCTCGTTGGGTAGCTAATCGATTTGCAACAGTAAGTCTGTTTATTCTAAAATCATCAAATGCAACCGATGAATTTTCATCACTAGTCGAAAATGAAGTTTTTATCAACACCGTAGAAATTGAAAAAATACCTGTATTATATGGAGATCTAGGATTATAAATACCATCTGTAACATCATACTGTTCTGAGAAATTTTCAGAATAAGCGCGGTCTAATGTCAGATCAATTTTTAAATCCGGCAACAAATCTACATTTGCCGTAGCTTTAAATAACTTATTGGTTACTTGAGAAAAATTTTGGTTAAAATCAGGATAGTTAGTTAACCAACCATTTTTGGCAGCTTCATATCGTACATCATCTTGGCTTCCAAAAATAAATCCTAACGACGGTCTTGATGAACCAAGAAATCCTATACTTGGCGTATACCCTGGTAAAACCGTACCGCTGTTATAGGTGTAATTCATTTGAATATTTTTAATACTGGTCAAAACACCTATAAAACCATCTACGAATTCATTGTTTTTTGGAACTTGATTAGCATTTGTATTTACTATTTTTTCACCTGGTTTTGGGGCTGTCGTTTTAGGTTTTGGGACTGTTTTATTTGTGTTTATTGTCAGCCCTAAATATTTATACAACATATCCATATTGAAAGTTGCATTCAAATTGTTTGAACTCGCATTTTGAATGGTGTTCCCTAAATTATAACTGTTCCCTTCAATTTCTATTTGAGACAATGCATTAGAAGTACGTTGCCAGCTGTAGTCTCCCGTATAAGTATAATTGGCTTTGACAAAACTAAATAATGGAATTTTATTTATTGGAATTTCATAATTCACAACTAATTGTTGCATGTGTTGGTTTGGATCTCCAATATCCCAATAACTGTCCCAGATTGTAAAAGTGTCTATAGGCTCATTGTCTTCATTCAAATAATTTTTTACAATATTACCGGATGAAGCCGTATAATTTAATTTCAAAGATTTAGTCAAATTATAATTAAATCCATATTGATAGTTGAAAGCAAAATTTCTTCGATACAAAGGATCCAGACCAATTCCTTCCACATCTACCTGTCTAAATTGTTGACGGTTGTACTGTCTGATTATATTGCTATTGAACGATATATTAGAAGGCAAATAATTAAAGTTGAAATCGCTTAACAATTTCCAATAATTACTTTTTTTCATGAATTTTGTATTCTTAAAAGGCTCTACTGATTTTGGTTTAAAAGTATAAGCATAGTCCACCGATGTATTTACCTGTTGGTCTACATAATCTTCAATTTCAAAATCATGTCTTTCTACTTCATTAAAAGATTGGGAAAAAGTAAAGTTCTCCGGATCATACACGCGCTGTTTTTGTTCTGGACTTCGGTCTTTCCTAACCCCAATGAAGTTTATGCTTTTACGTTTTGTATAATCAATAGCTCTTTTTTCGATATTGTCTTTTTCGTTCTGATCAGTTGTGTTATCAAGCAATTGTTTTAGCTTTATGTCTTGATTAAAAGGATCGTATTCCGGAGTTATGGTTTCTTCGCCAATAGCATAATTGAAAGGCAGATTAATTTGCCATTTTGGAGGCAATAATTTACCAAGATTTACATTAGTCACAATACTATACTGTTCAGTGTCCTCACGGTTTCTTTCGTTTGGCCCTTGTTCCAAAGTACCAAAACCAATAGTGCTCTTTTTACCTGAAGCAGAAACTGTAGCAAAATCAGCTAAATTTGTATCTACATTCAATACAGCAGCCATTCCGCCTTGATTATCCATATCAGCTAAGCGAAGTTCATTAAACCAAACTTCTCCTTTGATATCATTTCGGGATTCGTTGTTTTTTAGACCAACCATCAGCGTTCGCACTAATCCAAAATTAGGATTTCCTTTTATACCCAATCGCAATCTATCACTTCCGTCGCCTGTTGGATTTGTTGGATCATTATCCGGATAATAAATACCATCTAAGGGCAATGTACTCGGATTGATACTCATTGCAAGAATCTTCAATTTTGTTAATAAAGCCAATGACAAATCTATCTCATTTTCCTCAGGCCAAACTTCCTCAGCGCTCAAAGGAGAACAATCTGTATTTGAAGCAGAAGATGGACTCGTCACTTTTAAAGGAATTTCAATTTGATAGAAATTTTGAGTAAAGTCATTTCCAAAACGGATGAATCCAACCATTTGATTGTCTTGAAGCACAATTTCATTTGGCAATGATTCAGCATGTAAAAACATTTTCAGTTTCTTGAATTGACGCATGTCAATACTTACATTTTTAAAAACTGCTCTTGAATCTTCTGGTTCTAATCCATTCCCAGATACTCTCAACGCCAACGACTGCTCATTTTGATTGATAACCGTGTTGTTGTTGTATAATTGTTCCCGTTGTACTCCTGGAGGAACAATATAATTTATTGGACATCTCTCATTATTTTCCTGAACATTAACCGCTAAAACATCTAGATTAGTATCATCATCAGCAACATTAGTGTCATTAAAATCAAGCGTATTGGTATATCTTCTCCATTCTCCTCGCACTAAATCAAGCGCACCAAAACGAACCGTTACTTCTTCACTAAAACCTGTCATAAACATTCTCATGAAACGTATAGATCTAAAATCAGAAATATTTCCTATCGTGTTTTCAGGTTGTGAAACCGGTATTTTAAACTGCAACCATCTCGCTTCTGTAATCGAACCATCCGGTAAAGTCACTTGCGTATTTCTTATATCAGTAATATAATTTTGTCCCACATTCATGTTTGGCTGAACATCAATACTATATTCGTAATAGGCATTGATCGTGTTCATGGTATTATCCCTGTTGATATCCTCCACATCCGGAACAGTTGTCGATCCTCTGTTTGGATCATTAATATCAACTACTGAGTTTCCATCAGTGCCATTATACATTTTATATCGGTCTAAAATTCCTCCAGAAGCATTCAAATAAAATGTATAATCATCTGCTGCTGGGTCTAACTCCGAAGCAAAATTTGTATATACAGCTCCTTCATTGGCATCAGCCAAACCATCCAGACCAATATCCTGATTTGTTCTATTTGCTGCATTAGTATCAAAAGCATAAATTAAAGATTGAGAAGCTGGAACATCTCCCCATAGCGGTCGAGGGTTTACCAATATCTGATCTGGTCCAAGCCCATTTTCATATTGTTTTCTTCCATCTTTCAAAACATCTTCGGATATTTCCCCTAAATTGAAATAAATTTTTCCCGTATTAGATTGCGGTACCTGACCATTTCCTACATAAGGATCTAATACCCAAAACTGGATATATTCAACATTTCCTTGTTCGAAATTAGTCGAATTTAACGATCGCATAATTCCTCCAAAATTATCTCTTGGATTTGCAGCCGAATTTAAACTGTTATTATACGGACCTCTATCAGAAGGATAATAACTTAAATCTAATGTATTCACGACTTGTGACTGACCTTGTGCAATATCCGTCAAAGGATACAATTCCTCACTAAAAATTCTTCTGGTATTGTTGAACGACAAATCTTCATTTGAAATTCCTGTTGGCTTTTGAGTATAGAATATAGGATCTATTGAATACCACGCTAATTTGGCTCTTTTAAATCCATAACTTAAATCATTGGCACTCGCATTGAAATCATACGTACTCGTGGCATTTCTTTCCGGTGTTGATGCCAGACTCCAAGCATAAGGAGAACGCATATCAATAGTGGATTGAGAACCCTCGAAATCATCTACATAAATAGTAGACTCACCCTGAAATTGATCTGCTTTTGGAGTATCTGGTTTCAAAAAAGCAATTTCACCTCTTACGGAAAGGTTAGAAGGCACATCAGTATCTACATTTGGTAATTTGTTTACCAATCGGGTCAAGAAAGGAACTTCAGTTGAAAAATTAGAATTGAATCCAAAAATAGTATTGTTAACTGATTCCTGACCAAAGCTGGATTTTTGAGTAAATGGTCTTTCAGTCATCTTAAGAAAAGTTCCGCCAATCAAGAAATTATCTGAAATTTTGTGTTCCACATTTACGCCCATAAACCTTCTGGTCTGTAAACCAAAAACTGAATTGTTTTCCAGTGACACTTCGATAGGTGTATTTGAAGCTTGAAGTGACGGATCTAAAATCTGCACTCTTCCTAATTGATAATTTACACTATAATCAATTCCTTCAACTAAAACTCTACCAGCTGCGGTCACCACAACAGAACCTTGCGGCACATTTAAAGCACCAATTGGTATCCCGTCTCCCCCAGATGATTTATATTTTCCTCTTAATAAAAATTTATTTTTATCACTGTCCTGTAAAGCTCCAGATTGTGTATTTCGGTACATACTACGAAACACATACTTCTTTTGATTTTCATTATAAGAACTAGTATTGTTATAATTTTCACCAGAACCTGTATTTGATAATTTAGAAAACAGCAGTTCCCCAAATGGTTCTTTGGTAGTAAAAATAATTCTTCCGTATTGAGCATCCATCGTTAAGCCCGGCAAAAAATCAAAAAAACCATCACCTCCAGCTTGAGGATCATTGTTATAATTTAATTTATCCAAGTTAAATACTTTTAACAAAGGCGTTTCGGCAACTTCATTTTGAGGCAACGGATTCGGTGGAAAAGGACTTCCCGGAACTTCAGTAATATAATTTAAGGGTGAAGGATCCGTATAAAGAATGTTAAATCTAAAATCTTCTTGTTTTACTTGATAAGCACCTGGAATCTGATAGATGTTTTTCATCATTAGGTTCCAAACTGGGTTTTTAACATTGGTCAAATTACTTTTCAGCATTTTCAAAATCAAACTTTGAGAAATAATGGCTTGATTTGAAGGGCTGTCCCCTGTGACTACTGTCGCATCTACTCCATCATTTCCAAATTCACCCACTTGATACACTTGATCTCCAATTGTATATTGATAGGCAACTGCCAAAACTTCGTCATTAGCCAATCTCTGTTGTAATGAAATATAACCTAATTGTGGGTTATAGGTATATTCATTTGGATTTAGCTTTCGAGCATTTTCTAATTTTGAATAATCCTGTCCTTCGCTTACAGTGACATTAAAACCTGAGTTTGATGTTACGATTTCACGAATATTTGGATTCAATAAACCACCACCGGCTTGTATTAATTCAGGATTATATGCATTGTTTTTATTATCTGTTGGAGTCTCGGGTCCTGCAATAAAAAATGGAGGACTGGAAGGAATAGGATCTAAAACAACCACTTCATTATCCGCTAAACCATTTAATTGCGCTTCCCCTAAATCCTGAAGTGCAATAATATTTCTGAGGTTATTATTGGTAACTACTACTCTATTTTGTTTGTTGGTTACCCAAATTTCCAGTCGGGTAATTTGAACTCTACTGTCTATAAAAGGGTAATTTACTAATGATTTATCGTATCTGTTTCTAAAATATTGGGATAAGAAAAAGTGTCTGTCATTATCATAGTCCAATGCAAACATATCAAAATCTTGAATTGTCCCTCCTCCTTGAGCAATTAAACTTTTCGTTTGTGATTTTTGCTCTGAAAAAACTCCGGTAATAGTCGTTTTTCCAAATTGCAATTGTGTTTTTACACCAAATAAACTTTGCGCTCCTCGAATCAAAGAACTATTCAAGGGCATACTCACATTTCCTACTTCGATTTTTTGGATAATATCGTCTTCCGAAGGTGCATATTCCAACTTCATTAAGTTTTGAAAAGCAAATGTTGATTGCGTATCGTAATTAGCATTTACATTAAGTCGAGTTCCTACTTTACCCATCAAACTCATACTTATTCTTTGATCAAAATCGAAAGAAAGATTCGATCTGTTTCTAGGAGAAAAAGAGGGGTTATCTTGTTTGGTATACCGCATTCCTAAATCCATTTCTATAGATCCTGTCGGTTTTACATCAATGGTATTACTTCCAAAAATAGATTCGAAAAGCCCGGATTTCACATAATATCTTGGCAATAAATCTTTTTTACCTTCCTCACTGCCTTCTTTTTTACCTTCAATAGCATCCACCTTTTTTTTGAAATAATCACGCATTGATTCCTTTAAAACCAATTTTTCATATTCTTTCGGCGTCAATATAATAGGATAATTGATAGAGAATCCATCAACAGAATTAGTGTAAATATACCTATCTGTAATAGGGTCATAGGTATAGGCTGAGAGAATACTCTTTGGGTTTTTCAGCTGAACTTTCCCAATAGAAAATCCAGTTTTAGCGGTATCCTGAGCTGCTTGATTTACTTGGGCTTGCGATGCAAAACCACAGAATAATACAAGCAAAAAAATACAAATTTTATGCATATAACTCGTGTTACTTGAATACCTCTATAAGTTTTTTAAAGCTTTCTTGATGATTGACTCCACAGAAGCCTCTGGGTCATCTTTGACAATCTTTTCTACAACCCTTTCTGAAGATTTTCGTAAAAACCCCAAAACTTCCAAAGCTGATAACGCCTCATCTCGATTTGTATTGCTTTGCGACATAGAAACTTCATCTAAATCATACAATTTTAATACCTTATCTTTCAAATCCAGTATTACTCGTTGCGCTGTTTTACTCCCTATCCCTTTTATAGATTGAATGGTTACCACATCCCCTGATGCAATTGCATTGGTAATTTGTTTTGGGTCTAATGAAGAAAGCATTGTTCTTGCTATACTCGCTCCTATTCCAGAGACTGATAATAGCATTTTGAAAATCTCTCTTTCTGACTTTTCCACAAAACCAAAAAGTGTATGCGCATCCTCTTTTATTTGAAGATGCGTATATACTTTTATAAAATCCGTATTTGGAAGTAAAGAATATGTATGTAAAGAAATATTTACATGATAACCAACTCCTCCACAATCAATAATTATTTGCGTGGGCGATTTCTCTACTAATTTTCCTTGTAAATGTGCTATCATTAATTATATAAATATATCACCAAATATAATAAAATTAGCACATTATTTTATTATATTTAGCAATTAAACTGCTCTTAAAGTTTAAAGATTATTAAACTAAATTAAATTTACTTTTTTCTTCCCTTTCTCCTGAGCATCTATCACCGCAATTGCCGCCATGTTGACCATTTCCTCTACACTTGCACCTAATTGAAATATATGAACTGGTTTTCCCATTCCTAACATAATAGGTCCTATTGAATCTACCTTATTCAATTCTTTCAATAATTTATAGGTAATGTTTGCCGATTCCAGATTAGGAAAAATTAAAGTATTTACTTTCTTCCCTGCTAACTTAGAAAAAGGGAATTTTTCTTTTAACATTTCAGGGTTCAATGCAAAATCCGCCTGAAGTTCTCCATCAATAATCATCTCAGGATGATTTTTATGCAAATAAGCAACAGCTTCTCTCACTTTTGAAGCGCTTTCATTCGTTGAAGACCCAAAATTCGAGTAGGATATCATCGCAATTACCGGCTCTACTCCAAACATTCTAGCTGTTTTTGCAGTCATAATGGCAATTTTAGCCAAATCATCTGCAGATGGATTGATGTTTATAGCAGTATCCGACAAAAACATTGGCCCACGAGCCGTCATCATCATATTTGTAGTGGCAACTAGAGAAGCGCCAGGTGCTTTTTCGATAAGCTGTAATATAGGTTTAACTACCGATGGATAACTTCTGGAATATCCCGTTACTAATGCATCCGCTTCTCCTTCATTGACCATCATGGCCGCGAAATAGTTTCTTTCACGCATTAACTTCTGAGCATCCAATAATGAAATCCCTCTTCTTTGTCTGGATGTCCAATAGGTTGTGGCAAACTTATTTCTTCTGGCTTCCTCTTCTTTAATTTTTGGATCTATAATCGGTACATCAGCATAAAAACCTAGTTCTTCTTTTAATTCTAAAATAGTTTCTTTGTTTCCCAATAAAATTGGAAAACCGATACCTTCCTCTAATACAATTTGTGCTGCTTTAAGGACATCTAAATGGTCCGCCTCAGCAAAAACAATTTTTTTAGGATCCATTTTAGCTCTATTAGCTATCAATCGTACCATTTTATTATCATTCCCTAAACGATCTAAAAGCTCTTCTTTGTACTTTTCCCAATCGGTTATAGGGTTTAATGCTACTCCGGAATCCATAGCTGCTTTTGCAACAGCTGGCGCAACAACAGTTATCAATCTAGGATCGAACGGAGAAGGAATAATATATTCTTTTCCAAAAACCAATTTAGTGGCTCCGTAAGCAATATTCACTTGTTCCGGAACCGATTCTTTTGCTAATGCAGCAAGCGCTCTTACAGCCGCCATTTTCATCTCCTCATTTATTTTGGTAGCACGAACATCTAATGCGCCTCTAAAAATATAGGGAAATCCAAGAACATTATTTACTTGATTAGGAAAGTCAGAACGGCCTGTTGCCATTATAATATCCTTACGTGTGGCAACAGCAAGGTTATAATCTATTTCCGGATCTGGATTTGCCATCGCAAAAACGATGGGATTTTCGGCCATTCCAAGCAACATTTTTGGAGTCATGATATCACCTGATGACAATCCTAAAAAAAGATCTGCCCCCACTAATGCTTCTTCAAGACTTATCGGTTTTATGTCTTGGGCATATTTTTGTTGTAAAACGGATAGTGACGGATTGTCTTTTGTCAAAACACCTTTACTATTAAACATCAAAATATTTTCTAATTTCACACCCAATAAAACATATAAATTAGCACAAGCAAGCGCCGCAGAACCTGCTCCTGAAACGACCATTTTTACATCTTCCGCTTTTTTACCTGCTAATTCCAAAGCATTCAACAATGCCGCCGATGATATGATGGCAGTACCGTGCTGATCATCGTGCATTACAGGAATATTCAATTCTTCAACCAATCGTCTTTCAATTTCAAAAGACTCAGGTGCTTTAATATCTTCCAAATTAATACCCCCAAAAGTTGGCGCTATATTTTTAACCGTTTGAATGAATTCTTCAATATCTTTTGTTCCAATTTCGATGTCAAATACATCAATATCAGCAAAAATTTTAAACAACAACCCTTTCCCTTCCATTACTGGCTTAGAGGCTTCGGGACCAATGTCACCCAATCCTAAAACGGCAGTTCCGTTTGTGATTACAGCCACTAAGTTTCCTTTTGCTGTATATTTATAAACGTTGTTTACGTCTTTTGCAATTTCTAAACACGGCTCAGCGACACCCGGGGAATACGCCAAAGATAAATCTCTTTGTGTTGCATATTTCTTTGTAGGAACTACTTGAATTTTACCAGGAGTTGGCTTTGCGTGGTATAATAATGCTTCTCTTCTTTTGCTATTTTTGTCCATTGTTTTTAGATTTTATTCTAGTTCACAAAGATATAAGACTTGCTTTAAAAAGGAAGCTTTTATACTAATGTTTTATAAAAAATCAGACTTGCCCTAATGATCCAAATAAAAATAGCTGCAAAATTTGCAGCTATTTTTATTTGTTGGACAATTTAACTTTTATTGTGTAATGTAAGAGTTTAAATGTTGAATGGTATCTTTTTGCAATTCGATAATCGCTTTTACTACGTCACTGATGGAGATAATCCCAATTACGACATTATCTTCCAGTACAGGCAAATGCCTCACCCGTTTTGTACTCATCAACTCCATACAATAATCTAAATTATCCGATGGACTTACTGTCACTACATCTGTTTCCATGATTTCATGCACAAAGGCTTTCTTTGATGACTTAGCTTTCAGAACAATTTTTCGAGCATAATCTCTTTCAGACAAAACTCCTTTCAAAACGGTATCCTCAATGATAAGAATAGCTCCGATGTTTTTCTCGCTCATCACTGTCAATGCTTCGTATACAGTGTTAGTGGAAAGTATGGAATAAACTCCCTTCCCCTTGGTGCTTAAAATTTGATTAACAGTCATAATAGATTCATTTAGTGAATTATAAAGTTAAAAAAAATATGCATTCAAACAACAAAAATATATTTTTTCAGCACTAAAATAAATCATCAGGTAAAATCAACTCTGCCAATTTAGCTTTTAATTTGGTATCCAAAATTTGCAATCCATATTGATACGATGCATTTACCCAACCAAATCCTTCCTTGGCGATGTAATCAAATTCAGTTCCTACATTACCATATTCCGCAAAAACTTTGTGTGAACTGATTTCTAAATCAAATTTTTCAGGAATAGTTCCGTTGTATTCTACCGCATTTTTGGTTATTAACCACAACCATCTGTAGACCATTTCTTGAGCCTTATCAAAGAATTTGTAGTTAATCAGACCCTCCCACAATAATATTTGATGCGGCGCCCAACCAAATGGATAATCCCATTGTCGTTGCGGAGCATCACTTGAAACATGCGCCACACTAGACTTAGTACTTCCTGTAATACCTCCGGTTTTTATAAATTGTGGTAAAGCAATTTCTATTAATTTTTTAGCTTGATGTTCATTGCACAACCCCGCCCATAAAGGAAAAAATGTAGTTGCTGCTTCAAATGGAAATTGTCTTTTATTTACAAAATCATAATCAAAATACATGCTTAATTCTTCATTCCAACACAATTCATCAATTTTTTCTTTTCTAAAAAACGCTTTTTGTTCCCATTCTTCGGAAGTATATACCACAGCTCCACTTTGGAAAGCATTACTGAAATACTCCTTTATCAAATAAGCAATGTCCTTTTCATATTTATAAAGAAAACTATTGATGTCTACCGAGTTCAAATTGGCACATGTATTTATAAGTCTATCGGTTGTATCGTGACCGCTTTCTCTCAAGCTACGGTCATGAACGAAATATGTATCAAGTTCAGCATCAACAAGAGTTCTGTTTAAATATTGTTTTTCAAACTCTCGAATTGGTAAATTATATTTTTTAGCATAGGGCTCTAAAACATCATCAAAATGTCCCGGTTCCACTTCAAAAGGCATCCCCACTCCATCTGCTTTGTATCGGTTTAAACCTGTTGGTGTCAATCGTTTTCCTTGAACCATCCAAACCGTATTATACTCCAAAATAACTGTTTCTAGATGACTTCTCAACCATTCTAAACTTGGTGTTTTCTTTTTTACAATTTCGATTATCAGCGAAGAATACAATGGTGGCTGCGTTCTTGTCAAATAATAACTTCTGTTTGCATTTAGAATCTTACCGTAATGTATGATTTGATATTTAAAATTTTCGGCAATGGACATCGCTTTTTCCAGTTGATTGTCTATAATTAAACCAACACCAATAAAATAACTATCCCAGCCATACATCTCATTAAATCTTCCTCCGGGAACTACAAAAGGCACTCCATGTAAACTGTCTGTTTTTTGCTCTAAAGCTAAAGCCAAAATACCTGGCTTTGTATTTAATGTATCTACATATTCCATCGAAAAATTTTCCGGCAAAATACCTACTTTAAAATTCTGAAGTTCTTTTTCCAATTCCTGAAAACAGACAACACCTTGCTTGTCTTTTGCAGAGACATAAAGTGTAGGAACTTCATTAGTCGTTTTTTCGTCCTGAAGAATTTGATTTAACCCTTTTTTATCAATTGTTCTGGTCAATTCATTCCAATAATCTTCTCTAATTTTCCTCGAAATTCGTTCAACTGGATTTTCTTGAATACGGCTCAAATCTACCTCCCCTTTATCGACTTTATTTTCTTTTAACAAAGCCAATTCCTGAAGTAAATTGGACAAATGATACGTTCCCTCAATAACAATTTCTCTTTTTGTATTTTCATCAACTAAAACAAACTTTTTAGGCCCATTATCATCTTTAGTGATTTTTTTATCTTTATCTGTATCTTCCTGAAGTAATAATTCATGGAATACTTTGTCTATATTGAGTAAGAGTTTCATTTTTTTGAAGTTAGTTTTTTTAGAATATAGAAAGAAACAAGCAATAATGACATTGGAATTAATGTGTAATAAAATGCAGTTTCAGGACCTTCATTTTTAAACAAATAGCCCATAACTCTAGAACCCAATGTTCCCCCAAGAGCAGAAAAAACAACAATTAAACCGGTCATGGAACTGTGTGATTTTTTTGGCAAAGCACTCAAAACTACTGAATTTAATAGCGGGTAAATGGGTGCAATAAAAAGTCCAACTAACGGGAAAGCAAATCCTATTAGTGGAATATCGCCAAGCGAATTGATTTTTTTTACATCCAATCCAACCGTTTTAGGAAGCACAAAAATTACAATAAGCATAGCCGCTACGATACAAAAACTGAGTACCCAAATCCAATTGATTCTTTTAGTAATCACCCCAGCTAGAAGTCGGCCAACGGCCAATGAGATAGCCAAAATACTCGCCATCATTATGCTGATATTCTCCGGAAGATGTAACACTTTACTATTGAAAGTAGGCAACCAAGACATAATTCCCTGTTCAATCATAACAAAAAAGAAAGCACTGATTACGAAAATTATTGTTAGCAGTTTAGCCAATAATTTAAACATTTCTTTAAAATCATCCGCTAAGTCAACTCCGGGAATTTCGGTTTGGTTTTCGAATTTGGTAAAAAACAAAAAACCAAATGACACTACTGAAATTCCAGCTAACAGCCAATATACATTTAACCAGGAATCAGGATTTGTTTCTGAATTGAAAGCGGGAAATAAAAAGTAAGCCAACGCAATTCCTATCATAAAAACACCTTCAATACTACTCATTAAACTATTGTGTTCCTGCTCATTTTTTGTAACTGTTCCAATTAGGGAATAAACGGAGACTTTTATTAAAGCAAAAGAAACACCAACTGTAGCAAAAAGCAATTTTGCGGTATCAAACGAATTACCAAAATACATGTTTACACAAGCTATTGACACCAATGCTAATCCAATAAGCATGGCTCTTTTATATCCTATTCTTGGCAAAAATGACGCTATCAAAAAGGAAACTATCGCAATAGGCATATCCTTGAATGCTTCTAGAATACTGGCTTGCACTTCATCCACCCCATAATTTGCTTGCGATTTTAGTATAACAATCCCAACACTATTTAATAATATTGCAAACACAAAATAATTGAGATACATCGCAATTTTGACAGCATTTTTTTTCATATTTTATTTTTTTAATCATTTGGACAATTCCGATTTTAAACCCCTTCCAGAATCACTATCTTTATTTTGATATTTTGACACCCCTAATTTCTTGATTACAGTATGAAATTTAAAAACTCATAGTGGTTGTTATACCGTTTACCGAATGGTCAATTGTAAAACGATTGGTTTCAAGGTTTGCCTTTAGGTGCGCAACTGTAGTGCCATTTACCCATTTAATATCTATAATAGCGTCAACGGCATCATTTATTTCTACATGACCTGAAAAAGCATTTGAAGTATTTCTTAAGTGCATAATTTCTAGCTGCTTATTTACAACTTCCGTTTTGAGCCCCCGCTCAATATCAGACATTGTCAATGTGGTACGATTAATTTCTTTATGTCCGGCACTACCTCCACTATCTGCAGCCTCATAATTGTTTTTACCTGCAAAAATATCTAAATACCAAACCTGCGGTATTCCTGGCATAAACATTTGAATGACTCTTGCTAAAAGCAACTTTTGTTCATCTTCACCTAGTGCACTAAAAAAGGTAGCATTTATTTGATAATAAGAAATTTTATTCCCTGAAGGATCGTAAAGATTCTTTACACGACCACCACGTTCCATGATTTTATTCATGATACTTTCAATCTCGGTATCTTCTAACAATCCTTTATTATAAACGCCATTTACCTCTTTGCCTTTCAAATCCAGAACAGGTATTCCATCATGGCAACCAAGCATGTTTACAGTTTTATATCCTTTAGCAATAATTTCCTTAGCCCAACTCAACAAGGCTTTACTGGTTTTATTTTCGATAGTATGTATCGTTAAACCCGGCAAGAAAAAGTCATAGATATAATATCCTTCATTGGCTACCTCATCATGTAAATGCAAACCATATTCTGCATGAATTTCTGGCAATAGCATCAAATTATTTTGTTGTGCTATTTTCTTGATACGCTCTAAATATTCCCAAGTCCCCGGTTTATTAAAAAAATTGGATTCCCCTACTTGTTTATGCAAATAGGCAAAAGCGTCTAATCGAAGGATATTACAACCATAACCATTTAATTTCTTTAGTGTCTCCTCATAAAAATCCCATACTAAAGGCGATTCAGCATTCACATCCATTTGTCCTAAATAGGAACGCTTTTGTTCTACAATTTGTAAAATTTCTGATTTTAAAGGAGTACAATTTTCAAAATCAATGGTCGTGAAATCTTGATTATCATTAATTGCTGTGTTAATTACGGCAACAATAAATAGGCTTTGCTTTTCTGTCAGTCCTTTTACATTTTGTAAATCTGCTGCAGCAATCGGATTGTAGGTGATTTGCTGATAAAAAGTATTCCAATAAGGCTGTTCTGTGCCATCCGGAAAACGCACTTTCAAGATAGGCAAACCCGACTTTCTCATGAACAATTTATTGAGAAACTCTGGTTCTGGAATTACAATTCCATCTTGATTTTTTACCCCGTTTCCCTCCCAGAACTCATTCCAATTGATGAAAAAATCTTTAAATTTAGATTCATTACCGTGTTGCAGCATGTCTTTGAACTGAGGAGAAGCTACAGAAAGATGATTTAACACAATATCAAATTTCAGTTTTATCTGGAGCTCATCCAAGTCCTTTAAATCTTTTGTGTCAATTAAATCCTTATTTATATCATAATCAATAATAGAAAAACCTCTATCTAAATCACTATTAAAAAAAGTAGGCAAAACGTATAGTAAAGAAAATACATCTTTAAACTCACCCATTTTAAGCATAGCTATGGTATCACTAAATTTTTCTCCAACACTATCTGGATAAATATTGAGCATTACGCCATTACTGATTTTTGTATTATTTTGTTGCATCATATTTTATAAAAGTTTAGAAAGGATATTGATGCTATCCGGTAATCGCCCCACATTTTGCAGTTTTAAAGCGGCTAATTTTAAAGCGATATCCAAACATTCATTAATTGATTTTCCTTTTATATAAGCAAATAAAAATCCAGACCAAAAAGCATCACCTGCACCAGTGGAGTCCATAACTTTGTCAATTTTTATTGCTGGCATTTGTATTACTTCTTTCCCTTTTTGAGATAATTTCACTCCTTTGCTACCTAAAGTTAAGCAAACAGTATCTACTCCTTGATGGTGAAAAAAATCAAATATCTCTTCATGAGGAAGTTCCTTCTCAAAAAGACGCAGCATATCATCTTCACTAATTTTTATTAACGGATTGAATTGACAATAGGTTTTGATTACTTTAAAAGCCTTCTTTTGACTTTTCCAAAGTTTTCTTGCATAGTTAAGATCGATACTTAGCTTACATCCTAAATCGTGTGCTTCTTGTGCTTTCTTTAAGATGGTTTTCTGTGCAGGATTTTTACTTAATGCGAAACAGGTGGTATGAAATATCTTTGTACGAGATAGTATTTCCCTTGAAATTTGTTCTTCATCAATACAACAATCTGCTGAACGATACGGAATAAAATCCGGGGTACCCTCGGATCTTGAAACAAAAATCACACTAGTAGATTTATTCTCCAGAACCTTAAGATGGTTTGTATTCACTCCCACACTCGTTAATCGTTCCGTAATATAGGACCCAAAACCATCGTCTCCTACAGTTGCAACCATAATAGTATTCAAACCCAATCGCGTTGAATTCATAGCAACATTAGTAGGTGAACCTCCTAAATACCTATGATAATCTCTAGTTTCATTAATGAGCACTCCTTCTTGATGTCCAATAAAATCTACAAGAACTTCACCAACACAAAGGATGTCTATTTCATCCATATTATTATTTATTCTATTATTCACTTAATTTTGTCTTTTTAATTTTAATTAATAAGGTGCAGAAAGCAGCAATCACTAACAAAACTCCTGCAAAACTTATCGCTAATCGAGGGTCATTATGTAAGAAGTTTTTTAAAATATAACCAAATGACAGGTTTTGAATAATCATTGGGATTACAATCATCATATTAATAATACCCATGTAGACGCCATAGCGCTCTTTTGAAATAACAGCAACAACCATCAAGTAAGGAATTCCCATCATACTTGCCCAGGCAATTCCATAACCAATAATTACTGCAAAAAATACATATTGATTTTGCACCATTGGAAAACATAAAAGAGAAACCGCTCCTAATAAAAGACAGACGAAATGTATCATCTTAGCACCATGTTTTTTGGCTAGTTTGGCCAAATAGAAGGCTATTGAAAAAGTAACAATAAATCCAAATGCACCAATCAACCCATTCCATTCCACTGCTTTTTCATATCCTACTGTATTCTTTGGCGTTACATTCCAAACGGACAAAGCAATACTTTTTGAATTGTTTTGCCAATAACACATCATGGCATACCATTGAAACAAATAGACCAAAAATAGTTGCCACATAACCGTTGGCATTTCTAAAACCGCTCTATAAATATCTATAAAAGGAGAAAAAACATTTAATGGTTCTGCTTTTAAAATTGCTAATTCTGCTTCAGTTGGTGGAATTTCTGTTGTTTTTTTCATACTCCACCAAATGGAAGTTATCGAAAGAACTGCGCCTAAAAAAAACGAAGCATAAATCCAAGTTGGTAATGCTCCTGTATAACCCACAAAAACAAGCGGAAATAGAAAAAGAGAAATATAGGCCAGAAACTGTCCAAAACCAGTAAAAAAACTTTGAGCCTGAAAACCTATTGGCTGCTGTTCTTCGTCTAGCGTGTCAGCAATAAAAGCACGATATGGTTCCATAGCGGTATTGTTACCAACATCTAAAATCCAAAGCAAACCTGCAGCCATCCATAATGAACTACTAAATGGGAACAGAAATAAAGCAATACTACAAACTATTGCTCCAATAAAAAAGTAAGGTTTACGCCTTCCCCATCTTGGATGCCAAGTTTTATCACTCATCGCTCCAATTATGGGTTGAATTAACAATCCAGTTAAGGGTCCTGCAAGATTTAATATAGGAATTTGATCTGGACTTGCATGCAAAAAATCATAAATAGGATTTACGGCACTTTGCTGTAAGCCGAAGCTATACTGTATCCCAAAAAAACCAACATTCATATTGATTATCTGCCAAAATTTTAATTTTACTTTTAAGCTCATTCTGGGTGGTTAATTCGTTAATTATTTCTAAAATTAATTTTAATATTACCAATTGTATACAGAATATAAACAAAAACGTTTTCGGAAGACCCGAAAACGTTTTCGATAAATTTAAAACTGCTAAAAAAAAACATCTTTTTATTCTGAAGCAAAAGGGATGATTATTTTAGTTTCCCATTGTAGCTCTTCTCCTCCATTAAAAGGATTTGAAAGAAAATGTTCTAATGGTTTATTCTCTAATTTATAATCCTTCTTCTTGGCATAATCCAACAACGCAAACCAAGCTCTGTCAGAAGTTCTGAAATTCCCGTAATAAGTAGCTTTCAATCCTTTGATGGCTGATAATTTCTTGAATTTCACAACTTCATTTTCAATAACTTTTGTGTTTTTATCAATTGGAAAACAATAATTAAAATCGATGGTCTCTTTATCTAAATCCCATTTTGTAATTTCTACATACGGTTTTCCAATAATTTCTATTTTGTTTTTCAATAGAAATCCGGTAATGCTCGCATCATTTGCAATCATATGTTGTGCTTTTTCCTGTAAAACACTTTTTAAATTGATGTATGCTACAAATGTTTCTTCTGAAGAACCTTTCCCATCAATTTTGACTTTAAAATTTTTCAAATGATCGCTTAATCCTTGCTTAAAATCAGTTATTTTTCTGATTTGTTCTTGTTTAAATTCAGTATTAAAAAATGGTACCGTTAGTTTATTGTACAAACTGCAATTCAAATCTTTGATTCCAACGCTAACAGTTGTCACTGAGTCATTAGTTGATTTAATGCTCCAAGTATATTCCATTTGAACATTTCCTTTTTTCATCTCTTGTTTGATAAAGTCAAAGTTTCTCTTTTCCAAAATGACATAATGTTCTTTATCTTTTAACAATTGAGCCGCTGTCCATTCCTGAATTCCCTGAAAAACGGTTCCTGTGGCTGTTTTTACTTTAAACGATATACAATAATCTGTTTCCTTTATGAACAGGTACCAAACTAAAAGCAACGCTAAAAAAGCACTGAAACCTATTATAATTTTTTTTTTGACTGTCATTACTATTTAATCATCTTTAATTTTACAACAATAAAATCTCCTATATTCTCGCCAAGCGTAATCCCGTTTACAATTGCGGCTTTATAATGAATTCCTCCATAAAGACGGCTCATCGCCGCTTCTTTGGCGGCAGCATCAAAAGAGGCAAATTTCCTTTTTGGCAATCCAAATTGCAATTCAGTATCATCGGTGTAGGCAAAATTATCACCAAAAACAGATGTCAAAATAGAAGAAGAGCACATTGAAACCACTGAATGCCCACTTGTGTATTCGGGAAAAGGAGGCGTCTGCAACAAAGGTTTCCAGTTTTCATCAATATTCTGATTGATTACTGTTTCCGGACGCACCACATTGCTCTTAAACTTTTCATCCCAACAGCTGATAAATCCTTCAAAAATCCCTATTGAAGTTTTCGTATAAGCAAAAACTGTTTTAGCAAAATCTGCTTTCGATTTTTTGCTTGCAATTTTCACAATTCCCATCCAGTGCCCTCCAGGGGTAATCTTCTTTTTTGCAAACATCATGTGCCCCTGACTTACGGAAACATACGGATTACAATCCCAAAACTGAGCAATTTTAATTTCCTCTGAATTATCTCCTTTTTTAACCATCTCTTTACTGATATCATACACTTCTTGTACTTCTTTAAAAAAAGGTGATTTTTTATCTAAAGAAAAAGGGAATGCCGGTATGGGTTTAAACTGTGATGCCGAGTCAAGAACCATCGTTCTGATTTCGCCCCAATGCGGTTCTATGGCATCCATATAGGCTGGCGGAGTAGGCTGCCATCTTCCAGGTTGACTGGCATGCACAGAAAATTTAGACATGGTTCGGGTTTGTTTGTAATTGTCTTTTCCCATCCATTTCTTGATTCGCTCAGCCACCTTTAGTCCGTATTCTTTAGAAACCTCAAACTCTTCTTCATTTTCATCGCTCCATTTCTGATACAAACTATCTCTAAACGTCTCCACTATTTCTTCTGAAAAAACCAATTGTTTGCTTAATTCCATATGCGCAATCAGCGCTGCTACTGGTTGATTTACGCCTATTTTAGGATCTAACTTTGGTATAGAATCCAATCCATTCAATTGCTTTTGAAGACTCACATAGATTTTGCTGTTTTGTGCCATAACTTCATAAGCCGCTATATTTGGATAGACAAAAATTCTACTGGCAACGGGTGGCGAAAAAATATCATGAATCATAATTTGAGTCACATTATCTATTGCCGCATGATAATCATCTGTAGTAACTACGATAGACTTATTCTTATTACACGAAATAAAAAGAAGGCAAATCACCGCAATACTTATAATTTTCGTTTTCATTTTTAATTAATTTGTATGTTATTTTTAATCTATTATTGCTTTATTGAGGGCATTTCATACAACTCCGCTTCTTTATTATTTATGGTAATCAACAAATATTTTTTACCCTTGAAATTAATAACATTTAAGTGTCTGACTGCCTTTTGGGTCAAATTAATCCCAATTTGATTTCCTAAAAATATTGTTTTTTCATTTTTAATTAAAGCTCCGGAGAAACCGTCAAATCTACTGTGATAAGGAGAAACCCCAAAATAATTTCCTGCTGCAAAAACTTCCTCTTTCGAATCTGAATCAAAATTAGATTTCACAAAACTCGTAATTGGTGCCACTTGCATTTTATTTGAAAAAGGCACAAAAGTGAATTTTCCTTTGTCATTTCTTAAATACCCCGATTTCAAATTGTGCACTTCATATAATTTTGCTTTTTCGAGCATCTTTGGATCAAAAATCTCTTCCAGTGTTTTTCCAGCAAATGATTTGTAAGTGTGGAATTTCTTTTTTACCATTCCACTGAATTGTTCTGCTAATTCGTCCAGTCCCAATGTGGTGTAATAATTCCCTTTTTTCTCTATTGCTACAATAGTTTCAAAAGTTTCATTTTTATCAAAATCATCATAGTACATTTTCATCGGAAACTCCTGTGAAGCTTTGAATTTTGAATTCAATCCCCAATTACCAACCAAATAGTCTTGATCACCATCCGTATCAATATCAAAGGGAATAATTGATTGATATAAACCATTTAATTTTTCGGGCAAAATGGTAGCTGTAACTTCCTTAAACTTACCATTAATATTCGCAAAAAAAGTAGGCTTCATCCATTCCCCAACCACAATTAAATCTATTTTTCCGTCTTTATTAAAATCTGAAAAAACAGCATCCGTAACCATTCCTATTGCTTCAAATGTTTTATTCTGCACAATAGTAAATGTTCCTTTATTATTATTTAACAAATAACAATCCGGCGAACTACCAAAGCGATTATATTCAGAATTATTGCCAATAAAAAAGTCTAAATCTCCATCGTTATCATAATCAAAAGTCTTTACAACTGATGCATTTTGGCGTAATACCGGAAAATTAGAATTTATTAATTGGTTGCCAATATACAAACGGTCTTGCAAATTTTGAGCATTTTCGCCATTACCCGAAACAACAAACAAATCATTTATTTTATCGGAATTAAAATCTCCAATTACAGCTGATACATCTTCAAAAACAGAATCTTTTTCTATTGATTCATACGTTTTTTTAGAAAAACCGTTAGCATTTTGAATATAAATTTGAGAGGCTTTCCCTTTAGCACCACCAAAGAAAATATCTTCTTTCCCATCTCCGTTCAAATCCCCTATCGCAGTTGCAGGACCTCTATCAGAACGTTGATAAGGAATTAATTTTTGAGCTGTAAAATCGATAAAATCATTTTCTTGGTGTTTAAAATCAATTCCTAAATTAGTAGGTACCTTTTTGAAAACAGGCATAACTACAGGGTGTAATTTATTGTAATCAAAAAGCTTTCTGCTGCTATTTGGTTTTATTGTCAATGTTTGATTGGTAGTCACATTCTTCAATGTTTGATAGGTTTTGTCCGGCCAAATAACCACTAACGAATCTATTTTACGTATTTTTCCGTAGCCAAAATGTATAACAGGCTCCGACGAAGATTGAAATCCTCTGGTAGTTTGTAGTTCTTTAAATTGTTTTTTGCCTTTAGAATACGAAATTATCTTGGTTCCAATACCAAAAGTATTCTTCCCAGTAAACTTTAATTTCAATTTTAAATAATTAGAAGTTTTATCCGTTGTGTTTATATAAACTGATGCTACACTATTTAAATTATTCGTAATTACGTCTAAATCTCCATCATTATCAATATCAGCATACCCGCTTCCGTTAGAAATTATAGAGTCATTTTCAATCCAATCGTTCGATCTGTTTTTAAACATTAAATCTTTAGAACCTTGAAAAACATAATTAGACACATTGCCTTTTGGCATTTTCTTCAACGCTTCTTTATCCAACAATTTAGTTGTACTAATTTTGGTCTTTATTTGATCGTTTGAATAATATTTAACGTAATCCAAATCATTGGGACGTTTTGGAATTCCGTTAGAAACGAATATATCCTGCTCGCCATCTTGATCATAATCGCCAAATAAAGTACTCCAACTCCAATCAGTAGCTGCAACACCACTCAACAAAGCAACTTCTGTAAAATGATTTCCGCCTTGATTCAATTGCAACATATTTCTGGTGTACTGATAATGATACCCTAATTTTTCGGTACGGAATTTCAACATTTGCACGTTGTCATCCCCCAATGAGGATTTCAAAACTTTTTCGTCTTCAGGTAGCATATCCAAAGTCATAATATCAGGAAATCCGTCATGATTGACATCCGCAACATCAACACCCATTGAGAATCTACTGGTATGCCCAAAATATTGTTTTAAACTTTCTGTAAAAGTACCATCACCGTTGTTCAGATAGTAATAATCATCTTCATGAAAATCATTCCCAACATAAATATCAGGATAGCCATCTAAATTAAAATCGGAAACCGCTAATCCTAAACCATAGCCATTGGCACCGCCAAAAATTCCAGCCTGTTCACTTACATCAACAAATTTTCCATTATCATTTTGGAATAACTTATCCCCACACTCATAGCTTCTTTTATTTCTGACATCGGCATTACCAAAAGATGCTTCAGAGTGAACCGCATGATTCAATAAATACATATCTAAATCCCCATCCAAATCATAATCTAAGAAAGCTGCTGAAGAACTGTAGTTATCAAGATCTAATCCATATTCAGCCGCGCTTTCGGAAAACGTATTGTCCTTATTATTAATAAACAATTCATTTTGACCTTCAAAACCGTTAATCCCAACTACGGCACAAACATAAATATCTAAATACCCATCTCCATTTACATCAGCCATTACGGTTCCTGTATTCCAATCACTTTGACTCTCTACACCTGCTTTTACTGAAATGTCTTCAAATTTATTTTTCCCTTTATTTAAATATAATTTATTTTTTCCTTGATTAGAAGTAAAATAAATATCTACCAAACCATCATTATTGATATCTCCTAACGCAACACCACCTCCGTTATAATAGTAGAGATAATCTAAAATAGAGATATTCTTGGAGGGATCCAGCTGATTATTGAAAGTAATATTACTTTTTTCCGAAGATAGTTTTTCAAATAATTGATCTTGTTTCTTGGAACAACTAACAATTAGCAATGAAGCCAGCCCTATTCTAAAAAAATTATTCATGGCTTTTAAATATTTTAGGAGTATCGTCATTTACAACCGCTATTATGGAAATTGTGTTGTTCTTATTTTTTATTGTTTCAACATGTTTGACCTCGCCTTTGATAAAAAATCCTGATTTATTGTAAGGCAGCCATGAAAAAACACCTTTTCTGGAACCTAAAAGGACACTTCCATAATTAGCATCTAATCTTGAAAATTGTGGTTTGAATTCATATTGATTTCCACCCAAAATCAGATCCAAAATCCCATCTTTATTCACATCTAATGGGCAAATCGTGTTTACACCCGAAAACTGAACTTCTTTTGGTAATACTTTCACATCAAATTTTCCATTTCCTTTATTAAAAGCAACTACACTCTCCTGAATAGTAACCGTTTTTTGTATGGAATTACCAACTACATCTTGAGCAAACAAATCCTGAAATGATTTTTTAGAATAATCTGCATAACTCAAATTTTTCTTCTTGATAGAAGGAATCTGTTTGGCTAATTCCTGTTTTAAATGAATTGGGATGTCTTTATTAGCTATAGAACGGGTTGCGATTTGCTCAATAGTACCGTTATTATCAAAATCATTTATAAACAATCGCATCGGATTAGTACTTGATGCTTTATATGGAGTGTTAGTTCCTTTGTTTCCAAGCACTAAATCTTTTTTGCCATCATTATTCAAATCCACACAGCTGATTGCATTCCAAAAACCTTTATAATCCGTAAGATTAGATTTATAATCCGCTAAACGTCTGCCTGTATTTTTGAATATTCTTGGCGACATCCAATCTCCCACAACAATCAAGTCTTTTTTACCGTCATTATCAATATCTTCCCAAGCAGCATCCGTAATCATCCCTACTTCATTCAATTTGAACGCTTTCTTATCGGTTACATTAGTGAAATTTCCTTTACCATCATTTTCTAATAACAATTGTTTTGGATCAATTCCATAAACACCGGGTACGCTTCGGCTTCCGATGAACACATCAATATCTCCATCCGCATCAAAATCATTTGAAGCAATTACCGAAACGTTATTGTTGGTTGTAGGAATATTGATTTTGCTTTTGACAAAACCACCTTTTCCGTTATTCAAATACAAACGATTCTTATAATTGGACTGGTCTGCTTTTTCGTTTCCACCAGAACCAACTAGTAAATCTTGGTCTCCATCGTTATCAGCATCAAAAAAATGAGCCGCAGTATCTTCATAACTGGCATCGCTGTCTAAATCTTTTTGACTGGTACTTGTATAATTTTCGTTTCCATTATTCAAATAGATTTTCCCACTTTGCCCTTTGGCTCCACCTATAAAAACATCCTCATTCCCGTCACCGTTTATATCTGCAACAGCAAGTGATGGGCCTTCTTGTGAGAGTTCTTTTGATATCAGACCTTCATAATCAAAATCTATGTAATCATTTTCTTTGTGTACTGAAAATTGATTTTTATTTTCCGAAAGCAATACTTTAGATTTCTCTTTTTTTGGTGCAAAATTTGATTTTGCGTCTGCAATATTTAAATTGAGCGTAGAGTTATTTTTTATTTTTTTAATCGTTTGAAATTTACCGTTTGGCCAAATTACCTGCAAAGAATCTATTTTTTTAATTCCAATTCCAAAAGTCATCACATAATCAATTGAAGATTGAAAACCTCTAGAAGGAATTAACTCTTGTCTTAAAATTTCTTTACCTGAAAATAATTGAACAACACTTCCTACTCCAAATTTATTCTGGTTGTCTCCTTTTAATTTTACTTTTACATAATGGTTATTCTTATTTTTCTCAGAATTGTTGCGATACACAAAGGCTTCCATATTGACATTATTGACAATCAGATCTAAATCCCCATCATTATCTAAATCCCCATAAGCGGCACCATTTGAAAAACTGGGTGTATCCAATCCCCACTTTTGGGCTTCATTAGTAAAGGTTAGATTTTTGTTATTTTTAAAAGCATAATTTGGTATTGGTGTACTTGGCATTTTATTAATAATCGTTTCTATTTCTTCCTTTTTGCCCGTAACAATCATTTTTTGCATAAATTCATTCGCAAAAAAATCAACAAAGTCTTGATTAGTCAAGTCGTTATAAATTCCATTACACACATAAATATCTTTATAACCGTCATTATCCATATCAAACATCAAAGCGCCCCAACTCCAATCCGTTTTAGCCACGCCCGCATAATTTGCTATTTCAAGAAATTGATTATTCCCATTATTAAGCTGTAAAGTATTTTGCATGTATTGATTGAAAAAATCTAAATTTATTTTTCTAAGATATAAATCATAGTTTTCAAAATTTGTGGTAGTTTTCAAACGTTCATCGTGCTCCGGTAACATATCCGTTACAAATATATCTGCCTTCCCGTCGTTATTTATGTCGGCCATATCAGCCCCCATAGAAGATTGACTGATGTGTGATGCCCATCCTTGAATTTGTTCGGTAAAAGTGCCATTTTTATTATTTATATATAAATAATCTCTTTCGTAAAAGTCATTTGAAATATAAATGTCTGGATATAAATCACCATTTACATCTCCAACAGTTACTCCAAGTCCAAACCCTATAAGACTTCCATAAATACCGGCTTCTTGGCTTACATCGCTAAATTTTCCGTTATCATTACGCAGTAGTTTATCACCACCACCTTTTAGAATATCAGGGACATCCCAATCTTTATCTCTTAATGTTCTTTTGTTAGAATAGTTCAGGCTACTAACCGGAATAAAACTATTGTTAAGTATGTAACAATCTAAATCACCATCTTTATCATAATCAAAAAAAGCGGCGTGTGTCGTGATACCAGTATCCGCAAGATTGTATTGTTCCGCTTTATCTGTAAATGTCAAGTTACCGTTATTAATAAAAAGTTGGCTTTTTCTTGTTGAGTTAATATTATTCCCTGCGTTACAAACATAAATATCGAGTAATCCATCCCCATTTATATCCACCATTACAACACCCGTTGACCATGATTTGTTTCCTTCGATACCCGCTTTTTTAGAAATATCTTCGAATTTAAAATTCCCCTTATTTAAGTACAGTTTGTTGGCTCCAAGATTTGAAGTAAAATATACATCAGAAAGCCCGTCATTGTTAACATCCCCAATTGCAACACCTCCGCCATTATAAAAATTTCTGTATTTGAATATATTCATATCCGTACCATTCTTGACTTCATTTACAAAATCAATTCCGGTATTTGAAGGGTCTAATTTGGAGAATAAACCATCTTTATTTTCTAGGTTTTCTTTGGAACAATTAGTGAAAAAAAAGAGAAAAGGGAAAAACAAAATAATACGGTTAAACATATTTAAAATACTATTTGATTAGGTAATTAGAGGATGCCAATTTATGTAATATTCACTGTATAAAAAAATAAATAAACCAATAAAGCGAATAGTAGTACGTTAAAAAAAAAATTAAACTACTAATTAAAAGAAATAAGAAAAGGTTTATATGTTCTGACTATTACTCATTTAAAAATATATTTATTCGTCAATAAATGGTACCCAAATAAAAACAGACTTGTATAAAAAAATAAAGAGGGTACTAAATACCCTCTTTATAACTAACTCAAAAAATAATTAATAGTAAATAAATCTTAGTAACCAGGATTTTGTTTCAAATTAGCATTAAATAATGCGTCTGCTGGAATAGGGAACAGTACATATCTGTTATCAGAAACGTAAGGTTTCAGTTCTCTTGCAGCCAAGAATTTACCGAACCGAATCATATCATTTCTTCTCCAACCTTCATACCATAATTCTTTACCTCTATCAAGATAAATAGCCTCTAATGTAGTTGGAATAGTCCCTGGTACATTAGTTCTAGAAACTAACAGTCCAAGTTTTACAACATCATTGGTTCCAGTTCCTCCTCTTAGAATTGCTTCAGCTTTCATTAATAACGCATCCGAATAACGCATGAATTCATAATCGTTTTCTGGAGTACCTAAATTAGCAGCATCCGGAATATATTTTTGACTTCTAATTCCTGCAGTCTCTAAAGTAGCACCACTTGTAATTAATGTTAAAGCAGCAGTAAATACTAATGGATGAGCATTTCTATCTTGCAATGGAGTTACACCACCTGGTTTGTACATTTGACCAATTTGAAATCCTACATTGTTACCAAAAGACGTAATAATTGCTGGATCAGAATTTTTAATACGTCTGTCATTAGGATTAAACTTATTATAATATTCAGCTACAGTAGCAAAACCATTCCATCCATCAGGAGTTTGATTGTAATGCATACTCATCCTCCATCTTGACTGAATACCTCCACCCTGTCCACCTCTTAAATTCTTAGAGGAAAACAATATTTCAGGAGAGGTATTGTTATCCGGTTTAAAATTATCCCAATAATCTGTTGCCAAAGAACTATTTATTGCATTAACATAAGTTACTACTTTAGTCATATCAGCAGCGTCAAAAACATAAGGTCCTGCTGGATTTGCTGCATTAAAGACTCCTTTGTTTAAGTACATTTTAGCCAATAAGAAATTAGCAGCATCTTTGTTTGCGATACTTGCATCACCAGCTACACGAGCTGGTAAAGCACCAACAATAGCTTCTAACTCACTTATAACAAAAGTAGTTGCTTCTTGTCTTGTCCATACTTTTGGATCTGCTTCTAATGAAGAACCAGCTTCTCTATATGGTGCCTGACCAAACAAATCAACTACATTATAATAGTAAAACGCTCTTAAAAAACGCGCCTGAACAACCTCTGAAGCCGTACCGTTTTCTACAACTAAATTACAATTATAAACATTTGATAATAAAGAGTTCCACGCACCTCTAACTTCATTGTGATCTGGCGCCCATGTATGTGTATGGATTTGCCTCCATGTTGCATTGTCATCCCAGTCACCTCCACGAGTAGGCCCCACTAAAGCATCCGTAGACATCTCATCTAAAGCAAACATTTGACCTTGACCTTGGAATTCTCTTAAACCTTCGTAAGCTTTTGTCAATAGAGATGCACTGTTAACGGTTCCACCTGCTGAATTACCAATAACTACACCATCTAATACTTCCTCCTCTAGATTGGTACAACTTACTGCTAGTACAATTGTACCAACGAATAAGATGCTCTTAATAATATTATTATTTTTCATTGTTTTTTAATTAAAATGTTACGTTAAGTCCAACAGCTACACTTTTCTCTCTTGGATACGATAAATATTCCATACCCGCAGATGGCACACCATTTAATGATTTATCAGTATCAACCTCAGGATCTGATCCTGAATAATTTGTAATTACAAATAAATTAGAACCGTTTACATACAAACGAGCTGATTTTATTTTAAATCTCTCTAATGCATTTCCTGTAAAAGTATATCCTAAAGTTAAATTCCCCAATCTGAAGAAATCACCTTTTTCTAAGTATTTAGTTGAAGGTGAATTTGGATCACCTTGTGCTTGCGCAGATGCTGCAGCTTCCTTAGTTACGTTTCTACCCCCAAGTAAAGCACCTTTGAAGAAATAAGCATTCGTTGTGTTATTATAGATATAATGACCAAATGCACCATAAAAAGAAGCACTGGCATCAAAACCTTTGAAAGTAAGGTTCGTCGAGAGACCAACATTAACTTTTGGCAATGGTTGTTTCTCTAATATTGATTTAGCAGCTGTTCCTAGACCAGTATTATTACCTGCCGCATCAGCATATATAGAATTTCCATTAGCATCATATCCTCTCCATTCATACATATAATATGAATAAATTGGTTTATCATTCGTAATTACCTGTGCATAAGCACCGGACAATCCTTGACCGTTTAATCCCCCTGTAGAAACAAACCCAGCAAAATTTGTCATCTTATTCTCTAAGAAAGATGCATTTCCTGAGATATCCCAAGTTAAATCTTCAGTATCAATAACCTTATAATTCAATGAAACTTCAATTCCCTTGTTGATTAGATTACCTGGCAAGTTTTTGAAACGTGGTGATGGCGGACCTGGTTGAGTGGCAGCAGCAGGAACTGGGAAAATTAAATCTTTGGTATCTCTTTGAAAATAATCTAACGAACCTGTCAATCTATTATTCAATAACTCAAAGTCTGCTCCAACACCATATGATTTAGTAGTTTCCCATTTCAAATCAGCATTAGCATTACTATCAACACCTAAAGTTCCGTTGTTACCGTATGATGCTCTAGCAATTGCAGAGTTTGGTGAAAATTCTTGATTTCCAGTAATACCGTAATTTCCTCTAACTTTAAAATCATTTACCAATCCTTCCTTACCTTCAACAACTTTGTAAGCGATACCTACAGAAGGGAAGTAATCATATTTATTGTTGAGTCCTAACTTAGTAGATCCATCAGAACGTAAAGTACCAGTTAAGATTAATTTCTTAAATAAAGTAGCATTGATTCTACCAAAATAAGATTGTAATTCTACTCTATTTCTATAAGAAGAAACTCTAAATTCGTTTTGCAAACCACCTTCAATATTATCAATAAGATTAGTTTGTGCATTATCATATCCTTTTCCTCTAGCACCACTTCCATCAGCAGTGTAGTCATAATAAGAATAACCAACTAATGCATCTAAGTTAAAATTATCACTAAAATCATTGTTGTAATTCAACGTATGTTCAAAAGTTTTGTTAAACTTATTTTGACTAGCAATATTAGCTTGACCATACTTTACATCTGTAGAGCCAGGAACAGCTGCAGTAGCAACATCTAAAATACGCATTGTTGGCAACAATTGACTTTTTCTAGTCGAAGTTGAACTTTCTATACCAAATAAGAATTGGTATTTCAATTTACTATTGATTTTCCAAGTCGTATTGATACTCCCTAACAATTTATTGGTGTTGGTATAATCTTTGTAAGAATTCAATAATTCTACTGGATTTAAATAAGTATTACTTATTGAATTATACGAGCCATTGGCTTTATAAATAGGCAATGTAGGGTTCCAATATAAAGCAGTACCTATTATATTTCCAATAAAACCAGCGTCATTAGATAAAATAGTAGTTTCATCTTTCAAAGAAGCATATATAACTCTTGATTCTACTTTTAAAGCCCCACCAAAGAAATCGTTAGAATTGTAAAAAGAGGCAGAATATTTATCCAATCCCGTGTTTTTTACAATACCATCTGTGTTAGAAGCTCCAAAAGAGATTCTTGTGTTTGAATTTTCAGTTGTTTTGCTAAAAGACAAATCATGGTTCATTGCAAATCCACTTCGTAGAACTGCATCTTTCCAATTATAATCTCTTGAACCCTTGTCATCTCCACCAGCTGCTACAAACTCATTTGCGCTCATAACATTAAACTTACCTGACATTTTACTGAATTGCACTGATGTACTGTAAGTCAATTGAGGCTCCTTAGATTTTCCTTTTTTGGTAGTGATTACAATAACCCCATTTGCACCACGAGAACCATAAATAGCGGTAGAAGATGCATCTTTTAAAACACTAATACTTTCGATATCATTTTGATTCACAAAGTTTAATGGATTTTTTGCAGATGAAGCACCCAGTAGGTTATCCCCACCAGCAGAAACATTTCCTCCATCCAATGGCACTCCATCAATAACTATAAGCGGACCATTTCCGGAACGAATAGATGAGTTTCCACGAACTCTAATTGCTACACCAGCACCAGGCTCTCCACTTGATTGTGTAACCTGAACACCAGCAACCTTACCTCTTAATAATTGAGCAGGTGATGGCGAAGACACATTATCAAAATCTTTTGCGCCAATTTGATCTACTGCTCCAGTTGCGTCTTTCTTTCTTACAGAACCGTAACCAATAACAACTACTTCTTTCAATTCAGCCGAATCTTCTTTTAATTCCACATTAATTGTACTTTTTCCAGCTACATTTACTTCTTGGCTTTTAAGACCGATGTAACTAAAAACTAAAACTGCGTTTGAGCCAACATTCTTGATAGTAAATTTTCCATCGAAATCAGTTTGCGCTCCGTTTGTTGTTCCTTTAACTAATACAGAAGCCCCTGGAAGCGGACCGCTAGAATCAGACACTGTACCGGACACATCTTGCGAGTAGGTCAGACTAGTACATAGCATCGTTAGAAACACCATCAAGCCTTTTAGTAGACTATTTTTCATACGTAATAAATAAGTTGGTTAATAATTTGTTTTAATGGTTTGTTTTAATGGTTTGTTTTAATGGTTTGTTTTAAAATATCTCGTAAACATAAAACTAATTTTATGACAAAATTAAGAAAATTACAAACTATAACGTTTTCGTTAAACCGAAAACGTTTTCGATTTTAAAATTAAAACTTCAAAATATTAATATTAAAATTATATAAAATTCAAAAAAAAGCGTTAAAATAAACACATTATCGTAATATTACTTGATTTACTAAATTTAAAATCTAAACATCTGTCATAAAAACAGCCTTGAGACGAAAATTGTTGCAGATTCTTTAATACAAAAGCCCTTTTTATACTTATTTGCTAAATAGTTTTTAATTGAAAAATCCTGACTGTCCTACTTCCACATCTTATTTTATTGAAATTCAGGCCTTTTCAGGCTATTCATTTCTAATACTGATTTTATACTAAAAAGGTTGCACGGAGAATTTTGAGTTAGCACCATAAAAAAAAACCACAAATACAATTATTCTAGTCCTTAAGAAAAGATTAACAAGTGCATTCGTGGTATACAATATTGGCTTTATACCTTTATTCTATTGTGATTGTTTTATTATCCATTCCCAATCCAATTATTTTTAAAGATTTCCATTGCTTTGGCAAAAGCCCTTTATTATATTTCAATCCCAAATCTGTTTGCTCCACACCTCCGAAACCATAGATAACAGCTTGAAGCATTGCACCAGCTCCTGTTGCAAAATAGGGATTGTTACTGTTCGCAGATTCTGAAAACACCCCGAAAGGAGGACGGCTATTTGGCAAATAGGATTTCACAAAATAATTATAGGCTTTTTCCTTATCTCCTAATCGTGCATACAAAACTGACAAAACTCCTGAGGCCATTGCCGGCCCATCTTTTTTATCAATTTTTTCGGCATAGTATTCCAAATCTCTTTTTATTTGATCTTTATTTGTGATGACATGCAAAGGATACGCCAATAAGTTAACATCTGCTTGCTTAATAACTTGCCCTTGATATCCTTTGTAATTTTGGGTAATTCCTTTTTCGACATGAATTGTCAATTTTTCTGAAACATCTTTCCATTTGGGATCAATCGGTTCATTCAAAATTGTCGCTGCCTTTATTGTGTTTTTCAGTGATTCTATAGCGGAGGCATTTGTAAAAGCATTGTCATCTATATGTTGCGCATATTCATCAGCTCCTACTACATTTAAAATAGAATAACTCCCATCTTGATTTTTCACTACACGACTTATCCAGAAATCAGCAGTTTCTTTCAGTACGGACCATTCTTTTTTTAACCAAGATTTATCCTGCGTATACGCGTAATAATTCCAGAAAGCTATCGAAACATCAGCGGTAATGTGTTGTTCAAAAATTCCTGTCAATGCCCAAGTTGGGGTGGCCTCTTCACCGGTATCATCAGACTCCCAAGGATACATTGCCCCTTTGTAGCCGTAAATAAATGCTTTTTGTTTCGCTTTTGGCAAACGGTCAGAACGGTAATCTAAACACGATTTTGCCATGTCTGGTTGCAATGCTAAAAGCGTGGGATACATCCAAAGTTCCGTATCCCAAAAAATATGTCCGTTGTATCCTTGCGAAGACAATCCCATCGGTGCAATACTCTGTCTGGTATCAGGACGAATGTAGGAGTACAAATTGTACAAAGCAAAACGCACGCGTTGTTGTGCATCCAGATCGCCTTCAATTTGAATATCACCTGTTTTCCATAATTCAGCCCAAGCCTGTTTGTGTCTACTCAATAATTTATCAATTCCCTCCTGTAGTGCGTATATAGGTTGTCTTTCGGATTCATTCAAAGGATCCGTAACATCTTTTGAAGTGCAAATTCCTCCTGCAACAGCAAATCGATATTTTTTTCCTTTTAGCAATTTTTTAGTAAACCCAACCTCGTTACCAGTTTGTTTTAAAGTTTCACTTTCACCATCAAAAAGAAAAGTTGTCGAAGCCGCGACAGTATATTTCCCGGTTAACGTTTTAGCAGTTGTTCCAAAAACCGGCATTAAGTATTGATTGTCTTTTAAAACACGGAACTGACTTTTAGCGTCTTTCAATTCATCTGGAACAATCATATAATTATTGGCAGTAATTTCGATATCTTTATTTGGTATAATTTCGACAATTGCCATCGCTGAAAAAGGAACTGCTCTGTTAGCCAAAATTGTGTAATGGATCGTCGCCAAATCTTTAAATGAAAATGAAGTGGTACTTGTCCCCTCTTTCATCGAAACCACTTGGCTCCAATTATCAATATTATCGGATTTGATTTCCTGATTATTAATATTCAAATGCAGGTTCAAAAATTCGATTCCTCGAACAATCCTACTGATTCCATTTTCAGGACTACCGTCATAAACCCCATTTAGAATAATTTCTTTGGTTTTAAGAGGGGTATCATCCGTAACTATACCTATTTGACCATTTGCCATAGCCACGCCAAAATAATTTTCTCTAGAATTCGCGAATAAATGCCATTCATCTGATTTGGCTTGACCTATAACAATTGGACTTGCCAAAAGCATGAAAAACAAACTTTTAAATGTTGAAATCATAATTGTATTTTTTTAATAATAGCATCAAACATATATAATTTATTTGTTAAAATATTAAATAGTTCCATATAGTCTACGCAATACAAATCGAAAACGTTTTCGACTTATCGAAAACGTTTTAGATAATTTCAAACTAAATAATTAAAAAAAAGAATCCTATTTTTATACAGCATCTATAAAAATAAATCCTTTTTTAAATGAAGTTCACATCTACTATTTTATTGATTTTACTCCTCTTGGGGACTGCTACATCCTTATTTTCTTGTAAAAAAGGACAAAGCAATGATGTCATTACAATTCATTCTTCTGAAAAAATAGTCTTTGATTCATCAAAAAAATATAAAGAACCCTTTCGTCCACAATTTCATTTTTCACCTGAAAAAAAATGGATGAATGATCCAAACGGAATGGTATATTATAAAGGAGTCTATCATCTGTTTTACCAATATTTTCCAGATGATATTGTGTGGGGACCGATGCATTGGGGACATGCCACAAGCACTGATTTAATCCATTGGACAACTAAAAAAATTGCTTTATTTCCAGATAAATTAGGGATGATATTTTCCGGAAGTGCCGTTGTAGATCTACATAATACTTCAGGTCTGGGAACAAAAGAAAATCCACCGATGATTGCCATCTTTACCTATCATGATATGGAAGGTGAAAAAGCGGGCAAAAAAAATTATCAAACTCAAGGATTAGCGTATAGTTTAGATAATGGCGAAACTTGGTTAAAATATAGCGGAAATCCAATCATAGAAAATGCTGACCAGAAAGATTTCAGAGACCCCAAAGCATTTTGGAATACTGAAACTAATCGTTGGAATCTGGTTTTAGTGGCCGGCGATCATGCCCAGTTTTACACTTCACAAAATTTAATTGATTGGAAATTCGAAAGTGACTTTGGACAAAACCTAGGTGCTCACGGTGGGGTTTGGGAATGCCCCGATATTTTTAAATTAAAAGTTGCAGGCTCCAATGAGGAAAAATGGGTTTTATTAATTAGCATAAATCCAGGCGCACCTAATGGCGGTTCTGGAACCCAATATTTCATTGGTGATTTTGATGGTAAAAATTTCAAAACGTCTCAAAAAGAAGTTAAATGGGTTGATTACGGAGCTGATAATTATGCCGGCGTTACGTATAACAACACACCAAATGGAAAACGAATTTTCGTAGGCTGGATGAGTAATTGGCTGTATGCCAGAAATACCCCAACCAAAAACTGGAGGAGTGCCATGACACTACCCAGAGAACTTTCACTAATAAAAACTAATGAAAACTATGTACTAAAAAGTACTCCTGTAGAACAGTTCAAAAAACAATTAGTCACTGCCTATTCCAAAGATTTAATAGCTATAAAAGCAAATCAAAAAATCTCCTTTGACTACCCTCATCTAAATCAATCAGAAATACGATTTAAAGCGGTGACAAAAAATTTAAAACTGGTTTTTTCTAACGAAACAAAGGATTCTTTAGTAATAGATTATGAAGCTGAATCAAAAATATTTTCTATTGACAGACGCCATTCGGGAATCGTGAATTTCGAGAAAAATTTCGGAAAAGAAATTCATAAAACCGCGATGCTAAATAATAACTCCGAAACTATGGATTACCAAATTATTTTAGATTGGTCTTCTGTTGAAATTTTCCTGAACGGAGGGATATATACTTTCACCGAACAAATTTTCCCCACAACGCCCTACACGCAATTAAGGATTCAATCCGATGAAGAACAAGAAATTAAAAATTTTACAATAAGGAAAATAAAAGGAATTTGGAAAAACTAATTTCTTTTTACACAAGTTAAAAACTAACCAAAATAACCAAAAACATGAATAACGTCCGAAATTGGTCACTTACCGTTGCAGTCGCGGGATTTTTATTTGGCTTTGACACCGTAGTAATATCCGGAGCGAACCTACCCATCAAAGAATTATGGCACACCACGCCATTATTTCATGGAATTTTCATCATGTCAATGGCATTATGGGGAACGGTTTTTGGTGCATTATTCGGTGGGATTCCCTGTGATAAGTTAGGCCGAAAAAAGACACTTTTTTGGATTGGAATCTTATTTTTAGTTTCGGCCTTGGGTTCAGCACTTGCACCTGATCCATATACATTTTCATTCTTCCGTTTTATTGGGGGGATTGGCGTGGGTGCTTCGTCGGTAGCGGCTCCTATTTATATTTCGGAAATTTCCAGTGCAAAAAACAGAGGAAAACTGGTGGCTCTTTTTCAATTTAATATTGTATTTGGAATCTTAATTGCGTTCTTTTCTAATTATTTATTCGAAGGTTTTGGCGGCATAAACGACTGGCGCTGGATGATTGGAATTGTTGCTTTACCTGCATTGATTTACAGTATTATCGTATTGCAAATTCCAGACAGTCCGCGTTGGTTACTCCTAAAAAAGAGAGATGATGCGGCTGGGTTAAAGGTTCTGGAAATGATTTACTCCAAAGAAGAAGCTTTAGAGAATTTCAATGAAATAAAAAAAGATGTTGTTGATGGCACTGTGAAAGAAACTATTTTTTCAAATAAATATAAATGGCCTGTAATTCTGGCGTTTTTATTGGCGTTTTTCAATCAATTATCAGGAATCAATTTTATCATATATTATGCCCCCGAAATTTTAGAAATGGCAGGATTAGCCTCGAAAGAATCTTTATTAAATTCTATTTTGATTGGATTAACAAATTTAATATTCACTATTATTGGCATGCGATTAATAGATGTTCTGGGAAGAAAACAGCTGATGATAATAGGTTCTATTGGATACATTGCTAGCTTAGGAATGGTTGCTTTAGCCTTTTACACTAATTTAGGCGCTATTGTTTTAATGGTATCCATATTACTCTTTATAGCCTCTCATGCCATTGGTCAAGGCGCTGTAATTTGGGTTTTCATCTCTGAAATATTCCCAAATAATGTTCGTGCCAATGGCCAATCTTTTGGGACAGGAATCCACTGGATTTTCGCGGCTTTAATTACGTTAGCCGGACCAGTCGTTATTGATTTATTCAAAGTAAATCCGTGGCCAATATTTGCCTTCTTTGCCTTTATGATGGTGTTACAATTGGTATTCGTTTTGTTTATGATGCCCGAAACCAAAGGATTATCCCTAGAAGAGCTAGAACATAAAATGCTTAACCATGAATAATATCAAAAACCCCAGTGTTGTATGTTTTGGAGAAGTGTTGTATGATGTTTTTCCAACCCATAAAAAAATTGGCGGAGCCCCCTTGAATGTTGCACTTCGATTGGCTTCGTTAGGAGTACATGCTCAAATAATAAGTCGGATTGGCTCTGATGAAATTGGCTCTGAATTATTGCACTTTATCAAAAAAAATGGAATCCCTACTAACACCATTCAAATTGACCCTGCTTACTCTACAGGTGAAGTTATCGTTGCATTAAATGAAAAAGGGTCGGCATCCTATACCATAAATGCTCCTGTAGCTTGGGATAAAATAGAATGCAATCCGGAAATCGAGAATATAGTAAAAAAAGCAGATGCTTTCGTTTATGGAAGTCTTGCTTGCAGAGATTTAATTTCATTCAACACTTTATTGGAATTAATCAATTACGCAAAATATAAAATATTCGACGTCAATTTACGCGCCCCATTTTACACCAAAGAAGTCCTTATTAGATTAATGCTACAATCCGATTTCATAAAATTTAATGATGAGGAATTATATGAAATAAGTGCTTTTCTGAACTCACCGTATCATTCATTAGAACAAAATATACTTTTTATCGCTGAGCATACGAATACAAAACACATCTGTGTAACCAAAGGAAGCCATGGAGCCGTACTCTATTACGATGGAAAAATGTACTACAACAGCGGTTATAAAATTGACGTTGTAGATACTGTAGGTTCCGGAGATTCCTTTTTGGCGGGGTTGCTGAGTAAATTGTTAAACAATGATGAGCCACAATATGCAATAGAATTTGCATGCGCTTTGGGTGCAATTGTAGCAAAAAATGAAGGTGCTAACCCCAAAATAACAGACAAAACAATTCTTGCATTTATGAATCCCATAAAAAAAATTCCTAAGGTTAATACCCCAATCATTTAAATTTATGAAACTGAAATTCACAAAAATTACATCATTTGGACTGCTCCTTCTTTTGGGTTGTTTTTCAAGCAAACCCATACTAGCTCAGAAAAAAAATTCTCCAAAAGAAAAAAATTGGTAGAAAGAAGCCATTGTTTATCAAATATATCCTAGAAGTTTCAAAGATAGTGATGGCGATGGAGTTGGAGATTTAAAAGGGATCATTTCTAAACTTGATTATGTAAAAAGTTTAGGGATAGATGCGGTTTGGCTCAATCCCATTTACACGTCACCGAATGATGATAACGGTTATGACATCAGCGATTATCGTGAAATCATGAAAGATTTTGGAACAATGGCAGATTTTGATCTTTTGTTAGAAGAGATGCACAAACGAAAAATTAAACTCATCATGGATTTAGTGGTGAATCACAGTAGTGATGAGCACGAATGGTTCAAACAATCCAGAAGTTCCAGAGACAATAAATACAGAGATTATTACCATTGGTGGCCAGCCGAAAAAAGAAAACCACCGTATAGATGGAGCTTTTTTGATGTGAATAGCGAAGCTTGGAAATATGATGCACAAACGAATTCCTATTACCTTCATTATTTTTCACAGAAACAACCCGATTTAAATTGGGAAAACCCAAAAGTTAGAAATGAGGTTTATGATATCATGAAATTTTGGTTAGACAAAGGCATTGATGGCTTTAGAATGGACGCTTTTCAGTTTGCTTCAAAAGATACCACTTGGCCAGAATTACCCAAAGGTTATGAAAAAAACATCATAAAATACTATGGAGTTGGCCCCAACTTGCATAACTATTTACAAGAAATGAACAAAGAAGTTTTCAGCAAATATGATGTCATGACAGTTGCCGAAGGTGCCGGAAGTTCTCCTGAAGATGCTTCACTTTTTGTAGATCCCGAGCGCAAAGAATTGAACATGGCCTACCATTTTGAAAGTGTTGATATTGGTAAACATCTACATGATTTTGGTCTTGTAAAGTACAAAGATATTTTTTCTCGATATGATACCGCCTTTAAGGACAAAGGATGGCTTTCCATTTTCCTTGGCAACCACGATCAACCAAGAATGGTGAGCAAGTTTGGTAATGACACCCCTGAATTTCGAGAAATTTCTTCAAAGATGCTTTCTACCTTTATAATGACAATGCGAGGAACTCCATATTACTATTATGGAGATGAATTAGGAATGAACAGTATACGATTCGATTCGATAGAGGACTATACTGATGTGGATACGCGCAACAAATACATTGGTTTAAAAAACAGAGGTGGTGATTTGAAAACCTTTCTAGAAGGCCAGAAACAAACATCCAGAGAAAACGGAAGAACCCCTTTTCAATGGGACAGAACTAAAAATGCAGGTTTTACCTCAGGAACACCCTGGTTAAAAGTAAACCCAAATTACGACACCATTACTTTTGAAGCACAAGAAAAAGATCCAAATTCAGTCTTAAATTATTTTAGAAAATTAGTACAATTACGTAAAAAAGAGCCAACGCTTGTTTATGGAAAATACACATTATTAGACAAAGAAAATCCAAATGTATTTGCTTACACAAGAGAACTGGATGGCAAAAAACTATTGGTGTTGTTAAATTTTACTGACAAAATCAGTACGTATAACATTGGAATTTCCACTGCCAAATCAATCATAATTTTAGACAACTACGCTAGAACTAAAAAATTAAAAAACAACACTTTGCTCCCTTACGAAGCCATTATTATAGCGCTCAAATAATAATTAAACAACAACAAATTAGATCAAAAGGATGATTCCTAATTAAACTGCTTCTTGAAAAACGAATTTGCAATAAATAAATTGTAAATTCGTTTTTCAAGAAGCAGTTTTTTAGCTTTTACCACCAGTTATCAAACCATGAATAACCCCACTCTAAAAGAAATTGCATTGCAACTCGGAATCTCAATAACCACCGTTTCAAAAGCGTTGAAAGGGTATTCAGATGTGAGTGAAAAAACAAAGAAAGCGGTTGTCGATTTAGCGCATCAGCTGAATTACAGCCCCAATAGTTTTGCAGTAAATTTAAGAACTAAAGAGTCCAAAACAATTGGTCTGATAATCCCTACCGTTATACATAATTTTTTTTCGAATGTAATTGAAGGAGTTCTTGAAGAAGCCGAGAAAAGAGACTACATGGTTATCCTTTTACAGTCAAATGAAAAATTGGAGCTTGAAAAAAAACAAATTGATCTTTTATTAAATAAAAGAGTCGATGGAATTTTAATCTCTTTATCAAACGAGACTGGCGAATTTGAACATTTAAAAGCTATTCTTTCTCACAATACACCTCTTGTCCTTTTTGATAAAATTGCGAAGCTTGTTAATTGTTCAAAAGTGACTATAAATGATAAAAAAGCAGCTTATGATGCCGTTTCTTATCTAATAAAAAAAGGATATAAAAAAATTGCACATTTTAGAGGTTCCTATTTACCCCAAAATTCTATTGACCGATTTTTAGGTTACAAAAAAGCATTAGAAGATCATAATATCAGCTATGATTCGTCTTTGGTTTTTGTATGTGACAACAACATGGATTTTGAAGATGGTTATGAAAATGCTAAAAAAGTAGTTGATACACATCCGGAAATCGATGCTATTTTTGCAGTAACTGACTTAGTTGCGATAGGAGTTATTAAATATTTGAATGAAGTGGGTATTGCAATACCAAAACAAATTGCTGTTTTTGGGTTCAGCAATTGGTTTATGTCAAGTGTAATAAGTCCTAAACTTTCAACAATTGACCAACCTGGATTTGAAATTGGACGAAAATCCGCTTCTATTTTATTTGATGAAATTACTTTAAAAAAGAACAATTCACCTGTAGTTTTTCAATCTATTGAATTAGAAACAAGCATAATTGTAAGAGAGTCAACTTAAAATTTTAATCATTTAATAAAACACTAAACCTCAATTTGTTTAATTTAACTGATCTGTATTAATTTGTTTTTTTTGGTAAAAAAAAATAGGAATAAGATAAAAATCAATATCTTGTAAAAGAATTTATGAAAGTATCGCCTTTTTTTACGAACATAAATTAAAAATAAAGACTCATCAAGTCTTAAAGAGAAACCGTTTCTGAGAAAACTATTTTTCATAATTAAATACGTAGAAATTCCATTCATGAAAGACATTACTCTTAAAGAAATTGCAACGAAATTAGGGATTTCAATAACTACTGTATCTAAGGCTTTGAAAAATTATCCAGATGTTAGTGCAAAAACTAAACAGGCAGTAATTCACCTTGCCCAAAAATTACACTACACTCCCAATAGCTTTGCTGTGAATTTAAGAACTAAAGAGTCTAAAACAATCGGTTTAATTATTCCTGAAGTAGTTCACCATTTTTTTTCGAATGTAGTAAATGCCATTATCGATGAAGCTGAAAAAAACGGCTATTTAGTTATCATTTTACAATCCAATGAAACTCTTGCATTAGAAAAAAAACAAGTAGAATTGCTTATAAACAAAAGAGTGGACGGTATTATTATGTCACTATCCAATGAATCAAATAACGACGATCATATAAAGGATATAATCAATAGAAATATTCCTTTTGTTATGTTTGACAAGATTGCAAAGCTTTCCAAATGTTCAAAAATAATAATAGATGACCAAAAAGCAGCCTTTAATGCCACTCAACATTTAATAGATAATGGTTGCAAGAAAATCGCACACATTCGCGGCCCGTTAAACCCTCAGAATGCTATTGATCGTTATATTGGCTACAAAAAAGCATTAGAAAAAAACAACATTCTTTTTGACACAAAATTGGTTTATACTTGTGAGAGCGTGACTTTTGAAGAAGGAAGAGATTTTGCAAAGCAAATCATAAAGGAACACCCTGATGTAGACGGTATCTTTGCTATAACAGATTTAGTTGCTGTAGGAGTTTTATCTTATTTCAACGACAATCAAATCAAAGTTCCACATCAAGTGGCAGTAATTGGCTTCAGTAATTGGTTTATGTCACAAGTCCTCACCCCAAAATTAAGTACTGTAGACCAACCAAGCCATGAAATGGGAATTGAATCTTTTAAGTTACTACTGGAAGAAATGAATTGTCATAAAGAAGGAATTCCTTTTACACCAAGAACTATCGAATTAGATACTAGTATAATTGTTAGAGAGTCTTCTTTGAAAAAGAATCATTAGTCTAAAACACTATTTAAATATGATGCTACTCCAGAAAATTAACATTCCTTTTTACCCCTTGAAACTTTGCTCTTTTAAGTGAAGAATTTTTAAATACTGCTTTAAATGTTTCTTCGGTAATTTCTATCCAATCCTTTTTCGACATGGAAAGTAATTCTGGATTGGGGTTAAATAGAGGTTCATTATGTGCTTTTGAAAACTTATTCCAAGGACAAACATCCTGACACACATCGCATCCAAAAGCCCAGTCATCAAACTTGCCTTTCATCTCTTGAGGAATATTTTCTTTCAACTCTATCGTAAAATAGGAGATACACTTACTGCCATCAACCACATAAGGTGCAACTATTGCCTCCGTAGGACAAGCGTCAATGCAGGCAGTACAGGTTCCACAATGATCGGTTGTAGGATTGTCGTAGTCTAAATCCAAATCAATAATGAGTTCCGCAATAAAGTAAAAAGAACCTACTTTTTGTGTCAGTAAATTGCTGTTCTTCCCTATCCAGCCTAAACCGCTTTTGGCAGCCCAAGCTTTATCGAGTACTGGCGCAGAGTCTACAAAAGCACGTCCAGAAACATCTCCGATTGTTGATTGAATGGAGAATAAAAATTCTTTAAGTTTTTCTTTAATTACAAAATGATAATCCT
Source organism: Flavobacterium ranwuense (assembly GCF_004349315.1). Taxonomy (GTDB): domain Bacteria; phylum Bacteroidota; class Bacteroidia; order Flavobacteriales; family Flavobacteriaceae; genus Flavobacterium; species Flavobacterium ranwuense. Next base: position 958,561 of record NZ_SMLH01000001.1, on the reverse strand, counting down.
GCCCGTAAGCATATTTTGAAATTTTATAAGAATCCTGATTTTGTAGTTCTTCAGGATAATAATTTAGCAACAGCGACACAACACTTTTAGCATCATCGACCAATAAAGTTGGATTTAAGCGCTTGTCAAAATGATTTTCCATATAGGACATTTGGCCGTTTCTGTTGTTCTTCAACCAGTTTTCTAAACGTGGTGCTTCTTGTTCCAAGAAACCAGCTTTGGATATTCCACAAGATAAAAAGCCGAGACGTTGCGCTTCGGATTTGATAAATTGCGTGTATGTAGCCTTATGGTTAATGCTTAGTAAAATAGAAGTTAATAAATGGGATTCCCTAGCCCTGATAGCAGCGGCATCCCGCGCTTTTTCAGCGCGGATATAGCGGATAGCAGGAAATAGCTCCTAAAAAAATTAGAATAAACCTCCTTGAATGTTTGTATTTAATTTCCCTAAATGCTTATAGGCTTTATCAGTAACTTCCCTGCCTCGTGGCGTTCTCATGATAAATCCTTCCTGAATCAAAAACGGCTCATAGACTTCCTCGATTGTTTCGCTGCTTTCAGATACGGCTGTCGCCAAAGTTGTCAACCCAACTGGTCCACCTTTGAATTTATCGATAATTGTGGTTAGAATTTTATTGTCCATTTCATCCAGACCATGGGCATCAACATTGAGCGCTTTTAAGGCATAACGGGCAATTTCTATATCAATCGTTCCATTTCCTTTTATCTGGGCAAAATCACGCACTCGACGCAACAAGGCGTTAGCGATACGAGGTGTCCCCCTACTTCTGCCTGCAATTTCTATGGCTGCTTCCATTGATATTGGCATTTTAAATATTGTCGCACTTCTTTCCACGATTGTGGTCAGCAACTCTGTGGTATAATATTGTAAACGGGAAGATATTCCAAAACGAGCTCTCATAGGAGCTGTCAATAAGCCGGAACGTGTAGTGGCTCCAATTAATGTGAATGGATTTAGATTGATTTGAACTGTTCTTGCATTTGGTCCTGATTCAATCATGATATCAATTTTGAAATCCTCCATAGCAGAATACAAATATTCTTCAACAATAGGACTCAAACGATGAATTTCATCAATAAACAACACATCTCTTTCTTCAAGATTAGTCAATAATCCTGCTAAATCTCCGGGTTTGTCTAAAACTGGACCAGAAGTAATTTTGATCCCAACTTGAAGTTCATTAGCAAGAATATTAGCCAATGTAGTTTTTCCTAAACCGGGAGGACCATGAAAAAGCGTGTGATCAAGGGCTTCATTTCGTTGATTTGCAGCTTGGACAAAAACTTTAAGGTTCTCTAATATTTGGTCTTGTCCCGCAAAATCATCAAAAGAAAGCGGTCTTAATTTTTTTTCAAGATCAAGTTCTTCCGAATTGTAACTGTTTGATGTTGGGTCTAAATTTTCATTCATGTAACAAAGATAGCAAAGCAATTTTGAATTATAAATTATAAATTTTAAATGCCATAAAAATTAAAAAAATTACTTAGCAAAAGAATACTACGAAGACTGAGTACTACCAAAAAGCCATAAAAAAAGCCTCTACTTTCGCGAGGCTTTTCTTTATATTTTTAGTGGTGTAAAACTTCTTCACCTTCTTTCATTGGAACGTTTTGAGGTACAAAATCCACATCGTGTGCAGGATTACTGTAGTCATAAGGCCAACGATATACATGAGGAATTTCACCTGGCCAGTTACCGTGCATGTGTTCAACCGGTGCTGTCCATTCTAGTGTATTCGATTTCCATGGATTCATTACAGATTTTTTACCGTAGAAAATACTACTAAAAAAGTTATATAAGAAAACCAATTGAAAAACTCCACCAATTAATGCAAATGTTGTAATCAAAACGTTTACGTTTTGTAAATCATCAAATAATGGAAAGTTTGTGTTTGTATAGTAACGTCTTGGTAAACCAGCTAATCCGATAAAGTGCATTGGGAAGAAAACTCCATAAGCACAGATTGCAGTTACCCAAAAGTGTACATAACCAAGGTTTTTATTTAACATTCTTCCGAACATTCTTGGAAACCAGTGGTAAATACCAGCAAACATTCCGTAAAGAGCAGAAATACCCATTACTAAGTGAAAGTGAGCTACAACAAAATAAGTATCATGAACATTAATATCAAGTGTACTGTCTCCAAGAATAATTCCTGTCAAACCACCTGTAATAAATGTAGAAACTAAACCAATTGAAAACAACATAGCCGGATTCAACTGTAAATTTCCTTTCCAAAGTGTTGTGATGTAATTAAACGCTTTTACAGCTGAAGGGATAGCAATCAATAATGTTGTAAAGGTAAATACAGATCCCAAAAATGGATTCATACCTGAGATAAACATGTGATGACCCCAAACAATTGTTGATAAAAAAGCAATTGCTAAAATTGACATAATCATCGCTCTGTAACCAAAAATTGGTTTACGTGAATTTGTTGCAATAACTTCCGAAGTAATACCCAAAGCAGGTAATAAAACGATATAAACCTCAGGGTGTCCTAAGAACCAAAATAAGTGTTCGAATAATACTGGTGAACCTCCTTGATAATGTAAAACTTCTCCAGCTATATAAATATCAGACAAGAAGAATGAAGTTCCAAAACTTCTATCAAAAATCAACAATAATGCTGCAGATAAAAGAACCGGAAAAGAAACGATACCAATAATTGCCGTTACAAAGAATGCCCAAATTGTAAGAGGCAATCTAGTCATAGTCATCCCTTTAGTTCTTAAATTAATTACTGTTACAACATAATTTAAAGAACCCATTAAAGAAGATGCAATAAAGATAGCCATTGAAACTAACCATAATGTCATCCCTAAACCTGAACCAGGGATAGCTTGTGGCAATGCACTCAAGGGTGGATAAATAGTCCATCCTGCAGATGCAGGTCCGGCTTCAACAAAAAGAGAACTAACCATGATTATACTAGACAAGAAAAACAACCAGTATGATATCATATTCATAAAACCAGATGCCATATCTCGTGCACCAATCTGAAGTGGTATTAACAAGTTACTAAAAGTTCCACTTAAAGCGGCCGTTAATACAAAGAATACCATTATAGTTCCATGTATGGTAACTAAAGCCAAATAAATATCATTTGTCATTACTCCGTTAGGAGCAAATTTATCACCAAGTAAAATATTAAAAATTTTAAATGATTCTTCTGGCCATGCTAATTGCATTCTAAATAGCATAGACATTCCTACTCCAATAATTCCCATGATAATACCCGTAATTAGGTATTGTTTGGCAATCATTTTATGATCAATACTAAAAATATATTTAGTAATAAAAGTGTCTTTATGGTGATGTTCGTGTTCGTGATCTATTGCGTGATCGTGACCTTCTGCTGACATATATGTTTACTTTAAATTTTTCTTATTAATTATTTCATGGCCGTTACGGCAACTGCTGCAGTATCTTTTGCTTTTGTAGAATCTGTACCAGATGTTCCATCAGTAGCAGCAGGTTCAGCCATAGCAGCTTTTACTTCACTAACAATTGTAGCTTTATCTTTCAACCATGCTTTATAGTCTTCAGGTGTATCTACAATAATTTTCATTTGCATGTTATAATGAGATGCTCCACAAATTTTATTACAAAGTAATAAGTAATCAAACGTGTAAGGATCTAAAGCAGTTTCGCCCTTAGCTACTAATTCAATACTTTTCTTAGATCTTAAAGCATTTATATTAGCCACTTTTTCTACCATAAATGGCAATTCTCTATATTCTGCTGTAGTGTATATCGGTTCAAAAGCAAATTGTGTAACCATACCGGGAACACAGTTCATTTGTGCTCTAAAGTGAGGCATATACGCTGAATGCAAAACATCTTGAGAACGCATTTTGAAAAGAATTTTTTTACCTTTAGGAATATGCAGTTCCGTTACAACAATATCATCTTGTGCATATGGATCAGCTAAATCAACACCTACAGCGTTTACTCCTTCAATAAATCTAACATTAGCTTTACCTAATACATTATCATTACCTGAATATCTAGCTTTCCAGTTAAACTGTTGTGCATACAATTCAATAACTATTGTATCCTCATCTTCATCAACAAACATAATATTTGTCCAAGCAAAAAGACCATAAAGAATCAATCCTGCCAAAACTACAGCCGGAATAACACTCCAAATAGCTTCTAACTTATTATTATCTGCAAAATAAAGTGCTTTTTGATCTTTTTTACCTCTGTACTTGAAAGCAAAATAATGCAACAAAACTTGAGTTATAGCCTGAACTATAAAGATAAGAACCCATGTAATATTCATCAAATTATCTACTTCACCACCATGTGCTGAAGCTGGTGTATGAAGAACAAGAGGTCCCCATTTAAACAATCCGTAAATTGAAAAAATATAAATGAAAGCTAAAAACCCAAACATCAAATAACCTTGAACGTTATTGTCGTTATCTGTAGCTATTTCTGAACTATCTGAATTAGATCCAACTTGCGTCAGGTCGAATATTTTAGTCAATTGCCATAAAGCAACAGCTAATAAAACTAAAACTATAATTACCAACAAACTTGTCATCTGTTTTTTTCTTTAAATATTAATAATGAAAATGTTTACTTTCTCCTATGAAAGGATTTCTTTTTGCTAACAAAGGAGCTTTAGTTAACGCTGTAAAAACAACATAAATAAATAACCCTAAGAAGAAAAGAACCGATGCTATTTCTGGTACACCAATAAACCATCTGTCTCCTACAGTTCCCGGCATAATCATATTAAAGAAATCAATATAATGACCTGCTAGTATCACAATTCCTGCCATAACTAGTACCCATGTAATTCTTTTGAAATCTGTATTAATTAATATTAATAAAGGGAATAAAAAATTCATTACAACAGCACCAAAGAATGGAAGATTATACAATTCAATTCTAGTAATAAAATACGTTACCTCTTCAGGAATATTTGCATACCATATCAACATGAATTGTGAGAACCATAAATACGTCCAGAAAACACTTAATCCGAACATGAATTTTGCTAAATCGTGTATATGACTTGTATTTACATGTTCTAAATATCCTCTAGATTTTAGGTACAAACTAATTAAAGCAATTGTAGTAACTCCACTAACAAAGAAGCTAGAAAATACGTACCAACCAAACAATGTACTAAACCAGTGAGGATCAATAGACATTATCCAATCCCAAGACATTATAGACTCAGACACGATGAAAAAAACTAAAAACATTGCTGAAATATTGAAGTTTTTCTTGTAAAATGAGTCATCATTTGCTTCGTCTTGCGCTAAACAGTTTTTTCTTGAAAAATACTGATATAAACTCCAACCAGTCAAAAATATAGCGGCTCTAATAATCCAAAAAGGAAAATTTAAATAACCAGTTTTATTAGCTATCAGTTTATCATTTGCAACAACTTCAGGATCTAACCATATAAAAATGTGATTAAAATGCAAACCACACAATATTAGAATAACAAAAAAGATAACAGAACCAACAGGTAAATAAGATGTTATACCTTGCATAACTCTAAATAATACTGGAGACCATCCAGCCTGAGCTACTTGTTGAATTGCATAAAATACTAAAACCCCAAGAGAAACAAGCATAAAGAAAATACAAGCAACGTATAAAGCAGACCAAGGTTTGTTTTGTAGTTGGTGCAAAACATGATTCAAATGCTCCTTATGTTCCGCTTCTTCACTAACATCATGACCCTCTTTTTTAACAGCTGCTTCAGCGTGAACTGGTTCAGCATGCGTTGCATCAGCAACTTTAGTAGTGTCATCCGTTGGAGCTACAGCTTCATGAGATTCTTCTGTTTTTTTCTCTTCTGTAGCTTCGCTATGGGCAGCAACAGCTTCATGCGAAGGTTCAGCAGCAGCTGTCGCTTCATGTTTAGCTTCACCATGACCACCATGACTTTCGGCCGCAAGAAGCTTTTCAACTTCTTGAATATCTTTAGGTGCAGTTAAAAAACCATATCCAATTCCTAAAAGACCTACAGCCATTAAGATGAAAGAAAAAGTTTTTAATTTACTTGAAAATGTATACATATCTATTACGATCAGTTTGTTCAACAATTATAATTCGCTTTTTAGTTTTAGAACATAGTCAGTAACTAACCAACGTTCATGGGCACTCAATTGGTTAGCATGTGAACCCATTGAATTTAAACCATAAGTTATAACATGAAAAATACTTCCTTCAGTGATAACTCTATCTGCATAACTTGGTACACCTAGAAATTTTTCTCTTTCCACAAGCTTTCCTTTACCGTTTCCAGAAGCACCATGGCAACTGGTACAATAGATTTCAAAAAGTTCTTTTCCTTTATCAGAGTCTCTGCTTAAAGAATCCAAAGGAGATTTAAGATTTGCTTTTGCTAACTCATACCCAGCGGTAGAATTTTCATATTCAAAAGGCTCAAATCCTCTGTTAATAGTTCCTTCAGCTGGAAGTTGACCTTCTTTACCGTCTTTAAATGCATTTGATTCAGAATAAGTTTCATACCCTACTGACTCATACATATTTGGAAAATACTGATAGTTTGGTTCCGCATTATTATGGCAAGATGAAACTAAAATAGTTATGCCAAATAAAAGTGTTATTTTATATACGCTTTTCATATCTATAATTAATGCTTTTCTATTACTTTAACTTCTACAGCTCCCGTGCTTTGGAAAAAAGAAATTAATTCTTCTTCATTATCATTTACAGCAACTTCCATTAAAAAATGGTCATCTGTAGTTCTTACATCTGGATTTTCTGCTTCTTTGAAAGGCCATAATTTACTTCTCATATAAAAAGTAATAACCATTAAGTGAGCTGCAAAAAATACAGTAAGTTCAAACATAATTGGAACAAAAGCCGGCATGTTTTCAATATAACTAAAACTTGGCTTTCCACCAATATCTTGTGGCCAATCTTGAATCATAATATAATTCATCATAGCTGTTGCTACCGAGATTCCAACACAACCATAAAGAAAAGCACAAATAGCTAATCTTGTAGGTGCAATTCCCATAGCTTTATCCAAACCGTGAACCGGGAATGGAGTAAAAACTTCTTCAATATGATGATGAGCTGCTCTGGTTTTTTTAACCGCATCCATCAATATATCATCGTCATTATAAATGGCGTATATTACTTTATTACTCATGATGTGAATCTTTATTTGCTTCTCTTTCTCTTTTGTAATTATCTCCAGTTCCTTTCAAAATTGTTTTTACCTCTGCTTGTGCAATTACAGGGAATGTTCTTGAATACAATAAGAACAATACAAAGAAGAAACCTATTGTTCCAATGAAAATTCCAATATCAACAAATGTAGGTGAAAACATTGTCCAAGAAGATGGTAAATAATCTCTATGTAGCGAAGTTACTATAATTACAAATCTCTCAAACCACATTCCAATATTTACAACTATCGAAATTATAAACGAGAACATGATACTTGTTCTTAATTTTTTGAACCACATGAATTGTGGAGAAAAAACATTACAAGTCATCATTGACCAATATGCCCACCAGTAAGGTCCGGTAGCTCTGTTTAAGAATGCATATTGTTCGTACTCTACACCAGAATACCATGCAACAAATAATTCAGTTATATAGGCAACCCCCACTATAGAACCTGTAATCATGATAACGATATTCATCAACTCAATGTGCTGAACTGTTATGTAAGCTTCTAGATTAGATACTTTTCTCATAATGATAAGCAACGTATTTACCATTGCAAATCCTGAGAAAACCGCTCCAGCAACAAAGTACGGAGGGAAAATTGTAGTGTGCCATCCTGGTATAACGGATGTAGCAAAGTCCATCGATACAATAGTATGTACCGAAAGTACAAGTGGAGTAGCTAAACCTGCAAGTACCAAAGATACTTCTTCAAAACGTTGCCAGTCTTTTGCTCTACCGCTCCATCCAAAACTTAATATAGAATACACTCTTTTATTAAAAGGAGTAATAGCTCTATCACGTAACATCGCAAAATCAGGTAATAAACCAGTCCACCAGAATACTAATGAAACTGAAAGATACGTTGAAATCGCAAATACGTCCCAAAGTAATGGCGAGTTAAAGTTTACCCAAAGAGAACCAAATTGATTCGGAATTGGTAAAACCCAATAGGCTAACCATGGACGTCCCATGTGAATGATCGGAAATAAACCTGCTTGAATAACCGAGAAAATTGTCATTGCTTCTGCAGAACGGTTAATTGCCATTCTCCAACGTTGACGGAAAAGTAATAATACCGCCGAAATAAGTGTTCCTGCGTGACCAATACCAACCCACCAAACAAAGTTCGTGATATCCCAAGCCCATCCTACAGTTTTATTTAATCCCCATGTTCCAATACCTGTAGATACGGTGTAAATTATACAGCACAATCCCCAAAGGAAGGCTATTAATGCGATTGAAAATACAATCCACCAATGTTTGTTTGCTTTACCTTCAACAGGCGCAGCTACATCTACAGTTACATCGTGATAAGATTTATCACCTATAACTAAGGGTTTTCTAATGGTTGCTTCGTAGTGAGACGACATAATCCTTTATATTGATTCTTAATTAATTATTTTTTGTACTAGGTATTTCTAACTTTAACGTGATAGATTACATTTGGTTTTGTTCCAACATGCTCCAATAAATGATACATTCTTTCGTCAGCAGCTAATTTAGTCACTTCGGCTTCTTTATCATTTACATCTCCAAAAATCATTGCTCCAGTAGAACAGGCATTTGAACATGCAGTTTGGAATTCACCATCAACGATTGCTCTTCCTTCTCTTTTTGCTTTCAAAATTGTCGCTTGTGTCATTTGAATACACATCGAACATTTCTCCATAACTCCACGAGAACGAACATTAACATCTGGGTTCAATACCATACGCCCTAAATCGTCATTCATATGATAATCAAATTCACTGTTTTTGTTATACAAGAACCAGTTAAAACGACGCACTTTATACGGACAGTTGTTAGCGCAATAACGCGTTCCAACACATCTGTTATAAGCCATATGGTTTTGACCTTGACGAGAGTGTGAAGTTGCAGCAACTGGACAAACTGTTTCACAAGGTGCATGATTACAATGTTGACACATTACAGGTTGAAAAGATACTTGTGGGTTATCACCCGCTTTTTCCATTTCATTAAATGTAGACAATGAACTTGATAAACCTGCGATATTTTCTTTTCTTTCGTTATCTCCTTCAAAAGTACTTTCAGAAGAATAATATCTGTCAATACGCAACCAGTGCATATCACGACTTCTTCTAACTTCTGATTTTCCAACAACAGGAACGTTGTTTTCAGCATGACAAGCAATTACACAAGCACCACAACCGGTACAAGCGTTCAAGTCAATAGAAAGATTAAAATGGTGACCTGTTGAACGATCAAAAGAATCCCATAAATCTACTTTAGTTGCTTCAACCAGTTTGTGATCCAATGAAACCATTGGTTGTTCGTTCCACTCTTTAGCATCTTTTGTATTAAATATCTCTAAAGAAGTTTCTTTTATAATATCGCCTCTCCCCATTAATGTTTTCTGACCTTGAACACAAGCAAACTCATGTTCTCCTCCAGCTTTCGCCAATGTTACAGACTGTACATTATTAAAACCTTTATATAAAGAGTAGGCATTTAAACCCACCATCATTTCTTCTTTCAAAGCCGCTTTACGACCGTACCCTAATGCTAAACCAATAGTTCCAACAGCTTGACCTGGCTGAACTATTACCGGAACATTTTCTAATTTAACACCATCAGCAGTAGTAATAGTTGCATAACTTCCGTTCAAACCACCATTTGCTACAATTTCATTAGAAAGTTCATATTTCTTAGCATCAGCATTCGAAACAGTAACATAATTATCCCATGATACTCTTGTAATTGGATCCGGAAACTCTTGCAACCAAGGGTTATTAGCTTGTTGTCCATCTCCCATACCTGTTTTAGTATATAAAACAAGTTCCAATCCTTGAGAAGCTTTTGATTTTGCCAAAGCATTTGCAGCGGCACTATAATCAGCAGAACCCGCAGATACAGCTGGAATAACTCCAACATAAACACCGTCATGTAAAACTTTGTTCCAAGAAGAACCAGCTATTATTGTTGATGCATTAGCCTTAATATAATCGTAGAATGTACCTGTAAGTCCATTTAAAGACAACAAGACATCTTGAAATTGTTTTGTAGTAAAAAGAGGGCGAATTGCAGGCTGAGTAATTCCATAAGTACCTTTTGTAATACTTACATCATTCCATGATTCTAAATAATGAGGAACAGCAGCTGCAATAGTACTTACTAAAGCAGTTTCATCTTCTTTTAAAGAAAATGCCACTGATGTTTTTACTTTTTTAAGTCCTTCAACAAAAGAAGCACTATCCGCTAGAGTATAAACAGGATTAACACCACTCATCATCAAAGTATGAACGCTTCCAGCTTTCATATCATTGATTAATTGAGCAACTTTTGCATTAGATCCCTTTCTGATTTGTCTAACTCCAGAAGTACTGAAAGCTTCACTTGCCAACACTTGGTTGATAGCCAAAACTAACAGCTGAGCATTTTTATCTTGAATACCTGATACCAATACTCCTTTTGAACCAGCAGCTTTCAATTGTTGAGCTGCTTTTGTAACTTCTGCTTTAAATTTATCTTCTAAACTTACAGCAACAGAAGAACCCGTTACAATATTATATATATGAACTAATGCTTGTTTTTGATTAGCCGTAGACATTGGTAAACGCTTATCAGCAGCAGCACCAGACAAAGTCATGTTTGCTTCTAATTGGAAATGACGAGACATCTTTCCTGCTTTAGGAATTCTTCCTTTAGCATAACCTGAATCAAATCCTCCACCTTGCCAATCTCTAAGGAAATCAGCTCCAACAGAAACTATAAGTGACGCTTTAGAGAAATCATAATCAACCAAAGCTCTTTCTCCATATACCGTCTCGAAAGCATCTAATGCTTCAGATTCAGATACAGCGTCATAAACAACATGTTTAGCATTTGGATTTTTACCGATAAACTCAGCAATCAATTTTTCAGTTGACGGGCTGGCCAATGTGTTTGTCAAAAGTACCACTTGACCACCTTTTGCAGCAGCATCAGCTATACTTGATTTAATTTTAGCATCAACAGCAGACCAAGTTGAATTTTTACCTTCAATTTTTGGTTCTTTCAAACGCATACTGTCATATAAAGACAGAATAGACGCATGAATTCTTGCATTAGCACTAAACTTAGCTCCCGCAATAGTATTATTATCTATTTTAATAGGACGCCCTTCACGAGTTTTTATCAAAAGATTAGCAAAATCAAATCCATCAAAAACAGAAGTTGCATAATAATCCGCTACTCCAGGAATGATTTGCTCCGGCTGAAGTACATAAGGTATTGACTTGTTCACAGGACCTTCGCAAGCTGCAAGCGTAGCCGCTGCAGTACTAAAACCAACGTACTTTAAAAAATCACGACGTGATGTTGACGAAGATGACAAAGCGTCATTATTTCCTAAAAATTCATCAGTAGGAATTTCTTCAACAAATTCGTTATTTTTAAGCGCCTCAACAATAGAACTATTTTTGTCTAGTTCTTCAACACTTTTCCAGTATTTTTTGTTTGATGACATATATAAATATTAAAATCTTAATAATTTGATTAATAATGGCATTTACCACATTCTAAACCTCCCATTTGCGCTGCAGTCAATTTGTCTACACCGTATTTCTTAGAAAGTTCTTCATGAATTTTAGTATAGTATTCATTGCCTTCCATTTTAACATCCGTTTTTCTATGGCAATCTATACACCAACCCATTGTTAATGGAGCAAATTGTTTTTGAATTTCATACTCTTGAACAGGACCGTGACATGTCTGACATTCAATTCCAGCAACAGTTACGTGTTGAGAGTGATTAAAATAAACGAAGTCAGGTAAATTATGAATACGAACCCATTTTACAGGTTGCGTTTTTCCTGTATAACTTTGAGTTGTTTTATCCCAACCAACCGCAGTATATAACTTTTGGATTTGCTCATCATAGAATGCTTTGCTGTATTCCGGAGTAGCAGTAGTTTCTGCAACTTCAGCAATATTCTTATGACAGTTCATACAAACATTCAAAGAAGGAATCCCTGCATTTTTACTAACTCTTGCAGCAGAGTGACAATATTTACAGTTAACTTCATTGTCTCCGGCATGAATTTTATGCGAGAAATGAATAGGCTGAATAGGTTGATAATTCTGATCTACGCCAACTTGCATTAAAAACCCATAAACAAAATAACCACTCGCTAAAAGCAAGAATATTGCCGTAACTAAAACCAAAAACTGGTTTCTGGCAAATGCTTTCCATATAGGAGTTGTTGGAGCTTTAGGAGCTACCACAATACCGTTTGCTTTTGCAACTTTAGATAAAACCTTATTTACCAAAAACAACATCACAACCAGAATAATCATAACAAGCGCCAAAGCACCTAATATAATATTGTTTGAAATTCCGTTATCTACAGCTGGCCCACCAGGAACTTCAACACCTGTAGTTTTAGGCACTTCCGCCTTAGGCTCTGAAGTATACGCGATGATATTATCAATATCAGCATCTGTCAATTGAGGAAAAGCAGTCATTACTGATTTGTTGTTTTCTTCAAAAACCTTAACAGCCTGAGCATCGCCAGATTTAATTAGGTCTGAACTATTATGAACCCACTTATGAAGCCATGCAGCATCATATTTAGCAGCCACCCCTCTAAGGGCAGGACCTGTTGATTTGGCATCAAGTTTGTGACATGCCGCACAGTTTGAATTAAAAAGCTCTTTACCCTTTACCGGGTCTGCACTTTGCGAAGTAGCTGAAGCATCCGGAGCCGCAGCATCAGCCGCAGGAGTAGCTTCTTGAGCAAATGAAGTAAAGGAAAAAGATAGCATTAAAGCTATGCTAAAAAATAATTTCCTTGAGATCGAATTATGGTTACCCACCTTTTTCATATAGTATAATGATTATCTACTAAAAATTGGCACAGTTTTTTCTAATTGAAATATAAAAAACTGATCCTTTATTTAAAAACTGGGACAAAAATACGACTTAAGAACTATTCTCAAAACCTTAAAATAGTCTTAATTTCAATTTATATCAATTCTAAATAACATTTAATATTTGCCATCAGTCATTAAATAGTACTTTTGCACAAAAACAATCACATTATGAGAATTTTAGCCCCTGGAAAAGCATTTCTTATCTCTCTTACCTTATTTATTTCCTATTGCAATGCACATGCTCAAGATGGAAATATCAGAGTAAATCAAGACTCTAAATTTGAACAATTATTGAATGAAAAGAGAAAAACAAATGTCACAAACACTGTAAATGACTATTATAAAATTCAAATTTTCAGTGGAGACAGCGAAAAAGCAAAAAAAACATTGAATGATTTCAAGCAAGAGTTCAGAGATATAGATGCCACTATTACATTCTTCACTCCGAATTACAAAGTTTGGGTAGGGAATTTCAAAACACGAATTGAAGCAGAAAGAAATCTTATCGAAATTAAAAAAAGCTACAGTAATGTACATTTAATAAAGCCAAACAAATAAAATTTATCATCATTTTAAATTGCAACATTCAAAAGAAATCACGAATAAACATCAAGTGAAAAAGCAACCCGAATAGAGTTGCTTTTTTTGTTTTTAAAACACCGTTTCGGGCGCAAAGTCAGAGACGTTTGCTCAGCATTCCTGACGAACACTTAGGAGAGCGGGAACATAAAAACGAGAAGAGAAAAATCTTAAGCAAATTGAAGTAGCTACGCATATTGGCGTGGATAAATCCGCTTATAGTAAGATTGAAAAAGGCTTAAGAGCTTTGACAGTTGATGAACTTCAAAAAATGTCTCAACTATTTAATTTGACCACTGACCAAATTATTAATTACGATGGCAGAATTCCAACCGAGGTAATTATTGAAGATAAAACAGCCGTTGAACAAATGAGACTTATCCAGCAACTCGAAGAAGATGACAAACAAACCATCTTTAAACTCATTGATAAGATGCTCACCAATAAAAAATTTAAAGACTTTTTTGCTAAAAATGTAGCAACGTTATAAGACAAAAAAACAGGCAATTGCCTGTTTTTTTTTTATAACCTTTATTTTATTCTCTTTGTGGGCACAGATTGCAAATCTGCGCTATCGGGAGTGGCTTTTTTGTTAACTTTCCTTGTGTTCACGAGGAATACGAAGCAACCTTGATTAATCATTAAAGTAATTAATCAACCTTAAGAAGAACATTATAGTTCCTCCAATTACAAAATACAACCAATACCTCTTTACTGAATTAAATTGTTGCTTATTAGATTTTTTAACCACTATTCCGAATAGTATTGCTAATAATGGAATTAATAATCTGAAAACTTCAAGATTTTTCATATACGTTCATAAATTATTTTTTCGTTAAACCTAAATAGATCAAAACTAAACCTATAATTACCAAACCAATACCCCCAATCCATCCTTTAAAATCTCTTGTACTATCAGCTAATCTAATATTCTCAATTAAATTTTCTGATAACTCTTCATCTCGCAATTTTTTTTCTTTTTTATTATCAAAAAGTGGCTTATTAAAATATCTAAAATAGATAAAAGCCCCAATCAAAAAACCCAATCCTTCTAATATATTAGTATAATTCATCTTTATTGTTTCTTTTTATTTTCTTCTTTTTTATTATCATATAAACGTTGAGTCCCTGTAAGTTTTAATGATGTACTTTGTGTGGCAATTTCCTCCCCAACACCTTCTAAACCTGCTTTACCAATATAATGATTAATAACTTTTCCTGCCACATAAACGCCTACATTTTCTTTAGCTTTATCTAGGCTGCCATTATTTGTCAATGCGCTATGTATAACAACGCCTGTTTCTGTGACAGTTCCAATACCTGAAATAATATTACCTACTATAGCCATAGGTACACCAATTGGAGCACCAATAACACTTGTTGTCAAGCCATAACCTGCTAGTGCAATTGAATCACCGCTGTCTTGTAATCCGCTTGATACCTCAAGAATTTGTTCGGAACCCGTCAAGCCTTTGTTTATATACGCTCCGCCTTCTGTTTGATATCCACCATCAGCAACATCCATTGTCCCACTTCCATTTACTGAAAATTTACCTCCAGCTTGAAAATTAAATTCTTCTCCTGTTTTTTTTATATTTCCCGCACCTGCTTCGAAGACTTGCGTAGCTGTTGTATATCCATTAGCTTTAGCTTGGTCTACAGTTGTAATACCTTCATGATATGTGATGTGCTGTTGTCCGTTTTTCCCTATCCAATTTATCCAATCATCAGCTTGCATTCCATCAGGGTCAATAAAATAGATTGGGTTATTAAAAGCATAGTTATACGGGCTGTGTCTTCTCATTTTCTCCGCTAATGGGTCAATGTTCATCCACCGTCCTAAAGCAGGGTCATAATTACGTGCACCATAGTCGTAGAAGTTAAGCCCCAGTTCGTCTTGCAGTTCTTTTCCATTGAACTTATACTTTTAATTCCAGCTAAAATAAAAAAAATCCCGATTGCTCGGGATTTTAATTTTAATATATTGAAATTCTATTTCAATTTCTTTTTAACAGCTACTTCATGGTATGACTCAATAACATCTCTTTCTTCGATATCATTGTATCCTTTTACTTGAATACCACAATCGTATCCTTTAGCTACTTCTTTGACATCGTCTTTGAAACGTTTCAGTGCTAAAAGCTCTCCTGTAAAGACAACTACACCTTCTCTAATGATTCTCATTTTAGCGCTTCGGACAATTTTACCGTCCATTACCATACAACCAGCGATTGAACCCACTTTAGAGATTTTGAATATCTCTCTAATCTCAGCTGTACCAAGAATTTCTTCTTTCATTTCAGGAGCTAACATTCCTTCCATCGCATCTTTCAAGTCATCGATAGCGGCGTAAATAATAGAATAGTAACGGATATCAATTTCTTCTTTGTCCGCTAATTGTCTTGCATTTCCAGCAGGGCGAACATTAAATCCAATGATAATTGCATCTGAAGCAGAAGCTAACATTACGTCAGTCTCAGTAATTGCTCCAACACCTTTATGGATAATATTGATTTGAATTTCCTCAGTAGATAATTTAGAGAACGAATCAGACAATGCTTCAACAGAACCATCAACATCTCCTTTAAGGATAATGTTCAATTCTTTAAATTGACCCAATGCAATTCTACGTCCAATTTCATCCAATGTAATATGTCGTTGTGTACGTACGGATTGCTCACGCATCAATTGAGAACGTTTTGAAGCAATTTGTTTCGCTTCTTTTTCGTCTTCAAAAATATTGAACTTATCACCCGCAGTTGCTGCTCCATCAAGACCAAGAACTGAAACTGGAGTCGAAGGACCCGCAACAGTTACTATATTCCCTCTTTCATCATGCATGGCTTTAATTTTACCATGATGCTTACCGGCCAACATATAATCTCCAATTTTCAACGTTCCGTTTTGAACTAATATCGTAGAAACATATCCTTTACCTTTGTCAAGGAAAGCCTCAACAACAGTTCCAGAAGCCGCTTTATTTGGATTTGCTTTCAAATCTAAAAGTTCTGCTTCTAACAATACTTTTTCTAATAATTCTTTAACACCTGTTCCTACTTTCGCAGAAATATCATGTGATTGAATTTTTCCACCCCAATCTTCTACCAGTAAATTCATACCTGCTAATCTTTCTTTTACTTTTTCAGGATTAGCATTTGGCTTATCAATTTTATTGATTGCAAATATGATAGGAACTCCAGCTGCTTGAGCATGGCTAATTGCTTCTTTAGTTTGCGGCATGATGTCATCATCAGCAGCAATTACAATAATGGCAATATCTGTAACTTGAGCACCACGCGCACGCATCGCAGTAAACGCTTCGTGACCCGGTGTATCTAAGAATGCGATTTTTTGTCCGTTATCCAAAGTTACTCCGTAGGCACCAATATGTTGTGTTATTCCTCCAGATTCCCCTGCAATTACGTTTTCTTTACGAATGTAATCCAGCAACGATGTTTTACCGTGATCGACGTGACCCATTACCGTTACAATTGGCGCTCTGAAAACTAAATCTTCTTCTCTGTCTTCAACAACCTGAATTGCTTCTTCGATATCCACAGTGATAAATTCAACTTCATAACCAAATTCATCAGCAACGATAGTCAATGTTTCTGCATCAAGACGTTGATTCATGGTAACCATGATTCCAAGTGACATACACGTACCAATAACTTTAGTAATTGGCACATCCATCATGATGGCAATTTCTCCTACCGTAACAAACTCAGTAACCTTAATGGTTTTACTTCCTTCGTCAATAGCTCTTTGCTCATCATCAGATTTCTGACGGTGCGTATCTCTTTTATCTCTTCTATATTTAGCCGCTTTAGATTTACCACCTTTACCTTGTAGTTTCTCTAAAGTCTCTCTAATTTGATTTTTAACTTCTTCTTCAGTAGGCTCCACTTTTGCAACAATTGCAGGTCTGTTTCCTTTTACAAAACCAGGTCTTGCACTTCTGTTTGCATTGAATCCACCTCCACCTACATTAGGTGTAATCTTGTTAGGATTTGGCGCACCAGGAACTCCCGGTGTTGCAGGCGGTCTAGGAGCACCCGGTTTAGGAGCAATCCTTTTACGCTTATTTTTATTTGCATTGGCTGCAGCCGAACCTGGAGCACCCGGTTTATTCGGAGTGATTTTTGGTTCTTCTTTTTTCTTTTTCGGCTTGTTGAATTGAGATAAATCAATTATCTGTCCCGTCAAAGTAGTTCCCGATAGTTTTTGATATTGCGTTGTGATGGTTTCATCAACAGGCGCTTCATCCGCTTTAACTTCCTCGGTTTTTGCAACCACTTTTGGTTCAGCAGCGACTTCTTTAGCAGCCTCTGTTTTAACCTCTTTTATCCCAACAATAGGTTTTACCTCTTTTTTGTCTGAAACAGGTTTCTCAGTTGACGGTTTTTCAGTTAACGGTTTCTCAGGTGAAACTTCTTTTGAAACAGCTTTTACTTCAGATACATTAGCTACTGGAGCCTCTGCTTTTTCAACAGCTTTTACAGGCGGAACGGTTGAAGGTTTTTTTGGATTAAGATCAATCTTACCCACTTGTACCGGACCTGCTATAACAGCTCTCGCTTTTATAACTTCTTGTTGTTTTACTCGCTCTTCCTCAATTTTACGTTTGTCTTCGATTTCTTTTTCTCGTTCTAAACGCAAAGCTTCTTTTTCTTTTCTTTTCTCTTCCCCTACTTCTTTTGAAGCCTCCTTATTCCCTTTGTCACCTGCAAACTGACCGCACAAGACATTGTATACATCATCAGAAATTTTTGTGTTTGGATTTGCTTCAATAGCAATCCCCTTATCTTTTAGATAATCCACAGCTCTTTCTAAAGAAATATTCAATTCCCTTAAAACTTTGTTTATTCTAATAATTCTCTCTTCAGACATAAAACCTTTTTATTATTACCTTTTTTGTTATTCCTCACTTTACTCCCAACTCGATACCTACCGAGCAAGAATTCATTGTAAAGTGGCATGTTTATCGTTGAAGATACATTTGACTAACTGTCAAATTCTTCTTTCAATATTCTCATTACATCCAGAATAGTTTCCTCTTCCAGATCTGTTCTTCTTACTAAATCTTCCACATCTTGTTTTAAGATACTTTTTGCTGTATCCAAACCAATTTTTGCAAATTCTTCAATAACCCAGTCTTCAATTTCATCTGAAAACTCAGTTAATTCAACATCATCCTCATCAGCAGTTGCACCAGCAACATCACCTTCACGAATAACGTCTAATTCATAGCCAGTTAATAAACCTGCTAATTTAATGTTGTGTCCACCACGACCAATTGCTTTTGAAACCTCTTCAAGCTTCAAGAAAACTTCAGCTCTTTTTGTCTCTTCATTTATCTTAATAGAAGAAACTTTTGCAGGACTTAATGCTCTTGTGATAAACAATTGAATGTTACTTGTATAATTGATAACGTCGATATTTTCGTTTCCTAATTCACGAACAATTCCATGAATACGAGATCCTTTCATACCCACACAAGCTCCTACAGGATCAATTCTATCGTCATAAGAATCTACGGCTACTTTTGCTTTTTCACCTGGTATTCTTACCACTTTTTTAACCATAATCAAACCGTCAAATACTTCAGGGATTTCTTGTTCAAATAATTTTTCCAAAAACTTCTCCGAAGTTCTGGACATAATAATTTGAGGTTTATTTCCTTTTAATTCAACGCTTTCTATTATTCCCCTAACATTATCTCCCTTGCGGAAAAAGTCAGAAGGTATTTGTTTTTCTTTTGGCAAAATAATCTCATTCCCTTCATCATCAACCAAAATCACTACTCTTGGACGCACATGGTGTACTTCAGCAGTATAGATATCACCTATTAAATCTTTAAATTGTTTGTAAAGATTCGTGTTATCATGTTCATGAATTTTAGAAATCAAATTCTGACGTAAAGCTAAAATTGCTCTTCTTCCTAAATCAATTAATTTCACTTCTTCGGAAACCTCTTCACCAATTTCGAAATCCGGCTCTATTTTTCTAGCTTCAGTCAAAGTAATTTCAAGATGATCAAAATCTAAGTCTTCATCCGCAACAATCACTCTTCTCTGCCATATCTCCATATCTCCTTTATCAGGATTTATAATGATATCAAAATTATCATCTGAACCGTATTTTTTCTTCAATGCATTTCTAAATACATCTTCCAAAATTGCCATAAGCGTTACACGATCAATAAGTTTATCATCTTTAAACTCTGAGAATGAATCGATTAATGCTAAATTTTCCATGCGAATTCTTTAATTAAAATGTTACTGTAACAATTGCTTCTTTTATATCTACGTAAGGCAATTTAAGTTCTTTTTGAACTGTTTCTTTCCCTTTTCCTATCTTTTTTGGCTCTCTTGCTTTCCAAGACAAAATTACAAAATCATCATTAGCATCCACTAATTCTGCTTCAATAATTTCAGCCGAAGTCTTCACAATCAATGTTCGACCTATATTTTTCTTGTATTGTCTTACTAATTTCAACGGAGATCCAACTCCTACTGAAGCAACTTCTAAAGAGTAATCCTGTTCCTCTCTGTCTAAATTACTATCTATGAATCTACTTACATCTATACAATCCTGAAGAGCTACTCCATTATCTCCATCCAAAGTCACTATAACTTTGAAAGCATCAGTGATAACAAGGTCTATCAAAAAGATTGATGGCTTTTCTAATAAGCCTTCCGTCAGCAACGTATTTACTTTTTCTTTAAATGTCATATTTTTTATAAAAAGAGGGGACATTTAGTCCCCTCATTATCTAGATTTTAATAAATAACGGTGCAAATATAGTGTTTTTTTTTATAAACTAAAATAATCGATTGCTGTAAAATAATTTCTTATCTTTAATGTAGTATTAAAATAGCACTTTTCATCATAATTTAACGCTTTATAGTTATGAAACGAATTTTAGTCCCTACCGATTTTTCCGAACATGCAGAACACGCATTAAAAGTGGCCGCCATAATTGCAAAAAAAAATAATTGCGAAATCTTTTTGTTGCATTTATTAGAATTGCCTAACCAGATGAATGACGCAGTAACCGGCGGAAGCAGCATCCCCGAAGTGATGTTGTTTATAAAAAAAGCAAACGAAACACTCCAAAAAATCAAGGAACAACCCTATTTAAACGGAATTTCAGTAAATGCATCTGTACAATTCGAAAGAGCCTTTAGCGGCATTTTATCGTTTAACAGAAAAAATCAAATTGATTTAATTGTAATGGGCTCCCATGGAACTTCAGGCATCGAAGAAGTACTCATCGGATCCAATACCGAAAAAGTGGTACGACTCTCAGAAATTCCGGTACTGGTTATAAAAAAGAACATTCATGACTTTAAATTCAACAACTTTGTATTTGCCTCTGATTTTTCGAAAGAAACCAAAAAACCTTTCAAAAAAATGATAGAATTTGCCAAAATATTTAATGCAAATTTATACTTAGTCATGATATGCACTCCCAATAGTTTTAAAACTACCAAAATGTCCGAGGAAATAATGAAAAAATTTACCGCCTCTTTTGATATCGAAAACTACTCTACACACATTTACAATGACGTTAATATAGAAAATGGAATTATCAATTTCTCCAATAGCATTGATGCTGATTTAATAGGTCTTTGCACACACGGAAGAACTGGATTTGCTCATTTTTTCAATGGAAGCATTAGTGAAGACTTAGTAAACCACACGATCAAACCAGTAATAACTTTCAAGATTTAATTAAATCAAAACAGTCCAAACTCAACTCCCCTCAGCTTATCATAGGCATTTCAGTAAATTAAACTCCAAAAACAATCTGCTGGATTTATTGCATAAAAAAACCTCTCAATAAATGAGAGGTTTTACGTTGGTCTACAAGGACTCGAACCTTGAACGACTGCACCAAAAACAGTTGTGTTACCATTACACCATAGACCAGCATTGCTGCTAAGCGAGTGCAAATTTAAAATAAATTTTAGTTTGTACAAATTTATTTCGTCTTTTTATGAAAAAAAATTTATTAAAAATTCAAAACAACATCAAAAAATCACAAAAAACCTTTACAATCAATGTGTTATTGAAATGTAATACTTTTCCAGAAAATATTGTTAATGCTATCAAGGTTAAACAAAAAAACATTTTCTTTGTAACTCAAAATTAAATTAAATTTTAGTACATGGATAAAGCAGCATTCAATTTCAATAAATGGAATACAATTATTGGTTGGTTTACATTTGGAATAGCATTATTAACATACACTTTAACTGTTGAACCCACCATGAGTTTTTGGGATTGTGGCGAGTACATTGCCACAGCAGCAAAACTTGAAGTAGGCCATCCTCCCGGAGCGCCTTTATACCAGATGATTGGTGCATTTTTCGCCATGTTTGCTTCAGATGACACAAAAATTGCTTTAATGGTGAATATGATGTCTGTATTCTCGAGTGCATTTACCATTTTATTTTTATTTTGGTCTTCATCTATAATTTTAAAGAAACTGATTTCAAGATTTTCTGACCCGAGCCAAAAAGGCGAACAGGCGGAGCAAACAAATAAAAACAATGATATTGTTATTCTTGGAAGTTCATTTGTTGGAGCTTTAGCCTACACTTTTTCGGATAGTTTTTGGTTTAATGCCGTAGAAGCCGAAGTGTACGCCATGGCATCTTTATTTATTGCCTTGTTATTTTGGCTGGGTTTACGCTGGGAACAAGACATGGACAAACCTAGAGGAAACAGATGGCTATTAATCATTTCTCTTGTTGTTGGACTTTCATTCGGAGTCCATTTCATGGCTTTATTAACAATTCCAGCGATAGGTTTCCTTTACTTTTTCAAAAACTATAAAGTAGTTACCCTCAAAAATTTCATCATTGCAAATGCTGTTGTTATCGCCATTCTATTATTTATATTCAAATTACTACTCCCTATGACTATGGGATTCTTTGGTAAAACCGAAATTTTCATGGTCAACAGTTTAGGATTACCGTTTGACTCGGGGACTATTTTTGTTGCATTAGTCTTAATTGCTTTCTTTTACTTTGGATTAAAATACACCAAACAAAAAGGCTTCGTACTCTACAATACTATAATCCTTTGTATATTATTTATTTTAATTGGTTTCTCTACATGGATGATGTTGCCCATCAGAGCAAATGCAAATACCGTAATCAACGAAAACAAGCCATCGGATGCAGCTGAAGTTCTTGCGTACTACAATAGAGAACAATACGGTATAAATCCTTTGTTTTATGGACCTCAATACACAGAAGCTTTCGCTGGTTTAGACAAAAACAATCCTTATCTGGACAAAGCTCCCAATTACGAAAGAGATTACAAAACTGGAAAATACAGTATTACGAATAATTTCAAAAATGCTGAGCAAAACACAGATAATAATCAAAAAACTATTTTGCCAAGAATGTGGAGCGGTGATCACATCGAAAACTACATGAATTTTACAAATCCACCTCAATTCAGATTAAATCCTGATTATCCATATGAGGATGATTTAGCCAAATACGGTATAGATCCGAGTCAATTGAGCGAGGAAGATTACAACAAAGCGATTGCTCAATTAAAAAACGAAACCGAAAAAATAGTTACTGAATTCAGACAAGCCTACGCTCAAAAACAAATTGACAACGAAGGTTATGTTACGTTCCTGAAAAGTTATGGTGATTATTTAATTGTTGAAAAACCTACAACTGCTGACAATTTAGGGTTCATGGTTGAATACCAGTTTGGTTACATGTACTGGAGATATTTGATGTGGAATTTTGTTGGCAGACAAAATGATATTCAGGGGAAATACGACTATCTGGATGGCAACTGGCTTAGCGGCATAACATTCATAGATGAATTACATTTAGGAAGTCAAGACAATCTACCTTCGGATGTATTGAATAACAAAGGTCGAAATGTGTATTTCTTTCTGCCATTTATTCTCGGCTTAATCGGTTTAATGTATCACGCTAATAAGGATTTAAAAAGCTTCTATGTATTACTCGCCTTATTCCTTTTTACGGGAATAGCGCTGAAAATCTACTTAAACGAAAGACCTTTCGAACCTAGAGAAAGGGATTACGCTCTAGTAGGTTCCTTCTATGTATTTGCCATTTGGATAGGCTTCGGTGTTTATGCATTGTACGAAAGTGTCACGAAATATTTAACTCCAAAACTGGCAGGTCCTATTATCATTGCAGCCAGTTTATTGGCAGCACCAGTTCTTATGGCTTCTCAAAACTGGGATGATCACGATCGTTCTGGTAAATCTACTGCAGTAGCAATGGCAAAAGCATATTTGGAATCCTGCGATCCAGACGCAATTTTATTCACTATTGGCGATAATGACACGTTCCCGCTTTGGTACGCACAAGAGATTGAAAAAGTAAGAACGGATGTCAAAATTGTGAACACGAGCCTTTTCATGACGGATTGGTACATCGATCAGATGAAAACTAAAACATACGAATCAGATCCCTTGCCTATTTCATTTACACACGATCAATATGTGGGAGACAAACTGGATTATGTAGCTCACATTCCAAAAATTGAAAGTCGTTGGGATATAAAAGACTTCATCAATTTTATCAAAAACCCAAAATCAACTGTAGACATGCAAAATGGACAAACAATCCATTTTTACCCTACTAACAAGATTCGAATTCCTGTTGACAAAAATATAATTATAAAAAACAAAGTAGTTAATCCTAAACTCAACGATTCTATTGTCCCTTACATTGATTTGGACATCAAAGGAAATGCATTGTACAAAAACAGATTGATGATGCTTGACATTGTTGCTAATAACAATTGGAAAAGACCAATCTATTTTAGCGGTGGCGCATTTGATAATGAAGATTATATCTGGATGAAAGAATACCTTCAATTAGAAGGAATGGTTTACAAACTGGTTCCAATAAGAACAGTTTTACCAAAAGACGCAAGTCCTCTTAATATGGGACAAATAGATTCTGATAAAATGTATGCAAAAGTAATGAAATGGGATTGGGGTAATGGCGAAAGCAGTACTATCTATCACGACCCAGAAACTCGTAGAAACAGCATAACCTATAGAGCAAACCTTTCCAGATTAATGAATCAGTTAATTATTGAAGGCCAAAAAGACAAAGCAAAAAACATTATCGATTTGGCTATGACAAAAATGCCTTTGGAGTATTTCGACTATTATTCATTAGTAGAACCTTTTGCTGACGGATATTATAAAATCGACGAGAAATTAAAAGCACAACAATTGTTGGACAAATTAATCCTAAAGTATAGAGAGAACCTTAATTATTATGGCAATTTAAAATCTTCTGAGCAAACTAGTATTGCCATTCCTATCATCACTGATATTGAGCGATACAGAAGTCTTTTAACTGTAATGAAAGAAAATGGCGATTTAGATTTCTATAACAAAAATAGAATTGTATTCAATACTTACATTAAAATGTTTGACCGCTTTGGACGCGAAAAAGAATAACTTCAAACAAAAAAGATTCTGATTAGAAAAGGTAGCGATATTGAAAAATGTCGCTATTTTTTTTTAATTTTAAAACTAAAAAATGAAACTTTACTGGATAAAGACGAATTGGATTATAAAAAAAATATTCTCTAATTATACTTGGGATGTTTCCAATACCGGAAGCAGTAATTCAGTCTACCTCACATTTGACGATGGACCTATTCCAGGAATTACAGAATGGGTTTTGAATGAATTAAAAAAGCACAATGTAAAAGCTACTTTTTTTTGTATTGGAGATAATATTGATAAAAACCCCGAAATATTCAAAAAGGTAATTAGCGCAGGTCATTCCATAGGAAATCACACTTTTAATCATTTGAACGGTTGGAAAACTTCAACTGAAGCCTATATTGAAAACACTAAACAATGCGAAGCAGCTATTCAAAAAAATAGTACTAACAATCTAAAATCTGAAATATTCCGTCCGCCATACGGCAAGTTAAAAGTATCTCAATCCAGAAAACTCCGAAAGCTGGGTTACAAAATAATTATGTGGGACGTCCTAAGTGCTGATTTTGACACAACAATATCAAAAGAACAATGTTTGGATAATGTGTTACCAAATGTAAAACCTGGCAGCATTATTGTTTTTCACGATAGTATAAAAGCCTTCAAAAACTTAGAATACGTATTGCCTAAAACATTAGCTTACTTAAAAGAAAATAATTTTAATTGTGAGGTGTTGTACTGAAATCCGTTACAATTGTTCTTGAACAATACTAATAATAGTGTTCGCATCTAATTCTCCGGACTGTCTCCATATCATTTGACCTTGTTTGTAAATCATCAACGTAGGCAAGCCTTTAATGCGTAAAGCATCAGCTAATTCTTGATTTTTATCCACATCAATCTTTATGACTTTTGCTTTATCACCAAGAGCGGCTGCTACATCTCTAATTACAGGATGCATTGAAACTGAAGGCTCATTCCATTCTGTGTAAAAGTCTATTAACACAGGCACTTGAGCATTTATAAGTTCTCCAAATTTTGACATAAAACCAAAAATTTAATTTTTTAAATTCACTAAAAAGAGATATTTATTTTACAAATGTAGCATTTTTAACGTATTATGCCACATTAACACCTTTTTTTAGTTCAATGACTGTTATTTCTGGCATGATTCCTACTCTGCCCGGATAGGCATGAAAACCAAAACCTCTATTGACATAAACGTATCTTCCTACGTTTTCATATAAACCAGCCCATTGTTTGTAAACATACTGTGCCAAACTCCATTTGAAATATCCTGGAATTTCGATTCCAAACTGCATTCCGTGTGTATGACCCGAAAGCGTGAGGTGATAATGTTTATCATCATGTTGCACTACATGCTCCCAATGCGAAGGATCATGACTCATCAAAATCTTAAAATCTTCCTTCTTTAACTGCCCTGAAGCTTTATTTAAATCTCCGGCCTGCTTGAAGTTATGACCCCAGTTTTCGACACCAACCAATGCAATTTGAGCACCTCCTTTTTCAATAAAAGTATGTTCGTTTAGCATTAATTTAAAACCAATTTGTCCATATAAATCTTTAATGGCTTTGAAATTATCTTCTTTGGCCGCCACTGATGGCCAAGTTATATATTCGCCATAATCGTGATTCCCTAAAACCGAATATTTTCCATATTCATGTTTTTTAATTCTATTAAAGGTTTCTATCCAAGGATGCATTTCTTTAGCATCCGTATTGACAATATCACCGGTAAACAAAATCATGTCTGAATTTTGTTCGTTGACTAAATCAATTGCATAATTAATTTTCTCCGGATTATCAAAACTTCCGCTGTGAACATCTGATATTTGAGTGATCGTAAAACCATCAAAAGCATCGGGTAAATCAGGAAAAAAAATGCGTTGCTTAATTACTTTATAATTGTATTTTCCTATGGTCACACCATAAATTAAAGATAAAAAAGGAACTGCTGCTAGGCCCAATCCTATTTGACTGACAAACTTCCTTCTTGAATTCAAAAAATCTGCATTTTTATCATAATTGACAAAATGGTTAACAGCTCCAACACCTAATCTAAAGATGTCTTCTCCCATTAATATCAATGTCAAAATTAATTTTGGAACATAAACAATAAGCAGCAACCCCATGATAACCATCAGTTGCTTGGTTTGCCCTGAGTTTCGGTCAAACTGCATCAAAGAATAGACAATATAGACTAAAACTACCAGGCTTATAAGCTGAATTGAAAACAAAACTGGCCTTGATTTTATTAAAGTTTTTAATACCTGAAAGGTATAAAGCTCAATAATAAGAAGGATTAAGCACAAGAATACGATACGAAAGATCATTTTAAAAAAATTTTAAACAAAATAACAAAACAATTCATCAAAATGGCTTCTTATTAATTAAAAATTAACGGTTGATTAAATTTAAAAAAAGCACCTATTCTTTGAAATACAAAAAAAAACCGCATTATTTAATATAAAAAATAATCCGGTTTTTAATAAATTATAAATTGATGTTTTTTATTTTATAGAAAGATTAAAAGAATAAGTATCTAATTTTGTTGTAGTTCCAGTTGATATCCTTTTTAAATGCAATTCTATGGACTCATCTTTATTTAAAAATACATTCCCTGAAATTGGAAACGATTGGGTGAAACCACTATTTGTATCGATAAAAGTTTCTGTTTCCGGCAAAGGAGTCACAGTTGTACCATTAGCACCAATTTTAGCAAAATAGAAAACATAATTTGTATTTGATCCTAAATTCGCTGGCGCTACTTGAAATGATACCGAAGTAATTACTTGAAAAGATCTTGGCTTTTTCCCTGTATACTTCAAACGTCCACTTACTGTAGATGCTGCTCTAAAAAGATTAGCATTATTTGTTACATTCGTTCCGACTTTATAGCCTGTATTTATTGTTGTAGCAGTTGTAGTCGTTGCGCTTAAATTGTTATTATCATAAATATTTCCAGCAGCTGAAGCATCAATTTCAGTTGGAATTCCAGGACAACGTACACTCCAATTATTATTAAAATTATATCCTGCATAACCACCAACTGTATATGCTTTTACATACACACCTGCACCCGAAAGCGCTCCTGTAAAAACGACGGATTCCATAACTGCATCTCCTGTAATAATAGGATTTAAAGACACGTCAAAACCAACACTGGTTCCCGTAACTTCACTAAAACCTCCTTGTTTAGTAACTAAAGAAAATGTACCAACTAACTTTTCATACGTTCCTGAATTAGCGAGAGGTGCACTTCCCCCAAACCAACCCGCATTACTAATCAATAACCTATTTACATCTTCATAAATAATTCCATTAGTATTACCAAAATATTGAACGATACTTACAAACACTAAATCAAAATTTTTGACAAGACCAACATTTGCAGAATTGGCTACAATGCAATCTCTAAAAACCAAACTTGATGTTCCGTTTCCCGTAAGATTAAAAACATTCCCTCCAGAAACTAAAGTTAATACCCTAATCGATCCACCAGTTGTACCTGTAAAAAGATCTCCACTAGCTTTAACTAATTTATCCTCCCCAGAATCTAAACCAACGACATAAGCATTATTCAATTCAATAGGTAAGTCTACGACTACTTGACCGTTAATTTCGTATAAAGTTCCTGTGTCCAAAAGATACTTAGTATTACCTCCTGCGGCCTTCTCAGCAGCTAAAACTGTCGCTAGAACATCAGTAGATTTTATACGTTTAAACTTCAATCTACCATTAGCTTCGCTACTCAGTCTATTCCATAATGCTGTAGTTATATTGTAATGATAAAAAGATTTTAAATCCGTATCGTACACTATTAACCCATCGGTTGGAGAGACAATCGCAGTTCTTTGTACAGTTGTCATTCTGGGTGTCAACATTCCTTGGGTTGTTGATGAAACATCCAATACTGAACTTGCATGGGGTGTGATAGTTCCTATGCCTACTTGAGCAAACACATTTGTAGTTATTATCATGAAAAATAACAGACAGGCATGTAATACCTTTTTTGAAAAATAATTTTTTTTCATAATATAACGAATTAAAGATTAAATATAAAGAACCTCTCCCGGCTCAAAACTTCATATGTAAATTTACACAAAATATCGTTTAAATACTTAAATAATCGTTTAAAGGCGTTTTTTTAATTAAAATATATTTATATTCTTATAATTTAATATTTTACAATACTCGTTAATTAAAAGATTAATACCTATTTTCTTTCAAATCATTATTGGTGATTTTTCTCCAAATAAAGAATTGATTACTAAAATTTTTAAACGAATTCTTCAGAAAACCAAAAAAAAAGAACACTTGTATGAATCATAAGAAATATTTCAATCCTTCACTCCTTTATCTGGCAAGTTTTGTACTTTTGAAAACTTTACAAAATCACAATCATGTCACAACAAAAACGCCTTTTCCTTCTTGATGCCTACGCCTTAATCTTTCGAGGCTATTATGCTTTCATAAAAAATCCAAGAATCAACTCTAAAGGGATGGACACATCGGCCATTATGGGATTTATGAATTCCTTAATGGATGTAATTAAAAGAGAAAAACCAGACCATTTAGCCGTTGCCTTTGATAATGGCGGAAGTCAATTGAGAAATGATATATTTCCAGAATACAAAGCCCATCGTGATGCCACTCCCGAAGCTATTAAAATTGCAATACCTTATATCCAAGATTTACTGAAAGCCATGCATATTCCTATTATCGAAGTAAAAGGGTATGAAGCAGATGATTTAATTGGAACAATTGCTAAACAAGCCGAAAAACAGAACTATAAAGTCTTTATGGTGACTCCAGACAAGGATTTTGCGCAACTCGTTTCTGAAAATATATTCATGTACAAACCTGCCCGAATGGGTAATGGAATAGAAATCTGGGGGATTCCAGAGGTATTGGCCAAATTCGAAATCGAACGACCAGACCAAGTGATTGACTTTCTTGGAATGATGGGTGATGCTGCCGATAACATTCCGGGATTACCCGGTGTAGGAGAAGTAACAGCTAAGAAACTTTTGAAAGAATTTGGAACCATGGAAAATCTTTTAGCGAATACTGACAAGCTTAAAGGAAAAATGAAAGAGAATATTGAAGCCAATAAGGAAAAAGGGTTATTATCTAAAACATTAGCAACTATAATACTAGATTGTCCTGTTGTTTTTGACGAAACCGATTATGAATTAACGACTCCTGATATCGAAAAAACAGATGCGCTTTTCAACGAATTGGAATTCCGAAGAATGGCAGAACAATTTGATGCCATATTTAAAAAAGGGGTTACTGCAACTGCCAACAACAATCCCGTTGACGAAGCCAAATTATACAAAAAACCACAACCGAAAAACGAAGAACAGTTCGACCTTTTTGGAAGTACCATACCGGATGAATCGTCAGAAGAGACACGTCATCAATATTATAATTCACTAGAAAACACGGAACATTCTTATCAAATAATTCAAGGTGATTTAGGACTAAGATTGCTATTGCAAAATTTACAAAACCAAGCTTCTGTTTGTTTTGATACTGAAACAACAGGTTTGGACGCTTTGCATGCTGAATTAGTTGGAATCTCATTTTCGTATGAAAAAGGAAAAGGATTCTATGTTCCGTTTCCAGAAAATCAAGAAGAGGCGCAAACATTAGTTGAAAAATTCATTCCTTTTTTCGAAAATGAAAGCATTGAAAAAATTGGACAGAATTTAAAATATGATTTAAAGATTCTTTCTAATTACAATGTTACCGTGAAAGGAAAGTTATTCGATACCATGATAGCGCATTATCTGATCAATCCGGATATGCGTCATAATATGGATATTTTATCAGAAACGTATTTAAAATATGCGCCTCAATCCATTGAAACTTTAATTGGTAAAAAAGGGAAAAACCAGAAATCAATGCGTGATGTTGCATTGGAAGAAATAAAAGAATATGCTGTTGAGGATGCCGATGTCACTTTGCAACTCAAGGAAATATTCACATTGGAATTAGACAAAACTGGAACCAAGAAACTTTTTGAAGAAATCGAAATTCCATTGGTAAAAGTATTGGCCGACATGGAAAAAGAAGGAATCCGCGTAGATGTGGATTTCTTGAAATCACTGTCGAAAACATTGGATGACGATATTAAAATATTAGAAGCAAACATTTATGAAACTGCGGGCGAGAAATTTAATCTGGCTTCCCCGAAACAACTGGGTGATGTTTTATTTGACAAATTGAAAATTGGCGGAGCCAAACAAAAGAAGACCAAAACCGGACAATATGCAACCGGAGAGGAAATATTGAGTTATCTAGCTTCCGAAAATCCAATAGTGAAAGACATACTCGACTGGCGCCAATTGGTAAAACTACAAAATACGTATGTTGAAGCATTACCCAACCAAGTAGATAAAATTACAAACCGCATTCACACGGATTACATGCAAACCGTTGCCGCAACGGGTCGTTTGAGTTCGAATAATCCGAACTTACAGAACATCCCTATTCGTACCGAACGCGGCCGACAAATCAGAAAAGCATTTGTAGCCCGAGATGAAAACTATACTTTGGTTTCTGCCGATTATTCTCAAATAGAATTGCGTGTAATTGCAGCATTAAGTGGTGAAGAAAACATGATTAAGGCATTCCAAAATCACGAAGACATTCACAAATCTACGGCTTCAAAAGTATTTAATGTTCCGTTGGAAGAAGTGACTCGTGAACAACGAAGTCATGCCAAAACAGTAAATTTTGGGATTATTTACGGAGTTTCGGCTTTTGGACTGAGCAATCAAACCTCTTTATCCAGAAGTGAAAGTGCCGCTTTGATTGAAGCGTATTACAAAACATATCCAAGATTAAAATCCTATATTCAGGAACAAATTGATTTTGCAAGAGACAATGGTTATGTGCAAACAATCCTTGGACGGCGACGTTATTTGAAAGATATTAATTCGCAAAATGCAATTGTTCGTGGTGGCGCAGAACGAAATGCGGTAAACGCACCAATTCAAGGAAGCGCTGCCGATATCATCAAAATTGCAATGATTAACATTCATGAAAAACTAACGTCTGAAAACTGGAAAAGTAAAATGTTGTTACAGGTTCATGATGAGCTTGTGTTTGACGTGCACAATTCGGAACTCGAAAAAATTAAACCGATGATAAAACACGAGATGGAGCATGCTTTCAAGTTAGATGTTCCTTTGGATGTTGATTTAGGAGCAGGAAAAGATTGGCTGGAAGCGCATTAGAATTATCTTCCATTATACTCATAAAAAAATCTCTAATCATTTAAAACGGTTAGAGATTTTTTTTAGACTTATTATAGAAAACTACAATTTCCTTGTTGATTCTCTTTCTTTCAGTTTTGTTTTGATCACCACCGTCTCATAAGGAATGTGCTCTTCTTTGGATTCTAATCTTGCGATAAGCAATTTAGCAGCAACTTCGCCTATTTCTATTCCGTGCTGACTTACTGTAGTTAAACTTGGAGATAACCTTCTAGAAGCTAAAATTCCATCAGCAAAACCAATGATAGAGATTTCTTCTGGAACTTTATACCCTTTTTTAAGAGCAATACGCAATGCGGCCACCGAATCATTTTCCTCCAAAGCAAAAACTCCATCTATTGGATTGTTATCAAAAATACTTTCAATTTTATCCTTTAAATTTTTTTCAGAATCCGTTCTAAGAATTATATTAGTATTTACTGGAATATTATTATTTTCCAATGCCTTAAGATACCCTTCAGCTCTTAATTTACCAACACTTAAATTATCTACCGAAGAAAATAAAGCGATGTTCTTGCATCCTACATTTATTAAATGTTGCGTAGAATTTAAAGCCGAATCAAAATCATCGACTACAACTTTATCACACTCCACCCCATCGGCAATTCTATCAAACATTACTATAGGTGTACCATCATTAATAATTTCCTTAAAATGATTGTATTCATGATTTTTTTGCGCTTCTTCAGAAACGGAAACAATAAATCCATCAATAGTCCCATTACTTAGCATTTCAAGTGTATGTGCTTCTTTTTCTAATGATTCATTTGAGATACACATAATAACATTATATCCTTTTTCATCCGCTATTTTTTCTATACCGCTAAATACTTTAGCAAAAAAAGAATTCAAAATATTGGGAATAATTACACCAATGGTTTTTGTCTTTCTATTTTTAAGGTTCAGACCAATTACATTGGGTTTATAATTTTTAAGTTTAGCATATTCTTTAATTTTAACCTTTGTCTGATCGCTAATCTCCGGGCTATCGTTCAGCGCTTTCGAAACTGTAGAGACAGAAACATTCAGTTCTTTTGCGATTTGTTTTAATGTAGCTTTAGCTTTCATAAATTTAAAATATTAACGGGTAGACTATATGGCAATTATACAAACTATTTCAATAATTTTATAATAACATTCACTAAAATTAAAGTACCTTTAAAAGATAATTAATTGAAAATCAGCAATTAAAATTTTATTTTTATTATTATTTTTGTGATAAATTTTATCAATCGCAAATATACATATTAAATCATTAATCAGAAAACATACAACTATTAACCTTTTGAATGTTTAAATTATGAAAAATGCAGTTTCGATTCAAGAAGTCAAACCAAAAACCACTCCTTCCCTGCCCGAAAATTTCAGGAATTAAGTTTTTTTTACATAATTAACAAAAAAAATTAAAAATCTAAAACCGAACCCCTAAAAATCTCGTTTATACCTAGTATACTTATAATTAATAACCTTTAAAGAAATTAAATTATGAAAAATGTAGTTTCGATTCAAGAAGTAAATCCATCTTTCACAAATAGAAGGAACTTTCTGAAAATTAGTGGGCTCACACTTGTGGGCACAAGTTTGTTATTAGCAGGTTGTAATAATGACGATTACGAGAACAATCCAGCAAATCAGTTTCCCGGAGTAAGGAATGGGGTTTTTGATTTAGGTGGTGGCGATTTTGGTGTCTTAACCTATGCGTACGCACTAGAACAATTAGAAGCCGATTTTTACACTAAAGTGGTAAACTCTTCTGGATTCACAACGAATTTCACAGCGCAAGATCAGGCAGTCCTTACTGATTTGTATCGTCATGAAGTAATTCACAGAGAATTTTTCAAGACAGCCTTAACAGGTGCTTTACCAGACCCAAACACTCAATTGTTACCTACCTTAGCTTTTGACTATGGAACCTTAAATTTCAGCAACCGTACGCAAGTTTTAGCTACTGCAAAAGCGCTGGAAGACACAGGAGTAGCTGCTTATAACGGCGCCGGGAAATTAATAAAAAGTCCTGATTACCTACTACTAGCAGGAAAAATAGTTTCTGTTGAAGCGAGACATGCATCGGCTATCAGAAGCCTAATCAATCCAAATTCAAAAGATTTTGCCGGCGATGATGTGGTAAATGGTACAACAGGCTTAGATGTAGCAAGTAATCCATCCCAAATACTTCCTGTAGCTGGTGGATTTATCACAACAAATTTTACTGCTCAGTATTTACCATAAACTTTTAAATCTAGAAATTATGAACATATTAAAATTTATAGAGTCTCTTGCAGATGAAAGTGTAATGCAAAGTAAGGGCTCCAGAAGAGAAAGTTTAGGTCAATTCAGTCAATTGGGAAAAAATTTAGCTTTGGCAGCAATTCCATTCGGATTAGCATCAGTATCAACTTCTGCCTATGCAGCAGATATTCCACCAACACCAAGTACACCAATCGGTGCTTTACAGCTTGCCTTGACTCTGGAATATCTTGAAAAAGAATTTTATCAAATGGCTTTAGATTCCGGTGTAATTCCGCTACTTGAAAATGCAGGACGGGATAGAAAAGTTTTTGAACAGATTTCCAAACACGAAAACAGCCATGTTACTTTTCTAATTGCAGGATTAGGCGGAACAGCAAGTGCAAACTTCGTGCCTAAACCCACATTTGATTTTACCGTTGGCGGTGCCTTTAGTCCGTTTACAAATTACCCAACCTTTCTTGCCTTGGCGCAAGCCTTTGAAGACACCGGGGTACGAGCCTATAAAGGACAGGCCGGAAATTTAATTTCGACTCCTGATTTACTTACAGCTGCATTACAGATTCACTCTGTTGAAGCCCGACATGCCTCAGAAGTAAGAAGATTAAGAGGATTAAAAGGCTGGATTTCCGGAAACCAAAGAGGTGCAGGAATGCCAGCAGCAACACAAGCCGTATATGATGGCGAAGAAGTTACACTGCAAGCTGGCTATAATACTGCTACATTATTTGGAGCAGATGCAGGTTCAGAATCTTATGACGAACCTCTAACCACAGCTCAAGCAGTAGCAATAGCAAATATATTTATTGTATAAAATTGAATGCACTTAATAACAAAACCATTTGAATTCTAAAATTCAGATGGTTTTTTTGTGTACGACTTTATTTATCACCCTATTAATGAAAATTAATCCCCTGTTTCTATCCAAAAATCAATCTATAGATATTTCGTTAAAATTATCTTTTACAGGTATTTGTATTTAAAATAATTAATTGTACTTTTGCAACCCCTTTATTGGGGATGGAATGTTTAATTAAAAATATATTATGGACGCATTAAGCTACAAGACACAATCAGCAAGCAAAGCCACCGTTACAAAAGAGTGGATTGTTGTAGATGCTGATGGTCACAACTTAGGTCGTCTTGCTTCAAAAGTCGCTATGATTTTGAGAGGCAAGTACAAGCCAAGTTACACACCACACGTGGACTGCGGTGATAACGTAATCGTTATCAACTCAGAAAAAATTAACCTTACAGGTAACAAGATGAAAGAGAAAACTTACATCCGTCACACTGGTTACCCTGGAGGGCAAAGAACTTTAACTGCCGAAGTATTGCAATCAAAAAATCCTGCATTACTAGTAGAAAAAGCGATAAAAGGGATGTTGCCAAAAAACAAAATTGGCGCTGAACTTTTTAGAAATTTAAATGTTGTTGTAGGGTCAGAGCACAAACAAGGCGCTCAAAAACCTAGAACAGTTAACCTTAACGATCTTAAATAATGGGAGTTATTCACAAAATCGGTAGAAGAAAAACCGCTGTTGCACGTGTTTATGTTTCAGAAGGAACAGGAGTAATCACTGTAAACAAAAAAGCATTCGAAACGTACTTCCCAACTGCAACTTTACAGTACAAAGTATTACAACCTATGTCTATGACAGAGAATGTAAGCAACTTTGACGTAAAAGTTAACGTTTACGGTGGTGGTTCAACTGGTCAAGCAGAAGCTGTAAGAATGGCATTGGCACGCGTTATGTGTGAAGTAAATGCGGAAAACAGAGCTATCTTGAAACCAGAAGGTTTATTAACAAGAGATCCAAGAATGGTTGAACGTAAGAAATTCGGTCAGAAGAAAGCTCGTAAGAGATTCCAATTCTCTAAACGTTAATATTACCTGTCTTGTTCAAATGGGACAAGACATCGTTCATTTATTATTGAATTTAAAAAACAAAGTTGTTGTTGCTCTCCTACCGAGGTAGGAAATAGTTTAGCATCTAAATGTATAAAGCCGGGAAACCGCCATTTATTCATTGCTAATCAACAGAACGTAAACTAGAACAAAAATGGCAAACAAAGTAGAAGTAAAAGAATTACTAGAAGCAGGTGTTCACTTCGGACACATGACTAGAAAATGGGATCCAAATATGGCTCCTTACATTTATATGGAGCGTAATGGTATTCACATTATCAATCTATATAAAACTGCAGCAAAAATTGAAGAAGCTAATGAAGCTTTGAAAAAAATCGCTGCATCAGGTAGAAAAATATTATTTGTTGCTACCAAAAAACAAGCAAAAGACATCGTTGCTGAAAAAGCAAAAGCTGCAAACATGCCTTACATCACTGAAAGATGGCCTGGTGGAATGCTAACTAACTTCGTAACTATCCGTAAAGCTGTTAAAAAAATGGCTACTATTGATAAAATGAAGAAAGATGGTACATTCATGACTCTTTCTAAAAAAGAGCGTTTGCAAGTAGATCGTCTTCGTGCTAAATTAGAGAAAAATTTAGGTTCAATCGCTGACATGTCTAGACTACCAGCTGCATTGTTCGTAGTTGATATCAAAGCGGAACATATCGCAATAAAAGAAGCTCAAAAATTAAACATTCCAGTTTTTGCAATGGTTGATACAAATTCTGATCCTCGTGAAGTAGAATATGTAATTCCTGCAAATGATGATGCTTCTAAATCAATTGATAAAATTTTATCTTTAGTTACAGCTGCAATTGTTGAAGGACTTTCTGATAGAGGTTCTGACAAAGAAGGTGAAGCTACTGCTGAAGTTGTTGCTCCTGCTACCACTGAAGTTGTTGCTCCTGCTGCTGAAGCTGTAGAAGTAGCTCCTGCTGTAGAAGCTGCTGCTCCAACTGCAACTGAAGAATAAAACATAAACATTTAATAATTGAAAGATTAAAAGATTAAAAGATTCGTGAATTTACAATTTACGAAAGCTATTTTTTAATCCTTTAATCTTTCTATTTTTTAATCTTTAAATTAAAAAAACATGGCAACAATTACTGCTGCAGACGTAAATAAATTAAGAACAATCACTGGTGCAGGTATGATGGACTGCAAAAAAGCCTTGGTTGAAGCAGACGGAGATTTTGATTTAGCTATCGAAAACTTACGTAAAAAAGGACAAAAAGTAGCTGCTAACCGTTCAGATAGAGAATCTACTGAAGGCGCTGCAATTGCTGTTGTAAATGCTGACAAAACTGCTGGAGTTGTTATCACATTGAACTGTGAGACTGACTTCGTAGGGATGAATGAAAATTTTGTAAAAATGGCTACTGAAATGGCTAATTTAGCATTGAATTTCAATACTAAAGAAGATTTCTTAGCAGCTGATTTCAACGGAATTACTGTTGCTGATAAATTAATCGAGCAAACAGGAGTTATCGGTGAAAAATTAGAAATCAGAACTTTCGAAAAATTAGAAGGTGCTTTCATCGGATCTTACATCCACTCTGGAAACAAAATCGCTACTTTAGTTGCGCTATCTGCAAATGTTGAAGGTGCTGATGAAGTTTCAAGAAACGTATCTATGCAAGCTGCAGCTATGGCTCCAATTGCATTAAACGAAGAAGGTGTTGATGCAGAAACTATCGCTAAAGAAATCGAGATTGCTAAAGACATCCTACGTCAAGAAGGAAAAGCTGAAGCAATGTTAGACAATATCGCTAAAGGTAAATTAGCTCGTTTCTTTAAAGACAACACTTTAGTAAACCAAGACTACATCAAAGACAACAAATTAAGCGTTGCCAATTATGTAAAATCTTTAGATAAAGACCTTATCGTTACAGGTTTCAAAAGAGCTGCTTTAGGATAATCATTCTAAAATAATTTCTGAATTCAAAATTTATTTTAAATTCTGATTACAAATATAAAATCTCATTCACTCGAATGGGATTTTTTTTTAATCAACTACTGTCTGTTTTATAAAACATAAATTTCAAAATAAAATACTAAATTTGAGTACTAATTATCATTTATGTTTAAAACCAAAAAAGAGCTCGTATTTGTTATACTCGCAGGCATCTTCATTACCAATGCTGTAACTGCCGAATTAATTGGTGGAAAACTGATACAAATAGGTCCGTTTGTAATGAGCATCGGAATTTTGCCCTGGCCAATTGTTTTCCTGACAACCGATTTAATCAATGAATACTTTGGAGAAAAAGGAGTAAAAAAACTATCTTTAATTACTGCTGGCTTAATAGCTTACGCTTTTATACTTTTATTCTTAGCCATAAGCATCCCCGCTGCAAAAGGAATAAGTCCGGTAAATGACGACCAATTCTTTGCAGTTTTTGGCCAAAGTATGTGGATTATTGTCGGAAGTATCATTGCCTTCTTAATCTCCCAATTGATTGATGTAACTATTTTTTGGTATTTCAAAAACCGAACAGGAAATAAAAAAATATGGCTCAGAACAACGGGTTCCACTATAATTTCTCAATTATTCGATTCCTTTATTGTACTTGGAATTGCTTTTTGGTTGCCCGGAAAAATTAACTTTGATACTTTTATAACTTCCGCTTTGACGGGTTATACATTCAAATTAGGAATAGCCATTTTATTGACCCCCCTGATTTACTTGGGACACTACATTATAAAAAAATATTTATCAGAAGAAACAGAATAAATCATGGAAGAAAAAACAAGATGTAAATGGTGTGTTGGTATTGATATTTACGAGAAATACCATGATGAAGAATGGGGAGTTCCGGTTTATGAGGATCAAAAATTATTTGAATTCTTAATCTTAGAAACTTTCCAAGCAGGACTAAGTTGGATTACAATCCTTAAAAAGAGAGAAAACTTCAAAGTAGCTTTTGATGATTTTGACTATAAAAAGGTGGCTCTTTATACCGAAGATAAAATTCAGGAATTACTTCAAGACGCTGGAATCATCCGCAATCAATTAAAGGTTCGCGCTGCCGTTTCGAATGCCGTAGCCTTTATGAAAGTACAAGAGGAATTTGGTAGTTTTTCAAAATACATTTGGGGATTTACCGATGGAAAACCCATTCAAAACAACCGACAATCCTTAAAAGAAGTTCCTGCAACCACACCACTTTCTGATGCTATCAGTAAAGATTTGAAAAAACGCGGGTTTAAATTCGTAGGTTCTACAGTGGTTTATGCGCACATGCAAGCCACTGGAATGGTTGACGATCACGTAGCAGATTGCTGGAAAAAACAGTGACTTTTTAAAAACCAATAACAAAACAAGTTCTTAAAGTTTTGTTTTTTTTTCAAAATTCAAGAATCCGTATTAAATAATATCCTATTTTTGTTCCACACTTTAGGGGTGTCTACAAAATTGTAGGCTGAGAATTACCCTCTGAACCTGATCTAGTTCATACTAGCGTAGGGAAAAGTAAGATGACTTCCTTGTACATTTATGTACTCCTGTAGCCATTCCTAAAGTAGAGACGCACTGCATGCCTCTCTACAAATTAATTAAATTTAAAAAGGAATGGAGCTCAAAATCAACAATCAAACCAAACAATTTGCCCCTGACAGCCTTACTGTTCAGGCACTTCTTGACTTGGAAATTCCCATCAAACAAAACGGAATTGCCATAGCCATCAATAATACCGTTATTCCAAAATCCAACTGGAATTCCTATCCTATACAAGAAACCGACGATATTCTCATCATCTCTGCAACCCAAGGAGGATAGTTTGGCTGCTCGGGCGGGCTATCCATTTCAAGTCCGCAGTTGCAATCCTATAAAACATAGTCTTAGTCAAAGCTTCCTTGGGGTCGCTTCACTAATCCTTGTTTTATTTGGCCTTCAACTTTACGGGCTTTCCATTACTATCCCTAGCAGAATACAACACTCCTAAAATCATAAAATTCAAACAAATGAATAACGAAGAAAAAATCTCAAGAACTCCTTTCCCAAATTCTACAAAAATTTACGTAGACGGAACCATTCATCCCATAAAAGTAGCGATGCGCGAAATTGCATTGGCAGACACTAAATTATCCAACGGACGAATAGAAAAAAATCCTCCTGTAACCGTTTACGATACTTCCGGTCCATTCACCGACCCAAATATCGAAATTGACATTCGAAAAGGATTGCCACGCATCCGTGAACAATGGATTCTGGACCGCAATGATGTCGAAGAATTGACTGAAATCTCTTCTGAATATGGGAAAAAACGTTTGAATGACGAAAAACTAAACAAATTGCGTTTTGAATATTTACACAAACCCATGCGTGCCAAAAAAGGAGCCAATGTATCCCAATTGTATTATGCAAAACAGGGAATTATCACTCCCGAAATGGAATACATTGCCATTCGTGAAAACCAACGCTTGGAGTTGATAAATGAACAAACCAAGGCGATGCAATGCCAACACGGCGGAAACAGTTTTGGAGCCAACACTCCAAAATCCAAGATCACACCTGAATTTGTCCGCAGCGAAGTAGCCAGAGGCCGCGCCATTATTCCAAATAATATTAACCATCCCGAAAGCGAACCGATGATTGTGGGGCGCAACTTCTTGGTAAAAATTAATGCCAATATCGGGAACAGCGCTGTAACCTCAACTATCGAAGAAGAAGTAGAAAAAGCTGTTTGGGCCTGCCGTTGGGGAGCTGATACAATTATGGATTTATCTACAGGTAAAAATATTCACGAAACCAGAGAATGGATTATTCGAAATTCTCCCGTGCCTATTGGGACTGTACCTATTTACCAAGCTTTGGAAAAAGTAAATGGTGTTGCCGAAGATTTAACTTGGGAAGTGTATCGGGATACGTTAATCGAACAAGCGGAACAAGGCGTTTCCTATTTCACCATTCATGCCGGTGTTTTATTGCGTTACATCCATTTAACTGCGGAACGTGTTACCGGAATTGTTTCCCGTGGTGGTTCCATCATGGCAAAATGGTGCTTGTTTCACCACAAAGAAAACTTCCTTTACACCCATTTTGAGGATATTTGCGAAATCATGAAGCAATATGATGTTGCTTTTTCTTTAGGAGATGGCTTACGCCCAGGTTCTATTGCCGATGCGAATGATGCCGCCCAGTTTGCCGAATTGGAAACTCTTGGTGAACTGACAAAAGTAGCTTGGAAACACGATGTCCAAGTATTTATCGAAGGTCCCGGTCATGTACCGATGCACATGATTAAGGAAAACATGGAGAAACAATTGGAACATTGTGATGAAGCACCTTTTTACACTTTAGGCCCATTGACTACCGATATAGCACCAGGTTATGACCACATCACCTCAGCCATTGGTGCGGCAATGATTGGCTGGTACGGATGCGCGATGTTGTGTTATGTTACGCCAAAAGAACACCTTGGTTTACCCAACAAAAAGGACGTTAAAGACGGAGTAATTACATATAAGATTTCTGCACATGCAGCCGACTTAGCCAAAGGTCATCCGGGATCACAATATCGTGACAATGCGTTGAGCAAAGCGCGTTTTGAATTCCGTTGGGAAGACCAATTCAACTTGTCGTTAGATCCTGATACAGCCCGTGAATTCCACGATGAAACATTGCCTGCCGACGGAGCAAAAGTAGCTCATTTTTGTTCCATGTGTGGACCAAAATTTTGTTCTATGAAAATATCACAAGAAATTAGAGATGTTGCTGAAGCTGAAAAAGGCATGCAAGAGAAGTCGCAAGAGTTTATTGAACAAGGGAAAGAGATTTACAGTTAAAAAAGTTATGAGTTATGAGTTGCAAAACCGAAAATAAATGCTGTTTACCTAAACCATGATTATTATTTCAAATCCTATTTCCGTTCCAAACGAAATCAACGATATTCATTCGCTTTTTGCGGAAGGATTGATGTTGTTTCATGTTCGTAAACCTGATTTTTCGGAAGCGGAAATGAAAGCGTTTTTATCGGAAATAGGATTGGAATTTAGAAGTCAATTGGTTTTACATAGTCAGCATCATTTGGCGGAAGAATTTGGAATCAAGCGAATTCATTTTACTGAAAAAATGCGAAATGGAGTGATAAATACTCCTGCAAGGTTTTCAAAACCTAGTAGGTCTTCTGAAAATAAAATCTTTAATGAATTGAGAGAAAAGGGATTCCATCTATCAACTTCGGTTCATTCGATGGAAGACTTTAATACTTTGAATAATGTTTTTGAATATGCTTTTTTAAGTCCGGTTTTCGATAGTATTTCCAAACCTAATTATGCTTCAAAAACCAATCATTTCGAAGCGATAATACAAAGAACTAATTTCTCCACAAAACTGGTGGCGTTAGGCGGAATCTCCCCTGATAACATTCAGCAAACATTGAAATATGGTTTCGACAAAGCAGCCCTTTTAGGAACCATTTGGAACAGCAACAACCCAATAGAAAATTTCAAAATATGTCAACAAATCGCCCATTCGTTTTAACAATAGCCGGTTTCGATTCCTCGGGAGGTGCAGGAATTTTAGCGGATGTAAAAACATTTGAACAACATCGTGTGTATGGTTTTGCTGTGAATACTGGTAATACTATTCAAACCGAAAATGTGTTCTACGAAATGCAATGGACCGACTTAAATTTTGTTTTGCGTTCCATACAAATGCTATTCAAGAACTATAGTATCAAAGCAGTAAAAATTGGCATTGTTCCTTCTTTGGACTATTTAAAAGAAATTGTTTATACCGTAAAAAGGCTTTCGCCAAAAACAAAAATCATCTGGGATACCGTTTTGAAATCCACTACCGAATTCGATTTTATAAACATCAAAAATCAAGCTTTTTTGATTGAAATATTGAAGGAAATTGATTTGATAACACCCAATTACAATGAGATTTTACAACTGTCTTCGGAAGAAATTAATGCAGAAACAATTGCAGAAATCCTTTCGGAATATTGCGCCGTTTTACTAAAAGGTGGCCATAATCCAGACGAATTTGGTGTTGATTATCTATATACAGGAAATAAAATTTTCAGGCTTACGCCAAAAGAAGCTTTAACATTCGAAAAACACGGTTCCGGCTGTGTATTATCATCAGCCATTACAGCCAATTTAGCTTTGGAACAGCATCTGAAAACTGCCTGTATTAATGCCAAAAATTATATAGAAACCTACTTACAATCTAACCAAACCAAATTAGGATACCATTATGTATAACAAATTACAATACATCTCACAGGGAAACACAGTCGAAGAACAATTGTATAATATCCATCAAGCACTGGACAATGGTTGTGATTGGATTCAAATGCGATTCAAAAACCAAAACGCTCTTGAAGTTTTTGCTTTGGCGGAAGCCGTGAAGTTTTTATGCGAAGAATATTTAGCGGTTTTTGTCATCAACGACAATGTCCATCTGGCACAGCAATTGAATGCTGATGGAGTCCATTTAGGTTTGAGTGATATGAATGTTGCAGAAGCCCG
This sequence comes from Flavobacterium ranwuense, assembly GCF_004349315.1. Classification (GTDB taxonomy): domain Bacteria; phylum Bacteroidota; class Bacteroidia; order Flavobacteriales; family Flavobacteriaceae; genus Flavobacterium; species Flavobacterium ranwuense. Next base: position 914,489 of record NZ_SMLH01000001.1, on the reverse strand, counting down.
AGTACTTTTAGGAAAAACAAAAATCATTGGAGGAACTGCAAATACTTTTGATGATGTGCTCCAAAAAACAGCCGAAAATTGTGATTATATTGGTCTGGGTCCATTTCAATTTACAACTACCAAACAAAATTTAAGTCCGATTTTAGGACTTGAAGGCTACCGCACGATTATCGAAAAAATGAAAATGAAAAAGATTCAAATTCCCATTTATGCCATTGGAGGCATCACACTGGAAAATGTCAAAAGCTTAATGGAAACCGGAATTTATGGCATTGCCGTTTCTGGTTTGATTACACAAAGCGAAAAACCATCCCAACTTATCACGCAACTTAACGACAATTTATATGTTACCATTTAAAATAGGAGACAAAACCTTTCAATCCCGCTTGTTTTTAGGCACAGGAAAATTCGGTTCCAATCAACAGATGGAAGAAGCCATTTTAGCTTCGGGAAGCGAGTTAGTGACTGTAGCATTAAAACGTGTCGATTTAGAAACTGAAACGGATGCCATTTTAGCACATCTGAAACATCCACAAATTAATTTATTACCCAATACTTCCGGAGCACGAAATGCCAAAGAAGCCATTTTTGCGGCACAATTAGCCCGCGAAGCGTTGGAAACTAATTGGCTAAAACTGGAGATCCATCCTGATCCAAAATATTTAATGCCCGATGCTATCGAAACTTTAAAAGCTACGGAAGCATTAGCCAAATTAGGATTTATCGTTTTGCCCTACATACATGCGGATCCTGTTTTATGTAAACGACTGGAAGATGCAGGAACAGCCGCTGTCATGCCTTTGGGCTCCCCTATTGGAAGTAATAAAGGATTAAAAACCATCGATTTTTTAGAAATAATAATTGAACAGAGTAAAGTTCCCGTGATTATAGATGCCGGAATTGGCGCACCATCTGACGCGGCCAAAGCGATGGAACTTGGGGCTGATGCCGTTTTGGTAAACACAGCCATTGCTGTTGCCGGAAACCCAATATTGATGGCAGAAGCTTTCAGAGAAGCCGTTATTGCAGGTCGAAAAGCCTACGAAGCACAATTGGCTCAAAAAGTAAATCGTGCGATGGCTTCAAGTCCGCTGACGGCGTTTTTGTATAAATAGACCTCTACATTCCCAATCCCTTCAGGGTTTTAAACCTTGAAGGGGTTCCTTAATTAATAATCTAATTAAATGAAAACATTTAAATCGGTTTTTGAAAACTATGATTGGGACACCATTCAGTCCAAAATATACCAAACCACAACTCAAGAGGTAGAACGGGCATTGGCCAAAAGCAAACGGAACCTGGATGATTTCCTTGCATTGATTTCTCCGGCTGCTCAAACGTATTTGGAACAAATGGCACAGATGAGTCACGAACTGACCAAAAAACGCTTTGGAAAAACCATTCAGATGTATGCGCCTTTGTATTTGAGTAACGAATGTCAAAATATTTGTACCTATTGTGGTTTTAGTTTAGACAATAAAATCAAACGAAAAACCCTCAACGAAAGCGAAATCACATTAGAGGTAGAGGCCTTGAAAAAAGCAGGATTTGATCATGTTTTATTGGTAACAGGCGAAGCCAATTACACGGTAAACATTCATTATTTCCTAAAATCGATTGCCCAAATAAAAAATGATTTTTCTACCATTTCAGTCGAAGTGCAACCGCTATCTACTGAAGAATACAAGCAATTGCATAAAGCGGGTGTCTTTTCGGTTTTGGTATATCAGGAAACCTATCATCAGGAGGTTTATAAAAAGTATCACACAAAAGGTAAAAAATCAAATTTCGATTTTCGTTTGAAAACTCCTGATCGAATAGGAACTGCGGGTATTCATAAAATTGGATTGGGTGTTTTATTGGGATTGGAAGATTGGCGCACCGATAGTTTTTTTAACGCTTTGCATTTAGATTATTTGCAAAAAACCTATTGGCAAACCAAATATTCCGTCTCTTTCCCGAGATTGCGTCCCGCAGAAGGAATCATCGAGCCTAACTTTATTATGGACGACAAAGATTTAACGCAACTTATTTGTGCCTACCGCCTTTGGAATGAAGATTTAGAGATTTCTATTTCCACCCGTGAAAATGAAATTTTTAGAAATAATATAATCCCAATTGGAGTTACCAGCATGAGTGCAGGTTCAAAAACCAATCCCGGTGGTTATGTTGTCGATCCGCAATCCTTGGAGCAATTTGAAATTAGTGATGAGCGCTCGGCACACGAAATTGCAGAAATCATTGCAAATAAAGGATACGAACCCGTTTGGAAGGATTGGGATAAAATATACAGTCAAATGTCATAAAGTCTTAATGTCGAAAGAACTCAACTTACTTTTTTTATCTTCTTTTGACTTTTAACTTTATGACTTTCAACTTTAAGACTAAAAAAATGAGCATTATTCAAGATTATTTACGCTACAACCGCCAGATGATGTTACCGGAAATAGGTGATTCAGGACAAGAAAAACTCAAAAAAGCCAAAGTTTTGGTGATTGGCGCAGGTGGACTGGGTTGTCCTATTTTACAATATCTAACAACTGCTGGAGTGGGAACTATTGGAATTGTTGATTTTGATAAAATAGAATTACACAACCTGCACCGCCAAATTTTATATACGGAAGAACACATTGGTCAATCAAAAGCAATTACGGCAAAATCGGTTTTAGAAACTTTAAATCCGTTGATTCAGATTATTGCTTTGGAAGAAAAATTAACTGTTGAAAATACCGTACAAATCATCATGAATTTTGATCTCATTATTGATGGTTCAGATAATTTTGAAACTCGTTATCTGGTAAACGATACTTGCGTAAAACTAGGGAAATCATTGGTTTATGGCAGCATCTTAAAATTTGAAGGGCAAATGGCTGTTTTCAATCACAATGGAAGCAAAAATCTTCGTGACTTATTCCCAGAATCACCGAATCCAAAAGATGTCCCCAATTGCAATTTGAATGGAGTATTGGGTACGCTTCCAGGGATTATTGGCACAATGATGGCGCATGAAACTCTGAAACTGATTATGGATTTACCAACTTTAGAAAATGAATTGGTACTTTTTAATACTTCAGAGTGGCGTTTTACAAAATTGAAATTTTAGAACTATTTGCTTTTCAAAATTTCCATAAATTCTTCTCTATCAATTTCCATACAGCCTAAACTTTCAAGATGTGGATTATAAACTTGGCAATCCAACAGTTTATAATTAGCCTTTTTTAATTGGTTAACCAAAGCAATAAAAGCCACTTTTGAAGCATTTGAAACTTTGGAAAACATACTTTCACCACAGAAAACATGACCTAAATCGATCCCATACAAACCGCCCACCAACTCATCCTCTTGCCAGACTTCAACCGATTTTGCAACTCCTAATTTATGGAGTTTACAATAGGCTTCAATCATGTCATTGGTAATCCAAGTGCCGTTTTGACCATCGCGTTCTATGTTTTGGCAGTTTGAAATTACGTCCCTGAAATTCTGATTAAACGTAACCTTAAAAATATTTCTATTGAGAATGTTGCGCATGCTTTTTGAAACAATCAATTCATCCAAAAACAAAACCATTCTGGGATTTGGTGACCACCACATAATTGGTTCTCCATCTTCAAACCACGGAAAAATGCCGCTTTTATAAGCAAGTTGCAATCGTTCCGGAGACAAGTCACCTCCAACGGCAAGAATACCATCAGCATTGGCTTGGACAACAGGAGGAAAAAATAAAGGAATTGACAAATAATACATTCTTATAAAATAAAAACCCGACAGTGTTTTGAATACCTGTCGGGTTTGTTTTCACTATATCAATAGAAATTCAAATGATTAAAAAGGCAAATCGTCTGCTTCTTCTTCGTTTAAGTTTGTTGCTGGTGCAAATGCTTCAGTAGCCGGCATTGGGGGCATTTGCGCAGCCGAAGCAGCTTCAGCTTGCAATTTTCCTATTCTCCATCCTTGAATAGTATTAAAATAAACCGTTTCCCCTTGAGGATTTGTCCATTCTCTACCTCTTAAATTAATATCAATTTTCACAGCTTCTCCTACTTGAAAACCGTTCAATAAGTCACATTTATCCTGAACAAACTGAACTAGAATATGTTGTGGATACTGCTCATCAGTTGTAACAACAACATCTCTTTTTTTGAAACCTCCAGATCCAACTTCTTTAGTTTGATCGATCATTTTAATTTTTCCTGTAACTTCCATCTTCTATGTTTTAATTGTTTTGCTCTCTTTTTTTCTTTCCGCTAAAAGCACCTTCCATGCTGAAAACACGTCATTAGCATTTAAATATTTTTTAGCTTCCATATGCACTTTTTCGGCATCATCGGAACTTAAAACTCCTTTTACTGCGAAATTTTCTTTTACAAATATACTAACTTCTTCCATTGTAGGCAAGGCTTCAATATTACCCAACATTCCTAAATCATTCCCATCAAAAACAGGACTTTCTTTTATAAAATCTGGAATCACATCTACCCCAATTCCTAATGTGGATAATGGCTTTGGGACTTCAAAAAGACCTTGATTCGATCTGGAATACCAATTACCTCCTAATCTGGAAACCAAATCTATTTTATGTTGGTCAATCGTTCCATTTTCGTCTAAAATAGATTCGTCAATATGAATGCGCAACACTTCACAAAGCACTAAATTCCCGGCTCCTCCTTCCGTTCCCAACGGAATAATCTGAGTCACTTTGCATTCAAATTGAACTGGTGATTCTTTTACTCTAAAAGGTTTTACCACCTCCGAAGCAATTGGCGTCAAGCCAGATTTTATAAACTCATCTACTCCATCAGCATATTCTGTACTAGCCAAAGAAGTCTGCTGTACGATAGCATAATTCACCACATTAATAACTACTTCCCGAGTCGCTTCGGCATTGATTAAAGTGTGTTTTGTCGAATTATCACGAACGCGTCTTGCAGGGGAAAATATCAGAATCGGAGGATTAGCACTGAACACGTTAAAGAAACTAAAAGGAGATAAATTTGGATTTCCCTTAGCATCCATAGTACTGGCAAAGGCAATAGGTCTAGGCCCAACGGAACTTTGCAAATACCCTTGCAATTTTGCTGTTTCAATACTTTTAGGATCAATAGTAATCATACGTTTTTAATTTATTGCTGAAAGATACAAAAGTAGACAAATGAATTAAGTTTAAGAAGTAGTAACCCAAATTAGAATAAAATAAAGGCTTGATTTTTTCAAAAAAAATTCTTTCTCTAAAACTAAAATACAAAAGCATTTATTTCGTTATATTTATACCTCTAAATTATATTTATGCAGTTTTCTGAAAGAAGAAATACAACTCGTTGGGTTATTATTTTTGCCTCCTTTTTAATCATTTCATTAATTCTCTGGAACACTTATACGTTTTTTCAAATCTTCAAAAATGAAGAACGATTAAAAATGAACCTTTGGGCAAATGCACAAAAGACACTCAAAAATGCCGGAGAAAATACGGATGTGGAACTTCCTCTTCAGATTTTCAGTAACAACACCTCTATTCCTATTATACTTACAGAAAATGACAGCATCATAAACACCGTAAACATTGACGATGCTATTGTAAAGAATGACAGTAAAGCTAAAGATTTCTTATCCGATCTAAAAAGTGAAAATGACCCTATTATAATTGAATATGTACCTGGGAAATTTCAATATTTATATTACGGAAATTCTTCATTACTTAACAAGCTAAAATACTATCCTGTTGCCTTATTGTTAATCATTGTGCTTTTTGGAGCGCTCGTCTACAATTTTTACAGAAGCACCAAAATGGCGACGCAAAACAAGCTTTGGGCGGGAATGGCAAAAGAAACCGCACACCAGATAGGAACACCGCTTTCTTCATTGATTGGCTGGGTCGAACTCTTGAAATCCGAAAATGTGGATGAAAGCACCACTTTCGAAATTGAAAAAGACATTGAGCGTTTACAAACCATAACCGATCGTTTTTCGAAAATAGGATCTGAACCAAAATTAGAGAATAAAGACATCGTAACAGAAACCTTTCAATCCTATGACTATTTACAATCCCGATTTTCGAAACAAATTGAGTTTTCGTTTAAAGCGCCAAAATCTCCTATAATTGTTTCTTTGAATCCTACTTTACACAGTTGGACCATTGAAAATCTCGTAAAAAACGCCATTGATGCTATGAAAGGAAAAGGACAATTAGCGCTGGAAATAGAGCAAGAAGGTGATTCAGTAAAAATAAACGTTTCCGATTCCGGAGGTGGTATTCAAAAAAAACAATTCAAAACCATCTTTGAACCCGGATTTACTACTAAAAAACGCGGTTGGGGATTGGGTCTTTCGCTAACCAAAAGAATCGTGGAAGAATACCATAAAGGAACCATAAAAGTGTTAAATTCCGAAATTGGAAAAGGAACAACTATGCAAGTCAGTTTTAAAAAAAGTAATTTAGTTTAACGAACTCCAAACCGAGACACTTTAAAAAACATCGTTTTTCTGACTATTTTAGACTTACTCAAATAGTTTTGCACAAACAAAGCGTGTTCTTCGGCTTGCGCCAAAGCTTTACTTATCGATTTTTTAATCGAAACCACATTAGCTGTATTCTCATTGCCAACTGAACCAACGCTGTAAATTTCGTTTTGACATTTAGCCAGTTTACTTATTGGTGTTTCAATCATATTACTAATTTCATCATCTGATAAAGTAGGGTTAAACTTATTGTTTCTATAATGAATAAAATCATTCAATAACACAACCGCCTCATTCATTTCATTCACAATAGAATTTAACTTCTCTATATTGGTATTTTGTCGCAAATAGATCAACTGTTTCTTTTTTCCTACGTAACGCTCCAGAATCATAGCATTTTTCAACCCATTTTTCTCTATTCTTTCTGCCGAAGCAAATAATTGATCCCCTTCAGGCAAGGCATTGTATTTGGTAATTTCTTTCTCAAAATCGAAGTATTTCTTGGCTTTGTTGATTTGAATTTTTCCTTGATAAAACTCAGCATTAGTAACAGGATAATTCGAAAATTGCCATAAATAATCAAATGGAATGTGGGATGCAATTATTTTAGCAGGCTCAGCCTTAAAATAATAGTTGTTTATTTTTTTAGAAAATCTCCCATTATTGACATAACCAGAACCCCAAGTTGGATCAAATATATACCACTTTTTATCAATTTTTGCAGCCGTCCAAGCGTGAGCTAAGTCATCTACTTTTCCGTTTTGCTTTGTATACCCATCAATTATATAGGATTGGATTCCTATTTTTTGCGAGAGCTCATTGAAAACGACTGCATAATGAATACAAACACCCTTTTTAGTTTTTAAGGTCTTTGTGATTTTTTCCTGTACCGTTTCATTGAAATTTACAGCATACATATTTGCGATATCATAACTGACATTGGATGCGGTCCAGTAAAAAACAGCTCTGATTTTATCCGTTTCTGTTTTGAAATTAGCATTAATATATTTGGCAATCGCTTCGGTAGAAGTTGCTGAATTAGGGGGGATAGCAGCCATTTTAGCATCAACCAAAGGATATCCGGTATTGACCTGTCCAAAACTTAAAAGCGAGAAAAAGAAAAAAAGTACTAAATAAATATTTTTCATAGTATATAATTTAGGCTCAAAAAATTAAAAGGGGATAGGTTTTCACCTATCCCCTTTCTAAACTAAAACCATACCAATTTTATTTATGCAACTATTATAAATTGGTTTTAATACTTTCTGCTAAAGCTTCAAATTCATCTTTGGACAATGATACTTTATTTTGAAACCGCATTTCATCCATTTCATTCAAAGGGATCAAATGAACGTGCGCATGAGGAACTTCAAGCCCAATTACCGCCATTCCGATTCTTTTGCACGGAACCGTTTTTTCAAGAGCAACCGCTATTTTTTTAGAAAACTGCATGAGTCCGATATACAAATCGTCTTCTATGTCAAAAATCTTATTTATTTCTTGTTTCGGAATACAAAGCGTGTGTCCTTTTGCATTTGGATTTACATCCAAAAAAGCCAGGAAATTTTCATCTTCAGCGATTTTGTAACTCGGGATTTCTCCGTTTATGATTTTTGTAAATATACTGCTCATAAGAAAGACTTTAAGAAAATAGATTGACATTTTTTTATAAGTGTCTAAAAAACTGAATTACATCGTGTGATTGCTTCGTTCCTCGCAATGACTTTAATCACGAGATATTTCTAAAATTTCAAATTTCAACACACCATTAGGTACTGTGATTTCTGCAACTTCGCCCACTGATTTTCCTAGTAACCCTTTGCCAATTGGTGAGGTTACGGAGATTTTACCAGTTTTTAAGTCGGCTTCACTTTCAGCTACCAGTGTGTATTTCATTTCCATTCCATTGGCTTGATTCTTGATTTTCACATTCGACAAAACCAATACTTTAGAAAGATCTAAATGAGATTCATCAATTAATCTGGCGTTAGAATGTACTTCTTCCATTTTAGCAATACGCATTTCGAGCATTCCTTGCGCTTCTTTAGCAGCATCGTATTCAGCATTCTCAGAAAGGTCGCCTTTATCTCTCGCTTCGGCTATATCTGCAGATGCTTTTGGACGCATTACGCTTTTTAAATAATCTAATTCTTCTCTTAATTTCTTTAACCCTTCTGCGGTGTAATACGATACTGTACTCATAACTTCATCATTTATATAAATAGAAAAAATCCCATCAGGACGGGATTTCTTTCCACAAAGATACTATTATTTTTTTTTCGTCTATAAATATATGTTAATCATATATAATTCAAAGTTAAATAAATTAAATTTGTTTCGCTAATACTTTGACACTATTTTAAAATGAAAAAATACCTGCTGCTTTCCGTTATAATTCCTTTCTTTTTTTCGTGTAGTGATTCAGGTTTTGATAATACAAATCCATTTGTCCCTAATTATACTTTTACGGTAGATATTAATATGAATCTGCCGGCGTATTCGAATCTTAAATATACGAGCAATGCTATTTATTATCCCGGAGTAGGCGCACGTGGCATTATTGTATTTAATACCGGCAGTGGTTACAATGCTTTTGATGCTGCTTGTCCCAATCAAGCTATAAGTTCCTGTTCTACCATGACCATAAATGGGATAAATGCTGTTTGTGGATGTGACAGTAAAGAATACAGTTTATTTACCGGACAGGGAACTTTACAATATCCGATGAAGCAATATCGAGTTCAAGTAAACGGAACGGTTCTTCGAGTTTATAATTAAACTTTTTAAACATAGATTCAATTTTGTTTACTTGTATTTTCTTTAATTTGTTCACATTATATTTTCTTTAAAAGCATTTAATTGATTCGAATTCTCATTCAAATTATGATACATTTTATGGAATATTTCATTTAGTGGTAAGCTCTCAGCCATTTTTTTAAAATTTCTTTCAAAACTTGTAAAAAAAAATCCGAAACGTATTTAAACTTTTCGGATTTTTTGAAATGATGAAAAAGCTCTTATTTTAAGAGAGAAATGTTAAATTCCTGAGTTAAAATTTCGAACTATTTTTTTTCTCAAAAGTATATCTAATACCAAAAAGGCTTCTAATAGCAACATCATCTTCAATACTTAATTCAGGTGCTAATTCAAAAATAATTGCTATTTTTTTAAAATCTTTTATTGGAAAAATTTCTAATACTGTTGGAATTACAAATGAATTCACTTGATCAGGACTACTAAACGGACTAAGATTAATTCCTAATCCAATTGAGAATCTGTGGTATTCTTTGGTTTTAAAATTATAAAACACATTACCCTCTATTGGAATATCTTCCACATAATGGTTAGTGAAAATCTTCATTTCAAAACTTATCATCTTTTCTTTACTTGTATTTAATCCCAAAGCATAATTAGAATAGCCCGTCACAGCGATTTGCGAATAGCTTTCAAAACCAAGACATAACAAAATGACAATGAATATATGTTTGAAATTTTTCATTTTTAATACTGGTTTAAATTTATAATTAATTTTGGCGAACCATTGTAAATATAAAAATAAAAAAACGTTATTTAAAGAATTATCTTATTTAAATAGTAGAATTTAACAAGTTAAGGTTTATATTTACATATATAGCTATACTGTATTTTACCCTTTTAAATTTAATAGATTTAATTTTATCATTACCGTAAATACTAATCCCATCAATATTAATTGTACTTTTTTACAAAATTAAAAAACCATATTCTTCTTATAAAAATCTAAGAACCATATAAATAAATTTTCGAAGAAATTTACATCAAAAATTCTCAGTAAATCGCTATAACCAAAAAATCCTGACAGGTAAGCCATCAGGATTTTTCTCATTATAACTAAAGTGATATTCTAAAACTTCAATGTCAATCCGACAAGAAAATTAATTCCCGCTTGCGGATAATAATACGGATAAACATCATACATGTATCCATTAGAAACATATTTTTTATCTAAAAAGTTATTCACTAAACCCGTCAAAACAATCGATTTAAAAACCAATTTTGGTTTAAACTCATACGCAACGTTCAAATCATTCACAAAGTAATCGGCCAACTTTGCAGCCGGCAATTCGATATTATTCATGTATTGTTCCCCGACGAATTTTTGCAACCATGAAATATGAAGATTCTCCACTGGTGTATAGACCAAAATATTTCCTGCAATAATTGATGGTGAATATGCGATATCCGTAGTCCCATAATCCTGACCTTCTACCGCTAAATTGGTATTTTTATTAGCGCTCAAAGTAAAATTAGGACGAATAATCAATTGATTTGTCAACGCTATTGTAGCATCTACTTCTAGTCCTAAACGGTAGCTTTTTTCGCTATTGGAACGTATCGGAGCGCCTACATCATCCAGATTTCCAGTCAAAATCAATTGATCTTTATAGGCCATATAATACACATTCGAATTGAATTGTACTTTCTCAGCAACATATCTCCAACCCAATTCAAAGTCATTCAACTTTTCTGGCTTTACGTTTCCACCTTCATAATCGGTTCTGTTTGGTTCTCTGTTAGCTCTGGCATAGGAAAAATACAAAGCATTATGAGCATTAATGTCATATGTCAATCCTGTCTTTGGATTAAAAAAATCAAACGTGTCATCTACTACATTGGCCTGAACGCCATTGGCTTTATAATTAACCGTACGGTATTGTAAATCTCCAAATAAACTTAATTGCTCTGTGATTTGGTAATTGGCTTTGGCAAAAACAGTTCCATCCGTTTTGACGGCATAATCATCATAATAACGATCTCCTAATTCGCTCTGCGAAGCAAATCGTGCCCAAATAACTTTTCCGAAGTGGCTGCCTTCATACTTATTCCATCCGCCACCAAAAATTACATCCAGTTTGTCTTTCTTGTAATTTGCAGAAAATGTCGTTCCATAAAAGTCATTATCCAACCATTTTTGACGAATCAAATCAGTTGCTGTTACAACACCAACTGGCTGTAATCCATAATCTGCTAAATCAGCATCTTCTTTATAATTTTCATAGAATCCTTTTCCTTTAGTATAATGAAAGGCTAAATTAGTACTCCAGTTTTCCGATATTTTTTCGTTCCAATGCAGTTGAGAGTGATCTTGTTGGTAATTATCAGTTTCATTGTCATAAAAACGATCATTTCCTTGTTCATCAGTAAAAGCTCCTGCTGAATTAAACGTTCGGTCATTGTTCAGCGTTTCGCCATCAATTCCGTTCCATGATTGATACGTTTTTTCAGTCCCTCCAAAAACTAAGGCTTTGATCAACGTTGTTTTCCCCACATATGTTCCTTGAAGAAAATAGGATTTTAAATCAGAGGCTCCACGATCCACGTATCCATCCGAATTTAAAGCGGACAAACGTCCCGCAATTTCGAAATGATCATTCATCAAACCCGTACTGAATTTTACCGTGTGTTTTCGAGTATTGAAACTTCCAAAAGAGTTCGAGATTTCTCCCGTGCTTTCTTTGGCAAAATTATCAGTAAGCATATTTAAACTGGCACCGAAAGCTCCTGCTCCATTAGTAGAAGTTCCTACTCCGCGTTGCAATTGTAAACTCTCCAGCGATGAGGCAAAATCTGGCATATTTACCCAATAGGTTCCATGGCTTTCAGAATCATTGTACGGAATTCCGTTGATAGTAACATTCACTCTTGTTGCATCGCTACCACGAACCCGAATTCCAGTATATCCTACTCCATTGCCCGCATCAGAAGTTGTGACAACTGACGGTAAATAATTCATCAAAACAGGAATGTCTTGTCCTAAATTTCGGAATTTGATTTCCTTTTTGTCCAAATTGCTAAAACTGACCGGTGTTTTTGTTGTAACACGAACTGCCGAAACCAAGACTTCATCGAGTTGGTTTACTTTAGTGGTGTCTTTGACCTGAGAAAAAGAGACAAAAGATGAGAGAAGAAAGACCGAAGACATATAATATGTCAGATTCTTGAACTTTGGGACTAAAATAGTATTCATCCGTAAAAAATTTACGAATAAAAGGGGGAATTATTCTGTTGTTAAATTAAAAAATGATTGTTTCCTATGACAAATTAAAGTAGCTTACACGCTATTTTTGTCATTTTTTCCCTTGACAACATTACTTGTCCAGGTTCTTTGGGTATAATCTCAGCTCGTTATTTAGAGCACCCCTTTGAGACGGGACAAAACTAATTATAAATTGTGAATTATGAATTATGAATTGCAATAAATTAATAATCGGGTTTCCTGCGTGTCTTTTTAATTTCAGAAATATTCTTTTTGTCCTTTATTCGCTTTCGAATAACTGACTTCGGAATTTTAGTCCGTTTTCGTTCTTTAGGAATAAGCAACGCATTTTTGATAAGTTCCAAAAATCGTTTGATTACAATTTCTTTGTTTCTAAATTGACTTCGATCTTCATCACAATTCAATATTAAAACAGAATCAGTGGTCAGTCTGGAAGACAATTTGGTTTCAATCAAAAGCTTTTCTTCCTCAGTTAAAGCCTGAGAATTTTTCAAATCAAAAGTCAATACCACTTTTGAAGAAACTTTATTTACATTTTGACCACCGGCTCCACTACTGCGGACGGCTTTAAAACTTAACTCAGATATGATTTTTTCGTTTTCCAAATTATTACGGCTGATGCGCTGGTTTTAATAAATCATTTACTGTTTTTACCGGATTAAAAGTAATCAAAGGCACTTGAACAAATACGGTAATCCAGTTTGCCATAGCACCATTCCATAACCCCGGTAATTCATATGCTTTTATATCTCTTCCAGAAGTAGTTTTCTCTACTATAAAACCACTATTATGATCTACAAACTGAGTCAGGTCAAACTTCTCTTTTTTATAATTTTTGATTCCGCAAACTAAATCCACGGGATTGAAATGAGTCGATGCATTCAGTATTTCCCTTTGATTGTCATCCAACAAATCTACTTGGGAGCTTTCAACAATTTGTAACGAAATTGAACCTTTTTTATCTTTTATCCAAAAAGGACCACCTCCGGCTTCACCCTCGTTTTTTACCATTCCGCAAACTCTGATAGGTTTATTTAAAATAGCTTTGATTTCGGTTATTTTATTTTCAAAACTAAGTTTGTAAAAACTGTCCTGAATTTTAATGTTTAATTTTTCCTCCAAAAAAAGTAAAATTTCCTCACTTTCCTCTTGTTGAATTTCTTCAGCATCAATTGCATGTAAATACTTAAACACTTGCTGTTGTGATTCTATTAAAATTCCTGCCAATGCTTTTTTATACAAAGCGATTTTTTGAATATTATTTTGAATAACATTGTCGATATTTTTTATAAAAATAATATCGGCATCGAGATTATTCAAATTTTCTATCAAAGCTCCATGGCCTCCAGGTCTAAAAAACAACTCTCCATTTTCATCTCTAAAGGGGTTGTTTTCCACATCTACTGTAATCGTGTCTGTACTCTTATTTTGATACGAATAATCAACATATATTGAAGTGCCGGATTTCTTTTCTATTTTATTTTTAATGCTATCAATAACACTTTCAAATTGCTTTTGATGAGATTCAGAAACCGTAAAATGCATATTTGAATTTGCATAATGAACACATTCATTCAAATGCTCTTCAACTGGAGTCGCAATGTGTGTTTTGTATTTATGAAAAGGTAGAATTGCTTTTGGTTTATTGGAAAAATCAAAATAATCAGAAGCCAGAAGCAATTTTATAAAGTAATAATTTTTATAACTGCTGTCTAAAGAATCAAAATCAGCAAACTCCTCTTTAAGTTGCTTATCAATTGCTTCAAAAAAAGGAAATTTCTCCATGCCAACTATAAAAATAGATAATTCTGTATCTTTTTTTCTGTTTATGTAGGCGTTGATGCTTTCGTTTTCAATATCAAAATCCTTCAAAAAAGCAATTAAAAACTTGAACATTCTACTTGCCGCTCCAGATGCAGGAACAAATTTCTCTAGTTTAAAACTGGATTTATTTTCATCAAAATAATCTGCTTTTTGACGAAAATCATTTTCTGATAATTTTAAAATACCATTAAATAAAGTTGCCGGACCAACCAGATTACTCCTTGTTATTCCGTTTCTAAAAAAGCTAAGCTGTTCCTGAATGTTTTTTAACGGAACACCTTTTTCATAAATCTGAACAAAATCAAGAGAAGAAAGTCCCATTTCTTTAGCTTTTGACAAATCATTGATAATAGCAACTGCTTTCTTGAGTCGTAATTTTTTATCTCCTGAAAGAATTACAAATGGTTTTTTATTATCAATTAAGGATTGCTTGAAAATTGCAAATACCGATTCTCTTTCTTCTGGACGATCTCTTAAATCATCTTTTTCCCATGGAACGTCAATATCCGTAAGAAAAAACAAATCGTATTCATGTTTGCGAGCCGCTTGATCTAATAATGGATCACAATAATCATAATACATTTCCGAAAAAACTTTGGTTACCAATAAATTAGTATCACAAAAAAGATATTTATTGGCAATTAAAGCGCTTTCATTTTCTAATTTGGTTTGCCCTAAAGCAATAGGAAGCATGTCGTCAACATCGCAAATTTGCTGGCTTGCATCCCATTTTTCTTGCAGATAATCGCGTGCATATTCAGGAACCCATTCGGTTTTATAATATTCCGCAAGTTGTTTTGCTAATGTGGTTTTTCCGGTACTTTCGGGACCAAATAAAGCTATTTTAATTATTTTTGTAGCTCCGTTTGAGAGCTGTCTGAGATTTTCTTCCATTCTAAATAGCCAAAAATGGCAACTATTGTAAATACTACGTATTGAAAACTTGTAAAAGTAAATCCTTTTGAAAAATATAATGGAATTGAAATTACATCTCCTATAATCCAAAGTATCCAATTTTCTACTTTCCTTTTGGCCATGAGCCACATTCCTACAAAGAAAATTCCTGTGATAAATGTATCAACATAAGCATACCATGTGGTGAATTTTCCGAAATAATGATACACCGAAACCACAAAAGCGACCGTAAATATAAAAAGAATTATCGCAATTCGTTTTTCTGAACTTGAAATTTTTGAAATTGGAAACTCAACCGTGTCATCTTTTTTTCTGGTCCAATGGTACCAACCATAAATACTCATCACAAAATAATACCCATTAATCATCATATCGCCCCATAAAGTCCACTTCCAAAGCAAATAAACAAATATTAAAGTACTTACAATCCCTGTGGGAAACACTAAAATGTTATCTTTTTTAGCATACCAAACACTTGCCAATCCAAAAACGACCGCCACAATTTCCAGAACGATATCTAATGTTGGGTAATCTGCATATTGAGAAAAAAAGTATTCTATCATTAGAAAAAATTAAATTATTTGTCAAAAAAATCATTATCGTTTTCAAAAGCAGTTCCTATAATTACTAAATCGGCTCCGGCATGGTAAGCGTTTTGAATTCCTTGCAAATCTATAATTCCGCCGCCAACAAGTAATGGAATTTCAATATTCTGAGAAACTAATTCAATCATTTCTAACGGAACAGCTTGTTTTGCGCCACTTCCCGCTTCGAGATAAATCAACTTATTGCCTAACATTTCGCCGGCTTGAGCTGTTGCCAATGCCAAATCCAGATTATTCCTATCCAAAGGCTTGGTTTTGCTAATGCGTTCTACCGCAGTTTCATTGCTACTTTCTATCAAAATATATCCAGTGGAGATAATTTCGAGTTGGGTTTTCTTTAAAATGGGTGCCGCTTTTACTTGGTGTTCGATTAAATAATCGGGATTTCTTCCTGAGATTAAAGATAGAAACAAAATCGCATCGGCTTTGTTTGATATTTGGGATGGATTTCCCGGGAATAAAACGATAGATAATGTGCTGTTTTTTTTTATTTCTATAATTAATCTGTCTAAGATGTTATTTTCTACCAAGCTTCCGCCAATGAAAATATGAGTTGCCGGCGATTGATTGATTTTCGAGATTAAATCCCCAAGATTTTCCCAGACGATTTTGTCGGGATCGAGGAGAATTGCCAGTAATTTTTGGTTATTGGTTTTGGCTTTTAAAATGTTGTTATAAATGTTTGTCATTTTTGGCACGCGGATGGCACGGATTTTACAGATTTACACGAATTATTTAACTGATTATTGTAGCTGAACACTAAAAACTGAGCACTGACCACTATTTTTCAAGGGCATAAACTAAAGTAAATTCTTCTATCTCTTCAAAATAAATATCAAAATCTTTTACCAGATTATCAAAATGCAGTTCAGCAATAGTTTGTTTACTTTCTAATTCGAAAGTATCGACTTTAATATGATCTTTGAAACTGATTCCTTTTTCGTTTCTAATTTTAAAAATCGCTTCTTTGGCGCCCCAAATTACGGTCAATTTTCGAATGTATTCTTGTGTTTTTTCAGTCGCGAAGCTTGGTGATAAAAATTGAAACTCCGAGTCACAGAATTTATCTGCGATTCGGATGATTTTATCTCTTTGCAATTCGATATCGATTCCTACGGTTTCGTCACTAATGATAATTGCCGAAAAATTATGAGAATGGGTTATAGAAATATGCCTCTCTCCGTTGAGATGCGGTTTCCCGACTTCATCATAATATAAATCCAAATCCGTGTGACCAGTTTCCTGTAATAATTTGCGAACACTCAGGAAGGCGCGTTGGTGCATTTCGGATTTCATTCCGTCAAGTCGGATACGATTGGTATCGTTTAAAACCACTTGTTCTAATAATTCTTGAAAAGATTCGGTTACTTTCCAAACGAGGATTTGGGTAGTGGAATTGACATGTATCGTTTTGTAAAGTGGCATCGTGTTATCTTGATTTTTAGCCCCGGTAGCAGCGGCATCCTTTTTTCACGCTTTTTTGCGTGTAAAAAGATATAGCGAATAACGGGAAATAGCTCCTGAAAAAAATTATTTAGTTAATGTTCAAAAGATTAGCGAATTAAACAATTCATAAATCTTTTAGAAAATAGTAAAATTCTAAAGTTATTACGTAAATTTGCAAAAAATTTTACACTTACAAATATACTATAAATGAGTACTACAACTATGCCTTTTGTGGCTTTCAAAGTAAAAGACATTTCTCTAGCGGCTTGGGGAAGAAAAGAAATTGAACTAGCAGAAGCTGAAATGCCAGGTTTAATGGCGCTTCGTGCTGAATACAAAAACGAACAACCACTTGCTGGTTCTCGTATTGCAGGATGTTTGCACATGACAATCCAGACTGCGGTTTTGATTGAAACGTTGATCGCTCTTGGTGCTGAAGTGACTTGGAGTTCTTGTAACATTTTCTCTACTCAAGATCAAGCTGCTGCTGCAATTGCTGCTGCAGGAATTCAAGTTTATGCTTGGAAAGGTTTGAACGAAGTAGATTTTGACTGGTGTATTGAGCAAACATTATTCTTTGGTGAAGACAGAAAACCATTGAACATGATTCTTGATGACGGTGGAGATTTGACTAATATGGTTATTGATCGTTACCCGGAATTGGTTGCTGGAATCAAAGGATTATCTGAAGAAACTACAACTGGAGTTCACAGATTATACGAAAGAGTAAAAGCTGGAACATTACCAATGCCTGCAATAAACGTTAATGACTCGGTTACTAAATCGAAATTTGACAACAAATACGGTTGTAAAGAAAGTGCTGTTGATGCTGTTCGTCGTGCAACTGACTTGATGCTAGCCGGAAAAAGAGTAATCGTTTGTGGATACGGTGACGTAGGAAAAGGAACTGCTGCTTCTTTTAGAGGTGCTGGTTCTATTGTTACCGTTACTGAAATTGACCCAATTTGTGCTTTACAAGCTGCAATGGACGGTTTTGAAGTAAAGAAATTAGATACTGTTGTTGGTAATGCTGATATTATCATCACGACAACTGGAAATAAAGATATTGTTTTGGGTTCTCATTTCGAAAAAATGAAAGACAAAACTGTTGTTTGTAACATCGGGCATTTTGATAACGAAATTGATATGGCTTGGTTGAACACGAACCACGGTGCATCAAAAGTGGAGATCAAACCACAAGTTGATAAATATACTATTGCTGGAAAAGACATTCTTATCTTGGCTGAAGGTCGTTTGGTAAACCTTGGTTGTGCTACAGGTCACCCAAGTTTTGTAATGAGTAACTCATTTACAAACCAAACTTTGGCTCAAATCGAATTGTGGAAAAACAGCGCGGCATACAACAATGACGTGTACATGTTACCAAAACATCTTGACGAAAAAGTGGCGATGTTACACTTGGCTAAACTAGGTGTTGAACTAGAAACGTTACGTGTTGACCAAGCTGATTATATTGGTGTTCCAGTTGAAGGTCCATTTAAACCAGAATATTACAGATACTAGATTTTAGATTGCTTCGCCTGTTCGCCTTTTAGGCTCGGGTGCTGATTAGCGATTTATGATTTCAGATTTAGGACCCTTACAGAGATGTGAGGGTTTTTTGTTTTTGGGTGCGACCCTTCGTAAAAAACTACGGATAGCGCTCGCACAAATTCGTTAGGTTAATCTGACAAGAAAACGCTTGTTTTCACAACTTAGTCAATTATTATTCGATACATTTACTTTTTTAAAAATAAACTCAACCGCATTTGAGTATATGCAACTATAACGACATTAGTTAAACATACTCAGCATATAATATAAAAACTAAGCATATATAAGTTAAAAGACATTTTATGAAGAACCTTTGGATAATCACTATACTTATTTCTACAATTTGTTATTCCCAAAAAACTTATTTCTTTGATTGCAAAATAGATTATGAATTCACAAATCATTTGGATTCAACAAAAAACTGTATTAAGACATATTACGTTAACTCAAAAGACAACACTTATTTTGTCTATAGAATTGCCATAGACAATGCAACATCAAAAATTGAATTTATTGACAGGAATGGAGCTTACTTACTGAAAAAAATTAATAATAAAATTTTTAATAATAAAATCATTTATATTAATAAATATGACGTCAAACATTATAGCTATCCATTCAAATATCAATTAAATAATTATAATTTTTCCGGAATTAATGATACTGTTCTGAATAGCAAGGTTTACAAACAAATCTCTTTTCTGAGCAATGATTTAAAGAGAACAAGAAAGAAAAAACTCGGCACTTTAATGTATATTTTGGACACCAATTTCGATCATCAACCTTTATTGGAATTTTCAACAGCATTTGAGGTTTGGAAAGTTAATAGAAAAATGCCAAATGGACTAATTATAGAATCACATCTAAGTGATTATGAAAATAAATTAGTTTTTAGTGAGAAGTTAAGACAAATAAACTCAATATCTATGAACTTAATTATACAAGAATAATATTAACAAAAAAGCCGACCATAAGGATTTTTCTTCAGTTCGATAAAGCAGATTTGCAACTTGTGCCCATAAACATAATCCTCAAAATCAACTTTCCACAACAATATCGAAAAACATAAAAAGCATCTCCACAAATACAAAGCAACAACATAGTAACATTACCAGATTAACCACTCTCTTCGAAGTCTCCTGACTTCGTAAGCAATATATGATATCAATTTCATCACAGCTTATTGTTTCAAATTAGTTAAAGCATAATCTAAATTGCATTAAACAATAATTATATAACTTTATGTCTAAATAACGATGCCAGATTACCAAAACTCTTTCGTAACTTCGTAAGTATTTAAAAATTAAATAATTATGAAAAATTATCTATTTATATTTTTACTCATATTGCCATTTTTTTGTATCGCACAAAGCACCATTAAAACCGATTCACTTGGCGCTCCTACCAAATCATACGGCAATTTTTCTAAAGTAATTGGATGGAAAGAAGGTGAAACACCGATAGCACCTCCGGGATTTACGGTGACAAAATATGCGGATGGTTTTAAAAACCCGCGTTGGATGTATGTAACCCCAAATGGAGATGTGTTGGTTGCTCAAAGTAATTCCAATTACAGCCTACTCAAACAAATTGGAGCCACACTGAAAGGCGTATGGAGGTCTAATAATTTAAAACACAGCGCTAATATTATTACCTTACTTCGAGACAGCAATAAAGATGGCATTCCCGATTTAAGGGAAACTTTTCTTACCGAGGGACTCAATCAACCTTTCGGTATGTTAGTGATAGGCAATTGGTTTTATGTTGCCAATACCAATGCAATATTGCGCTATCCGTATAAGGCAGGGCAAACAAGAATAACGGGCAAGGGAGAAAAGATTGTCGACCTTCCAGCAGGAAAGCACAACGGACACTGGTCCAGAAATATTATTGCCAATAGTGATAACTCAAAAATTTATATTGCGGTGGGTTCCGGGTCAAACATCGCCGAAGAAGGAATGGCAAACGAGTTACTCCGCGCCAATATATTAGAAGTAAATCCCGACGGTTCTGAATTGCGAGTCTTTGCAGCAGGACTCCGTAATCCAGTAGGAATGGGTTGGGCGCCAGGAACCAAAACACTTTGGACAGTGGTAAACGAACGTGATGGATTGGGAGACAACCTCGTTCCCGACTACCTGACTTCTGTTAAAGAAAATGGTTTTTATGGCTGGCCATACGCTTATTTTGGACAACATGTAGATGTAAGAGTAAAAGAAATGAAACCCGAATTAGTAAAAAAAACCTTGGTGCCTGATTTTCCTTTAGGTGCACATACAGCATCCCTTGGACTGGCATTTTATACAGGAACTTCTTTTCCTGAAAAGTACCGAAATGGTGCCTTTATAGCACAGCATGGCTCTTGGAATCGAAAAATAATATCAGGTTACCAAATGATTTTCGTCCCTTTTAAAGACGGGAAACCATCGGGCAAATCAGAAGACTTCCTTACTGGCTTCATTGTAGATCCGAAAAAGGATATCGTTCGTGGGAGACCAGTTGGTGTAATTGTCATACCCAATGGTGATTTACTACTTACGGACGACAAAACCAACACCATTTGGCGGGTAACCACCACAAAATAAAAGAATTTAAAAACCACTTTTTCATTATAAATCTCTCCAGTTGTGCAAAGCCTCCGACTTTGACCCGACTGCCCAGCTATGTCTCCAGTTCGATAGTGCAAATTTGCAATCTTTACCCATAAAACAAAAACGACTACAATAGTTGCAGTTTTTTTTTACTTTTGAAAAAAAATTAAAAATGCCAAAGAAACTTCTTGCCCTATGTTTAGTATTTATTTTTACTATAACACTACACAGCCAAAACAACCAACAAAAAACAGACAGCCAATGGCTGATAAAAAACACGAACGTTGTTGATGTCCTTTCCGGTAAAATATTAAAAAACAGAAACATTTTAATAGAGAACAACAAAATAATTGCCATAAGTAAAAAAAATAAAAATTATGACAACGTACCCGCTTCTAATCAAATAGACGCTGGTAATAAATACGTAATTCCTGGTCTATGGGACAATCATATCCATATTGAAGGCGAAAATCTTGTGGAAGATAATTTGGCTTTATTCCCGGTATATTTAGCCTATGGAATTACTACTGTTCGAGATTGCGCAAGTGATTTGGGAGAACAGGTATTGTCTTGGCGAGATCAAATAAACAATGGCAGTTTACTTGGCCCAACCATTTTTACAGCCGGAAGAAAACTAGAAGGAATAAACTCAATTTGGAAAGGTGATTTAGAAATCAGCAATGAAGCTGAACTCCATTCAATGCTTGATAAATTAGACAGCTACAAGGTAGATTTTGTTAAAATTACCGAGAGTACACTAGAAGTCCCTTTGTTTACAAAAAGCGTACTTGCCGCCCACAATAGAGGCTACCTCGTTTCCGGTCATATTCCGATAAATGTCAGTATTGAAACCTTAATTGACAATGGCTTTTCCAGCATCGAACATGCGAGCTACGTTTTACGATTAGGAAGTGATGAAAAGGAAATAATTTCAAAACTCAATTCCAAAGAAATCACAAGAGGTCAGGCTGAACAACTGTACAATAAAAATTTCAATCAAGAGAAAGCCATTTCGAATTATAAAAAACTGGCTAAAAAAGGAATGACAGTAACCCCTACATTAATAGGAGGCAAACAATTGGCTTATTTAGACGAAAACAATCATCAAAACGATGCATATCTTCAATATTTAACCAAGCGTTTTACGGATAATTATCAATGGCGAATTGGGAGAATGGCAGGCGAAACGGTCGAACAAAAGAAACAAAAGAAAGACAAATACAAACGCATAGCAAAACAAGTTCCATTGATGCAAAAAGCCGGTGTTACCATATTGGCAGGAAGCGATTCTGCTGCATTAAACACATTTGTTTATCCCGCAGCTGCCTTAATAGAAGAACTCGAGTTGTTTCAAAATGCCGGTATGCAACCCAAAGACATTTTGAAAACCGCCACCATTAACGGAGCAAAATTCTTAAAGAAGTCAGATAACATGGGTTCTATAAACGAAGGAAAAATAGCCGATTTGGTAATTCTGGATGAAAATCCTTTGATTGATATCAGAGCAATCAATAAAGTCCGTGCTGTTTTTACAAAAGGCCAATATTTTGACAGAGAAAATTTAAACAATATGTTAGAAACGGCGAAAAACAAAAAAATAGAATTGGATAAAAAAAGGAAATAATCATTCCGAGCTTACGAAATATCCCCAGTTTGGCAGAGATTTTACGTTTTTTCGGGTAGAGACGCACTGCAGTGCGTCTCTACGATGCATCCTACGGTGACGAACAATCAATAATTGATTCTCAAACGAACTACCCTATCGTTTTAAAAATCACGCAATCCATTCATTTTCCTTTCCCCTGGAGAGTCCCGAAGCTTCGGGCTGGGGTGAGGAAACAAAAAAACCCGCTTCTTTCGAAACGGGTTTTGAATAATTGAGAAAATCAATTATGCTTCAACTTCAAATGGAAGGATAGAAACGTATGATTTATTATCTCTTTTCTTTTGGAAGAAAACAACTCCATCTACTCTTGCGTGTAGTGTGTGATCTTTACTGATGTAAACGTTTGCACCTGGATTATGTTTTGAACCTCTTTGTCTTACGATGATGTTCCCAGCAATAGCAGCTTGACCACCAAAAATCTTAACACCTAAACGTTTTGATTCTGATTCTCTACCATTCTTAGAACTACCGACACCTTTCTTGTGAGCCATGACGTATTAGTTTTATATTTTGTTATTATTCTTGTGTATCTTCTTTTTTAGCTTTAGCTACCTTTTTCTTAGGAGCTTCTACTTCTTCTGTAGTTGCTTCAACTGCTGCTTTTTTAGGAGCCGCTTTTTTAGCACCAACACCAGTAATACCTTCAATTACAATTTGAGTAAGATATTGTCTGTGACCATTTCTCTTTTTGTATCCTTTTCTTCTTTTCTTTTTGAAAACGATAACTTTATCTCCTTTTAAGTGTTGTAACACTTTAGCTTCTACTGAAGCACCTTCTATAGCTGGGGCGCCTAAAGTGATAGTTCCGTTATCATCTAATAAAAGAACTTTGTCAAAAGAAACTTTTGAACCTTCTTCATTAGTCAAACGGTGAACATAAACCTTTAAGTCTTTGCTTACTTTGAACTGTTGCCCTGCTATCTCTACGATTGCATACATACTGAATTGTTTTAATAATTTTTAAGGTTGCAAATATACAATTAAATATTTAACCTGCAATTAGTAAAACAAAAAATATTCCCCAACACTAACTCCCTGATTTATCATACTTTTGAAGCCAATTGAGGAAAAACACAAATGAACAGTTGTTAAAGTTTTATTCTGTAGTATTTTTGATGTAACAATACCCTCTTTTTCGTTACTTATAGAAAATAAAAAATTATTAATCCATATGAAAAAATCAATAATGGCCTTAAGTACAGCGCTCATGCTTGGTGGAGTAGCTTCGGCTCAAAAAGTAGTTTTCGAAGAATACAATTTAGATAATGGCATGCATGTCATTTTACATAACGACCCTTCTGCGCCTGTAGTTGTTACTTCTGTGATGTATCATGTGGGTTCCAAAGATGAGAAACCGGATCGAACTGGTTTTGCCCATTTCTTTGAACATTTATTATTTGAAGGAACTGAAAACATCAAACGTGGTGAATGGATGAAAATTGTAAGTTCAAACGGAGGAACAAACAATGCTAACACTTCGGATGACAGAACGTACTATTACGAAGTATTTCCTTCTAATAATTTAGAATTAGCCCTTTGGATGGAATCCGAAAGATTAATGCATCCTGTAATCAATCAAATTGGTGTTGATACTCAAAATGAAGTAGTAAAAGAAGAGAAAAGAACTAGTTTTGACAATCGTCCTTATGGAAACATTCTTACGGTTGTAAAAGAAAACATGTTCAAGAATCATCCGTATCGCTGGACTACCATTGGTTCAATGAAGGATTTGGATGCCGCAACCTTAGAAGAATTTCAAGCATTCAATAAAAAATTCTACATTCCAAACAACGCTGTTTTAGTCGTTGCCGGTGATTTTGAAAAAAATCAAGCCAAAGAATGGATTCAGAAATATTTTGGACCAATAAAAAAAGGAACTGCTGTAACGAAACAAATTTTTGTTGAAGAACCAATCACTCAAACTGTAAAAGCTACATATCAGGATGCTAACATCCAGATTCCAATGTTAGTTGCTTCGTACAGAACACCCTCAATGAAAACAAGAGATGCCAGAGTTTTGGATTTCATCTCTTCTTATTTAAGTGATGGTAAAAGTTCTAAATTGTACAAAAAAATAGTTGATGAGAAAAAAATGGCCTTACAAATAGGTGCTGTTGGTTTTAGTCAGGAAGATTATGGAATGTATATTTTGTATGGCTTGCCAATGGGAACTAACACAGCCGCCGATATCCTAAAAGAAATTGATGAAGAAATTGTAAAAATTCAAACCGAATTAATTTCTGAAAAAGACTTTCAAAAATTACAAAATAAGTTTGACAATAATTTTGTGAATGCCAATTCAAATGTAGAGGGAATTGCCGAAAATTTAGCAACCTATTATATGCTTTATGGCGATATTAATTTAATTAACACCGAGATAGAACTTTTACACTCTATCACTCGTGAGGAAATTAGAGACGTTGCAAAAAAATATTTGAATCCAAACCAAAGATTACTTTTGGATTATATTCCTTCCACAGAACAGGCTAAAAACTAAGACATTCTAAATCATGAAAAAAACAAATATATTAGTATTCATTTTGTTGGTAACAGGAATTATGCAGGCACAAGATCGTACACAACCTAAACCTGGAGCTTCACCAGTAGTAAACATCAAAAAACCACAAACTTTTGTTATGTCAAATGGTTTGAAGGTAATGATTGTTGAAAATCATAAACTACCAAAAGTCAGCTTCAGTCTTTCGCTGGACAACGCTCCTTATGCTGAAGGCAATAAAAAAGGAGTTGATGAATTGACGAGCACCATGATAGGAAACGGGAGTAAAAAATTAGCAAAAGATGCTTTCAACGAAGAGATTGATTTTCTAGGGGCTGATCTTAATTTTAATTCACAGGGAGCTTATGCAAGCGCACTTTCTAAATATTCTAAACGAATATTGGAATTGATGTCTTACGGAGCTTTACACCCAAACTTTACTCAGGAAGAATTCGAGAAAGAGAAAGCGAAATTACTGGAAGGACTTAAATCTCAGGAAAAAAGTGTTCCTGCAATTGCAAACAGAGTTGTCGATGCACTTGCTTTTGGAAAAAACCACCCTTCAGGAGAATACATGACCGAAGAAACGATTAAAAACGTAACTCTTGCGGATATTCAAGCCAATTATGCTAATTATTTTGTTCCCGAAAACGCTTATCTGGTGATCATTGGAGACATCAAATACAAAGAAGCAAAACCAATTGTAGAGCAACTATTTGGATCTTGGCAAAAAAGAAGCACACCAAAACTGACCTACGCAACACCGGAAAATGTCCCGTTTACTCAAATCAATTTTGTTGATGTTCCTAATGCAGTACAATCGGAGATTTCATTAGTGAATACATTGAATTTAAAGATGAGTGATCCTGATTTCTTCCCTGCTGTAATCGCAACGTACATTCTTGGCGGTGACTTCAATAGTTACCTTAATATGAATTTAAGAGAAAAACACGCATGGACTTACGGTGCCAGTTCCATAATAGGAAGCGGAAAATACGTGACTAAATTAAGATCGACTTCGGCGGTAAGAAACGTAGTTACAGATAGCGCAGTAGTTGAATTCATCAAAGAAATTAAAAAAATACGTACTGAGAAAGTAAGCGAGGAATTGCTGAGCAACACTAAAGCCGGTTACATCGGACGATTTGTTATGCAGGTAGAAAAACCGCAATCAATTGCCCGATATGCCTTGAATATAGAGACAGAAGATCTTCCAAAAGATTTTTATGAAAATTATATCAAAACTATCAATGCAGTGACTGCAGATGATGTACTTCGTGCAGCCAACAAATATTTCCTTTTAGACAACAAACGAATCATTATTGCCGGAAAAGGGTCGGAAGTGATTCCTGCTTTGGAAAAACTAAAAATTCCAATGTTTTATTTTGACAAATACGGTAATCCATTGGAAAAACCCGTTTTCAAAAAAGACATTCCTGCAGGCGTAACTGCCAAAAGCGTTATTGACAATTACATCAAAGCTATTGGCGGAGAAAAAGCAGCTTCTGCCGTTAAAACGATTGTAATGAATGGAACTACAACTATTCCTCAAGCACCTTCTCCTTTAAGTTTTACTTCTAAGATAGATGCTAAAGGAAAATTAATGGTTGAATTAGCGATGGGAACCATGAGTTTGATGAAACAAGTTATCAATGAAAAAGGAGCTTACATCATGCAACAAGGGCAACGTAAAAACATTGAAGGGAATGATCTTACTGAAATGAAAGCAAGCGCAACAACTTTCGAAGAGTTATTGCTTTCTAAAAAAGAAGGATTGGTATTGAGCGGTATCGAAACAATCAGTGGAAAAGATGCGTATGCTGTAAAAAATGGAAAAACAACATTCTATTACGATGTAACTTCCGGACTGAAAGTATCCGAATCAAAAACAATGGTACAAGGTGGTCAAACCATCACTCAAACTACCAATTATGGGGATTACAAAGAAGTAAAAGGGGTTAAAATTCCTTTTAACATCATCCAAAATGTAGGATTTGAATTGGATATAAAAATGTCTGATGTAAAAATCAACGAAGGTGTTTCAGATGCTGATTTTCAATAATCAAAACTTGAATTAACAAACAAAGGCTGTCTTTTTAGGCAGCCTTTGTTGTTTTATGCTATTTAAACTTTCTTTTTACTGGAATAAAACAGTGTCTGTTAGTCATTTCGACGAAGGAGAAATCACAACAACAGAATCCAGTAAATTCTATGTTTACATGGTATTATAAAGTTTTTGAATAAATTTGTTGCTCTACTGAAATCTATCCTTTTCAAACTGATCACTGATCACTGAATACTGATCACTGAACACTACTTCTTAGCCGACAAATACACGCCGATTAAAACAATAAATGCACCAAAAAACTGAACCGGTGTAAGCATTTCATTGTCTAATAATCCCCAGCAAAAAGCAACAACAGGAATCAAATACGTTACCGAGGTAGCGAAAACCGGTGAAGACATTTGGATGAGTTTAAAGAACAGGATATTCGCAATTCCCGTTCCTACAACCCCAAGAACCATTATAAACAAAACCGATTCCTGCACATTCACATCGTGTACCACTTCGAAGAAACCGGAGAAAAACAAGATGATGAAGGCCGGAAAAAACAACACCATAAAGTTACCGGTAGTAATACTCAACGGACTCAAATCATGCAGGTGTTTTTTGATTAAATTCACATTGACTGCATAACATATTGAAGCTATTAAAACTAAAATAGCATAATAATAGTTTTGTTCCGGATGATGGATAGCCCCGTTCAAAATCAACAAGGCGCTTCCTATTAGACCAATCAGAATTCCAAAAATTTGATTTCTTTTGAATTGCAATCCAAAAACCAAAGCGCCTAAAATCAATGTATTCAAAGGAGTAAGAGAATTCAAAATAGAACTCACAGAACTATCAATTTCTGTCTGGGCTATCGCAAACAGGTAAGCTGGCATAAATGTCCCAAAAAGAGAAGTTAAGGCAATGAACTTCCATTTGTGCACTGGAATTTTGGATAAACTTTTAAATCCTATCAGCAATAAAAAAACAGCTGCAAAAATGATTCGCAACGATCCCAATTGTAAAGCTGTCAAACCAATTAGTCCTTTTTTTATTAATATAAATGAACTTCCCCAAACCAAGGCAAGAACCATCAAGTACACCCATTTTAACTGCTTCGATTCCATAAAAATAATTTTACCCCAAAATTGTAATTATTTTATGAATTAGTCCTCCTTTTTTTAATTAATTTTGCAGTTCAGAAACACGCTTTTAATCTTTAAAATTTACATCATAATGAATTTCAAAAAATCAATCGTAACGCTAGTACTTACAAGTGTTTTATTTTTAGGCTGTAAAGAAAAATCAGTAGATATCGTTTCAAAAGAAACTGCAGCAACAGAAGCTCCAAAAGTTAAAAAAGAAATTGTAGCTGCCAATCTTCAAACAGCGAGTTTCTCCGTAGAAGGAATGACATGCGCAGTAGGATGTGCCAAAACGATTCAAGAAGATTTGACCGGATTGGATGGCGTTCAAAAAGCAACGGTAGATTTTGACACAAAATTAGCCACCGTAACTTTTGACAAAACAGTTCAAACTCCAGAAAAATTGACTAAAGTTGTCGAAGCCGCTGCTGACGGTAAAACATACAAAGTTTCAAATATGAAGTCGTAATTCAGACTTTTACATTTTATAAAAAAAGCATTCGTTACTGGCGAATGCTTTTTTTATAAAAATATTATTTCCACTTCAGGGTTTCCATCAGTCGTTGCATGTCATTTTTGATATAACTTGCCGCTGGCATAATGGAGTCATAATTGGGTTTTGCATAGAAATAAACAGAGCCTGTTACAAAATGTTTGGTACTGTCTGTAGCATAAAACTGTGAATTCGTTGCCGCATTTCCTTCTACCTGATAAAACATCCCATAGACTTTTTTGTCTGAATTCAAATACGGTTGCTCCAGAATATCATCCGCTTTTATCACGTGTTCATAAGTCAATTTTTGCGCATCACGCAACAGTACATTAATATTTTTCGTCACTGGTTTATAGGTGAGATAAATGGTTGCTTTCATTTTTGGGTACGTAATCGTGAATCCACAATCAGTCTCTTTTTTGATAATGGCATCCGAATTCATTTCGAAAGCAAAAGGACATTCATTTTCGAAATTTACATATTTGGCTTCCGGATAATCCAATCGCAGATAGCTTGATGGTTTTGGCAGGACATCATCTTTGCAACTAAAACTCAAAAATGAGATTGTGATTATTGCCGAAAAAGTGATTATTTTTTTAAACATTTTTACTTATTCAATCGTTACTTTTATTTGTTTAACCCGTTTTTTATCTACTGCTTCTACTGTAAACAGACAGTTTTCGAATGAAATTTTCTGATCTTTTTTTGGAAAATTTCCTAAAATTTCAAGAATAAACCCGGCCAGCGTTTCGGCTTCTCCTTTTTTGATTTCAAATAATTCTTCGTCGACATCAATTATCCTATAAAAATCCTTGAGGTTTATTTTTCCTTCAAAAAGGTAATTTCTATCGTCAATTTGGGAAAAATTAATATTCTCGTCGTCAAATTCATCGCTGATATCTCCTACAATTTCTTCAATAACATCTTCCAAAGAAACCAGTCCGGAAGTTCCTCCATATTCATCGACTACAATCGCCAAATGGCTTTTCATACTCTGAAAATCTTTAAGTAAATTGTCCAATTTTTTATTTTCAGGAACAAAGAAAGGCTCTCGCAACAATGATTTCCAATCAAATTCGTTTGTATTAATATGTGGAAGCAAATCTTTGACATACAAAACGCCTTCTATCTGGTCTATATTGTCTCGGTAAACCGGAATTCTGGAATATCCTTTTTCTATTATTTTGGGACAAATAACGGAAAAGGATTCGTCTATTTCTAAAGCAAAAATATCGATTCGAGGACTCATAACTTGTCTCGTATCGGTATTTCCAAAGCTTACAATTCCTTCTAAAATTTTTTGCTCTTCTGTAGAAGTTTCATCCGAAGCGGTTAGTTCTAAGGCTTGTGACAATTGATCGACAGAGAAATTTGTTTTTTGTTTACCTAATTTGTTATGCAAATAAATAGTGGCAGCGCGCATGGGTAAACTTATTGGCGAAAGCAATTTATCCAGAAAAGCAATTGGATAAACAATCAGCTTCGCAAATTTTGTGTTGTTTCTACTGGCATATACTTTAGGCAAGACCTGACCGAATAATAAAATTAAAAAAGTCGCCGTCAGTACTTCCAGAATAAATTTTAAAAGTGGTGCTGTTACTGCCGAAAAAATAGTTTCCCCAACAAACGAAAATAATAATACTATGGAAATATTGATGAAATTATTAGCAACAAGAAGTGTCGCTACCAGTTTTTTCGGTTTTTCTAAAAGTTCAGCAATAATTTTCCCTTTGGAGTTATTTTCTTGTACCGTTTCGTCAATGTCTTTTTGTGACAACGAAAACAAGGCTACTTCAGCACCTGAAATTAAAGCGGAACAAAACAACAAAATGACTATTCCTGTAAAGCCAAATACTACATTAGCATCATTAGCGTAAGCAAAAGATAAACTGGGCTCTGGGTCCAAATTAGTTAAGATTAATTAAACAATCAAAATGGCAAGTCATTAATAGGCAAGACATTATTTTCTGGGTCAAAATTAGTGTTTTTCGCAACATCAGCTGCAGGAATTTGTTTGTTGTTTTCACTGTCTTTTTTTGTTGTAAGAAAAGTAAATTCGGTTACCTGAATTTCGGTGGTGTGTTTTGTACTGCCATCCTCTGACTGCCATTGACGGGACTTAATGCGTCCTTCCACATATATTTTATCTCCTTTAGAAAGGTATTTTTCACAAAGTTCAGCCGCTTTATTGCGTACTACCAGATTATGCCACTCTGTAGAAGTGATTTTTTCATTAGTGGTTTTATTGATATACACTTCGTTTGTTGCCAACTGAAATCTTCCGATACAATTGCCTCCGTCGAAATAATGCATTTTGATATCATCGCCAAGAAAACCGATAAGCATAACTTTATTTAATGTTCCGTTCATTGTTAGGATTTGGTATTTATATCAAAGATACATTTTTTTAGAAACTCTATAAATCCTTTTCTATAAAATTATGAATCACAATTGGGAAAGGATAAGTTCTCAAAGTTTCAGTATCAATTCCATTCTCAATTGTTCCTTTTACAGATACTTTCCAAAACTTGATATGCAAATGCTGGTGTGACAATTTATGAATGATACTTTTCTCGTTGTATTCTAACATACTCAAAATTTCATATCGGTCGCTAAAATCCTTTTGTATAAGAGCATCAACAGTATCAAAATCTTCTTCTTTTTCTGTTTCTATCAAAGGGAATTCATATAAGTTGTGCCAAATTCCTTTATCTGTTCTCTTTTGGATAATTGTATTCCCAGTTTCATCTTCAAGAACCAAATAATTAAAGTATCGGCTCCTGACTTTTAGTTTTTTGGACTTTACGGGTAATTGATCGACTTTGTTTTTTTGTAAAGCAGCACAACTTTCGTTGAAAACACAAATGCCACAATTCGGGCTTTTAGGAACGCATTGCAACGCGCCAAACTCCATAATGGCTTGATTGAAAGTTGCCGGATTGTCTTTTGGCATGAGTTCGAAAGCCAAAGCAGCGAATTCTTTTTTGGCGGAAGCCTGAGCAATATCCGTATCCATATCAAAATAACGCGATAAAACCCGGAACACATTTCCATCAACAACGGGAACGGCTTCATTATAAGAGAAAGAAGCAATTGCCGCTGCGGTATATTCTCCCACTCCTTTTAATTTCAATAAGTCATTATAATTCCCCGGAAAGATTCCTGATAAATCAAAAGCGATATGCTGCGCTGTTTTATGTAAGTTTCGAGCTCTGGAATAATATCCTAATCCCTGCCAAAGTTTCAAAACTTGTTCTTCATTGGCTTTCGCCAAATCAAAAACAGTAGGAAAAGCGGTTGTAAAAGATAAAAAATAAGGCATTCCTTGTGCAACACGCGTCTGTTGTAACATGATTTCAGAGAGCCAAATAGGGTATGGATTAGTAGTATTTCGCCAAGGCAAATCGCGTTTATTTTGTAAATACCATTGTATTAGCGAGTTAGAAAAAATCATGTTTTAATTATTTGTTAGCAAAAGTAAAAGTTTATGTGATTAAAATTTAATCAATTAGCTTGAATAATTGTTTTTTAAATTCCTATATTTGCAAACTCAAAAAAATAGTACAACATTATAAATAGGAAAGAAAATGACGAAAGCAGATATCGTAGCAAAAATTTCAGAAAAATTAGGTCTTGAAAAAGGAGATGTACAGGCAACTGTAGAGACTTTTATGAATGAAGTAAAAAATTCATTAGAAACTGGAGACAATGTTTATTTAAGAGGTTTTGGAAGTTTTATAGTGAAAACTAGAGCGGAGAAAACAGGAAGAAATATTTCCAAGAATACAACAATAAAAATTCCTGCACACAACATTCCTGCATTCAAACCTGCAAAAGTTTTTGTAGAAGGAGTGAAAACAAATAACGAAGCAAAATAACAATATTAATTAATCATAAAATCTACAAGATATGCCAAGTGGTAAAAAAAGAAAGAGACATAAGGTAGCAACGCACAAACGCAAGAAAAGAGCGAGAGCTAACCGTCACAAAAAGAAAAAGTAGTTTTAAACTACTTTTTTCTTTTTAAACGTTCATTGAAATTGAGATTTAAGATTGTCGAATGCCGATTTAAGATTGCAGATTTTAAAAATCTAAAATCAAGAATCAAAACTCAGAAATCTAAAATCTCCCCGGGTTCAATACCTGTTAAAATATTGTTTAATCCATTTGTTCGCCTTGGCGAATAGATAAAAAATTTACAGTGTGAATAAAGAATTAATCATTAGATCTAGTTCTGAAGCCGTAGATTTTGCCTTATTAAAAGATGGAAAACTAATTGAATTACACAAAGAAGAAGAAAAAAGCAACTTCCAGGTAGGTGATATTTTTATTGCCAAAATCAGGAAACCAGTTGCCGGATTGAATGCTGCTTTTGTAAATGTGGGCTTCGAAAAAGATGCTTTTTTACATTATCACGATTTAGGTCCTAATTTATCTTCCCAACTGAAATTCATAAAACTTGTAAGCGCAGGTAAATTAAAAGATTTCTCCCTAAAAACCTTTCAGTTTGAAAAAGAAATAGATAAAGATGGTACTATTACTGATGTATTAAGTGCCAATCAATCTGTTTTAGTACAAGTCGTCAAAGAACCTATATCTACAAAAGGACCAAGAATCAGCGCAGAGCTTTCTCTTGCCGGAAGATTTATAGTTTTGGTTCCGTTTTCTGATCGCGTTTCTATTTCACAAAAAATAGAAGACAAAAAAGAAAAAGAACGCTTGAAACGATTAGTACAATCCATCAAACCAAAAGGATTTGGTGTTATTGTTCGCACAGTAGCCGAAGGCAAAAATACAGCCGAATTAGAAAAAGATTTGCAGAACCTGCTCAGCAGATGGACTGCAATGTGTAAAAAATTACCAACTGCTCATCATCCGTCCAAAGTATTAGGAGAACTCAACAGAGCCTCTTCAATATTAAGAGATGTATTTAATGATACCTTCAGCGGTATTCAAATTGATGATGAAGAGTTGTACAACCAAACAAAGGATTATTTGCAAGAAATTGCACCATCCAAACAATCAATTGTTAAGTTTTATCAATCAAAAGACACACCTATTTTTGAGAAATACAACATAGAGAGACAAATCAAAACTTCTTTTGGAAAAACAGTATCCATGAGTAAAGGGGCTTATCTTATTATCGAACACACTGAAGCCTTGCACGTTATAGACGTAAACAGCGGAAACCGTTCTAATAAGGCCACCAACCAGGAAGATACCGCCATGGAAGTGAATATGATTGCAGCTGCCGAAATCGCAAGACAATTACGTCTTCGTGATATGGGCGGAATCATCGTAGTTGATTTTATTGATATGTCTAATCCCGAAAATCGTAAAGTTTTGTTCGATTTCTTGAAAGAAGAAATGAGCGACGATAAAGCAAAACACAAGATCTTACCTCCGAGCAAATTTGGGTTAGTTCAAATTACAAGACAAAGAGTAAGACCAGAAGTAAATATTAAAACTAGAGAAGAAGACCCAAACAATGAAAATGCGGAGATTGAAGCTCCTATACTAATCATTGATAAAATTGCTTCCGATTTAGAAAGAATTTTAAAAACCCACAAAGACGTTGTGCTTAATGTACATCCGTTTGTGGCTGCATACCTCAGTAAAGGTTTTCCATCATTACGTTCAAAATGGTTTCTTGAACATAAAAAGTGGGTGAAAATCATACCTCGTGACGCTTACACGTATTTAGAATATCATTTCTTCGATAAAAAAGAAAATGTTATTATAGAATAAATTAAAACCGCCTTTCGTAAGATTGGCGGTTTTTTTATGCCTTTTTCTCAGGAGCTATTTCCAGCTCTCCACTATATCTTTTCCTGACTAAAGAAGCCAGAAAAAGGATGTCGTTGCTATCCGGGCTAGGGCATTCGAGAATTATACTACTTCCTTCTTTCGATAAAAAACCGCTTCATCAACTCCGAAGCTTCATTAGCCAAAACTCCTTTCACAACAGTTGTTTTAGGATGCAATTGTGTTCCCATTTTCACAAATCCACGATTTTCATCGCTGGCACCATACACAATTTTAGAAATCTGACTCCAGTACAAAGCACCGGCACACATCTGGCAAGGTTCCAGTGTGACATAAAGCGTGCAACCAATTAAATATTTTCCGCCAAGAAAATTTGCGGCGGCAGTAATAGCCTGCATTTCGGCATGAGCAGTCACATCAACGAGCATTTCAGTAAGATTATGACCTCGGGCAATCACTTTATTATCGATGACAATTAGTGCGCCAACAGGAATTTCGCCTTTTTCGAAAGCCATTTCGGCTTCATGCAAAGCCTTTTTCATAAAATATTCGTCGGTGAAAGGATTTATCATAGTTACAAAAATAAGAATTCAATTCGTACATTTGCTTCATGTCAGATAATTTACTTTCAAACATAAATAACCCAACCGATTTACGCCTGCTTGACGAAGCGCAACTTACTCAAGTCGCCCAAGAGTTACGTGATTTTATTATCGATATTGTAGCTGTAAAAGAAGGGCATCTCGGCGCCAGTTTGGGCGTTGTAGAACTCACAATAGCTTTGCATTATGTATTCAATACTCCTGAAGACCTATTGATTTGGGATGTAGGCCATCAAGCCTACGGACATAAAATACTGACTGGAAGAAGAGAAAATTTTCATACCAATCGTCAAATTGGCGGTATTTCCGGTTTTCCAAAAAGAAGTGAGAGTATTTACGATGCTTTTGGCGTAGGCCACTCCTCTACTTCTATTTCAGCCGCTTTAGGAATGGCAATTGCTTCTAATTTGAAAGGGGATTTCAACAAACAACACATTGCGGTGATTGGAGACGCTTCCATCGCATCAGGAATGGCTTTTGAGGGATTAAATCACGCCGGAGTTACCGATGCTAATTTATTGGTTATTCTTAATGATAACGCCATCGGCATTGACCCAAGTGTAGGCGCTTTGAAACAATACCTCACTGCCGTAAAAGAAGGAAAAAATCCGAGACAAAATAACATGATTAAATCTTTGAATTTTGATTATTCGGGTCCCATTGACGGTCATGATATTTTTGCCGTTATCAAAGAACTGAAACGTTTGCAAAAAATCAAAGGACCTAAATTCCTTCATATTATTACCACCAAAGGAAAAGGATTACAACAAGCCGAAGACGATCAGGTAAAATACCACGCTCCCGGAAAATTTGACGCCACAACAGGAGAAATCCACATCAAATCCGAAGAAAATTTACCTCCAAAATACCAGGATGTTTTTGGCTTGACCGTATTGGATTTAGCCAGAAAAAATGAAAAAATTATTGGAATTACACCTGCAATGCCATCTGGAAGCTCCTTGAAATTCATGATGGAGGCTTTCCCAAAACGTGCTTTTGATGTAGGAATCGCCGAACAACATGCGGTGACTTTAGCGGCAGGAATGGCAACTCAAGGAATGGTGGTTTTTTGTAACATCTACTCTACTTTTTTACAAAGAGGGTACGATCAGGTAATTCATGATGTCGCTTTACAAAACTTACCTGTGATTTTTTGTTTAGACAGAGCCGGTTTAGTGGGAGAAGACGGCGCAACGCATCACGGTGTTTTCGATTTGGCTTATCTGCGTTGCATTCCTAATATGATTGTTTATGCACCAATGAATGAAATCGCATTGCAAAACATTTTATACACAGCACAATTGGGATTAAATCATCCTATCGCCATTCGTTATCCGAGAGGTCGCGGTGTTATTGCAGATTGGCAAACGCAACATCTTGGAAACTATCAAAAAATTGAAATTGGAAAAAGTATTTGTATTAAAGAAGGTTCGAAAGTAGCCGTTTTATCCAATGGAACTATTGGCAATAATGTCACTTTGGCTATAGCCAAAATAAACGCACCAGAAACTATTGCGCATTACGATTTTTCTTTTGTTAAACCATTAGATAAAAATTCGTTACAAACCATTTTTACTAAATTTACAACTATAATTACCATAGAAGACAGCACTGTAAAAGGCGGTTTTGGAAGTGCAATTCTCGAGTTTGCTTCTGAGAACAATTATACTTCAAAAATAACGACTCTAGGCATTCCGGATGAGTTTATTGAACATGGAACTGTAGCCGAATTACAACAATACTGCAAAATTGACGTTAAAAGTCTTGAAATACTTTTTTCGAATTATTAAAAGAATTATTTTGCAACCTTAAATACAACTAGTCAAAAATGAAATTATTAACCTACACATTCCTTTTACTTACATTTACAATATCTTTCAATTGTTTTTCTCAAGAAGTAAGAATCACACCGCTATCTGATACAATTAAACCTGTAACAATGCTATCAACAGCAAATAAACCGTTGGCAGTAGCATTAAAAATACAAACTAAAACGCACTACCTTCCATTATCCTATTGGAGTAAAAAAAACAGTTTAGGCTTTGACATCTCTGAAGTTGCCTTTGTTAACTGGAGTGCAGGAGGAACAAGTTCGATTTCAGGATTATTTAAAGGAAAATTTCATAGAAATTATACCGGAAGTAATTACAACTGGTCAAATGAGTTGATCGTTAAATACGGTTTAAACAAACAAGACGGCATTGATATACGAAAAACAGAAGATGCCATACAATTTAACTCTACATTTGGCTATAGAATAAACCCTCTTTCTAACTGGTTTCATTCCGCTAAATTTAATTTTAATACGCAATTTGCTAATGGTTATGCGTATCCAAATACTGAAAAAGCAATTTCCAAACCTTTTGCTCCCGCTTATATTTTTATGGGTGTAGGCGCTGAAAATATCGATAAAGAAAAGAAACGAACACTTTACATTTCGCCATTTACATTAAAAACAACTCTGGTTTTAGACCAAAGGCTGGCGAATCAAGGTGCTTTTGGTGTTGCTAAAGCTACCTACGACTTGGATGGAAATCTACTCACCGAAGGAGAAAAATCAAAAATGGAGCTTGGCTTTTTAATAACCAATAAATACAAAAAAGAAATTTTCAAAAATGTCAATTTAGAAAATCGTCTAAGTTTATATTCTGATTATATAAATCGTTTTGGGAATGTAGATGTAGATTGCGACTTCCAAGTGGAGCTTGTGGTGAATCAATACGTTAAAGCTAATATTGGAGCACATGTTATTTATGATGACGACATCAAATCAAAAAGAGAAATTGCCGGAATACAAGTAACTGAAGGCCCAAAAACACAAATAAGACAAGCAATTGGTGTTGGACTCGAATATGTTTTCTAAAAATTAATTCTTTTTTCTACCATTAATCGTTTCAAACAATTCGAGAGCATTCCCATCAGTCAGCAGCGACACATAATGACAAATATGGAGTAATCTTCCATATAGATTCTCTTTTTCCAAATGATGCTTTTCCGGCAACATTTTAAGAATTAACGCATCGTAATTAGAAGCATTTCCATTGAATTTATTATTGAAAGCGGTTATGAATTTATCCAGCAAAGTTTGAATAATTTGATAGCCAACGATTTCTTTCTCGATGACTTCTCGGCTTTGATAAATGTTATTGACACTAATCTTTATTATATCATCCATTTGAGCTTTATACTTACTTTTATCCATGATGGCAAAAGGAAATTTGCCTTCCAGAATTAATGCTTCATTTTCGACAAAAACTTTTACAGCATCATTAATTAAGCTACCAATTGCCAAAGCGCGCAAATAACTAATTCTATCTTCTTTGGTTTCTAAAGTCTTATATTTAGAAGTATCAATGCTGTCTTTTACCAATTTTATCAAATATTCCAACGCAAAATCTTCGGAAACTAAACCTAAGTTTATTCCATCTTCAAAATCAATAATGGTGTAACAAATATCATCAGCAGCTTCAACTAAATAAGCCAAAGGGTGCCTTTCAAAACCAATATCGTTTCCTGATTTATTTGGAATCAAACCCATATCAGAAGCCACATCTTGAAAAAAGGCTTTATCGGTTTGAAAGAAGCCGTATTTTTTATCGGCAATATCTTTGGTTGGTTTTTTTGGCAAACTTTCTTTTGGGTATTTCATAAAAGCACCAAGAGTCGCATACGAAATTCGGAGTCCGCCTTCAATTCCGGGACGACTTGCCGTCAGTACTGAAAATCCATTTGCATTTCCTTCAAAATCAATTAAATCCTGCCACTCTTTTTTCGAAAGTTGATCTTTATATTGCTGTCCTTTTCCAATCGAAAAATATTCTCCAATCGCTTTTTCACCGGAATGTCCAAAAGGTGGATTCCCAATATCATGCGCCAAAGACGCCGCGGCAACTATAGCTCCAAAATCATTCATATGATACCCATGAATTTCTTTCAGATGCGGATATTTTTCTATTATTTTTTTACCAACCAATCGTCCTAAAGAACGCCCAACAACCGAAACTTCTAAACTATGTGTCAATCTGGTGTGCACAAAATCAGTTTTTGACAATGGAATAACTTGTGTCTTATCCTGCAAACTTCTAAAAGCGGCCGAGAAGATAATACGGTCGTAATCAACCTCAAAACCCAAACGGGTATCGTCTTGTTCTACACGCAATCTTTTGCCTTTGTCGCCTTGTCGTCTTAGTGATAAAAGTTGTTCCCAGTTCATGATTTCTTTTTAAAATTTCTTTCCAAAGATAGAAGAAATAGACACATTATCAAGAGAAATAAAGTCAGGTATTACTTAATTTATATGAAAAACTTAAAGTTTCAGCTCCTATTAATACAATATCCTAAAAATAACAAATTTATAAACCTATAGAAAAAACTTTAAATGATTTGTGCTACTTTTGTACCGAATTTAAGTTCTTAATTTATTTCTTCATCAACCGATAAGGGTTTTACTTAACTGTAAATTAATAGGGAATCGTGTGTAAATCACGAACTGTCGCGCAACTGTAAGTAACACAAAAAGTTTTTATCTGAAATAAGATCCACTGTTAGTCTATGACGAATGGGAAGGATGATAAAAATGTTACAAGTCAGGAGACCTGCCTTTTATCGAATTGACAATGCTTTCGCGATTTGAAGCAATAGTCAGGTATGGTGCGTTCTGAACACAATAAGCGTAACTATTTATGCCTTGTTGTGCGGCTCTCTTTGGTAACGTATTCCCCCTTTCTACTATTTATTTCTAACGAGCATTTGAAATGCATCAAGAGCTTTTAACTGATTTATTCATCATTTAAAAAGCAAAAAAAATGCTAACAAACAATCTTGGCTACCCGCGAATTGGTAGCAACAGAGAATTAAAAAAAGCCTGTGAATCGTACTGGGCAGGAAAAATTTCCGCAGACGAACTTTTAACTGTAGGTGCCACTATCCGCAAGCAAAACTGGCAGCTACAAGCCGAAACCGGAATCGATTTAATCCCTTCCAATGACTTTTCGTTTTACGACCAAGTCCTGGATTTATCACTTACATTAGGAGTTATTCCAAAACGTTATCAAGAATTAGCTAAAACAAACTCTACCATCGATTTGTATTTTGCTATGGCCAGAGGCTCGCAAAAAGAAGGACAAGATGTAGTTGCTATGGAAATGACAAAATGGTTTGACACCAACTACCATTACATCGTACCGGAATTTACCAAAGACCAAGAATTCAAATTATTCACCGAAAAAATAATCGATGAGTTCAAAGAAGCCAATGCTTTAGGAATCGCTACAAAGCCTGTACTTATAGGACCTGTTTCCTACTTGCTTCTCGGAAAAGAAAAAGAAGCAGGTTTCCATAGAATAGACCTTATCGATAAATTGCTTCCGGTATATTTTGAAATTCTTCAAAAACTGGATAATGAAAATGTAGAATGGATTCAATTTGACGAACCATTTTTGGCTTTGAATCTAACGGATAGAGAAAGAAGCGCCATCACTTATACATATACCGAAATCAACAAACGCTTCCCTAAAATCAAACTAATTCTTGCCAACTATTTTGATTGTTTTGGAGAAAATCTTGACACCGTTCTTGCTTTGCCCGTCCATACTTTGCATTTAGATTTGGTTCGTTGTCATTCCCAATTGGATGACATACTGGAATCCGGACAATTATCAAGTAATGTAAATCTTTCACTTGGTGTTGTGGATGGCAGAAATATTTGGAAAAATGACTTCAAAAATTCCTTGGCTATTATCAAGAAAGCGACTGATGCGCTTGGCGAAAACAGAATCCTAATTGCGCCATCGTGCTCTCTTATCCACTCGCCGTGTGATTTGGAATTAGAAACGAATAACGCAACGCTAACTCCTGAAGTCAAGCAATGGTTGGCTTTCGCCAAACAAAAAACAGAAGAAATAGTACTGCTTAAATATTTTGCTTCGAATGAAATAGACACCACTAATTCGATTCGTTTTCAAGAAAATACTGTTGCCAATGAAAACAGAAAAACATCCACTTTAATCCATAATGATGCGGTAAAAAATCGTGTTGCCAGCATTACAACTGGTGATGACCAAAGAGAAAATCCATTTGCCATTAGAAGAAAAAAGCAAATAGATGTATTAAATCTTCCATTATTCCCGACTACAACTATTGGTTCTTTCCCGCAAACAACGGAAGTACGAAGCTGGAGAGCCAAATTTAAAAAAGGAGAATTAAGCCAACAACAATACGATGATTTACTTCAAAAAGAAACCGAAGAAACCATCCGCTTTCAAGAAGAAACCGGCATTGACGTTTTGGTTCACGGAGAATTTGAACGCAATGACATGGTGGAATATTTTGGTGAACAATTAGATGGATTTACGTTTACCAAAAACGGTTGGGTACAAAGTTACGGTAGCCGTTGTGTGAAACCTCCCGTTATTTATGGTGATGTTTCCCGCCCGAATCCGATGACGGTAAAATGGTCTGCTTTTGCACAAGCATTAACACCAAAATGGGTAAAAGGAATGTTAACCGGTCCCGTAACTATTTTACAATGGTCGTTTGTTCGTAACGATCAGCCACGCTCAGAAACCTGCACCCAAATTGCATTGGCGATCAGAGACGAAGTAGTCGATTTAGAAAATGCAGGAATTAAAATCATTCAAATTGACGAACCCGCCATTCGAGAAGGATTGCCTCTGCGAAAAGAAGAATGGGCAACCTATTTGGATTGGGCGGTAAAAGCCTTCAGAATTTCGGCAAGTGGCGTAAAAGATGACACCCAGATTCATACCCACATGTGCTACAGTGAATTCAACGATATCATCCAGAATATTGCTGATATGGATGCCGACGTAATCACCATAGAATGTTCGCGTTCGCAAATGGAATTACTGGATGCTTTCGCCGATTTCAATTATCCAAACGAAATAGGCCCAGGAGTCTATGATATTCACTCACCTCGTGTGCCTTCCAGTACCGAAATGGTGAAATTATTAGAAAAAGCTTCGGCAGTTATTCCTGTAGGCCAACTTTGGGTAAATCCGGATTGTGGTTTAAAAACCCGCCATTGGGACGAAACTAAAAAGGCTTTAATCGAAATGGTAGCCGCTGCTCAAGAGATGAGAATTGCTGTGGAAAATATTGTAACCGTTTAATAGTTAAAATAAAAAACCTAGTAGATTTTTAAATCTACTAGGTTTCTTTTTTAAGTGAAACTAGTATTAAACTACAATTTCATCGGATGGGTCAAGCAATTTCTTTTTTGCTATAAACTCATGCTTTTTCACCACATACGTAACGGATAATGTATCATGCCATCCGCGTGCACCAGTTAAAAAAGAAAAAGGCTCCAAAGGAATCAATCTCGATACTGTTCGTATAATAATGCTTTTCATATTGGGTTTTGAACCGTCATGTTTGACAACTAGTGTTTTTGTAAAATATTTAGCAAAGGTTCTGGAGAAATACATTTCAGTAAGTCCGTAGTAAAAAAACAGGACAATGAGTCCGAAAAATAAATTTTCAATGGGGCTCAATGCTTTAACCCAATTCGAAGCGGCATAACTATTAGTCAAGTCTCCAATTATAGTTATGGTAGTGCCGATAGTGATTCCGATGATATAAACTATCAATACGTCGATAAGGAAATTCAGGAAACGCTGGCTTTTGGAAGCTAATAAATCATCTGTAACAGTAAATTTTTTATTTTCCATTTTTAATATTTTTGATTATTATAAAATGCTTTAAGGCTAATAACAATCTCAAATATAGTGAATTGTTTACAAATTTGAATATTAAATCTTGGTGTTTTAGCCGCGATTACTTCACTTAACTTTAATTTTAATTGGAGTTCAGTGAACTTCGTTTGAAGTGGAAATCCTTTTTATTTTTCTTTAAAAATAAAAAGATTGTAACAAAAATCGGGACACGAGCGAAGCGAACTGACGAAGTAAATAGCTCAAAAAAAAAGCAGCTATCATTACAATAACTGCTTGAAATTTCTCCTTCGCCAAAATAGCAAAAGGTTTATTTATACTGATTTTCGATCAAAAATCAAAAATCATTAATCATCATTCTGAAATCCTTAGGATCCACACATTTCACATTCGTCCGGTCCTGCATTTTTAGACAATTCAATCATTGCTCTGTATTCTTCGGCAGTCATCTCTACTTGTTCTGCTACTACAGGAACAGCGATTGGCTGTTCTTTCACTTCAATTGGTTCTGCTTTTTTATCATTGTTCAATGTAAATTTAATCGCATCCACCGCAGCTTTTGTTCTTAAATAATACATTCCTGTCTTCAATCCGGATTGCCAAGCGTAGAAATGCATCGATGTCAATTTAGAATAATTGGCATTTTGCATGAATAAGTTCAATGATTGTGATTGATCGACAAAATAACCACGCTGACGAGACATATCGATAATGTCTTTCATGGACATTTCCCAAACTGTTTTGTACAATTCTTTCAAGTCTTGCGGAATATTCAGGTCTTGAACCGAACCGTTATTTCGCATTAATTCTTGTTTCAATGTTTCGTTCCACAAACCACGTTCCACTAAATCGTGCAACAAGTGTTTGTTCACCACAATAAATTCTCCCGAAAGTACTCTTCTCGTGTAAATATTAGAAGTATAGGGTTCGAATGCTTCGTTGTTACCCAAAATTTGAGAAGTCGAAGCAGTTGGCATTGGCGCCACTAATAATGAGTTTCTCACTCCGTGTTCCATCAC
The DNA here is from genome assembly GCF_004349315.1 of Flavobacterium ranwuense. Lineage (GTDB taxonomy): Bacteria > Bacteroidota > Bacteroidia > Flavobacteriales > Flavobacteriaceae > Flavobacterium > Flavobacterium ranwuense. The sequence continues at coordinate 870,132 of NZ_SMLH01000001.1, read as the reverse complement.
TTCTTTTCGCAAGGAAGCCCAGTCCCAACGACCAGATAATTCCTCATCTTTCATTCCCCACAAATTGTACTGGAATTCTCCTTGAGATATTGGTGAACCTTCAAAACTAGAATAAGGACCTTCTTCTTTGGCCATTTCCATCGATGCGGTTACGGCTGCAAAATATAAAGTCTCAAAAATTTCTTGGTTCAGTTTTTTAGCTTCGTCGCTCGTAAATGGCAAACGCAACATAATGAAAGCATCAGCCAATCCTTGTACTCCAAGACCAATTGGTCTGTGGCGTTTATTAGAATTTTCTCCTTCTTTTACAGGATAATAATTTCTGTCAATAACTTTATTCAAGTTTCTCGTCACCCGTTTGGTAACGGTGTACAACAAGTCATGATTGAATTTCTTGTTTTCCACAAACATCGGTAACGAAAGAGAAGCCAGGTTACAAACCGCAATTTCATCTTTAGAAGTAAATTCCATAATCTCCGTACACAAATTCGAAGAACGAATGGTACCTAGATTTTTCTGGTTTGATTTTCTGTTGGCTGCGTCTTTATACAACATGTAAGGCGTTCCGGTCTCGATTTGCGATTCCAGAATTTTCTCCCACAATTCATGTGCTTTGATGGTTTTTCTACCTTTTCCACGTTTCTCGTAATCAATGTACATCGCTTCAAATTCTTCGCCATACACATCATACAATCCTGGACATTCGTTAGGACACATCAACGTCCAATAACTGTCTTCCTGTACTCTTTTCATAAACAAATCCGAAGTCCACATGGCAAAAAATAAATCTCTTGCACGCATTTCTTCTTTTCCGGTATTCTTTTTCAAATCCAGAAAATCAAAGATATCCGCATGCCAAGTTTCGATATAAATAGCAAAGCTTCCTTTACGTTTTCCTCCACCTTGATCTACATAACGTGCAGTATCATTAAATACTCTCAACATTGGAACAATCCCGTTTGACGTTCCGTTTGTACCACGAATATAAGAACCTGTTGCTCTTACATTGTGAATAGAAAGTCCAATTCCCCCTGCTGATTGAGAGATTTTTGCCGTTTGTTTCAACGTATCATAAATCCCGTCAATACTATCATCTTGCATCGCCAAAAGGAAACAAGAGGACATTTGAGGTTTTGGCGTTCCGGCATTGAACAACGTTGGCGTTGCATGCGTAAAGAACTTTTTCGACATTAAGTCATAGGTTTCTATTACTGACTTTAAATCGTCTAAGTGAATCCCAACAGACACACGCATCAACATGTGTTGCGGACGCTCTACGATTTTACCGTTTATTTTTAGTAAATACGATCTTTCCAAGGTTTTAAAACCAAAATAATCGTAGTTGAAATCTCTATTGTATATAATGTGTGAGTCTAGAAACTCCGCATTATCCATAATCACTTTATGTACTTCCTCAGAAAGCAACGGAGCATATTGACCGTTTCTTGGGTTTACATAATTGAACATATCACTCATCGTTTCAGAGAATGATTTTTTTGTATTCGAATGTAAATTTGAGATTGCAATACGAGCGGCTAACTGTGCATAATCAGGATGCGCAATAGTCATTGACGCGGCAGTTTCGGCAGCAAGATTATCCAACTCTGATGTCGAAACACCATCATAAAGTCCTTCAATTACTCGCATTGCCACTTTCACAGCATCAACCAAATCATTCAAACCATAACATAGTTTTTTAATTCTATCAGTGATTTTGTCGAACATTACCGGCTCTTTGTGCCCATCTCTTTTAACTACATACATACGCTTAATTGTTTTAAAAAACAGAAAATCCCTTTCCCATTTTTGAGTATTTGTTTCATTTTTTTGGGAAGCTAATCCCGCTGCCATTCCAATCTTTTTGTTTTTTTAAAGAAAAAAAACAAAAAGGATATTCCCTTCCATCGGGGCTAAAACACCCGCTGATGCGATAACTACTTTCTAAAAATCTGCGTCAAAAGATATTTTTTGAGCATCTTCATCCGTGTTCATAACACCTGCTTTTTGATATTCGGCAACTTTCTTTTCAAAGAAGTTTGTTTTCCCCTGAAGCGAAATCATATCCATAAAATCAAAAGGATTTGACGTATTGTATTCTCTGTCGCAACCTAATTCCACTAATAATCTGTCAGCAACAAATTCTAAATATTGTGTCATTAATACCGCATTCATTCCTATTAAACTCACAGGAAGTGATTCAGTGATAAATTCTCTTTCAATATTTAAAGCATCAACAATAATACCTCTGATTCTTTCTTTTGGAACTTTATTAACCAAGTGGTGGTTGTGCAAATGCACCGCAAAATCACAGTGTACCCCTTCGTCGCGAGAAATCAATTCGTTAGAAAATGTCAATCCCGGCATCAATCCACGTTTTTTCAACCAATAAATAGAACAAAACGCTCCCGAAAAGAAAATCCCTTCCACCGCTGCGAAAGCAATCAAACGTTCCGCAAACGAATCGGATTCGATCCATTTCAAAGCCCAGTCCGCTTTTTTCTTAATCGCAGGAAAAACTTCTAAAGCGTTGAATAATTCATCTTTCTCCACTTCATCTTTCACATAGGTATCAATCAACAACGAATATGTTTCGCTGTGAATGTTTTCCATCATGATTTGAAAACCGTAAAAGAATTTTGCTTCAGCATACTGCACTTCGTTCACAAAATTTTCAGCAAGATTTTCATTTACGATTCCGTCAGAAGCAGCAAAAAAAGCAAGAATGTGTTTTACAAAATACCGTTCCTCATCAGAAAGTTTATTATTCCAGTCGTTTAAATCTTGTGACAAATCGATTTCTTCAGCAGTCCAGAAACTGGCTTCCATACTTTTATAAAATTCCCAAATATCATGGTGTTTGATAGGAAAAATTACGAAACGATTTTTATTTTCTTGTAAAATTGGTTCAACTTGCGCCATTATAATTGTTTATTTTTTGAGATTTTAACGAAATTTTATGCTTTCTGTGGATTACAAAGATTGTGAAATATTGCCGAAATTAAAAGTCAAACTTATTCACAATCGGCCCTAGTTTTTAACAAACGGAAAAAATCGATACATTTTTAATATAGATTTTAGATATCTATAAATCAGCATTTTAAAATTTAAAAAAAGAGATGAAGTACCGTAAAATATAGGATTTTAAAAACAGTAAACAAGGAAATTTGAATTTATTTTAGATTTATTTTTTGAGTTCTTGCGCGACTATTTCTAGCTCCGCATACCAATCCTCTCCAAACTTTCTAACTAAAGCTTCTTTGACAAATTTATACACTGGCACTTCTAGTTCCTGACCTAAAGAACAGGCCGGATCACAAATGTCCCATTTATCATAATTAACGGCAGCAAACTCGGTGAAATCTTTAACACGAATAGGATACAAATGACAAGAAACAGGTTTTTTCCAGTCAATTATCCCTTGATTATACGCTTGCTCGATCCCGCACAAAGCCGTTTTACCATCAAAAATTACGTAAGCACAATCTTTATTGTCAATCAGTGGTGTTTCAAGATCACCATCAGTTCCTTTTGTCCAAGTTCCTCGCGCTTCGATAGCGGCAATTCCTTGTTTGCGTAAAAATGGTTTTACTTTAGGATAAATTTCCTCTAATATCTTAGTTTCCTCAACGCTCAATGGAGCTCCCGCGTCGCCATCAACACAACATGCTCCTTTACAGGCTGACAAATTGCAAACAAAATCTTTTTCGAGTATGTCTTCTGAGACGATCGTTTTTCCTAATTGAAACATTATTTTGGGGTACTGAGATTATAAAGCGCAAAGGTAGTTAAAGTAAATTGTAATTTTTTAGATAAAAACTAACTTTAACTTTTTTAAAAACCAATGGAATAATTGACTTTTAAAACCAACTAACAAACTAACAGTAAGAAACATACAATCATAACAAACAACAAATCAATTGAAAATCAGTCTGTAAAAAATGAATCAGAATTGTTGTAATAAAATTTAATTTTAATCAAAAATCTACCGAAAAGTTTAACTTTGCAAACAAAAAAAAATATGTTTGAAATCGATTTTAGAGAAATAATTACGGTTGGAATGGTACTTTTTGCTGTAATTGATATCGTGGGAACCATTCCTATTATTGTTGATTTAAGATCAAAACATGGGCACATAGAATCCGAAAAAGCTTCAATAGTAGCCGGTATAATTATGATTGTTTTCCTTTTTGTGGGAGAAGAATTATTGAATTTAATAGGGATTGATGTCAATTCTTTTGCCGTTGCTGGTTCATTCGTATTATTCTTTCTGGCATTAGAGATGATTTTAGGCATTCGCATTTATCGAGATGAAGAAGCGAGTTCTGCATCTATTGTACCTTTGGCGTTTCCCTTGATAGCCGGAGCCGGAACAATGACTACTTTACTCTCTTTACGCTCGCAGTTTTCTACTATAAATATTGTTATCGCAATACTATTGAATATTATTTTGGTATATATCGTTTTGAAATCATCCTCTAAAATCGAAAAAATACTAGGAGAAAATGGACTTGGCGTCATTAGAAAGACTTTTGGCGTAGTACTTCTTGCCATTGCTGTTAAATTATTCGCTGCGAATGTTAAAGGTTTGTTTGTCTAAAATAAATTTTCATAAATTTACCCCCTAAGATAATTTAAAAAGATAATCTGATTTTTGAACTGACATGTGTTTCTAAAATAAAAAATCTGTTTCTTTTATATCAAAAACAAAAACGTATTATGAAAATTTTTACTAACATATTGGTGTTTTTAGCAATAGCGCTAATCATATTTAATGTTACTTTGTTGGATTTTAGAAATCCATTTCAAGGAGATAGCGTAGTTGCTTTTATTGGAATTGCTGCTTCTTTTTGTGCCGTTTTAATTCTTTTGATTTTTAAAATGGCTAAAAAGATTGAAGAAAAATCAAATGAGTAACCATAACAATGTTTGATATTCTTGTAGTTGGCGGTGGGGTTTCTGGAATGTCATGCGCACTCGTTTTGGGTTCTGCAAAAAACAAACCCTTTGCTACTGACAAAAAAATCGGCATTTTCACCCATCAAAAAACATCATCTCTTCAAGAAGCGCTGTTTAATAATGCATACGGAATTCCTCCAGGAAAATTAGGCTCCGAACTATTGGAGGAAAGCACGGAACATCTTTCGAAAGCTTATCCTCATATTACTCAAATTCCAGAGGAAAAAGTACTAAAAATTGAAGGACAATTTCCGGAATTTACAGTCCTTACAAACAAGAATTCCTACCAAACAAAAATAATCGTCATAGGCATTGGATCCGCAAATACTTTTGCAATAGATGGATTGATGCATTATGTAGAACCCCATCAAAAATCCCTTCCTGAAAAACAACGAATCCAGTTAAAAAACAGCGACCATAAAGTTGCCGAAGGAATTTATGTTATAGGAACTTTAGCAGGCTGGAGAAGTCAACTGGCTATTGCTGCCGGAAGCGGTGCCGCAGTTGCAACAGATATTCTTACGGCATGGAATGACGGCGTGCAGACTCATGCACATGACAGTATTAGATAAATAGAATTTCATTCTGAAAAATCACTGGAAAAATAGTGGTAGGTTTGCATTTTTCAATACACTGTTTTATGTTATCACTATTATTGGGCCTGATTAGGCTCATCGTTTTTATACTATTCGTTTCCTTTTTCTCGATTATTTTCTATTTCATGAGTTTCTTTTGTAGCGAAGAAAATAATTCCAAAAGAGCACTTTTATTACGTGATTTTTTAATAGGAGGACTTAATATCATTTTAGGCATTCGTACCATAATTTACGGAGAAAAACCTACCATACAAGGACTGATTGTGGCCAACCATCGTTCTTATTTTGACCCAATCGTTATTGTAAATCTAATCCATGCTTTTCCTGTAGGAAAGAAAGAGGTGGCATCATGGCCGCTTATTGGCTATATCTGTAAAATATCCGGTGTTGTATTTGTAGATAGAAAGTGCCAAAAAAGCAGACAAGAAACTGCCGAAAATATTCGAGAAGTTCTGGCCAAAGGATATTCTATCATTAATTTCCCGGAGGGCACAACAGATGTTTTGCCAACGACTCTGGATTTTAATTACGGTTCTTTTGTGATGGCCACTAAGATTAAATCCGCGGTTATTCCTATTGCTATTGATTATAAAGAAAAAACAGATGCTTTTGTCGGAGACGACACTTTCATTCCGCATTTTTTAAAATGTTTTGGAAAATGGACTACTGAAATTAAAATCACTTTTTTTCCACCTATTTACTCTGAAGATGCAACCTATTTATTAAACACGTCTAAAAACATGATAGATGAAGAACTCATTCGGTATAGAAAAGATTGGGATAATGAAAATTAATAGTTTTTAAAACAAATATTTTCCTTTACTGTTACTTCTTGGAAATTGCCTTAATCATCGCATCTTCTTTCAAAATGATTCCATAATAATAGCTTTCCCCATACAATTGTCGGGCGAATTCTGCAGTTAAGTATCTTTTTACCAATGACTTGCTTTTTCCAAACTTCAAATCCAATCCGTTTCCGAAAATAAATTTTTGAAACAAATTAAAATACAAATCCGTTTGATCCATTTTAATTTTGAATTGTTCGAAAGTAAGTCCTTTAAAAGCGCTTCTGTTTTTATCTAATTGTTCGAAAACAAAATTACCAACGATTCCGGATTGCAATAAATAAGCTGTACTTTCATTTCCATGCTCCACTTCAAGCGGCACAAAAACATCAGGAACAATTCCGCCTCCGCCGTAAACAATTTTACCTTTTTTAGTTTTGAATTTCAAAGTATCAGAAACTTTTATACTGTCTTTTTCATACAACTCTCCATTTCCAAAACGAGCTTCTGATTCTTTAAAATACGCTTCATTCCCTTTCGAATAAGGCTTTTGAATAGAACGACCCGTTGGCGTGTAATACCTGGCAATAGTCAATCGAACCGCTGAACCATCCGCAAAATCCATTTCTCTCTGCACCAATCCTTTCCCAAAAGAGCGACGCCCCACAATAGTTCCTCTATCATTATCCTGAATGGCGCCCGCTAGAATTTCACTGGCTGAAGCACTGTTTTCATTGATTAAAACAAATACGCTTCCGTTTTCAAAACTGCCTTTCTTGGTTGCAAATGTCTTGTCTATATTCCCGTTTTTATTTTTGGTAAAAACAATCAGCTGCTTATCTGTCAACAATTCATCGGCAATAGCAATCGCTTCTTCCATATAACCACCTCCATTATCGCGAACATCAATAACGAGTGATTTTGCACCTTGTTGTTTCAGCTTAGTTAAACCCGCCATAAACTCTCTATAGGTAGTTTCGGCAAATCTGTTTATTTTTATATAGCCCGTTTTATTACTCAAAAGCAACGCCGCATCGACACTTTTTAGAGGAATAACATCCCGTTTTATTTTTACTTTTAGTTTTTTGCCTTCCGATTTTCTGTAGATAGTAAGCTCTATATCAGAACCTACCGTTCCTTTCAATTTAGAATACAAACTATCACTTGGCAATTTGCGTCCAAATAATTTCGTTTTATCGGCATACAAAATTCGGTCTCCTGCCTTTATTCCTGCTTTTGCCGAAGGCCCATTTTCAACTGGTTTTATAACTGCAACTGAATCGTTGTACATATAAAAGTTCACGCCTATTCCCACAAAATTTCCTTTCATGCTTTCTACCACTTCCAGCTGATCGCTTGGCGGAATATATACTGAATGCGGGTCGAGTTGCGCCAGAATATTATCTACAGTAAGATTTACAATAGAATCCGTATTGATATCATCGACGTATTCATTATCAATGAAATCAATCAGTTTATTGAGTTTGCTTCTGGAATTGTTTCTGGCTGAAAAGTCAGCCGCATTAGGAAAATTCAACATTCCGCCCAGCACAACACCCAAGGCGAGTGTTGAGAAAATAATAATGGGCAAATATTTTACGTTATATTTCATATGAAGACAACATTTATTCTTCTAATACTGGAATATGTTCCACCTCAACTCCTGCTTTTATCAGGAACTGAATTCCTGAATCATCACGGTATCCATTCTGATACACCACTCTTTTTATTCCGGATTGATGAATCAATTTGCTGCACTCTTTACAAGGCGAAAGCGTAATATACAAAGTAGCTCCTTCACAGGATTGTGTAGATCGTGCCACTTTCAGAATCGCATTTGCCTCAGCATGTAAAACATCCCAACGTGTCAATCCTTCGTCATCTTCACAGCAATTTTCAAAACCAGATGGCGTTCCGTTGTAACCATCAGAGATTATCATTCTATCTCGCACAATAATCGCACCAACTTGTTTGCGTTTACAATACGATAAAAGACCCCATTCTTTTGCAATTCTAAGATACGCTTTATCGTATTTATTTAATTTTTTTTCGTTCATTTTTATCTAATCCAGATTTCACTTTCAACAATCATTGGTATTACTACTCCTATTATAAATGCCGACATTACTAAGGTCCAATCGCGTTTCGAGAATCTGAAAACGGTTTGAACAATATACGACAAAATCAAAACTACAAAAACCACTACAATCTGGGCCGCTTCTATTCCTAATGCAAATTCTAACAATGGCAATACTTGAGCCGTAGCATCGCCTCCGAGAATTGACTTGAAATAATTTGAAAAACCCAATCCATGAATTATCCCAAAGAAAAGCGTGATGAAAAACACCAAATTTATACTTTCTTGCTTACTTGATTTTCCCGCCGTAAAAAGATTAAACAACGCCGTTATCAGTATCGTTATTGGAATTAATAATTCGACAACATTCACTTTAATTGCAATTATACCAAAAACAGAAAGCAACAAAGCCATCGTATGTCCAATGGTAAAAAGCGTCACCAGAAGCACAATTCTCTTCCAATCCTTAAAAGAGAAAGGAATCGCTAAGGCTATTAAAAATAAAACATGGTCATACGCATGAATATCTAAAACGTGTTTTAATCCTATTTGAAAGTAAATCCAAAATTCTGACATAGGTAATTTATTAGGTTGATAAAGGGGTTGTAAACTTACGATTAATTTTGAAAATGATTGATTTGATTATTTAAATAAATGCAATTCAAAAGAGATCAAATTCAAAGAAAAAATATAAAAAAATTAAAATCATTAATTTAAAAATAGATTTATCTTTGTAAGATAAAAAAACAATAATTATGTCATTTTCAGATTTATTTGATAGCGAATTCAAACAAAGAAATAAAGGTCATTTTTCAGCTATTGTTCGCGTAGCACTGGCTGACGATAAGTTTGCTCCAGAAGAAAAATTATTTTTAGACAAACTGGCTGTTCGATTAGAAATTTCTCAAGCAGAATATGAAGAAATTTTAGAAAACCCATTAAAATATCCCATAAACGCTCCTTATTTGCATGAGCAAAGACTGGAACGTTTGTTTGATTTAGCGAGAATGGTACATGTGGATCATCAGTTAGGCGACACACAAGAATTATTATTGAGAAAAATTGGAGTAGCACTAGGCTTTAATGCTGAAAATGTAGATTACATTGTACATAAAGCACTAAAACTAGTAGATAGAAAAGTCGATATAGACACTTTCCTTTTCGAAATGCAAAACATGAACAAGTAATTGTAAAGTATAAAAAAAGCTCCCAGAAATCTGGGAGCTTTTTTATTAAACCTGCATTTTTAGTATTTGCTTAATTTAGCTTTATGCATAAATTCTTCCGCTTTTTCCACCATGTTGTAGCTTCCGCAAAAGAACGGCACCCTTTGATGTAATTCCGTCGGTTCAATTTCCATGATTCTATTAAAACCGTCTGAGGCTTTTCCTCCCGCTTGCTCAGCAATAAAAGCTAACGGATTGCATTCATACAATAAACGCAATTTACCTTTTGGTGCTTTAGAACTCGTAGGATATAAATAAATTCCGCCTTTAATCATATTTCTATGAATATCCGAGACTAAACTCCCAATATATCTTGAAGTATAAGGTCTGTCTCCTTCTTCTAACTGACAATATTTTATATAATCTTTTACTCCTTGCGGAAAATGAACATAGTTCCCTTCGTTAATGGAATAAATATGACCATCGGTTGGGAATTGCATTTTTGGATGCGATAAATAAAAGGTTCCAATGGCCGGATTCAACGTAAATCCGTTCACTCCGTGTCCTGTTGTATAAACCAACATCGTCGAGGTTCCGTAAATAACATATCCCGCTGCAACCTGATTGATTCCCGGCTGTAAAAAATCTTCAATTGTAACTGGAGTTCCTATTGGGGTAACTCTTCTATAAACCGAAAATATAGTTCCAACAGAAACATTTACATCAATATTTGATGAACCGTCAAGCGGATCCATTAAAACCACATATTTGTTATTATGACTGTTGTCACTTCCTTCTACAGTGATAAAATCATCATTCTCTTCGGAAGCAATACCACATACAATTTCACGATTGATTAAAGTTTGAATAAAAACTTCATTCGCATAAACATCGAGTTTTTGCTGATCTTCTCCTTGTATGTTTTGTTCTCCGGCAGCACCCACAATATCAACTAATCCAGCTTTGTTTACTTTATAATTGACCACTTTGGCAGCCAATCGGATCGAGTTAATGATTCGGGATAATTCGCCTGACGAATATTGAAAAGCATTTTGATTTTCAATGATAAATTCTCCTAGTGTTTTGTTGCGTTCTTCCATTACGAAATCGATGTAGTTATTTTGAAGTCACAAATATCGTTTTTTTTGTGAAAACAATTTGAATACTATTTATTTAGTTTGTCAGTATTGTATATTTGCTGAATAAAACACACAATTAATACGTAAAAATGCAGTTTTATTGCATTTTTAAATCATTAAAATAAAAATTTATGAATATTAGAAGAGGAAACCCTCAAGATATGCCAGCTGTTTTAGGTCTTATCCAAGAATTAGCCGACTTTGAAAAGGAGCCAGATGCTGTTCTTGTAACTGTTGACGATTTAATTCGGGATGGTTTTGGCCCTGTTCCTTTATTTCATGTTTTTGTTGCCGAAGCCGATAACGAAATCGTGGGTATCGCATTGTATTATTACCGCTATTCGACCTGGAAAGGAAAAACAATTCATTTAGAAGATTTAGTAGTAAAAGACAAAATGCGTGGAACCGGACTTGGATATGCTTTGTATTCTGAAATTATAAAACAGGGTAAAAAAGATCAGGTTCGAAGAGTGGAATGGAATGTACTGGACTGGAATACCCCGGCAATAGAATTTTACGAAAAATCAGGTGCAAAAGTGCTACGGGATTGGGATGTTGTACAAATGGATGAAGCAGGAATCAACCATTTTGTAGAGAATAAATTGAAATAAAGTAAAAGAACAATTTTTGTTTAAAAGATTATGAGAGTATTCAAATTTGGAGGAGCTTCTGTGAAAGATGCCGCAGGAATTAAAAACGTATATGACGTTTTACAAAAAGTGGGTTACGAAGATGTGTTGTTGGTAGTTTCTGCAATGGGAAAAACAACTAATGCATTGGAAATTGTCATAAAAAACTATTTCGACAAATCAGCTGAATTAAATTCATCAGTCCAAGAAGTAAAAAAATACCACAATCAAATTTTGATGGATTTATTTGAAGATGACAAAAACGAAGTTTTTGCCGCTGTAAATACTCAATTTGCTGATTTAGAATATTTCTTGACACATAATAAATCTCCCAATTATAATTTTGTTTACGACCAGATTGTAAGTTATGGTGAATTAATTTCGACAACTATTCTAAGCCATTTCATGAATTTCATGGAAATAAAAACACAATGGCTGGATGTGCGTAATTTCATAAAAACAGACGCAAATTATAGAGATGCCGAAGTAGATTGGGAATTGACACAGAAAAACATTTCTAAAAACGTAAAACGAAAAATACTAAACATCACACAAGGTTTCTTGGGTTCAGACGAGAATAATTTCACCACCACTTTAGGTCGTGAGGGCTCCGATTATACTGCTGCAATTTTTGCGTATTGCTTAAATGCCGAAAGCGTAACCATCTGGAAAGATGTTCCTGGAGTAATGAATGCCGACCCGAGATATTTTGAAAACGCAAGTTTATTAAATCAAATTTCATATCGCGAGGCCATTGAATTAGCTTTTTACGGCGCAACGGTTATTCACCCAAAAACACTGCAACCTTTACAAAAAAAGGAAATTCCTTTGTATGTAAAATCATTTATAAACCCATTATTAAAAGGGACAAGTGTTTCTAAAGGTGTCGATTTAGAGCCGTATTTACCTTGTTTTATTGTCAAAAGAAACCAGCTTCTGATTTCGCTTTCCTCTATAGATTTCTCTTTCATCATGGAAGAAAACATCAGCGAGATTTTTGCTCTGTTTCACCAATTCAAGATAAAGGTAAACTTAATCCAGAATTCTGCGATTAGTTTCTCTGTATGCGTGGAAGATAAATTCGATAATTTTAAAGCACTGAATGCTATTTTATCTAAAAAATTTAAAGTGGATTACGACGAAAATGTAACCTTATATACTATCCGACATTTCAACGACAAAGCAGCTCAAACTGTTGAAAAAAACAAAGTAGTTTTATTGAAACAAGTCAGTCGTGAAACCATGCAAGTGATCACTAAAGAAGTTTAAACACTGTCCAACATTATTAAAAATGGGAATCGAAATTTAATTTTGATTCCCATTTTTAATAATGTTCCAAAGCCTAAAATCAAGAACTCTAAACCTGAATATATCGATTTGTCTATTTCCTTATTTTCTGATTGACGCATTTTCTAATTATCGGATTATAAGTACTACTTTTGATACTGTCGAGTTATAGTATTTATGTTGAAAAAATTACTTTTTTGGATTGTAATAGGCTGTTTTTCTGGGCTCCATGCACAGGAAATTAATTCGCTGTACAAAACCAAAAAAATTCTTCCTTCCCGCGACACTATTTACATTGAAAAAGAAAGTATTAATTCCAGTTTTTTCAAACTGCTTGACGCCAATGGCAAACCCATCGACAGTACTTTATTTAAGATAGATTTTAAAAAAGGGGCTTTAATTTTAAAGGAAAATAGCTCTTTTAACTCCGATTCGCTTACGATACACTATCTTAAATTTCCTGAAATACTAACCAAAGAATACCGCATTTACGACCCCAGCAGAGTCGTCAGTAATGAAGCAGGGACTGGAAATCTATATAAAATTGAAGATAAAAACCTAAAGAAAAATGTTCCTTTTGACGGTTTGAATACTTCAGGAAGTATTACACGTGGCATTACCATAGGAAACAATCAAAATGCGGTTTTGAACTCTAATTTAGATTTACAAATCACAGGAAAAATTTCCGAAAAAGTAAGCTTGAGAGCCTCCATCCAAGACAGTAATATCCCGTTACAGGATGGCGGCTATTCTCAAAAACTAGATCAGTTTGACAATGTTTTCATGGAGTTATTCAGTGACCAATGGAACATTCGGGCAGGAGATATTTTTCTCGAGAACAAGAAAACCCAATTCCTTAATTTCAATAAAAAAGTACAGGGACTGGCGACTAATTTCAACTTTGGAACCGAAGAAAATAAAACAAATGTATTTGCATCAGCAGCATTAGTTCGGGGACAATATGTCAAAAGTAATTTTGTGGGACAAGAAGGCAATCAAGGTCCTTACAAATTAAAAGGGCAAAATGGAGAATTGTATGTCCTAGTGGTTTCGGGTTCAGAGCGGGTTTATGTAAATGGTATTTTACTGAAACGAGGCGAAAACAATGATTATACGATAGATTACAATGCGGGTGAAATTGTATTTACGCCCCTTTTTACCATAACTTCCGAAATGCGGATTGCCATAGAATATCAATATTCCGACAGGAATTACACCCGTTTTGTAACCTATGCCGGTGCCACGCATGAAAATGAAAAATGGAGTTTTGGAGGGTATTTATATTCGGAAAACGACTTGAAAAACCAGCCGCTACAACAAAATTTATCACAAGAACAAGCCCAAATATTAGTCAATTCAGGAGATAATCCTGACTTAATGACGGCACCTTCCGCCTATGCTGATTCCTATTCGGAGAACAAAGTGCTGTATCGAAAAACGCTTTTTAATGCAGTTGAAATTTTCGAATACTCAAATGACGCTCAACAGGAATTATTCAATGTTCGATTCACTTTAGCAGGAACCAATAATGGGAATTATATCGTGACAAATTCTGCTACAATTACCCGTGTTTACGAATACATCCAACCAATAAATGGTATTCCTCAAGGAAACTATGAACCCATAATTCAGCTCATTGCGCCAACAAAAATTCAAGTTGCCACCTTTTTGGGAAAATACAAACCCAATGAAAAAACGGCTGTCGATTTTGAAATTGGCCTTAGCAACAATGATAAAAATTTATTTTCATCCATTGACGACTCCAACAATCAAGGCTTGGCAGGGAAAATCAACGCAAAGCAACGGCTTTTTTCAAAAAAATGGCAGGTTGATGCTTTTGCCAATTATCAATTTATACAAAAAGATTTCAGATCTGTGGAACGACTGTACAATATAGAATTCGACAGAGACTGGAATTTAGGAACCGCAGCTGTTGGAAATCAAAGTTTATTAGTTTCCGGTCTGCAATTGGACTTAAATCCAGAACCGAAATCCACCAATAAAGGAATGCTGTTGTATCAATTTGAAAAACTGGATTTCTTCGGAAATTTTTCTGGCAGCAGACATATTTTAAATGGTTTGTTTCGAATAAAAAAATGGACCTTTCAAAACCAAGGCAGTTTCCTAAAAAGCGATGGCAGTGTGTCATCGTCGAAATTTTTAAGAAACCAATCTCAAATGCGTTTTCATTTCGATAAAAATTGGGTTGGTTCCAGCTTGCGTTTAGAGGATAATCAAGAAAAAGATAAAGCAACAAATCAATTTTCGACGTTAAGCCAGAAATTTACGGAATATGGTTTTTTTACCGGTCGTGGTGACAGCACTAAAGTTTTTGTAGAATTGGGATATTTAAGAAGAACTAATGACAGCCTTCAAAATGGCTTGATTCAGCGCGTAAATTCTTCCCAGACTTTTATGCTGAAATCTAAATTGATACAAACCAATAAAAGTGATTTGTCCCTTTATGCCAATTACAGAATCTTGGATTTTGTGGATGCAACAAGAAAAAAAGAACCTTCATTAAATTCCAGAATAGTGTACACGGATCGTTTTTTCAATCAATTAATCCAAAGTACAACAGTTTATGAAACGAATTCAGGAACCATTCCACAACAGGAATTTACCTATCTCGAAGTCTCCGCAGGTCAGGGCGTATATACATGGAATGATTATAACGGCAATGGAATTCAGGAATTACAAGAGTTTGAAGTTGCTCCATTTATCGATCAGGCAAAATTCATCCGAGTATTTTTACCCAATCGGATTTATATAAAAACACATCAAAATAAGTTCTCACAATCCGTGACCTTAAACCCGAATCAATGGCAAAATGAAAAAGGATTAAAAAAATTACTTTCCTATTTCTATAATCAAACGGCATTTATAATCGATAGGAAAATGAGAAGTGACGGAGATAATTTTGAATTAAATCCGTTTAGTGGTTCCAATGAAAATGTACTGGGATTAAATTCCAGCTTAAGAAATAGCTTGTTTTACAATAGAGGGAAGCAAAACCATTCGATTACCTATTCTTATCTTCAAAATAAAACGAAAAACTTATTGTCAATCGGTTCGCAAGAAGCTACAAACAGCTCTCATCAAATGCAATATGGACATTTGTACCAAAAAAGTTGGCTGTTCGGTTTTTTTGTCAAAACGATCCAAACAGCCATTCAATCTGAGAATTTTCCAGAAAAAAATTATGCTATAAACGGGTACCAATTGGCACCAAAAATCAGTTATTTATTCTCTAAAAATACCAGTTGGGATATTTTTTATGAATTACAAAGCAAAGAAAACCAGATTGGAGTCTTCGAAACATTACTACAAAACCGTTTTGGAACTGCCTTTTCCTATGCCAGTGATAAAAAAATAACGCTGAATGGAGAAGTTTCTTTTTATCAAAATAAATTTGAAGGAAATGAATTTTCTTCGGTTGGATTTCAAATGCTCGAAGGTTTACAAACCGGTCAGAACTTGACTTGGAGATTGCTTTTGCAAAAAAACATCACACAATTTTTAGACATTAATTTCAATTATCAAGGACGGAAAAGTGAAACAAGCCAAGCCATTCATACCGGAAATGTTCAATTGAGAGCCTATTTTTAATATTTAAATTTGAAACAATTTCATCGGATGACTTTCCAAATATGATTATTTTTTATTATTTTTATTATATAAAACTTAAAATCAAACTATTATGAAAAAATTACTGTTGTTATGTTTCATGATTATCCTTTCGGCAAACTTGCATGCACAAGAAACTGCAGCCGAAAAGAAAGCGGCAAAAGCTAAAACTGAAAAATTGGCTAAAGCCAAAAAGGAAAAAGCTGAAGCAGCAAAAGATAAGGCGGCGATAGCCAAAGAAAAAGCAGAGACAGCAAAAAAAACCGCTAAAAAGAAAGCCGAAATTGCAAAAGAAAAAGTGAAAACTGCAAAAGATAAAGCAACTAAAAAAATAGCTAAAGACAAAGCTGAAATGGCTAAAGACAAAGCAACTACAACTAAAGAAAAAGCAGCTGCCGCTAAAAAAACCGCTAAAGAGAAATCCGAAACTGCAAAAGAAAAAGCAACTACAGCTAAAGAAAAAGTGGAAACTGCAAAAGATAAAGTAGCTAAAAAAACAGTTAAAGAAAAAGCTGAAACTGTAAAAGATAAAGCAGCAGAAACTAAAGAAAAAGCAACCGCGTCTAAAAAAACAGCAAAAGATAAAGTGGCGACAGCTAAAGCAACCGTAAAAGAAAAAGCTACAAATACAAAATCAGTAAAAAAAATTAAAGAAACCAATGAAAAAGCGCCTAAAGTAGCCGATAAAATAACTGGAGAATACAATGGAAAAAAAGTATATACCGGTCCTCGAGGAGGAAAATATTATATTAACTCAAACGGAAATAAAACCTATATCCAAGAATAATTTTTTATAGAAAGTATCTTGAAAAGGCTATCCCTAAAAAAGATAGCCTTTCTTTATTTTAGTCCATCAGAAAGAAAAAGATAGTCTGAAACAGTATTTAATAACTTAATAGTTTAGTAATATTTTGCAAATACAAAAAAGGGCTTAACTTATGTATCTTTCACCTATAAAAAACATTTGACACAATTAGAAATGGATATAAAAACCGCCCCTAAAACTATTTTGATTGCACCTTTAAACTGGGGTTTAGGACATGCCACCCGTTGTATTCCAATCATTAGAGCTTTACAAGATAACAACTACATCCCAATAATTGCCTCTGATGGTATTGCTCTTGAATTACTGCGAAAAGAGTTTCCAAACCTCCAAACATTGGAACTGCCATCCTATCAAATTGAATATGCTAAAAATGGCGCCAATTTTAAGTGGAAATTAATAAAAAATGGCCCCAAAATGGTAAAAGCTATTCTGGAAGAAAAAAAAATAATTCAAAATTGGATTGAAAAATATGCAATAGACGGAATTATTTCGGATAACAGATTGGGGGTTTTCAGTAAGAATGTACCCTCCGTATTTATCACCCATCAATTGAATGTGATGACAGGAAATACAACTTGGATAACCAGTAAAGTACATCAATATATTATAAAAAAATACACGGAATGTTGGGTTCCCGATCTTGCCGGAACTTTAAATCTAACCGGCAAACTAGGTCATGTTGACAATCCAAATCTTAAAACAAAATATATTGGTCCTTTGAGCAGACTACAAAAGAAATTGTTGCCAAAAAAACATGATTTAATGGTAATTCTCTCTGGCCCCGAACCTCAACGCGGCATGTTAGAAAAACATTTGAAAAAAGAGATTGTTAAATACAATGGTAATGTAATTTTCATTGAAGGAAATATCGAAAAGGAACAAAAAACAACAGCAATTGGAAATGTCACGTATTACAACTTCATGAATTCAACCGAACTGGAACAGGCTTTTAACGAAAGTGAAATGGTTCTTTGCCGTTCGGGTTACACTACAATCATGGATCTAGCCCAACTGAGAAAAAAAGCTTTTTTCATTCCAACACCCGGTCAATATGAACAAGAATATTTAGCAAAAAAACTAAAGAAAGAAGGTCTGGTTCCTTATGCAACACAAGATGATTTTAGAATGGAAAACATTCAAGAGATTGAGGAATATAAAGGATTGCCTCGATTAGACACTACATTAGACTGGAAAATATTATTCCAAGTTTTTGAAAAGAATTAATCGTTATTACAACTGTAATTTATAAAACACTTCAAATACACAAGCCCTAATTTAGGTTCCTTCCATAATCAAAAAGCACACTAATTACCATACTTTCAAAGTATATAATTAGTGTGTTTTTATAATAAATCTGAAAAATTAATCCAGATTATCGGAGTCAAATTTTTTGTCATCAAACTTTTCGTGTTTGATAATTTTGGCATTAATCATAAAATAAACATACTCTGCAATATTTGTACAATGCTCCGAAATACGTTCCAAATGTTTTAAAACAATCACAAGATTAGTTCCTGAAACTACCGTTTTAGAATTGATCTTCATTTCATTTATAATATTGTGAATGGCTTCATCACTTTCATTTTTTATGGTATTATTCAATATGAAAATCTCACCTATCGTACTTTCATTACGAGTTAAAAAACATTCATTTGTTTTTATTGTAATAGTCTCCACTTGTCTGGCAATATCAACAATACTAAACTTAACAATTAAGTCATGTTTATCTTTAATATTTTTAGATTTCTTTATGATGCTTATGGCCAAATCACCTATTCTTTCTATTTCATTGCTAATCTGCATGGCTGACATAATAAAACGTAAATCAGAAGCGACTGGCTGATGCAAGGCAAAAATACTTTGACAAACCTCATCAATCTTAACATCCAGTCTATCAATCTTGTTTTCTGTTTTTTTCACTTCTTTACCTTCCGTGACAGGTTCTGAAAGTAATGCTTTGACAGCCTCAGTCACCTGACTTTCGGCTAAATTTCCTATTTTTATTATTATGCCCTTAAGCTTTTCCAGTTCTGTTTCTATGTGTGACCCCATTTTTTAAAGATTTAAAAGATTTAAAATTAAACGATTCTGAATACAAATCAAAATCAATCTTATCCAAATCTTCCTGTTATATAATCTTCCGTTTGTTTTTGTGACGGTTTTGTAAATATAGTTTTTGTTTTATCATATTCAATCAATTCGCCCATATAGAAAAAAGCAGTAGTATCACTCACACGTCCTGCTTGCTGCATATTATGTGTCACGATAACGATTGTATACTTATTTTTTAATTCGTAAATAAGTTCTTCAATTTTGGAGGTCGAAATTGGATCCAAAGCCGAAGTAGGCTCATCCATTAACAATATAGAAGGCTGAATCGCTAATGCACGTGCAATGCATAAACGTTGTTGTTGTCCTCCTGAAAGCTCAAAAGCCGACTTCTTCAGTTTGTCTTTCACTTCTCCCCAAAGCGCCACTTGTTCAATAGAGGTAATCACGCGCTCTTCAATTATTTTTTTATCGGTAATTCCGTTTACTTTTAAACCATACGCCACATTTTCAAAAATGGATTTGGGAAACGGATTTGGTTTTTGAAATACCATCCCGACATTTTTACGCAAATCATCTACATTGGTGTTTTTTGCATAAATATCTTGCCCATCTATCAAAATCGAACCCGTTAGATTCGTATTATCAATCAAATCATTCATTCGATTCAGTAAACGCAAATACGTCGATTTCCCACAACCAGAAGGTCCGATTAATGCAGTAACTGTATTTTCTTTCATGGATAGCGAAACGTCATGCAAAGCTTGAGTTTCTCCGTAATAAAAATTGATGTTTTTTGATTCTATTTTGTGCATACTAATTCATTTTTACTTTTTTTCCAAAATATTTACGAAGCGCATTCGCTAATAAATTAGAAATTAATACGATTATAATTAAAATAAGTGCCGTCCCATAAGCCATTGCCCGAGATGCTTCTATATTTGTTCCACTGGTTGAAATCACGTATAAATGATACGGCAACGCCATGGCCTGGTCGAAAATTGAAGTGGGTAATTTTGGCAAAAAATAAGCCGCAACGGTAAATAAAATTGGTGCCGTTTCCCCGGAAACCCTACCTATGGAAAGAATTAACCCGGTAATAATATTTGGAAACGCAATAGGAAAAACCACTTCACTGGTCGTTTGCCATTTACTGGCCCCCAAACCTAAACTGGCTTGTCTAAAAGTATCATCCACCGACTTTAATGATTCTTCGGTAGTCCTGATTACCACCGGTAAAACCAATAATCCTAAGGTCAAAGACCCCGCTAAAAGGGAATCTCCAAATTCCAGTTTATTAACAAACAACGCCATCCCGAAAAGTCCAAAAACTATCGATGGAACTCCGGCCAGGTTATTGGTCATTTGTTTGATAATCTTTTTTATCCAGCCATCTTTCACATATTCATTCATATATATAGCGGCCAAAACACCTACAGGAAAGGCAAAAATCATACTTCCAAAAACCAAACAAAGTGTTCCTACTATCGCCGGGAAAATCCCTCCCTGAGTCATCCCTTCTTTAGGCATTTCTGTAATAAACTCCCAACTGATAACGCCAATTCCTTTTATTACTATGAAAGCCAATATTACAAATAAAAGACCCACAACGGCATAGCTGGTGAATTGAAATAGTCCAAAAGCAATTTTTTGGTTTCTTCTTTTTTGTTTTGCTAAACGAATTTCTTTAGTCATCTTTTAATGTTTTTTATGGGATCCTCTATTGGTAACCAACTCCACCAACATATTTATGCAGAATGTAATCAGGAATAAAATACATCCCAAGGCAAACAGCGATTGATAATGCAATCCGCCATTTGCAGCTTCACCCAATTCGGCCGCAATGGTAGCCGGAATGGTTCTTAACGGAGCTAAAAGTGTATGCGGAATTATGGCCGCATTACCTGTTACCATTAAAACTGCCATGGTTTCACCAATAGCACGTCCAATTCCTAAAATGGCTCCAGCTGTTATTCCAGATGCCGAATAAGGTATTGTTACTTTATAAATAGTTTGCCAATGGCTCGCGCCTAAAGCCAAACTGGCTTCTTTCATAGCGCGCGGAGTGGTACGCATTGCATCTTCCGAAATGGTGATAATCGTTGGTAATGCCATAATAGCCAAAACAATACTTCCCGCCAATCCTGTTTCTCCAACGGGTAATCCGAAAACACTCTGAATTAAAGGGACAATGACCACTAATCCAAAAAAGCCATAGACCACGGATGGAATCCCTGCTAATAATTCGATAAGCGGTTTTAAAATATTACGGGTTCTTTTTCGGGCTATTTCACTCAAATAAATGGCTGCAGCCAAACCAATGGGCAATGCCAATAGTATTGCTCCAAAACTGACCCATAGCGTACCATAAATCAATGCCTTAACTCCCATTTGTGCAATGGGTTGCGCGGTTGGAAACCATTCTTCTCCGGAAAGAAATTCAAAAATTTTAATTTTGTTGATTTCTAATTCTTTTCCATGAAAATTTTTCGCTTTGTATTTATCCGAAAAAAAGGCAATTACGCCAGGCGTTTTCGAAACATACTCATCTATTTTCGCAGGAAAATGTTCGAAGTTTTCGCCCAATTCGGCTTCAGAATAAAATTCCGTAATATCTTCGGTTCTAAACAAAACGATGGGTTCGTTTTTTCCGCCTAACTGTTTCCAATTAGTGATTTTTTGATCGAAAATATCTTTTACCTGCGAAGGCTCTAATTTTTGTATTGGATTAGTCGAATGTACTGCCAACAAAAAACCTTCTTCAATAGGTTTTTTGGTAAAAACTCCCGCGCCTTCAATAAATAGAAAAAAAACAATCAAAACAACAGTAATACTAGTAGCAGCACTACTTAGCATTAATATAGTCACTATTATTTTCTCTTTTATTTTTTTAAAATTTGTTTTCAAATCTATAGTTTATTTTAACGGCAAAAATACATGAGCCTTATATTCCGAATGTGTTTTACATATTAACCTTGTGTTAATTTAAAGTTAAGCATAAAAGTACGCAAATCGTTTCCGCTTTCCATAAAAAAAAATCCTGAAAATGAAGCAACAAAAAAGGCTGCCCAAAACGGACAGCCTTTTATAACTTAAAAACAAACCTTATTAATTTAGCGGTACATAACCTACTTCAGAAACAATTTTTTGTCCCTCTGGTGACAAAGCAAAATCCACTACCGCTTTTACTTTTGCGGCATTTACTTTATCAAAAATATAGAATAATGGTCTTGAAATTGGGTAGCTTTTGTCTTTTGCAGAAGCTACACTTGGAGCAACAAAGGTCTTCCCTTGGTCATAAGAAACAGAAAGTTGTTTTACTTCTTTAGTCTCATACGCTAATCCAACATACCCGATAGCTCCTTTTGTTTGGCTTACTGCTTGAACAATCGCTCCTGTTGCAGGCATACTCAAGATATCAGAAGCGTAATTTTTTTTATCCATTACTTCTTCTTTAAAGAATTCATACGTCCCTGAAGAAGATTCTCTTGAATACGCTACAATTTTTGCGTCTTCACCACCTACTTCTTTCCAGTTTTTGATTTCTCCTGTATAGATTTTTTCCAATTGCTCACGTGTTAACTGACCTACTTTATTAGCCGGATTAACAATAATCGCTAAAGCATCAAAGGCAACAGTCACTTTTTCGATTTCTTTTTTGGCTTCAGAAAATTTTAATTTTTCTTCTGTCTTTAAATCTCTGGAAGCCATTGCAATATCCGTTGTTCCGTCTAAAAGAGCGGTAACACCAACTCCAGTTCCTCCTCCTACTATGGTAACACTAACTTCAGGATTTGTTTTCATCATTTCCTCAGCCTCTTTCTGTGCCAATGGCAAAACGGTATCACTTCCTTTGATTGTAACTGATGTCGCAGCCGTTGCTTTATCTTCAGTCCCTTTATCTTCATTTTTTGCTTTACCGCAACTTAACATTCCTATTAAAGGTAACATTAAGAATAATTTCGTTTTGATAGTCATCTTATGGTTATTTATAAATTTGTACAAAAGTATATGCGCTACATTAACAATATGTTAAGCCAGTATTATACTATCTTTATTATTTAGCTTATTTTAATAATTATTTAATCCATCCAAAACAAATGACAACAATTTGTTAAAAGTTGAACTGAGCCTGTAATCGCAATAAATTACCTTTTTGTCTGTTATTTGGAAGCGCACTGTCTTCAAACGTTCTATCAGCAATCACCCATTCTGCTACCAATTCAAATGCTTTAATAGGCTGCCATTCAATTCCAAGTTCATAATCTCTTACAACATAACTTCTGGCGTCTTTCTCAAATTTCTTTCCGCCATCATAATATTGGAATTTGGCAAAAGGATAAATATATTGCTGTTTAGGCAAATTCCATTTGTAATTTAAGGTTACATAACCGCCTTCTAAATCAGAAGCTTCTACAGTATTAGTCACTTTATCATAACGTGGTCCTTTCCCAATATTATATTCTGCCTGTAACCCGAATGGTTTTGGGTAAAGAATAAAAGAAGCCGCAACCCTTTGATCTATTGTGTTTTGCCTGTTTGGTGTAGTCACTCCTGTAGAAAGCTCATTATTAGAAAAAGCCCATTTCCCAGTATAAGCTTGTATGCCCGGCTCTATAATTTGACTCCCAATTTCAAAAGGATAACTTACCCTTGTCACTACATGCAAGTTTCTATTTCCTTCCGACCTGTTAGCTGTTTGTCCGTTATAGGCCCCAAACGCGAATACTCCATAATCTCCGGAACCTTTATATCCATCTTTTACCAGCATCGCAAAACGATCTCTGATTTTACTTGGAGCCCAATAAAAAAACACCCCTAGATCTCTTTCGTTTGCCACTGCACTATTCAAAGCATCATTACGATCTAAAGTCAATCGGTTTTGGCTTGACTGCAAATTTTCAAATCCAAAAGGCACTTTACTTTGTCCTATTCTGACTCTGTACTCTCTCTTGGCGTCAAATGATAAATCAAAATACGCATCTCTTAGTTGGACAAAATTATTATTATTCACACTAGAGGAAGGCGAACTTGCAAAGTCCGGTTGAATATAAAAATATACATTAGGATGAATTTGCCCTGAAAATACGATACGAGCTCTTCTTATAAAAAGACCGTTATTCGATTTTGCATCAATGGCTGTTGATGTTGTTCCCCAAGATCTATCACATTGATCACAGGAAACTTTGTCATTGGTAGAAAACAATCCGTTGTACCTTACCTGTACATAACCACGTATTGAAATTTTATCATACCATTGTTCTTTTTTCTCCTTGCTTTTTTCTTGGGCATCCTTTACTTTATTGATGGAGTCCAAAACATGAACTATGGATTTAGTAAACTCTTCTTTATTTAAAGGAACCGTTTGTTGAGGAGTTTCCGTTTTTTTAGAACTTTCCACAACAGGAGTAACTTGTGCAGCTGCTAGATTTACTACAAATATATTTGCAATAATTAATACTATTTTTTTCACGATTAAATGTTGTTTGTTTAGTACCCCAAAGGTGATTGCGTAATGTTAATTAAACATTACGTAATTGTTAATTTAATTAAAAACTAATGTTAATAAATTGTTACGAATAAATATTAACCTATTGTTTATTAACCAGTTACAAATATACCTTTTTTGTACCAAACAAAAACCTTCATGTTATATTAAAAATTACCTAACTTTAAAATCACATTTGACTCTACTATTATTTACCGCGTTTATTTGATTTTTCAAGTGTAAAAGAAAATTCAGATCCAATTCCAAATTTACTGTTTACATAAATTTTCTCATTGTGCGCTTCGATAATATGCTTTACAATGGATAATCCCAAACCGGAACCACCTTCGGTTCTTGCACCACTTTTGTCTACTCTATAAAAACGTTCGAAAATTCTCGAGATATTTTTTTTATCAATTCCTTCGCCATTATCGGTTATTCGAACGATGACTTTTTCATCAGTCAAATCCTCGATGCTTACTTCTGTTGACCCCTTTAATTTTCCGTATTTGATTGAATTTACAATAAGATTCATGACTACTTGTTGGATTTTCTCCTGATCTCCAACAACCATAACGGGCTTATTATATTTCATATCAAACATCAACAGAATATCTTTCTTGGAAGCTTTCATTTCGAGCAAATCAAAGACATTTTGAACTAATTTAACAATGTCAAATTCGGCAATTTCCAAGTTCAAATCCCCAATTTCGAGTTTAGAAATCATGTCTAAATCTTGTACTATATAAATCAGTCTTTCCACTCCTTTTTCAGCACGCTCTAAATATTTTTTTCGGATTGTTTTATCGCTCATGGCTCCGTCTAGCAGGGTTGACAAATACCCCTGAACCATAAAAAGTGGTGTTTTGAGCTCGTGGGAAACATTCCCAAGAAACTCTCTTCTATATTCTTCACGAACTTTTAAAGTCTCGATTTCTAGCTTTTTATCGGTGGCAAACTTTTTTACTTCACGTGTTAGTGTTGCCATATCAGTTGTAATTGGCTGATTCCTGAAACTGCTTGATTCTAACAAAGAGACATCATCGTATATTTTTTTTACCTTTTTATAGATAAAGCGCTCCACTCGATATTGTATTACAACAAATGAAAAAGTAGCAATCGCAATTGCAAAAATCAAACAAAAACGATACGAAAAGGTGAAAAATAAATAGGTCAGAAAACCAACTAATCCGCTAGAAAAAAGAGTAATATAAAGCGCTGACTTCACGGCAAAACGATATGTTTTTTTAAAATTTATTGTCATTTATACTTCAAACTTATAGCCAACTCCTTTTATTGTTTTAAACAATTCTTCTCCTATTTTTTCTCGTAATTTTCTGATGTGAACATCAATCGTTCTTCCACCAACAACTACTTCATTACCCCAAACTTTGTCCAGGATCTCATCACGTTTGAATACTTTCCCCGGTTTTGAAGCAAGCAGATAGAATAATTCAAATTCTTTTCTGGGCAATGCGATTTCAATATTATCTTTAACGATTTTGTATTCTTCGCGATTTATTTCGATTCCGCCTACGTTAAGTGTTTCGCTGTTCTGTTCCTGTTCTTTTAATCGGCGCAATAATGCTTTTACTTTACTGACTAATAATTTAGGTTTAATTGGCTTTGTGATGTAATCATCCGCACCCGCGTCAAAGCCTGCCACTTGAGAATAATCTTCACTTCTGGCTGTCAAAAAAGTGATGATTACATTACTGAGTTCCGGAATCTTTCTAATAGCTTCACAAGCTTCCATTCCATCCATTTCCGGCATCATTACATCCATTATAATAAGGTCTGGCATTTCTTTTTTAGCTTTCGCTATTGCCTCTCTCCCATTTGCTGCTGTAACGATTTGATATCCCTCTTGAGAAAGGTTATACCCTACAATTTCTAAGATATCCGGCTCATCATCTACTAATAGAATCTTCGTGTTTTTTTTCTTCATAAAGCGCAAAAAATTGTTTTTGAATTGT
Source organism: Flavobacterium ranwuense (assembly GCF_004349315.1). GTDB lineage: Bacteria > Bacteroidota > Bacteroidia > Flavobacteriales > Flavobacteriaceae > Flavobacterium > Flavobacterium ranwuense. Next base: position 843,531 of record NZ_SMLH01000001.1, on the reverse strand, counting down.
AAATGTAACAATAAATGGGATATTCAAATGGTGTTAACCATAATTTAATATTGGGGTGATATTGAGACCCAAAACAAAACATAACCATAACAAGTCAGTAACTTACATTTTACATTTCAGGCGTTACTTTGCAAAAAAATTAAAACCAAATGAAATTCAAGTTACTATTTTTCACGTTATTAATAACAGCTATTTCTTTTTCACAGAATAAAGGAACAATTTCTGGAATCTTAACAGACAAAGATGCTAATAATCAGTCATTACCTTTTGCCAACGTTCTTATTAAAGGAACAAATATAGGAACAAATACTGATATTGATGGTAAATACACCATAACAATACTATCTGGAAGCTATACCTTACAACTTAGTTTTGTGGGTTATGAATCTGTAGAAATTCCTGTAACAGTAGTTGCTAATGAAACTGTAACCATAAACAAAGCGTTAGGTTCCGGAAGCTACAAACTAGAAGATGTTGTTATAAAAAATACAGCCAGCAGAGAAAAGGAAACGGCTCTTTTATTAGACCAAAAACAAGCCGTCGTAATTAAACAAAGTATCGGTGCCCAAGAAATGGCCCGTAAAGGAGTTAGCGATGTTGAGGAAGGCTTAACAAAAATTACCGGAATCACTAAAGTTGACGGAAGAGGTTTATTCATTAGAGGACTAGAAGACCGTTACAATAACTTATTGATAAACGACTTACAATCACCATCAAACAGTCCTTTCAAAAAAATTATTCCGTTGGATTTATTCCCTACTGATGTTGTGGGTGTATTAAATATCTACAAAACTTTCAATCCTAATATTTCTGGGGATTTTGCTGGAGCAACTGTTAATATTGAAACACCTCAACCAAAAAATATCACTAAATTGAATATTGGTTTTGGATATACGACTAACAATAACCTTCAAGACTTCTTACTTTCTGATGATGCAAATTCTACTAAAGGATCTTTAGGAATGATTGGTAATGACAGAGCGCTTCCTGGTATTTTTGGGTCAGTTCCAAGCGGACAAAAGCTTTCTCCTGCTGAATACGAAAACGGATTTGGTAAAAAATCATGGGATGTTAACAACACAAAAAGTCCTTTGAATTCTAGCATTGGATTTTTACATGCTCAAAAATTCAATCTTGAAAAAGAAAGAAATATTAGTTATATCATGTCATTCAATTTTGATAATAAATACTCATACAGAGAAGGTGTTGACAGAACTTTCAATCTTGGACAAGGAAACTACGACAATAATTTATACAATACACAATACAGCTACCAAACTACTTTTTCTGGTTTAGCAGGTTTGAAATACAAGACAAACCGTTTTAATTTAAGTTTCAATACGTTCTTGATTAAAGCGACTGAAAGCAAAATTCAAGATCAGTTAGGATACACAAACAGCTTAGCGAATCAGACAAATAATCTTATCAGATTGAACCAATACGAAGAATCTAACTATTGGAACACGCAATTGTACGGAGATTATAAATTAACCGAAGATGGAAAACATAGCTTAAAAGCAGGTGGTTCTTATGTAAAAACTTCTTTTCAACAACCTGACAGAAAATTTATCACTGGTGTAAAAGTAAATGATAGCCAAATAAACATGTCTTATGGTGGTAATAACTTGAACCGTCAATTCCTTGATGTAAAAGGAAACTTCTATTACTCTTCACTTTTAGAATATAATTTAAAATTTGGAGACACCGAAGATTCTAATAAATTATCCATTGGATACAACAGTTCGCTGAACGACATGGAATCTTCTTACCGTTTCTTCTCTGGAAGAAGAAATCTGGAGAAAAATTATACTGCCGATTTAAGCACTATTAGCCAAAACATCAACCAAGACATCAACAACGGAATTGTTTATGTTCAGGAAGAGTCTAACGGAGATTATAAAGTAAAATTGAATCAGTTTGTTAATGCGGGATACTTCAATTTATTTATGAATCTTGGAGAAAAATGGGATTTAAATGCCGGAATTAGAGGTGAAAGTTCTACTCGTGAAATAAAATACAGACAGCAAGGTGATCCTTTTGGAAGTGCTTACCGCAAAAAAACAGATGACAAGCTTGATATCCTGCCGTCTATAAATGCGAAACGTATTTTGAACGAAAACAGTAATTTGAGAGTATCATTGGCAAAAACAATAACTCGTCCAGTTGCTATGGAGTTGTTACCAATAAATTACATCAATGCCGATGGAACTTCAGAAAGCGGGAACCCAGATTTAAAAGACAGTGAAAACTATAATGTTGATTTCAAATATGAATTGTTTCCTAACAATAAAGAATTATTTGCTGTAGGAGTATTTGGAAAAATGATTAACGATCCAATTGAAAGAGTTTTCAAACCAACTGCAAATAGCGGTGGTCAAATCACAACTTTTAAAAACTCAGAGCAAGCCGTTATTTATGGTGCCGAAATAGAAATGCTTTTCCAATTGAGCAGAATAAACGAATCTCTTTCTAATTTCTCTTTAGGTTTCAATACATCATTAATGAGTACTGATGTCAAAATTGACACTAAGAAACAAGGTAATGAATTAGAAAACAGCACAAATCGTAAACTGCAAGGAGCTTCAAGCTGGTTAATTAATTCTGATTTAAAGTATGATTTCATCCTTAATAAAGATTGGAAAAACTCTATGACCTTAGTATATAACGTTTATGGAGATCGTATTTTCGCTGTAGGTTCTTCAGGAATTGATCATATCTACGAAAAATCTTTTAGTAAATTAGATTTCATTTGGACTAACTCTATTTCAAAAAGCATTGAACTTAAATTTGGTGTAGATAACATATTAAATCCAAGCTATAAAAAAGAGCTGGGAAGCAAAAGCACTTTAAACATTACAGAAGACTCACTAATTTTAAGAGAATTCAAAAAAGGCGTCGGATTCTCCTTTAACATAGGATATACGTTTTAAAAACAACAACAAAAAAGAGCTATCATGGCTCTTTTTTTTGTTTACATAAGTAACATAAACTTTACATCAAATTCATTGTTATATAATACTTTGATAACAATTACATAACTAAATTTCAGAAGCCCTAGAGTACTTTTGAAATAAATAATTAACAAAAAAACTTATAATTTTAAAATCATTAAAAATGAAAAAATTAGTATTCAGTCTTGCATTAATGAGCTTGGTTTTTACAAGTTGTACTTCAAGTGATGACGATGTAGCAACTACTCCACCGACTGCAACGGGTGAAATCACAGGAGATATCACAGGAACAAAAACGTATACAAAAGGGGTTTATACTATTAAAGGTACTGTTAGAGTAAAAAATGATGCTATTTTAACTTTTGAGGCTGGTTCAGTTATCACTGCTGATGTAGCTGACGGTACAGATGCTTTATTGGTAGAAAAAGGCGGAAAATTAAATATTTCAGGAACTGCAGCAGAACCAGTTGTATTTACTGAAAAATCTAAAACTGCAGGTTCTTGGGGTGGAATAATCATGTTTGGTGATGCTCCTATCGTTTCTGGAAAAGCAGCTGACGGAAGTCCTATTACAACTGCAACTTCTGAAGACGGAACAAATATTGTTTACGGTGGTACAAATGCTGCTCATAATGGTGGTTCTTTGAAATATGCACGAGTAGAATATGCAGGTAAAAAAATCCTTGACGGAAATTCTGAAATGAATGGTTTCTCATTTTACTCAGTAGGTTCTGGTACCGTATTAGAAAACCTGGTTTCATACAAAGGAGCTGATGATGGTTTTGAATTTTACGGAGGAACTGTAAGCGCTAAAAACCTTATTTCTTACGGAAACACAGATGATTCTTTTGACTGGCAAGATGGATGGCAAGGTCAAGCAAATACTAACTGGTATGCTTATCAAACTGGAGCTGGAAATTTTGGAATGGAAATCGAAGCAAAAAGTGTGAACAATACTTTTTTTCCAAAAGTATCTAACATTACTTTAAGAAGAGCTGCCGGTACGGCAACTGAAGCTGGTAACCCACTTGAAATAGATGCAATCCAATTCAAAAAAGAAGGAAACGGAGAATATACTAATGTAGTAATTTCAGGATACACAAATACTGCAACTTCAGGAACTACAACAATAAATGCAGTTGCCGTTAGAATACAAGATGCTAACACAAATACAAATCAAGTTGCAACTGGAAAAATAAAAATGTTGAATGTAAAAATTGCAGACACTAATACTGCTCAATGGGGCGCTGGTACAGCTTTCACAGTTTCATTTTTACCTGCAAACTTCACCACTAGTACAACAGCATCTGGAGCAGTATTGACTCCTGGAGCATGGGCTATTGTTGATGGCGTTAATTTATTAGGGAATTTATAAAAAACACCCGCATTTATTTATATCAAACATCCTGAGAAATCAGGATGTTTTTTTTGGTACGCTTTTTGAATTATTTTTTGTATATTTACTATTCAAACTAATCCAATGGCAAAAAACTACTTTTATATCACCATCTTATTGGTTTTTTTATTCTCTATGAGCGCTGGTGCTCAAGAAACTAAACAACAACCAAAAACACAAGAAACCGCCGTAATTGAAGGTTTAAGCTTGTACCCGAACCCTGTGAGTAATGGCAAAGTCTACATTACTTCAAAAAATGACTTGGATAAAGAAATCATTATCTTTGATGTTTTAGGAAAAAAAGTGCTTCAAACAATGCTTAGTTCTAGAGAACTTAATGTCTCTAATCTTACTTCAGGTGTCTACATTATAAAGATTAATGAAAAAGAGGCATCTGCGACCAGAAAATTAATTATACGATAATACGTCAAGATTTAAATATAAAAGCTTCAATTCACATTGGAGCTTTTTTTATACAGAATTCTAATATAATGAATTCCAAAAACAGACTATTGCTATTTTGTTAATGAGCTTCCCTTAGAATTTTTGATTACTTTTGCAAAAAAAATTCTTGATTACATCCTCCGATATATTTGCTATTTCCAGTCAAAAACAGTTTGAGAAAATCGCCTTGAAAGTGTTTCGTTTCCAATACGAAAACAACTTGGCCTATCAGGAGTTTTGTGATTTTTTGAAAACAGATCCTCATAAAGTAAAGTCTTTACAACAAATTCCATTTTTACCGATTCAGTTCTTTAAGAGTCATGAAGTGGTTTCTAACACCAATCCAATCCAAGAAACCTTTACCAGCAGCGGAACAACCGGAATGATTACCAGTAAACATTTGGTTACTGATGTTACCTTGTATGAAGAAAGTTACCGCAAAGGATTTTCCGAATTTTATGGCAACATTGAAGATTATGTTGTTTTAGCCTTGCTTCCATCCTATCTGGAAAGAGAAGGCTCTTCCTTAATTTACATGGTCAAGGATTTAATTGCATTATCCAATCATCCTGAAAGTGGTTTTTACCTGCACAATCATGACGAACTGATTGCCAAACTCATAGCTTTAGACCAAGCCGGTCAAAATGTCATTCTGATTGGCGTCACTTTCGCTTTATTGGACTTAATTGAAAAACACCAGTTCCAACTGCAGCATACTATTATCATGGAAACCGGCGGCATGAAAGGTAAACGTAAAGAAATGATTCGGGAAGAATTACACGAACAATTGTGTAAAGGATTTGGCGTTTCTGCCATACATTCTGAATATGGAATGACCGAATTGCTTTCGCAAGCCTATTCTTTAGGAAACGGTGTGTTTGAATGCCCTTCTTGGATACAAATCCTCGTTCGTGACACCGAAGATGCTTTGACCTATATTCAAGACGGAAAAACGGGCGGAATCAACATCATTGATTTGGCTAACATTAATTCTTGTTCGTTTATTGCTACGCAGGATTTGGGCAAAAAAAATCCCAACAACTCTTTCGAAGTATTGGGACGTTTTGATAATTCTGATATTCGAGGTTGTAATTTGATGGTTCTTTAAAGTTTATTCGGTAATTTGTTTATTTGGTTAAACAAATCAAACAATTAAACAATTCTCACTACAAAATAATTTTTCTTTCCGCTTTGCAATAACACAAACTGGTTGTTGATTAAATCTTTGGTCGAAAGCACAAAATCTTCGGCAACTTTCTCTTTATTTACAGAAATAGAGTTAGCTGTCAAAGCACGTCTTGCTTCACCATTCGATTTCATAAAACCTGTTTTTTCATTCAAAACAGCAACAATATCAAGTCCGGCTTCGATTTCGGTTTTGCTAATTTCCGCTTGAGGAACACCATCAAAAACATCTAAGAAAGTCGCTTCATCCAATTGTTTCAAATCATCCGAAGTAGAATTCCCGAACAAAATATTCGATGCTTTTATCGCATTTTCTAAATCTTCTGCTGAATGTACCATCACCGTAATTTCTTCGGCTAAACGTTTTTGTAACAAACGCAAGTGTGGTGCTTCTCTATGTTTTTCGGTTAAAACTTCGATTTCTTCTTTTGATAAAAAAGTAAAAATCTTAATGTATTTTTCCGCATCAACATCGGAAGTATTCAACCAATATTGGTAAAATTTATACGGCGATGTTCTGGCTGCATCCAACCAAATATTTCCACCTTCTGATTTTCCAAATTTGGTTCCATCCGCTTTTGTAATCAACGGACAAGTCAACGCATATGCTTTTCCACTGGCTATTCTGCGCACTAATTCGGTCCCTGTGGTGATATTTCCCCACTGGTCGCTCCCTCCCATTTGCAGCGTACAATTTTTTTCTCTGTACAAATGCAAAAAGTCATATCCTTGAACCAATTGGTACGTGAACTCCGTAAATGACATTCCTTCGGCAGCTTCAGAAGACAAACGCTTCTTTACTGAATCTTTTGACATCATATAATTTACTGTGATGTGCTTTCCAATATCACGAATAAAATCCAGAAAAGAAAAGTTCTTCATCCAGTCGTAATTATTCACTAACTCTGCCGCATTTGGCGCATCGGAAGTAAAATCTAGAAAACGGGACAATTGTCCTTTTATAGCTTCTTGATTGTGACGCAATGTTGCTTCGTCCAATAAATTTCTTTCATTCGATTTTCCTGACGGATCACCAATCATTCCTGTTGCTCCACCCACTAACGCTAATGGCTTGTGTCCAGATAGTTGAAAATGTTTCAATAACATCACGCCAACTAAATGCCCTATATGCAATGAATCGGCAGTTGGGTCAATTCCCACATACGCCACACGCATTTGTTCCATCAAATGTTCTTCTGTGCCAGGCATAACATCGTGGAGCATTCCTCTCCAAGTTACTTCTTCAATAAAATTCTTCATCTTTTTAATCAATTTGCACAAAGATAAAATTTATTGTGGATTCGGTTATTTGTTTATTAGGTTATTCGAAAAAAATTATTCGTATTTTCGTAGCATGATTTTAGTCACAGGAGGAACGGGTTTAGTAGGCGCACATCTATTGCTTCATTTAATTGATAATGGAGAAAAAGTACGTGCTATTTATAGAAGTGTCGCTTCAATTGAAAAGACCAAATCCCTATTCGCTACCTATAAAAAGGAATCCCTGTTTGAGCAAATCGAATGGATCCCCGCAGATATTACCGAAGTTCCTTCGTTAGAAATTGCCTTTCAAAATATTGACACCGTTTACCATTGCGCCGCTTTGATTTCTTTTGACCCAAAAGACGAGGATGCATTGCGAAAAACAAACATTGAAGGCACGGCAAATATTGTGAATTTCTGCATTGCTTATGGTATAAAAAAACTGTGTTTTGTAAGCTCTATTGCCACTTTGGGTGATTTACTGCCTCATGAAAAATTCATCACGGAAGAATCCGAATGGAATCCGGAGAAGTCCCATAATGATTATGCCATTTCTAAATATGGTGCCGAAATGGAAATCTGGCGCGGACAACAAGAAGGTTTAAATGTAATAATTGTAAATCCTGGCGTTATTCTTGGGCCCGGTTTTAGAGAACAAGGAAGTGGGCAACTTTTTACGAAAGTAAAAAACGGATTGAAATTTTATACATTAGGCTCAACAGGATTTGTTGCCGTTACTGATGTTGTTCGAATCGCACATCAATTAATGCAAAGTGAAGTTCACAACGAACGCTTTACCTTGATTGCAGAAAATAGTGTTTTCCGTGACATTCTGAATACTATGGCCGATTCCTTGGGTGTAAAAAGACCTGAAATTCACGCAAAACCCTTTTTTATGGAAATGCTTTGGAGATTGGATTGGTTTGTTTCGAATATTTTTCTACAGAATAGAAAACTGACTCAAACAACTGCAAAGTCATCCTATTCGACAACTATATATTCCAACCAAAAGATTAAAGATACCTTGAAAGCTGATTTTATAAATATTAACCAGTACATCAAAGAAATCTCTAATCTCTAAGTTCTTTACTTATTCTATTTTTGTAGTATCCCTGCCAATTTTAGCTTGCTTTGCTCTTTTTTTAATAATGGCATTCTTTTTATTTTTTTGCAATTTGACTAGAGAATCTACGCTCTTTTTATTAGTTTCCAATCGCTTGCTGATTTGTTCAAACATGATTTTATATTCATTATAATCAGATGCATAATAAACATTGCTTTTAGCAAATTGGGCACTGTCAATTTTATATTTTTTAAAAATATAATCTCTCGAATTTATTTTAAAAGTATCCAAAGAAGCCGGATTTTGATATTTTATGGCGTCCAAAACAGATAAATCATACATAATATCTACCATAACGTCTTTTTCTATAAGACGTTCCGGCTTATTCACCACTTCTTCTTTACAGCTTACAAGTAGTGTTATAATCGTTAAAAATGTTATGATTTTTCTCATTTATTAAATTTTATCTTTCGAATAACAAACGTTTTCCTGCACGAATATCTTTTACTTTAAAAGCGGTATAAACCAATTGCCCGTTTACAAAAGTATGGGTAATTCTTGATTTAAAAGTAAAACCTTCAAATGGAGACCAACCACATTTAGCCAAAATATTTTCTTTTTTTACGCTCCAAGGCAAACCTGAATTTACAATTACCAAATCCGCATAATAGCCTTCTTTGATAAAACCACGTTTTTCTATTTTGAAAATTTTAGCTGGGTTATGGCACATTTTTTCCACGATTTTTTCAATGCTTATTTTTCCTTGGTGGTGCGCTTCAAACATAGCCACAACAGCATGTTGCACTAATGGTCCGCCAGAAGGAGCATTCAAATACGATTGTTTTTTTTCTTCTAATGTATGTGGCGCGTGATCCGTTGCAATCACATCAATTCTGTCATCCAGCAATGCTTCCCAAAGCACTTTTCTGTCATTAGCCGTTTTTACAGCTGGATTCCACTTTATGAGATTGCCTTTAGTAGCATAATCATCATTGGTAAACCATAAATGATGCACACAAACTTCGGCAGTGATTTTCTTGTCTTCCAAAGGAATTTTGTTTGTAAACAAATCCATTTCTTTGGCAGTCGAAAGATGAAAAATATGCAAGCGAGCTCCTGTTTTCTTAGCCAGTGCAACCGCTTTGGAAGACGAAATATAACACGCTTCCTCGCTTCGGATAAGGTGATGAACCGTAACAGGAACATCTTCTCCAAACTCAGCTTTGTATTTCTCCAAATTATTTTTGATAGTCGCTTCATCTTCACAATGCACCGCAATAAGCATCGGTGTACTGGAAAATATTTTCTCTAGAGTCGCTTCATTATCCACCAACATATTTCCTGTTGAGGAACCTAAAAATATTTTTATTCCGGCAACATTCTTTGGATTTGTTTTCAAAACTTCTTCCAAGTTATCATTGGTTGCGCCCATCATAAAAGAATAATTTGCATACGATTTTTGGGCGGCCAACTCGTATTTTTGCTCTAATATTTCTTGGGTAACCGCATTCGGAATTGTGTTTGGCTGTTCGATATAGGAAGTAATTCCACCGGCAACCGCCGCTCTAGATTCTGATTCTATGTCTCCTTTGTGTGTCAGCCCTGGTTCTCTAAAATGCACTTGATCATCAATTGCACCCGGAATCAAATAATTTCCTTCGGCATCAATGATTTTACATTGAGAGGATTTGGCACTGATACTTTCTGAAATCTCAACAATTAAGTCATTTTCAATTAATACATCGCCCTCAAAAATCACTCCTTCATTTACAATTTTGGCATTCTTAATTAAAACCCTGTTCATCCTGTCTTTTTCTTATAATGTGTTGACTAATCTTTTTAATCTAAGTGCAATAACTCCAAAAACAGCTTCAATAATTATTGAATTACTCATTTTGGATTGCCCTTTTGTTCTATCGGTAAAAATGATGGGAACCTCCGTAATTTGAAATTTTTTACAATACGTTCTGTATTTCATTTCAATTTGAAAAGCGTATCCAACAAATTTTATCTTATCTAAGTTGATCTCTTCGAGCACTTGTCTTTTGTAACAAACAAAACCCGCTGTGGCATCATGAATCTTCATTCCGGTAATCATTCGTACATAAACCGATGCAAAATAGGACATCAATACTCGGCTCAACGGCCAGTTTACCACATTTACTCCGGTAACGTAGCGTGAACCAATCGCTAAATCGGCATCTCCAAAATGACATGCATTGTATAATTTCTCTAAATCATTTGGATTATGGGAAAAATCAGCGTCCATTTCAAAAATGAAATCATATTTATGCTCCAATGCCCATCTAAATCCATGAACATAAGCCGTTCCCAGACCCGATTTCTTTTCTCTTTTTTCCAAAAACAATCTACCTCCAAATTCAGATTGAAGTAAAACCACCTTATCAGCAGTATGATCCGGTGAATTATCATCAATAATAAGAACATGAAAAGATTTATGCTGCGAAAACACCGATCGAATAATGCTTTCTATATTTTCAATTTCGTTATAGGTAGGAATTATAACAATACAATCATTCATATTTTGACTAATTTCACCGCAAAAGTAAACTTTTTATGCCATTTCATCCTTAATAAAATTATAATAAAAAGAATGATATAAAAATTAGTAATTTTGCAGCGTTATGATCGAAAATATACTTCATCCAAGAATAACTGACAGCAAAGACTGGGCAACCGTGCTTTTTGTTCTGTCATTTGCTATTATTGCTGTTACAAAATCCGTTTTCGAAAACAGATTCGGTGATTTTGCCAATTTAATTTTTTCCAACAAATACAACAAAGTATACAGAGACAGCAGCCACCTAAAAAGCGGTTTCACCATCTCTTTATTTTTTGTCCAAGTCATTTCGCTTGCTTTCTTCATTCAAATTGCGCTGAGTTATTTTGGTTACGCCTCAAAAACAGATTGGATTCTTTATATTCAAATATTTACTTTCCTAGCGTTCTTTATTTTATCAAAATATTTGATAGAGAAAATAATAGCTACTTCATTCAATATTGAAGAATTTATGGAACAGTTTAACCTCCAAAAGGTGACTTACAGAACCTATATTGGACTATTCATACTCCCGTTCAATATTATTTTGTTTTATTACGACTCCTTTTCAAGAAATATTCTACTGCTAATTATAGCCATAGTGTTGATAATCAATATTATGACTTATTTGATTTCAATAAAAAATTATCAAAATATAATATTCGGTAAGTTGTTTTATTTTATTTTATATCTTTGCGCTCTTGAAATAGCCCCCTATTATTTTATGTATTATTGGTTTACAAAAGGGAGTGCTTAGAAACCGTTAAATATGAAAGTGAAAACAATTTTGGTGTCACAGCCTGAGCCTAAAGTGGAGAATTCCCCTTACTTTGAACTTCAACAAAAGCATAAAGTAAAAATTGATTTCAGACCTTTTATTCATGTAGAAGGAGTTAATGCAAAAGAGATTAGACTTCAAAAAATTGATCTTAATCATTACACCGCTATTATTTTAACGAGTAAAAATGCTGTAGATCACTTTTTCAGAGTGGCTGACGAAATGCGTTATAAAGTTCCGGAAGGATTAAAATATTTCTGCCAATCAGAAGCTATTGCTTTTTACCTGCAAAAATACGTAGTGTATAGAAAACGTAAAATCTACGTTGGACCAAAAGATTTTGCTGATTTATCTCCGCTTATAAAAAAATACAAAGACGAAAAATTCTTATTGCCTGCTTCAGACCAATTAAATGCCGATGCGCCAATAACGTTAAATGCTTTAAAAGTAGACTGGACACCAGCTGTTTTTTACAAAACTGTAATGAGTGATTTATCCGATTTAGCCGATGTATATTATGATGTTTTGGCTTTCTTTAGCCCAACCGGAATAAAATCATTGTTTATGAACTTCCCAGATTTCGAGCAAAATAATACTCGAATTGCAGTTTTTGGCAGTACTACTCAAAAAGAAGCATTGGATCATGGTTTAAGAGTGGATATCCTCGCTCCAACACCAGCAACTCCTTCAATGACAATGGCTTTGGAAAAATACATTGCTGAAGCAAATAAAGGAAAATAAAAAATTACTTTTCAGATACAATTACAAAAGCCATTCGCAATCCGAATGGCTTTTTTTATGACATAAATTACAAAAACAGCTCAATATTCTTTTTAGTAATCGTTTTTTACTTAATTTTGATTTTCAATTAAAACTAAATCTCACATTTTAGTTTAAAATAGCAACTCATGAAAATTAATTCCCTAATAGTAGAAATTGACGGTATCGACAAAGAAATTTTACGCGACCTGATGGAAGATGCCCGAAAACCAATTCTTCAAATCGCCAATAAAATAGGGATTTCAGGTGCCGCAATTCATCAACGTTTGAGAAAACTGGAGCAATCCGGCGTTATTTCGGGATCAAAATTCACGGTAAACAATAAAATCCTGGGTTATAATACGATGGCTTTTGTTGGAATTTATTTGGACAAAGCAGCCAGAAATCCAGAAGCAGTAAGAGATTTAAAAAAAATTCCTGAAGTATTGGAATGCCATTACACCACAGGAAACTGGTCGATTCTGATAAAAATTATTTGTCGCGATAACGAACATTTAATGCAATTGCTCAATACAAAAATCCAAGCGATAGAAGGTGTTTCCAGAACAGAAACCTTTATTTCCTTAGACCAACAAATCGACAGACAGATTCAATTATAGTTTTTTGGTTAATCGTTGATTGGTTATTTGATAAAAAAACCGCCTTGTTTTCACAAGACGGTTTTTTCTATAATCCTCTAAAGATCTAATAATCTAATTCCTTCTTCCTCCCATATAAATCGAAACGTAATACAACAGCGTTGCAATAGATCCCAAAGCAGCCACGACATATGTTCTGGCAGCCCATTTCAAGGAATCTTTGGCTCCTGCTTGTTCTTGCTGCGTCAACATTCTTTTATTTTCTAACCAAGCTAATGCACGATTACTTGCATCATATTCGACTGGCAAAGTAACAATCGAAAACAAAGTGGTTGCCGCAAAAATGATAATTCCTACCAATAGTAATTGTGGAAAAGTCTTCATCATCAAGATTCCCGCAAGCAAAATCCATTGCATGTACGTTGAGGCCACATTCACCACCGGCACTAATTTGGAACGCATCGTCAACCATTGATACCCCACAGCATGTTGCACGGCGTGACCACATTCATGCGCCGCAACAGCAGCCGCAGCCGCATTTCGTTGGTTGTAAACCGCCTCACTTAGATTTACAGTTTTATCTACTGGATTGTAATGATCCGTCAAACGTCCCGGTGTAGAGATCACTCTCACGTCCCGAATTCCGTTATCGGCAAGCATTTTTTCGGCGATTTCAGCGCCAGACATTCCGTTTTGTAATTGTAATTTAGAATAATGTTCAAATTTGCTTTTTAGTCTTGAACTAACTAACCAGCTGAAAAGCATAATTGCTCCGGCAAGAATCAAATAACCCATTCCCATATTTTTGTTTTTTAATTGTATTGTTAAAGTTATAAAAGAAACATCAAAATCTGAACCAATTTTTTACAATGTCAATTTGGCATTCATAAAATGGAACGCAGATGAAACGGATTTTTGCGGATTTTTATGAATTAAAATAAAAAATCCAAATTCTAATAATTAGAATTTGGATTATATATCTGTTGTTGTAGAGACGCACTGCAGTGCGTCTCTACGGTGCGTCTCTACAGGAATGGATACCTATCCCACCAAATTGATGATTTTTCCCGGAACAATAATCACCTTGTTTGGCGTTCTTCCTTCTAATTGTTTGATGGTTCTTTCGTCTTTCATTACGATTTCCTCGATTTGTTCCTTGGTTAAATCCAAAGGCAAAACCATAGTGAAACGCATTTTTCCGTTGAAAGAAACCGGATATTCTTTGCTGCTTTCTACCAAATGTGCTGGTTCGAATATTGGAAAATCAACCGTTGCAATAGAACCTGTATTTCCTAACAATGACCATAGTTCTTCGGCGATGTGTGGCGCATAAGGCGAAATCACAATTGCTAATGGCTCCAAAATAGCACGAGAATGACAGTTTTGAGTGGATAATTCATTCACGCAAATCATAAACTGACTCACCGATGTATTGAAAGAGAAACCTTCAATATCTTCTGCTACTTTTTTGATGGTTTTGTGCAATGATTTTAAGCTGTCTTTGGTTGGTTCGTCATTGGTAACTATCAAACCATTATCGTCAAAATACAAACGACACAGTTTTTTCAAGAATCCAAAAACTCCCGAAATTCCTGCCGTATTCCAAGGTTTTGCTTGTTCCAATGGCCCTAAGAACATTTCATACAAACGCAACGTATCAGCTCCATATTCGTTACAAATATCATCTGGCGTTACGACATTGTATTTCGATTTCGACATTTTTTCGATTTCCCTACCTACTATATATTTATCTTTATCCAAAATGAATTCAAAATCTTTAAAATCAGACCTCCAATTTTTAAATGCCTCAACATCTAATTCATCCGAAGAATTTACTAGAGAAACATCAACATGAATTGGAGTAAAGGCAGTCAATTCTAAATCCCACTCAACATTTCCATTCCCAATAACTTTATATTTCTCTAATTCTTTATCTACAATATTCGTAATAACATCATCATATTCTCCTTTAATAGCACTCAAATATGATGTTCTAGAAATAACATATCTCTTTGGTTTAATAATCCCTAAATCAGGATTAACATTTTTCACACCAACTCCAAAACCATACACAAACGCACTCATTCCCAAAATCATTCCCTGATTAATCAGTTTTTTGAACGGCTCTTCGGTAGGTGCAAAACCTTTGTCTTTTAGGAATTTATTCCAAAAACGAGAATACAATAAATGTCCGGTGGCGTGCTCGCTTCCGCCAATGTATAAATCCACACTTTCCCAATACGCAAGTGCGTCTTTGCTCGCAAACTCCTTTTCATTGTGTGCATCCATATAACGCATCCAATACCAAGAACTTCCCGCCCAACCCGGCATCGTGTTCAATTCTAAAGGAAAAATGGTCGCGTTATCTACTAACTGAGTACTAACAACTGAAGACTGAACACTGTCCCAAGCCCATACCAAAGCATTTCCTAAAGGCGGCAAACCTTCTTCGGTTGGCAAGTATTTCTCTACTTCCGGAAGGATTATTGGCAAATGTTTCGCATCAATCATTTGCGGCAAGCCATTCACATAATATACTGGAAACGGTTCTCCCCAATACCGCTGGCGAGAGAAAACAGCATCACGCAAACGGTAATTCGTTTTTCCTTTTCCTAGGTTTAATTTTTCTAACTCTTCTATTGCTTTCTTGGTCGCTTCCTTGTAATTCAATCCGTTTAGGAAATCGGAATTGGCGATAATTACATTGTCTTTCGAACCATAGGCGACTTCAGAAATATCCACATTTGCAAAAATGTTCTTTATTTCCTGCATTCCGTTTTGATCTTTAAAGAAATTTGCAAAGGCATAATCTCTTTCGTCACCACAAGGAACCGCCATAACCGCGCCTGTTCCGTAACCTGCCAAAACATAATCCCCAATCCAAACCGGAATTGGTTCTTTGGTAAAAGGATGTTCAGCATATGCTCCGGTGAATACTCCCGAAATGGTTTTTACATCAGCCATACGTTCCCTTTCGGAACGTTTTGAAGTTTTTTCTATGTAGGTTTCCACTTCCGCTTTTTGTTCCGGAGTGGTTATTTGTGAAACCAATTCGTGTTCTGGTGCCAATGTCATAAACGTCACTCCGAAAATGGTATCAGGTCTTGTAGTAAACACATCGATATATTGCTGCTCACTTTCGACATTTGACTTTTGACTTTCGACTTTAAAAGAAACCGTTGCTCCAACGGATTTTCCAATCCAGTTTCTTTGGCTTTCCTTGATGCTTTCGCTCCAATCAATAGCATTCAAACCTTGTAACAAACGTTCTGCATAAGCAGAAATTCGCATGCTCCATTGGGTCATTTTTTTACGAACAACCGTAAAACCGCCACGTTCTGAAACACCATTTACGATTTCGTCATTTGCCAAAACGGTTCCTAATCCCGGACACCAGTTCACCTCAGTCTCGGCTAAATAAGTCAATCTGTATTGCAGCAAAATTTTCTCCTGCTGTTCTTTTGCGAAAGCGTTCCATTCATTTGCTGAAAAAGCTTCAATATTTTCATCGCAAACTGCATTTACATTCGTATTTCCTTCCGTTGAAAAAATGGAAACCAAAGTCGAAATATCTTCTGCTTTATCGCTATTTTTATTGTACCAAGAATTGAATAATTGGATAAAAATCCATTGCGTATGTTTGTAATAATCGGGATTTGAAGTGCGAACTTCTCTACTCCAATCGAAGGAGAATCCAATTTTATCCAATTGCTTTCTGTACCCGGCAATTTTATTTCCTTCTTTATCCGTTCCTCCGTCAATATTTACCGAAGTAGTATCTTCAGGCCGTTGCCCCGTTTGAATCGCATATTGTTCCGCAGGCAAACCAAAACTATCGTAGCCCATTGGGTGCAACACATTAAAACCTTGGTGTCTTTTGTATCTTGAATACACATCAGAGGCAATATATCCCAGCGGATGTCCTACGTGCAATCCCGCTCCAGATGGGTAAGGAAACATGTCAAGTACGTAATATTTAGGTTTTTCTGAGTTGTTTTCGGCTTTAAACGTTTCGTTTTCTAACCAATATTTCTGCCATTTGGCCTCTATTTCGTTCGGATTGTATTTCATTTTTATAAAAGTTGCAAAGTTGCAAAGGGACAAAGCCTTGAAGGCTTTCTCACGATGACTATTTTTAGGTCGCAAATTTACGTTTATTGTACGAAAGTTAAAACTTTGAGCGTTATTAACTTTAAATAAAGAAATTCTTTATTATTTTTACCCAATAATTTCAATAAACTATGACTTCTAACTTTGATAAATTTCAAAAACGCAGATTAATTTCCTCTTATTTTTCAGTAGTGCTAAGTGTATTCTTAGTTTTATTTCTATTGGGTGTTTTGGGTCTTTTTATTATAAATTCTAAAAAATTAGCTGACGATTTCAAAGAAAATATTGCCATGACCGTTTTCTTCAAAAAAGAAGCGAATGACAGTATTCTGAAGGCTTTTGGAACCGAATTAAAATCAAGCCGTTTCGCAAAATCATACGATTATGTGACCAAAGAAGCTGCTGCAAAACAACATACGGATATTATAGGAGAAGATTTTATGGAATTTCTTGGAGAAAACCCATTGCAAAACTCTTACGATATTCACTTGAAAGCCGATTATGTAATCAAAGACAGTATTGCAAAAATAGAAACCCGCTTACGCAAAAACGCCATGGTTTCGGATATTGTGTATGACAAGCAATTAGTGAATTTAGTCAATGACAACATCAAAAAAGTAAGTATGTGGATTTTAATAATCAGCGGATTCTTAGCCGTGATTGCCGTATTACTGATTAATAGTTCGTTGCGTTTATCAATACATTCCAACCGATTTATCATTAAAACCATGCAAATGGTAGGTGCAACCAAGGCCTTTATCAGAAAACCATTTGTGGTAAGAAGTATAAAACTGGGAATGATTGGCGCAGGACTTGCCATTATTGCGTTAATTGGTGTTTTGATTTACGTTGAAACTAATTTTCCAAATCTTGGCATACTTGACGATAAAGCTTTAATTGGACTGGTATTATTGACCGTTTTAGGAATTGGAATATTGATTACCTGGTTAAGCACGTATTTTGCAACACAACGTTTCTTGAATTTAAGAACGGACGACTTATACTAATGTTTATTCGTTGATTTGGTCATTTGTTTATTCAAATTCTCACCATTCAGCTTTTTAAATCAACACCATAAAATGAAAAACAACGAACAGAAACCAGAATTTCTTTTTGACAAAATAAATTATAAAATTCTATTAATTGGGATTGGAGTAATTGCCTTAGGATTTATTCTAATGGCTGGCGGAGGAAGTGATGACCCAAATGTTTTCAATGAAGATATCTTTAATTTCAGAAGAATTCGATTGGCACCAACTACCGTTTTAATCGGGTTTGGAATTACTATTTATGCCATTCTTAAGAATCCAAAAAAATAGCAAACAGTAGCCAGTATTCAGTGTTCAGTTAGTAACAGACTGAAAACTGAAAACTGATCACTGAAAACTGATCACTATATAATGAATACATTACAAGCATTTTTAATTGCTGTTATCGAAGGATTAACAGAATATCTTCCTGTTTCTTCAACAGCTCACATGGTTTTTCTAAGTTCATATTTTGGGATTCAAGAAGATGATTTTGTGAAACTATTCCAGGTTTCCATTCAATTTGGAGCCATTCTCGCTGTTGTCGCTTTGTATTGGAAGAAATTTTTTGATTTCTCTTCAAAAAGTGTTGCAATCAACTTTTACATAAAACTTATTTGTGCCGTAATTCCAGCTTTGGTTTTAGGAAAATTATTCGATGATAAGATTGAAGCAGTTCTTGGAGATCCTATTCCCATTGCGATAGTTTTAATTTTAGGCGGAATCATTTTATTATTTATTGACAGTCGTTTTCAAAGCCCAACGGTTCTTCAAGAAGAAGACATCACCATTAAAAAAGCAATAACCATCGGTTTTTGGCAATGTTTAGCGATGATGCCGGGAACAAGTCGTTCTGCCGCTTCTATAATTGGCGGCATGCAACAAGGATTAACGCGTCACGCTGCAGCAGAATTCTCTTTCTTTTTAGCGGTTCCAACGATGATGGCAGTAACGTGTTACTCTGTATTTTTGAAAACCTACGAAACCTCACAAATGAAAGGTTACGAATTGATTTTAAAATCAAATGAAAACATACAATTATTCTTAATAGGAAATGTTGTTGCTTTTATCGTTGCCATTATCGCTATTAAATTCTTCATTGAAATAATCAAAAAATACGGTTTCAAACCTTGGGGATGGTACCGAATAATAGTAGGCGTGTTTTTATTGATCTACTTTTCATTCTTAAAATAATTCCCATTGAAAACAGCCGAAGATTATCAAAACGGACAAATTTTACTCATTGACAAACCCTTGAATTGGACTTCTTTTCAAGCGGTGAATAAAATGAAATGGGCTTTAATCAGCAAAATTAATCTTCCAAAAAAATTTAAGATTGGTCACGCCGGAACTTTAGATCCTTTGGCAACTGGATTACTGTTAGTTTGTACCGGAAAATTTACCAAAAGAATTACTGAACTTCAAGGTCAAGCCAAAGAATATACCGGAACTTTCTATATTGGAGCCACAACGCCTTCGTATGATTTAGAGACAGAAATAGATCAAACTTTCCCGACGGAACATATTGACGAAGCTTTAATTCAGGAAACAGTCAAGCAGTTTTTAGGGGAAATAGACCAGAAACCACCCATTTTTTCGGCCATAAAAAAAGATGGTGTTCGCTTATACGAACATGCACGTGCTGGAGAAACAATCGAAATTGCGAGTAGAAAAACAACCATTCACGAATTTGAAATTACTCGAATCGCACTTCCAGAAATAGATTTTAGAGTCGTTTGCAGCAAAGGAACTTACATTCGTTCTCTGGCTTTTGATTTTGGGAAAGCGATGAATTCCGGTTCCCATTTAACCGTTTTACGCAGAACAAAAATTGGAGATTATGATGTGACTGATGCAATGGACGTTACTTTATTCGAGGATAGCCTAGAATCAAATAATTAGTATTATGGGTCATTTAAGAACCTTATCCGTTTTCTTATTTTTTACTTTTTCTGTTTTTTCTCAAAATAAAAAATTCACTTATACACAATTTGACGTAGCTTTTTCTATCAAAGGAAATCCGGATCGAGGCGAAACTGATCTAAATGGAAACACTGACAATTTATGGTTTCTACCCGATGGATTGAGCAGTAAAATAGGATATGGAATACATCATAACAAATGGGTTGGTTTAGGAATTCACTCTGGTATAGACTGGAAGTGGACCGACAAACTGGTTGTCGTTCCTGTTTTTGCAAATTTAAAGTTAAGTCCCAAAATTGGTGACGATACTAGAATTACGCTACAACTCGGTTTAGGAAAAGCAATTGCTTTGGGTCGAGGTGATTTGATGGGGGATTATAAAAAAATCAGTTTGGGTTTACAAACGGCTGATGATCTTATTTTATTTGTTGAAGTAAGTCATTATGAGATTCCCATTAATAATCAAAGAGATAGTGGCAGCATCAGTTTAGGACTTTCCTTAGTCTCTTTTTGAAGGAAAACATTTTAGGCTGTTGAAAAACTAGCCTTTTAATACTTCCTACACCCTCATTTGTAATCAAAAAGCAAAAACACATGACAAATCCAAAATTGAATTTGCGATGTGTTTTTTCTAAAGTTAAAGTAGTTTTAATCCATACTCTATTTGTCTAGTTAGGCTCACGCCAATGGTTTAATAATTAGTTGCTTTTTTACCTCCAAATAGTAAATGTGACAAATAATCATAAAACTTTTCAAATCGTTTTTTCATGATGCTGTTTTTTAAATTGTGAAACAATATTTAAACACCTATAAAAAAAGTAAATCAAATACAAATAGTAAACCTGGTTGGCAGTCACTAATTTACAAATTTTTTTTCGATTTACAAAAAAATAACGAAAAAAAAGTCTAATTATTTGACCTCAATAAACATAGAATTTCTTGTTCTATATTAAAGCTTTTTTGACAATTATGAGGCAACAGAAGTTATGAATGTTACTATTTTTTAAATGCTACTGCTCTAAATCAAGCATCAAGTTAACCAATTCATTTTGGGTGCTTATTCCTTTATCATGCAAATACCATAATTGTAAGTTGTTTTTTGCTGTTTCGTCAAAACTTCCAAACTCTTTTTTATAATCCGTAATCAAATCGGTGGCGCCTTTGGGTCTTGGGCCCCATTTTCCAAGAACACTTCCTGTTTGTTTATCTACAATAATCACTATTGGAATTGATTTGTTTTTATTGGTCAAAAACAACTTCATCAATTCGTCATTTTCATCACGCAAAACAATTTTCAATTCTATTTTACCGGAATCAATCGCCATTCTGTTCATAATTGGCAAAAGCTGGGCTGCATCACCACACCATCCTTCAGAAATAACTAACCAAATGTATTCACTTTTTAAGTTCTTTAATTTCAGAATATTCTCCTCGGTAATTTTCATCGTTTTATCCAAACGCTTCATTCGGGTTTCATTTAACTCACTGTAATGATTTAAATCTTCTGATTGTTCATTACCGGTTGACTTTCCTTCAAGTAATAAATCTGAAACTAGTTTTCTATACTCCGAATAGGAATAACTATTAAACAAGGCTTTAGCTACTGTACTTTTCATAATGAAATATTTGTTTTCACAAAGTTACCATAAAATTGGAGCACAAATATGATATTCATCACTTTCAATTCCACAAAAAGAGTAATTTTATCCCAAATAAAAAAGATGGATTTAAAAACAAAATCGATAGGGTTGGTACTTTCCGGCGGAGGTTCTAAAGGTATAGCTCATGCTGGTGTTGTTAAATTTTTAGAAGAAAAAAACATCCGTCCGTCTCAAATAGCAGGGACAAGTGCAGGTTCAATTGTTGGTGCAATGTATGCGTGGGGAAAAACGCCCGAAGAAATTTTGGAATTTTTCAAATCGATATACCTTTTTCACTGGAAGCATTTAACGTTCAAAAAAGCCGGTTTAATTGATTCTGAATCCTTCAAATCTTATTTTCACACTATTTTTAAAGATGCCACTCTAGGTGATTTAAAAATCCCGATTCAAATTACAGCAACCGATATGGTTCGCGGAAAATTAAAAATATTTGATCAGGAAACAAAAATCATCGATGCTATTTTAGCTTCCTCAGCATTTCCCGGAATCTTGTCTCCGTATGAAATTAAAGGAAAAATATACAGTGACGGCGGGATATTGAATCATTTTCCCACTGATATCTTACAAGGACAATGTGATACATTAATAGGTGTTTATGTGAGCCCGATTCAAAAAATAGAAGCCAAAGATTTAAGTTCGATTAAAGCGGTGACCACTCGGGCATTTGATATTCTTTCGGCAAATTCTAACCTGCATAAATTCAATATTTGTGACTGGGTTATTGAACCAAAGGATTTGTGTTTGTACAGCACCTTTGAAACCAACAAAGTGAAGATGGATGCTGTTTTCAACATTGGCTATGAAGCCGCAAAAAAATCGTACGAAAAACTTAATTTATAAAATTTCAGCAACATTATTTTAAAAAAAAAGAATATTCTATATTTGCACCAATCAACTCAACACACACATGAAATACAAAAGAATTCTTCTAAAACTAAGTGGAGAAGCTTTAATGGGCGACTTGCAATACGGAATTGACCCAAAAAGATTAGCTGAATATGCTGATGAGATCAAGCAAATTCATGAAAAAGGAGTAGAAATAGCCATTGTAATAGGTGGTGGAAATATTTTTAGAGGAGTTGCCGGAGCAAGCGCAGGAATGGACAGAGTGCAAGGCGATTATATGGGAATGCTGGCTACAATTATCAACGGAATGGCTTTACAAGGTGCGCTGGAAGATAAAGGAATGCTTACCCGTTTACAAACTGCCTTGAAAATTGAAGCGATTGCTGAGCCATATATTAAGAGAAGAGCGGTACGACACCTTGAAAAAGGAAGAATTGTAATTTTTGGTGCTGGAACCGGAAACCCATATTTCACAACTGATACAGCTGCCGTTTTACGTGGTGTGGAAATCAATGCCGATGTAATCCTAAAAGGAACCCGTGTTGATGGTATCTATGATTGTGATCCGGAGAAAAATGCTTCTGCCGTGAAATTTGACCATATCTCTTTTGAAGACGTCCTTAAAAAAGGATTGAATGTAATGGACACCACTGCATTTACATTAAGCCAAGAAAATAAATTACCAATCGTAGTTTTCGACATGAACAAAGTAGGAAACTTATTGAAAATCTGCGATGGAGAAAATATAGGAACCGTAGTAAATATATAATAGACTACTTAGATTGTTAGATTTTTAGACTAGATCATTAATAAGTCTAAAAATCCAAGAATCTAAAAATCTAAAAATCTAAATTATGACTGAAGAAATTGAATTTATATTAGATAGCACCAAAGAATCTATGACAGGTTCTATTGCGCATTTAGAAAAAGAATTTTTGAATATTCGTGCAGGGAAAGCATCTCCGGCCATGTTGGGAAGCGTTTTTGTAGATTATTACGGATCTGCGACACCCCTTTCTCAAGTGTCAAAAATTAGTGTACCTGATGCCAGAACAATTACGTTGCAACCTTTTGAAAAAAATATGCTGCACGTAATTGAAAAAGCAATTATGGTTGCCAACATTGGTTTTAATCCAATGAATAACGGTGATGTAATTATCATAAGTGTTCCAGCATTGACTGAGGAAAGAAGACGTGATCTTGCCAAACAAGCCAAAGTAGAAGCCGAAGATGCAAAAGTGGGTATTCGAAATGCTCGAAAAGATGCCAATACTGATATTAAAAAATTAGAAAAAGAAGGAACATCAGAAGACATTTGCAAAAGTGCCGAAGAAGAAGTTCAAAACCTAACGAATACTTTCATCAGGAAAATAGATGAACTTTTAGTGGTGAAAGAAGCTGAAATTATGAAGGTGTAAATCCCTTTCAAACTATATTAAAAATCCGTTCGCTTAGGGGAACGGATTTTTTTATTGTTATTTTTGCGATACCAAAATGAGATTATACCCGTTTTGCAGTAAACCCTATTTATGAAGCAATTGTGTTTGTTATTCTTTTTTTTAACGCTTTCGCTACAGGCGCAATTTCAGGTCAATGGAATTGTGAAAGAATCCACAACCAACAAATCCTTGCCGTTTGCCACGATTACCACAAATAATGGTCTAAATTCCATCTCTGATGTCGATGGGAAGTTTAGTATTGTAACTGTAATTCCCTTTACAGCTTTTGATATTTCGTATATTGGTTTCACCAAAGCTAGGATTGCCATCGAAAAAAATAAAAATTATTATGTTGTCGTTCTTTCCCAAAAAACGGATAATTTGAATGAAGTGAGGATTTCAAGCGAAAACCCGGCTTTGGCAATTATCAAGAAGACAATCGAAAATAAAGACAACAATAATCCCCAAAAAAAGCTCCGTAGTTTTGAGTTTAAATCCTATAACAAACTTATTGTAACCGCAAATCCTGACTCTATTGACGGAAGAATCGATTCTGTTTTTGTCCAAAAATCTATTGGAAAACAATTCTCAAAAATTGACTCCTCCGATTATAAATTTAAAGAAGTCATCAGTAAACAGCATCTTTTTCAAACCGAAAAAGTGTCACAATATCAATTTGCGAATGCCAGATTAAAAGAAACGATATTAGGTACCAAAATGGCCGGTTTCAAGCAACCAGTTTATGAAGTCATTGCTTTTAATTTGCAGTCATTCTCTATTTACGACTCCAGTTATGAGCTTTTTGAAACCAAATACAACAGCCCCATTGCAAATGATGCGCTAAAAGATTACAATTACAAACTCCTGGATTCACTTATCATTGACGGTCGAAATACGTACATGATTTACTTTAAAAACAAGAAAAAAAGAAAAGCATCAGGACTGGAAGGCGTGCTTTATATTGACCAAAATAATTTTGCTGTCGCCAAAGCGGTAATGCGCATAAAAGGCGTTCTTGACATTAGCGGGATTCATGATTTTAAGTACATCCCCAATGAAAAATTATGGTTTCCAACGGACAAAACTTTTAAAATTGTAAAAGGCAAAAATGATGAAGATATAAAAATCCTTGGCGGAACCATTCAATTTGATGGCGATGTAGAACGAGATTTTAAAGAAAGAAAAAAAGTCGCCTCAGATTTCACCTATTTGCTTTCGCACACGAATAATTTTGAAATTCAGTATAACATTCCGATACAAATTAAAAAATCGGCTATTTATATCGAAATCAAAGACGATGCGATTAACAAACCGGAACGTTTTTGGAACACCTACAGAAAAGACAGTTTAGACAGCCGAAGCCAAAAAACGTATTTGGCATTGGACAGTATTTCAGTTAAAAAACGAATTGAAAGTCGCATCCGCTTTGGACGGAAAATCATCAACGGATATTTACCCATCGGAAAATTCGACTTAGACTTACGCAAATTGTTCAGCTATAATAATTACGAAGGATTTAGATTGGGAATTGGCGGAATCACCAATGAACAATTTTCAAAAAAATTCAGAATCGAAGGCTACACCGCTTATGGAACAAAGGATGGGAATTTCAAATATAATTTAGGAATGGCGGCTCGGGTTGGCAAATTTTCGAATTCCTGGATTGGAGTTTCCTATACTGATGACATTCGAGAAATTGCAAGTACTGTATTTACAATTGACAAAAAAGCGTTTAAAATCTATAATCCAAGACCAATAAACATCAGTACATTTTACAATTATGTGAGTTGGAAAACATTTATAGAAACAAAAATTATCCCCAAAACAGAAAGCTTATGGGAACTTTCCCGTGCCGCAATAGAACCTAAATTCAATTATATATACAACCTGAACGAGAAATTATATACGAGTTACATCATGACAACTGCGATGGTTTCTTTGCGTTGGAATCCGTTTAGCGATTACATGCAAACGCCTACGGGACGAATTGAAGTAGAAAAACGTTTCCCGAAATTCACTTTTCAATACACACAATCCTTACCTAATGTTTTGCAAAATGATTTTGAATTCAGCAAAATAGATTTCAAAACAGAATATGAAAAAATATATTTAAACGGTCAAAAAACAAGTTTACTTTTCGAAGCCGGTTATGCTCTTGGTGATGTACCGCTGACACATTTGTACAATACCTCTCCTAATAATATCACCAAGGAAACTATCTTGCAGCGGATGACTTTTGCAGGAAAAAACAGTTTTGAAACCATGTTTTTCAATGAGTTTTTCTCAAGTGAATACGCCTATTTTCAATTCAAACATGGCTTTAGCCGCGTAACACTGTTCAAAAAAGTAAAACCTTCCTTAGTTCTCGTTTCAAGAATGGCTTGGGGGAATTTACAAAAACCGGAACAACACATCGGGTTGGATTATAAAACCCTCAACAAAGGTTATTTCGAATCTGGATTAGAACTCAACCAAATTTACAATGGCTTGGGATTAGGCGGATTTTACCGCTATGGCCCGAATCAGCTGAGCAAATTTCAAGATAATATAGCTGTCAAAATAAGTTTCGTTCTTGATTTGGGACTTTAATGACTCGAAACGAATTTTAGTCCAATAATAGAACTGATTAAAGTGGTAATGAAGAAAATTCGCCAGAAATCAGCAGGTTCTTTAAACACAAAAATTCCAACCAAAACCGTTCCCACCGCACCAATTCCTGTCCAAACCGCATAAGCTGTTCCGATGGGCAAAGTTTGTGTGGCTTTGTAAAGCAATACCATGCTTATTGCCAAGCAAATCAAGAATCCGCCCAACCATAATGTTGCTGTCATTCCGGAACTTTCTTTGGCTTTGCCCAAACAAGTTGCAAAACCTACTTCAAAAATCCCACCTATAATTAATAAAATCCAGTTCATGTTATTGTTTTAAAATTAATACCGAAGGAACGCCGCTTAACCAGTCACTTCTGGAGTCTACTAATTCTTTCCAACTTTCAAGACTAATTAACATTAAATCTTGTTGGTCTAAAAATTCTTTTTTAATTATTTTATCCGTTATCAAACCAATATTCTTCGGATATTTTTGTTCCAAAGAATCAATAGCGCTCTTGATTACAAAATTAGTATTGACATGCCCATTGACATCCAAAATAACAATTTTAGAATTGTTGTTGTAAATTAATTTTTGGATATAATCAATCACAAATGAATCTTCGGGGCTAAAAATTGGAATAAAAACATGATTTACGTGCTGTAAATCTTTATCGATCAAAATCCCTATTGGCATCTTGGTTTTAGAAATAATCTGTCTGGTTCTTTCGTCAAAAGGGGAGTTTTCGAACAATCCTTCTTTCCCGATAAACTTATCGATTAAACGGTCTGGGTTGATTATTCTTGTTGTAAAACCGATTACTTTTCCAAGAATAGTCCCTTCAAATATTGATTTTCCCAAACCTACCAACAACAAATCATAATCCCCTTGATTGGCAACATCAGCGATTTCGGTTTCAATATCCATGGTTGCTTTAAAAATAGTGGTAATGTCCTGATTTAACAGTTGGGATTCTTCAACAATAGGATAAAAACTACTTTTCTCTTTGTCATCCATATTAAAAGTATGCATCTCATCACTTAAGGACAAATGCATCACCGTAATACTGGCAGAATCTTTTTGTTTTTTTATCAAGCTATTCGCCAATCGCAACAAGGATTTGCCTTTTTCATTGTTCCCAAATGAAATTAAAATGCGGTATTTATTATGGTGTGTTTGTTCAACAATTTCAACACCATCTTTAGTTTTAAAGATATAATTGATTAAATCCAAGGCTGGTCCAGTCATAAAAGTGGTCACTAATGCCATGATTACCATCATCGTAAATACCTCGGGAGTCAAAACTTTAAGCTCTAAACCAATATTTAAAACGATCAATTCCATTAACCCTCTGGTGTTCATCAACGCACCAATGGTCAAACTGTCTCGCCAACTCTGACCTACAAATTTCGCTGCCAAAGCACTTCCTAAAAATTTTCCCACTACGGCCACCAAAATAATAAAACCCGTCACTTTCCATAAATATGGATCGTTGATAAGGCCAATTTCGGTTTTCAAACCCGTGAACACAAAAAACAACGGCAGTAAAAGTATCAAAGCAACATCCTCTACTTTTTCAATGAATATGGTTCTGAATTTTGGAACATCCGGCATAATAGCTCCCGCCATAAACGCTCCAAATAATGCATGAATCCCAATCACTTCGGTAGCAT
The DNA here is from genome assembly GCF_004349315.1 of Flavobacterium ranwuense. Taxonomy (GTDB): domain Bacteria; phylum Bacteroidota; class Bacteroidia; order Flavobacteriales; family Flavobacteriaceae; genus Flavobacterium; species Flavobacterium ranwuense. Next base: position 815,264 of record NZ_SMLH01000001.1, on the reverse strand, counting down.
AGGACGAAAGAATCAATACCAGAAAAAAGATAGCCACGACCGGTTTGATTATAGTGTCTTTCGAACCATACAAATCCCCTATTCTTTTCAAAAATGGTTTTACAATAAAAATCATGGCAACAACATAAAGTACTGCCAACATAATAATGTATAATGAACTGACGAAAGTTCCCGCTTTTACAATTGCAATTACCACAGCCAGAATACACCAAGCGGTAATATCATCGGCAGCAGCACACGTAATGACAATTGCCCCTAATTTCGTTTTGTGAATTCCTCTTTCCTGAACGATTCTTGCCAGAACCGGAAAAGCGGTAATGCTCAGGGCTATCCCCATAAACAAACTGAAAGCTAAAAATTTCACACCTTCGGGAGCAAATCGATTGTAAACAAAATAAGCCAGCCCAATTCCGAGTGCAAAAGGAATTACAATACTGGCGTGACTAATCACCACCGCTTCATTGGCTTTGTTTTTCAGCACTTTCAAATCGAGTTCCATCCCTATCACGAACATAAAAAGTATCAATCCTATCTGGCTTAAAAATTTTAAATTCCCTAAGGATTCAGCAGGAAACAAAGCACTTGAAAATTCCGGAAAATACAATCCCAATAAGGACGGTCCAAGGACAATACCCGCAATAATCTCCCCTATTACTGATGGTTGTCCAATTTTCTTGAAAATCCAACCAAAAACGCGAGCCACAAGGATTATCGTGATGATTTGTGCCAAAAGGATGGCTAAAGGATCCTGAAAATTATGTTGCATGGAAGCTATAAAATCATTCCAAGAACCGTTTCCGCTTTCAGGCGTTACGATAACCTCACTAACTTCTAATTTTTTTCCTTTATTTATAATCCAATACATTAAGGCAATGAAACCGCCTGTTACACTTAAATAAAACAATGTATTTTTATAATTCTTCATATCAATTTTTATGTATTCGTACTCAACTCTAAAAAAACAAAGATGAGAAATTCAAATGTATAATTTATATCCCACAAAATTATTTTATTGTAAAATAAAAAACGGGGATAATTAGTCATAAAATTTTAGTTAAAATAAATGATTTATAGCGGTTTTAACTACCTTTGCCACCGTTAAATATGACTTATGATGAAGTGGTTTAGTTTAGGATTTTGGGAATTAATAGCCCGAATTGTCCTTAGAAATAGAATTTTGATGTTATCCATTATTGTAGCGATAACAGCTCTTTTAGCAATGCAATGGAAGAATATCCACTTCACTTTTACCGAAGCCAATTTATTACCGGATGACAATATTGTAAATATACAGTACAATGCCTTTTTGAATAAATTTGGTGAAGAAGGAAATCTTGTCATTATCGGCGTAAAAGACAACGCCATTTTTACCCCAAAAGCTTATGCTTCCTGGAGTAAACTGATAAACACTCTTAAAGAAGACAAAGCGGTAGATTTAGTAATTTCATTAAATAACTTAAAAAAATTACAAAAAAATGATTCGCTGGAAACCTTCGAATTGGTTCCTTTTGTTGACCAAAGCAAAACCGTTGACAAAGCCTATCTTCAAAAAATAAAAAAGGAACTTTTCAATGATTTGCCTTTTTATGAAGGATTGCTTTTCAACAAAAGATCAGGAAGCATTCGCTCTGCCGTTTACATGGATAAAAAAATTGTAAACACGGCGGCTCGAAAAGATTTTATCCTAGAAAAACTCGTTCCTGCAGTCGAAACATTCGAAAAAGAAACCGGAGTCGACCTGCGCGTTTCGGGAATGCCTTATATCCGAACGCTGAATGCAAAAACGATTGTTGACGAAATAAGCATCTTCATTGGAGCCTCATTATTGGTCACGTCATTGCTTTTCTTCTTCTTTTTCAGAAGTTTTAGAGCTACCTTAATATCAATGGTAATTGTAATTATTGGGGTAATGTGGTCTTTTGGGTTTTTAGGATTACTGAATTACGAAATCACGGTTTTAACGGCTTTAGTTCCTTCTTTAATCATCGTAATCGGGATTCCGAATTGTATTTTCCTGACCAATAAATACCATCAGGAATACAAAGTCCATCGTAATAAAGCCAAAGCATTACAGCGTGTCACCACCAAAGTGGGAATGGCAACACTAATGACCAATCTTACCACAGCCATTGGTTTTGCTACATTTGTCGCTTCAAACAATCAATTATTATTGGAATTTGGGGTGGTAACTTCTATTAATATCATGGCACTTTTCTTTTTGTGTATCATTGTAATCCCTATTTTTCACAGTTACATTCCACCACCAAAAGACCGTCATATCGAGCATTTAGACCGTAATTATGTCAAGGTTTTTATGGATTGGATTCTGAGAAACGTAAAGTACAATCGCTTCTCTATTTACGTCGTTGCCATTCTTCTTTTGGTGATTAGTATCGTAGGTATTTACAAAATGCGTATTTCAGGCAGTTTAATCGAAGACATGCCTAAAAAAGAAGCCTTTTTTGAAGACATTGTTTTCTTCGAAAAAGAGTTTGATGGTGTTATGCCGCTGGAAATCATGATTGATACCAAACGTAAAAAAGGAGTCATGAGATTGTCTACGCTGAGGCGGATGGAAGAACTCGAGCAAACTATTGACGAAATTCCGGAACTGTCAAAACCCATTTCTATTGTTAATTTGGTTAAATATTCCAAGCAAGCGTATTACAACGGAAACCCTGAATATTACGAATTGCCTACGTCACAGGAACAATCGTTTATTTTGTCGTATGCTAAAAATGCCACGAAAAATTCCAAAGACAATCTGATGAAAAGCTACGTGGATTCGACAGGACAATTTGCCCGAATCACAACTTTTATGCGCGATGAAAACGGTGATAATATTGCCAAAATTGAAGCCGAAATTCGCAAAAAAGCCGATAAACTTTTCCCGCCAAGTCAGTATAACGTTAGTATTACCGGAAAAGCATTGGTTTTCCAAAAAGGAACCGGTTACCTACTGGACAATTTACTTTCGTCTTTGGTTTTTGCCTTTTTCCTGACCTCCCTTTTGGTGGCGTTTATGTTCCGTTCGTTCAAAATGGTACTGGTTTCCATTATCCCGAATTTATTGCCTTTGTTGTTAACAGCAGGAATTATGGGCTATTTGGATATTCCGTTGAAACCATCAACGATTTTGGTTTTCGGAATCGCATTTGGACTTTCGGTTGATGATACGATTCGATTTTTAGCGCAATACCGCGAGGAATTGAAGAAAAATAACTGGAAAATTCGCAAGTCGGTTTACGCCACATTTACAGATGCCGGTTTGAGCATGTTTTATACTTCTATCGTGCTATTCTTCGGGTTTTCGGTGTTTATGTTGTCCAGTTTTGGAGGAACAATCGCTCTTGGCGGATTGATTTCGTTGACATTATTATTCGGAATGCTGTCGAATTTGATGTTATTGCCGGCTTTGGTATTGACGTTGAATAAAACATTGGCCAACGAACAGGAATTCATCGAACCAAAAATTGACATCATCGAACACACCGATGAAGAGATTGACAATTTCGAAAAAAATAAATAGTCGTTGCGAGAAACGAAGCAATCTGGAGCTGTTTACTTCGTCAGTTCGCTACGCTCGTGTCCCGCTATTCGTTACAATCTTTTTCAATCCTGTCAGGGTTTTGAACCCTGACAGGATTTGGAATTGTGGAAACTACAAGTGATTTCACTAATCCATTTTATCTGAAAGGTTACAAAACGGCACAGGAAATTTATCCGAAGATTTCTGTAAGATTTCAAATAACTCCATTCGTTTAGCCTCGATAGCAGCGGCATCCTTTTACTTTTTTCTTTAAAAAGTAAAAGATATAGCGAATAGCGGGAAATAGCTCCAGATTACCCTATTTCTCACCATGACAATTACAAACAAATCATTTATATTTGCAGTTCAGTCACAAGACAATTTTTAATATCAATTATACACATAAAATGAGACATACAAAAGTTAAAGACTTACTAAACAGTACCACGACGCTTCATGAAGTAAATGCAAAAGGATGGGTGAGAACTTTTAGAAACAATCAATTTATTGCCTTAAACGATGGTTCGACCATTGATAATATACAATGTGTTGTCGATTTTGAGAACACGCCAGACGAAACGTTGAAGAGAATTACGACTGGAGCAGCAATATCTGTGACAGGAACTTTGGTGGAAAGTAAAGGTGCCGGACAGAAATTTGAAATTCAGGTGGCTAAACTGGAAATCCTTGGAGATTCAGATGCGGAGAAATTCCCAATACAACCTAAAAACAAACCGAGCTTGGATTTCTTGCGTGAAAATGCGCATTTAAGAGTTCGTACCAATATGTTTGGAGCAATTATGAGAGTGCGTTCGGTATTATCGTATGCGGTTCACAGTTATTTTCAGGAGAAAGGTTTTGTGTATGTAAATACGCCAATCATCACCGGATCGGATGCGGAAGGTGCCGGTGAAATGTTTAAAGTTACCGCTTTGCCATTTGACGGAACGCCAAGAACCGAAGACGGAAAAGTGAATTATAAAGAAGATTTCTTCGGAAAAGAAACGAATCTTACGGTTTCGGGACAACTGGAAGGAGAAACTTTTGCGATGGCTTTAGGTCAGATTTATACTTTTGGACCAACCTTTAGAGCTGAAAACTCGAATACTTCGCGTCACCTTGCGGAATTTTGGATGATTGAGCCGGAAGTGGCGTTCAATGATTTGAATGACAACATGGATTTGGCTGAAGATTTTATTCAGTATGTAATCAAATATACCATGGACAAATGTCCGGAGGATTTGAAATTCCTTGAAGGACGTTTATTGGATGAAGAGAAATCAAAACCGGTTGCAGAGAGAAGCGAAATGGCTTTGCTTGACAAACTAAACTTTGTTTTGGAAAACAATTTCAAACGTGTTTCGTACACAGAAGCAATTGATATTTTAAGAGATTGTACGCCAAATAAAAAGAAAAAATTCAACTATATCATCAACGAATGGGGTGCTGATTTACAATCAGAACACGAGCGTTACTTGGTGGAGAAACACTTTAAATGTCCGGTAATCTTGTTTGATTACCCAGCAAATATCAAAGCATTTTACATGCGTTTGAACGAAGACGGAAAAACAGTTCGTGCGATGGATATCCTTTTCCCTGGAATTGGAGAAATCGTGGGAGGTTCTCAAAGAGAAGAGCGTTTTGATGTTTTGGTTGAAAAAATGAAAGCCTTAGGAATTGATGAAGAAGAATTATGGTGGTATCTTGATACTCGTAGATTCGGTTCAGCAGTTCACTCTGGTTTTGGACTTGGATTCGAAAGATTGGTATTATTTGTAACAGGAATGACAAACATTCGTGACGTAATTCCTTTCCCTAGAACGCCAATGAATGCGGAATTTTAATAAAAAGTTGATTTGTGGATTTGGTTATTTGTGGATTCGATTCCAAATAACCAAATAAACGAATACCCAAATAAACTAACATGCTAAAGCAATTCTTAAATTTAAAATTATCACAGAAATTATCTCCTCAACAAATCCAGTTGATGAAGTTAATTCAATTGCCTACGCAAGCTTTCGAACAACGTTTATTGGAAGAAATGAACGAAAATCCAGCTTTGGAAGCCGGAAAAGAAGAAGATGAACATGAAAAGGACGAGTTCGAAAACGAAGATTATGACGATTATGATGATTCAGAATCGGATAGAATTGAAGCCGAAGACATCAATATTGACGAATATTTAAGCAACGACGAAACTCCGGATTATAAAACACAGGCCAACAATTACAGCGACGACGATGAAGATCGCGAAACGCCTTTTGCCGCACCGGTGAGTTTTCATCAAGATTTAATCAATCAGTTGAATACGTTCATCCTGAATGATGAAGAGCGTGAAATTGCTGAATTTCTAGTAGGAAGTATCGACGACATGGGTTATATCCGCAGAAGCGTTCCTGATATGGTGGACGACATGGCGTTTACACAAGGCATTTACACCGATGAAAAAATGGTAGAGAAAATGCTGCAGGTAATTCATGAACTGGAACCATCCGGTGTAGGAGCGCGTGATTTGCAGGAATGTTTGTTGTTGCAGTTGAAACACAAAACACCAACGGAATACGTGGAACTAGCCACTGATATTATCGAAAATCAGTTTGATGCGTTTACCAAAAAACATTACGATAAGCTGTTACAAAAATACAATGTTTCGAATGAGCAACTGAAAAAAGCCATTCACGAAATAGAAAAACTGAATCCAAAACCAGGCGGATCCTTTACCGGAAACAATAAAGTGACGGAAAATGTAGTTCCTGATTTTGCCATCAGAATTGTAGACGGTGAACTGGAATTGACCTTAAACGGACGAAATGCTCCTTCCCTGCACGTTTCGAAAGATTATCAGGAAATGATGCAAACGTATAAGGATTCCCGTGATAAATCAGCTCAGCAAAAAGATGCGGTGCAATTTATCAAACAAAAACTGGATTCGGCTAAATGGTTTATTGATGCGATTCGCCAACGCCAGGAAACGCTTTTTGTAACCATGAATGCGATTATGCATTATCAGGGCGACTATTTCCTGGATGGTGATGAAACCAAGTTGAAGCCGATGATCCTGAAAGATATTGCTGACATGGTAGGTCTTGATATTTCGACGATTTCGCGTGTAGCCAACAGCAAATATGTAGAAACGCCTTATGGCACGAAACTGATTAAGGAATTTTTCTCGGAAGCAATGAAAAATGACCAAGGTGAAGATGTTTCTACACTGGAAATCAAGAAAATTCTTCAGAATACAATTGAGGAAGAAGACAAGAAAAAACCACTTCCTGACGATCAACTAGCAGAAATCCTAAAAGAAAAAGGCTATCCAATCGCGAGAAGAACAATTGCAAAATACAGAGAACAACTCGATATTCCGGTGGCGAGAATGAGAAAGAAGATGTAAAATTGTTGATTTTAGATTGCTGATTAACGATTTGAGATTTAGTGTTGCTAAAAAAAACATTATGGATTATATATTTTATTGTGCAGTTTTTCTTTAAAACAATCTAAACAACAATGTTTCTATAAAAAGACAAACCCTTTCGGAGTTCTAAACTCTGAAAGGGTTTGTCTTTTTCATAACTTTATATTTCAATCCAGTTTCGTCTCCCTCTCTTTTGGAGAGGGTTGGGGAGAGGATTTCTATTTTTTCTCCTGATCTTTCCGCATCGCATGATAATATGCAGCACGGCTTAACGGTTCGTATTCTTCGGTTTCACCAAGCATAACAAGTTTGTCATTGTCAGTTTTACGGAAACTGTAATTCGCCAGATTTCCGGTGCGGGTACACACGGCGTGCACTTTGGTAACATATTCGGCAGTGGCCATTAGTGCGGGCATCGGGCCAAAAGGATTTCCCTTGAAATCCATATCGAGTCCGGCAACAATGACACGGATTCCCTGATTGGCCAAATCGTTACAAATTTTGACAATTTCGTCATCAAAAAATTGTGCTTCGTCAATTCCTACCACATCACAACCTTGCGCCAAAATAGCAATATTTGCGGCAGCGGGAACGGGCGTGGAACGAATTTCGTTAGCGTCATGCGAAACTACCATATCGTCATGATAGCGTGTATCTATTTCAGGTTTGAAAATTTCTACTTTTTGCTTGGCAAACTGCGCTCTTTTCAAACGACGGATCAATTCCTCGGTTTTACCCGAAAACATGGAGCCACAAATGACTTCGATCCAACCAAATTGTTCTTTATGATTTACTGTATTTTCGAGAAACATTTTGTATTTTTCTGACTTAAAAAATGAATAGTTTTTATTACTTTGTAATGGATAAAACCGACTTAAAAATTTTATACTTTTACGTCGTTTCAAAAGTATAACATTTTTATTAAATCGGAGATTCGCGAGCTCTTATTTAAAAAATAAAATCATGCGAGCAAAGGTTCCTTCTTCCTTATGCTAAATAAAAACCAGGAAGATATTTATTAAAAAGACCCGCCTAACACACTATAATTTCAAAGTTATGAAAAAAAAATTGGAAGCCGATTTAATCAGCATTGCACACAGAGTATTACAACTAAAAAATAAATCTGATATCAATCAATTATATCTGGAAACGCAGAAATTATATGAAAAACTTTCTGTCTTACGATTTGTAGACGAACACTTTAGTGAGGTAAAACCAACTATTGGCGCTGCCGAAGTAGAACAAAAAATTGAATCTATTTTTGACAAAACGGATTCGATTCAGCCGGAAATCAAAGCTGCAGTTGAAGAAACTATTGCCCCAGAAATTGTTGAAACGCCTTTGGAAGAAACAATAGAAACTGCTGATGCATCTGAAACGAGTATTGTGGAAGAAGAAGCCGTTGAAGCTCCTTTGGAAGAAACAATTTCTAATGAAGAAATAACCGCGGAAGAAGAAAAAGAAGAAGAGCCTGTTGAAGAACCTGTTATTGAGGAAGAAGTAGTTGCTGAGGAAAAAGAAACTTCAGAACCTGAAACAGCTGCATTCACACCGGCTTTTGAATTATCTCAAGAAGAGGAAGTAGAAACGGAACTGGAAGTGCCAAAGAAAATGGAACCAGTACAAATTTCTTTTGAAGATTTATTGGGCGGAAATTACCATGATACCCAGTTTGTAAAAGTGCAACAGATTGAAAACATTCCTACTGCAGTAGTAATCGAAACTCCAAAAGAAATCGTTGCTGAGGAAGAAAAAACATTACCTGTCAAAGAAGAAGCTGAAGCAGTTGAACAAAAAACAGTTTCACTGAACGAAAAATTAGCCAAAGGAATCAATATTGATTTGAATGATCGTATTGCTTTTATAAAACACCTTTTTGGAAACAGCAGCGAAGATTACAACCGCGTTTTAAACCAATTAATCACGTTTGATACGTTCTACGAAACCAGAGATTTTATTCAGGAAATGGTAAAACCGGACTACAATAACTGGGAAGGAAAACAAGAGTATGAAGAACGTTTTATGGATGTCATAGAGAAAAAATTCTTGTAAATTACCTTGAATTTTTCTGAATATACATTTGAACAAATACAGATTTTCTATAAAATTTGTATTTAATTATTTTATCTATGTCAAAATTATACATCGTTCCTACGCCTATTGGCAATCTCGAAGACATGACTTTTCGAGCGATTCGGATTCTTAAGGAAGTCGATTTGATTCTCGCCGAAGACACCCGTACGAGCGGAAAATTGTTAAAGCATTTCGAAATTGGCACGCACATGTACAGCCATCACATGCACAACGAGCACAAAACCATCGAGAATTTAATTTCGAGGTTGAAAGCTGGAGAAAACATCGCTTTGATATCAGATGCGGGAACGCCAGCCATTTCGGATCCCGGTTTTCTATTGACCCGCGCTTGTGTTGAAAACGGAATTGACGTCGAATGTTTACCCGGCGCAACGGCTTTCGTTCCGGCATTAGTCAACAGCGGTTTGCCCAATGACAAGTTTGTTTTCGAAGGTTTTTTGCCTGACAAAAAAGGGCGCCAAACCCGATATTTAGCCTTAGCGGAAGAAACAAGAACGATGATTTTATATGTTTCTCCCCATAAATTAGTGAAGACTTTAGCGGAATTCATTACCTATTTTGGCGAAGACCGTCAAATATCGGTTTCCAGAGAATTATCCAAACTGCACGAAGAAAATGTTCGCGGAACGGTGAAAGAAGTGGTCGTCCATTTTGATAAAATAGCACCAAGAGGAGAAATCGTCGTCGTGGTCAGTGGAAAATCAATCACTAAAGAACCTAAAAAAAGTAAATTTTCGGAAGAAGAATAACCTATAAATACACCATGAATTTAGAATCCTTTTTAGAAAAATTAAAGCAGACACCCGAATCTATCACTTTTGCAGAAACCATTGCAACAATTCAAGAAAACTACGACTTTACTTCAACGGCATTTGAGAACGGATTGCAACACAATACCGCAGGAGAAAATTCAGGATCTTGCAAGTTATTTGCTTTCGCCGAAATTCATAACTTATCAAAAACAGCTACATTAGCCTGTTTTGGAGCCTATTACTACGAAGATGTTTTAAAAAATCCAAACGGAACTGATCATCAAAACATTCGCAATTTCATGAAAACCGGTTGGGATGGAATTGCATTTTACGGAAGTGCTTTAGTCTTGAAATAAAATAGTTAAACCGCTAATTCGAAAATTAAATCGACAGACGCAATTAGCGAATTAACGGTTATTCTTTTTTTAGAGTTCCTAAAATCCTAATTTCAAAATCTAAAATCCCAAATCACTATGCGTTGGACCCTCAAATCAAAACCTTCCGAAGATACCGTAAGAAATTTGGCGAAAGCTTTGAATGTAGAAGATTTTGTGGCCACTTTATTAGTGCAACGCGGCATTGAAACTTTTGAAGATGCCAAACGTTTTTTTCGTCCGAGTTTAGAAGATTTACATGATCCGTATTTGATGAAAGATATGGAAAAAGCAGTCGCTCGAATTGAAAAAGCAATTAAAAATGAGGAAAATATTCTTGTTTTTGGCGATTATGATGTCGATGGAACCACTGCAGTTTCTCTCGTTTCTTCCTATTTAAAAACGTATTATCCAAACGTGGCGACCTATATTCCGGATCGTTATGACGAAGGTTATGGAATTTCATTTAAGGGAATCGACTTTGCTGATGACAATGGATTTTCACTCATCATTGCTTTGGATTGCGGTATAAAATCCATCGATCATGTGGCTTACGCCAAAGTACGAAACATCGATTTTATCATTTGCGACCACCACAGACCCGGTGAATTCTTACCGGAAGCCGTTGCCGTTCTCGACCCAAAACGAGACGATTGCAACTATCCTTATGATGAATTGTGTGGTTGTGGAATAGGTTTCAAATTGATTCAGGCATTGGGAAAAAACAGAAACCAGACAATCGATGATTTGATTCCGTATCTGGATTTAGTTTCGGCTGCGATTGCTGCTGATATCGTTCCGATGACCGGAGAAAATCGGGTGCTGGCTTATTTTGGATTGCAAGTCATCAATTCTGACCCAAGGCCGGGAATCAAAGCCATCATACACCAAATAAAAAAACAAACCTTAGATATTACCGATGTTGTTTTCATTATCGCACCCAGAATAAATGCTGCCGGACGCATCAAACACGGCAACCATGCCGTGGAATTATTAACCGAATTTGATTTTGAACAAGCCCAACAATTTGCTTCAGAAATTGAAGCGTATAATTCGGAGCGAAAGAATTTAGACAAATTAATCACCAAAGAAGCGTTACAACAAATTGAGGAGAACAATGAAAAAGAACGTTTTACCTCGGTAGTTTTTCAAAAAGATTGGCACAAAGGCGTGATTGGAATTGTCGCTTCCCGATTGATAGAAACCTATTATCGTCCTACGCTCGTTTTTACCAAAAGCGGCGATAAATATGCGGCTTCGGCACGTTCCGTAAAAGGATTTGATGTCTATAATGCCCTCGAAGCGTGTACGGAACATTTGGAACAATTTGGCGGTCACATGTATGCTGCGGGAATGACTTTAGCGGCAGAAAATTATCAAATCTTCAAAGACGCTTTCGAAAAAGAAGTCGAAAGAACCATTCATCCGGATATGTTGACACCCGAAATTGCAGTTGATGCCGAGATTAATTTTGCTGATATTACTCCCAAATTAATCCGGATTCTGAAGCAATTTGAACCGTACGGACCGCAAAATATGACGCCAATTTTCCTGACCAAAAACATCAAAGACACCGGTTATGGAAAACCTCTTGGACAAGAAGACGAACATTTAAAACTTTTTGTCAAACAAAATAACTCCGAAGGCATCGCTGCAATTGGTTTTAATTTGGGAAACAAAATCGAACTGACTACCCATCAAAAACCTTTTCAAGCCGTGTATTGCATCGATGAAAACGAATGGAAAGGTAAATTAAGTTTGCAATTGCGATTGCGAGATATTAAAGAATGATTCTTTTGTTATGAAAAAAAAAGACCCTTATTCGGCGTTGCGTTATAAAGAATTCAATATTTTTTTGTTGTTGCGGTTTGCCATGGTTTTTGGCTGGTCCATGCAATTTATCGTCATTGAATGGGAAGTTTACAGTTTGACCAAAAACCCACTATCGCTAGGTATCATTGGATTAATGGAAGTTATTCCGGCTATTTCGATGGCTTTATTTGCCGGGCACATTGTCGATCAGAAAGAGAAAAAAGGATTGCTTTTTAAATGTATTTTAGGGTTTTCAATTATTAGTTTGGGCTTGTTTCTATTTACGTGGCCACCGTTTATAAAAGACTTTTCTACTCAAACCATTTTATATTCTATTTACTTTTTCGTGTTTTTAGGAGGATTGGTCCGTGCTTTTCTTGGCCCGACCATATTTTCTCTTTTGGCATTGATTGTTCCTAAAAAAATATATCCCAATGCTGCCACATGGAGCAGTTCCGTTTGGCAAATAAGTTCAGTTTTAGGTCCTGCGGTAGCCGGTTTTTCGATCAATTGGATTGGTGTTCATTGGTCGATGTCAATCGTTTTGGGATGTTCACTTTTTGCTTTAATCGCTTTAACCCAGATTGCAACGAAGCCTATTTTGAATCCAAAAATTGGCGAACCCATTATGGAAAGTTTGAAAGAAGGTGTGAAATTTGTTTTCAACAATAAGACGATTTTAGGCGCTTTATCATTGGACATGATTGCCGTTCTTTTTGGAGGAGCCGTTGCGTTGTTACCCATTTTTGCACAAGATATTTTAAAAGTAGGGCCACAAGGATTTGGCGTTTTGAGAGCCGCTCCCGCAGTTGGTGCTTTTTTGATGTTGATAATCTCCGCTTATATTCCTTTTACCAAAAATGCAGGTATGAAACTGCTGTCGGCAATTTTTGCGTTTGGGATTTGTATTATCATTTTTGGGCTTTCGTCGATTTTTTGGTTGTCTGTTGCGGCTTTATTTTTAAGCGGTGTTTTTGACGGGATTTCGGTGGTGATACGCCAAACTATTTTGCAATTGAAGACTCCTGATCATATGCGAGGCCGAGTTGCAGCCGTGAATTCTATTTTTGTGGGTTCATCTAATGAATTGGGTGCTTTTGAAAGCGGATTAACTGCAAAACTGATGGGAACTGTTAGCGCAGTAGTCTTTGGCGGAAGCATGACATTGATCACCGTATTTCTTACCGGAGCCGTATCACCTACTTTTAGAAAACTGGACTTGCAAAAAGATATTGAGGAACATGAAAAGAGCGAATAATAAATCGATTTAAAAAATACTTCCTAAAACCCGTCGGTAAAATAATCTTAAGATTCCTTACCGACTTTTTTTATGCCTTTTTTATGTTTTATTATTTAGAACAAATATAAATAATACTTATATTTGTTTCAAACAGATTCGACATGCAAGAAATAAAACAAATATATCATAACAATTTAGGCACGGCTTTTTACTGGAGAAAAGACAATGCTATTGTGCTCGACAAAGTTCAACTGGTTTTTAGAGAAATGGGTTTTTATTTTACCCAGCAGGAACTGCAACTATTTAAACGTTGTATTGAGGACAGCTATATCCAAAACAGATGTTGCGACGATTGTGAACTGAAAAACAAATGCCACAAATTTTTACTAAAAACGCCTTGTTCCCAAATTGATTTGGCCGTTTCCATGGAAGAATTAGATGCCGTAAAAGATTTGGTGGAAGGCACTTTGTTTAAAATAAATTTGGATGATTATTTGTATGGAGAGGGAATGAATTAGGGCTATTATTTTTTAACTAACTATCTAATAATTGCACTTATTCTTTTTAACAACTTTTATAATGCAAGAATAAGCGCAAAGTTAAAGGCGCTTGCACAGCACATACGATGATGAAGACTTCCTGTAGCTATGTAAATCCCTCTAAAAATAACGATAACTCCATAGTGTAACGGACGTGTAATCAATTCTGTTCAACACAGTTTTCATTGTTTTGTGATACGCACGCAACGAAAACTTAGCTGTTTTAGCGGTTCGTTGTTTTTTAATTGTCATTAATGTATTCTAAAATGTCACCTGGTTGACAGTCTAAGGCTTTACAAATTGCGTCTAAGGTGGTAAAACGGATTGCTTTTGCCTTTCCTGTCTTTAAGATTGAAAGGTTAGATAATGTTAAATCAACTCTTTCAGAAAGTTCATTCAGAGAAATTTTCCGTTTTGCCATCATCACATCTAAGTTTACTATTATTGGCATAGCTTAAACAGTTAAATCGTTTTCGTTTTGAATATCTATTCCCTTTTTGAAGATAGTCGCAATAACGTAGATTACAGCCGCCATCAAAATAAATGCTTGACTATCTGCCCAAAACTGGTTTAAGTTGTCGGTAACAAAACCACGATGCACTAAATTCTTAGCTGACTGTCGAGCTATGTAACTTAATAGTCCAATTGAAAGAGTGTAGTAACTAATTTGTGAAATTTGTCTCGAAACAAAGCTGTTGAATGGTTTTGACAAATCAATCTTGCTCACTAATCTGATGACTACATAAAATAGGACAGCTTTCAAAATCGCTATGACAAGTATAAAACTATACATACTGAAAAAAGCCCATTTACTACGTTCATACATTTCACTTAAGTCCAACTTTTGATAAAGATTTTGGATAAATTCAGGTTTATAGAGACTGAAAATGAAATTGACTATCAAACCTCCAACCTCAATGCACAAGCCAACGAAGATGACCCAAGCCACAATATGCAAGCTTTTAAATACAATGTTGTTTGTTTTTGACATAATTCTTAAAAGTTAAAATTACATCACAAATATAATAAATAATTATTGATAAACAATAAATATATATCTATATTCAAATAATTTTGTCGGATACTAAAATATTGCAAAGTCGTACCATTAGTTTCAGTTGTGTCTTCTTGTACAATGACCGCTAACTCGTTTATAGGTCTGACAAAATCATCACAATGCACCCAAATTTATAGAGATTGATCTTGTAATCATCGAACATTACCTAAATCAAATAAATACAGAAAAAAGACACCAACGGAGAACCACTAGCATATTTATAAGTTTTTTTGTACAATAAAAAACAGGAAATCAAGAATAAATTCTCAAGAATTTATTAAAACTTTTTAATCTCAAAATTCTCACCATCAAAAACGCCATAGGTAAAATAAGTAATCCAGTCACCCAGATTCACATATTCGGCATTTTCTCCTACGGTTACTTTCATAGGCAAATGGCGGTGGCCAAAAATAAGGTAATTGTAGTGTTTGGTTTCCAGTTTTCTTTTGGAATAGAGAATCAGCCATTCATTGTCTTCGCCAAGAAAGGTCACATCTTCATCGCCAGAAATCAGTTTGTTTTTTACGGAAAGATATTGCGCCAGTTTCACGCCAATATCCGGATGAAGCCATCTAAAAAGCCATTTAAAAAACGGATTTGTAAACACTTTTTTCATGCGTTTGTATCCTAAATCACCAGGGCCTTTTCCGTCACCGTGGCCAATAAGGAATGTTTTATCTCCAAAAGTGTATTCTTGATTGTCATGAAACACGGGAATATTCAGTTCTTTCTGGAAATAGTCTTCCATCCACAAATCGTGGTTCCCCACGAAGAAATAAATAGGGATTCCGCTGTCTCGTATTTCGGCGAGTTTGCCTAAAATACGAATAAAGCCTTTTGGGACTACAGTTTTGTATTCAAACCAAAAATCAAATAAATCGCCCAATAGAAAAATAGCTTCAGCATCGCCTTTTACTTCGTCGAGCCAAGCCACAAATTTTTGTTCCCTCGGAAAACTCAATTCGGGTGTTGGTGCGCCAAAATGCTGATCGGAGGCGAAATATACTTTTTTGTTATTGGGTAATTGCATGAAGTTACAGTATGGATTTCATATTATCACTGGCAAACCATTCTGCAAAAGAAGATTCGGTTTCTTGTAATTTTAAGGAGAAAAGAGTGATTCCTTCCGGTAATCGGCTGATGATTCTTTGAGAAAAATCTACTACCATGTTTTCGCTTGTTGGTTGGTAATCTACCAAAATAACGTGGTGTCCGCGGCTCATTAATTCGTTTGCCAATTCGATATGCGGCGTTGTTCCGTTAAAAACAGTCGCATGGTCAAACTGATCTACAATTTCTTCTTTTACAATTTTCTTTAAATCCGTGAAGTCAATCACCATTCCGAATTTTACATTGGAACGATCTGTAATTGGAGTTCCAATTACCGTTACTGACAATTTATAACTATGTCCGTGGACATTTTTACATTTCCCGTCATAGCCATATAAGGCGTGTCCAGTTTCGAAACTAAATTGTTTTGTAATTCTGATATTGCTCATCGGAGTTTAATTTTGATGCAAATTTAGCAAATTGATATGAGAAATGAGATGTAAATCTTGGTATTTGGATTCCACTGAGGCCTAGCCCTGATGGAAACGGCATCCTTTTTATAAGGTGATTTTTCTTCACCTTATAAAAAGATATAGTGAACAGCAGGAAATAGCTCCTGAAAAAATTACTTTTTGAATTGGGACAACGCTTTTCTGGTAAAATCAGACAACACCAATTTACCCGAAATTGCAGCGCGTTCCAACAACAATGTATCCCAATGTTGCGTTCCTTCCCAGAAAACCTTTTTCATTTCCAATAAAGCTTCGGGATTATAACTGGATAATTTCCTGCTGAAATCAGCTATTGCGGCATCCAGTTCTGCAATGGTTTCAAAAGTATTGGCGTATAATCCTTTGGCTGCGGCCCAATCAGCGGTTTTCCATTCGTGGGCTGCGAGCGTCATTTCGGTCATTGCCGTCTTACCTATTTTCTTGGAAACTACGGGTTCTATTACAAAGGGACCAATGCCAATTGCCAATTCTGATAGTTTTATTGATGCATTTTTTGTAGCCAATGTATAATCACAAGCGGACGCAATTCCTACGCCGCCACCAACTGCTTTTCCGTGAACGCGGCCAACAATAAGCTTGGAACACGAACGCATTGCATTGATTAAATACGCAAATCCAGAGAAAAACTGGGTTCCTGCGGCTTCATCAGAAACCGCCAAAAGTTCATCAAAAGAAGCACCTGCACAAAAAGCTCCCGAGCCTTCGCTTTGAATAACAATCACCGAAACGGTTGGATTCGTGCTCAAAATGTTGAACTCATTCGTTAAACGATCCAACAATTCTCTTGGAAAAGAATTGCTCGAAGGATGACCAAATGCAACGGTTGCGATTTTATTTTCGATTGTTGTGAAAAGCGAACCTGTTGGGTTTTCTGATACCATAATGGGAATTTTGATGTAAAGTTAAAAAAAGTAAAGGAGGATTTGACTTTTTTTCAAATAGAATGGATTTGTATTTTGAAATTTGCTTTTTGGAAAATTTATATGTTATATTTGCGCTCTAGTTTGGGGGATTAGCTCATTTGGCTAGAGCGCTTGCCTGGCAGGCAAGAGGTGATCGGTTCGAATCCGATATTCTCCACAGAATTACTTCTAAAATAAACCAAAAACCTCAAAATCGTATGATTTTGAGGTTTTTTCATTGGAATACTACCCAAGTCCTTCATTATTTTGAATTTACTTCACTATTATAAATTCACTTCTTCTGTTAGCTTGATGCTCTCTTTCGGTGCATTCAACTCCATCAGTACATTTATTTATCAATTGCGTTTCTCCATAGCCCTTTGCCGTTAAACGAGATTTATTAATTCCATTATTAGCTAACCATTCCATCGTTGATTTAGCTCTTCTTTCGGATAGTTTTTTGTTATAAGCATGAGTCTGTCTGCTATCAGTATGGGAACGGATATCTATTTTTATATTTGAATTTTGTTCCATTACGTCCAAAATTTTGGATAAATCTATAGCCGCATCAGGTCGGATATTGAATTTATTTAAATCAAAATAAATAACTTTAATATCAAATGCTTTTGCCAAATCATCGCCAATGGCAAGCTTTTTAATCGTTTTTTCTAACACCAATGGCACAAAAGTTTTACCAGATTCTTTAGCAGTAACCACAGGAGTTTCTATCGTATTATATTCTGATTTCTCTGATTTAATGTAATATTTCGAGTCACACTCCACTTGATCAAAATCGAACTTACCGTCTTTATCTGTTAAAATTTCTTTTAGTAATTTATAGCTGCTGTCAAACAACGTTAGTTTTGCTCCAATCAGTGCCAATCCCGTTTCTTTATCCGTAACCAGACCGGTTAAAAATTGCTCACAAGGATATTCTATACTTTTTATTTCTTTAAACCTGTAAATATCATCATCGCCTTGTCCCCCTTCTCGGTTTGATGTTACATAACCCAACTGTATTTTGGGATCTATCAGCAACGAAAAATCATCCTTTGAACTATTTAAGGGTTCCCCAACGTTTAAAACGTTTTTAAAACTTCCTTCCTGTTTTGCTTTAGAAACAAATACGTCTAATCCGCCTAGTCCGGGATGTCCATCTGAGGCAAAATAAAGTTCATTTTCTGATGTAATGAACGGAAAGGTTTCTCTTCCTTCCGTATTAATGTTATTCCCTAAATTTTGTGGAGTCCCAAAACTGCCATCTTCATTAATGGTCACATTAAATATATCGGATTGCCCAAATGTCCCCGGCATATCGGATGCGAAGTACAGGATTTTCTCGTCTGAACTTAAAGCGGGATGTGCCACACTATAATTGTCACTATTGAATGGCAATTCGATTATATTAGTCCAGGTGTCATCTTCTAATGTTGCTTTGTAAATTTTTAACAGCATCGTTTTATTGGCATCTTTTCCTTTTTTACCATTCAGGAAATTATTTCTTGTAAAGTAAACCGTTTTCCCATCTTTAGTAAAGACGGGTGTTGACTCGTGAAATTTAGAATTCAGTTTTCGGGAAAGATGTTCAACCGATGAAAGTGTCCCATCAGATTTTCGAGTAGCCTCATAAAGATTTGTAAACCCTTCACCTGTCCAGGAATCTATTATTTTTACAAAATTTCCAATGTCTCTTGCAGAAGTAAAAACTATTTTATCCCCAAAGAAAGAACTTCCATAATCCGAATATTCAGAATTGACTCCTGCATTTTCTATAGCATATCTTCCTGAATTTTTCTTGATTACAGCCAAATAATCTTTTTGTTCTGAAGCTAATTTTGCCCTAAGATCGTTTCCATTCTCATGATTGAATTTAACCATCATGGCATCGGCTTTATCATATTCTTTAATTGCTTTTAAAGACTGTGCATAGCGATAGTAATATTCCGGAGCAACATCTTTTGTCAAGACAAATAACTCCGTATACCATTTGGCCGCTTTTGCTAAATCGCCATTAAAATAATAGGCGTTACCTAATTTCTGAAACATATCTACTGATTTATATCCTTTTTCGGACATACGTTCATAGGTTTTTATTGCATCTATGTAGGCGTATCGATCATACTCTTTATCAGCTTTAACAACTTTAAGATTCTGAGCATACATTTGTATCGAAGCGATACTTGATACAAGCAATAGTATAATTCTGTTTTTCATGTTAAGGCTTTTTTAGAAAAATCTTGGTGGAACTGTTTTATTTTGGATTTTGAAGAGCTCAAATCGCAAAAATATTTCATGTGAGCCCGAGTTGTAATGAGCTAATTTGGTTGTTTCTAAATCGTATCCATAACCAATAAACAATCCATCTGTAACTTGGAATCCTGCCATAGCACTAATCGCTGAACTCCATCTCCAGGCTAATCCCAATGTAAACTTCTCGTTAAATAAAAAATTTCCTGATACGTCCAATTGTAATGGGGAGCCCTCTACTGCCTTAGCTAAAAATGCTGGCTTAAATTTTAAAGTAGGATTTAAATCAAAAACATAACCTCCGATTAAATAGTAGTGCATACGTTCTTTTACAGCAGACGAGCTATTGTCATTAAAATGTTCGGTTTCTAAAAAATTAGGAACTGACAATCCTAAATATAATTTATCCGAAT
The DNA here is from genome assembly GCF_004349315.1 of Flavobacterium ranwuense. Taxonomy (GTDB): domain Bacteria; phylum Bacteroidota; class Bacteroidia; order Flavobacteriales; family Flavobacteriaceae; genus Flavobacterium; species Flavobacterium ranwuense. The sequence goes on along the minus strand of NZ_SMLH01000001.1, from coordinate 795,331 downwards.
GATAATAAACTCCAGCTCCTATATTTGGACTAAATTTATTATCTATATTATTCTGAAATTGAGGGTCAGCCATGTCATAGCGGTCTAATTTCGTATAATCTACATTTAATAAATTAGCAGTTGCTTTTAATCCAAACGATAATTTATAATTCTCTGAGGTCTGAATAATATAAGATACATCAGCAGAAATTGTATTTTCATCAGATGCCCCAATTCTGTCATTTACAAAAGACAGTCCCACCCCTAAAGCTGAATTTTCTATTGGAGCATTAACAGAAACTGCATTAGTTACCGGAGCACCATCTAATCCTACCCACTGGGTCCTATGCAATCCAAAAACACTAATTACTCCACGACTTCCTGCATAGGCAGGATTGATGTTGGTAGTATTATACATGTAATGTGTATATTGGGCGTCTTGTTGTGCAAAACCCGACATCGTTACGAACAGTAAAATGATTATTACAATCTTTGTTTTCATAATATTTTATTTATTTATTCCGAAGAATAATTATCTGATTCTTCGGAAGTTTTTAAACTAATCTCTATTTAAATGCAGATAACCTGATTTATCAATCCCCTTACCATCTAAATCGCTATATTTAATAATATAAAAATACGTGCCGGTTGGCAATCCTTCAGATTGATTTATTGTACCCCTTCCTTCAGACATACCTCTAAACACTATATTATTATTATCATATCCTTGCGCATCATATACTTTAACCCCCCAACGATTGTAAATTTCAACGGTGTTATTCGGATAACATTCTAAACCTCTTATGTAAAAAATATCATTTGAACCGTCTCCGTTTGGTGATAGAGCATTAAATACTTTTAGAGCACAACTTTGAACACCAAGCACTGTAGAATCATCCTCTAACGGGCTATCATTATCCGATAAATCTGTAACAATTATTCCTAACGGACTCGTTCCATATACCGTTGCTTGGTTAACTACAGAACCCGCAATAACATCTTGTTGTGTTAAGAGATAAACCCCAGCGAACGCAGTACTATTAGATTCCCCTGCTGACAAGCTTATTGGCCCACCCGTTAGCACAATTCCAGGTAAAAGATCCGTTATTCTTACATTATTAAGTGTCACATTCCCCATGTTTATCACCGTGAAAGCATAATTCATAATTTCTCCAACTTGCGCAAAACCATCACCGTTATTGTCCTCAAACACGGCTGTTTTTATTAACGCGATAGCTGGGTTTTGTGTTAACGGAGTCGTGGTACATGTTGGACACGCCGGATTTATAGGACAAGTTACACATGGCGTTGGATCAGTTGAAGTTGCTGTTACGTTCGGTCCAGTTGGTGGCGTTCCGCTAACTGTAGCAAAATTGTAAACAATACCCGCATCGATATCTGTTTGTGAGACAATGTGTACTGCCGTGAAAGTAGTACTATCTGCAGCGCCTACAGCCAAAGTAGCTAAAGGTCCGCCAGTCACCGTTGCATTATTGTCAGTTAGCGTTACGTTAGTAAGTGGTCTATTTCCTCTATTGGCTACCACAAAAGTATAAGTAATTACATCCCCGATGTTGGTTATTCCATCACCATTCTTATCTACATATGTTCCGTCTTTAGTCAACGTAATCAATGGGGTAGAAGAAACCGGTATTGGACTAACTGTCGAGCTGTTGTTCCCTGGAGTCGGATCGGTTTGCCCTCCTGAAATCGTTGCCGTATTGGCATAAGGTCCCGTCGCGTTTACCGTGGCAATAATATCCAAAGTTGCACTGGCGCCGTTGGAAAGAGCTCCGATAGTCCAGTTTGGTGCAGTCCAAGTTCCTGCCGATGGGCTCGCACTTACAAAAGTATAGCCTGACGGCAAGGCATCCGATACAGAAACTCCTGTGGCGTCACTCGGCCCATTGTTGGTCGTCGTTATCGTGAAGGTAACATTCGAACCTACATTAGGAGTCATATTACTTACCGTTTTGATTACTGTTAAATCCGTTTGGGCAACAGGTGTTGGAGTAACCGTTGAATTGTTGTTTCCTAGGGTTGGATCGGTTTGCCCTCCAGAGATCGTTGCCGTATTGGCATAAGGTCCCGTCGCGTTTACCGTGGCAATAATATCCAAAGTTGCACTGGCGCCGTTGGCAAGAGTTCCGATTGTCCAGTTGGGTGCTGACCAAGTTCCTGTCGATGGGCTCACACTTACAAAAGTATAGCCCAACGGCAAGGCATCCGACACAGAAACTCCCGTGGCGTCACTCGGCCCATTGTTGGTCGTCGTTATCGTGAAGGTAACATTCGAACCTACATTAGGAGTCATATTACTTACCGTTTTGATTACTGTTAAATCCGTTTGAGCAACAGGCGTTGGACTAACCGTTGAGCTGTTGTTCCCTGGAGTCGGATCGGTTTGCCCTCCTGAAATCGTCGCCGTATTGGCATAAGGTCCCGTCGCATTTACCTTGGCAACAATATCCAAAGTTGCACTGGCGCCGTTGGCTAGAGCCCCGATTGTCCAGTTGGGTGCTGTCCAGATTCCTGTCGATGGACTCGCACTTACAAAAGTATAGCCTGAGGGCAAGGCATCCAATACAGAAACTCCTGTGGCGTCACTCGGCCCATTGTTGGTCGTCGTTATCGTGAAGGTGACATTCGAGCCTACATTTGGCGTAGCATTATTTACCGTTTTGATTACTATTAAATCCGCTTGAATAACCGCTGGGGTAACCGTTGAACTGTTATTCCCTGAGTTTGGATCGGTTTGTCCTCCCGAAATGGTTGCCGTATTGGCATAAACTCCTGTCGTATTTACCCTAGCCACGATTTCCAAAGTTGCACTGGCGCCGTCTGCAAGAACTCCGATTATCCAGTTGGGTGCTGTCCAAGTTCCTGTCGATGGACTCGCACTTACAAAAGTATAGCCTGAGGGCAAGGCATCCAATACAGAAACTCCTGTAGCATCACTCTGCCCATTGTTGGTCGCCGTTATCGTGAAGCTAATATTCGAACCTACGTTTGGCGTGGGATTGTTTATCGTTTTAATTACCGTTAAATCCGTTTGGGGTATTGGTGTTGGGGTAACTGTTGAGCTGTTGTTCCCTGGGTTTGGATCGGTTTGTCCTCCCGATATGGTTGCCGTATTGGCATAAACTCCAGTCGCATTTACCGTAGCCACGATATTCAAAGTAGCACTGGTGCCGTTGGCAAGAGTTCCTATAGTCCAGTTTGGTGCTGACCAAGTTCCTGTCGATGGAGTCGCACTTACAAAAGTATAGCCTGACGCCAAGACATCCGCAACGGAAACTCCAGTGGCCGCACTCGGCCCATTGTTGCTCGCCATTATCGTGAAGGTGACATTCGAACCTACATTTGGCGTAGCATTACTTACTGTTTTGGTTACTGTTAAATCCGCTTGAATAACCGCTGGGGTAACCGTCGAGCTGTTGTTCCCCGGGCTTGGATCGGTTTGTCCTCCCGAAATGGTTGCTGTATTGGCATAAACTCCTGTCGCATTTACCGTAGCCACGATTTCCAAAGTTGCACTGGCGCCGTTAACAAGAGCTCCGATTGTCCAGTCTGGTGCTGTCCAGGTTCCTGTCGATGGAGTCGCACTTACAAAAGTATAGCCTGACGGCAAGGCATCCACAACGGAAACTCCTGTGGCATCACTCGGCCCGTTATTGGTCGTCGTTATTGTGAAGCTAATATTCGAACCCACATTTGGCGCAGAATTGTTTACCGTTTTGGTCACCGTTAAATCCGTTTGGGGTGTTGGTGTTGGGGTAACCGTTGAACTGTTGTTTCCTGGGTTTGGATCGGTTTGTCCTCCCGATATGGTTGCCGTATTGGCATAAGACCCCGTGGCGTTAACCGTAGCCACGATATTCAAAGTCGCACCAGATCCGTTGGCAAGAGTTCCGATTGTCCAGTTTGGCGCTGTCCAGATTCCTATCGATGGAGTCGCACTTACAAAAGTATAGCCTGACGGCAAGACATCCGATACAGAAATTCCTGTAGCATCACTCGACCCATTGTTGGTCGCCGTTATCGTGAAGGTAATATTTGAACCTACATTAGGAGTCATATCATCTACAGTTTTGCTTACCACTAAATCCGTTTGAGCAACAGGAGCTGGGGTAACCGTTGAACTGTTGTTCGCTAGAGTCGGATCGGCTTGTTCTCCCGAAATGGTTGCCGTATTGGCATAAGTCCCAGCCGCATTTACCGTAGCCACGATATCCAAAGTCGCACCGGATCCGTTAGCCAAAGCTCCGATTGCCCATATCCCCGTGGCATCATCATAAGTTGTAACACCAGAAGAGGTTGCATTTACAAAAGTATAGCCTGAGGGCAAGGCATCCAATACAGAAACTCCTGTGGCATCACCCGGCCCATTGTTGGTCGCCGTTATCGTGAAAATGACATTAGAACCTACATTAGGACTTATATTACTTACCGTTTTGGTCACCGTTAAATCTGTTTGCGGTACCGGAACTGGGGCAACCGTTGAACTATTATCCCCTGGGTTTGGATCGGTTTGTTCTCCCGAAATGGTTGCCGTGTTGGCATAAACTCCAGTCGCATTTACCGTAGCCACGATATCCAAAGTTACACTGCTGCCGTTGGCAAGAATTCCGATTGTCCAGTTTGGCGCTGACCAAGCTCCTGCCGATGGAGTCACACTTACAAAAGTATAGCCTGAGGGCAACACATCCGCAACGGAAACTCCTGTGGCATCACCCGGCCCATTGTTGGTCGCCGTTATCGTGAAAGTAACATTAGAACCTACATTTGGCGTGAGATTATTTACCGTTTTGGTTACCGCTAAATCTGTTTGGGCAGCAGGCGTTATAGTAGCTGTTGAACTGTTGTTTCCTGAGGTTGGATCGGCTTGTCCTCCTGAAATGGTTGCCGTATTGGCATAAGGTCCCGTCGCATTTACCGTGGCAATAATATCCAAAGTTACACTGGCGCCGTTGGCAAGAGTTCCGATTGTCCAGTTTGGTGCTGTCCAAGTTCCTGTCGATGGAGTCGCACTTACAAAAGTATAGCCTGAGGGCAACACATCCGCAACGGAAACTCCTGTGGCATCACTCGGCCCATTGTTGGTCGCCATTATCGTGAAAGTAACATTCGAACCTACATTCGGCGTAGCATTACTTACCGTTTTAGTTACGGCTAAATCCGTTTGGGCAACTGGTGTTAGGGTAGCCGTTGCGCTGTTGTTCCCTGGGGTTGGATCGGTTTGTCCTCCCAAAATAATTGCCGTATTGGCATAAGGTCCCGTCGCATTTACCGTGGCAGCAATATCCAAAGTTGTAATGGCGCCAATGGCAAGAGCTCCGATTGTCCAGTTTGGTGCTGTCCAAGTTCCTGTTGATGGAGTCGCACTTACAAAAGTATAGCCTGACGGCAAGACATCCACAACGGAAACTCCTGTGGCGGCATTTGGCCCAATATTGGTCGCCGTTATTGTGAAAGTAACATTCGAACCTACATTTGGCGTGGCACTATTTACCGTTTTAGTTACTGCTAAATCCGCTTGAATACCCGTTGGGGGAACCGGTACTGGGGTAACCGTTGAACTGTTGTTCCCTGGAGTCGGATCGGTTTGTCCTCCCGATATGGTTGCCGTATTAGCATAAGGTCCCGTCGCATTTACCGTAGCCACGATATTCAAAGTCGCACTGGCGCCTTTGGCAAGAGTTCCGATTGTCCAGTTTGGTGCTGTCCAAGTTCCTGCTGATGGGCTCGCACTTACAAAAGTATAGCCTGACGGCAAGGCATCCGCAACGGAAACTCCTGTGGCGGCACTCGGCCCATTGTTGGTCGCCGTTATCGTGAAGCTAACATTCGAACCTTCATCTGGTGTGGCATTGTTTACCGTTTTGGTTACTGTTAAATCCGTTTGAGCAACCGGTGTTGGACTAACTGTTGAGCTGTTGTTTCCTGGGGTCGGATCGGTTTGTCCTCCCGAAATGGTTGCTGTATTGGTATAAGACCCCGTAGCCTTAACCGTGGCTACAATATCCAAAGTTGCACTGGCGCCGTTGGAAAGAGCTCCGATTGTCCAGTTTGGTTCTGTCCAAGTTCCTGTCGACGGATTCGCACTTACAAAAGTATAGCCCGACGGCAAAGCATCTGCAACGGAAACCCCTGTGGCGGCACTCGGCCCATTGTTAGTCGCCGTTATCGTGAAAGTAACATTCGAACCTACATTAGGAGTCATATTACTTACCGTTTTGGTTACCGCTAAATCTGTTTGGGCAACAGGTGTTGGGGTAACCATAGAACTGTTGTTTCCTGGAGACGGATCGGTTTGCCCCCCTGATATGGTTGCCGTATTGGCATAAACTCCAGTCGCATTTACCGTAGCAACAATATCCAAAGTAGCACTGGAGCCGTTGGCAAGAGCTCCGATTGTCCAGTTGGGTGCTGTCCAGGTTCCTGTCGATGGGCTTGCACTTACAAAAGTATAGCCTGATGGCAAAGCATCCGCAACGGAAACCCCTGTGGCGGCACTCGGCCCATTGTTGGTCGCCGTTATCGTGAAAGTAACATTCGAACCTACATTAGGAGTCATATTACTTACCGTTTTAGTTACCGTTAAATCTGTTTGTGCAACAGGTGTTGGGGTAACCGTAGAACTGTTGTTTCCTGGAGACGAATCGGTTTGCCCCCCTGATATGGTTGCCGTATTGGCATAAGGTCCAGTCGCATTTACCGTAGCCACAATATTCAAAGTCGCACTAGCGCCGTTGGCCAGAGCTCCGATTGTCCAGTTGGGTGCTGTCCAGGTTCCTGTCGATGGAGTCGCACTTACAAAAGTATAGCCTGATGGTAAGACATCCACAACGGAAACCCCTGTGGCGGCACTCGGCCCATTGTTGGTCGCCGTTATCGTGAAAGTAACATTCGAACCTACATTAGGAGTCATATTACTTACCGTTTTGATTACCGCTAAATCTGTTTGTGCAACAGGTGTTGGGGTAACCGTAAAACTGTTGTTTCCTGGAGACGGATCGGTTTGCCCCCCTGATATGGTTGCCGTATTGGCATAAACTCCAGTCGCATTTACCGTAGCAACAATATCCAAAGTTGCACTGGCGCCGTTGGAAAGAGCTCCGATTATCCAGTTGGGTGCTGTCCAGGTTCCTGTCGATGGGCTTGCACTTACAAAAGTATAGCCTGATGGCAAAGCATCCGCAACGGAAACTCCTGTGGCGGCACTCGGTCCATTGTTGGTCGCCGTTATCGTGAAAGTAACATTCGAACCTACATTAGGAGTCATATTACTTACCGTTTTGATTACTGCTAAATCCGTTCTAGGGATTGGCGTTGGGGTAACAGTCGAACTGTTGTTCCCTGGATTTGGATCGGTTTGTCCTCCTGAAATCGTTGCCGTATTGGCATAAGCTCCAGTTGCATTTACCGTAGCCACAATATTCAAAGTAGCACTGGAGCCATTGGCCAGAGTCCCTACAGTCCAGTTTGGCGCTGACCAGGTAGTTCCCGCCGATGGGGTTGCACTCACAAAAGTATAGCCTGAGGGCAAGGCATCAGATACCGAAACTCCAGTGGCGGCACTCGGCCCATTGTTGGTCGCCGTTATCGTGAAGCTAACATTCGAACCTACGTTAGGCGTGAGATTGTTTATCGTTTTAATTACCGTTAAATCCGTTTGAGGGGTTGGTGTTGGGGTAACTGTTGAGCTGTTGTTCCCTGGGTCTGGATCGGTTTGTCCTCCCGATATGGTTGCCGTATTGGCATAAACTCCAGTCGCATTTACCGTAGCCACGATATTCAAAGTAGCACTGGTACCGTTGGCAAGAGTTCCTATAGTCCAGTTTGGTGCTGACCAGTTGGTTCCCGCCGATGGGCTCGCACTTACAAAAGTATAGCCTGACGGCAAGACATCCGCAACGGAAACTCCTGTGGCATCACTCGGCCCATTGTTGCTCGCCATTATCGTGAAAGTAACATTCGAACCTACATTTGGCGTAGCATTACTTACCGTTTTGGTTACTGTTAAATCCGCTTGAGTAACCGTTGGGGTAACCGTTGAGCTGTTGTTCCCCGGGTTAGGATCGGTTTGTCCTCCCGAAATGGTTGCCGTATTGGCATAAACTCCAGTCGCATTTACCGTAGCCACGATATTCAAAGTCGCACTGGCGCCGTTGGCAAGAGCTCCTATCGTCCAGTTTGGTGCTGACCAGGTGGTTCCCGCCGATGGAGTCGCATTTACAAAAGTATAGCCTGACGGCAAGACATCCACAACAGAAACTCCTGTGGCAGCCCTCGGTCCATTGTTGGTCGCCGTTATCGTGAAGGTAACATTCGAACCCACATTTGGCGCAGAATTGTTTACCGTTTTAATTACGGCTAGATCACTAACGCAAACTAATGAGCCTCCACTACTATTTTTGGTATCAACAAAAGCTCCATATACTCTAATAGAATTGATAACTCCAACAAGAGAACCCACAGTAAACTTAATCTCGTCGAAAGGCAAACTTACGTTAAACCCTACATTATAGTACCCAGAGCCAGACCCCAAAATAGGAGCACTTAATAATGTCAAATCAATTAACTGCCCTCCGGATTTTGATTCTTGAAGGACTCCACTATTATAGGTAGTGACCGTTAAGGATTGAAATAAATTTAATTGTAGTAAAGTGTTTAAATCTTTAATAACAAATCCAGCGAAAGTACCTGCCGGATATGTATATAACTGATCTATTACTGCAATTGAACCTGATCCAATAACACCTGCTATAACATCAATTTTAGCAAAATCTGTAATGTCGGAAGTCAGCACATTATTGGTATTGTTGACAGCACAAGCCACACAAGCCACACCATCAACTCCAGTCTTATCACCATCAATGACTACTGGGAAATCAGGATTTGTCCATGCATAAGACTCATTACACGCTACTGTAGCCTCGCAATATTTTTGAAAAACTACTGCATAAACCTTGGTAATACCTAAATTTACCGATACAAGATTTGTTAAAGTAATTCTAACCTCATCAAAAGCTAATGTGGATACAAACCCAATAGTCTGCCTGCTTGTCCCTACTAATAAGTTTGTTCCTACAGAAATCAAGGCCGCATTACCCGATTTAGTTTCTTGCTCCGTACCGTTTAAATAGGTTGTTATACTGATGGCATCAAAAACATTTACATTTAATAAAGATGGATTTTCAATATCATAACCTGCAAATGTTCCTGCCGGATAATCTGTTATTTCGTCTTTTATGGAAAGACTCCCTTTAGTACCAACACTTGTCGTTAAATTGATTTCGGCATAATTTGTAGTATTTACATCAATTAGGTTATCCTGACCAGTAACGCTACAAAGAGCACAAACTACACCATCTATTCCAGTCTTAGCTCCATTTACATAAACAGGATAGGCAGGAGCATTAAGCGCCGTCTGCGTATTACAAGGCAGACTTGGCCCTGCACAAAATTTCTCGAACACCGCACTGTACACTTTGGTAGAACCAAGATTAATTCCAACCGCCTGGTTAACGGTTATTCGCACTTCATCAAAGGAAGAATTAGATACAAAACCTAATTTATAACGACCTGTTGCACTCAATAGAACTCCATTTACCAATAAACTATTACCGGCGAATTCCTCTCTAAGTATTCCATTTGAATAAGTCCTTATTTGTAAACTCCCAAGAGCAGATACACTTACTAAATTAGAATTCTCTATTTCAAAACCCGCAAAAGTCCCGGCTGGATAATCCGTAACCTGATCTTTAACCGCAATACTTCCAGAAGCTAACAAACCAACTGTCAGATTAATAGTGGCAAAATCTGTGGTGTTTGAGCTAGTAACATTTTCAGCACCTGAAATGCTTCCGACACTTACACCAGATAACCCCGTATGAGTATTTTCAATAGACACTGGAAATGTTGGCAAGTTCATTGCCGTGGCAACGTTACAATCCAATGCAGGACCTGCGCAGTAATTTCGGATTACCGGATAATATACTTTGACAGAATTCAACAAACCTACCAAACTGCCAACACTAATCTCAATCGCATCAAAGGGATTCGTTGAATTAAAACCCACTATATAATTTCCAGGACTAGAAAGCAAACTTAGACTTAATAAAGAATTCCCCGTAAATGTTTCTTGTGGAGTACTATTACCATTTAGGTAGGTTTTAATCGTAATTTTATTCAACAATTCTAATGACAAAATACCTCCAGAAGGTGCAATTCTGTATCCCACAAAAGTACCCGAAGCATAATCTGTATCACTATCCGTTACTTTGAAATGAACAGAACCAGCGATTCCTAAAGGAACTGATGCAGTAGCAAAATTAGTCAAATCCGCATCTATCAATCTCTCTTCGTTTGAAGCTGAGCAAAGCAAACATGCTAACCCGCCAGAAGTGGTTCCTTCTGCCGTCAGACTCCCAAAAGTACTGTCTATAAAAGGTATTGGATCTTCGGTATTACATTGACCATAAAGATTGGATTTAAATAGTGCAAAGAAGACGAATAGAAAAAAAACTATTCTAGAGGAATATTTATCTTTAAACATGACTATGTTGATTAAATTAAACTTAAAAAAATGCAAACTGATTTAATAAGAAATTTTAACAAAAAAGAAACTTGGACAAAACAATATTTGTACAATTAGGGGGAACTTGACACTATTTGTCTAGCCTAATAAAGGAAATTACACACTACTAGTACGCAGTTGTGCTATTGATAAGAAATTAGCGTGGATTGAAGTGATATAATTATACCTGAGAGAAAAACAAACATATAAAACAGAAGTATTGTCCGATTAAAAAAGTATTTTTTTTTCATAAAATTTTATTTATGTTAAATCCATTTAAAACACACTTTATAGATTTAAATTATTCACTTTATCGAACAAACGATTCACTTTATCAAATAAAGCAACAGGAGCTATACGTTATCATTTTTTTTATTTTAACAATCTTTTACCTTACAAAGTTATTCTTTCTTAATCTCTAAAGCCCAAATTAGGTGTAGTAATAAACTTACTTTAATGTAGAATTATTACTACACGTAATAAATTAAAAAAAGTAAGTACGTTTAAAAAAATTATATCAATACCTATAAAAAGATGATACCGTTACAACCCGTTTATTACTATTGTTTTTTATTACTGCTCGTATGCGTCAATAAAGGAATTAGCTAGGAAAACTATTCTTTTCGCTGGTATGCTTCTGATAATAATGAATTGTCTCAAAGCAATGTAAAAAGCATTGTACAAGATAAATATGGTTTTATATGGCTTAGTACGAAAAACGGGATTGTGAGGTATAACGGAAATCAATTTTCAGCTTTTAATTCTACTACAACAAATTTAAACAGCAACCGCATTACGGAGATCTTAGGTGCTTTAAAAAATGATAGTTTGTTCTGCTATAATGAAGGGTTTAAAGAACTACAGCTTATTAACAAGAGAAGCATTCAAATATCTAACTTGAATTTAGGAACAAAACCGAAAGGAATAAATGATTGTCATTTAGGAAAGAACAGATGTCAATAAGCGAATTTCGTATACCGTCTTATTGCACTAGGAAAAGATGCTTTACCGGTAAGAAAACTGTCTGATTTTTATTTAAACTAACAAGTTAAATCAATAAAGGAACAATTATAGCAATAAATGTTGATTATATTTAATAAATATGGGTTTTAAAAACACCAATAAGTTCTACTAAATTGTTAATTTTAAGTTTTTCATAAACCCTAATTTTGTAAGTACTCACAGTAGACATTTGAATATTTAATTTATTGGCAATTTCCAGGTTACCATTACCGTTTACTAATAAACTAGTAATCTCAAATTCTCTTTTAGACAGTAAATCTAATGGGTTTATGGTTTTTTTATTAAGCGTCGCTTCTACTATTTTATTCGCGATTTCTGACGAAATATATTTTCCGTTTTCTAAAATGATTGTAACGGCTTCAATAATCTTTTTTTCGCTACACGATTTATTCAAATAGCCGTTCGCACCGGAAAGAATATAACGACAAGCATATTGGTCTTCTTCAAAGACAGAAAATATTAATATTTTTACATCAGGCTGAATGGCTCTTAAGTCCTCGATCATTCCGAGATTTTTGCCTCCCCGAATATTAATCCCAAAAAAAATCAAATTAAAATAACTCGTCTTTAGAATTTCGATAGCTTGAATAAAATTCTCCGCATTTGAGATGTTTAAGTTTTTGATATGCTGTTTTAAAATGATAGCAACCCCAGCTCTTACAACTAGACAATCATTTATTATTAAAATTTTATTTTCCATATTTTGTTTAACTTTCGACAGAAAAATGTGTCAATTATAATCATCCAATAAATAAAAGATTTAATTAAAAACACTGTGAAAAAATATTTTATAATTTATTATCACTTAAATACTACGTAAATATAGCAAAAAAAGCATTAATAGGATAATAATTACATTAAATCAATCTGTACATCAATTAAAAAACACAAACGGTTCATTAACAATTAGAATACTCTTCCTTGATGTCAATTTTTTATAAAAGATAACAAACTATTATATAATCCGTTTTATACTTACAATTTGGTTAAACCAAACAAAAAGAGAAGAAAGCATTTTAAAAAATACGATTTATTATTCCTAACTAATCTTAGGAGAACATTTCGGGCTTGGCAAATTACCTCTTCACTCACACAAAAAACCGTAATTACTCTTAGCATGTCCAACTTTTTTAGATCTAATGATAATATATTGATACAGAAAATATTTTCATGAAATGCATTGGGAAAAATAAATCAAGCAGTTTCTCTTGTTTGCTCCCTATTGTTTAGTTCTACAGTTCCAGCAAATCACAACTTCCTACGTTACGCAGATACTACAAAGTACAAAAATATAGCCGCTTAAAACTTAAGCCGCTATTTTTGGTATAATCCGATAAATTGTAAAAACTATTTTTTAATATTCAATTTTCCCCACTTGTCGCATCACGCGTACAATTTTCGCTTTTCTTCTGTTGATATACGAGGAAGAACTGGTTGCCGAATATTTTCTTGGATTGGGTAATATGGCTGCTATTCCTGCGGCCTGTATCGGTGTGAGACTGGAAGCATTTTTTCGGTACCAATGTTCTGTGGCTGCTTGCGCTCCATATACACCATTTCCCATTTCGATACTATTCAAATAGACTTCCATAATGCGTTCTTTACCCCAAATGATTTCTATTAAAACAGTGAAATAGGCTTCAAGTCCTTTTCTCAAATAACTTCGGCCTTGCCAAAGGAATACATTCTTGGCTGTTTGTTGCGATATCGTGCTTCCGCCTTTTATTCTTCGGCCTCTTTCATTGCTTTTATACGCTTTTTGCATCGCAACAAAATCAAAACCATTGTGTTTCAGGAACGTTCCATCTTCACTGGCAATTACGGCTTTTTGAAGATTCATGGAGATGTTTTCAATTGGTTCCCAATCGTGGCTGAAAAAAACTTCTTTTCCGGCAACTTTATTTTCAATCCCCCGAATGACCATTAAAGGCGTAAACGGAACTGGGACAAATTTAAAAAGTACCACAAAAAACAAAGAGAGTCCGAGGAACCATAAAAATATTTTGAATATAAAACGAGTTAGTTTGCTCATAAAAGAGGTCGGTTCTTTTTTAACGGGTTGTCTTGATTTTCTAGGTGTTATTTTCGTTGCCATTATACTAAATCTGCTAATTCTGTTCCAATTAAACTACCTATTGCCACTCCCATTCCGCCCAATCGTACGCCACAATACACATTATCGGACAGTTGTGAAACGATTGGATTCTTGCTGTTCCCAATACCCATAATCCCGCTCCAACGATGTGCAATTTGGAAATCCTGATGAGGCAAAATTACTTCTTTTAATAATTGTTCCAATTTTTTTTGGACAATTTCTGTTTGTCCAAATTCTATTGTGTTTTCTGTCTCAAAATCCAGGTTTCTTCCACCTCCTAACAATATTCTGTCGCCAATATTCCTAAAATAATAATAGCCCCTATCCAAGTGAAATGTTCCTTTTATATCTAAATTTTTAATAGGCTCCGTAATTAAAACTTGTGCTCTGGCTGGTTTAACGGCTCCATTTGTCAATGCATTCGCAAAACCGTTAGTGGCAAACAGTATTTTTTGGGTACTAAAACTAAAATTGCCAAGCGCCACTTCAACTCCATTTCCTTTGTCGAAATAAGAGGTAACAGTTTGTTGGTTTAGAATTAAAATATTTTTAGAAACTGCTTCTTTCAACAACGCCTGCATCATATTTCCGGTATCAATCTGTGCTTCAAAAGGATTGAAAACCAAATATTCCTGTATGCCGCTGAACCCAAAACGGTCTACTTCCTTGGCAAAAACATCGGCTTTAAAAAGTGGTCTTAAAATTTCATTGACGAAGGGTAATTTTCCAACACACTCACTGTAACAACTTTCATCGTCTTTTAAAAACAACTCATATCCGCCATACGGTTTGAAATCTATAGTGTCGTCGCCGAGTCTTTTTCGTAACAATTTCAGGCCTTTCCATCGTTTTTGAACGAGACGAATCACTTCTTCCTCTGAATGGGATTTTAAATCATCTATGATTTCTGAAAGACTTCCAAAACAGGCAAAACCAGCATTTTTAGTACTCGCACCTTGCGGTAATATTCCTTTTTCTAAGACTAAAATTTTGCTGTCCGGGAATCTTTCGCGCAAGCGTAATGCAGCATGCAAGCCCACAATACCGCTCCCTACGATGGTGTAATTAACATCAGTAAACCAGTTTTTTAATTCCCAATAGCTCAAATCCATGTCCAAATATTTTTTATAAAAATAATAATTTTTTGGAGCTAATCCCGCTATCCCTTGCAAATAAATTCACTGAACTTCAATTAAAATGAAAGCAGTGTGAAGTAATCTTTTATTTTTTTAAAGCAAAAAAATAAAAGGATTTCCACTTTTATCGGGGCTAAAAAGCAAGTGTTAAAAACGAAAAAACATCAATTTAAATTGGCTAATTTTAGCATTCGAAAAAATCAATTATTAAAATGAAAAAAATACTGCTAATACCCTTATTAATGATGAGTTTAACTGCTATGGCACAAAATGTAATGACTCCGGAGCTGCTTTGGAAACTAGGAAGAGTAACTCCTTTAGGTATTTCCAAAGATGGAAAAAATATAGTCTATAAAGTAACAACTCCTTCTGTTCAAGAAAATAAATCGGATACAAAACTCTACATTTTACCAGTAAATGGTGGAAATCCAACCGAAGTAAAAGAGACTAAAGACCTATTAAAAGACAAGAACATTTCTCCAGACGGGAAATATATTGTTTACAATGAAGAAGTGAAAATCGAAAAAATTCACGGAAAAGATTTTTATCCTGAACTGGAAAAATCAGATGTTCAAATCTACGACGGATTGAATTATCGCCATTGGGACACTTGGAATGAAGGCAAATACAATCATGTTTTTTACAAAGAAAACAAAGAAGGCGCTGTGGGAATTGACATTCTGAAGGGAGAAAATTTCGACAGTCCACAAAAACCTTTTGGTGGTGATGAAGATTATATTTGGTCGCCAGACAGCAAAAGTATTCTTTACGTAAGCAAGAAAAAAGCAGGAACGGATTATGCTGTTTCTACCAATACCAATATTTTCGAATACAATCTAGAAACTGGAAAAACCATCAATAGAACCGAAGAAAATCTGGGATATGATACTGCTCCACAATTTTCTCCTACAGGAAATTTGACTTGGTTACAAATGAAACGAGACGGTTATGAAGCCGATAAAAATGACCTGATTGTTAGTTTCAAAGGAATAAAAATGAACCTGACGGCAAATTGGGATGGCACTGTGGATCATTTTATCTGGAGTACTGACGGAAAAAAAGTCTTTTTTGTGGCGCCGATTGATGGAACAAAACAGTTGTTTGAAGTTAATTTTCCAGGGCTGACCAAAATTGCAATTAACGTTCACCAAATCACTAATGGTGAGTTTGACGTCAATGATTTAGTTGGTTTTTCCGGTGATAACATCATCGTAACGAGAACTGACATGAATCATGCTGCGGAAATTTTTTCTTATAATTTAAAGAAAAACACTTGGAAACAACTATCTAATGTCAATACAACAACCTATAATTCTTTGGCGTTAAGCAAAACCGAAAGACGCTACGTAACGACAACGGATGGTAAAAAAATGTTAGTTTGGGTGGTTCTTCCGCCTAATTTTGATCCCTCAAAAAAATATCCAACTCTTTTGTATTGTCAAGGCGGGCCGCAATCTCCATTGACACAATTTTATTCTTACCGATGGAATTTACAGTTGATGGCCGCTAACGGTTATATTGTTGTAGCTCCAAACCGTCGCGGAATGCAAGGTCATGGTGTGGAATGGAATGAGCAAATCAGCAAAGACTGGGGCGGACAAGTAATCCAAGATTACCTTTCAGCGATTGATGATGTGGCGAAGGAAAAATATGTTGATGCGACACGTTTAGGATGTGTTGGCGCCAGTTACGGCGGGTATTCTGTTTTTTATCTGGCCGGAATGCACAACAACCGATTCAAAACCTTTATTGCCCATGATGGAATTTTTAATACACAAAGTATGTATGGAACTACCGAAGAAGTTTTCTTTACCAACTGGGATTTTGGTGGTAACTATTGGGAAAAAGACAATGCTGTTGCGCAAAAAGCCTACACTATTTTCAATCCTATGACCATGGTTGAAAAATGGAACAAACCAATTTTAATTATTCAAGGCGGAAAAGATTTTCGTGTGCCGATAGGACAAGGTCAAGAAGCTTTCCAAGCGGCGCAATTACGAGGGATAAAAAGTAGATTCTTGTATTTTCCTGAAGAGAATCATTGGGTATTAAAACCGCAGAATGCTCAAATTTGGCAAGGTGAATTTTTCAAATGGTTGAAAGAAACCTTATAAATTACAACTTTAAAATAAATCAAACCTCACTTTCCAGTGAGGTTTTTTGTTTGCATCAAAACATTTTGAATAACTTAACTTTAAACGCTTTTGTAATTTTTATCTTTGAAAAATGGACAGTAAAAAAAGTTATATTCCGATAAAAATTCTCCTAAGCTATCTGGTGCTGGCCTTACTTTTTGTAAGCGTAGGCTGGTTTTTATATACTGAAAACAAGAGTTTTTCTAAAACTGAAAAGAGAATTACGGAGGAAAGCAGCACTATTTTGAAAGTGAGTAGTTTACTATCTGACATGCATAAAACGGAAAGTTTAGCCCGAATCGCTATTCAATCTGAATCAGAGAAAGATTTTAAAAATTATATCAGCAAAACTGCATCTTTAAAATCAGATATTGATTCTTTAAAACTATTGGTTTCTACTCCCTATCAAATCACTTTACTGGATAGTGTAAAATATTTATTGTCCAAAAAAACTAAAAACATCCAGCAACTAAAAACGATAAAAAATAAAACCGAGGATGAAACTTCTGTTAAAACCGCCATTGAGGATTTGACAAAAATGGAGTCTTCATTGCGAAAACTTCAATTGGAAGATTTTGTGAAATACCCTTCGGAAATGGGGCAATACCAACGAAATGTACTTAAAAAGTACGTGGCTTATTTGAATCAAAATATTCCCGATGACAGCACCAATACATTAAGCAAAAAAGCATCAGATTCCATTTTAATGGCTTCAAAAAACTTGCTGAATGACGTAAAGAAAGAAACCGCAAAAAAGAAACTGCTGTTAAATCAGGAAGAAAATAAATTGTTGCAAAACGAACTTTCGATATCCGACCAGTTAAGAAAAGTACTCAATATTATAGAACGTGAAATCATTATAAATACGACCAAAAGCTATTCAGACCGAGAAAATTCCTTAAAAAAAACAAACCAAATTGTTACCACTGCCGCAATAATTGGATTGTTATTGACCTTGTTCTTTTTGATTATCATTTTAAATGATTACTCCAAAACACAATCTTATAAGAAACAACTGGAGATTGCAAATTCTAAAACAAAAAAACTATTAACGAGCAGAGAACAACTTATTTCGACAGTAAGCCACGATTTGAAAACGCCTTTAAGTACTATTGTTGGTTACACGGAACTGCTGGGAAATTCTGATTTAAATACCAAGCAATTGTATTTCACCAAAAATATCAAAGGTTCATCAGATTACATTTCACAATTAGTACAGGATTTATTAGATTTCACTCAAATTGAAGCAGGAAAAATCACGGTAGAAAAAATTCCGTTTTCATTATATGACATCATTAATGAAGTTGGGAACAGCATTCAATCCGTTTATACGCAAAAACAAATTCAACTGATTATTGAAGTTGATCCTAATCTAAAACAAAGAATCATTGGAGATCCATTCCGACTAAGACAAATACTGTCTAACATCATTGGGAATGCTTTCAAATTTACGGAAAAAGGATTCATAAAAATTCAAGCCAAAATCCATTCAGAAACCAATACAGTAATCATCCTAATTGAAGATTCCGGCATTGGAATAGAAGAAAAAAATCAACAATTAATTTTTGAAGAATTCACACAAGCCGACGAAAATATTGAAAAAAAATATGGAGGAACGGGTTTAGGACTTACCATCTCTAAAAAAATGACGGCTATTTTAGGCGGTGAATTAAGCTTGAAAAGCGAACTGGACAAAGGAAGTGTTTTTCAGATTCAGATTCCATTACAATTTGACGATTCGATTCAAAAAGAATTAAATAACAATCCATCAGAAGAAGAATTTACCGCAATTATCATCGATGATGATGAGGGTTTATTAAAATTGACAACCGAAGTTTTAAAACAGCATCACTTCAATGTAATTCCATTTAACAATGCACACGAAGCGCTTCATTGGATCAAAAACAACAGTTTTGATTTCATAATTACGGATATTCAAATGCCCGTTATGGACGGTTTTTCATTTTTAAAAGAACTCCAAAACACACCCGACTCCAATTATAAAAAGCAACCGATAATAGCCGTGACTGGAAAAAGTGATTTGGATTTAGAGCGTTATAAAAAAGCTGGTTTCACAACCGTTGTCAGAAAACCATATTCGCCTAAAACATTACTTAAAATCATAAAAGCAATTTTGAATAATGATGAAATTCCTATTGGATTAAAAAATAGGACTGATGCTACAAAAACAGACAAGCTCTATTCTTTAAAAGCATTAAAATCATTTTTACCCAATGAAAAACAGGCTTTAACTGAGGTTTTAGAATCGTTTATAGCGAGTACCAAAGAAAATTTAGGCAATTTAGAACAAGCTATTTCTTTAGAAAATTTTATTGAGATTAAAAATATTGCCCATAAAATGGGACCAATGTTCAAACAAATTCAAGCCAACGAAATTAGCACAATATTAGATCACTTAGAGTTAGACGATTTTACAATCGCAGCAATTAAAATCCATTCTGAAAACTTAAAAGATAAAATTGACCGTCTTTTTTCTCTTTTAGAAAAGGAATCAGACTAATTAATATCGTAACGATTTAATTTATTATATAACGTTTTTCTGGTAATTTTCAACAATTTCGCAGCTTCAGATTTGTTGTTATTCGTTTGATTTAAAGCTTCAAGAATGGTTTCTTTCTCATTTTCAAACAAAGAAAAATCGGTGATTTTTTTGTCTTCATTTTGAAAAAACTCCATAGGAAGTGCCGTTTTTTCAATAAAATCCCCTTGCGATAAAAGCGTTGCTCTTTTGATACAATTTTGAAGTTCCCGAAGATTTCCCGGCCATCTGTAGTTTTGAAAAATAGTCATGACTTCCGAAGAAAATCCGATGACATTTTTATTCAATTCCTGATTTGACTTTTCAAGAAAAAAATCTGAGAAGATCATTAAATCTTCATTCCTCTCGACTAATGACGGGGAATGAATAGAGAATTCATTGATTCTGTGATATAAATCTTCCCTGAAATCTCCACTTTTAACCGCTTCACGCAAATCTTCATTTGTTGCGGTAATAATCCTAATATCAACGTCTATTTCTTTATTACTGCCAACGGGTTTGATTTTTCTTTCCTGCAAAGCTCTCAAAAGCTGAATTTGATTCTCATAAGACAGATTCCCAATTTCATCCAAAAAAATAGTCCCCCCATTTGCCGCTTCAAAAAAACCAATTTTATCATGAATTGCTCCCGTAAAAGATCCTTTAATATGACCGAAAAATTCACTCGCTGCTAATTCTTTTGGAATTGAACCACAGTCAACAGCAATGAAATTAGTATTTTTTCTGGAACTGTTTTCGTGAATACTTTTGGCAATGACTTCTTTTCCAGTTCCGCTTTCGCCGATAATTAAAACGGACATATTTGTCGGACTGACCAGCTGTATGTATTCGGCAAGCTTTTGGGATGCTTTAGAAATTCCTTTAACGAATTCATTGGCATCTTTTTTTACACTTTGTTTTCCGATTTTTGTCGCGGTGACTATTTGATTTGACTCCGTGACATTTGAAATTTCTAAAGCATTGGTAATAACCAATAGAACTTCTTCAGGATTAAATGGTTTGGAGATGTAATCCGCAGCACCATTTTTTATAGCTTTAACAGCCGTACTCACATCAGAATATCCCGTCATTAGTATTACGGGAACATTTGGGTGAGTCAATTTTATTTCTGACATAAGTGCAATCCCATCAGAATCGGGAAGTCTTAAATCCGTGATGACCAAATCAAATTCGTTGCTCTTAATTTTGGATTTTGCTTCTGCCGCTGAAAATGCCGGCGTTACATCGTACGCTTTTTTTACTAGAAATTTTTCTAATAATTTACAAAAGGCAACATCATCTTCAATCAATAAAATCTTAGCCATTACATTTTAACTTTAAGGCTAAAATAAAGGTATTAAATTTGTATTCTCATAATTTTTTGCAAAAAAAGAGAGACTGTTACAAACAATCTCTCTTTTTAAAAACAAAACTCACCTAAATTATTTATTTATCCATTTCCCATTGGCATCCGTATAAACAGTAGCTTTCTTGTCTCCAACTGTAATCTCTAATTTGTATTCTTTCTTTGCATTTATAAATGCTTTTCCAAGAACCGCGCCCGGATGTGCTGTTTCCAGCGCTTTTTTCACAGCATCAGGAACTGTTTCTACTTCAGTATATCCTTCTTGAAATAATGAGGATTGAACTTGAAAATTTTGATTTGGAACTGTAGTCGCAAATGCTGATAAACTCCCTAAAACGATTGCTGCTGATACCATTAACTTTTTCATATTATTTATTTTTATTTATTATTATATTTTTATTTTTGAATCCATTTCCCATTTGCATCAGCAAAAAGATTTCCTTTTTTATCTCCAACAGTAATGTCTAATTTGTATTCTTTGTTAGCATTTATATACGCTTTGTCAAGAACAGCACTTGGATATGCCGTTTTTAATGCCGCTTTTATTGCTTCAGGAACTTCTTCCAATTTTACTTCAGTGTATTCCTCTTGAATTGATACTGATTTAATGGTACTACTCACGATTGGAGCTGTAGCAGCATAAGTTGACAAACTTCCTAAAACGATTGCTGCGGATAAGATTAACTTTTTCATAGTATTTAATTTTAAATTATTTATTTGTTATTGTTACTTAAGACAAAGAAATAATTATACCAATCATTTAAAGCAAGGCATCACATCGTTAATGCATTAAAAAACAACGCTTTAAAAATAGCCATTAAATTCAAAACACAAGAAAGATGTATAAATACTGGGGCAAAGTGTATAATTATTATACAATTCAGGCAGTATCAAAATATAATAAACAAAAAAACCTTGCATCGCTGCAAGGTTTTTTACTTAAATAAAGTATTTTTTATTCCGGATCGTTCATTTTGAAAGTATCCATAAATGCAGTAGTGTAATCTCCTGCAATATAACGAGGATCGTCCATTAATTGCCTATGAAACGGAATCGTAGTTTTTATTCCTTCGATTACAAATTCATCCAAGGCTCTTCTCATTTTACTAATCGCTTCCTCACGAGATTGGGCTGTAGTAATAAGTTTTGCAATCATTGAATCGTAATTTGGTGGAATAGTATACCCTGAATACACGTGAGTGTCTAAACGAACTCCGTGTCCACCCGGCATATGTAATGTTGTGATTTTTCCTGGAGAAGGACGGAAATCATTATAAGGATCTTCTGCATTAATTCTGCATTCGATCGCATGTAATTGTGGTAAGTAGTTTTTACCCGAAATAGGTATTCCAGCGGCAACCATAATTTGCTCACGGATTAAGTCATAATCAATAACTTGTTCTGTAATTGGGTGCTCTACTTGAATACGGGTATTCATTTCCATAAAGTAGAAATTACGGTGTTTATCAACCAAAAATTCTACAGTTCCAGCACCTTCATATTTAATGTATTCAGCTGCTTTTACAGCTGCTTCACCCATTTTTTCACGTAACTCATCTGTCATAAATGGAGATGGAGTTTCTTCAGTTAATTTTTGATGACGTCTTTGAACTGAACAATCTCTTTCTGAAAGATGACAGGCTTTTCCGTAAGAATCACCTACTACTTGAATCTCAATATGGCGAGGCTCTTCGATTAATTTCTCCAGATACATTCCATCATTTCCAAAAGCTGCTGCAGATTCCTGACGCGCATCTTCCCAAGCTTTCAACAATTCATCTTCTTTCCAAACAGCTCTCATTCCTTTTCCACCACCACCAGCAGTTGCTTTAAGCATTACTGGGTAGCCAAAATCTCTTGATAATTGTAAGGCTTGCTCATACGATTCTAAAATTCCTACTGAACCTGGAACACAAGGAACACCCGCTTCAATCATAGTCGATTTTGCGGAAGCTTTATCTCCCATTCTATCAATCATCTCTGGAGAAGCTCCAATGAATTTGATACCATGTTCTTGACAAATTTTAGAAAATTTAGAATTTTCAGAAAGGAATCCGTATCCCGGATGTATTGCATCTGCATTTGTAATTTCGGCAGCGGCAATAATATTTGACATTTTTAAATAGGACAAGTTGCTTGGAGGTGGTCCAATACAAACTGCTTCGTCAGCAAACTTTACATGTAGACTTTCGGCATCTGCAGTAGAATAAACGGCTACCGTTTTTATACCCATTTCCTTGCATGTTCTAATTACGCGTAACGCAATTTCCCCCCTATTGGCAATCAATATTTTTTTAAACATCTTTTTTGAGTTATGAGTTATGAGTTATGAATTTTTTAAAATATAGGACTGGTGATAAAAACCAATTCATAATTTATAATTCATAATTTATAATTCCTTATGATGGATCTACTAAGAATAACGGTTGGTCAAATTCTACTGGCGACATATCGTCAACCAATATTTTTACAATTTTACCAGAAACTTCAGATTCAATTTCATTAAATAATTTCATAGCTTCAATTACACAAAGTACGTCACCTTTAGCAATTGTTTTACCTACTTCAACAAACATTGGTTTATCTGGAGATGGTTTTCTATAAAAAGTTCCAATGATTGGAGATTTTATGGTGATATAGTGAGCGTTTTCTGCTACTGGAACTTCTGGAGCTACTGCAACCGGAGCAATTTGTTGTGGAGTTACTGCTTGTTGAAGTGTAGCTTGAGCCGGCATTTGTTGAACATACGTGGTTTCAGTTACATTTCCTTCTAAAGTTGTTCTGATGGTAATTTTCACATCATCCATCTCTAATTTAACTTCTGCAACTCCTGAATTTGCTACAAACTTGATTAGATTTTGAATTTCTTTTAAATCCATAATTATTTGTTTTTAGTTTAAATTTATTTTTTATCGTATGCCCATTTTAGATATATAGATCCCCAAGTGAATCCACCTCCAAAAGCAGCCAAAATTATCGTATCTCCTTTTTTGAATAAATGTTCAAAATCATTAAGAACTAATGGTAAAGTCGCAGAAGTTGTGTTTCCGTATTTTTCAATATTCATTAGCACTTTAGAATCTTCTAAATTCATTCTATTTGCTGTTGCATCAATAATACGTTTGTTGGCTTGATGAGGAACTAACCAATCTACATCTTCATTGGTTAAATTATTTCTTTTCAGAATTAATTCACTTGAATCAGCCATGTTGGTCACAGCATATTTAAATACTGTTTTTCCGTCTTGAATAATATTGTGTTTATTATCTCTTACTGTTTCGTAAGAGGCAGGAAGTAGAGAACCACCAGCGTCAATTTTCAAAAAATCTCTTCCGATTCCATCACTGCGCAAGTATTCGTCTTGCAATCCTAATCCTTCATAATTAGGTTCGAACAATACTGCTCCAGCTCCATCTCCAAAAATGATACAGGTTGATCTATCAGTATAATCTACGATAGAGGACATTTTATCAGCACCAATTAATAGTACTTTCTTGTATCTTCCGGACTCTATGTAAGCTGCTGCCGTTGACATCCCAAATAAGAAACTGGAACATGCTGCTTGCAAATCATATGCAAAAGCATTTAAGGCTCCTATTTCGGTTGCTACATATACACCTGTTGAAGCAACTGGCATATCTGGCGTTGCAGTTGCCATTATCAACAAGTCTATTTCTAGAGGGTCAATATTGGCTTTAGCTAATAAATCTTGTGCAGCTTTTATGGCTAAAAAAGAAGTTCCTTTACCCTCTTCTTTGAGGATTCTTCTTTCTTTTATTCCTGTACGAGAGGTTATCCACTCGTCATTGGTGTCAACCATGGCCTCAAGAGCTTTGTTAGTTAAAACAAAGTCTGGAACATAGGCTCCAACAGCGGTTATTGCGGCTGTAATTGTATTCATTGGATGCGATTATTTTTTGTCAAATGTTGCCATTTGAAAAATTTTTAAAAGACTTGAAAATTACAAAAAAAAATTCCATTTTCATTGATTTGGAACTTCTTATTTAATGAAAATTATAAACAACAAAAAAACTCTCACGATGTGAGAGTTCGAATATCATTTACAAAAATGTATTAAGCAACAGCTACAGATTTATCTATAACAACTTGCCCTCTGTAATACATTTTACCTTCATGCCAGTAAGCTCTATGGTATAAGTGCGCTTCTCCTGTAATAGGACAAGTAGCAATCTGTGCTACAGTAGCTTTGTAATGTGTTCTTCTTTTATCTCTTCTTGTTTTGGAGATTTTTCTCTTAGGATGCGCCATTTTACTATATTATTTATCCGTTAATAGTTGCTTTAATTTGTCCCAACGCGGGTCAATATTTTCTTCTTGTTTATTCTCTTTTTTTTCTTCTTTTACTATCAGTTCATTAAGCTTAGTTAAAGCTTCCGTTTTTAAACTTCCATCTTTAATTCCTGGATGAACACGTCTTAGAGGCACTGACAACACTATCATTTCATAGACATATTGTGCAATATCTATTTCAAACTCTCCATGAGGTAAAATCAACAATTCTTCATTGTCATTATTATATTCCTCCCCAAAACGAACAATTAAATTCATTTTGCCTTTAACTGGCAAGTCAAAATCTTCGCTTGTCAAATCACAAGGTACATTTACTGTCCCTTTATGCTTAAAACTTAACTCCAACAGCGTACTTTTTTTCTCTAAAACTACATTTACTTTGATATTTGAATCTTGATATTCATTATAATCAAAGATTTCAAAGAACGAATTATTTATTTGATACTCAAAATGATGTTTTCCTAGCTTTAATCCTATAAAAGGTATTAAAAATTCTTTTGTCTTCTTCATTTCAACAACAATTTGACCCTAAACTTCGGGAGTGCAAAGATATAAAATTATTGCAAATCTAATAATGTTATTCACTTTTTTTTGTTTACAACTGTTTTTCTTTTGTTTTCAATGGCTTCACACTGATTTCGGCATATTGATTTCTCGAATGATAAATATCAAGTGCCAAATAAACCGCCTCTTTGAATGAGTTAAAATCAGCCACTCCTTTTCCTGCTATATCATAAGCAGTACCATGATCCGGAGACGTTCTTATTTTATTCAAACCTGCCGTATAATTCACTCCATTACCAAAAGACAACGTTTTAAAAGGAATTAATCCTTGATCGTGATAGATCGCAATTATAGCATCATACTTCTCATATTGGTTACTTCCAAAAAAACCATCAGCTGCAAAAGGACCAAACACCAAGGTTCCTTTATCAAATATTTTTTTTAATGTTGGCTTTAATATCAAATCATCTTCAGTACCGATAACTCCTCCGTCACCACAGTGAGGATTTAACCCCAAAACAGCTATTTTAGGCTTATTAATACTGAAATCCTGTATTAATGATTGCTTAACCGTTTCAATTTTTCTTTTAATCAATTCTTCCGTAAGATGAGAAGCCACTTCACTTAACGGAATATGATCCGTCAAGAGCCCAACTCTTAAACTATCCTGAACCATCAACATAAGTGCATTTCCCTCCAATTCTTGATCTAAATAATCCGTATGTCCCGGAAATTTAAAATCCTCTGATTGAATATTATACTTATTTATAGGCGCAGTCACTAATACATCTACAAGACCATCCTTTAAAGCTTTGGTGGCCGCAACAAATGATTTTATAGCATACTCACCTGCCTTAGGATCATTTACTCCAAGATTCAAATCAACTCCTTCTTTCCAAAGATTTAAAACATTAATCTTTCCTGTTACAATTTGATCCAACTTATCAATTCCGTGCAACAAAGAAGTAGACTGAAAACTTTTCTTCACAAAAGATAACAACTTAACATTAGCAAAGATAACAGGAGTACACAACTCCAACATACGAGAATCCTCGAATGTTTTTAAAACAACTTCGCTTCCAATACCGTTTAAATCTCCTATAGAAATCCCGACGATTATATTTTCTGCTTTTTTCATCATGACCTAACGTTATTTATTGCTAATTTTGAAGTGCAAATTTAGTAAAATAAAACAAGAAATGTTTACAGGAATCATAGAAACCCTTGGTGTCATCCAAGAAATAAAAAAAGAGAACAGTAATGTTCACATAACGATGAATTCATCGATTACCAGCGAACTACAAATTGACCAAAGCGTTGCTCATAACGGAATTTGCCTTACAGTTGTTGCAATCAAGGACACCTTCTATACCGTGACCGCCATAGACGAAACGATAAAAAAAACAAATTTAGCCGATTGGAAAGTTGGCGACAGTGTCAACTTAGAAAGGGCAATGAAACTTGGAGACAGACTTGACGGACACATCGTTCAAGGACACGTAGACCAAATAGGAACCTGCATCATCGCAGAGCAAACCAATGGAAGCTGGCTTTACACCTTTGAATATGATGAAAAATTAAACAACATTACTATCGAAAAAGGTTCAATTACCGTAAATGGCGTAAGTTTAACCGTGGTGAATTCTAAAAAAAATCAGTTTAGTGTAGCCATAATCCCTTATACACATGGGCACACTAATTTCAAAACCATTGAAGTTGGCACAAAAATAAATCTTGAATTTGATGTGATTGGCAAATACGTTTCCCGATTATACGCTAACAAATAATCCCCTTAACCATATAAAAACAAAAACCACAATTTAAATTGTGGTTTTTGTTTTTAACATATTGTTGTAAATAATATAAATTCCAAATAACAATGCAATTATCATTAGTATACAAATATTTTCATCAATAGGCAATCCAGGCGGTGGTGGCGGCTTCTTCTTTCCAAAAGGATTTGGAGGCGTAGGCCCCGCAAAAACATCCATAATCCCAAAAAGGAAAATGATTATTATAAAAAAAATATTTTTAAAAATTTTCATAAATCAGAAAGATAAAGCATCAATTACTCCTAAAAAATATTTTTATTTGATAATTTATTTTTTTTACAAAAAAATTCATAGCTTTAACAAAAACAACAGTAATCGTTACAAAAGTATGATTTTTTTACATGAAATATGCTTTTATACTGTTATAAAAAAAAGCCTTTCAAAAAATTGAAAGGCTTTTTACGTGGTCCCACCTGGGCTCGAACCAGGGACCACCTGATTATGAGTCAGGTGCTCTAACCAGCTGAGCTATAGGACCGGTTTAGAGTGTGCAATATTACCACTATTTTTCATTTGCTCCAAATATTTTTGACTTAGATTTTAATATAGTTCAATTATTAACTTATTTCAAATAGAAACCAACTGAAAATTAGAATACTACCCATTTATCTGCAATTAAATTATTTTATTTCCTGACACAATTCTATCAGAACACCATTCGTGCTTTTTGGATGCAGAAATGCAACTAACTTGTTATCAGCTCCTTTTTTCGGAATTTCATTCAAGACTACAAACCCTTCCTTTTTTAAACGCGCTATTTCTGAAACAATATCTTCAACATCAAAAGCGATATGATGAATCCCTTCTCCCTTTTTTTCTAAAAACTTAGCAATAGGACTTTCTGGATTAGTTGCCGCTAAAAGCTCAATTTTATTGGGGCCATTCATAAAAAAAGAAGTTGTCACTCCTTCGGTTTCTACATCTTCGAATTTATAAGCTGGAGCCCCAAAGAGTTTTTCGAAAACTAAATTTGACACTTCTAAGTCTTTAACAGCAATCCCTATATGTTCTATTTTTCTCATTATTTATAATATCGATTCAACATTGGTTTCAAATTTAAACAGTAAACTAGCCGCAACAAAACTTATTTGACGCAAAATTAAACATTAAAAACAAAAAAAGAGAGGCATTCTAAAAAGTAAGCTGAATTAAATCGCTCATAATAATTCTATAAAAAATTTCGATTGCATGAATTATAATTGTTATTTTGTACATTCTAATTATGATTTGATATGTTGAAAAACAATTTAAAATACACCTTCTTTCTATTGCTTTTAGTTATTGTTGGATGTGCCAAAAGAGGCTCCATCACTGGTGGTTTGAAAGATACCATTGCACCCGTTTTAAAAGCAAGTTTTCCGGAAAATTTCAGCAAAAACTTCAAAGGAAACGAGATCAAACTAGTCTTTGACGAAAACATTAAACTTAAAAACCTTAACAAGCAATTGATTATTTCACCACCAATGAAATACGAACCATCGATTCTACCTACTACTCCAAGCAAAACGATTACAATAAAAATCAAAGACACGTTACAACCTAATACCACTTACAGCTTTAATTTTGGACAAAGCATCGCTGACAATAACGAAGGAAATCCGTTTAACCAATTCAAATATGTGTTTTCTACCGGAGACTATATTGACTCTTTAAGCCTTGGCGGAACTGTAAAAAGTGCTTATGACAAAGAAGTAGAATCATTCGTTTCGGTTATGCTTTATGATGTGAATGACACTTTTAAAGATTCAATAGTTTATAATGAGAATCCAAGATATGTGACAAACACATTAGATAGTTTGAAGACTTTTCGTTTTGAGAATTTAAAAGCCGGAAAATATCTTCTTGTAGCGATGAAAGACTACAACAGTAATAACAAATACAATCCAAAAACGGATAAAATTGGATTTAGCAAAGACTTTATTACTATTCCAAACGACACCATTTACGAGTTGGAATTATTTAAGGAAACACTCCCTTTTAAGGCTTTCAAACCAAGCCAAGCATCTGGAAATAAATTGCTTTTGGGATACGACGGCGTTGTGAATTCAGCTAATGACAGACCTAAAATAATCTTGAAAAATAATACTGATGTTTTGTCTACGATTACTACTAAATTCCCGAAAAAGGATTCCCTTCAAATCTGGTATAAACCCATCAAGACAGATTCGTTAAATTTGGCTGTAGCCAAAGACAAATACGAAACCAATTTCACCTTTAAAATAAAAGACCAGAAAAAAGACACCTTAAACATTACGCCTGTGCAAAGTGGCACTTTAAATTTTAGAGATAAATTTACTTTAGAAAGTTCAACTCCATTAATTCGCATTGAGAATTCTAAAATAAATTTGGTTAATAATGTAAAAGCCGCAGTACCTTTTACCACCGAATACGACGAATTTAATCAGAAATTGTATTTTGATTTTAAAAAGGAACCCTTAGAAAATTATACTTTTGAAATTTTGCCTGGAGCGTTAACTGATTTTTTCGAAAAATCAAATGACACTTTGACCTATAAATTAAACACGAGAAACACCTCAGATTATGGGAATCTTTCTGTGGCATTAGAAAATGTGAAGCAATTCCCTGTCATTGTAGAACTGACTAATATAAAAGGTGATGTTTTGGCTACTGAATACACTGAAAAAAACACCACAATAGACTTTAACTTGATTGAACCTGCACTTTATACTTTGCGTGCTATTTATGACACCAATAAAAACAAGGAATGGGATTCCGGTAATTATTTAGAAAAACGTCAAGCTGAAGAAGTCATTTATTTTTCCAAAGAAATTGATGTCCGTGCTAATTGGGATGTAAATCAAATTTTTGATTTGAGCCTTCCATACATTCCGGAACCTAAAAAGAAAACAGATACGAAAACAGAAAAAAAGAACTAAAACTTATATGTTTTTTATTTCAAAAAAATCTCTATCGTTCAAAAAACCTAATTTTTGTCTGGTTTCTAACATTTTTTCTTTGTCTAATTCTACTAAAAAAAAACTTTCAGATTCATCTGGTTCCAAGACATAATTCCCGAGAAAATCGACCGCTTGTGAGTGACCAATGTATTCGTAACCATTTGCATCAGTCCCTATTCTATTGACACCAATCGCATAACTCATATTTTCTATCGCTCGTGCTTTCAATAAAGCATCCCAAGCATTGGTTCTGGTTTTTGGCCAACTTGCCACATAAATCAACAAGTCATAATCCTCTGAATTTCTGGAAAAAGCAGGAAATCGTAAATCATAACAAATCAATGGACAAATTTTCCACCCTAAATAGTCCACAATTATTTTTTGATTTCCCCTTGTGTATACTTTGTCTTCGCCAGCCAAAGTAAATAAGTGCTTTTTATCATAGAATTGAATTTGTCCTGAAGGAAAAACAAATACCATTCTGTTGTAGAAATTACTATTTTCTTCTATAACTAAACTTCCCGTAATGGCACAGTTTCTGGCTTTCGCCAACACTTTAAGCCAAGTTATCGTTTCGCCTTGCATTATTTCAGCAACATTCTCAGGGCTCATTGTAAAACCGCTCGTAAACATTTCCGGCAATACAATTAAATCAACCGCCGAAGCAATTTCATTTATTCTGGCCTCGAAATAATCACGATTTAGCTTTGGATTTTCCCAAATCAAAAGAGCTTGGATCAAGATAACTTTCATGTTGTTTTATTTTTTATAAAAATAAGAAATATCACAACATCATAAGTTCATTATATTAGCAAAAAAAATAACTTTATGAAAAAGATGCTAATCGTAAGTACGATGCTATTTTCCGTTTTAATTTTTGGACAAGAAAAATCAGGTGCAAAACAATTCTGGGAAAATTTACAAAAACAATGTGGCAAATCATTTGAAGGAGAAGTAAAAGAAGGCGCTGCCAATGATACTTTTCGAGATAAGAAATTAGTGATGCACGTTCGCAATTGTGATGATAATACCATTCGAATTCCTTTTTTTGTAGGAGATGACAAATCGAGAACTTGGGTATTAACATACAAAAATGACCGTATTCAATTGAAACACGACCACCGCCACGAAGATGGCTCCGAAGACAAGGTTACACAATATGGCGGAACAACGTCTAATTCTGGTTCATCGACGCTTCAGTTTTTTCCGGCAGATCAAGAAACATGTGATTTAATTCCAAATGCTTCTGCAAATGTCTGGTGGATTACTTTAGACGAAACGTCTTTTACGTACAACCTAAGACGCATCGGTTCAGACCGGTTGTTTACCGTGAAATTTGACATTACAAAAGTAGTCCCAACACCTTCCGCACCTTGGGGATGGAAAGACTAAACAAAATCTAAAATTTATTATATATAAAAAAAACGCATTCAACTTTTACATTGAATGCGTTTTTAGGTTTTTACCTTAAAGCTTTCGACTTTAAGACATTTGACTTTATGACTTGTTTACCCTTTCAAACTTGCAGATAAATATTCTCTGTTCATTCTAGCAATGTTTTCAAGAGAAATTCCTTTTGGACATTCTACTTCACAAGCTCCAGTATTGGTACAGTTACCAAAACCTTCAGCATCCATTTGGCTAACCATGTTTAAAACTCTATCAGTAGCTTCAATTCTTCCTTGTGGCAACAAAGCATATTGAGATACTTTTGCAGCGACAAATAACATTGCCGATGAGTTTTTACAACTCGCCACACAAGCACCACAACCAATACAAGCAGCTGCATCAAATGCATCATCAGCATCTTTCTTGTTAATAGGGATTGTATTGGCATCAATTGTATTTCCTGATGTGTTTACAGATATAAATCCTCCAGCATGCTGAATTCTGTCAAAAGAACTTCTATCCACAACTAAATCTTTAATTACAGGAAACGCTTTTGCTCTAAATGGCTCGATAAAAATGGTATCACCATCCTTGAACATTCTCATGTGCAATTGACATGTCGTAATACCTTTGTCCGGTCCGTGAGCTTCCCCATTGATATACAAAGAACACATTCCGCAAATTCCTTCACGACAATCATGATCAAATGCAACTGGTTCATCTCCTTTCATGATTAATTCATCATTCAAAATGTCAAGCATTTCAAGGAATGACATATCCGGCTCAATATGATCTATAGGATATTCGACTATTTTTCCTTCTGTAGCGGCATTTTTCTGACGCCATATTTTTAATATAAGTTTCATATTTTTAGTTTGAAAGCCATAAAGTCGAAAGTCGAAAGTCGATTGACATTGAGCCATTTGACTTTAAGACGTTAGACATTAGACTATATTATTTATAACTTCTTTGAACTAGTTTCACGTTATCAAAAACCAATGCTTCTTTGTGCAGAACAGCATCGCTCGGTTTTCCTTTGTACTCCCAAGCCGCTACATAAGCAAAATTTTCATCATCGCGTTGTGCTTCACCTTCTTCAGTAGCATATTCCTCACGGAAGTGACCACCACAAGATTCGTTTCTATGCAAAGCATCTTTGGCAAACAATTCTCCTAATTCAAGAAAATCGGCAACACGAGTCGCTTTTTCTAATTCTT
The DNA here is from genome assembly GCF_004349315.1 of Flavobacterium ranwuense. Lineage (GTDB taxonomy): Bacteria > Bacteroidota > Bacteroidia > Flavobacteriales > Flavobacteriaceae > Flavobacterium > Flavobacterium ranwuense. The sequence continues at coordinate 762,305 of NZ_SMLH01000001.1, read as the reverse complement.
GGTTGAATCCTTTGTCCGTTCCCGGCACTTTTACATCTTTGTAAAACTCTTCACGCAAAGCTGCAATTTCTACAATAGCTTCGTTTAACCCTTTCTCATTACGAGCCATACCTACTTTGTCCCACATAATTTTTCCTAATTTCTTGTGAAAATAGTCAACAGAATGTGTTCCTTTATTGTTGATGAATTTCTCGATTTGATCTTTTACCGCTTTTTCTGCAGCAATAAATTCAGGCAAATCCGTAGAAATTGTTCCCATTTTAATATCTGGAGCCAAATAATCTCCAATAGTATAAGGAAGCACAAAATATCCATCAGCCAAACCTTGCATCAATGCCGAAGCACCTAATCTGTTGGCTCCGTGATCTGAGAAGTTCGATTCTCCGATAGAGAAACAACCCGGAATAGTGGTTTGCAAGTTATAATCAACCCATGTTCCTCCCATAGTATAATGCACCGCAGGGTAGATCATCATTGGGGTTTTGTATGGATTCTCATCAACAATTTTGTCATACATTTGAAACAAGTTACCGTACTTATTGGCAACAACAGCAGTTCCTAATTTGATAACCAACTCCGCATCATTGGCATCCAAACCTTTTACATAAACTTGCTCTTTACCGTAACGTTGTATTGCGGCAGCAAAATCTAAATAAACAGCTTCTCCAGTTTTGTTAACTCCAAAACCAGCATCACAACGCTCTTTTGCAGCACGAGAGGCAACATCACGAGGAACAAGATTCCCAAAAGCAGGGTATCTTCTTTCTAAATAATAATCTCTTTCCGCTTCATACAAATCCGTTGGTTTCTTTTTACCTTCACGAATAGCCTTAGCATCTTCTAATTTCGCAGGAACCCAAATACGTCCGTCATTACGCAATGACTCTGACATCAATGTCAGTTTCGATTGGTGATCTCCAGAAACTGGAATACAGGTTGGGTGAATTTGTGTGTAACAAGGATTTGCGAAGAAAGCTCCTTTTTTGTGGATTTTCCAAGCTGCGGTAGCGTTACTTCCCATTGCATTTGTGGAAAGAAAAAATACATTTCCGTAACCTCCGGAAGCAATAACTACTGCATGAGCCGAATGTCTTTCTATTTCACCAGTAACTAAATTACGGGCAATAATCCCTCTTGCTTTTCCGTCTACGACTACTAAATCAAGCATTTCGTGACGGTTGTGCATTTTTATTTTTCCACGACCTATTTGACGGTTCATGGCAGAATATGCTCCTAATAATAATTGTTGACCTGTTTGTCCTTTTGCATAAAAAGTTCTGGAAACTAATGTTCCTCCAAAAGAACGATTATCCAATAATCCTCCATATTCACGAGCCAATGGAACACCTTGTGCCACACATTGGTCAATAATATTTCCTGAAACTTCAGCCAAACGATGTACGTTTGCTTCACGAGCACGATAATCGCCCCCTTTTACAGTATCATAAAACAATCGGAAAGTTGAATCTCCGTCTCCTTGATAATTTTTTGCAGCGTTAATTCCTCCTTGTGCGGCAATTGAGTGCGCGCGACGCGGTGAATCTTGGAAACAAAATGCTTTTACGTTATACCCTAATTCTGCCAATGTTGCAGCAGCAGAACCTCCAGCAAGACCTGTACCAACTATAATTACATCTAAATTACGTTTGTTCGCAGGGTTTACTAAATTAATATGATCTTTATAATTTGTCCATTTGTCCGAAATCGAACCTTCTGGTATTTTTGAGTCTAATGCCATTATAATTGAATATTAATGATTGAAATGATGAAATAATGCAATAAAAATAAATCCAAAAGGAATTATAATTGCAAAAGCGTAACCGAGTTTTTGAGTTCCCAAAGAAACTCTTCTTGCTCCAACAGATTGAAAAGAAGAACTGAATCCATGCCACAAGTGCAATGCCAATAATACAAATGACAAACAGTATAAACCGGTACGAACCGGACTTTCAAATTTAGCTGTCATTTCATGAAAATATCTGGTTTCGTCCAATGGACTAACATCTACATATTTATAAATCATTTCTGGAAACCAAAAATCATAAAAATGCAATCCAAGGAATGCAAAAATAACTGCCCCAGTAACAATCATGTTTCTTGAAGCCCAAGAAGAATTTGCAGCTCCATTGTTTTTTGCATACGCAATTGGTCTTGCTGCACGGTTTTTAAAATCCAAAACAATACCCATGATGAAGTGAAAAACTACTCCAGCAATTAAAACGGGTTGAATTACGAACTGTACTAATGGATTATTTCCCATAAAATGAGAAATCGAGTTGAAAGTGTTTTCACTAAACACCGATGTCATATTGATAAAAAAATGCTGTGCTAGAAACAACATCAAAAAAAGTCCTGAAAGCGCCATAGCTACTTTTTTTGCTATTGACGATTTCAATAATGCAGATTTTGCCATAAGATTTATATAATTTGTTTTAAAAAATTCTACAAAAATAAAGCAATTAGACAGGAACTACAACCTTTTCGCTGTTATTTATAATGATTTTAAAGTGTTTTACACAAAACATCAAGAAATCTTTAAATATCAAACATAAATCTAAAAACAGCCTGAAAAACAGCCAAACAAAAAAGAAAGAAATCTTAACAAAAACGCAGCAAACGGGTTGATTCATTTTACATTCCCACAAATAAGCACCGAGAATTCATACTTGAACTTTCGGCGCTTTTTTTTTAAATACAGCATCTGTCTAACTGAATTTTGTCATGTATTGCTGCACAATTAAATCTGTGTTTTCGTTTCGCATTTTTTGCTCTAATTGTATTGGAGGCGAAGCTCTTTCCAAACAGTTTTTAACCGCGCAGGTTTCGCAGGTAACCCCGACAATCTGTTTTTTAATCGAATCATTTTCGATAAACTTGAATTTTTTCTTTACCGCCGGAGTGATTAAAATCCCTACCGAAATACTGCGGATACAATCTACTTTAAAAGGATCTGGTGTTGCCGATGAAAAAACAAGATATTCATTTTTACTGTTTTCATAACTGGAGATTTGCGCATCAAAAAAGTGGCTTTTCTTTTGCTTTAAAGACTCCTCAATCGTGCGTATAGAAACCCATCTTCGGCAGTAATGTTCATTCATTTCATTCGCGTGGGGCTCCTGCTGGTTCGTAATGTGCAATTCTTTTTTTATCTGATACGTATCCGCTCCTATTTGATGAGACAATCGAAGAAAAAAGAGATTTTTCAACTGAAAATCTTTTGGCAAAATGTTAGTCAACCTTTGATAGAACGACTCAGGCGAAACATTAAATCCACTCATTAAAGCAACCATTTCCTGAGGTTTTGGGTCTGTTTTTAATAAAAATAAATTCAGCTCATCTATCAGTTGTTGTCTGGGAATAAGCAACGCTCCCGCAAAATAAGAAGCATAAAAATTATTCAGAACCTGATCAAAATTATCGAATTTAATCCAACTGAACGTATATAATCTTTCGGTAATCTCAAGATAATTATACGCAATTTCTTTAGCCAGAATAAACGCTTTTTGAGGCTCGTCAATGTCTAACGAAAGGAGTAACGTTTTGCTTTTTGGCACAAATATCGATCTCAAATCCCCCAATTGTTCTTGTTCAGAAAAAACGAGTTCTTTGATCGTATAACCGTATTCCTCGATTAATATCGCTGTTAGTTCCTCGATAGAAATTTTGGTGTCAATATTCACATGAAACGCTTTGGAAAACTGTAGCACTTTAAGTTCTAAATCTTCAAAATAGTTATTATGCGCTTCTTGGTACGAACGCAAAGCCGCCAAGAAAAAACTTTCTCTTGTCAAATTATAATGCTGCGCAATCTCAATAATCGTACTTATAAACGCATTGACTTTTGCAGGAGCATTGGCAATAATATCGATAAGGTCATTTTCCTGAATCCCAAAAATCTCTAAAGGAATCTCTTTAAGAATTCCTGACTTAAGAATTTCTCCAATAGGCGCCAGATTATTATCGAGTTTCAAAGAAACCATATTATCATAGGAAACATCTAACTTTTCAGACAGCAGAATGATTTTATCCGTTTTAGGATACTTTTTCCCTTTTTCAATTTCGTTTAAATATGATTTTGAAAGATCCGTGATTTTGGCTAAACCAAATAAAGACAAATTCTTATTAGTGCGAGCCTGCTTCAGTTTTAACCCAAAAATCAACTTGATATAATCCTTTTCTATGTTCATATTTCAAAGATAAGCTAAAAAATATTTACGCCAAAAAAAATATTTTTCATTTTTAGCGTACGTTCGCTTGTTTTATAAAAAACTTTTCGTAACATTGTCATGTAAAACATTTTAACCATGAAAGATAATATTGAAACAACCGAAAAATTATTACAATTTGCAACTGAAACGAAAGGGCATTATCCAGAAATATTGACGGAGGAAGCGATTGATTTAGTAACAGAATTGCACCAAAGATTCAATGACAAAAGACTTTTGTTATTAGAAGAAAGAAAAAAACAGCAGCATTTATTTGATGCAGGTGCCTTACCAACTTTTCCTTCTGAAACAAAAAGCATCAGAGAAAGTAATTGGGAAGCAGCGAAAACGCCAGAGGATTTATTAGATCGAAGAGTCGAAATAACGGGTCCGGTCGATCGAAAAATGGTCATCAATGCGTTGAATTCGGGAGCAAAAACTTTCATGGCCGATTTTGAAGACAGCACTTCTCCTACTTGGAGCAACTTAATGACGGGCCAACAAAACCTGAAAGATGCGGTAGATAAAACCATCACTCTTGAAGACACTAAAAAAAATAAAAAATACAGTCTGAACGACGAAACTGCCGTACTGATTGTTCGACCAAGAGGTTTGCATTTACCGGAGAAAAATATTTTGATTGACGGAGAACAAACTTCAGGTTCCCTAATTGATTTTGGATTGTATGCTTTTCACAATCACAAACAACTTATTGAGGATGGAACGGCACCGTATTTTTACATTCCAAAACTGGAACATTATCTGGAAGCGAGATGGTGGAATGAAGTTTTCGAATTTACGCAGGAATATTTGGGCGTGAAAAACGGAACATTCAAAGCCACGGTTTTAATCGAAACGATAACTGCCAGTTTTCAATTGGACGAAATCATTTTTGAATTGAAAGACCATATTGTAGGTCTTAATTGCGGGCGATGGGATTACATTTTTTCGTACATCAAAAAACTAAGAAAAAATCCAACTTTCCTAGTTCCAAACAGAGATCAGGTAACTATGACTGCGCCATTTATGAGTGCGTATTCACAATTGGTTATTCAAAGATGTCACAAACGAAATATTCACGCAATTGGCGGAATGGCCGCTCAGATTCCGATAAAAAACAACGAAGAGGCCAATAAAACAGCTTTCGACAAAGTAATTGCGGACAAAGAACGTGAAGCGAAAAATGGACATGATGGCACTTGGGTGGCGCATCCGGATTTAGTTTCGCTTGCCATGACGGTATTCGACAAATACATGCCAACTAAAAACCAAATTCATGTAAAAAGAGAAGACGTACACGTTACTGAAAGTGATTTACTGGAAACTCCAAAAGGAACAATTACTGAAGAAGGCGTTCGAAAAAACATCAGTATATCAGTTTTATATATCGCTTCATGGCTCAATGGACAAGGTGCCGCTGCCTTACATAATTTAATGGAAGATGCCGCTACTGCCGAGATTTCGAGATCCCAATTGTGGCAATGGCTACAAAACGGAGTGATCTTGGACAATCAAAAGGTATTAAATGAAAAATACTATCACCGATTAGCTATGGAAGAATTTGAAAAAATCAGAAAGCTCGTTGGAGACGAAAATCATGAAGAACAAAAATACATACTGGCGGAACAATTACTAGACATTCTGGTCGTGAACGACAGTTTTATCGAGTTTTTGACCATTCCGGGATACAAATACATTTAAAACCCAACATCAATTGCAATAAAAAGAACTATTAAACACCATTAAACCTTTATAAACACTATGAAAACCACAGAAACAAGAATTCAAGAATTAGTTACCGACTGGATTACGAACCCAAGATGGAATGGCATTGAGCGACCATACACCGCAGAGGAAGTGGTAAAATTGCAAGGTTCTTATCAAATAGAGCATAGTGTAGCCAGAATTGGAGCGAATACTTTATGGAATAAGCTAAATTCTCAGGATTTTGTAGCCGGACTTGGCGCGCTTACCGGAAATCAAGCCATTCAAGAAGTTGAAGCGGGCTTAGACGCTATTTATTTGAGTGGATGGCAGGTAGCTGCTGATGCAAACGTAGCTGGCGAAATGTATCCTGACCAATCTTTATATCCTGCTAACAGTGTTCCATTGGTAGTAAAACGTATCAACAATGCCCTTTTGAGAGCAGACCAAATACAAGTCGTTAACGGAACTGCAGACAAAAAAGAATATCTAGTTCCTATTGTTGCTGATGCCGAAGCTGGTTTTGGAGGAAACCTTAACGCTTTTGAATTAATGAAATCCATGATTGAAGCGGGAGCTGCCGGAGTTCACTTTGAAGATCAATTGAGTTCTGCCAAAAAATGTGGCCACTTAGGTGGAAAAGTATTGGTTCCTACACAAGAAGCTATCAATAAATTGATTGCTGCTCGATTAGCAGCTGATGTTATGGGGACGCCAACAATTGTTGTTGCCCGTACAGATGCTGATGCAGCCAACTTACTAACTAGCGATATTGACCCTAGAGACGCTAAATTCATCACAGGTGAAAAAACAGGAGAAGGCTTTTTCTATGTAAATTGTGGTGTGGAGCAAGGAATTGACAGAGGATTGAGTTATGCGCCTTATGCTGATTTAATTTGGATGGAAACCAGCAATCCGGATCTTGATTACGCAAGACAATTTGCCGAAGGAATTCACGCAAAATTCCCGGGGAAAATGTTAGCTTACAACTGTTCGCCTTCTTTCAACTGGGCTGCTAAATTATCAGTTGCTGAAATGGAAACATTCAGAGAAGATCTTGCGGCAATGGGATACAAATTCCAGTTCATCACATTAGCCGGATTCCACGCGTTGAACACCAGCATGTTTGAATTGTCTAAAGCGTACAAAGAAAGAGGAATGGCCGGATATTCTGAATTACAAGAAAGAGAATTTGCTTTGCAAAAACACGGTTTCAAAGCGGTAAAACACCAAGGTTTCGTAGGAACTTCTTATTTTGATGCGGTACAAAATACCGTGACAATCGGAAAATCTTCTACTACTGCGATGAAAGATTCTACAGAAGTAGCACAGTTTTAGAAAAGTAGCAACCATAAAAAAACACGATTTCAGATGAAATCGTGTTTTTTGTTTTTAAAGCTGAATGACTGTTAATTTTGATTCAATAATTTCAAGATCAGTAACGACTTTCTCGCTTCCTTTTTGAATACTGATTTTATTCACTGAAATTGGAAGGTAATATTTGCCGTTTTTAGCTTGTTCCAATTTTAGTTTTTTGTCTTTATTTTTTAATCTATCCGCAGCCTCTTTGGTCAAAGAAAAATCATACTCTTGCTTATTCAACCCTTTTACAGCTTTCACCTTTTGAGAAAAAACAACTTCTTTTAAGCTGTTTTCAATCTGCAGCAGCACTTCTGTATCAGCATTTGAATAAAACCAAATCTCCGCTTTTGGCTCTGAAGCCTTAGCCCAAGAACTCCAACTGTTACCCCAATTTTTGGATTTTTCTATTTTTTTAAGCTCAAAAACATGAAGATTTTTCGCTACAACTTTATCATTCAATTCTTGCACTTGTCCCAAATTGACTTTATACACCGAACGACCGTGGGTTCCTACCACTAAATCTTTTGCTTTCTTTTGAATCACTACATCGTGAACGGCAACATTAGGAATCCCATTAGAAAAATCATCCCAGCTCGTTCCTTTATTTAACGAAACATACAATCCGTTGTCCGTTCCCAGATATAAAATATTCTCATTGACATTATCCTCCACAATTACATTCACTGGACTTGCAGGTAAATTATTCGCTATATTTTTCCAAGTTTGTCCAAAATCATCTGACACATACACATAACTGGCAAAATCATCATTACGATATCCGTTTAAAGTCGCATACACTCTTTCTTTCTTGTGCGCCGAAGCCACGACTCTTGAAACCCATCGGTTTTGAGGTAAATTTCCTGAAATTTTGTTCCAAGTTGCACCGCCATCTTTCGATACATGCAGCAACCCGTCATCGCTTCCCGTGTAGAGTAAACCAAACTGTAATGGGCTTTCGCTGATAGCAGCAATTGTTCCAAAAGCGACATTTCCTTCTTCCACTCCTTGCGTCAAATCAGGCGAAATAGCCGTCCAACTTTCCCCTTGATTCATAGAACGGTGCAAGAAATTAGACCCCATGTACAAGATATCTTGGTTATGCGAAGACAATAAAATAGGCGTTTGCCAATTGAATCGAAAGGGCTTCTCGTCTTTTTTTGGCTTTGGAGAAATATATTCACGCTTGTTATTCGCACGATCTATTCTATAATAATTTCCGAATTGAAACCCTGTAAAAACAATATTTGGATTTCTTTTGTCGATTTGAGTTTGCATTCCATCACCTCCTATCAAATTTTCATACGGATATTTTCCAGTTTGGTACCATTCTGACGAATATTTGTAATTACTTGGTCCAACCCAAACACCATTATCCTGCATTCCGCCATAAATATTATACGGTTCTTGTTCATCCACATTCACTGAATAAAACTGACTCACAGAATGCGAATTACTTTTCACCCAATGCGCTCCATCATCATACGAAATATTCAACCCGCCGTCATTTCCGTTAATTAAATGCCCCGATTTATTCGGATTCACCCAAACTACGTGATGATCCGAGTGAACATTATCTTCACTTATGGATGTAAATGTTTTTCCGCCATCATTTGATTTTATAACGGGCACACCCGATAAATAAATTTTATTCACATCGTTCGGATCAACAGAAATAACGCTGAAATAATATCCGTATGAATAAAAGAAATCATCGATAAAATCCTGATGGGTCTTAGTCCAATTTTTTCCTCCGTTATCTGATTTGTATACTTCGGCACCTATAACTTCTGTCTCGGCTAAACTGTTAATGGCATCCAGAACCACTTTGGCGGCTTCATCAGGTTGCAAATATCCGTTTTGAACCCAGTGTTTAATATTTTCGGCTCTGTATTTTTCGGTCAATCCGTAATTCTTTAAAATAGAATTCAAACTTTTATTTGGTATTTTTAAGAATTCGTCTCCCGGCATAGAAAACGCAATCGGTAACGAATTACTTTTTTTGGACTGCAACGGTCTTTTGAATTGGTTATCCAAAATGGCATAAACGTTAGAATCATCATAGACCGCTAAACCAATACGACCAACGCCTTCCCCTACTGGAAATCCGCTTTCACCAGTTGTAAAAAGCTTCCATGTCAATCCTGCATCTTCACTTTTATAAATTCCCGAAGTGGCTCCACTTCCTATAAAATCCCATGCTTTTCTGTCTTTACTCCAAGAAGCCGCATATTGAACCTTGAAATTTTTTGGCGAAACAGCCACATCTATAATCCCTGTTTCATCGTCTATATAAAGTGCTTTATTCCACGTTTTCCCTCCATTAGTTGTTTTATAAACCCCTCGTTCTTCATTTTTTGAATACAAATGACCCACTGCTCCCACAACAACTTCATCAGGATTTGAAGGATTAATCAGGATTCTGCTGATGTGATGACTGTCGTGCAATCCCATATTTTGCCAAGTCTTTCCTTTATCTTCGGATTTCAAAATTCCAATTCCGGCATAAGACGAGCGGGACGAATTTACTTCGCCAGTTCCTACCCAAATGGTCCCTCGTTTCCAGTCTATCGCGATATCACCCACATTTTGCGTAGGCGCCGCATCCATAACAGGCAAAAAACTCATCCCATTATTATTTGTGTACCAAAGTCCGCCTGAAGCATACCCCACATAAAATTCGGTTGGATTTTCCGGATTCACATCCACATCCACCACTCTGCCGCTCATCACCGTTGGACCCACATTTTCGAAAGTAACATTCTGGAAAAGCGATTGTTTCTCCATTTGTTTTTTGGCTTCCAAGGCTTGCTGAATTACTTCAGTAGAAGCTTGTCCCCAAGAAACACTTTGTAGAATAAGGGCCGAAAAGAGTACTATTTTTTTCATGTAAATTGATTTGAATTGGAAAATTAATCATAAAAATAGTTATCTGAAAATTTTATAGTCTAATTAACATCCTTTTCTCTCAAAGTTAGTATTTTTGAATTTTCAATGTATAAAAACGAATTGTTATGAAATACCATCAAATTGACCGAGATTTATTTATAAAAAATAGAGAAAAATTCATGGCTCAGATGAAGCCAAAAAGCGTTGCTATTTTCAATTCCAATGATATTTATCCCGTTTCTGCTGATAGCACTTTGCCTTTTGCACAACACCGCGACATCTTTTATTTAAGCGGAGTAGATCAGGAAGAAAGCATTTTATTGCTTTTTCCGGATGCGCCTTACGAGCATCAAAGAGAAATGATTTTTTTGAAAGAAACCAGCGAGCACATTGCGATTTGGGAAGGTGAAAAACTGACTAAAGAGCGCGCTTTTGAAGTAACAGGAATCAGAACCGTGTATTGGTTACAAGAATTTGAGAAAGTCTTATTCGAAATGATGACGCATTCTGACACGATTTACATCAATACTAACGAACATTATCGTGCTACCGTAGAAACCGAAACGCGTGAAGCCCGTTTTGTAAAATGGTGGAAAGACAAATATCCCGCTCATGCTGTCGCAAAAAGTAATCCGATATTGCAACGCCTTCGTTCTGTAAAAGAAACTGAAGAATTGGATTTAATCCAAAAAGCCTGTAACATTACCGAACTTGGTTTTAGAAGATTATTATCCTTTGTAAAACCAAACGTTACCGAATACGAAATCGAAGCCGAGTTGATTCATGAATTCATTCGCAACCGTTCCAGAGGTTTTGCATACACGCCAATTATCGCTTCCGGAAACAATGCCAATGTGTTGCACTACATCGAAAACAACCAACAATGCAAAGCAGGTGATTTGATTTTACTAGATGTTGCGGCAGAATACGCCAATTATTCCAGTGACATGACGCGAACAATTCCGGTTTCAGGAAAGTACACCAAAAGACAAAAAGAAGTGTACAATGCGGTTTTACGTGTAAAAAATGAAGCAACCAAAATGCTGACAACAGGAACACTTTGGAAACAATACCATATTGAAGTCGGGAAATTAATGACTTCAGAATTACTAGGTTTGGGTCTTATTGACAAAGCCGATGTACAAAATGAAAATCCGGAATGGCCCGCTTATAAAAAATATTTCATGCACGGAACATCCCACCACATGGGATTGGACACGCACGATTACGGAATCCTGACCGAGCCCATGCAAGCCAATATGGTGTTCACCGTTGAGCCGGGAATTTACATTCCTGCTGAAGGTTTCGGAATCCGTCTGGAAGACAACATCATCGTTCAGGAAAGTGGCGAACCATTCAACATGATGCGCAACATCCCAATTGAAGTGGACGAAATCGAAGAATTAATGAACAGTTAATTCCTTAAAATAAATACAACCAAATCGGTTTACAGCAATGTGAACCGATTTTTTTTTGGGCGCAACCCAACCTCCATAAACTCCGGTTGCGTCGGGCTATCCGCTGCAAGCCCTCGCACCGCAAAAAAAATGCGGCGCTATGGGCTTTCCGCTATTATCCCTTGCGCGCTTCAACAAGAAAACATATAACTCAATAACATCAACTCCAAAATTCATCATAAAACCGTAACTTTATAATCAAGCTTCCGACTTATTTAAAATAATAAATGTTTTGAAAAACATCATATTTTTATAAACAATAACCATTAAGAAATTAAGAAAAATTAAGCTCTGATTCTTAATGAAACTTAATTTCTTAATGGTAAAAACTTTTAAATAAAAACTTAAAGTACAGAAATCATGCAAGCACACGAAATAGACTACCACATATATGGCGAGGAAATGCAATATGTGGAAATAGAATTAGATCCTCAGGAAATTGTAATTGCCGAAGCGGGAAGTTTTATGATGATGGACAATAATATCCAAATGGAAACCATTTTTGGAGACGGTTCCGGACAGGAAAACGGATTATTAGATAAACTTTTAAGTGCAGGAAAAAGAGTCCTGACCGGCGAAAGTCTTTTCATGACTGCGTTCATCAATCAAAACAATACCAAAAGCAAAGTTTCATTTGCCTCACCGTATCCCGGAAAAATTATCCCAATTGACTTAACGCAATTTAACGGAAAATTCATCTGCCAGAAAGACGCCTTTCTCTGCGCTGCCAAAGGCGTTTCCGTTGGAATCGAATTCTCTAAAAAACTGGGTCGCGGATTGTTTGGCGGCGAAGGTTTCATCATGCAAAAATTAGAAGGCGACGGTCTGGCGTTTGTACATACCGGTGGAACATTGGCCAAGAAAGAATTAGCCGCAGGCGAAATCCTAAAAGTTGACACCGGTTGTATCGTAGGCTTTACCAAAGATGTCGATTACGACATTGAGTTTATTGGCGGCATCAAGAATTCTATTTTTGGTGGAGAAGGATTATTTTACGCCACACTTCGTGGTCCGGGAACGGTTTACGTACAATCCTTGCCTTTCAGCCGACTCGCAGATAGAATCATCGCATCTGCTCCAAGAGCGGGCGGAAACAGTCGCGACGAAGGCAGTTTATTAGGCGGATTAGGAAGTTTGCTTAATGGCGATAAACGATTTTAATTTTTACAAACGGCTTTCAGAAATGGAAGCTATTTTTTTAAACTATATAAGAATTTAGTAGCAATTCTTAAATGAACTTAAATTTCTTATATGGTTAAAAAACACATTTTGTTTAATTATTGTCTCCAACGATTTTTTCAATTTTCACCTCGTGTTTTTTCGGCAACCCTTTTAAACGATTATTATAATAGAAAATCATAAAAAAATAAAATGCTATTTTTGTAGACTAAATTTCCATTTTGAAACAAATTCTCTTTAAAAACACCAACATCTCCTATTCCGACACCGGGAAAGGAACCGCTATTGTCTTACTTCATGGTTTCTTGGAAAACAAAGGCATGTGGGATTTTTACATTCCGGAATTTGCTAAAAAAAATCGCGTCATCGCGATTGATTTATTGGGACATGGCGAAACGGAATGTTTGAGTTACGTACAAACGATGGAAGATAATGCCGATGCCGTTCACGCTGTTTTATCGGAATTGCGCATCCGAAAAGCCATTTTTGTCGGGCATTCTATGGGCGGTTATGTCGCTTTGGCTTTCGCCGAATTATATCCTGACACCATAAAAGGATTGGTTTTATTAAACTCTACCGCAAGAGCCGACAGTGAGGAACGAAAAACAAATCGGGATCGAGCTATCAAAGCCGTAAAAAAATCTTTTATGAACTTTGTTTCACTCTCTATTGCAAACTTATTCAGTGAATCCAATAGAGAACGACTTACTTTAGAAATTGAAAGTGTAAAAAAAGAAGCTTTAAAAACACCGCTTCAAGGAATCGTTGCTTCACTGGAAGGAATGAAAATAAGACAAGATCGGGAAGTCTTATTACATCTTACGCCCTATCCAAAATTATTAATTCTGGGCGAAAAAGATCCTGTTTTAAATTACGAAGAAACCAAAGAACAAATCGAAAACACGACTGTCAAACTGGTAACTTTTCCGGACGGACACATGACTCACATTGAGAACCAAGACCAATTATTGATTGTATTGTTGGCTTTTTTCAAAAGCATTTAAATCATTCTTGATTTCAAATATCCTTTTTCAACCAATTCGCTTTTGTCTTTTAAGTGGTGCATTTTTCCTTCTTTCATCAACGCTAGTTTTGTGGAGACTTTAATCACATTTTCATAATTATGATCCGTGATAATGATGCCTTTTACACTGGACATTGCAGTGATTAATTCATTTATCTTTTCAATCATTATGGGAGACAAACCATTGTAAGGCTCGTCCAGCAAAACAAATTTTGACGCATTATTCAGGATTAATTTAATTTCTAAATACCGTAATTCTCCGCCGGACAAATGCTTTATTTTTTTGTTCAGCATCGATTGAATCATTTCATCAGCATAAAAATCCTGTAGTTTCTCTTTGTCAATAGACAATAAAATTGTCTTTTGTATCGAAAATGAATTTGGAATAAAATTATCTTGAGGCAAGTAACTAATTTCATTTAGCAAATCGCTGGTTTTTGATTTCACGACGCCATCTACCCGAACAAATTTAAAATCAGCAGCTACAATTCCGAAAATGATTTTTAACAAAGTAGATTTTCCGGAACCATTTCTTCCTAAAATGCCAATGATATCAGCCGTTTCGCATTTCAAATACACATCGAAAACTATAATTTTTCCATCATATTGTTTTTGAACACTGTCAACTTCTAAAATATTTTTAATCATACGAGTTTCAGCACTACATTAATGACTAAAATCAGCACGATCGAAAAAACAAAATTCATTAGAAAACCATAAGCAAACAATTGCATTTTTGAAATTCCGTTGTTGTAATAGAACAGGTATTCACTTTTAGCATTCACTTCTTTTATCAAAATACTGATGAAGAAACCAAAAATAATAAGTACGTATTTGAAGGTTTCAAATCCTCCAAAAACCCATGCCAAAGCGCTTATTGACATGTTTATTGTCAATGTACTTTTATAAAACGCAAAGATGTTGGCTGATTTTCTGATTGGGAATGCTGTTTAAATTATTTTCTCTTCAAAAGGAATATTCTCATCTAAAATTTCGCTTAATAAAAGAACCATTTGTTCTATATAATTACTCAAAATTTCTTCATTTATAATTGAATTGGTGTCCTTTTCTTCTTTAAAATTAAACGGAAGAAATCCTGCTTTCAAATTTTTAAAGGAAATAATTCCGGCTTCAATTGGTTTTCCCTTCGCCTCTTTTTCGTACATGAACGCATAAGCTAAAACCTGAATGATTTTGTCGCTTTTAATGTCTTCCGTTAATCCTTTCCAGGATTTCAAAGTGACGCTAGCTTTTTCTACTTTTCCAGTTTTGTAATCGATAATTCTAATGATTCCGTTACGCTCTTCAATTCTATCTACATTACCTTTTATCAATATCGGAAAAGGTAAATTAGGATGATTTAAAGTACGTCCAAATGTTTGCTCCAAAGCAATAATTTTTATCGCATCGCCACTCTTAATACTTTCTAATTCTACTTTCAAGAAATTCGAAACATTTCGTTTGGCGACTTCAAACGCCAATAAATTTCGTCCTTTTTTGATCTCGCCTTCTTTGTAAACCAATTTAAATTGCTTTAAAACCTCAGCGTCAATTTGTTTGAAACAATTTAAAATATCACTTTCTGAAATAAATTTACTAATGAATGGTTCGTATAAAACCTTCAAAGTTTCGTGGATAATGGTTCCCAACGTATTCAAGGCAATATTTTCTTCGACTTCTTCGACTTCACTGATGCGCAAAATCTTTTGGAAATAAAACTGAATCGGATTTCGGATATAACTCGTCAATGCTGATGGAGAAAACCCTTTTTCTGCAATTTCTTTCAATCGTACCATCACACTTTCTGACTTTGGAATTACCATCGGTTGATATGCCGTTTCAGGTAAAACTGCATTGTAAATTTCATGTATCAAAGTATGATTTTTTTGCCTTTCGACCTCGAGTTGCGTTATGAATCGGCTTTTTTCACCTGCATCCAATCCTTCACTTTCTGTATTATAAATTAAATAGATATTCTTTGCTCTTTGTAACAAATGGTAAAAATGATAGGTATAAATAGCGTCTTTTTCTTTGAATGTCGGCAAACCCAATTCGCGTTTCACATCATACGGAATAAAAGAATTTTGCGATTTTCCCGCCGGAAATTTCCCTTCATTCATCGAAGTGACAATAACGGTATCAAAGTCCAAAACACGGCTTTCTAACACTCCCATAATCTGCAAACCATTCAAAGGTTCTCCTTCAAAAGAAACTTCGGCCAAATCAATTACTTGTTTGTATATGGCATAAAGTGTTTCTATTTTATCAATATGTTCGTGCTTCGAATAATAATTAATTAGTTTATTGATTACCTTAAAAATGGCAAAAACAAAAGACTTAGTGATTTTTTCTTCTTCATTGTCATTGCTCAAATTGTTTTTAATCGTTTGCAATAATTTGGAAATAGTCTCTAATACCGGAATCGAGCCGTTTTCCCATTTTTGGAATAACAAAAGAAATAACTCCGATGGATTTGCATTTAATTCCATCAATTTATGATGCGTAATAAAAGTATAATTGTTTTGATTGATGGTATGGACAAGCGCGCTGGTTTTCGCATACGGTTCCACCAAAGGATGGGTCAAAACATCCAATACATCTTTGTAATACAACACGTAACTTTTGGCATTTCTGGAGAATGCATTCGTGTGCATTTTGAATAATTTGGCAATCAAAATCTGCGCTGGATTGTTCTTACTCGAATACCCCATAGTAATATTCAAAGCGCCAACGCTTGACGGTAACGAATATAAAAGCGGAACCAAAAGATTTTCCTCTCCCAGAACCACAGCTACTTTATCAAGCTTCCCTTCTGGGTTTTCATTGATGATCTTTTCAATAATACTTCCGGCTATTTTAGCCTGACCAATTGTTTTTGGTGTTCCAATAATCTGAATGTTTTTAGTCTGCGAAAAATCATTTACAATCCATTCAAACGGATGTTGTTTATAATGTTTCCAGCTTTCTTTGAAACGTCGTACAAACAGCCCTGCATCGTGATATGGATCATTTAGAAAGGTTTGATCTACATCCCAATATATTTTGGCCTGATCAGAAGCGATAAGGTGCTGGATTATTTTTTCTTCGGCTGCATTCAACGCATTAAAACCAGCAAACACAAATTGTTTGTCTTGTACAGAATTCGAAAAATGATTTAGATTGTTTACCGCTTCCCTATAAATCAAGCCCTGATAACCGATTCCTTTATTCAGCAAATGAGTATAAAGGGATTGATAGTAATTGGGCAGTAACTTCCAAAAATCAATATATTTCTCTAATAAGGCCGTTTTGTTTTCGACTTCAATTCCCCACTTTTTGATGTCTTCAATATCTTTCAAATACGAAAGAACATGGGATGGTTCTAATAAATAAAGGTCAATTTCATTAAAATCCTGCAACAATGTTTTTGCCCAATTGGCAAACAATTCAAAGGTTTGTTGATTTGCTTTATCGGTAATAGATAAGTAGACTTCGTAGAATTCAAATAATAATTCAATGGGCTCTATGGTACGAATACCGGCTATGTTTTGAACAAAATCTTCAATACTTATAATTTCGGGCGAAAGTATATTTGTTGTGACTTGATTTTTTAAGGCTTCAATTAAGAATATTTTGGCTCGTTTGTTTGGTAAAACAACAATTGTATTAGAAAGATTGTCCGAGTGATTTTCGATTAAAACCGAAGCTATTTTATCTAAAAAAGAAGTATTTGTCATTTTATAAAAATAAAAAAAACGCCCCGATAAATCGAGGCGTTTTCCATAAATATTTTAGAAAGAAATTATTCTTTAATCAAAGATATTTCAACTCTTCTGTTCATTGCTTTACCTTTTGCAGTTTTGTTAGTTGCAATTGGTTTAGTTTCTCCAAAACCTGTAGATCTAAGTCTGTCAGAAGCAATTCCGTTTTCAATTAAATAATTTTTAACTGCAGCAGCTCTGTTCTCAGATAACGTTTGGTTAAGTTCATTACTACCATCACTATCACAGTGCCCTTCGATCATGAATTTTGAATAAGGATATTCTTTCAAGATAGAAGTGATTGATTGTAAAACTGTGTAAGTACCTTTTTGGAAAGTAGATTTACCAGAATCAAACAAGATTATTTTACCATAGTTATTTAAAGTTTTCATAACTTCTTCTGAAACTTCTGGACAACCTTGATTAGCAACAGTTCCTCTTACGTCTGGACATTTATCATCTTTGTCTAAAACACCATCTCCATCAGTATCTGGCCAAGGACAACCCGCGTTTTCTTTAGGACCTTTTACAGTAGGACATTTGTCATCTTTATCAGCAACACCGTCACCGTCAGCATCTGGACAACCTTTTAATGCAGCTAAACCAGCAACTTCTGGACAAGCATCATCTTTATCAGCAATTCCATCTCCGTCTGTATCAGGACATCCGTTCAATGCAGCTAAACCAGCAACATCTGGACAAGCATCAGCACTATCTTGGATTCCATCTCCATCAGTATCAGGACATCCGTTAAATTCTTTTAAACCAGCAACTTCTGGACAAGCATCATCTTTGTCATAAATCCCATCACCATCTGTATCTTTACCTCCGAATTTGAAGATAAGACCCGCTGAATGTTGAAAATGTGACGGAGCATCTGGAACACCAGCTGCATCTTCTCTATCACCAAAAGATTTTTTATATTTTGTAGCAAGTTCCAATCCAACATTTTCAGTAAACCAAAAAGTTAAACCAGCACCTGGATTTAAAGTTCCGTAGCTACTGTCTCCAAAGAAAGTATAACCTCCTCCAACAGATAGAGACGGGTCAATAACTTTAGAGTTAATCAAATTCATGAAACTATATCTAATAGTTGCATCAATACCATAATACATTAAGTCTCCTGGATTAGAAACAACATATCCACGAGAATCATGACCAACTGCAGTTGGAGCAAATTTCACATATTTATCGATTTTGTTCACAGAACCAGAAAGTCCAAATGAGAAATTATCCCCTATATATTTCGATACACTAAGGTACGATACAGAAGGAAGAATATTCCAATTGTCTTTAACTGCAAATGGTTGAGAAAAATGGCGATCTGCCCAATTTTTTCCTCCACCAGCACTGGTTTTAGTATCAACGGCATTAACTCCAAAAGAGATAGCCCATGGATTGTTACTGTCTTGTGCGTGAGAGCTTAGACCCATCACCATCATCACAGCAAGTAAAAGTTTTTTAAGATGTTTCATACTTAATTTTTTTAATTACGATTTAGTTAATTATAAACAAAAGTAATGCGTAAATTTTTAACTACAAAACTAAATGTTAAAAAAAACCTATAAAAATCGTCAAAAGTGGAAATTATACAACTTCAAATCGAAATTATACAACATTTAACATTTTTCCAACTTCAACAAAAGCACTGATAGCCTTGTCTAAATGGGCTTTTGTGTGAGCTGCCGATAATTGCACTCTAATCCTAGCTTTATCTTTTGGCACCACTGGAAAAAAGAATCCTATGACATAAACCCCCTTTTTTAAGAGTTCATTTGCCATAGTTTGAGATAATTTTGCATCATAAAGCATCACTGGAACAATTGCAGAATCACCATCAATGATGTCAAAACCGGCTTTTTTCATTCCTTCTTTGAAATAACTAGTGTTCCATTCCAATTTATCTCTTAGTGTCGTATCATTTTCTAATAATTCAAAAACTTTGATAGAAGCTCCTACAATTGCGGGTGCTAAAGAATTTGAAAACAAATAAGGTCTGGAACGTTGACGCAATATTTCAATAATTTCTTTTTTGGCAGTAGTGTAACCACCCATAGCGCCACCAAGTGCTTTTCCTAAAGTTCCCGTTATGATATCTACTCTCCCCATCACACCTTTTGCCTCGAGCGTTCCTTTTCCGGTTGCACCTATAAATCCCGCAGCATGACACTCATCAACCATGACCATCGCATCATATTTATCAGCTAAATCACAAATTTTATCTAATGGCGCTACAACACCATCCATCGAGAAAACACCATCCGTAACAATTAATTTAAAACGAGTTCCAGCTTCTGTAGCCTTAATCAACTGCTTTTCTAAATCTTCCATATTGCTGTTTTCATAACGATAGCGTGCTGCTTTACACAAACGAACCCCGTCAATAATGGAAGCATGATTCAAACTGTCAGAAATAATGCAATCTTGATCTCCTAATAACGGCTCGAAAACCCCTCCATTTGCATCAAATGCTGCAGCATAAAGAATCGTGTCTTCTGTCCCGTAAAATTCAGAGATCTTTTTCTCTAATGTTTTATGAATATCCTGAGTCCCACAAATAAAACGCACGGATGACATTCCGAAACCATGTGTATCCAATGCATCTTTTGCCGCCTGAATCACCTCTGGATGCGAAGACAATCCCAGATAGTTATTGGCACAAAAATTCAAAACCGTTTCTCCTGTAGAAATAGTGATTTCTGCACCTTGTGGTGAAGTGATAATTCTTTCTGATTTAAAAATTCCGTTATCTACAATCGTTTGAAGTTCTGACTGCAGATGTTGTTGTATTTTCCCGTACATAATTTTGTTTAAAGTTTAAGGTTTAAAGTTTTTGTCTTAAAGACACGAAGACTCAAGTTTTTAGTTTTTGGCTACAAATGTACTACATCGATTGACAAACCTATATACACAAGTGCTTTTTTTACCACTTTAAATCCCATTAATTCAATCGCATGTTGATAATTTTCTAATTGTAATTGGTATTTTGAATTGTGAATTCCTGTTTTATAATCTAACAGAAATACGTCTTTTTCTTTGGTCACAACCATTCGGTCAGGTTTGATTGTTTTTCCTTCTTTCTGAATAATGGTTTGTTCATTCATAATTTCATTTCCCTCAGAAAAATAAGTTGAAAGTTCACTATGATTAACAATTTCCTGAATAGTTTTAAAAACTGTTTTTTTTTGGCTAAAAGTGATTAATCCGCTCTCTATGGATTTTGTAATCGCTAAATCCACGTCGGCTTTTGTTTTTACAAAAGACAAAATTTCGTGAACCACATTTCCGTATTCTATAGCTTCCTGCTGGTGCGTTCCCCACATAAGAGCTTCTCGCTGCGCAATTTTTATATTTTTGGGATTTAGAATTTCTGAAACTAAAGGAATCGTTTTAGAAGTATCGACATGTTTCTTTTCATTTGACAACTTTGTTGATTTCCCAAATTCGTACTCCAATTTACTTTCGTCAAATTCTCCTTTGTTTATCAAATAATTAATAAAAAACGCACACATGTTATTTTTTGGAACTTCTCCTTTACTGGATAAATTCATATTTGAAATCACATACAATTGTTCCTCAGCTCGCGTCAAAGCCACATACAAAACATTGATATTATCCAATAATTCTTCCTGCTTTTTTTGATTGTAAACCTCCGCAGCTTCATCGCCAAATCCTTCCACCGCTTTACTATTGTCAATCAACACTTTTGGCAAACCAAAATCCTGTTCCTCCGCGTTGAGCCATAACTTATCTTTTGGCTTTAGACTATAATCTTCCTCTGCAAAAGGAAAAATCACAACCGGGAATTCCAATCCTTTCGATTTATGAATCGTCATAATACGAACTGCATTAGTCCCTTCCGGAGATGGAATACTGAATTTCTCCGCATTTTTATCCCAGAAATTTAAGAAGTCCGAAATCCCTGCTTGGTTGCGAATGTCTCGTTCCAGAACAATGTCCAGGAAATATTGAACGTAGGCATTACTTATTTTTGAGTTCAGGAACTTTGCTATTATTGTCTCCACCGCTTCATACAATGATTTTTTTCTAATGTTTTGAAACGAAAGTGAAACATCAAAACTCATCAACCAATTTTCGAAATCAGTTTCCTGAAACAACGCCATTCCTTGAGCAATAAAATCATGAATCGGTAATTTATCCTGACTGTTTTGTGCTAAATATTGAAGAAAATTTGCTTTGGATTCCAGATCAGAACTATTTTTCAAGTATTTTAATAAATGAATAATTAATCGAACTTCGGTCGCATTTTGAATCATTAATGTTTCCGATGACAAAAGTGGAATTCCTTGTTCTGTCAAATAATTCGCAATCGCAATTCCTTGACTTCTTTTTCGAGTAAGGATCACAATATCTTTGTATTGAAAGCCTTGTTTTAAAGTTTTTTGAATCGTATTTAATGTCGCCAAAACATACAAATCGGTTTTATCCAAAGTTTCTTCATCTTCCGAAGTTTCTACTTTTGGAATAAAAGAAATATTTACATATCCACCGGTTTTGTCATTCGTTTTTTGATGACTGTGATTTTCATATAAATCTTTATAATCCAAATGTTCAAATTCGTTCGAAATCAATTGGAAAAAATCATTGTTGAATTCGATTATCTGTGAATAACTACGATAATTTTTATCTAAATGTTCGAGTTTTTTATCGGGATTATTGAACGGATTTTGGTTTTTACTCAACTCGATAAACTGCTCCGCTTTTCCGCCACGCCATCTGTAAATAGATTGTTTCGGATCGCCCACAATCATCAAAGTTCCTTTTACCCCAAAATCATCCTGACCCGAAAGTGCATTATCAATCAGCGGAATCAGGTTCTGCCATTGCATTTCAGAAGTATCCTGAAATTCATCGATGAAAAAATGACGGTAGCGCTCGCCCAATCTCTCATATATAAAAGGTGCCGGCTGATTCTGAATTTCACGATGGATAATCGCATTAAATTCTGAAATGGAAAGTACATTTTGTTCTTCCTGAATTTTGGCTAATTCATTACTTACGGTATTTAACAATGACAAAGGCGTAATGTTTTTCAAGAACGCTTTATAGAAATTTATCTTTTCGAAAGTTTTGTAAACTTTGGTCAGGATTTGTAAAAATTCAGGAATCAGATTTTCAATAATCGCTCGGTCTTTTGCAGTTTTATTGATAGCAATATCATCAAACTCATGAAAGGTTTTATTCTTTGGATTGAATTTTCCTTGTTGAATACTGTTAATATGATTTGGGAAAGTACCTCTAGAAAATGATTTTACATCAATCCCATTTTTATCAATTAATAACAATGCTTCTTCTGCAAAAACAATACTTTCTTTCTCTAAAACTTTACAAGCATCGGCTAATTTATTTTTTATTTCAACAAATTCGGCTATGGATTTATCTTGAAAATGAGTAATCTCATTTCGATTATTTTCATTAAGAACCAAACGACCGGTTTCTAGAATTTCACGTGAAATATCCCAAGATTTGTCATCGTCGGTTTTTTCCATCGTAAAATCGATAAGCAGTTTTGTTAATGTCTCATCTTCTCCGGCTTGGGCAATAATGGCATCGACGGCTTCAACCAATAAATTTTCGGTGTCCAATGTGACTTCAAAAGTCATGGGCAAATTCAAATCGTGAGCAAAAGCGCGAATCACTTTATGGGTAAATTTATCGATGGTCGAAATATCAAAAGCAGCATAATTATGAATAATATGCTTGATGATTTGCTGTGATTTGGTTTTGATTTGAATGATGGATAATTCCGTATCTATTGCTAAATCCTGCATTAAATCCTGCGCTTTTTGCGCCGGTTCGTCTTTAGCAAATTCAGAAAGACTGCCTACGATTCGGCTTTTCATTTCGTGTACCGCTTTATTGGTAAACGTAATGGCGAGAATGTTGCGATAGGCGTCGTTCTTTGGCGCGACAAGGATAATTTTCAGGTATTCTTTGACAAGCGCATAGGTTTTTCCGGATCCGGCCGATGCGTCGTATATGGAGAATGATGGTCTTTGCATTAAGATTTTAGATTTCTGATTAACGATTTTAGATTTCTGATTTAGAATTAGCGTTCTAATTTCCAAATCCCGAAGCGTCGGGACTAGCCCTGATGGAAGCGGCATCTTTTTGTGTCTCGTTTTTTTTAACGAGGAACAAAAGATATAGCGGACAGCAGGAAATAGCTCCTAAAAACACAACTATTAACAGGTTACTTTTAAAATTTGCCCCGAAACTTCGGGATAAAACTTAAAAGTAGTATTTTTGCAGCATGGAAACAAATAGACAGAAAAAAATAGGTGGGGTTATCCAAAAAGATTTGGTTGATATCCTGCAAGGTGAAGTGAGAAAAAACGGAGTAGCTAATTTAATTATTTCGGTATCCAAGGTTATTGTAACTTCAGATTTATCTGTGGCTACAGTTCATTTAAGCGTTTTTCCTCAGGATAAAGCAAAAGAGATTTTAGAGGCGGTTAAGTCCAATTCTAAAACAATAAAACACGATTTATCACAACGTGTTCGCTTACAATTAAGAAAAGTTCCTAATTTGGTTTTCTTTATTGACGACTCTTTAGACTATATCGAAAAAATTGACAATGCGTTAGCAAATAAAGATAATCCTATAGAAAACAGAGATCTTTTAGATAAACGCAGATTTCAATAAAATTTGAATTTCCCCCTTTACATAGCCAAACGCTATATTCTTAGCAATAGCAAAAACAATGCTATCAATATTATCAATCGCATTGCCAGCATGGGAATTATTGTTGGCGCCATGGCTTTGTTTGTGGTTTTATCTGTTTTTAGCGGACTGAAAGTTTTTAGTCTTTCGTTTACCAATGACATTGATCCTGATCTAAAAATAAGCAGCACTTTAGGAAAATCCTTTTTGATTTCTCCAAGTCAGGAAAGCCAAATCAAGAAAATCGACGGCTTAGCTTCGTATACTAAAATTATTGAAGAGCGCGTTTTATTTATTTTTGACGGAAAACAGGAAGTTACTTATCTCAAAGGTGTTGATTCCAATTTCAGCAAAGTAAATGCTATAGAAACAAAACTTTTCAATGGTCAATGGCTTAAACCAGATACGTATCAAGTGGTGGTTGGTTATGGGATTGCCCAGAAATTCTCGATGGGATTATTGGATTTTAATCGTCAATTGGAGGTTTTAGTTCCAAAACCAGGAAAAGGCGCTATCGAAAATCCGGAACAAGCTTTTAATAAAACGGATATTATCCCTGTTGGGATTTATGCCATCAGCGAAGATTTGGATTCGAAATATGTTTTTGCCGATTTAGGTTTAGCACAGGAATTATTGGAATACAAAACCAATCAGGTTTCTGGAATTGAAATCAAAGTAAAAACTGGCGCTGATGAAACTGCTATTATAGATCAACTTAAAACAATTTTCAACAATAAAATCACCGTAAAAAACAGGGCACAACTCAATGAATCGCTCTATAAAATGTTGAATACCGAGAATATTGCGGTGTATTTAATATTCACTTTGGTGTTAGTTGTAGCGCTTTTCAACTTGATTGGCGCATTGATTATGATGATTTTGGACAAAAAAGGAAACCTAAAAACCCTTTTTAATCTTGGAACTGAAATCAAAGATCTACGAAAAATATTCCTACTTCAAGGCACTTTATTGAGTGTTTTTGGCGGAATTATTGGCTTGGTTTTAGGAATTATAATCGTTTTGCTACAAGAATATTTTCAACTGGTTATGATTACTCCTACGCTTGCGTATCCTGTGATTTTTTCTCTCGAAAATGTACTGATTGTTATGGGAACAATTATCACGCTTGGCTTTATTGCTTCGCTGATTGCGAGTAGTCGCGTGAGCAAGAAGTTATTGGATTAATTTTTTTTATTAAAAAGAATATTTACATTTACCTTTCATAAAATCTAAAAGCTATGATAGTTTCTGTCTAGTCCTTCTTTATTTTTCGAATAATTAGGACCACTTTATTTACTTTTTGGTTCAGACTAATAGGTCTGGACTGATCCTCTCATTAATCCTAATTTATCATGACAGAAACAACATTAGAAAAAAACTTATTTTCTCGAATTTTCACAACATTAAAACAAGCGATCAAAGGAGATGAACCTTTTGATTATACGTCTGGAAGCATAAAAAAAGGGGTAATTCTTCTAGCTATTCCGATGGTATTGGAAATGCTTATGGAATCGGTTTTCGCTTTAGTCGATTTATATTTTGTCGGCCATTTAGAGCAAAGCAGTTATGCAATTCAAGCGGTTGGCTTGACAGAGTCGGTAATCACGATTGTTTATTCTGTTGCTATCGGAATTAGTATGGCCGCTACTGCAGTTGTTGCGCGTCGAATTGGCGAAAAAGATCCTGTCGCTGCCGCAAAAGCCGGAATGCAAGCCATCATTATTGCATTTGTTATCAATACAATAATCAGCATTTTTGGTTTTATTTATGCCAAAGACATCTTGTTGCTTATGGGAGCCTCCGTTGAAGCTGCTGAATACGGAGTTAACTTCACTCGCATTATGATGGGCGGAAGTTTATGCATCATGCTTTTATTTCTTATTAACGGAATATTCCGTGGCGCAGGAAATGCTGCCATTGCCATGAAAAGTCTTTGGTTGGCCAATATTTGCAACATTATTTTATGTCCCATATTAATTAACGGATTTGGACCCATTCCTGCTTTCGGATTAATGGGTGCCGCATTGGCAACAACTATCGGAAGAAGTATTGGTGTTTTGTACCAATTGTATCATTTATTTAATGGCAGAGGAATTTTAAAAATCATACCTTCTTATTTTATCCCAGATCTGGAACAAATAAAAGCATTGGTAAAAATCGCGGCCCCTGGAGTATTACAATTTGTAATTGCTTCCTGCAGTTGGATATTTCTGGCTCAATTGGTCGCCACCACAGGTGGAGATCACGGTTCAGCTGGATATCAAACCGCATTGCGCATCATGATGTTTTTTATTCTTCCTGCTTGGGGATTAAGTAATGCCGCTGCAACTTTGGTGGGGCAAAATTTAGGAGCGAAACAAATTGAACGTGCCGAAAAATCGGTTTTTACCACCGCAAAATACAATGTAATTTTTATGGCAATTATTACGGTTATTACACTGATTTTTTCCCGTTCCCTGATTTCATTTTTCACGAATGACCTTATTATTCAAAAGATTGCCGTTGAAGCATTACAAACAATGTGTTTGGGATATGTTTTTTACGGAATTGGGATGGTGTTAATTAATACATTCAATGGAGCCGGCGATACCTGGACTCCAACAATGATTAATTTTTTCGGATTCTGGTTATTCCAAATTCCGCTGGCTTATTTATTATCCAAATATTATAAAATGGGACCAACAGGTGTTTTTATAGCGATTCCTATAGCCGAAACCGCAATTACTTTGGCAAGTATCGTTCTCTACAAAAGGGGGAAGTGGAAACGTATAAAAGTATAAGAAAAAAGGCTTGACAATTTAATTGTCAAGCCTTTTATATTTAAACAACCTCGTATCCTGCATACGCCTCTTCAATCTCATTCAAAGCGGCAAACAACTCTTCAGGACGATCTAGCGTTACTAATTTTTGTTTGTGGGTTTTGAAGGAATGAATTCCTTTAAAATAATTGGTGTAATGAGGTCTGGTTTCAACAATTCCTAGTCTTTCTCCTTTCCATTCCATCGCCCAAGTGAGGTGGTTGCGCACCGCTTCTACTCTATCGACAACAGTAGGTTTTGGCAAATGCTCGCCTGTTTTGAAGTAATGTTTGATTTCGTCGAAAATCCAAGGATAACCAATGGCGGCGCGACCAATCATAATTCCGTCGATACCGTATTCGTTTTTATAATGTAATGCTTTTTCTGGAGAATCGATATCACCGTTTCCAAAAATAGGCATTGTGATTCTTGGGTTATTTTTTACTCGGGCAATATGAGACCAGTCGGAATGGCCTTTGTACATTTGGGCACGAGTTCTGGCGTGTATGCTCAAAGCTGCAACACCAATGTCTTGCAAACGCTCCGCAACTTCATCAATATTAATGGAATTGTCATCCCAACCCAAACGGGTTTTTACAGTCACCGGTAAATGTGTACTATCGATAACAGCCTGAGTCAAACGAATCATCAAATCAACGTCTTTTAAAACGCCGGCACCGGCGCCTTTGCAAACGACTTTTTTGACAGGACAACCAAAATTAATATCTATTAAATCCGGATTTACTGCTGAAACAATTTTTGAGGACATGGCCATTGCTTCTTCATCTCCACCAAAAATCTGGATTCCAACTGGGCGTTCGTAATCGAAAATATCTAATTTCATTCTGCTTTTGATGGCATCCCGAATCAATCCTTCGGAAGAAATAAATTCCGAATACATCAAATCGGCACCATGGGCTTTGCATAATCTGCGAAAAGGCGGATCGCTCACATCTTCCATGGGCGCGAGAAGTAAAGGAAATTCAGGTAATATTATGTTGCCAATCTTGACCATTATTTTTAATTTTTTGCAAAATTACGATTTTTAGACGTAAAAAAACAAAAAGAGCAATAATACACTCATTATGACAGTGTTAAAGAGTGTTAATTCTGTTATCAAAAAAATGAATTGGCTTTCTGCTCATCGGATTATAAATCAGTGGATTCAGGATTTCTTTTGTGGTGAATTCAATTTTCGGGCTAACCCTTAGCTTGGCTCTGAAATGATCTTTTAGTTCCTGCAGAAAAGTATCGGATTGTTGTTTTACGGCAATTTTTATAAGGATTTCATCCGTACCTAAATCATTGGTTGAAATTTCGATAATATGACTTTCTATAGTTGAAAAATTATTCAAAACATCATTCATTGCTGGCGGATACAAGGTCGTCCCTTTGTATTTTATCATTTGTTGTTTTCGACCAATAACGGGTCCAACACGCAAAGTGTTTCTCCCACAAGCACAAGGTTCATTATGCAATTGTACAATGTCTCCGGTTTTAAAACGCACCAACGGCATAGCTTCAATTCCTAAAGTGGTAAAAGTCAATTCACCTGATTCACCATTTTTTACAGGTTTATTATTTTCGTCCAAAACTTCTAGGATGATTAATTCCGGATGATGATGACCACCGATTGAATGTTCACATTCCGTAAAAGCTGTGCTCATTTCGGTAGATGCATAAGTTGAAAACAACTTAATATTCCATTTATCCGTGATTTTTTTAGACAAGGTGTTCATCGAAAAGTCTTGGTTTCTAAGCGATTCTCCAATGCAAACTGCTCCTTTTATACCCGATTTGTTATAATCAATATTATGAGCCTCGGCATATTCTATGAGTTTTAATAAAAAGGAAGGAACGGTTATCAGATAGTTTGGTTTGTATTTTAAAATGGAATCCCATTGCAATTCCGGAATTCCGGCGCCAACGCGAATCACGCCAACTTTCATTTTTCGGAGCCCTAAAAAGTAGGCCAATCCAGCCATAAACCGCCTGTCGATGGTAGTCATCAATTGCACGATATCACCTTCTTTTATGCCTGCACAATCAAAGGAAATGGCTTCATTATAGGCTAGTCGATCTAAATCCTTGTCGGTTAAACCAAAAGTCACCGGTTTGCCTAATGTCCCTGATGTGGTGGCATAATCGATGATTTTATTGGCTGGAACACATAGAAAATCATCATTGTGTTTTTGCAAATCTTCTTTGGTTGTAACGGGTAAAAACTGTAAATCTTCTAATGTTTTGATTTTGCTGACATCAATGTTTTCTTTCTCAAAAAGAGTTTTATAAAAAGGCGAATTTTGATTCACATAATCTAAAAGTTCCAACAATTTTCGCTCCTGAAAAGCTTTAATTTCGGCTAATGTGGCGGTTTCTATTTTTGGAATCATTGCAGTTTTCTTTTAATTTTATTTAAATACTTTTCAATTTCTTCTTTTTTAGGAAGCGTGGTAATTTCTTTGGTCAATGCTTTTTCGAATTGCTCTTGCGCCAATTTATATTCTTTTTTTTGATAAAAGGAAAGTCCTACTTTGTAATAAACAATCCAATAATCGGGATTCAAAGATTGGTAATTTTCGGCAAAATTGGTTGGTAAATCTTGTTTCTTTTTTAAAAAAGAATCTATTTTTCGGTCTTCAATTCGATAAAGTTCATAATTTTTATATTCCTTGGTTTCCAAAAAGGGATCTTTTGGGATATTCAGATTTTCTTGTTCCAATGAAACTATGAAATCTTTTGAATGTCTATTCTTGAAAATTTTATTTAAGTCATAACAAACAAATTCGCCCATTTGATAGGGATTTGATGAGACCCAAACCAATCGTTGTTCTGGTTTAAAAACAATTCCGTGATGCGCCAATAATTGATTCAGTGCTTTTTCATTTCCATAACCCAAAGCTAAATTATTCAAACCATCTTTATTTCGAAGAATTTCAACTGCTTTTTCAGGATTTATTTTTTTATTTTCATCAAATAATTCCACCATTCTTTCAAAACGATATTTAGAATGACTGTTTTTAATTTGTTTTTGATTCCTATTGTTATTCTTTAAAGCGGCACTTTGAAAATGATTGGAACATAGCAATTGATTGTTGTTTGGAACATCATAAACACCTAAGCCATTTGGAGAAACTTCAATCAAAACCGCTTTTTTATCACGAGCACTTCCAATCATAATAGATTCGGAAACAAAGACTTTTCTGCTTTTGGCAATGGAAATCGCTTCATCAATAGTCGCGGCATATTGCAATATTTCTCTCGTCAAAATAGAAACAGGAGTTTTGGCAATCAACGGAATTTTAGACTTCCCGGAATTAATTGTTACTGTCAATCCTTCGTTATTCATTCCTGAAATGGCGCCGATCATTCCTGCCCAAGTTACCATCATAAATGGATAGCCTTCTTTTGGATTAATAAAGGCAACCATTTGATCTTTGGCAAATTCATCACCGGCATAAAAATCTAAATTCCTGCCTATAATTAAACTGCCATCTTCCGATTTTTCGCCCCAAGCAGCAAAAGAAGAACAACCCACCAATGCCAAATCCTGTACTGCATGCCCTATATCATGAGCAGCATGCAAATACAAACTTCTAAGAAACGGAGAGGCGAGGTAGTCAAATTCATGTGAGCTATATCGTGAAATACCATAAATTTCGGCTTGATATTCGTTAGGTACATTGAGGTATACTTTTCGATTGTACCATTTTAAAAAATTACGCAGCACTCTCTGTCTGAATTTTGACGGAACCAAATCATTTATTTTAGAGAAAAAAACACGATCCTGTTTTTTTAATAATGAATCTGTGAGGCTTCCCATTATTAATCCTCTTTCGAGCGGGTCCCCTTCTACATAAAGCTCCCAAAGGTTTTGTTTGTTTTTCAATAAATAATTACTCCCCGAAGAGAAAAAAGTGCTCGAATGTTTTTTCACAATTGGGACAGCGTTATTATACCCCGCCAATTGTGGTTGATGACGCATTGATTTTGAAGTGCCACATGAAATAATTGTTAGGATAAATCCAAATAAAATTGCAAATTGAAACTGTCTTTTCATATCCGTTAATTTATCATTTACTCCAAAAACTGATTGATTTTATTAACCAAATATTCTTTTCCCACAATTTCCGAGCAGGTTACCACTGCACCAATTGTAACGCCTAAAACACCGTGCATATTAATGCTTTGACCCGTCAAATATAAATTATCAAGTTTGGTTTTTGAAGCAATAAATGTTTTCATCGGGTTATTGGAATCTTTCTCATAACCGTACATATTCCCGTTGTGTCCGCCAATATAATCCCTGTATGAAAGTGGTGTCGAAGTATGTACCGACTGGATACAATCTCTAATTCCCGGGAATTTAAGTTCTATTCCCTGAAGAAATTTTTCGGATTTCCGATTTTTAAATGATTCGTAACTTTCGCCTCTATCTTCTTTCTCTGCAGCAGTATTATACGTTTGTTTCCAAGGTTTTAAATCATCAAATTTCATATAGGTGATAAAAGTCATTCCATCAGCCCAAACTTCCTGTTTTTTGGAAGCATTCATCGAAGCCATAAACGCTTTTGGCCAGGTTTCCTCGGAATACTCATGTGCTGTCCAAACTTCATTGCTATCCTTAAAATGGTAATAATTATGGTTTAAGTATCTGAACGTTTCTGGTTTGAAAACCACATACAAACTAAAAGCAGAAATTCCGCCTTCTAAACTCTGGATTCGGTTGTAAAATGACTTTCTGAAATTATCCTTGCCTGCCATTTTCAAAGTAGTTTTAGGATCTACATTAGATATAAAAAACTGGGCTGAAACTTCAGTGCCATCTTTCATCTTAACCGAATTCACCTTATTATTTTCTACCTCAAACTGAACAACTTCTTTGTGTTTATAGACTTCACCGCCATTTTTTTTGAGCTGTTTTATCAATTGTTTGGTAATTTGACTTCCGCCATTGATGCAACGCCAAGAACTTTGAATATACGAATTTACGGATAAAGCATGAACATAAAAAGGGGATTTTTCTTCAATTCCGGCATATAAAAAATTAGATCCCGCAAGTACGGCTCTTAATTTCTTATTATCCGTTAACTCATCTATATATTGTTTAGCATTTATTGACAATATTTCACTGTCGTATTTCCCTTCCCAATTCAAATTATACAAAGGAAATGAATCACAGGTTTTTGTAATTTCGTCACAATATTTTTGAATCGATTCTTTTTCTTCGGGGAAATAGTTCCCTAATTGATTTGCAAAATTTTCATACCCTTGCGCATGCGGATATTCCTTATTCTCGTCTTCAAAAGAAATAATGTCAAAACCATCCTCATCCATTTTTTTGAGTTTCAAATCATCCATAATGCCTAAATATTTGAAATATTTATACAAATTCTGACCTTCACTTAATCCTCCGATATAATGTATTCCGGTATCGAAAATCGTTTTATCCCTGACAAAAGTTTGAAGATTTCCTCCAAACTGATTGTTTTTTTCGAGCACACATACGCTGTATCCTTCTTTCGCCAAGATAATTGCAGACACTAATCCGCCTAATCCACTTCCAATAACAACCACATCATAATGCTCTTTCATCGCATGTTCTTTCTTAAAATAATCCCTTTTTCAATTTCAATATCAATATCAAAACCAAGACTCAACACGGTGTCTTTTAGATTTGGAGCATTTATTAGAATAATCGTTTTTGCCAAATTTCCGATATCCTCCAAATTAATTTTGATGTGTCGATCAGAAATCAAAACCACATCATATTTATTTGATTCAAAGTTTTCAATAGTTTCAAGATAGTGAATGCTTCTTTTCTTTACAATATAATTCATTTTGGCAACCGCTCTTTTTTCTTCATCCGAAATATAAGAAACTACTTTTCTTTGCGATTCCTGAAGTGAAAGCAACACATCCAATTGTCCGTAATCATCCGCCAAATGCAGCACTTTTGCCTTTGGGGAAATATCATTAATTAATCTATAATATAACTCTAAATGCTTGTCCAAATCCTTTTTAACTGCTTGTATGACCTCGGCTTCTTTATAATCAAAACTATTAATGATCATTTTTTTGAAATAGTCCGGCCCCTCTAATTCCTGACGCATTTTTTTGTAATGCGCTTTAAAAAAAGTGCTTATTTTCTTTGTTCGTTCTGAATAATCTTTACCGAAAGTAACATCATCAGGAGCAATCCGTTTTAAAATTTCTACTGTTGTTGTTCCGCCGTTGATAACGAAATCACCTTTAGGCAACACTTCAGAATACCCATGAATGACAACAGGAACGATATCTAACTGGAATTGTTCCGCCAAATAAAAGGCGCCTTTGTGAAAACGTTTAATCGTATTATCCACGGAACGCGTTCCTTCCGGAAAAACCATTAATGAAAATCCCTGATCAATTTTAGCTCTCAAATGTTCAATACCATTATCTATCCCGCTGGAAACTGGATAAAATCCAGCCAACCGAACGCCTTTGCCAAAAATTGGGGAATTATAAACCCAATCGCTAACCAAAAATATAATTTTTGGACTTAACATCCCAATAGCTAAAATATCCAAAAAAGAGGTGTGATTTGCAATGATTACGACAGGTTTATCGAAGGTTTCGTTTTGTGTATTGATTATTTTTCTACGAATCGACGGATAGGAGACTAACACCGATTGCATGAATTTCGACATTAGAAAATGAAATGCTTTCTCCTTTTTTATTCTGGAAATTGGAATTATTTTCATCAAAACAACACTGATAACAGATAAAAGAAAACCTCCTAATCCATAATACGTGAAGGATAAAATTGAATGTAATACTCTTTTAATTTCGAATGGTGCTTTTCCGTTTTTGGGTCTGTTCGACAAGAATAATTTGAACAAAATTGGATAAAAAATAAACGTAATAATCAATGCGGCGAAAACCCCGATCAACGAGACTGATGAAATCGAAATCAATGCCGGATGTTTCGCAAAGACCAACGCACCAATTCCTAAAATGGTCGTAATTGCCGCCAAAATTATTGACGTTCGGTAAATCGCAATTTCGTTTTTTCCGTTGGTATATTCTTTTTGCAATGCACTAGTCATAAAAATACTGAAATCAACACCGTGTCCAAAAATTAAAGTGCAAACGATCACGCTGAAAATATTCAGTTGAATATTAAAAACACCCATAATTCCTGCCGTAACAACTCCAGTAATAACGATTGGAATGCAACTGATGATAACCAATTCTATTCTTCTGAAAAATAAAAACAAGATGAGAACCACAGCGATAAAAGAATAATTGACCAATGTGGTGAAATCTGTTTTGAGTTCGCCAAGAAAAGTCTCATTCATTTGCTGACGATCGATAACCACTAAATGTGGCTCAGATGACACTGATTTTACAAAAGCATCCCGTTGATCGTTGGAAACTTTTACTAAAGTCGAAATCGTGAAAAATTCGTTTTTTTTCGTTACAAATTCTTTAAGTTGCAAGGCATTGAGCTGTGCATATTCTTCAAAAGCAATCGGTTTAAAAGTCTTGTTTAAATGCTCGAAAAAAACATGATGTGTTGACGGCTCAAAGCCGAATTTTGTACCTTCAGAAATTAAATCCCTCCTTAAATCTGCTTTCTTATTTTCATCCCAAAAGGAATTCCAAGTATCGATTCTTTTTTGTTGTTCTTTTTCGGAAATCACGATGCCGCCTATGGAGCTATAATTTAGAATTTTGCGGGTTGACTTTTCCTTTGCTAAACTTGAAAACAGCTTGTTATTGTTTTGTAAAACTTCCTCCATAGAATTGCCATAAGAAGCCAGGTAAATTGATTTAGAAGTAATATTAGTGCTTTCTTCCAATTCTTTTTCTGCTGCTTTTATTTCTTTTGGAACATAATTCAATTGCGATAAATCGTTATTGAAAACCACTTTATCGTAAGTAAAAAAACAGGCAATTATAATTACGATACAACTCCCAATCAGGAATTTATTTTTATGAAAAGAGAAATTCGCCAGATTATCGATACTGTTTTTCTTGTGTCCAAAATTTTCTTCTTTGGGTTTGTACAAATGTGGTACAAAAAGCAATGAAAATACTGCCGAAGCCACTACAATAGTTGCCGCAAAGATTCCCAAATCATTCAATGCTTCCGACTTTACGAAAAGCAAACATAAAAAAGCAACAGCTGTCGTTGTGCTGCTCATAATTAAAGGCATTGTAATGTCTCTATACAAAGTTTTTACGTCACTGTTATGTTTATAATGCGTGAGAATATGCAGCGAATAATCGATGGTGATTCCCAGTAAAACCGAGCCAATTCCCAACGAAATTGCCGAAATCGTACCTTTGACAAAATACAATAACGCAATGGCAAAAAGTCCGCCGAAAACAGTCGGCAAAAAAACAATCAGCGGAATGTATATTTTTCTATAAAACAGAATTAAAATCAACATTAACGCAATCATCGCAACGGTGGTTGTCATAATGATATCGCTCTTAATCTGATTGGCATTGGCAACTGCAATAAGTGTTGATCCAAAATAACTTGCTCCAGCTTTGTTTTTAAACTGCTGATTTAAATGGTCTTTTATCGCGTTGAGTCTGGCAACAAAAAAAGTATTCTTTTCCGTTTCACTTGATGGCAAAGCGGGCGTAATAAACAAGAGTAATTTCTTTTTGTCTTTGGTCATTACAAAGCCGTTTTCCAACTGAAAATCATCTCCTATATTGAGCTGTTGCAATTTTTTTAATCCAATAAAAGAAATTCCCAACGGATCTTGAAGTATAAAATCTTTGGCAACAATCCCTGTTGGCGAAATTAAGGTTTTGTAATTGCCGGCAACGCTATTCGCAAGACTGTCTTTTTTCAATTTATTTTGAATGGTTGCATAATCTTTTTCATCTAAAAATAACGGCAAATTGTTATATACAAAATCCATTGTTTCCTGAATATTTTCTTCGTCAATTTTTCCCTGAATGGAGTTAATATAAGGTTTACATTCCTTGGAAACGCTGTCTAAAAAAGCATGGGCGTATTCGGCTAAATCCTCCGAAGTCCCTTCTTTTTCAAGATGAATCGTAACGGTGATTTTATCGGCAAAATTCAATTGGTTTAAAACTTTTGCAGTAACATCCGATTTCTCGTTGGTCGGAATTAATTTGGTAATGTCTTCACTAAATTTAATCTTGGTAGCGAAAAAACCAAATACAATAAGTACGACTGATGCAATTCCAATAGAAAGGAATTTCCTTCTATTCACAAAGGAATGAATGGCAAAAAAATAATGGTGCATTCTTTATTTTTTAATTTTAAAAGTACTAAAAAGCGTCAATGCAAAATAACCCGAAAGACCAAAAATTATTGACATCATAATGGCTAAAATAAAACTTCCAACGAGATATTGGTGAATATTATTCTGAATATCGGAAAAAGTCATGGAAGTGTCTAAAAATAAATGCGTTTTATTGTTACTAAAATAGCCGCCAATTTTCAATGACCCATAAATAATAAAAGGAATCAGCGGGGGAAAACTGATGTTGGAAAAAGTAAACGAAATGGCTTTATTCAGTTTAAATACAACCGCCAAAAACAGAACAAGAACCGTTTGAAATCCCCAAAACGGTGAGATTCCTATAAAAACACCTAGTGCAATCG
The DNA here is from genome assembly GCF_004349315.1 of Flavobacterium ranwuense. Taxonomy (GTDB): domain Bacteria; phylum Bacteroidota; class Bacteroidia; order Flavobacteriales; family Flavobacteriaceae; genus Flavobacterium; species Flavobacterium ranwuense. The sequence goes on along the minus strand of NZ_SMLH01000001.1, from coordinate 725,625 downwards.
AAAATGATTTTCTTGCATTAGAATCATTGCTTTCCAGGATATTTTCCAGAAAAAACTTCCTGATTCCTTTTTTTTTTAGGCTACGGAAAAAATCTCTCGGTTTGATATATAAAAGCGTGATGAAAACAAAAACAGTATTCAGAATGCTGATTCGAGTAAAATCACGGAAGGGTCGAAAATGAGAAACTCGTTCCGTTGGATCATACAAGACCTGAATTGGAATATTCTTCACCCGAATGCCTTTCCAAGCAGAACGGACAATAACTTCAATCTCAAATTCAAATTTGGGAGTGAAATAATTGACAGGAATGCTACTTAATGGGTATAATCTGTAACCGGACTGTGTGTCTTCCAATCGGATTCCAGTTTCAAACCAAAACCAAAAATTAGAAAATTTATTACCAAAACTACTTTTCTTAGGAACGCCTTCCTGCATCATATTACGGCTTCCTATCAGCAAAACTTCGCCTTCACTTTCTAGCGCATCAATGAATTTCGGGATGTCCGACGCAAAATGCTGGCCATCCGAATCAATAGTTATAGCGTAATTGTAATTTAATTCTTTTGCTTTTTTAAAACCAGCTCGCAACGCCAATCCTTTTCCACTATTTTCAGGAAAATATATTTGAACCAGTTGGGTATAATCCTCTAAAATCCGAGCCGTTTCATCAGTGGAACCGTCGTTAACAATAATAATATTTGAAGTATAATGCAAAATAGAATCGAGAACTCCTTTTACCGTTTTACAGTTATTATACGTGGGTACAATAACACAAACTTTCAGTCGATTGACACTGTCAATATCATATAAATTACCTTCCATTTATTTATCGCTGCTAACTATTTGACAGTTTGTTTTTCTATTGCTGAAAAGCTTTTGGATTGCATAATAAAATTTTTCACATATTCTTTTAAAGTGGCAGATTGCTCCTTATAATGGGTCAATATGAAATGCTTATCTTCTTTTATGTTTTTATTATATTTTACAATTTTAGGCACGTTTTCCTGAATACTCAAACGAATTAATCGGATTTCTATAGCATTCGGTTCGTTTGCTACAGCAAATTCAACCAGTTTTGCGCCTTCTTTAAAAGCTTTCGTTTTATCTGCAACTTTTTTTGCGGATTTCGACAGCAATATTATCGATGCGCCTTTGTAAGCTAGCAGTGTTTTATTGTCATCATTTGTAATACACGCAAGTTTTGAGAACAATTCTTTTGATAAACTTTCTGAATTCACCGCATTTAGGTATAATTTTCTAATTTCTGAAAGCTCAGGATTAGAAAAAAAATTAATCAGTAGAACTAATGAGAAGAACAATTTCATGATGCTGTTTTTTTGTAAACACTACTTAATTTTAGTGCTATCGTTTCATTAAAAAAGGTCGTATTTTTTACTTTTACTAAGCCGTCTTCCGAAATTACAACATCCAATTCTAAACGCAATTCAGACGTGACATCCGGATTGATTAAAGCCATGAACTTAACATTCGTAAGTGTTTGCATCATCAAACTGCTTTCAGCTATTTGTTCTGTTAGTTCTTTGATAATTTGCATCATACAGACTCCCGGCATAATTGGATTTCCAGGAAAATGTCCTTTAAAAATCTCATGTTTTTCATTAATTAAAATAGTAGCCGAATACTTTTGAGTATCGATTTTTTCTAATGAAAGTATTTTGTAGAAATCTTTTAATAACATGTTATTTAATTTAATCCGAAAATATACGTTGCTCCTATTTGATAAACTAGATTTGAGTTTACATTTGCACTACCAGTGTTGTCATCAAAAACGTCTCTAGTCCCTTTTTTAATTCTTGCTTCTAAAGAAATCCCTTTTGGTAAACTAAAGCCTACGCCTCCTATAATACCAAAATCGATATCCTCACCCTTGGAAACATTTGCATTAAAGTCTTTATTCTCATCAATTTTAAAGTCATTTCCAACTAGTATGTCAAAACATGGACCCACTAGAATATAGAAGTTCATGTATAAATTAAATTTATTAATAGTTACAAAGGATAGGTATTGCAATGAAATATCAGCATCTCTTTCTTCATATACAGTGTTGATTTCAAATGGAGAAACTTGCTCGTAATAAAAGCCATCGACCTTCCCTTTACCTCCTTGTCTCGAATAAACTAATTCAGGCTGTAAGGTATAAAACTTAGAAAGCTTTAATGCTCCAAAAGCCCCAAGATAGAAATCCGTTTTTGTGCTAAGATTTGCATTTTGTATTTTTGAAAAATTTAAGCCTATTTGTATACCGGGCTTGAAAGTTACTTGGGCTTGAACTTGTGCGACTCCTAAAAGTGCAAAAACGGCAATAATAAATCCTTTTTTAGACATTTTATATTTTTATGTTATTTCACATCAAATGTGTACGTTACCCCCAATTGGAAAACAACATTCATATGGTTAACATCCGTATCTATTACAGGAACAATTCCTTTTTTTACTCTTGCTTCTATTCCAAAATTTGAATTGAAATTATATCCCGCGCCCAATACGAAAGCCAAATCAACATCGCTATCGGTGTCAAAATTATTATCTACCACAAAATCAATTGTTGGACCAACATGAATATTAAACTGATCATTAAAAGTGAATTTATTCAGCATCTTTAAAGACAAATAATTGACATTCAAATTGGTATTCCCATTATATTTTGAGCCTTGCTCGGAGTATTCAATCTCAGGCTGTAAAGTATAATATTTAGTGAGTTTTAAAGCACCATAAAATGCAATATAAAAATCTGTTTTCGTTGTAAAGTTGGCATTACTACCACCACTTGCAGGGTCATAACTAGAAGAATAATAATTATCTCCTTTTGTAAAATGCGAGAAGTTCAAACCGGCTCTTAATCCTGGTTTGAAAGTAACTTGAGCTTGTGTTTGAGCAATTCCGAAAAAGACACAGAGTGCGATGAAAAATCCTTTTTTCATATTGTTTATTGTTTAAAATAATTGAGTTCTATTCTTAGTTTTATATTTTGATGTTGAATGACAATCTTTTCCGCAAAAATATTGTTTTCTGAAACAAAATTGATGTTTATTTTTTCTTTTGTTTTAGAAGAATGCACAATTTTGTATAACTTTTCGCCAGCTTTTGATACAAAAAGGGTGTTAAATCGATTTCCATCTTTGGATTTATAAACTTTATCGGTTGCATTCTCGAATTGCTCATTAATCAAAAATTGGTTTCTAAGAAGCAACCTGAAATCTGTTTTTAGAGTATTGACAAGGATTTTTTTATCTAATTCTTCCACAATTGAATTGACTTTAAAATCGGTTTCCGAAATTTCAAAATCCAATAATTTATTACCGAATTCAGTCGTAAAAACGACTCTGTGCGTGGTATCATTTATCTTTTTTGCGATAAAAATCCCCGTCAATTCATTTCCATAAACGGTTATATTCGCTTTATACACATAATCGATTTCCGGATTTGAAAAATATGGAGCTACAAAGGTTGTTATTTCAAAAGTTGCAGGGGTAAAATCTTTTACAACTGTATTTGTTGCACAAGAAGACAAAACAAGAATTAGTAAACAACTAATTCGTAAAAAAAGAATCGTCGATTTTAGCATTTATCACTTTATTTTTTAGTACAATTCGGGTAAAATCCTCTGCGGATTCCATTAGTTTTACTTGAACCACGGTCGCATCTTCTTTATCAAAAGTCAATTCAATTTGTTTGATATATTTTTTTAGTGTAGCATCTTTTGGAATGAACTTGGTAATATTTTGTCCTTTATTTTTGAAATAGCTTATCGTAAATTCTTTGTCATCAAACATATCTCCGCTTACACTACCAACTATAAGCTTGTTGATTTTTGCAAATATTTTGCTGTTTCCTACATTAACGGCACTTTTCTTCCCTTCGTCATTAATCAGAATTTTTCCATTCTTAAAAATGATCGAATAACTGTATGGCTTTTTATATTGCCACTGTAATAAACTTGGTTCTTTAAAAACCATTCTCCCCGAAGTTTCAATGTCTTTCGACAAAAAAGCCATGTGTTTGTATTGTGTAAAATCAGTGCTTAAAGACTTTATTTTTTTAGAAACAACGGCAACTGATTGTTTGAAAGCAACAATTTCGCTTTCGGTCATTTTTTGTTCCTGGGCAAACGAAGACCAGTTACAAAGGCATAAAAATAATACTAACAAATAGATTTTAGTTTTCATAAGCTTCTATATTCAAAAGTTGTTCTAACGAAACAACCGTATAATTATTTTTTTGCAAAAACTGCAAAAATTGTTCCAAGACATTTACGGAATGCATAGACGTATCGTGCAAAAGTACAATTCCGCCCGGCTTTACACGTTTTATAATTCTATCAAAAATCTTTTTTTCGTTTTTAATCACACCGTCCAAAGATCTGATATTCCAGCCAATTGCTTTATGTTTTGTAATTTCTAAAGCACGACGAATGGAGGGATTTGTAACTCCGTAGGGAGGGCGAAAAAGCTGCGTTTTCTTTCCCGAAATTTTCTCAATTAGCGCATTTGTTTTTTGTAATTCTGCCGTTACTTTATTTTTTCTATAAAAATCAAAAAAATGAGAATGACTGAACGAATGATTTCCCACAAGATGTCCTTCGGCGACAATTCGTTGGAGAATTTCAGGATGTTTTTCGATGTTTTTTCCAATGCAAAAAAAAGTGGCTTTGGCATCGTATCTTTTTAATAAATCCAAAACCAACAAAGTCATTTCATCTGGACCATCATCAAATGTTAAGGCTATTTTTTTTTCTTTTTCCGAAGGATTATTGCAATAGGCTTTTACATGATAATTGGAAGAAATAAATGAAGAGCCAATCATTACAATTAAAAACCAAATAAAACCAATACCAACAAAATACGTAGTTTCAATTGTTACAAAAAAACTCAAAAGAGCCAGTAGTATTAAAATCGTTATAAAAAAAATCGTTGTTATTTTATGTTTCAACATCTTGAAATTAAAGTAAAACTATGGTCAATTCCTTTGTATTGATTGTATAAAAGGATCGTTTTATATTCTGTATTTTCTAGGGTATTTACTTTTAAAATTTCAGGGATTTGTTGTGTTTTGATGATTTTTGCACCCACCCACAATCCAAATGCAGATGCGGTATTGAATTCTCCGCACAAATGTTTGTAATAAACCTGTGGCGTATTTACAAAAGCATTTTCCGAAAGAGTATTGTAATACGTATCATATTCGACATCGCCATTGTAACCTAAAATAACTGCATCAATATCAGAAATTTGCAATGAATTCGCATTCAAAAAAGTTTTGATTTTATCTTCAAGAACCTCTACTTTCAGTTTATTCAGGATTTCAATATCCAAAACTTCAGCATAAGTATTCTCTTTTTTTTCGTTTTCCAAAGCAAAAAAAATGGCCCCTTCCCCATGAACAGCTCCTTTTGTAGTTGAGTTTAAAACTCGATAAGGACTTTGATTTTCTTTCTTTATAAATCCGGCCAATTTGAAAAGGGAAGTTGTATAATCGGCAATTTCGTCAATACCGCCAATTAAAACGGTTGATGCTTCCTCTTCTTCCATTTTCATTTTTGCATCCAAAAGAGCCGATTCAAAAGAAACCGAACCATTTACGTACGTTAAATTATACGCCTTACACTGCAATCCCAAAGCTATTTGAGCGCCAACAGTATTGTGTGTCGATTGGATAAAAGAGGTTGGCGTTAAGAATTCCTCCTTATTTTCAAGAATCGTTTTTAGAAACTTCTCCGAATCTTCGATGCAACCCATTCCTGTTCCAGTAATAATCGCGTCAACGGTTGTTACTTTTGCCTCTTTCATTGCCAATGCCGAAGCCACAATTCCGTTTTTTACCCCTTTTGCCATTCTTCTGATAGCAACCGGCGAAATAAAATCTTTGTAAACAGGAATTTTTAACGGCAGTATCGTGTCGCTTTCATTTAACTCCGCTTCTTCCAAAAAAACAGTGTCAACAGTTTTTTGAGCCGAAATGCAACCTACCCCATTGATATACGTCTTTCTCATATGCTTTTGGAAAATATAAGAGTCGAACAATTCCCGCCAAATCCAAAAGAATTCGACAAAACATGTTCAATATTTTTATGTTTTAAAGTCGTTTGTGGTACTAAATTAAATTCTTCCATCGGGGTTTTAAAATTCAGATTAGGAAAAACCACATTGTTCTGAATTGCCAAAACGCTGTAAACGGCTTCAATGGCGGCCGCAGCGGCCAAAGTATGTCCTGTAAACGGTTTGGTGGAACTGAAATCAGGTGTTTTATTTTCTCCAAAAATCCGCATAATGGCTCTTCCTTCGGACAAATCATTATTGGGCGTTGCCGTTCCATGAACATTGATATAATCAATTTGTTCCGATTTTAAATTCGCAACCTGAAATGCTTTTTCCATAGCCAGAAAAGCACCTTCTCCGTTTTCTGATGAGGCAGTTTGATGAAAAGCGTCGTTTGCATTTCCATATCCAGAAACACGGGCCAAGACTTTTTTGTTTTCTTTCTCAACAATCGCATCGGATTCTAAAACCAAATAAGCGGCTGCTTCTCCCAGATTTAATCCTTTTCTGTCATTATCAAATGGCATATTATACCCATCCGATAAAATCATTAGCGTTTTGAATCCGTTGATCGTAAATTTTGCCAAAGCATCGGTTCCACCAACAATTACTCGATCTAATTTTCCTGTTTTTATCAATCGTGCGCCAAGCATAATCGCATTGGCCGCCGAGGAACAAGCGGTACTTATAGTGGTTACCATTCCTTGTAAATCCAGCTCATCGGCAATTTTGTGAGCCACATCACCACCTTCATGACAGCTGATGTATTTTACAAGATTTTCATTTTCAAAATAGTCATAATAATGTGTTTCGGTCATGTCCATACCACCAACACTTGTTGCCGAAATTAATCCCGTTCTGTATTCATTAATCGAACTAATTCCTGCATTTTGTACAGCTTGTTTAGCAGCAATTGTCCCAAGCAAAGCTGTTCTGGAGAAATTATTATCCGCAGCAAGTTGCAATTCATCTGCTAATTGTTGGTTAGTTTTCTTTATTTCCCCAACCTTAATTACTGCTTTATGAACCGTAGGAATGTTTTCGATAGATGTAATAGCCGCTTTATTATTCACTAATGAAAAATAATTTTCTTCTACCGTATTCCCGATAGCAGAGATAATTCCCATTCCAGTTATGGCAACTCCTTTGTTCATTGGATTTCTGATTTTTGAATGTTGATTACTTCGCCTGTTCGCTCTTTCAGGCTCGGGTAACGATTTTTGATTTATCGTAAATTTAAAATTTTCGAAAAGATTAGATTTAATCGATTTTTTGTAAAAATCTGTAGCTATTAATTCTAAAATCGTTAATCTAAAATCTAAAATTACTTGGTTCTATTCTCTTTAATATAATTCCCCATCGTTTCAATAGATTGAAAGATAACTTTCCCTTCTTTTGGATCGACTAATTTGATTCCGTAATCTTTATCCAACATAACGATAAGCTCTAATGCATCGATAGAATCCAGTCCTAATCCATCGCCAAATAAAGGGTCATTGTCGTTGATGTCTTCCAGATTAATGTCTTCTAAATTCAAAACGGCTATTATTTTTTCTTTTAATTCCTGCTTTAATGCTTCCATAATTTATTTATTATATAATTTTTCTACTGTTTCTTTTTGATGTTCCGTGTTTCCCTCTGTACCTACTAAATAGAGAAAGGCTTTGTATTCTTCGTTGTAATATTCTACCCAACCGCAAAGTACTTTCTCTGCTTTTTTTGTGTTCAACAACACGTTTGCATAATTCACCATAAATACTGGATTGAAGGCTTCAAATATAAAGAAAGAATTTTCACTTTTCAGTTGGTGCCGAATACTAATTTCCCCCAAACAAATATTGGGCAATGTGTAAACAAAAACCGCCGGACTCGGATAATAATTTTCCTTGTCGGAAATAGAGTTTTGGAATTTCACATCCGTATCCAAACTTGATGATTTATTGGCAAATAACAAGGCAATATTGTTCTCTTTTGTAGCATCGATTTCTTTCCTCAAAAGTATTTCAGCTCCTAAGAAAGCAAGCTTGCTCAAACTATCCATTTTAAAAAATTTCGGATAATTCATTTCGAAATTTTGGTAGGCCTTCTTTGAAAAATCAGAAAACACAGTAGGTTCTGTATTGAAAACGGTTTCTCCGTTCAGAATAATTTCGTTATTCTGAATGCTACAAAAAGATTGTATATAGGTTTTCTTTGCTGTCATTAGCTTACTTTTTCGAATAAAACCACCGTGTTACAACCTCCAAAACCCGATGCTGTTTTTAGAAAATAATGACTATTTTTAGTTTCACTTTTTTTAATGATGTTTATGGATTGGCTTACTCCCAATTCATCAAATCCAAAAGAAGCAAACAATTTACTTTCCAGAACCGACTGGATTCCGATGACGGTTTCCAGCAATCCGGATGCTCCCAAAGTATGTCCATAATACCCTTTCAAACTATTTACAGGAACATCTTCAAGTCCCAATCTATTAAATGCAATCGCTTCCATTTCGTCATTGAAAGGAGTTGCCGTTCCGTGAGCAGAAATATAATCAATTTGATTTGGATTTATTTCGGCTTCCGCCAAAGCACTTTCAATACTTCTAAAAAGTCCTTCACCTGTTCTTGAAGGCCCCGAAATATGATTAGCATCGTTGATCGAACCATCACCGATGATTTTTATTTTAGCATTTTCTTTATTCGATGAAACCAAAACTGCTACAGCAGCTTCTCCAAGCGTTACTCCATTTCTATTTTTGGAATACGGTTTACAGGGCAAATCGCTCATGGCTTGAAAGGAATTAAATCCCGACAAAACAAACTCCGAAACCTCATCGCCAGCAACGACAAATGCATTGTCGTACATGCCGCTTTGAATTAATCTTTTGGCAACCGAAATTGCTAAAACTCCCGATACGCAGGCATTTGAAACGACAATAGGTTCAGTTGCAAATCCAAAAAAATCAGCAATAGTTTTGGCTAGTTGATGCAAATGTGCTTTTGCAATATTTTCTTCAGTTGGGTTTTCTAAAGCAGTAATATTTCCTTTTGTTGTAGAAAGCAGGAATGCCGTTTTCGCATCCAAAATCAATTTTGATTTTTCAACAATGGGTTGCAATGCCAAAATCATCATTTTTTCTAACCTTGTATAATTTTGTGCGGGAGTAACTTTGGCGAAAGCCGTATTTAATTTCTCCTCATCAATTATCGAAGCATAAAAAGGGTCTTTCATCAACAATGAATTTTGATGCAGCTGAATACCCGAAATTCCGCCGTCAATATTTTTGACATTGGTGGCGACATCAAATCCAATGGGCGTGATGCAATTCGTTTCGGTTATAAATACTTCTCTTATCATAATTTATTGTTGCTCTAATTTTTTTTACCACATAGAAACATAGGTTTTTACTAATCCCCGACCCATAATTTTATGAACTTCGATTGCAGATCCAATAATTTCACAAGTCAGTTCGTCTAAATATTTTTGAGTCATTATACCTTATTTTAAAGTTCTAAATCTATGTTTCTATGTGGTTAAAATAATGTAATTGAACACTTTTTATTTAATTAATCCTACTTTACGTTTCCATTCTTCGTAAAATGGGGGGTTGGTCAACATTAATTCTCCTTTGTTGTCTAAAAAAACTTGAACAGTTTCACCAGTACAAGCAATTTCATTTTTGGCGTCAAAAATAGTATATCTAAAAATCATTTTTGCTGCAGGCGTATCGACGATTGTGGTTTCTATTCGAGCCACATCTCCATAACGCAATGATAATTTATGCTCACAGGTCGATTTTACGATGGGAGTTGTAAATCCGCTATCGAAAACATCGAGATATGAAATCCCATGTTGCCGACCAAAAGCTTCACGACCATCTTCAAAATACGTAATATAATAGCCGTGCCAAACGATTCCGAGCGGGTCGGTTTCGTTGAAACGAACTCTAATTTCTTGAGAAACGGTCAAAGCGGTGGCTTCGTTATACGGATCTTTTCTTTTTATCATACAATAATGCAATGGTTATGGTAATTACGAAAAACAGAAACAACAAACTTATTTCTGGTAAAATGTCTAGGATACCGGCATTGCGTAACAGCACATCATAGAACGCATTCAATCCCCAATTCATTGGAGAAGATTGCGCTATGATTTGCATCACTTTTGGCATTGCAAAAACGGGAACCCAAACACCTCCAATTGCGGCCAAAATAATGGTGGCAGTAGCTCCAAACGGTGCCGATTGTTCTTGGGTTTTTGCAACGGTTCCTATTAGAATTCCGAAGCCAATAGCCGCAAAGCCTGAAAATAAAGCGACAATGCTCATCAAAAATAAATTACCTTCAATATTAAGTGATGGTAATCCGATATGAGGAAACAGGAATTTGGCCACCGCCACCATCATGTAAAATTGAATCATACAAATGATGAGATAGGTTATTGTTTTTCCTGCTAAAACGATACTATTGGGAACAGGATTGGTACGCAAACGAACGAAAGTTCCCTGTGTTTTTTCTTTGACAATATTGATTGACAACGGAATTACAATAAAAAAAATGGCAAAAAGTGTCCAAGCAGGAACGTTATGTTGCACTGAATTTGGAATTATTTCCTTATTGTTTACCCTTGGAATTATTTCTTTGAAAGTAATGAAGCTTTTCTGCTCAAAACTTGCAGTGCCTTCGCCCAGTTGGTCTTGAAAAGCAGCATAAATAGAATGTGTTTCTATTTGCGAAATCATCTTATCGATAGAACTCATTACGGCATTTTTAAAACTCATTTGCGTCGCTGGATCAAAATAAAGTTTTACCTCTTTTTGATCGACAATTTTAGTGTTTTTCGGTATTGCTAAACTGTCTGTAAATCCTAAACTGCTCACTATTTTCTCGACGTTCTGATCAATTTTAGCCTGCAAATCCAAACTTAAACGAGAAGGAATGATAATTGCTAACTGGAATTTTCCTTTAAAAACAGCTTCTTTCGCAAGAGCCTCTGTCAATGGTTCGTTATCAATTTGGGTAACTACACTAAATACATCACTTTTTTGTAAATTTTCAAAAACGGTTTTCGACACTTTCCCTTTGTCATTATCGACCAATAGAATGGGAATTTTTGTGTTACTTATGTTTTTTAGTGTATTATCTTGAATTAAAGTAACCATAATTATCAACACCAAAGGCATGATAAACAGAATGATTACTCCGCCTAAATCTCTTTTTAACAGCAGAAATTCTTTGTAAACCGATTGGTACAGTTTATATATCATCTCTCAATTCATTTCCGGTTAAAGCAATAAACACATCTTCTAGATTTTTGGCATTTGCCGTGGCTGTAATTAAACTCATTGGGGTGCCTTCTGCATAAATTTCCCCTCGATCTATAATGGCAATATCGGTACAAAAATCTTCGGCTTCAGATAAATGATGCGAAGTATAAATGATGGTTGTTCCGTTATGGTTTAATTCTTTTAAATAATCCAAAATCGCATTTTTTGATTGTACATCAACACCAACGGTTGGTTCATCCAGAAAAAGCACTTTTGGATTGTGTAAAATTCCTGCAATCAAGTTTACACGGCGTTTCATTCCTCCCGAGAAGGTTTCAATTCGTTTGTCGGCAAATTTTAATAAACCAAGAAAATCGAGGCTTTCGATTACTTTATCTTTTAGAATATCGCCTTTTAAACTATACATACTCCCAAAATACATTAGGTTTTCCCTTGCGGTTAATGTGGGGTACAAAGCATATTCTTGCGGAACAACTCCAATAATTTTTTTGATTTCATTCGCATTTTTGGCATACGTCAGATTCGCGATGGTAAAACTCCCCGAAGTTGGTTTTATTAAACCGCAAAGCATCGAAATTAATGTAGTTTTTCCAGCGCCATTTGGTCCCAATAATCCAAAGATTTCACCTTCATTTATAGATAAAGTAAAGTCATTCAAAGAATACATTTCGGCATCTTTGTACTTTTTAGATAGATTTGATATTTGTATGATTGGTTGCAATATATTTTTTTAGCTAATTACTTTTTTCAATTTCTTAAAAAACACTTCTTCTTTGTCGGCAATATCCAAAAGCTGGTCGGCAATCGTGTTGTACACATCTGCTTTTGTGCTTCTGTTTTTATAAACTCTAGATGCTTCTACGGCAAAATCCCGCCATAAATCGCCAATTGTGGTCATTTCTTGTGAAAGGATTTTTAGTTCTCCATTTTCTAAAATAACGGAAGCTTCTTCTAAAAAAGCGGCGTATATAAATCTAAAACCTCCGCCACCAGTACCTATTTCTTCCTGCATTCGCACCATTTGAGCCAAATAATGATTGGCTTTTTTAGTACCGTTCTTGATAGGCCATTTCCTGATTTGCTTGGCTACAAATCGGATTCCCCGAACACCAATAATAGGCATTGGAGCCAACATATCACGACAGGTATTTTTTATTCCTTTGATGATGGCACTTTTCAAATCCACATTTTGTGGAATCTGAATTGGATAATATATTTGTCCTCTTGGCGCAAAAGCCCCTTTGGCAAAACGCACTTTATTTAATTCTTCATGTGTTAAAGTCGTAACGTTTTCCATTACTGGATCACTGATTAAATAATCAGTTTCGGTTTTGCCATACACAACAAGATTATGGGCGTTGAAATGAAAACGATATTCATCCGGGAAATAGGTAAGGTTATAAACCCCAACTTGCAATCCTGATGGAATATTGTTTTTTAAATTTTCGTCTAATGCCTTAGTAGCATTAGCTTCGCTGGAAAATTTTTGCCTTTTTATTTTCAAGCCTAAACGTTTGGCCAGTTTATTAAAAATTTGTCCAGGCAATGGTCTGTAACTGATGGCAGGAGCATAATTTACTTTTAGAAAAGGCAAATAAACAAAGAAAAGACCTGAGCCAATTCCAAAAACCATTGGTTCGCTAATATTCAAACCATTGTGTTTTAACAAATTGGAAGCTACTCCGTTTTCACAATGGGCAGATTGATGGTGCGTAAAATTAGTTTCCATTAATGAGGTTTAAAATTTCTTAATTCAGCAACAGAAATATTGAAGGCGTCAGCATATTTTTGCAAAATTTTATCGCTTAATCCAGCAAATATCTTGGGTTTAAAATGTCGTTTTACACGCCATTGCCACATGCCTACATAACTGGATAAAACAGCAATATCCATTCTGCTGAATTCCATAAAATAACAAATGGGACTCACTTCATTATTTTTTACTTGCTCTTTTGCAATAGCAATACGCTCACTTATTTCTTCAATAGAATTAGAAAGAGCAATTGTTTTTGGCTCCCAACCGGTACTCAAAGCGGTGGTGTAATTCCCTTTTTCATCGGTTGCATAAACCAATTCTCTCATGTTTTTATTTGAAAGATTGCCTTTGTCCTGCGGTACTTCTTCTTTTTTCATCTTACAATCTTTTTTTTGCTCTCTCTTTTTTGGGGAGGGCTGGGGTTGGACGAATGAAAAGATTAATTTCTCCTTCTAAAAGCAATTCTTCCTTATGGAAAGTTTGGCAACTCATGGTACACAAACTATAAGTATCAGTTACAAATTTTGAAACTAACGTCGCTCTGGTAGTAATGATACTACCTACTTTTGGAAGCGCATATATTTTTAATGTTTTTAAAGCACTTATAAATCCAACCACATTTACTCCTTCTTTGTCTTCATTATTTTCATCTACAAAATAACCCTTGGCTACAATTGACGAGCAAGTCTGCGCCGCATTTTCAATCAATCCTACTTCAACAAAAATATTATTTTTGATAAAAATATTGGTTTCTTTTATCTCGAAAACGGTTTCAACTTTTTCATTATCCATTTTCAAAACCATGTCTACCATGAGCATTGGAGCTCGGTGTGGCAAATAATTTTTTATGTCAATTGAAGTGTCCATTTTGAAAAATTATTTTGCTAAAACTGTTTTCATCTGACCTTTTGCAATTTCCACATCATTCAATTTTGTCACTATATCAACCAAGGTTATCCCCCCAAATTCCTGAAGAATCGTAACCGTTGTTTGGATTTCGTCATTCAGTTTTGGCATTTTTTTTATTACAACATCCTTGATTGAACCAATATAGCCCGTTGGTGCCGGTTCCTGTTTCAAGTAAAACTGATAACCAGTGTGCAACGCCACCGATTGTGCCATATGTTCTATTAATCCGGATTCCACAAAGTTTCCTTCATGAAAAAACAAATTGTCATTTTCAATTTTCAGTCCAGAAACCAAAGCTGTTTCAGTGTATGAATACAACTTATCCACCATTACAAATGGAAATTTTTGTGGCAACAATTTTTCCACAAAATCTTTCTGAAACACTGCATTTGTTGATTCCATACGTTTTTAGTAAACCGTTAAATAGGCAAGAGCATAAGAAAATCGTCCGCTTTCTGGAACAGATAAAAGTATCTTATCTCCTTTTTTTAATTTTCCGGAATTCATTAATTCTTCTAATGCCAAATAAATTGATGCTGCACCAACATTTCCAACAGTTCCCAGATTCATAAACCATTTTTCCATTGGAATATCAAGACCCTTTTCAGTAAGTAATTTATTTAAACCGTCAACAAAATAATGAGAAGAAACATGTGGCAAAAAATGATCAATTTGGTTGGCGGTAATATTATTTTTTGACAATGCATCAAACACACTTTGCACTCCCTTATCCAATATAAACTCATCCAATAATTTAACATCTTGTTTAAAAGCAAACAAAGACTCTTTCAGCCATTGATCAGGATTATAGTCATTCCAAGGTTTTATTTCTCCATTTTCTAATTTATCTCCGCCAGCATACATACACGTTTCGAGCTCGTATGCATAAGAATAGGCTTCCATCCACTCAATTTTCAAAGAGATGTCTCCTTTGGGTTTGTTTTCTAATAAAAAAGCTCCAGCTCCATCAGACAACATCCATCTTAAGAAATCTTTTTTGAAAGCAAGTATAGGTTGCTCTTCCAGATTTTTTAAATTAACAACTTCATTCTCAAATTTACCGGACAGCATCCATGAAGAAAGTTTTTCGGAACCTGTGCAAACGGCATTTTTTGTACTTCCGGATTTTACGGAAAGGAACCCATATTTCAAAGAACTCATACCTGCGCAACATACACCCGCAGATGAATTTAACTCAAGGTTTTTGTTTTTTAGCAAGCCGTGAACCATCGACGCATGAGATGGCACAAGTAAATCTGGTGTTGTAGTTCCACAGGAAAGCAATTCCATATCCTGGGCTGTAAAACTATCGTCAAACAATTCCTGAATGGCATTATTAGTCAATTCGGCATTATTATGGGTACTGTTCCCGTCCTTATCAATAGCATAATAACGACTAACAATTTTGTTGTTTCTTAATATCAGTCTTCTTGCTTTGGAAGCGGTATCATTTATAAGGCCTAAATAATTTTCCATTTCGTCATTTGAAATGGCTTCATTTGGCAAACATTTTCCAATTTTTGTAATGTATACTTCAAACATAATTAACTTATTTTATTGAACTCCTTGAAAATACTGAATTTCTTTTTTTACTTTTTTAATCTTGAATGGATAGGTAAGAACGTGAAGAATATATACGATTGGCGATATTAACCAAATTGCGAGCAATAAATAAACTTTAAAAAACTTCAACCAAAATTTTCTCGATTCCGCTTCTTTTTTAATGATAAAATTGGACCATTTCTGGAAGATTTTGTTGGCGGTTCTATCTACAGTTACCAGATAGGAACTAATCCTGACAGCATCAATTGCCACTAACTGGGGTTGCAATTGGCCAAAATTATTTTCTTGTAAACTGGACAGGATTACATTTCCAAATTTAGACGATTCCTGGATGTCTTTTTCAGAAACTCCCGGTAAAGGGAAGAGTCCTAGATATTTCTTTTTTACACCCGAAAACATCCATTCTACAATTGTAATGACACTAATTAGATTACCAACTCTGTCAACCAAAGCAATATTCCCTTTTAACTGCGCATTGTTTTGTTTCAACAAAGCTTTAATTTTTTCGTGAGCCATTATCCACATATTCCTTGAACCGCTTATAGTTACAACAGGGATGTTATTTAAAAGAATTTTAGCTTCAGGACTTTTCAAAAAAGAATTAATTGGAATAGAGGGAGACAAATACCAAACTTGATAATTCAAAAGGATTAAATCGAACTTTGTATTCAATATTTCCGAAGAAACGGGCTTTAATTGTGAAGGTATCTGTAAAAAAGATTCCGGAAAAGCGCCAAAAAACTCTTCATTCTTCCAAGGAAAAGGAAATGGTTTTTCTAACTTAATTTCATGAAATAAAACATTCATTTCATCGGAATCCAGAAGCGGCTTTGCAACATTTCTGGCAATAGACTCCAATTGCCCCGACTGAGAATAATATATAACGAGGACGTTTTTCATTTTTACAATTTATAAAACACGAATCTAACTAAAAAATACAATTTATACTAATAGACTTTTACTCCCTTGAAAGTTCTTCTCTTATCTGATCTTTTTACATGAATCCATTCTGGCCATGTTGATACATCTTCGGCATCATAAATTCGCAATTTCTGATTGGCATCTTCCACCAATAAATCTTCTGGTCTGCAATTCAAAATTGAGGCCGCCGCCATGACTCCTGAATGCGTTGCGCCACCAACTCCGTGTGAAAGCGTGCTTGCCCCACAAAGAAACAGATTCTCTATTTCGGATTTATTTTTATAAGAAAAAGGGCCCACCTGATTTAATGTTTTTTCCGTTCCATAGACATTCCCTTTAGTAGAATTAATGTAAAACTCATTCGTTTTTGGCGTCCCTAATTCGGCCTGAACTATATTTTGTTTGGCATTAGGAATAACTTTTTCGATATTGTTCATCAATTTACTGATGACTTTCTCTTTGAAGATGGTATAGCTTTCATCATGATACTCTTCCAAAGCATTGAATTCTTTGATATTATCATAATTCACATACGTTACCACTTCAAAATTATGGTATCTCCCGTTGAAACTTACCGGGTCTTTCATGGTCGTGCAACTAATAAACACCGCAGGAAATGAATCGCCTTCAGTACAATCATTGCTCATTAAATCTTCAAAATTTGCGTCGTCATGCTCATCTTTCATCATCCAGATGTTTCCAGAATCAATCCCATATTGAGTAACATCCATATCTAAAGTCAAGAATAAAATCAATGAGGTAGCCGAGTATTTTGTTTTCTCCAATTTTTCAAACAAGCTTTTGCTCAAATGCGTTTTCCCAATCAAATTGAGATAAGTAATGGACGGATCGGCATTGGAAACAATATTTTTAGCCCAAATTTTTTGGCCACTTTTTAATTGAACTCCAACTGCTTTTTTGTTTTCAATAATAATTTTTTCGACAGCTTGCTTTACTCGCACTTCGCCACCGTATTTTTTAATTCCGTTGGTCATTGCTTTTACAATGCCACCACCACCGCCCATAGGATAAAATCCACCATCAAAATAGTGGCTCATCACAGAGCAATGTACCGGAAAACAAGCTCGCTTTGGCGAAAGCCCGTGATCCCCACATTGAATATTTAAAACGGCTTTCAACAAAGGGTCCTTTATATGCCAACCAATTACTTTTTTTAAAGGAAACAAAGCAAATTTCCCGAAGTGTTTGGTTCGAAAAGGAACAGTGATTTTTTGCCAAAACCCTTTCAATTTAGGGATTAATTGCAATTCATGACTCACTCTTTGCACCAGAGTTAAATATTCTGTGATGTTTTTTTTTTCCTTTGGAAAACGAGAAATAAGCACTTCCTTTAAATTCTCAACTCCGGCAGGCAGATCGAAAGTTTCATTGTTAATCAAACAATGCTCGTAGGCATTTTTATTCATTCGAAAAAACACCATGTCGTTTGCAATGCCCAAACCACGATAAAGTTCGTGTGTGGATTGTCCTTCGTCAAGAAGCCCAACATAATGCACGCCCGGGCTAAATCGTTGACCGTTCAAAGTAAAACTATGACTCCAACCTCCAGGAACATAATGTTGTTCGAGAACCAAAACTCTTTGTCCCGCACGCGTTAAACAAATTGCCGTAGCTAAACCGCCAACACCAGAACCGATAATAATTGTGTCAAATTCTTCCATATTTTATTTTGAGGCTCTGCTAAAATACAAAATAGATGAAATGAATACTGCATTTATAGTTCAAACTTTATTTTTTGTGATGATTTCCGAGTTTGTTCCAAAAATCAAAATAATTGAACCATTGCAACGGATATTTTTCAAGCATCGATTCGACACTTGCCACATAGGCTTTCAGCACTCCTTTTTCGTCTCGATGCTTTACTTGGGCTTCTCTGGCATATAAATGATAATGCAAATTGGCTTCTTTCATCACATAAACAAAAACTACTGGAACTTTTAATCTGGAAGCAATAAGAAATGGTCCGGCAGGAAAATTAGCTTCCTCGCCTAATAAATTTTCCGACAATGATTTTACGCCTTCAAAATAGCGGTCGCCTGTAAAACAAATCAATTCGTTTTTTGCCAAAGCGGCATTGATTTCATAAATATGCGACAGATCTTCTTTGATGATAATGAATTTGATATTTGATTTTTTGGTGATGCTCTCCAGATAGTTTTTAATTGTAGTATGTTCTAAATCAGTAGTGACTAGATTAATTTGAAAATCAATATCGATTTCGCCAAAAAAATGTTCGGCTATCTCAAAATTACCGATATGGGCACTGATGAGAACGCCCCCTTTTTTTTCGGATAAAAGTTTTTTTAAGATTTCAATTCCATCAAATTCGTAGGTGAATTTATTTCGCATTCCAGCTGAAATGGAAATTTTGTCAATAATAGTCTGCCCAAAAGTATAGTAACTCCTGAAAACCATTTGTTTGGATTTTAAATAGGAATAGCCCAGTCTTTCTTTGAAATAATAAAAGACGGCTCGGTTGCTTTTTTTGAGAAAAAGAAAATAATAAGTAGCAACAAAATAAAGGATAAAGTAGGCCGATTGGATTCCTACTTTTTTTATAAAAAAAACGAAAATTTTATAGCCTAAAAGTGTTCCTTTAGATTTCCCCTCCCATTGACTCATTTTATTTAGACTTCTTAGATTATTGGATTTTTAGATCTCTTGGCTTTTAAGATACAATTATTCTACACTAATATGGATTATAAATTCACACAATCTTGACGAACCCTCTTTTGGATAGTGTTGAGAAAGGATAAATTAAAATGGACTAATGCAAAAACAGAGTGATTCGATAAAAATCTAAGAAGTCTGAAAATCTATTTTAGCTTTTAGTTTGTTCTCAATTAAGTCATAAAAACTTTGAAAAGAGGCTATTCCCACGAAATCAACCTCAATTAATTTCACGCCAAAATTAGATTCTACAGAAACAACTAAATCCACATAATCTAAACTATCTAACCCTAAAGTATCTTTCAAATTTGCTTCTGGCTGAATATCATCGACATCAACCTCAAACTCATCAACTAAAAATCCATTTATTCTCTCAACTATTTCTTCTTTATTCATCTTTTATTTAAACTTTTTAACCACTAATGCCGAATTTGTCCCTCCAAATCCGAAGGAATTCGACAAAAATATATCAATTTTTTTATTTAAAGTCGCTTTAACTAAATTTAATTTTTTTGAATCTTCATCTGGATTTTCTAAATTGATATTGGGTGCAATAAAATCATTTTGCATCATTAGAATCGAATAAATGACTTCGCTTGCTCCCGCCATCCAACATTCGTGGCCCGTCATTGATTTTGTGGAACTTACATGTGGGTTGCTTTCTCCAAAAATTTCAAAAATAGCTTTGGCTTCATTACCATCACCAACAGGTGTTGATGTAGCATGTGCATTTATATAATCAATATCGCCTGGCTTTAGTCCAGCTTCATCTAATGCTCTTTGCATGGCTGTTGATGGCCCCTCAACATTTGGTGTAGAAATATGCCCGCCATTGGATGAAAATCCGTAACCCACAACTTCAGCAACAATAGTTGCACCTCGCTTTATAGCCGATTCATAACTCTCTAAAATTAAAGTGGCAGCACCCCCACTTGGAACCAAACCATCACGGGCGGCATCAAAAGGCCTGGAGGCTTTTGCCGGTTCATCTTCGCTGGGAGAAAAAACACCCAAACCATCAAAACTACTCATGGCATATTTGTTGATTTCCTGTGCGCCTCCACAAATTACGATGTCTTGAAATCCGCTTTTTATTAAAAAATAAGCCAGCCCTATCGAATGTGAGCCGCTTGCGCAAGCAGCGCTAATAGTAAGATTGATACCTTTTAATTTAAAAATCGTAGACAAATTCATCGTTACCGTTGAATTCATCGATTTGAAAATCGCACCCGAACCTATTAATGCGGTATCTTTTTTATTTCTAATAATATCCGTAGCTTCAATAACTGCCTTTGAAACACTATCATTGCCATACATGATCCCTACCTCATTTCCATCAAAAAATGCATCATCAATATTGGCCTCTTTCAAAGCCTCGATTGTTGCTAAATAAGCATATTCTGTTTCTTCGCCAAGACTTATTCTTTGTCTCCTGGAAAGCAAATTTTTTAAATCTGGTTTTGGAACCATTCCTGTTAAGGCAGAGCGAAAACCGAATTCTTTTCGTTCGGGATCAATAACAATTCCTGATTTCCCATTATATAAGGAGTCTTTTACTTCGTCTAACGATGTTCCTATACACGAGTAAATTCCCATTCCTGTGATGACAACTCTTCTGTTCATTCTCTTTAAAGTAACTTTTATGAATAAATTCCTCCGTTTATATTGATAATTTCCCCTGTAATATAACTTGCTTTTTTCGAAACGAGAAAACTAACTAAATCAGCCACTTCTTCGGCTTCTCCAAAACGATTCACGGGAACTAATTTTATTAATTCTTTTTCGTCGAGTTGGCTGGTCATGTCGGTTCTGATAAAACCGGGAGCAACTGCATTTACAGTAATATTCCGTTTGGCTACTTCCTGTGCCAATGCTTTGGTTGCAGCAACAACGGCACCTTTTGCAGCCGAATAATTAGTTTGCCCCGGAGTTCCTTTTACTCCTGAAACAGATACCATATTTACTATTCGTCCATATTTGTTACGCAACATTTTTTGGATAAAAAAATTGGTCACATTAAAAAAACCATTCAAACTGGTATTAACAACGCTGGTCCAATCCTCCGGACTCATCCACATAAACAAACCGTCTTTTGTAATTCCGGCATTATTTACAATCACCTCAACAATTGCCTCTGGATTTACATCCTGCCATTGCGTTAGTTTATTTTTCACTTCATCAAAATCCGAAACATTAAACTGAATAATTTCCCCAGTTGCTCCCCTTTTTATCACCTCCTCTAGTGTTTTTTCGGCGGCTTCTTTATTAGCTTGATAATTAATCAAAATATGATATTGACTGTCTTCGGCTAATTTTTGACAAATTGCACTGCCAATTCCTCTTGAACCGCCAGTAACTAATGCACATTTCATGATTATTCGTTTTTATAATTTGACATCAAATAATCCTTTACTTTTTGAATAAATGGATACATGACCTGATCTTCTTTAAATTGAGGAATAATAGCCCTTACATCATCATACATTTTTCTGGTAACCGAAGAAATTTTATCTTTCTGCTCTAATGCATCTATGGCTTGAACAATAGTAATCAACTCAATAGCCAATACTTCGAAAGAATTCTCAATCACTTTTGCAGTAATTACAGCCGCATTTGTTCCCATACTTACAATGTCTTGATTGTCATTATTATTAGGAATACTGTGAATGTACATTGGATTAGACAACATCTGATTTTCGGCAGTGGTTGAAGTTGCTGTAAACTGAACTCCTTGCATTCCGAAATTAAATCCTAAAGTTCCAAGATTTACAAATGGAGGGAGGATTTCATTGATTTTTGAATTTAGTAAATAATTCAACTGGCGCTCGGCAAGCATCGTTAATTTAGTAATCACAATCTTTAATTTATCCATTTCCAAGGAAATATAATCCCCGTGAAAATTTCCTCCATGATAGACATGTTGATTTTTTACATCGATAATCGGATTGTCGTTTGCCGAGTTAAATTCGTCTTCCAGAATTGAAGCCACATTATTTATGGTTTCTAAAACGGGTCCTAGAATTTGGGGAACACAACGCAACGAATAATATTCCTGTACTTTTTCTTTAAATATATCTTCGGTATTTTCGCCTGAATACAAATGATCCTCTCTTTTTCTGATTAAAGTGCTATCAGAAAGGTTCTGTCTCATTCTTGCTGCCACTTCTTGTTGTCCTTTATGACGTTTGGTTTGGTTTAATTCTTCCGAAAAATGATCGTCATACGCTTGAACTATTTCATTAATTGCACAAGAACATTTTAGCGACCAATCTAATAATTTATTCGCATGATGCACATTTACAACCCCTATTCCTGTCATTACAGACGTTCCGTTTATTAATGCTAAACCTTCTCTTATTTCTACCTGAATGGGCTTCAGATTTTCTATCACAAAAACTTCTTGGGTTGCTCTTCTTTCTCCTTTGTAAAAAACTTCGCCTTCGCCTATTAAAACTAAAGCCAGATGTGATAATTGTACCAAATCACCACTTGCACCAACGCCGCCATGTTCAAAAATCAACGGTGTAATGTCTCTGTTTATCAACTCAGCCATCAACTGAATTACCGAAGAATGAATCCCTGAATTCCCTAAAGAAAGGGTATTTAATCGTGCCAAAATAGCTGCTTTTACACAAATGGCACTCATCGGTTTTCCTGTTCCCGAAGAATGGCTTCTAATTAAATTATATTGTAACTGGATTCGATCTTCGTCCTTAATACGGTATTGAGCCATCGGCCCAAAACCTGTATTTACACCATAAATCACTTTATTTTCAGAGAATTTTTTTAAAAAATTAAAACTTTCATTTACTCTGTTTAAAACAAGTTCGCTTATTGCTATTTTATTATTTCCAAAAATAATAGATTCAAATTCTTTTAAACTTAAATATTCATTTATAGTGTTCATGCAAGCCTTTTTGATTATTCTAAATTAGTTTTTTTTTATTAAAATAAATGTAGTTATTTTGACGGTGGCAAATGTAGGAAATAATCAATAATAATATAAAATTATGTTAAAGGAGTTTGTTGATGTATTAATCATAGGTGCCGGTCCTTCAGGGTGTGTTTCGGCCTCACATCTTCATAATAACAATATCAAGGTGAAAGTTGTGGAAAAAACAAAATTCCCAAGACTTGTTGTAGGCGAAAGTTTAATTCCCCGTGTGATGGATCATTTTGCAGAAGCAGGATTATTTGAGAGTCTTGACGCGATGAATTTCGAAAAAAAATTAGGTGCCCGATTCATTCGTGGGGAACAAATTTGCGTTTTTGATTTTAGCAATAAATTTTCCGAAGGCTGGGATTGGACTTGGCAGGTGCCAAGAGCTGATTTTGACAATACGATGGCGCAAGAAGTAGTACGAAAAGGAATTGATTTAGAATTTGAATCGGAAGTTGTTTCCGTATCCTTTGAAGGAAAAAATTCCAAGACCATTATAAAAGACACAAATGGAAATCTAAAAGAAATTCATGCTAAGTTCATTATAGATTCAAGTGGTTATGGTCGGGTTTTACCGCGTCTTTTAGATTTGGATACTCCTTCAAAATTAGATCCGCATTCCTCTATTTTTACGCATGTAAAAGACAGTAACAGACCCGAAGGCGAAGAAGGAACATTGATTTCTTTTGATGTTTTGGAAACTGAAGTATGGTTATGGGTCATCCCATTTTCTAATGGAAATACCAGTTTAGGCGTTGTTGGCCCAACTGATTTTATCAATTCCCTATCCGAAAACAGAAATAATGCTGAAGCATTAAAAAACGCTATTCAACTTTCTGACTATTACATAAAAAGATTTGGCGGGGTTGATTTCTTGTTTGAACCGGTAAAATTGGAAAATTACTCTCGTTCTGTAAAACAAATGTATGGCAATGGTTTTGCTCTAACAGGCAATAGTTCGGAGTTTTTGGATCCCGTTTTCTCTTCCGGTGTTGCTTTTGCTACAGAATCGGGGATGCTTGCCGCTAAACTTTTTATAAAAGAATCGCAAGGAATTACCGTAGATTGGGAAGAAGAATTTACGGCATATATGAAAAGAGGCATTAACGTTTTTACCACTTATGTAAAAGAATGGTACACCGGGAATCTACAAACCCTGTTTTTTCATCAACCTGAAAACCCAGAGGTGAAACGAAAAATTTGTGCTGTTCTTGCCGGTTATGTTTGGGATGAGACGAATCCGTTTGTAAAGAAACACGATAATGTCATTAAGAATATGGCGCATGTAATAACCCTTGAAAAGGAGCAAAAAAATAAAAACCCTAATTAATTATTAGGGTTTTTGTTTAATGAATTATTTATACGCTTTTTTCAATACCATTTTTGCTAAAGATTTTGCTGTTTTAGCAAACCCTTCGCCAATTCTAGATTCATTACTAAAGTTACTTCCATATTGATCTCCGGGAGCTTCTTGGCTAGAGATTTCTAATAAAACATTTGATTTATCGTTCGTCTCCACAAATTTTAATAAGGTCGAAACTTTTGCAGGTTGTTTCATTACCATTGCATCCCAACCTGGATAGATCCAAACGGTTTCTACAATTAAAGTATATTTTGCCGCTATTAATCCTTCTTGAAAACTAGTCTCTTTTTTATCTTTTACAAAAACAACATTCATTAATTCTAAAAATTTTGGGCTCCAGATTAACTCTTTGCTTGCATTCCATTTTTTCATCCAAATATTACCAACTCCTTTAGTTTTCTCATTTAATTCTTTCGTTCGGTCTTCAATATATTGCGCTTCGGTTTTTTTCTCTTTCATTAAAGTCATTTTACTGTAATCAAATTCAACGTTGATTTCCTTTTGATCTTTCAGGAAATCAAAATTCCCTTTTACAACATCAATGTCTTGTGCCGTCATCATTGACGAAACGAATAATACTGCTACTACTAATTTTTTCATTTACTTGATTTTTTTGTTTTGTGTAAAAAAACTTACACGTAAAAATATATAATTTTAATTAAATTAAAAATAAAAAAACGCATTATTCATTATATCCTATACCTCCTTTGATGCTGATTAACTTTGAATTATATTTGCAGATTAATTGTCGCCGTTTGCGATGGTGCGTGAGGGATAGAAGCGGCATCCTTTTGTGTAGCTTGCGAAACAAAAGATATAGCGGATAGCCCGACATTGCTGGAACGATAGAGGAAGCAAAGGCACGTCCTAAAAAAATAGATACTAATAGAAGATGAAACATATACGTAATTTTTGCATTATTGCACATATTGACCACGGAAAAAGCACGCTTGCTGACCGATTACTAGGCGCAACACAAACTGTTACCGCTCGTGAAGAAAAAGCGCAATTGCTTGACAACATGGACTTGGAGCGCGAACGTGGGATTACGATTAAGAGTCACGCGATTCAAATGGAATACACTTATAAAGGACAAGAATACATCCTGAATTTGATTGATACTCCGGGACACGTGGATTTTTCGTATGAAGTTTCTCGATCCATTGCGGCTTGTGAAGGCGCACTTTTGATTGTAGATGCAGCGCAAAGTATACAGGCACAAACGATTTCGAATTTATATTTGGCTCTTGAAAATGACTTGGAAATTATTCCAGTTTTGAATAAAGTGGATTTACCAAGTGCCAATCCAGAGGAAGTAAGTGACGACATTATTGATTTACTCGGATGTAAATTGGAAGATATTATTCACGCTTCGGGTAAAACGGGTTTTGGTGTTGAAAATATATTGGCAGCGATTATCGAAAAAATTCCGCCTCCATCAGGAAATGTTGATGAACCATTACAAGCATTGATTTTTGACTCGCATTACAATCCGTTTCGAGGAATCGAAGTTATTTTCCGTGTGAAAAACGGACAGATCAAAAAAGGGCAAAAGATTAAATTCATGGCTACTGGCAATGAATATTTTGCAGATGAAATTGGTACTTTGAAATTAAACCAAGTTCCAAAACAAGTAATTTCAGCAGGTGATGTTGGGTATTTGATTTCTGGAATTAAAGAAGCAAAGGAAGTAAAAGTAGGAGATACGTTGACAGATGCAAAAACGCCAACTACCAATATAATTAAAGGTTTTGAAGATGTGAAACCAATGGTTTTTGCTGGAATTTATCCCGTAGACACCGAAGATTATGAGGAGTTGAGAAACTCGATGGAAAAATTGCAGCTTAATGATGCTTCATTGGTATTTTTACCGGAAAGCTCGGCAGCTTTGGGATTTGGTTTCCGTTGTGGATTCTTGGGAATGTTGCACATGGAAATTATCCAGGAGCGTTTGGAGAGAGAATTTAACATGACCGTTATTACTACCGTTCCCAATGTTTCGTATTTGGCTTACACCAAAAAAGATCCTACAACACCACTTATAGTAAACAATCCTACGGACTTGCCGGAGCCATCTCGTTTAGACCACGTTGAAGAACCTTTTATTAAAGCAACTATCATCACTAAATCCGATTATGTTGGAAATGTAATGAGTTTGTGTATCGAAAAACGTGGATTAATTACCAATCAAACGTATTTGACTACGGAACGTGTAGAGTTGACTTTTGATATGCCGTTAGCAGAGATTGTATTTGATTTTTACGACCGTTTAAAAACAGTTTCTAAAGGATATGCCTCGTTTGATTATACGCCAATTGGAATGCGAACTTCCAATTTGGTTAAAGTTGACATCTTATTGAACGCAACGATTGTTGATGCTTTATCATCCTTGATGCATGCCGATAATGCCTATTCGATTGGTAAAAAAATGTGTGAAAAACTGAAAGAATTAATTCCGCGTCAACAATTTGACATTCCTGTTCAAGCGGCAATTGGTGTGAAAGTAATTTCTCGTGAAACGATAAAAGCGTTGCGTAAAGACGTTACTGCCAAATGTTATGGTGGAGATATTTCCCGTAAACGTAAATTATTGGAAAAACAGAAAAAAGGTAAAAAACGGATGAGGCTTGTAGGGAATGTCGAAATTCCACAAGAAGCATTTATGGCGGTTTTGAAGTTGAATGATTAGTATTTTTGAGTATTAAAATTTAAGTACAAAGTATTAAGATAGAATCCTGATGATGAAAATTGTCAGGGTTTTTTGTTTTTACATACAGTATCGTAATGACGCACGATGTAGAGACGCACTGCAGCGTCTCTACCAAACAACTAAAAATATTTATTTATCCTTCAACCATTCAAACAATCGTTTCGCATCTTCCGGTTTAAACAATTGGGTACCTTCGTTCATCGTTGCTGCCGATCCACAAGCGACTCCCCAACGAATGACTTCTTTCATGCTTTTATTTTGCGAAAGCGCCCAAACCATTCCACCCACCATGCTGTCACCAGCACCTACAGTGCTTTTTTTGGCTACATTAGGAGCCGGTACAAACTCGTAATTATCTTTTGTCACTAATACTGCGCCTTGTGGACCAAGTGAAACAACAACAATTTCTGCACCACCTTTGGCAATTATTTGTTTTGCAGCTTCGTTTACTTCTTCCAGTTCCAATCGCTCCACGCCTATTAATTTTGCGAGTTCCCCAACATTGGGCTTAATCATATAAACACCAATTTCCAACGCTTTTTTTAATGATTCACCTGAGGTGTCAACAATTAACTTAGCATTTGATTTTTTTGCAATTTCTGCGATTTTTTGATAAAAATCTGTAGACAAACCTTCATTTAAACTGCCACTGGCTACTAAGAATTTCGGCTTTAAAGCAGCTATGGTCTCTAATATTCTATTGCTTTCTTCTGCAGTAATTTTTCCGCCAGTAAATCCAAATCGGTATTGTGAATTAGTGTTGTCATCCACAGCGACAAAACTTTCTCTTGTCCAAGTTTGGACTTCGATTGCTTTAAATTCAACTGATTCTTTATTAACCAATTCCTCAAGTATTTTACCCATTGGCCCGCCAGAAGTAAATACCGCTAAAGAAGTTCCTCCTAGACGAGCGATTGCCTTAGACACATTGATTCCTCCTCCTCCCGCATCAAAGCGTGGTTCATCACACCGTATTTTTTGTTCTGGGACTAAACCTTTAAAATGAGTGCTTTTATCTAACGCAGGATTAACTGTAAGCGTAACTATATCAAATGTCTTCATTTTTATAAATTTTACTACTCTAAAGGTCGGATAAAATTCATAAAAATTGATACAATTCACGGCGAATATTTCTTCGTATATTTGCACTTCAAAACAAATAAAATAATGATCGAAGATAAAAACCCACAACGCACAAGTATTGCTCAATTAGGAGAATTTGGATTGATAGACCATTTGACAAAAAACTTTGAAATCAACCAACCTTCAACTTTGAAAGGAATTGGGGATGATGCTGCCGTTTTGGATTTTAAAGACAAAAAAGTAATCGTTTCTACTGATTTGTTGATAGAAGGTGTGCATTTCGATTTGGCATATATGCCCCTAAAACATTTAGGCTACAAAGCAGTCGTTGTTAATGTTTCTGACATTTGCGCCATGAATGCAAAGCCAACACAAATCACGGTTTCCATTGCAGTATCTAATCGTTTTCCTTTGGAAGCATTAGATGAATTATTTGCAGGAATTACCCATGCAGCCCGTGAATATAACGTAGATGTTATAGGTGGAGATACGACTTCATCACAAAAAGGATTGATTATTAGTATTACAGCCATTGGCGAAGCTGATGAAGAAGAAATCGTTTATAGAAATGGCGCCAAACAAACTGATTTATTAGTAGTTACAGGCGATATTGGCGCAGCTTACATGGGATTGCAAGTTTTAGAAAGAGAAAAGCAAGTGTTTCAGGTGAATCCAAATTCCCAACCTGATTTAGATGCCTATACGTATTTAATCGAACGTCAATTGAAGCCTGAAGCACGTAAAGACGTTAGAACTTTATTGCACGCTTTAGAAATAAAACCAACTTCAATGATTGATATCTCTGATGGATTGTCATCAGAAATTATGCATTTGTGTAAGCAGTCTAAAGTGGGTTGTAATTTATATGAAGACAAGTTACCCATTGACCCACAATTCATTAATGTTTGTGAAGAATTCAACATCGACAGTACAACAGTTGCAATAAATGGTGGTGAAGATTATGAATTGCTTTTCACCATTGCCATGGAGGATTTTGAAAAAATAAAAGGGAATCCAAATTTCACTATTATTGGCCACATGACACAAGAAAGTGAAGGGATTCATTTAGTTACTCGTGCCAACACCAAAATTGCTTTGAAAGCACGTGGTTGGGATGCTTTAACACAATAAAACTTCTTTAAAAACAAAAAAACGACACTTTTAAGGTGTCGTTTTTTTGTTTGAGTAAATTTAGAAAAGTAAGCCTTTGTTTTTTGCCTCTCGGACTAAGTCAATATCACTACCGTCTTCTATCTTTAGTAATTCTTTTAATTTTATCTTTCTTCTCTCAATTGCTCCTAATGAAATTGGAATGTATTGTGGTATATCACTCAGCTTAGTTCCCTTTGAAATATGAAATAAAATTTCTTTATCAAATTGATCAATTTCTATACTATCTACCTCGGATTGGTTTAGCATTTTTAGAACCGACTGACTATAATATTTTTCATTTTTTATAACTTTATCGAAAGCAAAAAGTAATTCATCAAATGTTAAATCATTTTTTATAACCAGTCCACTAGGATTTATAGTTTTTATAATAGTTTTTATCTTTAATAATTCTGTATACATGGTAAGCAAAATTATTTTACAGTTTGGCATAAATTCCGATATCAATCTTGCCAAATCCTCGCCATTATAAATACCTTTTTCTTCATAAGAAGGCATACTAATATCTAAAAAAGCTATATCAAAAGCTATAGTATCGGGGTTTGTAATGATATTATATGCCGATTCACAATCTTTGGCCTGACTAATTAAAAAATCAAATTCTTGAGGATTATATCTTGTAATCGCATTTTTGTATCCTTCAATAATAAAAGGGTGATCATCAACGATTAATATGTTATTTTTAGTTGTTGTCTTTACATCTGAGGCAATTGTCATTTCTATGTAAGTATTTGTTTGTTTTCAAATGGAACTGCAATCGTAATAATTGTTCCATTTCCTTTTTTTGATTTTATGTCAACCGTTCCATTGCATTCTATGGTGCGAGATTGTATATTTTGCAAACCAATGCCCTTTTTTGATCTATTTACATCAAATCCATTACCATCATCACTTATGGTTAAAAATAAATCATCCTCAATTTTTTTAAGTTCTACTTTAATAGTATTTGCTTGAGCATACTTATTAATATTTTGAAGTGACTCTTGAATAATCCTGTATAAATTTATTTTAATAGAATTGCTTAACAACTCCCATTTTATGGTTCTGTCAATACTTGCAAATAATTTAGGTTTGAATGTCTTTTTCTGTTCTTCAAGTAAATTATCTACAATAGCAACGAAGTTATTAATTAATTCTGATTTTTCTCTATTTAAATCATGGGAAATTTCACGAATATCCTGCTCAATACTTTTCAACTCTGTTAAGTAGTTGTTTCTTTTTTCAACAGCAGTTCCATCGTGAATTTTATTTAAACTATCTAAGTTCATCCGAATACCAAACATTCTCCCCAAAACTCCATCGTGCAATTCCTGAGCCACTCTTTTTTTCTCTTTTACTCTATTTGTCTCGATAGTGTTCTGTTGCGAAATCATTAGATTGTAAATTTCTTCATTTACCTTTTGCTGTTCTTGTTTGAACAATAATTCTCTATTTTTAGTTTTTTGAGCTTTAATTACAAACAACAACATTCCCAACATCGCTAATCCACTGAAAATAAAAACTAAATTCCTGTTTTGAACCTCAAGATTAGTGTTCTCATCTTTTATTTTATCCGTTTCATACTCTATGCGGGTGAATTTCTCCCCCATATTCCGCTCCGCCTTTTGCAGACTGTCATTGATATGAATGTATTGCCTGTTATAAACAGCTGCTTTTTTGGGTTCTATCACAGCCAATTGCTTAAGGGAAGCCAAGACATTCTTTAAGTTTTTGGAACTCTGGCCTGTTACAAGTGCTTCTTTGGAATATTGTATCGCTTTTATGGTGTCCTTTTTAGACGCAAAATATTCCGATAAATGGATTTTATTAGTAATAATTCCAGCTGTCAATTGCAAACTATCCCTCAGCTTCAGTGATTGATAAAACAGCTCTGGCAACCCCTCAGATTCTTTCAGCTTGAATTTCGAATACGCTAAATTATCCAAAATCATCGCATATAACGACGGCTTATCAATTAATAAGTTTTCTTGTTCTAATCCTTGTCGAAAATAAGACATTGCCTGTTTATGTTTGTTCATATTTTGATAAACAAACCCAAGATTGTTCAATGAAGTGGCTTTCGACTGGAATACGGATGGCATTACTGTTTCATCTATATTAGCTAAGGCCTTGTTATGAAATTCCAAAGCCCTGTCATATTCCTCTCGCTCATTGTAAACTACCCCTAAAAGGTTATAGGAGTCGTATAGAACATCATTGGCCTTTTCTTCTTTTACGGCCCGCAGGGCACTGAATACAGTTATTTCACTACCCGAAAAATCCCCTTCACCATATTGTAACATTCCTTTATTCAATCGTGTTCTTGCCAAGTTGTAATTATCATGACCATACATTTTCTCGGCCTTGGAATAGTACATAAAGGCGCTATCCGAAACCGCTTGGGCAGCGTAATAATCCCCTAAATAAGTGTAGGCTTTGGCCATGTTTACACTATCCTTACTACTTTTTGAGTTTTCCAAAACATGATGTACTGTTTCTTTATACCCATTCCAATCATTCATGTTATAATACCGATTGGCTACCCTAAACAATTTTACCTTATTCATCGAATCGTTTGGCTGATTGATGATAATGGCAAACGCTTTTTGGTTGTATTCTTGTTTTTTTTGGAGCGGTAGGCTGTTGTCTTTTGCAAAGGACAGATAAGAAGTGATGCTATCCTCCGGGGAACCAACGGTAGCAATTGCCTTGTCTCTCTTGACACAACCAAAAAAAACCAACAACAGTAGTAGAAATATGTAGTACGTTTTTTTCAATAGTTCCTTTTGAATTTCATCAAAAATAGTAAAATAAAACTATTGTCATAAAAAAAGGCTATCAAAAATTTGATAGCCTAACTATTTTATTCAAGACGATTGATTTAGTCCACTTTTTGATTCCCACCTACTGATTGATTTCCTGTCAAGTCCACTTTTTTATTCCCACCTACTGATTGATTTCCTGTCAAGTCTACTTTTTGATTTCCACCTACTGATTGATTTCCTGTCAAATCTACCTTTTGATTTCCACCTACTGATTGATTCCCAGTCAAGTGTACAATTGCATTGTTTTCAACTTTAGCATTGTTTTTAGTCTCAGGCGTAGTAAAAGATGTCAATATCATCACTAAAGAAAATAATCCGATTGTTAAGATTGCTTTTTTCATAATTTGGGGTTTTTATGTTGTTGTTTTGTTTTGTCTTGTTTTGTTTTGAAACCACATTTGTGTGAGATTCTTTTGTAAAACTACAGAGACAACTTCAAAAATTCCTACAAAAAAAGGCGTTTATGGTAGAATATAGCCGTTTGATAGTGAATGACCATCAAATTAAAGTGAATGGCTGTTTTTTAAATTTCCAGATAATTTCCGTTGGAGAAATCAGAAATAATAAGGTCGATATTTACCTTATAGGATTTGGAAAACGGAATTTTTACGGCACTGTTTTTAATATAACACACTGAGTTTCCACTATGAATTCTAGAAATATAATTACGGTTTACTATATAACTGTTATGAATTCTAATAAAAGGAAAAGACAAGACGCCTTCGAAATGCTTCAATGTTTTGAAAGCAGTTATCATTTCACCATTATTTAGGTATATATCCGTAGAATTATTATCGGCTTGGAAATAGCAAATATCTTTGGCAGCAATGTATCTGTAATCCCCATAGGATTTTATACACAGAATAAGAGATTGATCTTGATTTGATACTTCTTGTCTGGCAAAAACTGCTGGTTCTTCATCAGCAACTAATGATTGTTCTAAAAAGACTTCTTTTGGAACAATTGATTTATTCAATTTTAAAACTGATTTTATAAAATCTATCCGTGCCAGTGGTTTTATTAAATAATCGGAAACCTCATATTTTATAGCATCAAAAGCTAAATCTTTCCTAGCCGTTGTAATGATAATTTTAGGAATCACTTTCAAATACCTGTGCAGCTCATTAATAAGAGCCAACGACAAATTACTGGCGGGATTAACTGGGTCAATTTCCAGAAAAACTATTTGCGGAGTGTGTTCTAAAATGAGATTTAAACCCTCTTCATAATTATTAGCTGATGCTACAAAATCGAGCTCTGAAAAACTATCAGCCATGGCTTTTGTTTTCAAAACACTTTCTTGATCGTCGTCAATAATAATGTACGAATAATTCATCAATGGTTTTTCCTGGAATTGTTAGCATTACATTATATGTCCAAAGTAAAATATACTTTAAATTATTAAGTAATAATGGTAGTTTTGGGAAACTAGTTAAACAAAAAACTCTTATTTAACATTCTAAAAATAAGCATTTAACCTTTTTTTCATATATGTTGTTAATATGTTTTTGACAAATGTTGACACATTAAGATGAAGTGCAAATAAATCCGATGAAGAGCGTAAATCTGTATTGTAAAAGAAACTAATAAATCCGTTCATTCTAATTAATTGTGCCTCACAAAAATCATTTGATACTATCCTAAAAGCAAAAAGCCTTCCTATTCGGAAAGCTTTTCTTATATAAAAAATATTTGATTACATTTTCATCAACCAGTTTTTCATTGAAACTTCATTTTCAATAATTGATTTCAAGTCTGCAATGTTTACACGATCTTGTTTCATTGTATCTCTATGACGAATCGTTACCGTTTGATCTTCGATAGTTTGATGATCTACGGTAATGCAAAAAGGAGTTCCTAAGGCATCTTGCCTTCTGTAACGTCTCCCTACCGCATCTTTTTCATCATACGCCACATTGAAATCCCAACGCAAATCGTCAATGATTTTATGTGCGATTTCTGGTAATCCGTCTTTTTTAACCAATGGTAAAATTGCCGCTTTTGTAGGAGCCAAAACTGAAGGTAATTTCAGCACTGTTCTTGTGGAACCATCTTCTAACGTTTCTTCTTTTAATGAAGTTGCAAAAACAGCCAAGAACATTCTATCTAATCCTACTGAAGTTTCCACTACATAAGGAACATAATTCTGGTTTAATTCAGCATCAAAATACTGTAATTTTCTACCGGAGAACTGTTCGTGTGCTTTCAAATCAAAATCAGTACGAGAGTGAATTCCTTCCAATTCTTTGAATCCAAAAGGGAAGTTAAATTCAATATCAGCAGCAGCATTTGCATAATGTGCTAATTTTTCATGATCATGGAAACGGTAATTTTCTTTTCCAAGTCCTAATGACAAATGCCAATTTAGTCTAGCTGTTTTCCAATGTTCATACCATCTCATTTCATCGCCTGGACGCACAAAAAATTGCATTTCCATTTGTTCGAATTCACGCATACGGAAAATGAATTGTCGGGCAACGATTTCATTTCTAAACGCTTTTCCGGTTTGTGCAATTCCAAAAGGAACTTTCATTCTTCCTGATTTTTGAACATTCAAGAAATTCACAAAAATACCCTGAGCCGTTTCCGGACGCAAATATAAATCCATTGCTGAATCGGCCGAAGCTCCTAATTTAGTACCGAACATCAAGTTGAATTGACGGACTTCAGTCCAATTTCTAGAACCAGATTCCGGACAAGCAATTTCTAATTCTTCAATTAATGCTTTTACATCTTCCAAATCTTCGTTACCTAAAGAACGTGCCATTCTTTCCAGAATTTCTCTTTCTTTGGCTTTGTACTCCATCACACGGGCATTTGTAGTTACAAATTCCTGTTCGTTGAAAGCATCACCAAAACGAGCACGCGCTTTTTCGATTTCTTTGATTGCTTTTTGATTTAGCTTTTCGGCATAATCTTCAATCAAAACGTCAGCTCTATATCTTCTTTTCGAATCTTTGTTGTCTATCAATGGATCATTAAAAGCGTCTACGTGACCTGATGCTTTCCAAGTGGTTGGGTGCATCAAAATTGCCGCGTCAAGGCCAACAATATTATCGTTCATTTGAACCATTGCTTTCCACCAATATTCGCGTATGTTCTTTTTTAATTCTACTCCGTTTTGTGCATAATCATAGACTGCACTTAAACCATCGTATATTTCGCTTGACGGAAAAATAAATCCGTATTCTTTCGCGTGCGAAATTACATTCTTAAATAAATCTTCTTGTTTTGCCATAGTATTGCAAAAATATAAAAAGTGAACTTAAAAAAAAGAAAATTGTTAAAGATTGAAGCATTGATTTGTCTATTTTTATAAATAAATCCCTGATTACATGTTTGAAAGCATTATAAATCTATTTTTTCCAAAAGTCTGTTCCGGTTGCAGCTCCTTTTTATTGACCAATGAAAATGTGATTTGTACGGTTTGCAGACATGATATTCCGTTGACGAATCATTATTTAAATTCAGAAAACGATGCTTTCAAAAAGTTTTATGGGCGAATTCCTGTACTTCATACTTCGGCATTATTTTATTTTCATAAAAAAGGAATCGTCCAAGAGCTTATCCATAATTTGAAATATAAAGGACATGAGGAAATAGGAACTGTTCTTGGCGAATGGTACGCCGAAGATTTAAAAACCATCGAATTATTAGAGTCTGTAGATGAAATTATTCCTGTTCCATTGCACCGAAGAAAACTAAAAGAAAGAGGATACAATCAAGTTACCTCTTTTGGAAAAGCACTTTCTTTCAGTTTAAATATCGATTATAATGATTCGCTTTTGATTCGGAATGTGTATTCAAAAACGCAATCCAAGAAAAACTTATTAGGCAGAACGGAAGGAATCGAAAGCACTTTTGATGTTGTGTTTACTGAAAAAGACCACCGCAAACATTTCCTTTTAATTGATGATGTTATTACAACTGGAGCTACATTAGAAGCCTGTTCCCGAGCTTTACTAAAAATTCCCGGGGCAAAAATTAGTATTGTTTGTATGGCGATGGCGCAATCGTAATTTGGAAATTTCAATTCTAAAACTTGCATTTAAAACAGAATGGCAATTTAAAATACAATCGTTTTTCATCCCTGATTACTTCACCTAACTTTTATTCTCATAGGAGTTCAGTGAACTTCGTTTGAAGTGAAAATCCTTTTTATAAGCCTTTTCGGCGAATAAAAAGATTGGAGCGGAAAGCAGGACACGAGCGGAGCGAACTGACGAAGTAAATAGCTCCTGAAAACAAGTCTGTTACAACCCCAAAGAGCACACTATTAATTAATTTAATGAAATTATAACGAAATAGAATTTCCGTTTCCAAAGTTTAATGTTTAAATTTGAATAAAAATATTTATAAATCATTTAAACAATCATATTATGGCTTTTGAATTACCACAATTACCTTATGCGTATGACGCATTAGAACCTTATATTGATGCGCGTACAATGGAAATTCACCATTCTAAACATCACAATGCTTATACTACCAATCTTAATGCAGCTATTGTTGGAACGGATATGGAAGGTAAGACGATTGAAAATATTTTGATTAATCTTGACCTGAAAAATGCTGCTGTTCGTAACAATGGTGGTGGATTTTACAACCACAACTTGTTTTGGACCGTAATGACACCAAACGGTGGCGGACTTCCAACTGGTGATTTACTAGTTGCTATTGAAGCTGCTTTTGGGACTTTTGAAGAGTTTAAAGCAAAATTCAGCAAAGCGGGAATTACCCAATTTGGTTCTGGATGGGCTTGGCTTTGTGTTCATAAAGGTGGAAAAGTAGATGTTTGCGGCACTCCAAACCAAGACAATCCATTAATGCCAGGTGTAGGTTGTGGCGGAACTCCAATTTTAGGAATGGATGTCTGGGAACATGCTTACTATTTGCATTATCAAAACAGAAGACCTGATTATATTGAAGCTTTTTTCAATGTAATTAACTGGACGGAAGTTGCAAGAAGATATGCTTTAGAGAAATAAAAAGAGAGTCAAAATGAAAGAATAAAGACTTCAAAAATTACTGTTGTCTTTTCTCTTATTTCTTTTCTCTTAAAACAAAAAGCGCCGATTTCAAAATTTTGAAATCGGCGCTTTTTGTTTATCTCATTTCTTCACTTTATTCCAATAAAAAAGGTGGAATTTCTTCCACCCTTTTTGCCCCAAATCTACCATAAACTTAACCTACTAATGTTATGGTGATTCAAATTTATATCAGTTCTTGGTTGCCACCAAATAAATTAGACGAACAACTTAGAAAACCGATTAAAACCCCATCATCGGCGATATTAGTATGCTCTGGCATCTTTTCCTTCATAGAAATTCATGAATGCTCGGTTTACCACTCGGTTCCCTCCAGGTGTTGGATAGTCTCCGGTAAAGTACCAGTCTCCTAAATTTTTCGGACAAGCTATATGGAGATCTTCTACCCTTTGAAAAATAATTTTCACTTCAGCTTTTATCTCAGGAGAACTCAACATTTGTGCAATTTTATCTGAAACCTCTTGTGGTTGAAAAGGCGCATATATTGCTGTTACGTAATTTACAACATCAATGTCCTTGAAGTTTTCTTGTGCTTTACATTTCACATACACTTCGTCAACAATATGATATAAGTTTCTTTCTTTAAGCAACTCTAAAGCTGCTTTGAAAGCTACTAAACCTTCTAGTTTTGCCATATCAATTCCGTAACAATCCGGATAGCGTATTTGTGGTGCTGATGAAACTATGACTATTCTTTTTGGATTCAAACGATCCATCATTTTGATAATACTCATTTTCAAAGTTGTACCTCGAACAATACTATCATCTATTATTACCAAATTATCCGTAGGTTTAATAACACCATACGTAACATCATATACGTGGGCTACTAAATCGTCACGACTACTATCCTCTGTAATAAAGGTTCTTAATTTAGCATCTTTAATGGCTACTTTTTCGGTACGGATTTTCACTGAAAGTAATTCCTGTAAAGAATCTTTTGTCAAAGTATCTTTATTTTCCAGAATATAGTTGTTCTTTCTTTGGTTCAAGAAATCTTGCGCTGCTTCAACTAATCCGTAAAATGAAGTCTCTGCCGTATTTGGTATATAAGAAAAAACGGTATTGTCTGTATCTTCGTCTATTGATTTTAAAACGGCAGGCAAAATAAGTTTTCCTAAATTTTTTCTTTCTTGATATATTTCAGCATCACTTCCTCTCGAGAAATAAATTCGCTCAAAAGAACATGCTTTCTTAACCGTTGGCGGAAGAATTTCCTGCATAGAAACAGTCCCATTTTTCTTGATAATTAATGCATTCCCAGGTTCAATTTCCTGAACTTTTTCAAAAGGAACATTAAAAACAGTCTGGATTACCGGTCTTTCAGAAGCCACTACTACTATTTCATCATCTTGATAAAAATAAGCGGGACGGATTCCTGCCGGGTCTCTAAATACGAATGAATCACCATGACCCAGAAGTCCTGCCATAGCATAACCTCCATCTAAATTCTTAGAAGCTCTGGTTAAAATTTTAGCAACATCCAGCTTTTCAGCAATTACTGGCGAAGCTTCTCTTTTTGTTAATCCATTAACTTTACATTCTTGGTACAAATCAGTTACTGCATCATCCAGAAAATGACCAATTTTTTCCATTACTGTAACCGTATCCGCCATTTCTTTTGGATGCTGACCTAGTTCAACTAAACTTTGAAAAAGTTCTTTGACATTGGTCATATTAAAATTTCCTGCCAAAATCAAGTTTCTGTGCATCCAATTGTTCTGACGTAAAAAAGGATGAACACTCTCAATACTGTTTTTACCAAAAGTTCCATAACGAACGTGTCCTAAAAACAGCTCCCCTAAATATGGGATTTTCTGTTTTTGAAGTGCTACATCATCCGCATATTCTGGATGAGAAGCCATTTCCTCATTTATTCTGTCGTTTATTTGAGCAAAAACATCTTGAATAGGTTGAGCATGATTAGATCGAACTCTACTGATGTAACGTTCTCCCGGCTCCACATCTAGTTTTATGCTTGCAAAACCTGCTCCGTCTTGCCCGCGATTGTGCTGCTTTTCCATAAGAAGATACATTTTTTGTATTCCGTAGAAAGCAGTTCCGTATTTCTCTTTATAAAATTCAAGCGGTTTGAGTAGTCTAATTAAGGCTATACCACACTCGTGTTTTAAAGCATCACTCATTGTAAGGTTGTTTGTGTTGTTGTGTTATTCTAAAAAATATATTGAACTGATCTAAAAAATCAACAAATCAGATGTAATTCCCTGCTAATTTTATTTAACAAAAAAACCTCGTTTCCGAGGTTTCAGTGCATTATAATTCTATGTCGAACTGTGTCAGTGATTTGAATTGTTTCAATCTGGACACTACTTCCTCTTTATCTAAATTAACCATTCTTTCTGTTCCAAATTTTTCCACACTAAATGAAGCTAAATTAGAACCATAAATAACGGCATTTTTCATGTTCTCAAAAGAGATGTTTTCACTCTGCGTTATAAATCCTGCAAATCCACCAGCAAAAGTATCTCCTGCCCCAGTTGGATCAAAAACTTCTTCTAATGGCAATGCTGGCGCAAAAAACACTTCTTTTTTATGAAACAAAAGCGCTCCGTGCTCTCCTTTTTTTATCACCACATATTCTGGTCCCATTTTACGAATTTTCGCAGCTGCTTTTACCAAAGAATATTCTCCGGAAAGCTGTCTTGCTTCTTCATCATTAATAGTGATTACATCTATACGTTTCATTACGTCAAGCAATTCTGGTAAAGCACAATCCATCCAAAAATTCATAGTGTCTAAAACCACTAATTTTGGTTTGCTTTCCATTTGGTCCAAAACACTACTTTGTACCAATGGATGTAGGTTACCTAACATCACTACATCAGCATTTTTAAAATTTTGAGGTACTTTTGGTTGAAAATCACCCAAAACATTAAGTTCTGTTGCCAATGTATCTCTTGAATTCAAATCATTATGGTAAAGTCCGCTCCAAAAAAACGTTTTTCCGCCTTTTACTATTTCAAGTCCCGAGATATCAATATTTCTTGCTGTCAATAAATCTAAATATTCTTGTGGAAAATCATCGCCAACTACAGAAACTATGGCAGATTGTAAATTAAAAAAAGAAGCCGAAAGCCCTATATAAGGTGCGGCTCCGCCTAAAATTTTATCTGTTTTGCCAAAAGGCGTTTCTATGGCATCAAAAGCAACGCTTCCAACAATCAATAATTTATTCATTTTATCAGTTTCGAATTAAGGCGCAAAGATAGCTTATAAGTTGTAAAGTTGCAATGCCTCACAATCGTAAAATTTTCACAATTTATCACACTGAAAAACAGTTATTTACAACAATTTTTCTTCTTCTTTCTCGTAAAAAGCATCGACTGAAAGTTGCTTTTGCATCGAAGCCATAACGGCTAATTCATCACATCTTTCGTTTTGGACATGATTATTATGTCCTTTGATCCATTTGAAATCAACTTGGTGCTTTCTATACACCACCAAAAAACGTTTCCACAAGTCGGAATTTTTCCTGTCAACAAATCCTTTTTTTTCCCAGCCTAAAATCCATTTTTTCACAACTGAATCTACCACATACTTAGAATCCGAAACTACTAAAACACTAGTGTTCGGATTTTTTAATTTTTCGAGACCTACAATTACCCCCAGCAATTCCATCCTATTATTGGTAGTACGACGAAAACCTTCATAGAATTCTTTCTTATACGGCTTTCCTACCCATTCCATTACTACCCCATACCCCCCGTTCCCAGGGTTTCCCTTGGCAGCACCATCCGTATATATGTGTACTTCGTGTTCCATTTTAGATTTTTAGACTTGGTGATCTTTTAGATTGTTAGATTTTTTGTGAGGATATAGTAACTTTTCTAAGAAGCCTGATATTCTAATTTTCTAACAATCTCTCAATTATTTCTGGGAAATACTTTTGTTCTAATTCATGTATTTTACCAGCAACTTCTTCTGGAGTTTCATCTCCCGATAAAGCTATCTTTTTTTGAAAAATAATATTCCCTTCATCATAATTTTCATCAACAAAATGAATTGTAATTCCAGTTTCCACCTCTTTATTGCCAACAATTGCTCTATGGATATACATACCATACATTCCTTTTCCGCCGTATTTTGGCAGTAATGCCGGATGAATGTTTATGATCTTATTAGGATAGACTGCAATGATATTTTCGGGAA
Organism: Flavobacterium ranwuense; assembly: GCF_004349315.1. Lineage (GTDB taxonomy): Bacteria > Bacteroidota > Bacteroidia > Flavobacteriales > Flavobacteriaceae > Flavobacterium > Flavobacterium ranwuense. The sequence goes on along the minus strand of NZ_SMLH01000001.1, from coordinate 684,168 downwards.
ATTTTAATAAAAATCCTGCCAAAACAATCAAATCTGGTTGAATTTCATTTATTTTTTGTAATACAATACCTTCAATCAGTTCTTCTTTTGAGAAAATTATAGCTGGAACTCCATAGTTTTTTGCCCTTTCAATCACTAGAGCACTTTGATTATTTGTAAACACCGCTTCGATCGTTCCAATTTTTGTTTTCGCAAAATACTTTATGATATTTTCAGCATTAGTCCCCGATCCAGAAGCAAAAATCACAATTTTTTTCATAACCTATCCTATTTTAATTGCACAAAAAAAGGCATAAAAAATGAAAATAAATAACATTGCGACAGCTTTGTTAAAATAAATTTCATAAATTAGATGTCACATTTATTAACTAAATAGTTGTTTTAAAATAAAGTTTTTTATTTTTGCCAACAAATTAAATTCTAAAATTAAAGATTATGTCAGACATTGCATCAAGAGTAAAAGCGATTATCGTAGACAAATTAGGTGTTGACGAAAACGAAGTTGTAACAGAAGCAAGCTTCACTAATGATTTAGGAGCTGACTCATTAGACACTGTTGAGCTTATTATGGAATTCGAAAAAGAATTTGACATTCAAATTCCAGATGATCAAGCAGAAAACATCGCTACTGTAGGTCAAGCAATCTCTTATATCGAGGAAGCTAAAAAATAATAAATTATACACCCGTTTGCAATCCTGTAAACGGGTGTTATTATTTTTTAAAAATTAAATTCGAGATTGAATTTCAATCAAAACTATATTTATTGTAATACCCATGGCTCTTTCGTAATAGTAATACAGTAAAGAAAGCATGGGTTTTATTTGTTTAAAGATAACAAAAATAGAATTTATGGTATTAAGACGAGTTGTTGTAACAGGTTTAGGCGCTCTTACACCCATTGGAAATAACATTGAAGAGTATTGGAACGGACTTATTAACGGCGTTAGTGGAGCTGCTCCAATCACTTATTTTGACGCTTCAAAATTTAAAACTCAATTTGCATGCGAATTGAAAAATTTTAATGCTGAAGATTTCTTAGACAGAAAAGAGGCTAGAAAAATGGACCGCTATGCACAATACGCAATGGTGTCATCAGACGAAGCAGTAAATGATGCCGGATTCAATCTGGAAACATTAGATAAAGACAGAGCCGGTGTTATTTGGGGTTCAGGAATTGGTGGATTGGAGACCTTTCAAATCGAAATGTTGAATTTTGCAGCAGGCGATGGAACTCCTAAATTCAACCCATTCTTTATTCCAAAAATGATTTCAGATATTGCCTGTGGTCATATTTCTATAAAATACGGATTTAGAGGACCAAACTTCGCTACTGTTTCTGCTTGCGCATCTTCTACAAATGCTATTATTGATGCTTTCAATTACATCAGATTAGGCCATGCAGATGTTATGGTAACAGGTGGATCTGAAGCGGCTGTGACTATAGCAGGTATGGGGGGATTTAACGCCATGCATGCTTTATCAACAAGAAATGACGATCCAAAAACAGCTTCCAGACCTATGGATAAAGACCGTGATGGATTTGTTTTAGGAGAAGGAGCCGGAGCTTTAATTCTTGAAGAATACGAACATGCTATTGCTCGTGGAGCAAAAATATATTGCGAGATTGGCGGTGGCGGTATGTCAGCAGATGCGCATCATATAACCGCTCCACATCCTGATGGATTGGGTGCCAAAAACGTAATGTTGAACTGCTTGAGAGACGCTGGTTTGAAACCAACCGACGTTGACGGAGTAAACATGCACGGAACTTCAACGCCTCTTGGAGATATGGCAGAATCTAAAGCTATACTTCATGTTTTTGGCGAACACGCTTACACAATGAATCTAAATTCAACAAAATCCATGACTGGTCATTTACTTGGCGCAGCAGGAGCTGTTGAAACAATTTCTTCTATTCTTTCCATGAAACATGGAATAGTACCACCTACAATAAATCATTTTACAAATGATGAAAGCATTGATTCTAAATTAAATTTTACTTTCAACAAAGCTCAGAAAAGAGAAATGAATGTTGTTATGAGTAATACTTTTGGTTTTGGCGGTCACAATGCTTGTGTATTGGTAAAAAAATTAGAAATCTAATAATTATATATGCGTATAATCAGGAAAATATTTTCAAAATCCCGTTCTCCAGAAGACGGGATTTTTTTTGATTCTATTCAAAAAATCTTAGGTTTTGATCCAATAAACTTAGATTATTATAAGAAAGCCTTCACACATCGTTCCTCAAATCGTCTGGATATTTTAGGAAACCCTATCAATTACGAACGATTGGAATTTTTGGGTGACGCCATGTTAAGCTCGGTAATTGCAGCACATTTATTCAGTAAAGCACCCGCTGGAGACGAAGGTTATCTTACTAAAATGCGTTCAAAGATTGTAAGTAGAGAACATTTGAACGAATTAGGGAAAGACCTAAATTTAGTACAATATATAGAAAGCAAAGTGCCGATACAGCATTTTGGAGAAAACATACATGGCAATATCTTTGAATCACTCGTAGGAGCAATTTATCTTGATAGAGGCTATGTATATTGTGAAAAATTCATACAAAAAAGAGTTATAATTCCTTACGTAGATATCGCAAGACTCGAAGGAAAAGTAATTAGCTATAAAAGTTTGGTAATAGAATGGTGCCAAAAAGAAAAGAAAATATTTCATTATGATATTTTCGAAGATAACGCCATTGACGGGCAACGTTTATTTGGCGTAAAACTTAGTATTGATGACAAAGTGATTGCAAGAGCAAGAGCAACTTCAAAAAAGAAAGCGGAAGAAAAAGCATCCCAACGTGCTTATTTTGCATTTCAAGAAAAAATGGACAGAAAATAATATCAATTTTCATAAAACTATAACGTTTTCGTTCATAAATTAACGAAAACATCTTATTCTGAGAGGTCTATACTTCGTTAGAAATACTATATTTACATCTTATTTTTTCATAAAATGGCTATTCATAAATTGGATCTTGGCGAATTTGACGAAATAGATTACGATCTCATCGCAATTCATACTTCATTAGAGGACTATAGATTGGCTTATTTTATTAATCAAAAGCTGCCTATAAATTTGAGTAAAAGCAAAAATGAAATTCAAATTAATATAAAAGAAGGCGAGACCTATTTTTCGAGATTTTATTATAATGATCCCGAAAAAGACGTCTCTTGGGATTTGATTCAAAATAAAAATGAGGTTACCCAATACAAAAAAGAGAATACTCAAAATCTATTTTCAAATGTAACAATGGAAGTTTCAACCAAAGTATTTTTACTTCCGGAATTTAAAAAAGTAGATTACTTTTTAAAAATAGAAAACAACGACGATACCATGAATGTATCCAAAATACAGATCCTATTAAATACCATAGATAACGTATCCACAGTTTATACGGTAGATACAAATCAAATAAAATCAAAAAACAATTTAATTTTTTAATACAAATGCTCACAAACAAAAAAACAAAAATTGTAGCCACACTTGGGCCCGCATGTAGTACAAGAGAAATCATAAAAGACATGATTGATGCCGGTGTAAATGTGTTTAGAGTGAATTTCTCTCATGCTGATTACAATGATGTAAAAGAAAAAATTAATATCATACGAGGCCTTAATGAAGAATTTGGCTATACAACTGCAATCCTGGGTGATTTACAAGGACCAAAACTTCGAGTAGGAGTTATGGAAGAAGGTGTAATAGTTCATGATGGTGATTTAATTACATTTACCACCGCCGAAGACATTCTTGGAACTGCAAAGAAAGTATTCATGAAATACCAAAACTTTCCAAATGATGTAAACCCTGGAGAAAGAATTTTGCTTGATGATGGAAAACTTATCTTTGAAATTGTTGAAACGGATAAAAAAACAGAAGTTTTAGCAAAAGTGATTCAAGGTGGTGAATTGAAATCTAAAAAAGGAGTAAATCTTCCTAATACAAAAATTTCTCTTCCCGCTATGACCGAAAAAGATATAGCAGATGCTATTTTTGCTATTGGACAAAACGTTGATTGGATTGCATTATCTTTTGTAAAAACACCACAAGACTTACAGGAATTACAGGAATTAATAGCCAAACATTCGGATTATAAAATTCCAATTATTGCCAAAATAGAAATGCCGGAAGCATTAGAAAATATTGACAAAATTGTTGCTTATTGTGATGGTTTGATGGTCGCTCGTGGAGATTTAGGAGTTGAACTTCCAGCACATGAAGTTCCTCTAGTTCAAAAAGAATTGATTCGCAGAGCTAAAACTGCCAGAATTCCAGTAATTGTTGCCACTCAAATGATGGAAACAATGATTACTAGCTTGACACCAACACGTGCAGAGGTGAACGATGTTGCCAACTCGGTTATGGACGGTGCAGATGCAGTAATGCTTTCTGGAGAAACGGCTACCGGTAACTATCCGGTTCAGGTAATTCAAAAAATGACACAAATTATTGAAGCAGTGGAAGATTCTCCGCTAATTCAAGTACCACAAAACACGCCACAGATTAAAACAAAACGTTTTATCACTAAAACAATTTGTCATCACGCCGCAACTATGGCTAATGTTATCAAAGCTAAAGCCATCTGTACCTTGACAAATAGTGGCTATACTGCTTTCCAGATTTCGGCATGGAGACCTAACGCGCATATTTTAGTTTTTACTTCAAATAAAAGAATCCTTACCCAATTGAGTTTATTATGGGGGGTAAAATCGTTCTTGTATGACAAAAGAGTAAGCACCGATGATACTGTGACTGATATAAATGATATCGTTAAAGAAAAAGGGTATGTTGCCAAAGGAGATTTTGTTATTAATTTAGCCGCAATGCCAATAAAAGAAAAAGGAATGGTTAATACCTTGAGAGTTTCTGAAATAGAATAGTTTAAAAATCACTTACATACTTATCCGTCTTGTCTCGTTTTTAAAACGAAATAAGACGGATTATTTTTATGCATCAATCAATGTAATATGATTTTCCTTTTAAAAAATTTTAAGACTATTTAAACAATCATCTGCAAAATAAAATTTATATTTGAACAACAAATAACCCTACAAACTATGAATTTCAATTCTAAAAATCCATTTTTAAACAACAAAACTTTTTCTACTGCAGTTTCAAAAAATGATGAAGTACATCAAGCTATCCTTATTGATTATAACGACGAGATGACTTTGTCTGGCACCATCAATAAAAGTCTAATCTTGTTTTTACTTCTTACAGCTTCTGCAACAGTAATCTGGTGGTTGACTTTTAACGGAATGAATCCGATGGTTCCAGCAATTGGCGGTGCTATTGTGGGATTAGTTTTAGTGCTTATTTCTGCTTTCAAACCACAATACTCTCCCTATTTAGCACCAGGCTATGCCTTGTTCGAAGGTTTGTTTATTGGTGGAATTTCGGCAATATTTGAAGCTATGTATCCCGGAATCGTAATTCAGGCGGTTGGTGCAACTTTTGTAACGTTTATGGTTTGTCTGGGATTGTATAAATATAAAATCGTAAAAGTAACAGAGCAATTCAAATCGGTTGTTGTGGCTGCTACACTTGCAATTGCAACCTATTACCTTATATCTTGGGTGTTTTCAATGTTTACGAGTTTTGTTCCCGTGCATTATGGAAACTCAATAATGAGCATTGGAATCAGCATTTTTGTTATTGTAATTGCTGCTTTAAATTTATTTTTAGATTTTGACCGAATAGAAAAAGGAGCTGAACAAAAAATGCCAAAATACATGGAATGGTATGGCGCAATGGGATTAATGATTACACTGGTTTGGTTGTATATTGAATTTCTAAGATTACTTTCTAAATTGAACAATAAAAATTAAAATCATCATAAAAAAATTATAAAAGAGAAAACCTTTCCAAATTGGAAAGGTTTTCTCTTTTAAGCCGCTTTCTCAAAAGCTATGTAGTGGCTTAATTGCCCTTTTGTATTGAAGACTGGAAATCCTTTTATCTTACATCCATAAACATCTCCGTTTTTTTTATAATTCACAATTGTTTTTTCAAAAGGTTCTTGAACTAGTATTGCACTACGGATTTCGTTCAAAATTGTCAAATCGGTTGCTGCACCTTGAAAAATATTAGGGCTTTTACCTAGAACTTCTGCTTCCACATAACCATTCATTTTTATCATATTATGCGAAGCAAAAACGATGTTTAATTTAGTATCTGTTACAATTATGACTTCTTCTTGTTGTCTTGTTTTTAAATCCCAATTATTACGAATCCATTTATTTTGGGAAGCAAGAGCATCCAGTTTATTTAAATCCACAAAGAGATTTTTTATTAAACCTAAAAAATCATTATGGAAATCCCAAGAAGAAACAGGAACTGTTTTTACGCTTAAACTACTGTGATACTTAGCAATTGCCTCTTCATATTGTCTAAAATTGCTCATGCCTTTTTATGTTAAAAAACCAAATATAATTTTATTTATAAAAATAAAACAACATATTTCAGACTTTAACCATTGTTGAACGAGTGAATTAGTTCTTCAAAAATCGAATTTCAACTGCACGACGACAAACTTCTTCTCTTCTGTATTTAAATTACTGAGTGAAATTCCAAGTAATCGAACAGAATCCTTCATGCGTTCTTGATACAACAACTCCTTTACAATTTCTAAAATTAATCCTTTATCTGAAATAAAATAAGGCAATGTTTTACTTCGGGTCTGTTGTGTAAAGTCGCTGTATTTTATTTTTAAAGTGATTGTTTTACCGGCTACATTGTATCTTTTTAATCTTTTTTCCAATGCATTGGCAATGACCTCCAACTTCTCAATCATAAAAATTTCTGAAGAAAGATTAACATCAAAAGTATGTTCGGCAGCAACTGATTTTGTAATTCGGTCTGATTTCACTTCGCTGTTATGAATTCCTCTTACAACATTGTAATAAAAGTTTCCCGATTTCCCGAAATGTTTCTCTAGAAATTCTAATGTTTTGCTTTTCAACTCCACTCCCGTAAAAATTCCCAGTTGGTACATTTTTTCAGTGGTTACTTTTCCAACGCCATAAAATTTCCGAATAGGTAATTCTTCCAAAAATGAAATAACTTCATCCGGATTCACCGTTTTTTGACCATTGGGTTTGTTGTAATCACTGGCAATTTTAGCCACAAACTTATTCACTGATATTCCTGCCGAAGCCGTCAAACCCACTTCGTTGAAAATACGCTGTCTAATTTCCTGTGCCAATAACGTAGCGCTTGGATTTCCTTTTTTATTATTGGTGACATCTAAATAGGCTTCATCAAGTGATAAAGGCTCTACTAAGTCCGTATATTCATAAAAAATCTTTTGGATTTTACTCGAAATTTCCTTGTATCTGTCAAAACGAGGTCTTACAAAAATCAGTTCCGGGCAATTTTTTTTGGCCATAACCCCACTAATAGCGCTTCGAACTCCAAATTTTCTAGCTTCATAACTTGCCGCAGCAACAACACCTCGGTTTTCTGATCCGCCAACAGCAATAGGTTTCCCACGCAACAATGGATTGTCCATTTGCTCCACAGAAGCATAGAAAGCATCCATGTCAACGTGTATGATTTTTCTATTTGGAATTAATTCCTGCATCTAAACTGATTGAATATCCAATACTATTTCCTAATGATTTATTAGCGCTAAAAATTATTTTTGATCTTCCACGTGCAAATAATTTTCTACAACTACTGATTTATCTTTCTTTTCCGTTGGAAAAAAGAAACTAATGGGTCTCGACTTGAAATGATTCCAAATGGAAACCGCAACAAATCGCAATTCGAATAATGAGATGGCTCTCGAACGAAATGCAAGTCCTAGTGAAAGGCTAAAACTTACTATAAAGTTAACCAATCCTATAATACCAATCCCAAAAATACCCCAGAATAACATGGAGTTGTTTACTGCATAATTAGCACCGTATAACGCCAAAGCGAGATTTCCACTTCCAAAAGTGATGTGTCGAATATCAAGATTCAATCCTAAGAACAAGCCGATAGATGCTGTACTTCCCATGAATATTCCAAACCAGAAATTTGAAATAATCCCAGCCCATCTTTTTCTATATAACTTGGCTAATTTAACCGTTCTGTCTTTCCCAAAACTCCTTTTCAGCAAAGGGTGTTCTGTAATTCGAAAATACACTTGGTTGTGTTTGTCCCTGTTCGCAATACTTCCTGAGATAATTCCTGACAAAAACAAAAAGACTCCGGCAATAGCAGCATGAAGTATGGCTAAAGAATGAATCGGACTCAAATCAATAAGTAGTCCTTCCCATTTAGTTGCAGCAATATTATACTGCAACGTATAATCAATACCCCAGATTCCAAGTAATGAAACTGGAAAAGCCATGATTACATTCCCCACAAAAGCGATAAACTGAGAACGAAATACACGTGCAAAAAGAATAGCAAAAGCTTTATACTTTTCGGAATCTTTTCCTTTTTTTATGACACCTTCCTCCAATGCTTTTATCAAAGCTGAAGCTGTCATTGCGGGTTGTTTTGTAGCAAGAGTAAAACCTAAAAGATAAATAGCAATAAATCCAATGGCATAATTCATACTGTAAAGAAAAGCATGCCCAAAAAAACTGGTATCAGCTTTAGAAAGCAAGACTTTAATGACACACAAAATCCCCACAATAAATCCTCCTCCTAAAGCAGTTCTAAACATTTTGAAATACTCCTTTCGGCTTTCAGTAATATAATGTTCGCCGGTTTTAGCTGTGTGTTGCGTTATTTCATAAGAAATGAGCTGGGTGCTTTCTCCAATAAATTTCCTAACATTGTTTTTGTAGCAATTGTATTTAATCAAGTGCAAAACCAAAGTAATTCCGTTATTTCTTTTATCACTTCCTTTTTCTATAATCAATAATGAAATTAAAAATTTAAGTCGCACTAATTGCTGTCTAATTTTTAATAAATTCTGATTTACACGAAGTGAAATTCCGTATTTTGAACTGTTGTGAAATGCTTTCTCTACAAAATCTTCGCATTGTTTGTGCAAAACTAACAGCTGGGCATAGGACAAATCATCGGGTTTAATAAAATGATTTTCAGAATTTCTGATTCGGTCTTCAATCAGGAATAATTCCTTTTCAAAGGCTGTAAAAGGACTTTCGTAATCATCAAATTCCGGCACCATTTTGACAACATCGGTTTCCAAGGCACGACCACTAATGCGTTGCGTAATTAAATCCATTGCAACTAATAATTCCGACAAAACTGAATTAGGTGCTACACTTTCATAAATTGATTTGAATTTTAAAAGCCTGTATAATTCTTCCAATTGATTGGATGGAATTTTGTTAATCCAAATCGTATCATTGGCCAAATAGAAAACCTGATTAAGAACATATTCTAATGTGTCTTTTTGAGGCTGGTATGGCAAAAATTTAGCGAATATTCTTTTTTTGACTTCAAAAATAAAATCTACATCTTGCAGAATAGCTGCGTCAGAAAGTATTTTGTTGAATTTTTTATCTTTTACTATTTCTTTGAGATATATTGAGAATTGTTCTCTGCAAGAATCATTTTCATTGAAAAAAGAAATGATTTCCTGTAAATCAACCGTTTCCAGATTTTTAATTTTCAAAGGTCTAATCAGCCTAATCAATTCAATTAAGGGTTCTAAGTTATCGTCTGTTTTACGCCAAAATTGATTTTCCCCAAAAAACTTGATTAATAGTGTTGCGGGTGTTGGTTTAGATTTTACTTTAAAAATTGACATATTTGAATTCATTCGGTTTTGTAAAAATACAAATCGACGCCATAACTTCCATTAACTTATTCATAAAATAACTGTTATACTGTTTGAACATAGAATTTACTGGATTATGTTGTTATTATTTTGTCATTTCGACGAAAGAGAAATCTCATTAGTTGCTCTATTTGTGTGATTTTTCCTTCATCGAAATGACAAATAGACGCTGTTTTATTCCATTAAAAAGAAAGCTTAAATGGTATAAGTCCGAAAAATAGAAATATTTGATACCTTTGAGTTTCTGGATTAGCCCAGATAGAAGTGGAAATCTTAGATTGAAAAAAACTATTTTTTCTTTTTAAAAAAGAGCGACCCAAGAAGCTCCTTTTTTAAAAATAGAAAAAAAGTTTTATGATTGAGAAATTGAAACGAATAGCTGGACAAGAGCGATGCAAACTAAAGAAGTAAATAGCTCCAAAATATTTATAAAAAATGATTGAAATAGAGAGAAAATTTTTGGTCACAGACGATTCGTTCAAGAAAGAAGCTTTCGCTCAAAACCATATTGCACAAGGGTATTTGAGTTCCGTTCCAGAACGTACGGTACGCGTACGCATAAAAGGCGACAAAGGATATTTGACTATAAAAGGGATTTCAAATAATTCCGGTATGTCCCGTTTTGAGTGGGAAAAAGAAATTCCTGTTGCTGAAGCAAAGGAATTATTATTGTTGTGCGAAAAAGGTGTTATTGACAAAAACCGTTTTGAGATAAAACAAGGCAATCATATTTATGAGGTTGATGAATTTTATGGTGAAAACGAAGGATTAATTGTCGCCGAAATTGAGCTTGATTCTGAAATGGAAACTTTTGAAAAACCAAGTTGGCTAGGTGAAGAAGTGACAAATAGCAACCGTTATTACAATGCTTATTTAAGCACTAATCCTTACAAAAACTGGTAATTTAATTTAATATTGACATTGTTACTTTCATTCCACCACTGCTTTTATTGGAGGCAATATCCATAAATGCGCGTTTTGAAAGATCAATTTCTCTAGATTTAACAAATGGTCCTCTATCAGTAATTTCCACAATCACGGACTTCCCATTTTTCTCATTAGTCACCTTTACTTTTGTACCAAAAGGCAGTTTTTTGTGTGCTGCAGTATATTTATTATTATCGAATCTACTGCCACTTGTAGTCCGTCTTCCATTAAATTTATCTGCATAATAAGATGCGTGCGCCTCCTTTTTATAGATTTTGAATTTTCCTAATGAAGTTATTAAAGAATCAATTTTCATTTCTTGCAATTCAATTGTTACTTTACCTTTCTTAAGCGTATCTTTTTGTGTTGCAGCTTTTTGTTTTTCTGAGATTGAACTTTGACTGTTCACTAAGCTAATAATTGCAAGTAAAAAAAATAATGTTATTGATTTTTTCATAAATATTGTAATAGTTAAATCTACTTTACAAAAACCATACCTAGATAAAAAAAGCTCTATTTCTAGAGCTTTAATTGATTTTTAAAACCAAATTTTCCATGGAATCCTACTCAAAATAAGTAGTAATCCTAAACCATAAAAGATAGAAAAGGTTTTGAATTTTGATTCACTAGCTATTAATTTTTTATGTTTTGACCAACCTATAGTGATTAAAACAATTGCAATAATATTTATTAAAGGATGCTCTAAAGCCAGCAATCTGCTCTCGGTTGTTAATCCACCCATTCCAACAGCTTTTATCATTTTTAATCCATTAGGAGACCCGAAATATAAAATTAACCCAACTAACAATTGAGTATGTATTGCTATTAATGCAAACAAAGCAATTTTCCTGTCTTTTGAAGTAAAATCTTTTTTAGAAGACATCCCAATGAAGGAATTAACAACTGCGATTACTAATACTAAAAGTGCTAAATAAGCCCATCCTGAATGGAATTTTTGAATAAATTCGTACATATAACTTGTTTTTGTTTTAACAAATATAAGAAAAAAAGGCATAAAAAAACCCTCATTCCAATTGAAATGAGGGTTGCAATATTTTTAGCTAAACTTAGTTGAACGTATAACGAACACCCGTTTGCATTTGCCATCTAGATGAGTTTAAACCTACATCATCAGCTTGGTTAATACTGTTTGCTACAGCTGGATTATAACTAAATGTTGGAGTTGTGTTATCCGCTAAGAATCCAACTTGTTGAAGTAATTGTACTTGGTCAAAATTTGTAAAATATCTTTTTCCCCAATTTTTATTCAAAAGGTTTGTGAAATTAAAAATATCCGCAGTAAATTCAAGTGTATGCTTCTTTTTACCTACATTGATAGTAAATTCTTGAGCGAATTTTAAATCTACAACATGGCTTGTTTTTAAACGGTCACCATTACGCTCAGCATAACCCCCTTTTCTACCTCTTAAGTACTCATTACCTTCTATAAAAGTACTTAAAGCATCCCATTGTTGTTGTGGAGTTAAAGTATTTGCAGAAGTGGAAACAAGTCTAATCTCACTTTGTGCAGCAGGAACATAAATCAATGCTGAATTAGAGAATGTGTCTTGTAATAAACGACCAGAATCATTATAAACATAACTGATTGGAGTTCCTTGAGCACCTTCGTAAAATACACCAATTCTAGATTTAGTGAATTTATTCCATTTGAATGTTGCATTACCATTAGAGATAATTCTTCTTCCTTGATCAAAATCAGATCTTGAAAGCGCTAAATAATTCGCACCATTAACAGTTTCTGTATTATTCCATTGTGAACTGTTTTGAGAAGAAGTCGCATCCATTAAAACAGTTGATTTACCGTAAGAATAAGTTCCAGAAATATTAGCATCAATGAAATCAGATCTGAAATTTTTAGTCAATGTAAAAGCAAGATTGTAAGCTGTACCTTCATCTGTATTAGAAGCTAAATAAATTCCTAAATAAGAAGGATCTACTCTGCTGTTTCCATTATAACGAGGTCTTGTATCAGCCCCTGTTAAAGCGCTTGAAGCAGCTTTGATATTCAAATTTTCATAAATGATTGCACTAATATTATCATTATAAGTAATTTCAGATGTCAAAACAAAACCTAATGGTAATTTTTGATCAACTGCAAAACTTGCTTTGAATACTTGAGGCAATTTGAAATTTTTTGCAAACAAATCAACATTTCCTCCTGTACGTCCTGAGCCTGGACGTGGATATGATGCAGGAAGCGGTGCAATTTGACTAGCAACACTTGGATTTGGGTTAAACAAAGGCATTCCTGTAGGACTTGTTATTGAAATGGCACCTTGAGAAACACCATTGTTATTATAAGTCCCTCCTGGCCAAACTAAAGGCAATCTAGAAGTAAATATACCTAATCCACCTCTAAACTGAGTAGATTTTTTTCCGTTAAGATCGTAATTGAAGCCGAAACGTGGTGCAAAATGTGTATAATTTGCAATACCTTCTCCTACTCTTGCTCCTTTTAAATTTTTACCAGCCGCTTGTAACAAACCAATTGTTCTGTTATTAAAGTCATTATTCCCTAATCCATCTTCCCAAACAGGAATATCTACTCTAATACCATAAGAAACTTTAAGATTACTGTTCAGTTTCATATCATTTTGAATGTAGAATCCGAATTGTTTAGTCCCAAATTCAGCTGCGCCTTGAGAATCATCACCCTCACCACCAATTAAAGAATAGTTTAATTGGAATCTATTCGGTTTTGCATTGTTTAAGAAATCGTTTAAAGTAGCGTATCTGTAAGATCCAAAATTATTTCCAAAGAAAACATTTCTTGATTTTGAAAATTCATTATGAGTCCCAATAGTTATTTTACTCATTCCAGCATTAATTTCAAAATTATCTGAAATAGTCAATGTTTTTTGATCCAAAAGATTTGCTGTAGAAAATCCCTCTGCTCCAAAGAAAATACTTTGATTCGCACCATCAAAAATCTGAACCGTTGGGAAAGGACTTCCTGATGCATCTCTATCATCGATTACACTAGTGTAAGCAACAACTAAATTATTTGAAAATTTATTCCCAAATCTTGAGTTTAATTCTAAAGCTGTAGAATTAGTTGTAGAATTGAATAACTGGCTACCGTTTATAAAACTTATTGCAGTTGCAGAAGATCTACTTGGCGAAAAATTCTCCGCTTTTACATAACTGTGTTTCAAAGATAATTTATGATTATCATTGATATTCCAATCTATCTTACCAATCAACTTATCACTTACAAGAGTTCTTACATTGTTTTCAAAAGAACCTGGATCATATCCATAAGTAGCAAGTTTAGTTCTTAATTCTCCCAATCTGCTTCCAGACAATCCTGTATAAGTTGATAAATCAAATGGCTGTGGAGTTTCATTATCTTGTCTCTCATAATTAACAAAATAAAATAATTTATCTTCAATTAAAGCTCCACCTGCACGAACACCATAAGTTTGAGCAGAAAAATCAGCTAATTTTTTTCTTCCATTTGTTCCCGCTAATGAAGGAGGTGTTTTTCCTGCCAAATTTTCATCTCTATTAAAGAAATAAGCTGAACCTTCAAAATTATTAGTTCCTGATTTAGTAATCGCGCTAATTGCTCCACCAGCAAAACCAGATAGTTTTACATCATAAGGAGCAACACTTACTTGAAATTGCTCAATTGCATCAATAGAGATAGGACTTACTCCTGTTTGACCTCCATTAGTTCCATTAGCAGCTAATCCAAAAACGTCATTACTTACAGCGCCATCAATGTAAATAGCATTGAATCTGTTGTTTTGACCTCCGATAGATAAAACATCATCACCTCTTAATTGAGCTTGTGGTGTTAGTCTGGCAAAATCTGAAATATTTCTAGATAAAGAAGGCAATGCTTTAATTTTATCTGAATTAATTACTGTTTGAGCTCCAGTTCTTTGTGAATTAAAAGTATTATCTCTTGAAGTTCTAACTACAACTTCTTGTAATTCATTTGATTCTTCTTGCAAGACCACTTTAAAATCTTTTGAATCCCCTAACTGAAGATAAACATCACTATCTTCAAAAGTTTTAAATCCAACAAAAGTAATTACAATTTTGTATGGACCTCCAACTCTCATGTTAGATATTCTGAAGTTACCCGTGCCATCTGTAGATGCAGTATATCGAGTACCTGATGGAGTGTGTGTCGCAAGAATTGATGCCCCAGGTAAGGTTTGAGAATCCTTATCATAAACATTACCACTAATGGAAGAGGTTGTGTTACCCTGTGCATAAACTCCAGGATTGGCGAACATTATTACAACTAGAATTAAAAATAATTTTAATAATTTTTTCATTTTGTTTAGTTTATTAATATTTGGCAAAAATATAACATTTTTTACTTAAAAAGTTAACATAACGTTAAGAATGGCACATTTTTAAGTAGGATTTTTATCTTAAAAATGATTTATTTTATTTTTTTGTTAAAAAAATACATAATTACTATTCATGCATAGTATTTTCATCTTATTAATCAAAAAAATCATGACATAACTGAATCAAAAATATCCTACTAATTCTAAAAAAAAATCATTTAATCCCCTAAATGACAAAACCTTGGCTTAAAAAAGTCAAGGTTTTGTCATTTAGAATATCTATTAAGAATAAAAAAACTTATTTATGCTGCAAAAAATGATTCAATAAAAAGGTTGTAGAACTGTCATGATTTTTGACTGTCTTTGTGTTAATCTCCTCCAAAATAGAATTCGCCAATTGTTTTCCTAATTCTACACCCCATTGATCAAAACTAAAAATATTCCAGATAATTCCTTGCACAAAAATCTTGTGTTCATACAAAGCGATCAAAGAACCCAAGGTTTTTGGAGTTAATTTCTGAATTAAAATAGTATTAGTAGGCTTATTACCCGTGAAAACTTTAAACGGTAAAAGAAACTTAGCTTTCTCTTCTGAAACACCTTGTTTGTCGAATTCAGCCTGAACTTGTTCTCCAGATTTTCCATGCATTAACGCTTCCGTTTGCGCAAAGAAGTTAGACATTAGTTTATCATGATGATCATTATCTCCATACAAAGGAGTAACAAAACCAATAAAATCTGCAGGAATCAATTTTGTCCCTTGATGAATTAACTGAAAAAATGCATGTTGTGCATTAGTTCCTGGCTCTCCCCAAATAATAGTTCCTGTTTGATAGTCTACCGGCTTCCCATCACGACCTATACTTTTACCGTTACTTTCCATAGTCCCTTGTTGTAAATAAGGAGCTAATTTTTGCAAATATTGCGTGTAAGGAATTAAGGCTTCGCTTTCGGCACCAAAAAAATTATTGTACCAAATACTCAATAAAGCCAATGTTACCGGCATATTTTTATCGAAATCAGCAATTTTGAAATGTTCGTCCATTTCATTCGCCCCTTCTAACAATTCATCAAAATTATCGTATCCAACGGCTAAACTTATTGTAAGTCCAACGGCACTCCACAAAGAGAATCTTCCGCCAACCCAATCCCACATAGGAAATACATTATCCGGGTTTATCCCAAACTCTGTTACTTTTTGGATATTGGTGGAAACCGCAACAAAATGCTTGGCCACATCTTCTTGAGTAGCTGATTCTAAGAACCATTTTCTGATAGTTTCAGAATTGGTCAATGTTTCTTGTGTTGTAAATGTTTTAGAAACAATTACAAAAAGCGTAGTTTCCGGATTTAGTTTTTTTATAATCTCATTTACATGATCGCCGTCCACATTTGAAACAAAATGAACATTTAAATGATTTTTATAAAATTGTAATGCCTCAACCGCCATAGCAGGTCCTAAATCAGAACCTCCAATACCTATATTGACAACATCCGTGAAAGGTTTTCCCGTGTAACCAGTTCTTTCACCTGAAGTAACCTGATTCGTGAATGTTCTTATTTTGCTTTTTACTTCATAAATTTCAGAAACCACATTATCTCCATCAACATTTATAACTGCTGATTCTTTGGCTCGCAATGCGGTATGAAGTACAGCTCTGTTTTCCGTTTGATTGATTATTTCGCCATCAAAATAGTCTTTAATGGCACCTTTAAGGCCTACTTCTTCTGCTAATTCCAATAACAACTGAAGTGTTTCTTGATTGATAATGTTTTTTGAATAGTCAATTAAAAAATCATTCCATTTCAAATTGAATTTTTCAGTTCTGGTTGCGTCCAATTGAAATAATTCTTGCATCGAAGCTTTTTGCATTTCGTTGTAATGCATCTCAAGTTTCTTCCAAGCGTTCGTTTCTGTTGGGTTTATAGTATTTAGAGCCATTTATAGGTAGTTTGTAGTATTATTTAAATTCTGGCAAAAATACTGAAATTAGTTTTAACGCTAAATGAGTTTTGAATTATATAACAATTTAGCAGGAAAAACACTAAATAGTAGTTACCATATAATCACACTAATTTTTTCTATTTATTCGCCAAATAATCTTTTTAGTCAATTTAAACTATCGAATTATAAATTGGCAACACTATCCAATTCAAACTTTAACGGAGTAATCGTTTTAATGTATCGGTCTTTATTTCTTCCGCTCATCGGCTCACCGCTAGGCAATTTAAGTCTTAGTGCATCCACTTGTTTACCGTTTTTCCAAAATCGATAACAAACGTGCGGCCCAGTTGCCAAACCTGTACTTCCTACTAAACCGATAACCTGTCCCTGACTGACACGTTGCCCCCGTCTTACCAATATTTTAGACATGTGCAAATATTGCGTTGAGTAGGTTCCGTTGTGTTTTACTTTTACAAAATTCCCGTTTCCGGCCGTAAAACCACTTTGCTCCACAACTCCGCCAGCCGTTGTAGTAATAGGCGTACCGCGTGGCGCCGCATAATCCGTTCCTTTGTGCGCTTTCCATCTGTGTTGAACAGGATGAAATCGACTAGTTGAAAATCGAGAGGATATTCTACTGAATTTTATTGGAGATTTAAGAAAGAAATTTTTTAACGTTTTTCCATCTTCATCGTAATATTCTATTTTATCTGAGTCCGGATTTTGAGCAAAAGGAAATGCGTAAATAATTTTTCCTTTGTATTCAAAAAAGGATGCTTCCAGTTCTTCCACTCCATCATAAACAGTATCATTTATGAATCGCTCCGTAAAAGTTATCGCAAAACGATCTCCTTTTTTGAGTTTCATAAAATCAATGGAATAAGCATAAATTTTAGAAATTTTACTTGCCAATGCCCCTTCAATCTTGGCATTACCTAAAGTCTCAGACAATGATTCTTTCAAAACCCCGCCAATGGTGCGTCGCTTAATGGTTATGGGTTTTGTTTTTTTATAAACAACAATAGCGGTATCACGTAAATCGACTACATAATAGTTTAGTGCGTCCGGCTGATATATAAAAACCTGTAAATCATTCTTCTTGTTTTTTGACCGAAGCATTGTAAAAGGTTTATTTATCCTGATGGCTCTCACATCAAAAGTGTCTTTTACTTTAGCGACAATATCATATATTTCTCGCTCTCCAATATTTTGCTCTTCTAGTAAAGTCCCAAAAGTGTCTCCTTTTTTTATAGTATCCTGAATAACATTAAAATCAGAATATTTAAACCCAAACTCTATCTTTTTAACTGCTGGTTTTATAATTTCTTTTTCTATAATTTCATCTGATTTATTACAAGAAATCAAAGAAAATAATACTATAATTGCTAATAATATTTGTTTCAAACTATGTTTTTTTATTCAAATTATTTTTCTTCTCCCCAATGCGCTAGTTCCTCTGCCGACCATAATTCCGGAAAAAATATCCTGCGTTGGTATTTTGGATGCATGTATTTTTTCCAGTCACTTCCACCCGTCGCTTCACCATCCCCTTTACCGCTCTGGTCAATATATTTCTTTGCCGTATTCAAATGCTGCATTACCCAAGTGATATTCACCGTATGATCATAATGACGCATCGCTACTATTAACTCTGGATTTTTTTGATCTAAATCTGGAAGCTGTTTGAATTTTTGCCAAATATTTATGGTATTGTATTCTTCCATATGATTTAGGAACGTCTTCTTATATTTTTTTTCAAACTCCTCCAGTAAAAAAGATTTCTTACCGGTATGATAATCTTTTCCGGCCGCTTGCCAATACAAATGCTCTAAGGCAAATTCATAAGGCGTATTTCTATCTATTGAATCTCTATAACGGTGATCGATAAGATTTATTAGGTCAGTGGAAGAAAATTCTATTAAACGGTATTGCGCGCTTTGAAACCCACTGGCAGGAGTTAGCGTATTTCTAAATTTCATGTATTGATCCACTTCCATTCCATTTTCCATAATACCGAAAGAAGTTGTCAGCATATCAAAATACCGACTTATTCTCATTAATCTTTCAGTAAAAAAATCAGTTTTGATATTTTTACAATAAGAAATTTGATGCATTTCCCAAAGTATCATCTTAAATATCAATTCATTAACCTGGTGATACATGATAAAAACCATTTCATCAGGAAGTGTTGTTCTTTGAATTTGAAGACCCAATAATGCATCCGTTTGAATATAATCCCAATACGTAATTGGTTTTGACCATAACAATCCTTCCAGCTGTGTCTCTGTTTTTTGATTTATTGCTTGGTATTTAATTTCAATTTCTTTTAAAATCGCTTCTGAACTATCAATGTTATTCATTATTTATTTGTTTTAAAAGGATTTTTCAATCCTCTATATGCATCTATATCTGCTTTTATTGAACCTACTGCCAAGTTGGCTTTTATTCTGATTGGTAATTTATTATCGTCATCTGAAATCCAAACGGTAAGACTTTCTTGTTCTTTAAAAACACGCCCTGATTGTACTAAAGGTCTAAACACCATTGTTGATACCACACCAAATTTAGTCGTGATATTTTCACGACCTATAAACTTGAGTTTAAACTTTGTGGTTTCATCATCAAAAAACATATCAATCGCAACTGACTCTCCTATTTTTAGCTTATCAATTCCTGGATAATTTCTTAGATAATAGAAGGTAGACAAAATGTCCTGTGTGTTTTTAGGAACGTAAAGCGTCTTCTCTGTTTTATGTTTGTAATCTTTGACAAGAACTCTATTTGTAGATTGATTAAAAAAGCCTTCTTGATTTTTAGTGTAGCCCCCTTCATTAATTTTTCGGACAAACTGGTATGGATTTCTGGTATCCTTGTCAATATAGCTTTCGTATAAATCGTCTACTTTAAAGAAAAATCGAGACATTCCGGTAGTATATCCTCTACCTACAACATGAAACGTCTTTTTGTCATTCACGGTAGCGTCTTTTACTTCCAGTGTGGCATAGCCGGCATTGACTATCCCATAATGAATTCGAAATTTGAACCATTCTCCCACGTCATAAGCATCCTCTTTTGGAGAATCAAAACTTACGGTCATTACCAACACAAAGAATAGTATTATTTTTTTCATCATTACTTTATTAGTCAATTCAGTGACTCTAATAACAAATTTTGTTCCAAATATATTAAAACAAAAAAACTCAGTCAAATAATGACTGAGTTTTTATGCTATTAACTAACCAAAAAACTATAAACTATGAAATTTATATGAAATCAGGAAGGAAACCACCCCTTCCTTTTTGCGAGTGCAAAGGTAGCTAACAAATCCAGTTATTTTAGCGAAAAATAAAGTTTAACACAACATTTACAAAGAAACATGTTGCTTGTCGGTTATTTTTTCACAATATGCAAAAATAATGCTTTTTTACAGCGTTCCTCGCAATTGCTGTTCTCTCTCAATTGATTCAAATAGCGCCTTAAAGTTACCCGCGCCAAAGCCTTTGGCTCCCATTCTTTGAATAATCTCAAAAAACAAGGTTGGTCGGTCTTGTACAGGCTTTGTAAATATTTGTAATAAATACCCTTCCTCATCGGCATCGACCATAATGGCAAGCTTTTCGATTTCGTTTAAATCTTCTTTCATCATTTTCATATGATCGCCCAATCGCTCCGGAATTGCCTCGTAATATGTATGTGGAGGAGCAGATAAGAATTCTATTCCTCTTTCTTTCAATTGAGATACTGTTTTGATAATATCATCCGTTGCAATAGCGATATGCTGAATTCCAGGTCCACCATAAAAGTCCAGATATTCCTCAATTTGTGATTTTTTCTTTCCTTCGGCGGGTTCGTTGATTGGGAATTTAATCCTTCCGTTCCCATTGGACATTACTTTACTCATCAACGCCGAATATTCGGTATTGATTTGTTTGTCATCAAAGGAAAGGAAATTCACAAATCCCATGACGTCTTCATAGAACTTAACCCAAGTATTCATTTCGTTCCAACCCACATTACCTACCATGTGGTCTATATATTTTAATCCTGTTGGCTCCGGATTGTAATCTGATTTCCATTCTTTGTATCCTGGCAAGAAAACACCATTGTAATTTTTTCGCTCTACAAAAATATGCACCGTTTCGCCGTAGGTATAAATACCCGAACGGACTACTTCTCCAAACTCATCTTTTTCCACTGTAGGCTCCATAAAAGAGCGCGCGCCACGTTTCATAGTTTCTTCATAAGCACTGGTTGCATCTTCTACCCAAAGTGCCGCAACTTTCACCCCGTCACCATGTTTTCTCAAATGTTCGTGTATGGGAGAATCTTGTGTTAATGGTGTGGTTAATACAATGCGGATTTTATCTTGTTTTAGCACATACGATGTTCTGTCTCTTACTCCGGTTTCTAATCCGGCATAGGCCAATGACTGGTATCCGAAAGCGGTTTTATAATAATGTGCGGATTGTTTTGCGTTTCCTACGTAGAATTCTACATAATCGGTTCCTAATAACGGAAGGAAATCTTGCGCTCCTTCAAATATTTTTTCTAGTCCGTATTCTACTGATTTTACTTCTTTTGACATGGTATTTATTTGTTTTTTGAATTGCCTCCAGATAAATCTGGAGGCAAAATATTTGTTATTGAATTGGCTTTAGCCAAATTTTAATTTTTGAATTTTTGAAACCCATATTTATCAATAAAATCATCATATTCTTCTTGAAAAGATTTTTTGTTATGATGAATTTCCTGCTTTTTTATATAATTTCTAACTTTATCAACTACAGATTCTGAAACTGACACAGCAAAATACTCATCTTGCCATTCAAATTTTTGCTCTTTTAAAATTGGTTTAAATTCTTCTTGTTTATTTATCCAAAAAGATGATTCTCCTTTTATTAACTGCATTACTTTCTGAATTGATTGATCCAATCCTAGTGAAACTAAACAATGACAATGATCCTCATAACCATTGACAAAATCTATAAATATTCCTTTTTCTCTTGCATTTTCTAAAATGTGATTCCAAACTTTTCTCCTAAATTCCTTCGTTGCTAGAAATGGCTCTCTATTTTTTGTGCTCCAAACAAAATGAATATATACTTTTATAAATGACATATTGGTTCAATTGGTTTTTTTAACGAATCCTATAATGAATGGGTTAAAACCCATTCTAGTCAACCCAAGATTTGTAATACTGACCATCATCTAATCCCATGGCTTCTTCGGTTACCATTAAGGGGCGGAACGTATCGACCATTACTGCTAATTCGTGGGTTATGGTATGGCCAATACTGCGTTCCATTGCTCCTGGTGCCGGTCCATGCGGAATGCCTTTTGGATGCAATGTAATGTGTCCTTGCTCGATATTGTTGCGGCTCATAAAATCGCCATCTACATAATACAAAACCTCATCACTGTCAATATTACTGTGATTATAAGGTGCTGGAATTGCTTTTGGATGGTAATCATACAATCGCGGACAGAACGAACAAACTACAAATGTTGCCGTTTCAAATGTTTGATGAACCGGTGGCGGCTGGTGCACGCGACCTGTTATAGGCTCAAAATTATGAATACTGAATCCATAAGGGAAATTATATCCGTCCCAACCTACTACATCAAAGGGATGCGTAGCGTAAACGAATTCATGTATCATTCCTTCTTTTTTGATTTTGATTAGAAAATCTCCTTTTTCATCGTGCGTCTCTAACTCTGTCGGCAAGATAAAGTCGCGTTCGCAAAATGGTGAATGTTCTAAATGCTGACCTGATTCGTTTTTATAGCGTTTTGGTGTGTAAAAAGGCGCGAATGATTCGACGTAGAAAAGTCTGTTTTCCGATGTTTCAAAATCAATTTGATAAATCATTCCGCGAGGAATAATTAAGTAATCGCCATATTCGAAAGGAATATTTCCCATCATGGTGCGTAATTTTCCTTTCCCTTTATGGATGAAAATCATTTCATCCGCATCAGCATTTTTATAGAAATAGTTGCGCAACGATTGTCTTGGCGCGGCCAACCCAATAGTACAATCTTTATTGACTAACATCGCTTTGCGACTGTCCAGAAAATCATCTTCGGGCTTCAAGTCAAAACCTTTTAACAACAACGATTTTATATTTTTCCCAATGGCAATTTTAGGCTCCACCGAGTAGGATTTTAGAATTTCCTTTACCTGTGTTGGTCTGTGAACGTGATATAATAATGACGAATGACCGTGAAAACCTTCTGTTCCAAAAAGCTGTTCATAGTATAAACCGCCGTTTGGCTTTTCGAATTGTGTGTGTCTCTTTTGGGGGAAGTTTCCCAATTTATGATATAAAGGCATGATTCTTTTGCTTAAAAATTAACGTTTAAAAGTTTAAAGTTTTGTCAAACTAAACTTATTTAATTAAATCAAAAAAATGCAACTTATTCAGGATTCCTCTTGATGAGAAATTGCAGATATCCTAATAAACCGCTCCAAGTTGTTTTCATGATAACAAATATCGGAATTATTATTGAATTAAATTACAATTAAAACATAAACCCAATACTAAACCAAGTGTATCCTTTTGCATTTTCCGGAGACCAGGAATATTTTATTTCTATAGGTCCAATTCTTGTTTCTAAACCATACCCTACTGCATAACCTGAGTATTTTGGGATTGAAATCCAATCTACCGTTTCGAAAATTTTATCGCCAACATTAGCAAAGTTTGCCGAAAAATTGAAATGGTTGTTCTTATAAAATTCATAATCAATCGTTCCTGTTGATTTTATATAACTGTTGGCAGCAATACTTAAATAATCATACCCATAAAAATACTTGAAGTTGTTTATAGGATTGTAACCGTAACCTCCCAAAATAAAATTAAAAAAAGAAACACTTTCATTCCCAAAGGAGAAACCGGCATCCGTATGAAATTTAACCGTAACATTTTTAAAAAGTGTTGCAGCCACTCCAAAATCTGCTTTTGCGATGGAAAAAGGCTCAAAAACCCCTGTGTAATCCGAAGACACCAAATACGATTGTATATCCCCTGAAAAATACCATCCTTTTTTTGGGAAATATTTATTATCAAAAGAATCAAATTTCATATAACCAAAAAGACTTAAGTAATTACTATTATCAATTACCGGATCAACATTGGCCAATGTTTCCGACTTTATTTTTAAATATTTTAATTCAATTCCTCCGCCAATCAAAAATTTTTGAACAAATAAAGATTGAAAATAAGCCTGATTTGTTAAATCATGAAAATCAACATTGATTGAATTTATACCCAAAGCACCTAAATCTAAACTGCTTATTTCTTTGGCTACGTTTCTATTAAATTGATTGAACTGCGATTTGAAACCAAAACTCAAATTAAATCCATTCTCTATATAATAATCTAAATTATACCTGATATTATCTCCCAAAACTATATCCAGAGAGGTTCTGTCATTTTTAAAAAATGTTTTTTTATGTGTCAGGTTAATCAAAACGGCACTCTTGAATAAATTGTCATAATGCAACCCAAATTTCAAATACGTTTTTGTAGGATTTTCTTTTAAAGTTAAGTTTAAATCATCCCCGTTTTCATTTGCGTCTAATGAATAGGATATAGCACTGAAATTCTGAGTCGCATTGATATTATTTATTCCCTTCAACAAATCATCATAACACGTTTTAGCTCCTGGTTTAAATCTTAATTTACCTATTACATATTCTTTGGTATAATTATCCAATTCATTGCTATTGATGTCTATAATCTGCAAGCTGTCTGTTGTTAATTTTAGATTCGGCTTCTTATACGGGTTAGATTCATCGGCAAGTAATTTTATTTTTTCATAAACTGAGAATGTGGCTTCTTCCCCTTTTCTAATGATTTCCTTTCCTTTGTCGAAGGACACAACTCCGTAATTTTTGACATCCGGCCTTATATAGACCTCCGTTTCTTTTACATTTTTTTTCATCCTTTCAATGGATTGAAGATTTGTAATTTGGACCAAGATTCTCGTGGCATCTTTAAGCTGGCTCCTATCTAACAAATCATTTTGAACATCAACACCTATTATAATATCCGCGCCTAATTTCCGTACTTCCTCTATTGGATAGTTATTAACGACACCTCCATCCACAAGCACCCTTCCGTCAATTTCCACAGGAGAAAACAAAGACGGAAATGCGGAGCTGGCAATCATAGCCTGTGCCAGATTTCCTTTGTTCAACAGCACTTCTTTTCCGGTTTCTATATCAGTTCCAATACATAAAAAAGGAATTGGAAGCTGATTAAAATCTTTAATATGCCTAACGTTTCTGGTAATTCTGTTTAACAAATTATAATTATACATCCCTTTTGACAACGCTTCCGGAATGCCTATTTTGAGTTTACTAAACGGTAAAACGAGCGCGTACAATTCATCGTTTCTTTTTTCGTAAAAATTTTTGGAAGATCTTGGAATAAAATCGTTTAATAGTTCGTCAAAATTAGTTGCATGAAAAATAGAATCAATCTGACTTGCGTTATATCCTGAAGCATAAAGACCGCCAATAACCGCTCCCATACTGGTTCCGCCAATGTAATCAATCTTGATTCCCGCTTCTTCCAATACTTTCAAAACTCCAATATGCGCAAATCCTTTTGCACCGCCGCCACTTAAAACTAAACCAATTTTTGGTTTCTTTTGCTCTTGCGAAGACACAGTCAGACTTGCAAAAACAATGAATAATAGAATGAGTTTCTTCATAAGGTGCAATTTGGTAGTAATAAAATTTGGCGCGATCAGGCATCATTTGCCCAAAATTCAATAATCTAAATTAATCATTCATTAGCAGCCTTGTAAAATTCGATAATTTTTTTGGCTTTAGACATACCTATAACGTCTGAAATTTCTTTTTCTGTGGCTAATTTCAATCTTTTAACACTTTTAAAATGTTGAATTAAAGCCAGCATCGTTTTTTCTCCAATACCGGGAATACTTTCTATCGAAGAATTTAGTGCCGCTTTACTCCTTTTATCTCTATGATGTGTGATCCCAAAACGATGCGCCTCGTTGCGCAATTGCTGGATTATCTTCAAGGTTTCCGATCTTTTATCCAGATACAAAGGAATGGAATCACCCGGATAAAATAACTCTTCCAGCCTCTTGGCAATACCGATTATCGTAATTTTTCCTCGCAAACCCAATTCATCGATACTTTTTAATGCCGAGGATAATTGTCCTTTCCCTCCGTCAATGATAATTAATTGTGGCAAAGGCTCGTTTTCATCTAATAATCTTTTGTAACGGCGATAAACCACTTCGGTCATCGAAGCAAAATCATCCGGTCCTTCGACAGTTTTTATATTAAAATGGCGATAGTCTTTCTTGCTTGGCTTTCCGTCCTTGAAAACCACACAGGCCGCAACAGGGTTAGTTCCTTGAATGTTTGAGTTATCAAAACATTCGATATGTCTTGGCTCCACCGGCAATCGCAAGTCTTTTTGCATTTGCGCCATAATCCTTTTGGTATGTCGGTCAGGATCTACAATTTGCAATTGTTTCAGTTGTTCGATTCGGTAAAACTTAGCATTCCGAATCGACAAATCCAATATTTGCTTTTTGTCTCCCAATTGTGGAACCGTAATTTTTATGTTTTCACCCAAATCAACGTGAAACGGAACGATAACTTCTCGAGACAACAATTGAAAGCGCTCTCTCAATTCGACAATTGCCAATTCTAGCAATTCTTCATCCGTCTCGTCGAGTTTCTTTTTGATTTCCATCGTGTGCGAACGAATAATCGAACCGTGAGAAATTTGTAAAAAGTTAACATAGGCCGCGCTTTCATCCGAAACAATCGAGAACACATCAATATTCGTGATTTTAGGATTTACAATTGTGGAACGTGATTGGTAGTTTTCCAGAACTTCTATTTTCTCTTTGATTTTTTGGGCTTCTTCAAAATGCATATCAGCGGCCAAATTGGTCATGACGCGCTTAAAATCCTTCATACTTTCTTTGAAATTTCCTTTTAGGATTTCACGAATCGCGTCAACTTGTTTTTGGTAATTTTCTAACGTTTCATGACCTTCACAAGGCCCCATGCAATTGCCAATATGATATTCGAGACAGACCTTGAATTTCCCACTGTCAATATTGCTTTTACTCAAATCAAAGTTGCAGGTTCGGAGTGGGTACAATTCTTTAATCAGTTCTAAAATAGTATTCACGGTTTTGAAACTGGTATAAGGCCCAAAATATTCCGACCCGTCTTTGACCATTCTTCGAGTCGCAAAAATGCGCGAAAAAGGTTCTTTCTTTATGCACAACCACGGATAACTTTTATCATCTCGCAACAATACGTTGTAGCGCGGCAGCAATGTTTTTATCAGGTTATTTTCTAATAACAGCGCATCGGTTTCAGTAGGAACCACAATGTGTTTTATGGTGACAATTTTTTTTACGAGCACATTAGTTTTGGCCGTATCATGAATTTTATTAAAATAAGAAGAAACTCTTTTTTTAATGTTTTTGGCTTTGCCCACATACAGAATTTTCCCTTCCTTATCATAATATTGATATACGCCGGGACCGTCTGGTAAGGTTTGGATTTGTAAGGCTAAAGTTATTGGATTCATGTAACAAAGTTAATCTCAAAAATCACGAAATACAAATCAATACTCTTGAAATCTTTCCTGCGAAATTTTTATCAGAATTTTAGTTTCTAATTCGTTATTATCGTTATTTTTATGGTTTCAAGAACCTATGATAAAAACCAATACCACACCAATCGTAATTTTCGGCGAAAGCATTGTTCCCGGCGAAAGCAAAACCATCAATGTCGAAATTGCCCGATTACACACCACCACAAAACTAAACATCCCCGTTATTGTAAGACGCTCTAAAATTGATGGCCCAGTCGTGCTTTTCTCCGCAGGAATTCATGGAGATGAAATTAACGGTGTCGAAATCGTTAGGCAATTGATAAGCAAAAAAATAAACAGACCAAAAAAAGGCACAATCATTTGTATTCCTATCATAAACGTATATGGATTTGTCAATAAATCCAGGGAATTTCCTGATGGCCGGGATTTAAACAGGGTTTTTCCGGGCAGCAAAACGGGTTCTTTAGCCAGTAGATTTGCCTTTCATATTTTAACGGAGATAATGCCAATTGTACAATATGCCGTTGATTTCCATGCTGGTGGCGCCAGTCGTTTTAATGCGCCACAAATTCGTCTTACCCAGAACAATGAACAATTAAAAATATTAGCCGATGTTTTTAATGCTCCGTTTACGTTGTATTCCAAAAACATTTCAGGTTCTTTCCGAAGTTCCAGTGAAAAAATGAATGTAAAAATGCTGCTTTTCGAGGGCGGTAAATCACTTGACATTAATAATTTTGTTGCTGACGAAGGAGTTAATGGTGCAAAACGCCTGTTGTCTCATCTTGGTATGTTAGATCCAAAACATATCGTTATCAAACCAAAATCGCCTTCAATCTATATTGAAAAATCGGGTTGGATAAGAGCCAAATGTTCCGGATTGTTGCACGATTATAATACTATTGGTAATTTTGTACAAAAGGGAACAATTCTAGCAACTATAACAGATCCGTATGGAAAGTTTGAGCGAAAAGTTAAAGCGCCAAATGATGGTTACGTGATCAACGCCAATCATTCCCCTATTGTTTACGAAGGCGATGCTATTTATCACATGTCAAACACTAATGAAGAGGATGAAGAATAAAACAGAATTACGGCAAAAATACAAAGCCTTACGAAATTCACTTTCTGAAAATGAAATAGAAGAAATGAGTTTGTCTATTGCCAATAAAATACTGGCACTTCCTATTTGGGAGAGAACCTATTTCCATATTTTTCTTCCTATTACGGAACATAAGGAAATCAATACCGAATTTATTCTGCACATATTGTCCGGAAAAGACAAAGAAATAGTTGTTTCCAAATGCGATTTTAAAACGTGTAATTTGGTTCATTTTCTTTTGACGGACAACACCAAAATCAAGAAAAACGAATACAATATTCCAGAACCTATAGATGGAATTGAAGTTCCTTCACATAAAATTGATGTGGTTTTTGTACCGCTTTTGGCTTTCGACATAAAAGGACATCGCGTGGGTTACGGGAAAGGATTTTATGATAAATTTTTATCCGAATGCAAACCGGATGTAATCAAAATTGGACTTTCTTTCTTTGAACCAGAAAAATTGATTACCGATATTTTTGAAGGCGATGTAAAATTGGATTATTGTGTGACTCCAAATTCTATTTACTCTTTTTAATTTTGAATTTGTGCTTTTGCAACTGATAAAATCTAACGCTTAATCTTCATTACTAAATAAAAAATACCCATTTGTAGGTATTTGAACAGATTTAAAGTTTCTATACTTTTGAAAAGTAAAAAAACTTAAGCTATGAAAAGTAAAATCTCACAAAAAAAAATTTGGATTATTTCCCTAATTTCAATTTTCTGTTTTTCTTCTTGCGAAGAAATAGATAGTCTGAATAAAGATATTGATGCTGCAATTGATGACATGTTAGGAATTACGGCGCTTTCGGAAGACTTAAATAAAACAAGTAGCAATTATAATATTATAACTGATATTGTGATTAACAACAAACTTGTTTCAAGCTCTGAAACCAAGATGACATTGCCTACAAGCGTTTCTGTATCTTATACTAAGAAAAGATACACATTAACTGGCAGTAGATGGGATATAGTTACCAATTCATATTCTGGTACTATTTCTAAATCCATGTTTAATAAAACATCAAACATAGTAAAAATAGTTGTGCAGAATAATACTCCAAGTCTCTCTGTTAATAACGTAGCTGTATCTATTGGTAGTGGTACCGGTGGAACTGGCGGCACAGGCGGATCTGGTACAACTACAGGAGAAACTAAATTAATTGATGTAGATGTAACTGGAAGTGCCTATCAGCTAAAAGTTGTACCATTTACAGTCCCTTCAGGTGTTAAGAGTATGACAGTTAAAACAAATGAACCTACAAACAATTATCGAAATTTGGCAGATTTATTTGTAAGAAGAGGTGCTGCGCCTATCGTAGCTGGTCCCAAACCACCCACTTACCTACCTAAATATACTTGGACTGCCGATTACATAAGCCATACGCCAAACCGGGAAATTAAAAGTTGTACCATTCTTAATCCTCCATCAGGAACTTGGTATGCTGGTCTTTATGGCTTCAACTCTGATTTCCAATCGCGTTTAACTGTAACTATCACAAAATAAAAACCATACTTATAAAGTAGGGGATAATGTAGCAACTTTATGAAACATAAAAAAACCTCGCAAATAGCGAGGTTTTTTATTTCTTGACTTGTTTTACCTGCTCTCGTTTGTAAGCCGATTTGTAAATTCGTTTTATCGTAACGAGAGAAATTCATGTATATCTGAGCAGTTCTGGCAGTCATGACAGATCCTTACAGAAAGTTTGAGCACAAAGTTAAAGCACCAAAGACTGTTACATAATAAATGTGAATCATACCCCTATTGTTTACGAAGCCTATGTAAAAGTGGATAATTGTGTGACACCGAATGAAATTCACTGTTTTTAATTTTGATTTTGTATTTTCGCAGCAGATACAATCTAATTAAGTTATGAGAACATTTAAAAATTCAAGATTTGCCGTAAGCGTTATGGTTATTCTATTTGCAGTTTCATTTTCAAACTGTAGCATTCACACCGGAACCAGCAGATCTACCTATAAAGCTAAGAAACTCCCACCGGGTCAAGCTAAAAAAATATATGGAGGGAAAAGTGCTAAACGCTACGCACCAGGACAAAATAAAAATTAATAAAAGTAAAAGACCTATTCAAATCATGAAATAGGTCTTTTTTTATTTTGTGAGAGCTTTCAATCTAATGATGATGATGAAATGCTTTTTTATTGAAAAAAATCAAAATTCCAACTCCTGTAGAAATCGCCATATCAGCAACGTTGAAAATAGCATTGAAAAAAGTAAACTCTTTTCCGCCCCAAACTGGTAACCAACTTGGCAGATTTCCATGCCAAAAAGGAAAATAAAACATATCAACTACTTTTCCGTGAAACCATGTTCCATAAGGTTGATCTGAAAATAAAGTAGCTAATTGTTGGTGACTGTCATCAAAAACAACTCCGTAAAAAACAGAATCGATAATGTTCCCGAAAGCTCCAACAAGAATTAATGAAATCGCAACAATTAAATAATCTGAACTCTTTTTTTTGACTGAATCCCACAACCAATATCCAATACCACCAACAGCTGCAATTCTAAAAAGAGTTAAAAATAATTTTCCATGAGCTCCAGGAATTTGAACTCCCCAAGCCATTCCCTCATTTTCAATGAACAGGATTTTGAACCATTTAAATACTTCAACTTCTTCTCCTAAAATAAAATTAGTTTTAATATAAATTTTAGAAACTTGATCAACAAGTAATAAGATAAAAATAAGGAGATACGCTTTTCGTAATGACATTTTATAAATTTTAATGGCGCAAAAATAACAATTTAATCAAAAAAAACGCTCCCAACGGAGCGTTAAATATTGTTTAACAGGAGGTTTATCGTTGCAAGTTCTTTGCTTCGATACTCATTGTTGCATGAGGAACGATTTTTAATCTTTCTTTCCCAATTAATTTGCCTGTAACTTTACAAACTCCGTATGTTTTATTTTCTACACGGAAGAGTGCATTTTTCAAATCACGAATAAACTTCTCCTGACGTATCGCCAGTTGAGAGTTAGCTTCTTTAGACATCGTTTCGCTTCCTTCTTCAAAAGCTTTAAATGTTGGAGAAGTATCGTCAGTTCCGTTATTTAAATCATTCATATAGGCACTTTTTATCAAATCTAAATCTGCTTGTGCTTTATGAATTTTGCTAAGGATTATCTCTTTGAACTCTGCTAAATCAGCTTCTGAGTATTTTGTAGCTTCATTTACCATTTTTGTATTATTTTGAAATTAATATCATTGTTTTTATATCGTCAAATTCAATTTCTGTACCGTTTTCTATTTCGTCTACAAAAACCAAATCGCTAGTTAATGTTTCCGATTTTATATACGCTTCGTTTTTAAGAATCGCCTCTTCTAGAATTCCATTTCTTTTCAATTGAACTTTAATTTTATCGGTAACTTCAAATCCTGAATCTTTACGGATATTCTGAATTCTGTTTACCAATTCTCTGGAAATTCCTTCTTGTTTTAATTCTTCAGAAATTGTTATGTCAAGCGCAACCGTTATTCCGTTAGAGTTGGCTACTAACCAACCTTCAATATCCTGTGATGTTATCTCTACATCTTCTAGAGTTAAAATTACGTCATTTCCTGCAATAACAATATTTAGACTTCCGTCCTTGTCCAATTGACTGATTTGCTCTTTTGAAAACCCTTGTATTTCCTTAGAAATCAAGCCCATATCCTTTCCAAAACGTGGCCCGAGCACCTTAAAATTAGGCTTAATTTGTTTCACCAAAACACCGGAAGCATCGTCCAAAAGTACGATTTCTTTCACGTTTACCTCTGCTTTTATAAGGTCAGAAACAGCTTCAATTTCAGCCCTTTGATTGTCGTCAAGTACTGGAATCATTACCTTTTGCAACGGTTGGCGTACCTTTATCATTTCCTTTTTTCGGAGTGATAAAACCAATGATGAAATGGTCTGTGCTTTCTGCATTTTACTCTCTAACATTTTATTAACATAGTTTTCAACCGAAATTGGAAACTCCGCCAAATGTACACTGTCATATTTTTCCGACTGTGTTGCTAAAGTTAAGTCTCTGTAAAGTTTGTCCATAAAGAAAGGAGCAATAGGCGCGCCTAGTTTACTTATAGTTAACAAACACGTATATAAGGTCTGATACGCAGCGATTTTGTCCTGTGCATATTCCCCTTTCCAGAAACGTCTTCTGCACAAACGAACGTACCAGTTACTTAAGTTTTCCTGTACAAATTCTGAGATTGCACGAGCTGCTTTCGTTGGTTCATAATCCGCATAAAAACTATCCACTTCTTTTATCAAAGTGTTCAATTCTGACATGATCCATTGGTCAATTTCCGGTCTTTCCTTTAATGGTATCTCCGCTTCTTCAAATTTGAAACCGTCAATATTCGCATATAAACTAAAGAACGAATACGTGTTGTATAATGTTCCAAAGAATTTTCTGCGTACCTCAGCGATTCCTTCTAAGTCAAATTTCAGGTTGTCCCAAGGATTCGCATTCGAAATCATATACCAACGCGTGGCATCAGGGCCGTATTCTTTTAATGTTTCGAATGGATCTGCTGCATTCCCTAAACGTTTGGACATTTTTTGTCCATTTTTGTCTAAAACCAATCCGTTAGAAACTACATTTTTGTACGCTACTTTATCGAAAACTAATGTTCCAATAGCGTGCAAGGTATAAAACCAACCACGCGTTTGATCGACTCCTTCGGCAATGAAATCCGCTGGAAAATCTTTATTTTGGTCAATTTTATCTTTGTTTTCAAAAGGATAATGCCATTGCGCATACGGCATGGAACCCGAATCAAACCAAACGTCAATCAAATCAGCTTCCCGTTTCATCGGTTTTCCCGAAGCAGAAACCAAAGTAATTTCATCAACTACATTTTTATGTAAATCAACTAAATCATAATTGGCTTCCCCCATATTTCCAATTTCGAACCCTTTGAAAGGATTTTCTTTTTGGAAACCTGCAGCGATAGATTTTTCAATTTCGTTGTATAATTCTTCTACAGAACCAATTAGAATCTCTTCCGTTCCTTCCTCAGTTCTCCAGATTGGCAATGGAATTCCCCAATAACGAGAACGTGATAAATTCCAGTCGTTGGCGTTTTTTAACCAATTTCCGAAACGGCCTTCTCCGGTAGCTTTTGGCTTCCAATTAATCGTCTCGTTTAAGTCAAACATTCTGTCTCTAACCTCCGTAATTTTTATGAACCAGGAATCTAAAGGATAATATAAAATAGGCTTGTCGGTTCTCCAGCAATGCGGATAACTGTGTACGTATTTCTCAACTTTGAACGCTTTGTTTTCTTCTTTTAATCGAATGGCGATTTCAACATCTACAGAACGTTCCGGCGCTTCCCCATCGTTATAATATTCGTTTTTCACGTATTTGCCGGCATATTCACCCATGTCAGAAGTGAATTTTCCCTGTAAATCTACTAACGGAACCGGAGTTCCATTTTCATCCAAAATTAACATTGGCGGAACTTCAGGAGTTGCTTCTTTGGCAACTTTTGCATCATCAGCACCAAATGTTGGCGCCGTATGCACAATTCCTGTTCCGTCTTCGGTGGTTACAAAATCTCCCGAAATTACTCTAAAAGCATTTTCCGGATTTTGGTATGGCAGAACAAATGGCAATAATTGCTCGTAACGTATATCAACCAAATCCGAACCTTTACATTCAGCCAAAACCTGATACGGAATTTTCTTATCGCCTTCTTTGAAATTTTCAAAATCAGCTGGTTCAGCACTTTCGAAGAAACCTTTTCCGAATTGTTTTCCAACTAAATTCTTAGCCAAAATCAATGTTGCCGGACGGAAAGTATATTGATTAAATGTTTTTACTAATGCGTAATCGATTTTTGGACCTACAGTCAAGGCAGTATTACTTGGCAATGTCCAAGGAGTTGTTGTCCAAGCCAAGAAATAGATTTCGTCTAAATCTAACGCTTCTAGCTTGTAATGCTGTAAATTTTTTGAAGTGATATAATCATAAAACCTAGAGAACAACAATTCTTTGTGTGCATCAATCACTTTAAACTGTGCCACAACCGTCGTGTCCGTTACATCTCTATAACTTCCCGGCTGGTTCACTTCATGAGAAGACAATCCTGTTCCTGCTTTTGGAGAATACGGTTGGATTGTGTAGCCTTTGTACATCAAATCCTTGTTGTAGATTTGTTTCAAAATCCACCAAACCGTTTCCATATATTTAGACTTATACGTCACATATGGATCTTCCATATCAACCCAATACCCCATTTTTTCGGTCAAATCATTCCATACGTCTGTATAACGCATCACGGTTTTTTTACACGCTTCGTTATATTCTTCGATGGAAATGGTTTTTCCAATATCTTCTTTGGTAATGCCTAATTCTTTTTCGGTACCTAATTCCACAGGCAAACCATGAGTATCCCAGCCCGCTTTACGCTTTACCTGGAACCCTTTTTGAGTTTTATATCTGCAAAAAATATCCTTAATCGCACGCGCCATTACGTGGTGAATTCCAGGCAATCCATTTGCCGAAGGAGGACCTTCAAAAAACACGAATGGTGGGTTTCCTTCACGAGTGGTTACACTTTTCTCAAATATATTTTCTTTCTTCCAAAAATCAAGTACTTCTGACGCTACCGTTGGTAAGTCAAGTCCTTTGTATTCAGTAAATTTTGTGCTCATTTTATCCTTTTCTAAATCGAAGTGCGAAAGTAATAAATAGTTATGAGTTATGAGTTATGAGTTATGAGTTTTTGTGTTAGCGAGCGTATTGAAACCCTCTTATGGAGTTTGTGCAGAATAAAATTAAAGTGAATCGCACAAACCAAGTAAAATGACAGTAAAAGCTTGTTTAAGTCCAAATTAATTTTCTTAAGAAAGATTTCTATTTTGATTAATAAAAAAAGTATCCTGAATTTTAGATCCAGGATACTTTTTTATAAAACTTACATTTAGTTATCGTTACAAAATCAAGATTTATTTAAGTGCTTTTTTTAATTCAGAAGCTGCTTGTAACAAAGCTGATTTAGTTCCGGGAATTGTACTTAATGCATTTAACAAACCCCAATCGTGAATCATTCCATTATAACGAGTTGCAGTAACTTTTACTCCTGCTTCATCTAATTTACGGGCATAAGCCTCCCCTTCATCTCTTAAAATATCATTTTGCGCAGTTAATACCAATGCTGGCGGTAATCCTTTCAGCTGACTGCTTGTAGCCTGCAAAGGTGAGGCGTAAATTTTTTTACGTTGTTTCGGGTCAGTTGTATAATTATCCCACATCCACATCATTAAATTTTTAGTCAGAAAACGATCTTTGGCAAACAAGTTATAGGATTCAGTTTCAAAATTAGCATCGGTAACTGGCCAAAATAAAACCTGCAATTTAATGTTTGGTCCTTTTTTTTCTTTAGCCATCAATGCAACAACGGTAGCCATGTTTCCTCCAACGCTGTTTCCCGCAACTGCCATTCGTTTCCCATCAACTCCAATTTCTTCCCCATGATCAGCTACCCATTTTGTAGCATTATAGGCTTGGTTGATCGCAACCGGGTAATGCGCTTCGGGAGACGGCGAATAGTTAACAAAAACCGCTGCCACACCCGATTCTACGACTAAATCTCTAACCATTCGTTGGTGAGTAGGAAAATCTCCAAGAACCCAGCCTCCACCATGAAAGAACATAAATACTGGCAATATGCCTTTTGCATTTTCAGGTTTGACGATGTTTAATTTAATGTTTTGTCCATCGGTAGCAATCATTTTCTCTGTAATAATTATACCTGACATATCAACTTTCACAGCTGATTGTGCGTCACTCAGTACGGCCCTGCCTTCTTTAGGCGGCAATTGTTCTATAGGCTTGCCAGTTCCTGAATTAAGAACATTCAAAAAACCTCTGATATTGCTTTCGATGTTTGGATCTTGTGAAGCATCTTTTGTTTGTGCAGACGCCTCACTAGAAAAAGCAATTGCTAACAATAATGTTCCTGCTTTTTTTAATTTTGATTTCATTTTATGTATTTTAAATTTAATGATAGAAATACAATCTCCAGATAAATTCAATAGAATAAAAAGTTCAAGATTTTTTGTCCTAATAAATTATTTTTTGAGATATAGCGTTTTAAAATTTAGCTGACAATATATTTGTAGGATTACCAAAAAGAGATATGCGGCAGTCAAAATAATGGTTTTCAGTAGGTTGAAAGTTCAAATAAATAATTATATCAAATATAGTAAATAATTATTCGCTAATTTTAAAAAAATAAATTCTTTGAATAGCATTATTAATTTAAATCAGAAAAATAAAAAACTGCAATGGATTCTTGATTATCTGACGATTTAAACTAAATAAATCAAGAGAAAACTTCTTTCAAAACGTCTAATGATTTTGGTTTTTTGAAGCCATCCAAATGAAAACTGTAGTAGTCGATAAGTATTCTCAAAACGATTTGTCTTTCAATGACGTGAAATATTTTTTGATTGTTATCGAATTTTAAATCGATTAGTTTTTTGAACAAATTACTTTCATGCTCCGTAAGCGAACTGATGGCATGAAAAGGGGTGAAAATACCTTCGTTCATTTCGAAAAAAGGCATATCCATATCAGAAATATCAGGATAAAAACCTAAATATTTTGTGGTTTCCAATAATAAAATCAAATGAAAATTAGCAATTTCATCATGGTTATCGAGCCAATGCAAAGCCGTTTCCAAAAACGTAAATAAGTTTTCGTTTTTTTCTTCTTCGTGAATAGAATGGTGTAGCATTTCCGAAATAAACATTACAATTGTGCTTTTATAAATGTCCGAATGGATGGAATGAAAAGGAGAAGCGATTTTTATTTCCTTGAAATTTTCTAAAGTGCCTTTGTTTTTATGAACCGCTTCAATTTCGAGAATAGTCAACGGTTGAAAATAGGCGATTTTCTGATTGGCTTTTCTAGAAGAGAAAGCATCCCGAACAAAATAGGACTTCAAACCATGAGAAAGCGTAAAGCATTTCACAATCAAGCTTTTTTCCTGAAATTTTAAAGATGAAAGAACAATGGCTTTGGTTTTTACGAGCATATTAATTACAAATTATTAATTACGAAATTACGATTTGGAATTCGTAATTTGGAATTCGTAATTTACCTGATTATCATTACTTTTTTAACTTTCGTTTCCACTCCGTCTTGCGCCGAAATAAAAATCATATACACTCCCGAAGCCACTTTGTGTTTCCCAAAAGCGGTGGTATCCCATTCTATTGTTCCGCCTTCGGAAGTAGTTTCATAAACCAGATTCCCTTCGATATCGGTGATTTTGATGTTCGCTTTATCTAATAATCCCGCAATTTTAACGGTTCCTTGGTATTCCGGGCGCACTGGATTCGGATACACATACGCATTGCTTAGATTGTCATTTGGCGCAGTAGCAGTTCCTTTGAAAGAAATTAAACCTTTGGCAGTAGCTATAAAAACTTCGCCCGTAGCGCTATTGATATCAATGTCATTGATAACATTGCTGGGCAACGGCGAATTGTTTATCGTAAAATGATATTTGGTTTCCTGACCGTTTGGCGAGACCAAGAACAAACCCGAATCGGCAGTGCCAATCCATTTATTATTGGCTCCATCAACAGCAATATCAGTAATAAATTGCTCGTATAATAACTCTTGCGCCAGATTATCGTCTAAAATAATTATGGGGTTCGTTGTCATCTGGTCTTCCGTTTGAAAACTGCCAACATTCGGCAAAACCCGCAATCCTTTTGTGGTCCCTATCCAAAGTTGGTTTCTGGCGTCCACAGCAAGTGTCCTTACATTTGAAATAGGCAAATTCCCGGTATCTGGTCCAGTTGTTATTTTTTTGAAGACATTGTTACTTTCATTAAAACCAATAACCCCATCTTCACTGGTAGAAAGCCATTTAGTTCCATTTTTATCAATAGCTATTGTTCCAAAATTATTGTCAATAGCCGAATCCAGAATATTATCCATAGCATAACTTTGCCATTGACCATTAGATTTAAATACTTTCAATCCATTTTTTATTCGGCTGGTGGTGACCCAAAGATTTCCTGATTTATCAAATGCCGTTCCGTTAACCCTTATATCTATATAATTAGG
Organism: Flavobacterium ranwuense; assembly: GCF_004349315.1. Classification (GTDB taxonomy): domain Bacteria; phylum Bacteroidota; class Bacteroidia; order Flavobacteriales; family Flavobacteriaceae; genus Flavobacterium; species Flavobacterium ranwuense. Next base: position 645,386 of record NZ_SMLH01000001.1, on the reverse strand, counting down.
ACCCACAAAGGTCAAAGATTCAAGACCGCTATTGGTTTGATTGTACAAAATTTTTGGTATGTCATTTTCTATTTTTAGTAAACCCGAAAAAAAAGAACTCGCATATACTTCGTTTTCATTGCTTGGATTTACCGTAATTCTGGTCATCGATTGTGCTCCTAAAACTTCTTCATACGGAATATTCAGCCATCCAGTTCCACTAAATTTACTGATACCGTAACTGTCTAATGGGTACGGATTATAATCTGCCGAATAATCTCCGTAAACCGTCCAGAGCGCACTTGTCGTGGCGTCAAGCGCAAATATATTGTTCCGAGAAGGGCCGATAGGCGTTATATTTTCGAAAGTTACTCCCGAAGAAAGTGAAGCTGTAATCAATCCATTTTCTTTTGTTCCAATGAAAATAGCATCCCCAATTATTGTTGCAGACGTAAAACTCGGAGTACTGTTCGTGATTTGATTTGTATTTATTTGACGCACCAAAGCCATCTGATTGTTGTAAATATAAATACTGTTTAGAGTAGTCACTATTACATAACCTGCTGTTGCTCTCATGTCCAATGAAGGTTGAGAAAGGGCAATAAATCCTGTAAAGGAATTGGAAACAGAATTAAATTTATGAATGTATCCCGCAGCATTAATGGCATACAAATCCGCACCAAAAGTCACAACGCTTGACCAGTTTCCTGTTGCAATTGTTTCCCATTGATTGTAATCAATTAAGTTTTTATTGGAGATGTTAGCTCTTCGTATACCGTTATTTGTGGCTGCATAAATAAATCCATTAAAAAGTGCTGTTTGGTTTACTATGATTTCGGCTCCGTTGTTACCAATAAAATAAGTGTCCCCAAATTGCATGGTAGCCAGATTAAATTGAACAATCCCAAAATCACAGGAAACATAGGCAACGCCTTCAAATTCCATGAAGTGATTGATTTTTTTTATATTTGGAGAAAGTTGCTTATTGATAATATCGACTACATTCAGCATCGTTCCATCAGTTTCATTAATCACTATTATCAGTCCGTTTTCGTACCCTACAATTGTTTTATTGAATGTTGCACTGTGGTATACCGATGAAATAGTCTGTCCGGAAAGCCCGTTAATGGTATTCGTTGTTTTAATTACGTTTGTAGATACGTTTTTTGAAAACAGAGCATTTTCGGAAGCAGCAAAGACAGCCGTTGCAGATTCTGAGACATCTTTAATTTCATTATAAGAGAAATAACCCTGCCACGACAAGTTACTTTGGGCAAAACCCATTTGGATAAAAAGTAAAAGCAAAAAATATAAAACGCTCTTTTTCATTATTTGCAGCAATATTGGTTTACAAATATAGAACAAACAAAAGTCTTAGCATTTTGTTACGCACAAAAAAAGCCTTCCATCCGATCCCGAAACGTCGGGACGATGAAAGGCTTTTAAATAAGAGATTTTTGAATGATGATTAACGATTTTTGATTTCAGATTTATTTTAAAATTAACGACCCATTTTATTATAAAAATTAAATTTTTAAATAATTCCATCTTTTTGCAAATCTGAAATCAAAAATCGTTAATCAAAAATCTTAAATATAAAGTATCAAAATTCCTTAATCAAAACAATATTATACCACTCCTTGAGCAAGCATAGCATCAGCTACTTTTACAAATCCGGCAATGTTTGCACCTTTTACATAGTTCACATATCCTTCTTTGTCAGTACCGTATTTTTTACATTGATTGTGTATTCCAACCATGATTTCTTTTAATCTGGAGTCCACTTCTTCACTGGTCCAGTTTAAACGAATAGAGTTTTGTGTCATCTCTAATCCTGAAGCTGCAACGCCACCTGCATTTGCTGCTTTACCTGGAGCAAAAAGCACTTTAGCCTTCAAGAACAGTTTGATAGCTTCTAAAGTACAAGGCATATTCGCCGCTTCAGTAACACAAATAACACCATTTGCAATTAAGTGTTTAGCATCTTCCTCGTTCAACTCATTTTGAGTAGCACAAGGTATAGCAACATCCACTTTTACTTCCCATACACTTTTCCCTTTGTGGAAAACTGCATTTGGATATTTTTCTAAATAAGCTTCTGCTTTATTATCTCCTCTGGCTCTCATTTCAAGCATAAATTCAATTTTATCTCCAGAGATTCCTTCTTCATCATAAATATAACCATCAGGACCAGAAATAGTAACTACTTTTCCTCCAAGATCATTTACTTTTAAAGCTACTCCCCAAGCAACGTTACCAAATCCAGAAATAGAGACTCTTTTTCCTTTGATGTTTTGACCAATAGTATTCAGCATTTGTTCTGCAAAATAAACCACTCCGTAACCTGTTGCTTCCGGTCTGATTAAAGAACCACCATAAGCCAATCCTTTTCCGGTTAAAACTCCGGTAAACTCATTTTTTATTCTCTTGTATTGACCAAATAAATACCCGATCTCTCTGGCTCCAACTCCGATATCCCCAGCAGGAACGTCTAATTGCGGCCCGATGTGTCTGCACAATTCAGTCATGAAAGACTGACAAAAACGCATCACTTCCCCATCAGATTTTCCTTGTGGATCAAAATCAGATCCTCCTTTTCCTCCACCCATTGGCAAAGTAGTCAAACTGTTTTTGAATACTTGTTCAAAAGCTAGAAATTTAAGCACTGATAAATTTACTGTATGATGAAAACGAATTCCACCTTTGTAAGGTCCAATTGCTGAATTCATTTGAATTCTAAAACCCCTATTTACTTGAATTTCTCCTTTATCGTCTACCCAAGGGACACGAAATATAATAGAACGCTCAGGTTCAGCTATTCTGAGAAGCAAATTTTTTCCGTCGTATTTTTTTTGCTCTGCAATAAATGGAATTACAGTCTCTGCAAATTCCCTAACAGCTTGAATAAATTCAGGTTCATTTGGATTTTTGGCCTCAACTTGAGCCATAAAATCATTTATTTTTAGTAACATAGATTATAAATAATTTAATTAAGAAAACGATTTCGTTATAATTCACAAAGATACATTTTATAAAAATATTCAGACTCTGTTTTTTTCGATTTCTAAATAGAATTATCTTTTTATTACCCATTTTCAAACAATTGTGTTTATGATACACTCATTTAAACCAAATGACTAGGACTTTCGTAACTAAATAAGAATTTGTCTGCTTATTTTAATTTCATTTTTATAATAGCCATGTATGATGTTTTTATATATTTGTCAAGATTAGAAAAGCAACCACTAATGGTCAAACAAACAATCCTCTTTTTATTAATCTGTTATGGATTTTCGTATGATGCAAACGCACAATTCGGCGGATTTTCACATGAGATAGGAGTAATAGCAGGGCCCGTTGCCTTTCAATCTGACTATGGGGAACGTTATGATCTTTCAACAAACTCGGGGAATACGGGAATTGGTATCGGAATTATTCACTATCTCAACTTTTCTTATAAAGCAGAATGTAACTGTTATACTCCTGAAACTTATTTTAATGACCATTTTAAATTAAGATCAGAACTTTCTTATAATAAAACCGAATTAGAACATTTTGGACAATGGGTTGAAGGCAAACCTTCGCGAGGAAAAGAGCAATTGAAAGCAATGACTGGGAGTACCGCAGTAACTAATATAGGAATGCAGCTGGAATATTTCCCGTGGAGTATTCGTGATTTCACTGCAAGAACAGGAAGTTTTGGACCATTTATCAGTCTTGGTGGACAATTCAGTTATTACAATGCCGAAGCCTCATCAACCTTGGGTCCATTAGGAACTCCTTTGACTACATTTCCTAAATATTTGACTCCAACAGACGGGCGTCCTTATGGGTTTTCAACCGAAGGAGGAACCGTTTGGTCCATTGTTTCCAGCGTGGGAACTCGTTATAAACTAACTCCTTTACAAGATTTAATGATTGATTTAAGATTTCAATATTTTTTCTCCAATTGGGTAGATGGTTTAAATCCTAATCCGGAACTTTACAAAGAAAACAAGGCAAATGACTGGTTGGTTTGGCTCAATGTGGGTTATATTTATTACTTACAATAGTAGAAATACAATTATTATAAAAAGCAAAAACCCCCAATTCTGAAATTTAGAATTGGGGGTTTTGTTTTTATTAATTTATGCTAACGCTTGTTTCAAGTCTTCGATCAAATCCTCAGCATCTTCTATACCTACACTTAATCGAACTAGATCATCTGTAATCCCAACTTCCTTTCGTTTGTCTTCCGGAATGGAGGCATGCGTCATCAAAGCGGGATGATTCGCTAGTGATTCCACACCGCCTAAAGATTCAGCAAGTGTGAAAACGTTTAGTTTCTCCAGAAAATCAATTGCATCTTCTTTTTGTCCGGAAACAAAAGTAAATGAAACCATTCCTCCAAAACCACTCATTTGCTTTTTGGCAATTTCATGATACGGATGGCTTGGCAAGCCTGGATAATATACTGTTTTAACTTTTGGATGACTGTTCAAAAACTCCACTACTTTTCCTCCATTTTCACAATGTCTTTCGACACGCAAATGCAAGGTTTTAATTCCTCTTAATACCAAGAAACTGTCCATTGGCCCCAATGTTGCTCCAGTCGCAAATTGTTGAAAATGCAATTGTTCTCCAAGTGCTTCATCTTTTACAATCAAAGCGCCGGCAATAACATCAGAATGGCCTCCCAAATATTTAGTTGCAGAATGCATTACGATATCTGCTCCCAGGTCTAATGGTTTTTGCAAATAAGGCGTTGCAAAAGTATTGTCAACAGCAAAAAGAATTTTCTTTTCCTTGGTGATTTTTGCAATTTCTTGAATATCGGCCAATTTCATCAAAGGATTCGTTGGTGTTTCTACCCAGACCAGTTTCGTGTTTTCGTTGATTAATGACTTGAATTTCTCAATGTCATTCATATCCACAAAATGGAATTTTATTCCGGAATTTTTATAAATACGGGTAAACATTCTATAGGTTCCACCATACAAATCATCCATGGAAATGATTTCGTCACCAGCCTTAAAAGAACGTAAAACACAATCTGTAGCTGCTAATCCTGACGAAAAAGCCAATCCTCGTGTTCCATTTTCAATACTTGCTAATGCATTTTCAAGTGCGCTTCTGGTAGGATTTGCAGCCCTACTGTACTCATAATCTGGATTTATAGGTTGCCCAGGGCTAGTTTGTACAAATGTTGACGTTTGATATACTGGCGGCATAACTGCTCCCGTACTTGGATCATGATGCTGACCTCCGTGAATAACCTTCGTATTGAATTTCATATCTTTTAATTTTAAAATGCTAAATATCTTCACAAATTTACCCTTTAATTTATTTTAACCAAGCACAAGTAGGTACCTTTGTATTTAATTAACAATTTTGATATGAAGCACTTCCTAATTTATACTTTATTCCTTTTTTTAATAACAGGTTGTTCGAACGAATTGGCTTTTAAAGACCAATCTTTTCAGAAAAAAACAACTTTACCATGCAACGAAAATTGCCCTGAAATAACTGTAAAAATACCTGTTGCGAAAAACGACCCTATTGTAGCGGACAGCATCAACAAAAAAGTGTTTTCAGTATTGAAAGAGATTATTTATTTTGGCGAAAAACCATATACATCAACAGATTATAATGGATTGTTAGCCTCATTTATTGATTCCTATGAGAAACTTCAAAAAGATTTTCCGAATGACACCTTTGGCTGGGAAGCTGAAATTAAAGGAAGTGTAAAATACCAGTCCGAAAGTGTTTTGAATATAGAAATCAACCATTACACCTATACGGGTGGCGCTCACGGATATCAAGGATTGCGTTCATTGCTTTTTGACCCCACTACCGGAAAATCCATTTCGAATGAGGAATTGTTCAATGACAAAGAGACTTTCAAGGCTTTCGCCGAAAAAAAATTCAGAGCCAAATATAAAATCCCTGCAAACAAATCAATCAATACAACCGGATTGATGTTTGAAGACGAGAAATTCAATCTTCCCCAAAATATTTTCTTTACCGATAAAGGATTGCTTCTTTATTACAATTCCTATGAAGCCGCATCGTATGCTGATGGCCCAAAAGAATTATTGTTACCTTATAAAGAAGTGAACGATTATTTGGCTGTTAAATAAACTTTCGGATACTCATCATGATTCCAGTATGAAGTGCTTCGTGATAGTAATTGAAAGCCATCGCATCTTCGGCAGTTTTTATCGTAAAACCGGTCATGGTGGTGAATTCTTGGAAATTTTTGAACACTTTGTTCTCTAAATCCACTTTGGTTTGATTGATGGTTTCAAAAAGAAAGGATTGAATTTCATCTACATCAGCCTGCGTTACGTCTTGTTCCGGCTTGGTTCCTCTTTTATATTTCTCGACCATTTCATCTGAAATCATCATAGGCAAACCTGACAATTTGTAAACCAACATTTGCTGAACCACAACAATATGCCCAATATTCCAAATCAGATTATTGTTATAGCCTTCCGGAATTGTGTTGAGTTGCTCTAATGTATATCCTTGTAAAAATTTTGACAATGTATTTCTACTGTTTTCGGTAACGCTGAATGTTTGATGCATTTTTCTATTTTTTTTATAAAACAATTATTTTTTTGACTTAAATAAACTTTCTGATACTCATAATCACTCCCATGTGTAATGCCTCATGATAGTTATTAAAAGATAAAGCATCTTCAATATTTTTAATAGCTAAGCCTATTGAAGTGGTATATTCCTGATAATTTTTAAAAATTTCATTATTAAAATCAACTTCGGTTTGATTGATTGTTTCAAAAAGCAACGACCGAATTTCTCCAACCTCAGCCTGAGTAACATCTTGAATCGGCTTGGTTCCTCCTTTGTATTTATCGAACAACTCGTCTGATATAATCATAGGCACTCCCGAAAATTTATAGACCAACCTTTGTTGTGTAACCACAATGTGAGCGATATTCCAAATCAAATTATTATTAAATCCCGGAGCCATTTTATTCAATTGTTCCAAAGTATAATTTTCCAGAAATTGGGACAACACTTTTCTACTCGCTTTGGCAACATCGAATGTTTGATGCATTTTTTTATTTTTTTGATAAAAATAATCATTTTCCGTATCAAATGATTTTTCTTTGCACAAAGAAATCGCTATTTACATGGACAAAATATATTATCTCGCTTCTTGCGATACCTGCAGAAAAATTATAAAATCATTACCGAAAGATCATAACTTGAAGTTTCACGACATCAAACAAGACCCAATTACTGTAGCAGAATTGGAGCAAATGCGCGAGCTTTCCGGAAGTTACGAAGCGCTTTTCAGCAAAAAAGCACAGTTGTACAAATCGATGGATTTAAAGAATAAATCGTTAACTGAAGACGATTACAAGAAATACATTCTGGAACATTATACGTTTTTGAGTCGTCCTGTTTTTATTATCAAAGACAAGATTTACATTGGTAACACACAACAAAACATGCATCAGGTGATGCTTGCTTTTGCAAATGTCTAAAAGAAATCTCGCACTTATTGGCGCCACCATTGTTTCCTTGATTTACGGCGTTACGTTTACCATTGCCAAAGATGTCATGCCAATGTACATTGACGCCTATGGTTTTATCTTGTTGCGCGTGGGCGGTTCGATGATTTTATTTTGGCTGGTTTGGCTTTTTATGCCAAAAGAGAAAATTGCGTTCAATGATTTTCCTCGAATTATTGCAGCGGCTTTCTTTGGCGTGGCTTTCAATATGCTTACATTTTTCAAAGGATTAAGCCTTACTTCTCCCATTAGTGCTGCGGTGATTATGGTTTCAACACCGATGATTGTTTTGACCCTTTCGGCATTGATTATGAAGGAACGCATGCAAAAACGAATGATTTTCGGGATTATCCTTGGTCTAATAGGAACTGCTTTTCTAATTCTGTACGGAAAATCCATCGGTAGCGCCACAAATGCCGGATTGGGAAATTTTCTGGTTTTGGTTAATGCCATTTCCTATGGTTTTTATCTGATAATTGTCAAGAAATTAATGGATAAGTACAATGCCTTTACGTTTGTAAAATGGATTTATTTGTTCGGTTTTATTATGGTTTTGCCTTTTGGCTGGAGCCAATTTCAAACTGTTGAATGGGCTTTGGTCCCCATGGATATTTGCTGGAAAATAGGATTTGTAGTGATTTTTTCGACATTCCTGACCTATTTACTGAATTTGCTTTCGATGAAAGAATTAAAACCAACCACGGTTGCCGTCTTTATTTATTTACAACCGCTATTCGCAACAATTTTTGCGATAAGCTTGGGAAAAGACGAATTGAGTTTGGTGAAAATTGGTTCGGCAATTTTGATATTTGTAGGCGTTTATTTGGTGACGCAGAAAAAGAGTGTTCAGTAATCAGCTATTAGTGTTCAGCGCCCAAATCGCAGATTATAGTCTTTTATATTGTTCATTCGGCTTGTTATATAAATTCAAAAATTAAAAACTGATTACTAAAAACATTTACTTAAACCAAGTCACTGAATACTAAAAACGGACCACTGAACACTTTTTTATTATCTTTGACCTCTTTTAGAAAATTATATGATACAATCAATGACGGGTTTTGGTAAAGCGACTTTGCAATTACCAACCAAAAAAATCACGGTAGAAGCAAAATCCTTAAACAGTAAAGGTTTGGATTTGAATGTGAGAATGCCTTCGCTGTACCGCGAAATGGAATTGGGTTTACGCAACCAAATCGCACTAAAACTGGAAAGAGGAAAAGTAGATTTTTCTATTTTTATCGAAAGTACCGCGGAACAAACTTCTACGAAAGTGAATGTGCCGATTGTAAAAGCCTACATCAACCAATTGAGAGAAGTGTATGCCGATGCCGATGAAACGGAACTAATGAAAATGGCTGTTCGCATGCCGGATACCATGAAAATAGAACGTGATGAAATTGATGAGAACGACTGGGTACAAATCCAAACCGTTATCGAAGAAGCGTTGCAAAACATCTTGAACTTCAGAAGAGATGAAGGAATGTCTTTAGAAAAAGAATTTCAATTGCGAATAGGCAATATTCGTCAATACATGACCGAAGCTTTGGCACTTGATCCAGAACGCGTTCAGGCGATAAAAGACCGTTTACAAACTGCAATCTCAGAACTTAAAGTAAATGTAGACGAAAATCGTTTCGAGCAGGAATTGATTTATTATTTAGAGAAATTAGACATTACCGAAGAAAAAGTACGTTTGACGAATCACTTGGATTATTTCCTGGAAACCATCAACGGAACCGAAGCTAACGGTAGAAAATTAGGTTTCATTACTCAAGAAATGGGACGTGAAATCAACACGATGGGCTCTAAATCCAATCACGCACAAATGCAAAAATTAGTCGTTCAAATGAAAGACGAATTGGAAAAAATCAAGGAACAAGTATTAAACGTATTGTAAAAAATATTAAATAGAGACGCGATGAATCGCGTCTTTATGCATAAAGATAGAAACATTTTTGCGACTAGAATTAAACAACAACATGAGCACAGGAGGAAAATTAATAGTATTCTCAGCACCATCAGGATCGGGAAAAACTACTATCGTTAGACATTTATTAAGCAAAGAAGATTTGAATCTTGAATTTTCGATTTCGGCAGCTTCCCGCGAACCAAGAGGTGAAGAAGTAAACGGAAAAGATTATTATTTCATGTCTACCGAAGAGTTTAAAAAACACATCAAAAACGAAGACTTTCTGGAATGGGAAGAAGTGTACCGCGATAATTTCTACGGAACCCTCAAAAGTGAAGTAGAACGTATTTGGGCCAAAGGCAAAAATGTAATTTTTGATATTGATGTTTCTGGCGGATTGCGTATCAAACATAAATTTCCGGAAGAAACTTTAGCTGTTTTCGTGAAACCACCAAGCGTGGATGAACTAAAAAGAAGATTAAAGGAACGCTCTACCGAAAGTGATGACAAAATCAATATGCGTATTGCCAAAGCCTCTGTAGAATTGGCAACAGCACCACAGTTTGATGTGATCATAAAAAATTACGATTTAGATATTGCTTTGGAAGAAGCGTACCAATTGGTAAAGAATTATGTTAAGGTTTAAAAGATTGAAAATTAAAGAATTGAAAAATTCAAAGTTATTTCTAATCTTTAAATCATTTAATTTTTAAATCTTTAAATTAAATTAATGAAAATAGGTCTGTATTTTGGAACGTTTAATCCCATACATGTTGGGCATCTTATCATTGCCAATCACATGGCGGAGCATGCCGATTTAGACCAAGTTTGGATGGTGGTTACGCCACACAATCCTTTGAAGAAAAAAAGTACTTTGCTCGATGATTACCATCGGTTACAAATGGTACATCTTGCCTCAGAAGATTTTCCAAAAATCAAACCTTCGGATTTTGAGTTTAAATTGTCACAACCCAATTATACGGTGAATACTTTAGTACACTTACAGGAAAAACATCCGACTTACGAATTCTCCTTAATCATGGGCGAAGACAATCTCAAGTCTTTGCACAAATGGAAAAACTACGAAGCAATTCTTGAAAACCATGAGATTTATGTGTATCCTCGAATTTCAATCGAAGTAGAGAACCAGATGTTTAAAAACCACGCAAAAATTCACATGATTGATGCTCCTGTAGTAGAAATATCATCGACATTTATTCGGGACAATATCAAGAAAGGAAAAAATGTGCAGCCGTTATTGCCGGTAAAAGTTTGGGAATACATTGATCATAATAACTTTTATAAGAAGTAATTACCCTATAACTCTTTTCAATTCTACTTCAATATTCTCAAAAACAGTACTCAGATTTTCATTTTTACCTGATAATAAAAACACGTCTGTACTTGGCATTTGCGTGCTATTCCACAACAATTGGATTTTTTTTTCTTGCATTAAACTTTTCGCATTGCAATCCCAAACTACAGCGATTCCGGTATTTTTCGAAATTATTTCCAGCATTTCATATTCGGATGGAATGATATAATTAGGAATCATCGACGGTCTTTTTTTATTAAAAACATGCAACCAGAACAATTTAATATGCGGAATTTGCGCATTGTGGCTGTACCATTTTTGGTCGTTCAACCAATGTTCGATTGCTGAGAAATCTTTTATTTTGATATTGGATTTTAATTCGGAAGCATCGATAGTGTTTGAGCCAACAATCACTTGTTTAATTTCCCCGACCTTTTTCTGAATGGTGTCAAACGTGTCATATTTTTTGGTGACAACCGCAAAATCTAATTTTTTAGAATCTACCAATTCAAAAAGTGCATCGTCATGATGAAAACTAAAATCGATAAATTCAAATTTTGAAACCAAGGCACTTCCCAAACTGCTCATCAAATGCTTTGAGATTCCAATTGAAATTAATCGATTCGCATTGAACGCTTTGGCACGAAAACCATTCTCCACATTTTCCAATCGGTCTAACGCCTCGATGATTAAATTATTGAGTAACTTAGCGTATTCCGTTGATTCTACGCCTTTAGACTTTCGATTGAAAAGTTTATATCCTACATGCGCCTCCAACATTGATATTTGCTGACTCACAGCTGGTTGGCTGATAAATAATTCTTTGGCAGCCAAAGAAAAATTACCATTTTTATATACGGATTTAAACGTTCGGTACCATTCCAGATTGACCATGATATAAATATATTTATCACAAACATAATTTAAATTATTTTTACTAATAGCATATTCGTCCTAAATTTGTACAAACAAAATTAGAAATGAAGAAAATCGCATTATTTGCCCTTATAGCATTAACCGTAAGTTGCGTTACAGCAACTGCACAAAATAAAAAAAGCATGAAAAAGGTATTATTTGTTGTTACCAGTCACGATAAATTAGGTAACACAGGAGAAAAAACAGGATTTTGGACAGAAGAATTCGCCGCGCCTTATTACGAATTATTGGATAAAGGAGTTACCATTGATGTTGCTACTCCGCTAGGTGGACAACCTCCCATTGATCCAAAAAGTGAAGATCCATCAGCAGCTACGGAGGATACCAAAAGATTCGATAGCGATACCGAATTATTGGCAAAACTGAAAAACACAAAAAAATTAGCAGATGCAAAAGAGTCTGATTATGATGCGGTTTTTTATCCGGGAGGTCACGGTCCATTATGGGATTTGACAACTGATGCAACTTCAATTGCCCTAATCGAGGCATTTTATACGAACAATAAACCCGTTGCTTTTGTTTGTCATGCACCTGCGGTTCTTAAAAGCGTAAAAGTAAATGGAGAATTTTTAGTAAAAGGCAAAAAAGTGACCGGATTTTCTAATACCGAAGAAGCCGCTGTAGGTTTAACTGATGTGGTTCCATTTTTATTAGAAGATGCTTTAAAGGCCAATGGTGCAACTTATTCAAAAGCTGCAGACTGGCATCCTTATGCCGTGGAAGATGGATTATTGATTACAGGTCAAAACCCAGCATCGTCTAAATTAGTTGCTGAAAAATTATTAAACCAATTAAATTCAAAAAAATAAAAACATGTTAAATTTCGAATTATACAATCCTACTAATTTAATTTTTGGAAAAGGACAAATTGAAAAACTATCCTCTTTAGTGCCACAAGGAGCAAAAATTCTTCTGGCGTATGGTGGCGGAAGCATTTTCAAAAATGGAATCTATAACCAAGTAATCAATACTTTAAAAGGTTTTGAAATCGTGGAATTTGGAGGAATTGAACCGAATCCACATTTTGAAACATTGATGAAAGCAGTTGCAGTGATCAAGGAACAAAAAATAGATTTTATACTTGCCGTAGGTGGAGGTTCCGTAATTGATGGGGTAAAATTCATTTCGGCTGCCGTTCATTTTGACGGAAATCCAATTGACATTCTTCAAAAAAGAGTTTTGACTAAAGATTTATCTAAAATTGTTCCTTTTGGAACTGTTCTAACGTTACCAGCAACTGGGAGTGAAATGAATTCTGGCGGAGTTGTTACTATTGAATCTACACAAGAAAAATTATCATTTGGCGGTTCCGCTTTATTCCCGAAATTTTCTATTTGTGATCCAACTGTAATTGAATCTTTACCAAAAAGACAATTGCAAAACGGAGTTGTAGATGCGTACACCCATGTTTTGGAACAGTATTTAACCTATCCGCACGAAGGGTATCTTCAAGATAGAATTGCCGAAAGTATTTTACAAACCTTGATTCAAGTTGGTCCTGATGTTGTTGAAAAACCTACTGATTATGCTTTGGCTTCTAACTTTATGTGGAGTTGTACCATGGCTTTGAATGGGTTAATCCAGAAAGGAGTTCCTTCGGATTGGGCTACGCACATGATTGGACATGAATTAACGGCTTTGTACGGAATCGATCACGCCAGAACTTTGGCTGTTGTGGGTCCAAATTTATACCGAGTGATGTTTGAGACTAAAAAAGGAAAATTGGCACAATACGGAAAACGTATTTTCAATTTGACTGGTACTGAGGACGAAATCGCAAACGAAGCCATCAACAAAACAGTCGAATTTTTCCATACTATGGGAATGGAAACTAAATTATCCGATTACACTAAAGAGTTTGATAAAACGGCAGATTTTATTGTAAATCGTTTTGAAGAAAGAGGTTGGTTGGGATTAGGAGAAAAACAAAACATAACTTTAGAAAAGGTAAAATCGATTGTTGAAATGAGTTATTAATTCAAGTAATCCTCATACAGATAGAGTCTGTATTAAATAAAAGGCGTTCTCATTTTTTGGGAACGCCTTTTAAAATTCTAAATTACAACTAACTAACTCAATTCGCATTATTTTGTTAAATTATTAAACAATAAACAACAAGAACGAAATAGTAATACTTATATTGTGTTAAAAAATAAAAAAAATAAAATTATTTTTTACCCGTTATAATTGCAGTATTTTCAATACACTTAAAAACCAGCCTTCTTGTTCTTATTTTATTTGTATAATCAGTACTTTTTTAAGTACTTTTGATTAAATTCAATAAAAAAATGGCTGAAAATATAAAATTCGCAGTAATAGGTGGTGGAAGTTGGGCGACAGCGATAGCAAAAATGTTATGTGTAAATCTTACAGAAATTTCATGGTATATGCGTAATGAAGCTGCTATAGAGCACATTAAAACGCACAAACACAATCCAAATTATTTGAGCTCTGTAGAATTCGACATCAATAAACTCAAACTAACCAACGATATCAATGAAGCCGTAGCCTACGCTGATTACATCATATTTGCTATTCCATCTGCTTTTTTGGATGGTGAATTAGAAAAATTAACAGTTTCATTGAAAGATAAAATTATTTTTTCAGCGATTAAAGGAATTGTTCCGGAAACGAGTTTAATTGTAGGAGAACATTTCCATGTGAAATATGATATTCCTTATTATAATATAGGTGTAATTACTGGTCCTTGTCACGCAGAAGAAGTAGCGATGGAGCGCCTTTCTTACCTTACCATTGCGTGTGGTGATCCTGATAAAGCCAAGGTTATTGCTAAAAATTTATCTGGAAATTATATCAAAACTAAAATCACAGATGACATCATAGGAACAGAGTATGCAGCCATGCTTAAAAACATTTATGCCATTGCAGCAGGAATTGCACATGGTTTGGGTTATGGTGATAATTTCCAGTCCGTATTGATGAGTAATGGAATTCGGGAGATGAAAAAATTCATTAAGAAAGTCCATAAAATGAAACGTAATATCAATGATTCAGCTTATTTAGGCGATTTATTGGTTACCGGTTATTCTATATTCTCGAGAAATAGAATGTTCGGAAATATGATTGGCAAAGGCTATACGGTTAAATCAGCAATGATGGAAATGAGTATGGTTGCCGAAGGGTATTATGCCGTAAAAAGTGCCTATAAACTCAATCAGGCTTACGGTGCCAAAACACCAATTATAGATGCTGTTTACAGTATTTTATACGAGGGACAGGACGCTAAAGCCGTGTTTAAGAAACTTACCGATAAACTGGATTAATTCAGCTACAGATTTAATAATCAAAACCAATCACTTCATGAGCGAAAGATGGAAATACCAGATTAAAACTGGTGGAATTTGGGGTCTATTTATGACGGTTTTCAATGTATTATTCGACATTAAAGAAATTCCTTTTTCAGAACAGGTTGCTACACCTAATTTTTATATTCGCGCAGGTGCTTATATCATTGTAGGGATATTTGTTTTAGGCTATTTCACCTGGAAATCCAAAGTTAAACAACAAGCCGCTAAATGATTTTCATGAGTGAAAGATGGAAATTCCAGATTAAAAATGGGATGATTTGGGATTAATTACCTCCTCTTGCATAGCCGTTTTTGACGTATTCGAAATGCCTTTTAAAGATGCTTTTTTGTCCAAAGAAAAGCTACTCCGAACGCTTTATTTTATTTTGGCGGGAATATTTATTGTTGGATATTCGAATTGGACGAAAAAAGTCAAACGCGAGAATAATACGGAACTATCTCACGATAACGCCGTCAACAAATAGAATAGGCACTTCTTCAACGAAATCCTCATGGATCGAATGTGCTTTAAAAATAAATTTTTTATCGTATAATTTGTCTCCAATAAAAAACGTTAGCATGAACTCATTGTTGAGCGCCAATACACTTTTTTCGATCATTTCGATTTTTACCACTGAAACCGGTGGCACTTCTACAAAAGCATGACGTAAAAGAGAGGTTTTTTTCATTTCGCCGTCAATAGTTCCAAAAGCTTTGGAAACCACCATAACACTTTCAATTAAGTAATCGCTATCATTTACTAAATAAGCATACCATACTTTTTCCATGAAATCGTCACTCCATTCTTGAACTACAGCAAGAAAAACGTTTTCTACTTCGGGGATAATGATGTCTTTTTTCATAAGTCAGTCTTAACGTCTAAGGTCGTAAAGTCTTAAAGTCGAGTGAAAATCTGAAACAGGTATTTCTTTCGACTTTAAGACTTTATAACTTTTGACTAAATTGAGGATTTGAATTGCTCCAAGAAACGAACGTCATTTTCGTAGAACATACGGATATCACCGATTTGATACAACAACATGGCGATTCTTTCGATTCCCATCCCGAATGCAAAACCGTTGTATTCATCAGGGTTGATGCCACAGTTTTTCAAAACGTTTGGATCTACCATTCCGCAACCCATGATTTCCAACCAACCGGTTCCTTTGGTGATTCTATAATCGGTTTCTGTTTTAAGACCCCAATAAATATCCACCTCAGCGCTTGGCTCAGTAAACGGGAAATAGGACGGACGCAAACGGATTTTTGATTTTCCGAACATCTCTTTGGTGAAATATAAAAGCGTTTGTTTTAAGTCGGCAAAAGAAACGTCTTTGTCAATATACAAGCCTTCCACTTGGTGAAAAATACAGTGTGAACGGGACGAAACAGCCTCGTTACGGAATACTCTTCCCGGAGAAATAGTACGAATTGGCGGTTTATTTTCCTCCATGTAACGCACTTGCACCGATGATGTGTGCGTGCGCAACAAAATATCAGGATTTGTTTGAATGAAAAACGTGTCTTGCATGTCACGCGCCGGATGGTATTCCGGTAAGTTTAATGCGGTGAAATTGTGCCAGTCATCTTCAATTTCTGGACCTTCAGAAACGTTGAAACCAATGTTTGAAAAGATGTCTATAATTTGGTTTTTTACCAATGAAATAGGGTGACGAGAGCCAATAGTTATTGGTTCAGCCGAACGCGTCAAATCACCATAAAAGCCTTTAACTTCTTCTTTACTTTCTAAAGCTTCCTGTATAGTTTTTACTTTGTCTTCGGCAGACGTTTTAAGCAAATTAATTACTTGTCCGAATTCCTTTTTTTGGTCGTTGGGAACGTTTTTGAATTCAGCGAAAAGGTCTTTTAAAAGTCCTTTGCTTCCAAGAAATTTAATTCGGAATGTCTCTAATTCAGCTGTGTCTTGCGTTGAAAAAGCTTGTGCTTCACCAATATATTCTTTTATCTTGTCTATCATTTTCATTCAATAATTGAGAGTGCAAATTTAGTAAATTTTTAGGTAAAAAGGATACAGTCTCAGTCTCAGTTTTCAATATTGTGGGCTGAGAACCGTGACTGAACACTGATCACTAGGAAATAAGTTCTCTTTCCAAGAAATAATTCACAATGGCTTCTTTCATTAAAACCGATTGCTCTCCTGCTTTTAGCGGTGGTAATTCCTCTTTTACTTTGTAATGTGGCCAGCCTTCTTCATCAAAAAATTCGAATTCATAAAACCCGTAAGGTTCCAATAAACGGCAAATGGCGATGTGCATCAGGTTTAATTTTTCGTCTTTTTTGTATTCACTATGTACTTTTCCGAGTTCTTGTACGCCAATTAAATAAATAATAGCGTCGAGATCTAAATCCTCGCCTTGAGAAAATTGATTGGAAAGTATATTTACAAGCTGTTCCCAGCGTTCTTTAAGTTGTGTGTCTCTTGACATATTGATTTATGATTGTAGATTAACGATTTTTGATTGTAGATTTTCAAAAATTGTAATCAAATTATTTCGGCAAATATAAGAACTTGAAAATTGGCAATTGATAACTGATACCCTTTAACACTAGAATTTAATGGAATAAAACATTCTTTTTCCCTTTCTTCTTCAAAATAAAAATAAACCTTAGCCAAGCTATGCTAAATTTTTCTTTTTTGAATAATGAAAAAAAACTCTATTTTCTCCTACAGTAAATTCTAATGTTAAACGGCATAACAATTCTTTTATATTTGCACTTTATTTTTCTTAATTAAAAGTCATGGGATTTTTGGATATTATTTTGGGTGTATTGCTAGCTTTTGCTTTGTATAAAGGCATTAGAAATGGTCTTTTTGTAGAATTAGCTTCTTTGGTTTCGCTATTGGCCGGAATTTATTTTGCCATAAAATTTTCCTCATTTATCAAAGAAATTTTAGCCGGATTTGTCAAATGGAATCCCAATACAATCCAAGTAATTGCTTTTGTACTCACATTTATATTGGTAGTAATCGGAATATCACTTTTGGGTAAATTCCTTACTGGAGTAGCTGATTTTGCCTTTTTAGGATGGTTGAATAAACTAGGCGGTGGTTTCTTCAGGGTGCTAAAAACAATTTTAATAATCGGAATTGTTTTCAAGGTTTTCGAAAAAATAAACTATCATAATTTTATCGCCAAAAAAGAAACGTTAGACAATTCTCTTTTTTATAATCCAATCCAAAAAACAGCAGGATTCATGTACCCTTCGATAGAAAACTGGTATGATAGCTTGAAGAAAAAATAATTAGTTTCCAGTGTTCAGTATTCAAACTCTATTTCACTTCCTTAATTGCACTGCTTTCAATCCAGCCTTCTGTTCCATCCGTTAGTTGTACTTTTTTCCATTTCCCTATGATTTCCTCCACATAAACTTTTGTTCCTTCGTGGAGCACAGATATTGGCTGACCACCATTTCTGGGTTCGCTCTTTACATTGGCCATTTCGGCAAAAACAATAGCCGGTTTTTCAGTGTCAAAATGACTTTTTTCAAAAATTGTTGATGAAACACTGATTAGAATTAGAAAAAAAAGTACAAACATTCCAAAAAAGAAAATCCTTTTTGAAAGTGTAATTTGTGAAAAATAATACCCGACAAAAAACAACAAGAACGCCATTGCTAGTCCAACAGAAATCCACGCCCACGTATTGTAATGATAGATTCCCGTAAAATCCCGAATCAGCTTTGCAAAACCTACTTTTGGAATTATTTTAATTTCATCGATAGTTCGTTTTTGAGCAAATTTCAAGTTGTTAATCGCATCGGTGTTATTTGGATTCAACACCAATGCTTTTTCATAATTGTAAATAGAAGGTGCTACTTTATTCAACTTATAATACGCATTTCCTAAATTAAAATACAACTCAGAAGAGTGTTTGCTTTCTGTCAAAACACTCTCATAAGCAGTAACCGCTTCATTATATTTCCCTTTTTGATAATACTCGTTTCCTTTTTCAAAGCCACTTTGGGCAAAGAAAACTTGGGTTGTCAATAATAATATATAAAGTATGTTTTTCATTTTAATGTTATAAGTTGTCAATTGACTATTCTCGAAAATCAAAGTGAGATTGCCTCGTTCCTCGCAATGACATCGTTGGTTAAGCAATTTGTTTTTCTAAGTCTGAAATAATCAAAACGGCTTTGTCAAAATCCTGTTGAATAGCCACAATTGATGATGGCGCATATCGTGCCACTTCACAATTCTCCGTAAGCGCAATAAAATCATTCACCGCGTCAGGATTAGCATTTCTTGACAACAACAATTCTTGAATATTATCCTTACTCATTTCAGAAGTCTCAATATGTAATTTAGCTTTCAAGAAATTGTGCATCGCTTTCTCCAGCGCAATATAAAACAGTTCTTTGTTGTTGATTTGTTTCTTAGCTTCCGATAAATATTTCTTTGCCAATCTATTATTCATTCGTATTCTGTTTCCGGCAGTATCACTATCTATTGCTTCTTTTTTCTTTTTGAATAATACAATTAAAGGCAGCATTAAAAATGGAAAAAAGAACAATCCGTAAAACAAATTAGACCCAAAGAAATCTTTCTTATTCATCGTCAAAAGATTGCTTTTTAACTTTATGAATTTGAATTGCTCAACGTTGTCTGTTTTATTCTTGTTTGCATCAGCACCGGAAGCTGCCGTTGCATCAGTAGGCGAAGGACCATCAAGAACATTAATCATGATCTCTGGAGAACTTAGCGTTTTATAGGTTCCTGAACCCAAATCAAAATAGGTAAATTTTAATGGTTTTATCGGGTAATTTCCTTTGTACTGCGGAACGATTGTATAACTGTCTGAAATCTTTCCGGCCATTCCAGAAAGAGGCGTGTTGACCTGTTCGCTATGAACGGCTTCATACATTTCCAGCGCATTTGGAGCTATCGGTTTTGGTAAACTAAATAATTTCAGATTCCCTTTTCCGGTTACACTTACCACTAAATCCAGGCTTTCTCCGTTTTTTAAATCGGTTTTTGTTGGTCTTACTTTGAAATCAAAATTTCCAACAGCACCCGAGAAGTCTTCCGGTTTTCCAGCCTCAGGAAGTGGCTTAACATTTATGGTTTTAGCTCCTGCGGAAACTCTCTTAGTCGCTTCGGTGACAACCATTCGACCAAACATATCCCTGCGATTCGACGGTAATTGAACATCAATGTCTAATGACAACGGTTCAATAACCAGCTTTCCTGATTTTTGAGGATACAAAACTATTTTTTTGAGCACGATAAAACGGTATTTTTCCCCTTTGAACATGCCTTCTTCAGCAACAAACTGTTTTATATCAATGTTCTGACTCCAGAAATCATTGTATTTTGGCTTACTAACTTCGTTAGAATTTGTGATTCCGATATTGTTAAAATACAATTTATAAACTACCGTAATTGGCTCGTTTATATATGGATTTGTTTTAGAAATATCAGCAACTAAATAGAGATTCCCATCCGCTGAAACACTGGTGTCGTTTGGATCTCTAGGCTGTTCCGTTGCTGCGGTAACATTTATTTTTATCGACGATGTTTTATAAATTTGCCCGTTGTATTCGATTGCGGCTTGCTTGATAACTAATGTCCCTTTTTGATTTGGCAAAAGAAAATAAGAATATATTTTCTCAAAAGAACTTCTTCCGTTCACCCAAGACTGACTGACTTGCTGACTTGGTCCGGCAATAATTCTAAATCCTTCAAAAGAGGGTTGGACAAAATTATCTCCATCTACATTCATCATAAAATCGATACGAAGTCTCTCGTTTATTCCTAGCGTAGCTTTACTCACTCTAGCCTCAAATTGCACTTGAGCGCTAAGCAAATTGCACACCATTAAAACAAGTACTGCTATAAATCTTTTCATTTTCAAATTATCTAATTGAACTACCAATCTTTTTCCGTCTTAACTGGTTTTCCTTGCACTTTTTTGGCATTTACTTTATCCTGTACCTTCTTTTCTTCTTTATTCACCGCATTCAATAGGTTTTCTAAACGTTCTTTAGAAATTCCTCCTGGAGCTGGTTTTGGTTCTCCATTTTCATTAGGTTTAGGATCTTTATTTTGTTTGTCTTTATCTCCCTTATCGTCTTTCTTTTCTTTATCCTTATTGTCCTTTTTATCTTTTTCCCCGTCTTTCTTATCGTCCTTCTTGTCTTTATCGCTCTTTTTATCGTCTTTTTTATTATCATCCTTTGGAGGATTTTCTTTCAGCATTTTTTTTGCCAAAGCATAATTATAACGCGTTTCCTCATCTGTCGGGGCGTTTCTCAAGGCGTTTTTGTAAGCCTCAACCGCTTGCGTATAATCCTTTTCATTCATAAAAACATTTCCTAAATTATGAAAAGCTCTGTGTTTTTGTGGTCTTGTTTTTGAATTTTTTAACGATTTAGCATACGCAAATTTTGCTTCCGAAGATTGTTTTTGCTTATAAATAGTGTTTCCAAGATTGAAAGGTGCATTCGCTTTATTTGGAAATTTTGAATCCGAAATTCTATAATTAGCTTCGGCATCAACAAATTTATTTTCGGCATATTCCTCGTTCGCTTTGGGCAATATTCTATCTTTCTGTTGTGCATTTGCAACAAAAGAAAAAAGTAATAACAGGTATAAAATTATGTTCTTCATTGTATTTTTAAATGTAAGTGTCAAAGTATGTCGAGTATTTTTGTTCCAATAATGGAGCGCAACGCGATACTTTACTCTTTATACTTTTTTATTCTCGTTAAATAAATTCAATTTGTTTACCCAACTTGTTTTTCTTTCCAAAAGGAAAATATCTAGAAATAAGAAAACAAACGCAAAACCTAAAAACCATTGAAATTGCGATTGAAAATCAGCCATTTCTGTCGCTTCAAATTCTGTTTTTTGAATATTATTCAGTGCATTCTTAATATATTCAAGCACTTCTTTAGTGTTATTTCCGTTTACATAACCGCCTTTCGTTGCTTTGGCAATCGCTGTCAGGCTTTCTGGAACCAATTTCGTTATAACTACTTCATTGTTATTATCTCTTTTGAAACCTTCAATAATTCCATTTTTTCTCAATGGAATCGTGCCTCCTTTTTCGGTTCCAACACCAATTGTAATTATTTTAATTCCTAGCTTATTGGCCTCTTCCGCTGCTTCTTCTGCACCTTCGTTATGGTCTTCACCATCAGAAATCATAATCAATAACTTGCTGGTTTTTTTGTCGTCAAAATAAGTCGTGGATAATTTGATTGCCTCGTTGAATGACGTTCCTACAGAGGAAACCATATCTGTATTCATACTTTGCAAAAACATTTTTGCAACACTATAATCCGTAGTAATAGGCAATACGGGGAAAGCGCTTCCGGCATACGCCACAATTCCTATTCTATCGCTTCCCAATTGATTGATAATTTGCGAAACAATTTGCTTGCTTTTGTCCAGACGATTTGGCGCTACATCTTCGGCAAGCATACTTTTTGACACATCCACTGCAAAAACAATGTCGATCCCTTCTCTTTTAACGGTTTCCATCTTAGTGCCAATTTTTGGATTTACCAATCCAAGAATTAACCCCGTCAATGCCAAAAGCAACACTCCTAATTTCAAAACTGGTTTAAAAACCGAACTTTCCGGGCTCAGTCTTTTTACCATCTCCAAATCCCCAAATTCACGCTGTTTCTTTCTTTTCCAATATAAATTGGCGAAAAAAACCAACACCAAAAGAGGCAATATAAAAAGGAGGTATAAATATTTTTTTTCGTCTAATTCCATTTTTAATTTTAGATTTCTGAATTTTGATCTTAGATTTTTACTCTAAATCTAAATTCTAAACTTGGTGATTTTAATTCCAATGTTCCAGTTCCGGCTCCCTTCCCTTCGGAGGAGGCCTGGGGTGGGGACTCTAAATAAAGCTTTTAAAAACCGTATTTCGCAATCCTAATTCAAACAACAATAAAAAACCGGCAAACCATACAAAAGGTCTGAATTTCTCATCATAATCATAAAATTTTAGTTCTTCAATTTCAGTAGTTTCTAACTTATTTATTGTAGTATAAATTTCGGCTAACTTGCTGTTGCTCGTTGCTCTAAAATATTTTCCACCAGTATTATTAGCAATTTTTTTCATCATTTGCTCATCAATTTCAACCTTCATCATTTGAAAAAGAAATTTTCCATTTGGCGCAATAGCATAGGGAAACATAGCCATTCCGTTTGTTCCTATTCCTATTGTATATACTTTTATTCCATATTCTTTTGCAATATCAGAAGCCGTATCTGGCTCAATGAATCCAGCATTATTAACACCGTCAGTCATCAGAATAACCACTTTGCTCTTCGCTTTACTGTCTTTTAGTCTATTTACAGCGGTAGCCAATCCCATTCCTATCCCAGTTCCATCTACTAAAACATTATCGTATTTTATACTTCTGATCGCATCCAGAATAACAGCTTTATCGCTAGTCACCGGTGTTTTTGTGTACGCTTCCGAGGCATAAACCACAAGCCCGATCCTATCGTTTGGTCTTTCCTCAACAAAATCAGCCGCTAGCTTTTTGAGTGCTTGCATTCGATCTGGTTTCAAATCTTTGGCAAGCATACTTCCTGAAACGTCTATTGCCATAACAATATCAATTCCTTTAGTAGTTTTTGTTTTATTACTTACATCAACTGTTCTCGGTCTTGCCATAGCTACAATCAAAGAGCACAAAGCCAGGATTCTAAGCACATTCAACATCGGCTTTAGCTTTGTCAAATAGGAATTAGAACCTTTAAATCCTTGTAACGAACTTATTTTTAATGTGGCTGATTGATGGTTCTTTTTCCGTAACAACCATACAATCGCTACTGGAATAAGAAGAAACAACCAAAAAAACTCTGGGTTTAAAAAAGTTACTTTAGTCATTATTTACTTGCTTGTTTTAATTCGACAGAGTTCAAAACTCGTTCTGATATTTCATTTGCATAGGCATCACCTTCTTCATGAAAAAGTAAAATCTGTTGTAATCCACCTTCTTGACTAAACAGTAATGCTTCATAATACATTTTTGCACTTGACTTATTGTCACCATCAATTTGCGAAAAAGTACCATAGGCTTTAATTCCTTTAACACCTTCTTTAGTTTCAAACTCTTCTTGTTTGACAATCATATTCTGGGCGCCTTGAGCTTCCATTGATTGCAATATACCATCCATTGATTTAGTCAAATCTATTTGTGTCTCTTGTTTAAATTTTAAAGTCGAAACCATCAGATAAAAAGGATCTAAAGCACTTCCATACGCAAAAGACTGCATTTCTTTGATCAAAGCCATTCCATCTTTAGGAAGTGTTTTTGTCAGGTCTACTCTCTTAAGCACTCTTGGCGTTTCTATAATAACTCCTGGATTTCCGTAATCACTTTTCACCCATTCTCCTCCCAATAATTCTTTGGTAGGGTGACCAATTATATTATCTTTTACATAACTAAACCCTTTGGTTACAATGAAAAAAGTAGTGGTTGCTGCCAATAAAAACACAACTGATACTACGGCAGTAACAATACGCTTATTTCTTTGTTTTCGCAATTGAATTTGTAGCTGTTTTTGTCTTTGTGCTTCATTCAACAACACATCTTCTTCTATTGGTACTTCCACAGGAATAGAATTGTCTAATGTCAGAATTGCTTTTTGAATCTTATTTCGGTCTTCCGTGATTTCAAAATCCAATGGTTTTGACTTGGCAAATTTTACTAAATCGGCTTGTTTCAAAACACGTTCCAGATTTTCGATTATTTCCTGCGAAAGCGTCATTTTCTTTTTGACAGAAGCCGCTCTAAGTCCTTGAATCAATTCCGAAGTAGTGCTTTCCATTGCTGGAATTTCTATCGCTTCTTCAATATAATTTCTGGCGATATCCGTCAATTCACTATAATACGCTTTGACTTCTCCTTTTTGCCAAAGTTCTTTTTTCTCTAAAGTATCCAGCAAACCGGTCGCTTTCTCGATTGGAGTTTTATAAATTTCTTCGAGTAATTTCTTTTCTTGACGCTTTTTAATGAACCAATAAATGAAAGCTCCAATTCCAACAATTAAAGCAACAATCAACAGGTATTCCCACCAGTCTCCTATTGGATTATCCGCTGGAGCAATGTCCTTAATGTCGAACATTTTTTGTTTTAAAGTATCCACTTGAACATTCGCCACTTCAACCAAAAGCGAATCCGTCAGAAACGGTTTGCTGTCGATAAAAATCTTTATACTCGGAATAACATATCTACCGGAATCAAATTGAGTTAAACCGTATTTTTTGATTAATTCATAACGGCCGTCCATTTTTACAGTATCAATAGGATACGACTGAATCACCTCTAAAGCTCCAACGTTTTTTAATTTTGGAAAAATCACTTTAGACGAAGTATCAACAGTAGTTTTTATGGACAGTTTAAATTCGGCACCAATTTTATTTTTAATCGTGTCAATACTTGTAACTACTTGCTTTTGTTGTGCAAAAACAACCGTAGAAAGCAGCAATAATAGTAGGTATAATTGTTTTTTCATCTTTTATTATTGAACCCTTTATCTCGATTTAAAATAACTTAGTAGTTTAGTGACATAACTTTCGTCAACTCTTGTATTTACTACACCTGAACCTGATTTGCTGAATGTTTCCTTGAAATAGTTTACTTTATCGTGGTACTGTTTCTCATAATTCATTCGCACCGATTTTGAACTGGTATTTATCAATTCAATTGCTCCAGTTTCGGCATCAAGCATAGAAACCATACCTAAATCCGGCATTTTTTCTTCTCGAATGTCGTACACGCGAATCCCTGTTATATCGTGTTTTTTAGATGCTATTTTTAATGTTTGTTCGTAATCTTCCGACATGAAGTCAGAAATTACAAACACAATCGCTTTCTTTTTTTGGGTTCCCGATAAAAATTTCAAAGCTTGGGCAACATCCGTCTTACGGCTTTTAGGGTGGAATTCTATTAATTCCCGAATGATTCGCAACACATGCGACCTCCCTTTTTTTGGCGGAATATACAATTCAATTTCATCTGAAAACAAAATCAAACCTATTTTATCGTTGTTTTGAGTAGCCGAAAAAGCCATCGTTGCAGCAATCTCCGTAACAATATCCTTTTTGAATTGATTTTTAGAACCAAAACTTTCTGAACCCGAAATATCAACCATCAACATCATGGTCAATTCGCGTTCTTCCTCAAAAACTTTTACGTGCGCTTCATTGTACCGTGCGGTTACATTCCAATCAATCGCACGAATATCATCTCCGTACTGGTATTGACGCACTTCACTGAACGTCATTCCACGTCCTTTAAAAGACGTATGATACTCTCCCGAAAAGATATGATCGCTCAATCTTCGGGTTTTGATTTCTATTTTTCGTACTTTTTTTAAGAGGTCTTTTGTATCCATTTCTTTAGTAATTAGTAATTAGTGAACAGTGAATAGTAACCAACCAAGGCTTAATTACTATTCACTTATTACTATTCACTTTTAGGGTACTTCTACTTCGTTTACAATTTTGTTAATGATGTCCACTGAAGTAATATTTTCGGCTTCCGCTTCATAGGTAACTCCTATTCTGTGACGCAAAACATCATGAACTACCGCACGAACATCTTCCGGAATTACATAGCCGCGACGTTTGATAAATGCGTAACATTTTGCAGCATTCGCCAAATTGATACTTCCACGCGGCGACGCTCCAAAACTGATTAATGGTTTCAAATCAGCCAATTTGTATTTCTCTGGGTAACGCGTGGCAAAAATGATATCAAGTATGTATTTTTCTATTTTTTCATCCATGTAAACCTCACGAACTGCTTCTTGAGCGCGTAAAATTTGTTCTACTGAAACTACAGGATTTACTTTTTCATAACTTCCTTTTAGGTTCTGACGAATCACTAAACGCTCGTCTTCCATTTTTGGATAATCAATAACCGTTTTCAACATAAAACGATCGACTTGTGCCTCAGGCAATTGATACGTTCCTTCTTGCTCAATTGGGTTTTGTGTAGCTAAAACTAAAAACGGTCGGTCTAACTTAAAAGTAGTATCGCCAATAGTCACTTGCTTTTCCTGCATCGCTTCTAACAATGCCGATTGTACTTTGGCAGGCGCACGGTTAATCTCATCGGCAAGGACGAAATTAGCGAAAATCGGTCCTTTTTTTATCGAAAATTCATTTTGCTTAATGTTGTAAATCATAGTTCCCACAACATCGGCAGGCAATAAATCAGGGGTAAATTGTATTCTGCTGAAAGATCCGTGTACCGCTTGTGAGAGTGTATTTATCGCTAATGTTTTTGCTAATCCGGGAACTCCCTCTAACAAAATATGTCCCTGACCCAAAAGTCCAATTAACAAACGCTCCACCATGTGCTTTTGACCCACAATAACCTTGTTCATTTCCATCGTGAGAAGGTCTATAAAAGCACTCTCTCTTTCAATTTTTTCATTGATTGCTCTGATGTCTAAAGTCGCTGTATTTTCTTCCATTTTATTATTTTTAAAACCTTGAGTTTAATGCCTTCGTTTTGAAGGTGCAAATTGAATTTTTTTTTAGAAGTAAGATGTTAAAAAATGGTTAAAACTTCGATAAAAGTGCTAATTTTAAGGATGAATTATGATACAATTTTTATATTTTTAAGAACTTTGAAAAATCTACTTTGAAATAGAAGAATTACGAATTTCAATAAAAAATAAAAACCATGAGTAAAACAAAATTATCACCGATTGTAGCGGGTGTCATGAATTGGGGAATTTGGGATAAAAATCTCAATACCAAAGAAATGGAAAACATGATTAATGTCTGTTTAGAAAATAAAATTACTACTTTCGATCATGCCGATATATATGGTGATTATACCACCGAATCTGATTTTGGAAAAGCCTTTGCATCGAGTAAAATTGCCAGAGAAAAAATGCAATTGATATCCAAATGCGGTATTCAAATGGTAACTGAAAACCGCATCAACACTATAAAACATTATGAATATTCGAAAGATTATATTATCTGGTCCGTTGAAAACTCCTTAAAAAATCTGCAAACTGATTATCTAGATGTGTTTTTATTACACAGACCAAGTCCTTTGATGCAAGCGGATGAAATTGCTGAAGCGGTATTGAAACTAAAATCAGAGGGGAAAATTATTGATTTTGGGCTTTCTAATTTCACGGCCACACAAACCGAATTGATTCGTCAAAAAACAGAAATTTTATACAATCAAGTGCAATTTTCGGCAACTAATTTCGACCCAATGGTGGACGGAAGTTTTGATTATATGCAAGCCAACAGCATTCGCCCTATGTCTTGGAATCCGCTAGGAATCATTTTTAGAGAAGACATTCCACAAACCAGAAGATTGAAAAAATTACTGGCGACCTTAGTTTCAAAATACCATTTGGGATCGGATTCGATTTTACTTTCCTGGATTCTGAAACATCCTGCTAAAGTGATTCCTATTGCAGGAACGGTAAATGTAGCCCGAATTCAATCGTTGATGAAAGCTGTCGAATTAGAATTAGACAAAGAAGATTGGTTTGCCATTTGGACAGAAAGCATGGGGAATGATGTAGCCTAAATCAGTGTTCAGTACAGCAACTTTAGAATCTAAAATAGAAAAAAATTCATGAATAAAACAGCCTTAGTAACTGGAGCCACCAGTGGAATTGGTCAAGCAACAGCGCAAATATTAGCTAAAAATAACTATAAAATTATTCTTTGCGGACGCCGTGAAGACCGTTTAATTGCTCTTGAAAAGGAACTTTCGGAATTTACAGAAGTGCATACTTTGTCCTTTGATGTTCGGGATAAAAAAGCGGTTTTTGAAAGTATCAATTCCTTGCCGGAAGCCTTTGCTACAATTGATGTTTTGATTAATAATGCCGGAAACGCACATGGTTTAGATCCCATTCAAACTGGCGATTTAGACGATTGGGATGCCATGATTGACATCAATGTAAAAGGGCTTTTATATGTTTCGAAAGCTATAATCCCGCAAATGATCGAACGAAAATCGGGTCATATCATCAACATTGGTTCTATTGCCGGAAAAGAAGTATATCCAAACGGAAACGTCTATTGCGCCTCCAAACATGCCGTTGATGCCTTGAACCAAGCCATGAGAATGGACTTAAATCCTTTCGGAATTCGGGTGGGAGCTATTCATCCCGGCGCAGTAGAAACGGAATTTAGCGAAGTGCGTTTCAAAGGCGATACAGACAGAGTCGTCAATGTTTATAAAGGTTTTGAACCATTACGTCCAGAAGACATTGCTGACATTATTCACTTTGTAGTTTCCAGACCCTATCATGTAAATATTGCCGATTTGATTGTTTTTCCAACGGCACAAGCCGCAGCTACTATCCTTAAAAGGGATATTTAAAATTGATTTTTAGATTGTTGGATTTTAGATTATTTAGAGAGTCTAAGAATCCAACTGTCTAAGAAATCTAAAAATCTAATTGTATGATCAACAAACGCATTCTTATCAAGAACCTGCTCGCTCACAATGATGAGAGCAGTTTTTATGACAAAAAGCGTCAGTTGAATTTACATACACGGGAAGGCAAAGCCAAGTTCTTGAAACACATTTGCGCGCTATCCAATTCGAATCCTACGAATAATTCTTATATCGTTGTGGGTGTTGAAGACCAGGATAACACTATCGTGGGTGATGATTTCTTTGATGACAGCCGCATTCAGAATTTAGTGAATGCCTATTTGGAAAATCCTCCCAAAATTCAGTACGAAAATGTGCCTTTCCCGAATTTGCCAAAGGACAAAGTTATAGGGCTGGTTACGGTCAAGCCAAAAAGCAAAACTTCCCATTTCAAAAAAGGAATTCACACAATACCTGCCAACAGTATTTTTATACGACGCGGCAGTAACACGATGCCAATTGAAGGCGAAATCGAAAAAAATTACCAGAACACGGAAACCGTAATTGGTATCGAAAATAACTCCCGAAACAGCATTGAGTACACACTCGATGGCGTGATTGATTTCATGAATTTTCGCCACAAGGATATGGCGCCAAAATATAAAGTATTCAAGGAATTATTTGTGATTTGCTGGGCAGGAATTGCCAAAAAATCTAGGGACAAAACCTATCTGTCGCGTGTAGATATTGAATTGATAAACGAACAAATCAAGCTTTTTTATTCAGCTCAGGATGTGGTTGAAATCACTTTCGATGAAGATACTTTTACCATTATTGAATATGTTCCTTTGGGTCTGAATGACAAAACAAGCTACTATCCTTTAGAAAAACAAACGATTCATTTTCATGATAACGGCTATTACAAAATAGAAAGAGAGATCCTTTTTCAGCCGCCGGAATTCAACAAGAAAATGCTGTTTCATATTTATAATTCCAATATTGCTTTGCTGAACAAACTACAAAAAGGACTTTCATTATCCGAGCGGGAACACAAAGATTTAGAAAACCTGCCTTCCACCTTCATGATTTGTTACCTCAACGGTTTTGAAGAAGCCAAACAAAAACTAATTGATGCAAAAGCGCTTTTAAAACCTTTCAACCAAGTGTATTTATCGTTTAAAGAAGCGTTGCGAATTTTGAGAAAAATGAAATATGATGTGCAGTAAGTATAATTATTTTATAGATTTCATTCGCTAAGAAAATCCATTATATACGTATTAATTTCTCTTTTCTGTCTTTCATTTCCTCTATCATTCATGTCATTGTGAATGGTGTTGGGAAGTTTTATGATTTTTATTCCAAACTTATCCTGATCTGCAACAGTAGGCAAAACTCCTTCGTCAGCAGGCTGGTCACTGGAGCGAAGCGAGTAGATTTTAGGATGTGATGTTCTTGGCAATTCCATTCTGCGGTTGTCTAACGAAATTACTTTGTCAACTAAATTAGGGTATTTATGAGCAAACAAAACTGTCATATCACCTCCATTGGAATGCCCAATTAAGTTTACATGCTTGAAATCTAATTCTGTTTTTGTTTTTTTCAATTCATTCAGAACAAATAGAATGTTCTCTGCCCCTCTTTCCCAATTTGGTCGTCGCGCAACTTGAGGAATTCCTGTTAAAGGCAATAAATCATCGGTTGGTAATTCATGCTGTATACTCACTACAAAATAGCCTTTGGAGGCTAACTTATTCGTCAGATAGGAATACGATTTATTGGCGCCTGGTTTATTTTCTCCATAACCGTGACTCACGATTACCAATTGTTGATTTCTGATTTTATCGTTTACAATTGGTGAATAGAACGTAACCGGAATTAATCTATTTCTGGAACTGTCCAACCAACTTGCACTATCTAACTTGATTTCAAATTCTTGGTTATTAACTTTTGTATTTGTTGTGTTTTTATTGGAAGTACAACTTAACAAAAGGAAACAAAACAGTATTTGCAAGTATATTTTCATGTTATTTTTGAGCATTTATCTGATTGAAAAAATGATTTTGAAAAAGAAATTATTGATTTATAATTCTAAATCAAAGTCAATAATTCTTTTAAAACCTGACAGATCATTTTAGCCAAAAGTAACGATAACGCAAGAAGTGCACTCATTTTCGGGAGATTTAATTTTTTGTAAAGCTAATCTTAAAAAATAAAAAAAACATCACCTAAAACAGTGATATTTTGTTCCTTGATTAAAACATCATTTCGAGGAATTTCCTATTGCAATTTAAATAAAAATTACAATCTTTAAAATACCATTCCTTTTAATTTATTTAAAAAATAAGTTAAAGTAGCATACTTCATCAGTCTTTTACTTAATTTTATGACTTGAAAATAGTGCTTTTTTTTGACTATTTTTATACTAATAAAGAACATTCAGTACATGAGAACACTTGTTATAGGCGATGTCCACGGTGGTTTGCGAGCATTACACCAAATTATGGAGAGAGCCAGCGTTACTAAAAACGACACCCTGGTTTTTCTAGGAGATTACGTTGATGGCTGGAGCCAATCTCCTCAGGTACTCGATTTTATAATTGATTTGAAAACCAAACAGAACTGTGTTTGCATTCGCGGGAATCATGATGATTTATTACTGGAATGGCTTGACGAAAGTAAAGACAATCTGATGTGGTATAAACATGGCGGAGAAGCGACTGTTTTAGCCTACGAATCCGTTAGCTCAGAAACGAAGCAAAAGCATATTGAATTCTTGAAATCATTAGAAAATTTTTATCTGGACGAGCAACGTCGCCTGTTTGTTCATGCTGGTTTTACCAATATGAACGGTGTTGATTTTGAATATTTTCCCGAGCTTTTTTATTGGGACAGAACCTTATGGGAAACCGCATTGGCATTAGACAACACCATGAAAACTGATGCTGTTTTCTATCCAAAACGCTTTACTTTATACAACGAAATTTATATTGGTCATACACCCGTCACCCGAATTGGCGAAACAACCCCGATACAAAAAGCAAATATTTGGAATATTGATACTGGTGCTGCCTTCAAAGGGCCATTGACCATTATGGATGTTGACAGCAAGGAATTCTGGCAAAGCGAACCTTTGAATCAATTGTATTTTGACGAAAAAGGGAGAAATTAGGTTTTATTGAATTACTTTTGCACTCACTTAAAAAATTAAAAGTATGAAAAAGATCACTACATTAGTATTGCTATTGACAGTTGGCTTGATCAATGCACAGGCTTTCAAAGGAAAGGGAGATACTAAAATTAACATCGGCGCTAACATTCAGGAAGGTGGATCAGGAATTCAAGGCTCCGCAGATTTTGGCCTTGGAGAAAATTTTTCTTTCGGATTTGTTACTTCTTATTTGTTAGGAGTAAATGAATATTCTGGCTTTTATGGTTCAACACAATATTATGGAGAAAAACCAGATTTTAAAGATCGTTTTGATGCTAAATTTAGAATCAATGCTAATTTAGGAAGCGTTATAAATGTGGACGAAAAATTAGATGTTTATCCCGGGTTAAGTTTAGGATTGAAAAATTTTGGTGGCCATCTTGGTGGTCGTTATTTTTTTACTGAAGGATTTGGCGTATTTACGGAACTTGGATTTCCAATTGCAAAATATGGAAATGATGACAAATTGTTTTATAATCTAAACAACCAATTTACTTTTAGTCTTGGAGCATCTTTTAATTTATAGAGCCGTTTTAACCGCAAAGAGGACAAAGATTTCCGCTGAGTACACGCAGCAATTTTTAATCATAAAAAAAGGCAATTTGAAATATTCAAATTGCCTTTTTTAGTTTATTATAATTTGTTCTCTACAAATCAAATCTGATTCCTTGTGCCAATGGCAATTGGGTTCCGTAATTGATCGTATTGGTTTGTCTTCTCATGTAGGCTTTCCAAGCATCAGAACCGGATTCACGTCCGCCACCCGTTTCTTTTTCACCACCAAAAGCACCACCAATTTCTGCTCCGGAAGTACCAATATTTATATTGGCAATTCCACAGTCAGAACCAGATTGAGAAAGGAACAATTCCATTTCTCTCATGCTGTTTGTAAAAATAGAAGACGAAAGTCCTTGTGGCACTCCGTTTTGCAACGCAATCGCTTCTTCAATCGTGCTGTATTTCATTACATATAAAATAGGAGCGAAAGTTTCTGTTTGAACAATGTCAAAATGATTTTCAGCTTCAATGATACAGGGTCTCACATAACAACCACTTTCATATCCTTTGCCTTCTACCAAGCCGCCTTCAACGATGATTTTTCCACCTTCTTTTTTGGCACTTTCAATCGCATTCAAATAATCCTGAACAGCTCCTTTATCGATAAGCGGTCCAACGTGGTTGTTTTCGTCCAATGGATTTCCAATTTGTAATTGACCGTACGCATTTTTCAACACACTGATGGTTTTGTCATACACACTTTCGTGAATAATTAAACGTCTGGTTGATGTACAACGTTGTCCAGCTGTTCCTACCGCACCAAAAACGGCTCCCACCAATACCATACTGATATCAGCATGTTCCGAAACAATAATTGCATTGTTTCCTCCTAATTCAAGAATGGTGTTTCCAAAACGTTCTGCTACGGTTTTAGATACGTGACGTCCAATTCTTGTTGATCCTGTAAAAGAAACCAACGAAATTCTTTTGTCATTATTGATTAAATCTCCTGATTCGTTTCCAGTTACCAAACAACTAACGCCTTCAGGAACATTATTTCTTTCTAAAACACTTTTGATAATATTCTGACAAGCCACTCCACACAATGGCGTTTTTGAACTTGGTTTCCAGATTGCAACATCGCCACAAATCCAGGCAATCATTGCGTTCCAACTCCAAACTGCTACCGGAAAATTAAACGCTGAAATGATTCCAACCGTTCCTATTGGGTGGTATTGCTCATACATTCTGTGCAAAGGTCTTTCAGAGTGCATTGTTAATCCGTACAATTGACGAGATAATCCCACTGCAAAATCACAGATATCAATCATTTCCTGAACTTCACCATATCCTTCTTGAAGGCTTTTTCCCATTTCATAAGAAACCAATTTTCCAAGAGGCTCTTTGAATTTTCTTAATTCATCTCCCATCTGACGAACGATATCACCTCTTTTAGGAGCTGGAACCATACGCCATTCTAAGAATGCTTCTGAAGCTTTTTGCATCGCTTTTTCATAATCTTCTTTAGAAGAAGTTCTTACTTTTCCAATTAAAGTCCCATCTGCTGGCGAATAACTTTCGATGATTTTTCCGTTGGCAAAATTAGCTGCTCCAGTTGATGTTCCTTCATTTATTTCCCCAATCCCTAATTGCTTAAGGGCTTCTTTGATTCCGAATTGATCCGCTATTGTTATCATTGTAACTTTTTTATTAAAAATTGTTATATTTTTTTACAAATATATTGATTTAACGTGAAAAACTAAACATTGCTACTTTTATTTATTCTGTTGTTTTTGCATTGAAATTATCTTTTACAAGACGTATCCTTTTAATCCACTCGGAAATTCTTTTAAAATGATTCTTCCTTCGTAGGAATAACAAAATAATTGGGATACGCAATATGGTTTTTAGCCCCGATAGCAGTGGCATCCTTTTGTGGCTTTCTTTAAGCCGCAAAAGATAGAACGAATAGCGAGAATAGCTCCTTAAAATTATTTTTTGGCAACAAATCTTGGGTCGGTTTCCATTACGGTTCCACATTTTTCGCAGGTTCTCAACTTTTCTGAATTATAGAAATGTTCGAAATGAGGCAGGAAATCATTCTCAATATTATGCAGTTCAAAATAAACTTCGTGTATCTTATGATTGCAGTTGTCGCAAAACCACAATAAACCATCCGTATATCCTTTTCCAACTCTTTTTCGTTCGATTACAAGCCCTATCGAACCTTCGGAACGAACTGGAGAATGCGGAATTTTGGCAGGATGAAGGTACATATCACCGGCATTCAATTCCATTTCTTTACGCTCACCATCTTCTTGAACAATCACTTTAATGGAGCCTTCAAGTTGGTAAAACAACTCTTCGGTTTCGTTGTAATGATAGTCTTTTCGGGCGTTTGGACCCGCAACAATCATAACGATATAATCACCGGATTCTCTGTATAAATTTTTATTGCCAACAGGTGGTTTAAGTAGGTGACGGTTTTCGTCAATCCATTTATTGAGGTTGAAAGGTTTTGCAATTGCCATTTTTTTAATTTTAAATGTAAAGTTATGAAATAAAAAATAATGTGTTAGAGACGCACTGTAGAGACGCACTGCAGTGCGTCTCTACTACCAGATTATTTTTTTTCTTTTATTAAATAAATATAAACTGGGAAATGATCGCTGAATCCTGGAACAGTTGGTGTATTTCTTAAACCATACCCTTTGTATTGTCCTGTTGTCTGAACCATAAATAGAGCGTTATAAACGCCTGCTTTCCAATATTTATAGGTCGAATAATCCTCCCTTATTAATGATTCCGTCAGAATCATTTGATCAAAAACATCCCATGCATCTCGAAAAGCAATAGTTCCAATTCCTTTTTTGGCGATGTTTTCCATTGGGTTATACATTCCTAAAAGTTGAACTTCATTTTTATTTGCTTTTGTTTTAAGTACTTTTTTTAAACTAGTATTAAATGGCCCGTCATTTAAGTCGCCCATAGTAATTACTTTAGCATTTGGATTTAATTTTTGCAAAGAATCAATAATTTTAACATTCAATGCCGCAGCCTTTTCTCTTAATAGGTTACTCATAGCTTCTCCTCCTCTCCTTGAAGGCCAGTGATTTACTATGAAATTTATTTCTTCCCCATCAAGAAATCCTGTTAATAGGATTTGATCTCTGGTATAAATTCTTTTTGTAATTTGATCCGGTTCATTACTATCCTCTTTATCGTCTTCTGGTATTTTTTTCTTAATTGGTTTTGTATCTTTTTCAAAAATCAGCAATGGGATGCTTGCATAGCTGGTAGGTTTAAAATATTTCTTTTGATATAGAAAAGAACAATCGATACCTCTTCTGTCCGGTGATTCAAAATGAACTATTCCATAATCTTTATTGATTATTTGAGGATCTTTTATCAAATCTTCCAAAGCGTTTCTATTTTCGACTTCTGCCAAACCTATAATTGTTGGCGAATTAGGATTCTCTCCTGTTCCTATTTTTGAAAGAACTCTTGCTATGTTGCTAATTTTTTTCCTGTAATAGCTTGAGGAATAAACCCAATCATCATCTCGAGTATTTGCATCATTTATCGTATCGTATAAATTTTCGATATTATAAAATGCAACGGTATGAATGACATATTTTTTCTGTTGCGCATTCGATTTTGCTATTGGAAAAAATAAAAAAAGAATAGGAATCCAATGCGTAATTCTCATAAGTACCATTTATTTCCAGTCGTTG
Source organism: Flavobacterium ranwuense (assembly GCF_004349315.1). GTDB lineage: Bacteria > Bacteroidota > Bacteroidia > Flavobacteriales > Flavobacteriaceae > Flavobacterium > Flavobacterium ranwuense. The sequence continues at coordinate 608,612 of NZ_SMLH01000001.1, read as the reverse complement.
AGTAGATTCCTTATTTGGATCTGTTTATTGTAAAAATAGTCATTTGACCGTGAACTTAAAATTATTTTCTAATTGTCTATCTTTGTTTTGTCTTTCAAAGACCCCATGATTCCAATTATTTTAGAAAAACAATACAACATGAATTCCAACCTGTTTACTTTTATCTCACATCATCCTGTTCTATATAAATTTCTATTCCTTATTTTTGTTTTACAAACCTCCAACTCTCAAGCCCAATCACAAATGATCACACCACCAAATTTACAAAAAGGAGATACCGTAGCTATTTTGGCAACAGCCCGAAAGAATATAGATGACAACCTGAAACCCGCCATCGATTTGTTACACAGTTGGGGACTGGAAGTTGTTATTGGTAGTACTATTGGCTTAGATAAAGATCAATTAGCCGGTACCGATGAACAGCGCGCCGCCGATTTTCAGCAGCAACTGGACAATCCAAACATCAAAGCCATTTGGTGCGTAAAAGGCGGATACGGAACCGTGCGTATGATCGATTTATTGGATTTTAGCACGTTCAAACAAAATCCGAAATGGATTGTTGGTTTTAGCGATGTGACCGTTTTGCACAATCATTTGAATACAATGGGCTTCAAATCCATTCATGGAATCATGCCAATAAGTGCTCCCAGAGCCACTCCCGAAGCCATAGAAACGATGAGAATTGCTTTGTTTGGCGAAAGATTATCGTATGACATAGACCCTTTCTTAATGAATAGACACGGGAAAGCCAGCGGAGAATTAGTGGGCGGAAATTTATCGATTCTATACAGTCTGTTCGGTTCCCCATCAGCGATTGATTGTACTGATAAAATCTTATTCCTGGAAGATTTAGACGAATATTTGTATCACATTGACCGCATGATGATGAATTTAAAACGAAATGGTTGTCTGGAAAGCATCAAAGGAATTGTGGTGGGTTCCATGACAAAAATGAAAGACAATGATATTCCTTGGGGTAAAAATGCAATCGAAATAATCGATGATGTTACTAAAAAATACAATATTCCTGTACTCTATAATTTTCCGGCTGGTCATATTCAAGACAATAGAGCATTGATTTTAGGAAATAAAGTGCGCATTGACGTGAACGGCACTTGCAGTAAAGTTGTTTTTGAATAAAGGCAATTTGATTAAAGATTGTAGAGTAACGATTTCTGATTGCAGAAGTTTGAAAACGGAGGCGGAATACTGAAAACTTAATTCATGGCGGAACACAACGAACTCGGAAAACTTGGAGAAGAAATGGCAGTAGAATTTCTTCAAAAAAATGGGTACACTATTTTAGAAACCAATTGGACGTTCCAAAAAGCAGAAATAGACATTCTCGCCCAAAAAGAAAATACACTCGCCGTGGTTGAAGTAAAAACCCGTTCCTCTTTGGAATTTGGTTTGCCGCAGGATTTTGTAAAACCCAAAAAAATTCAACTTCTTGTGAAGGCGGTGGATGCATTTGTAAACGAAAGAAATTTAGACATTGAAGTCCGTTTTGACATAATTGCAGTTCATAAAGAAGGCAAATCTTTTGTAGTTGAGCACCTTATAGATGCTTTTTATCATTTTTAATGCATTTTTTAAATGTTATATTTGTAACAAATTGTTTTTTTATTTATATTTGCGCCTTATTTATACATTACTGTGCGTATAATTACAATCAATTAAAAAGCTAAACTATGAAAACTGTTTCTTCCATTGTAGAGAACTATATTAAAACAAAACCATTTTTATTGAATGCATTATCATTAGGCATAATTAATTTGACTTCATTATCCCGAAATATAATGACTGAATTGGAAAGTGAATTTGGTAAGGAAGTAAAACAAGGTGCCGTTGTCATGGCTTTAAAAAGGTTAACCGAAGAACTTGACTTCAGACTGAATCATAAGATTAATAAAGTAATAAAAAACATTGGGGAAATCACCGTTCGTTCCGCTTTGACAGACTACACCTTTGCTGCATCAGAAACCGTTTTAAACAAACAAGCGGACTTAATTACTGATATCAATGCTTTCCCGGATATTTTTTACACTTCATCCAGAGGCGTGAATGAGACTAATATTGTGGTAAGCAACAGCATCAATCACTTGGTTGACAAGCATTTTGCAAATGAAAAATTGATTCAAAAACTGGACAATCTAGCTTCTATTACGGTAAAATTACCTAAAGAAAATATTGTCGTTCCAGGGATTTACTATTTTATTTTCCAGCGTTTAGCTTGGGAAGGAATCATTATCAATGAAGTGATTTCGACTTCTAATGAGTTTACTATTTTAGTGAGTGAAGAACAAGTGGATGTCGCTTTCAAAGTAATAAAGGATCTGAAGAATTAGATTGTCTATATAAAACTTCCAGCCTTTTGAAGGCTGGAAGCTTTGAATTGTGGTTTCTAAATGGCTTACTTCCCCAACAACTCCATCAATTCCAAGGCTCTCCTAGTAGATTTTACATTGTCAAAAGTTAACAGCAATCGCAAGCCGTTTGGCGTTTGTTTTTCTTTCATTTTACAAATAGAACTGTGCGTTTGCACAAATTGTAGCACCTGATGAAAGCGATTCGACTGATAATAATCAGATTGTTGATCCGATACAAAATAACCAATCATCTTGCCTTGTTTCATCACCAATTTCTCGATTCCAATGCGAGTGGCGATCCATTTGATACGAATGCTATTCATTAACGCATTGGCTCGTGGCGGCAAAGGACCAAAACGGTCAATCAATTTATTCTGAAAAATAATAAGTTCTTCTTCGTTTTTTACACCTCCCAATTCATTGTACAAACTCAATCGTTCCGAAACATTATTGATGTATTCGTCCGAAAACAATAACTCAAAGTCCGTATCGATTTGCAGGTCTTTAACGTATTCTTTGGTTTCCAAATTGTTTTCCTCAGGATACAAATCCTTGAATTCGTTTTCTTTCAATTCGTCAATGGCTTCGTTCATGATTTTTTGGTACGTATCAAAACCAATTTCGTTGATGAAACCACTTTGTTCGCCTCCCAATAAATCTCCGGCACCACGAATTTCCAAATCTTTCATCGCAATATTAAAACCACTTCCTAGTTCGCTGAATTGTTCCAAAGCCTGAATTCGTTTTCTGGCATCATCGGTCATTGCTGAATACGGCGGACAAATAAAATAACAGAACGCTTTCTTATTGCTACGCCCTACCCGACCACGCATTTGATGCAAATCAGACAATCCGAAATTATTGGCATTATTGATAAAAATAGTATTCGCATTAGGAACATCTAAACCGCTTTCGATGATGGTGGTTGCTACCAAAACATCAAATTCTCCGTTCATAAAAGCCAACATTAATTCTTCCAGTTTTCTTCCTTCCATTTGGCCGTGACCAATTCCAACTTTGGCATTTGGTACCAAGCGCTGAATCATTCCGGCAACTTCCTTGATGTTTTCTATTCTATTATTGATAAAGAAAACCTGTCCGTTTCGCTGGATTTCATACGAAATCGCATCCCGAATCAACTCTTCACTAAAACCAACTACATTCGTTTCTATAGGATATCTGTTGGGCGGGGGGGTTGTAATTACGGATAAATCACGCGCTGCCATCAATGAAAATTGCAATGTTCTCGGAATTGGCGTTGCTGTCAATGTCAATGTATCGACGTTGGCCGCAATGGTTTTGAGTTTGTCTTTTACGTTGACCCCAAATTTTTGCTCCTCATCTACAATCAACAATCCCAAATCTTTGAAAACTACATTTTTGTTGACTAATTGGTGTGTTCCAATAACAATATCCAGTTTTCCTTCGGCTAATAATTTTAGTGTTTCTGCTTTTTGTTTGGCTGTTCTGAAACGGTTTAAATAGCCAACAGAAACCGGCATATCTTTCAATCGTTCCGTAAAGGTTCTGTAATGTTGGTAGGCCAAAATGGTTGTAGGAACCAAAATCGCCACTTGTTTGCTATTATCGACTGCCTTGAAAGCCGCACGAATGGCGACTTCGGTTTTTCCAAAACCTACATCCCCACAAACCAACCGATCCATCGGGCGGTCGCTTTCCATATCCGCTTTTACTTCTGCAGTTGATTTGGTTTGGTCCGGCGTATCCTCATAAATAAAGGAACTTTCCAGTTCGTTTTGCAAATAACTGTCGGGTGCAAACTGGAATCCTTTTTCCAGTCGTCGCTTGGCATACAACTGAATCAAATTGAATGCAATGTGTTTGACACGTGCCTTGGTTTTTTGTTTTAAAATCTTCCAAGCATTCGAGCCCAATTTGTAAATTTTAGGTGGCGTTCCGTCTTTTCCGTTGTATTTTGAAATTTTGTGTAGCGAATGAATGCTTACATACACAATGTCATTATCGGCATAAACGAGTTTGATGGCTTCTTGTGTTTTGCCTTCGACTTGTATTTTTTGCAAACCTCCAAAACGCCCGATTCCGTGATCGATATGCGTAACATAATCGCCAACAGAAAGTGTCGTCAGTTCTTTTAAAGTGATATTCTGCTTTTTCGAATAGCCGTTTTTGATGCTGAATTTATGATAGCGTTCAAAAATTTGATGGTCGGTGTAACAGGTAATTTGATTTTCATCGTCTACAAATCCTTGGTACAAAGGCAAAACAACAGTATGATATTGTTTTCTGATGTTTTCAGAATTTGCTTCATCCAACGTTTCAAAAATATCATGAAATCGTTTGGCTTGGGCATCATTGGAACAAAATAAATAATTTTTGTACCCGTTAAAATGATTTTCATTCAGATTATTAAGCAACAAATCAAATTGTTTATTGAATGACGGTTGCGGCTGAATGTGAAATTCGAATTTTTTGGTAGTTCTAAAAATCGCTTTCGAACTCAATTCCACAATCGAGAAATCCAATGCTCTTTTTATAAACTCTGTTTGATTCAAGAATAATTGTTCCGGCGTCGAACGTTTTATTTCTTGTGATAGTTTTGCAAAAGCTTCCTCGGCTTTGCCAAATTGTTTGTCTAATTGCGATAAAAAATCTTCGGTATTCTGAATGAAAATAACCGTTTTCTCCGAAATATAATCCAAGAAGCTTTCTCGATTTTCCTGAAAAATTTTGTTCTCCACATTTGGAATTATCGTAATTTTCTTCTGTTGTACAATCGACAATTGCGTCGCTACATCAAAACTACGGATACTCTCCACTTCGTCTCCAAAAAATTCGATTCGATACGGATTATCATTCGAAAACGAAAACACATCAACAATTCCACCCCGAACCGAAAATTCTCCGGGCTCGGTAATAAAATCGACTCTTTTGAACTCATACTCGAACAATACTTCATTGATAAAATCAATAGAAATTTTGTCTCCAACACTTACTTTCAACGTGTTTTTGTCCAATTCTTTTCGGGTTACCACTTTCTCGAATAATGCTTCCGGATACGTGACAATAACCGCTGGTTTTTTGCGCGAATTGATTCGGTTTAACACTTCGGCGCGAAGCAAAACATTCGCATTATCGGTTTCTTCAATTTGGTACGGACGACGGTATGAACCGGGATAAAAGAGCACATCTTGTTCGCCAATCATTTGTTCTAAATCGTTCAAATAATAAGCGGCTTCCTCTTTATTGTTTAAAACAATTAAAAAAGGAAGTTCGGCTTTCTTGAAAATCGATCGGATTACAAACGAAAGTGCGGAACCCAAAAGTCCCGAAAAATGCATTTTGACTTGGTTATCTTCCAATAAACGAGCAACAATTTGCTGGGTTTTTGGCGAATTATCGTAGGTATTGTATAAGGCTGTTTTACTCAACGCGGGGCAGATTTGGGTCGATGACTGGTGTATTAGGAATAGCTCTTGCGGTGTCCATCATTTTTAATAGATCAGATTCTCCTTCTTCAAGCGGAATTTTACTTTTCTCCACAATTTTGTCCATTTGTCTTTGTAGCGAAACCAATTCCAAGTTGATTTCTGACACTAACAACGTCACTTTTTTATCTGGAATATTATCCAAATGAATGAATAAATCCAACAAACGTACTTTAGTGATTAGAGTCGATATCCTACTTTTTATCTGAGGTTTGTTGTATTCATAAGGAATGTTGTCGTTCAAAGCCATGACTTTTTTAGAAAGTGCCCCCGATTTTTTTTGAAAGGCACCAATGGTTTTTTTAGGTTTTTGAGCTAGTTCAGCCAAAAAAACACGCCATTCGTTCCAAGATACGATACTTTTTTCAGAAGCCTCAGTTACAGGCGTATCATAAAAAACCCAGCCTTTCTCTATGTTCGTGAAAATGACTTCTCTTCTTTGCATCTCTTTTTTATTCTCAGCAATGCGTTTTTGATTGTCATTTTTACAGGACAACAAAAGAAAAACCAGAGAAAAGAAGACCGCTATTTTATATTTCATGTGTAGCTATTTATTATTTTTAATGGTCAAATGTAATTCGCATACTGTCTTAATTTTGTATACTAGAACCAGTTATGCTGATTTAAAAATCTCCATTAATTAATGCACAAAGTTACAAAGTAAATTTACAATTACGAATTACAGCATAGGAATAACAATCTAATATTCCTGAAGTATTTTTTATTTAAAAAAAACAGTAACTAAAAATAAATTCTGATTTTTATCGGTAATTTAATATTTTTTATAATCATTTTATCAAAGTTATTTTATTTGCGAAAACATTATCTTTGCTTTTCAAAACAGACAAAAATGAGTACTAAAATATTGATTATTGGAGCTTGCGGACAAATTGGAACGGAGCTTACACAAAAGTTGCGAAAAATATACGGAACAGAAAATGTAATTGCTTCGGATATCCGAAAGTTAAATATTGATGTTGTCAATTCCGGTCCATTTGAAGTGGTAAACGCTTTAGATTTCAATCAAATTGAGCATTTGGTGGAATTGCATCAAATTGACGAAGTATATTTGATGGCCGCATTATTATCGGCAACAGCCGAGAAAAACCCTGCATTTGCTTGGGACTTGAATATGAATTCGTTGTTTCATGTTTTGAATTTGGCGAAAGCCGGAAAAATAAAAAAAATATTCTGGCCTTCGAGTATTGCGGTTTTTGGACCAACAACTCCTAAAGAAAATACGCCTCAATACACGATTATGGAACCTTCGACAGTTTACGGAATCAGTAAACAAGCTGGCGAAAGATGGTGCGAATATTACCATAATATCTTTGGTGTAGACGTAAGAAGCATCCGTTATCCTGGTTTAATCAGTTGGTCATCGCCTCCTGGTGGTGGAACTACGGATTATGCGGTGGATATTTTTCACAAAGCACTTTCAGATAAAACATACGAATGCTTTTTATCTTCAGAAACTAAAATGCCGATGATGTATATGGACGATGCAATTGCTGCGACTATTCAAATTATGCAGGCACCGGTAGAACAAATAAAAATTCATTCTTCGTACAATCTAGCCGCAATGAGCTTTACGCCAACAGAGATTGCTGCCGAGATACAAAAACACATTCCTGATTTTACAATCTCTTACAATCCAGACTTCCGTCAAAAAATAGCCGACAGCTGGCCCGCGAGTATTGATGACGCTGAAGCCAGAAAAGACTGGAACTGGAAACACGAATTTGATTTAGCATCGATGACTACGGATATGCTTAAAAACTTAAAGCAAGAAAAAGCATAACACGCCCATTTATTAAGAGTTCGGGTTTTAAAAAATCAAGGTGAGAATCCTGGTTTTTTAAAACCCGTTTTTTTGGACTTAAGTGAGCTATCTGTAAAATACATAAATGCATCATTACTATTAACAGCCGTTTTTGTTTCAAATAGAGTATAGTTCCTTCCTGAGGAATATTTTCAAAGATATTTTTGCTAAATTTGATAAAAACCTCAGCACCATGAAACTTAAATCAAGTGAACCCTTTTGGTTGGTGAAAAATGGAATTATCAACTCCTATCCTTCATTAAGGGAAAACTTGGACACAGAAATCCTAATCATTGGCGGTGGTATAACAGGCAGTCTTATAGCACATCAATGTATAAAAGACGGCTACAAAACCATACTGATGGATCGCAGAGAAATTGGTCACGGAAGCACATCAGCAACTACCTCAATGTTGCAGTACGAAATTGATATTCCTTTATACCAACTTATAGACTTAATTGGTAAAAAAGCCGCTGTTGAATGTTATTGGGCGTGTTATAAATCGATTGATGATTTAAAGAAAATAGCGCAACTGATAAAATCTGATTGTGGATTCAAGAAAAAAGAATCTCTTTATTTTGCAGCTCTTAAGAAAGATGTCAGTTGGTTAAAAAAAGAATTTGAGGCTAGAAAAAAAATCGGAATACCCGTAAAATGGATGGAAGCCGAAGAAATTTATAAAAAGTACCGCCTTAAAAACTCGTATGGCGGGATCTTGTCTGAACAAGGCGGAAGCATTGATGCATTTAGATTAGCCCATGATATTTTAGCGTACAACTACAAAAAAGGATTGAAAATATTCGATAAGACTGATGTCAAAAAAGTCACGAACAAACAAAATGGCGTAACTGTTGTGACTGAATATGGCACTACTATTACAGCAAAGAAAATAATCTACTGCAACGGTTTCGAAAGTACTGAAATCATTAAAGACAATTTCGTGAAATTACTTTCTACCTATGCAATTGTTGGCGAAAGATCTGAAGACGACCAATCGTATCTCAACGACACTCTGTTTTGGAACACAGCAGCACCATACCTGTATATGCGAACTACGGATGACAACAGATTACTTATTGGCGGAGAAGATGAGGATTTTGTAAATGCTGAAAAAAGGGATGCATTACTAAACGACAAGTCTGGTAGATTGACCAAATATCTGAAGAAAATTTTACCAAATTATGATTTCAGAATGGATTTTGTCTGGGCAGGTACTTTTGGCGAGACTAAAGACGGCTTACCTTACATTGGTAAACATCCTAATTTTCCAAGTGCTTATTTTGTTTTAGGTTTTGGTGGAAACGGCATCACATTTTCGGTCATTGGAATGAAACTCGTTTCTGAAATGTTGAAAAATAAGAAACATACTTTAGCCGAATATTTTAAATTCCGACGGTAATTGTAAAAAAATAAAATTTCCAATACAAACACCAAATTAATTTGAATAAAAAAAGCCCTTTTCAGGGCTTTTCAAAATTACTTTATCTCATACGTATTGTTTTCCTTTTTTAAATCGGCCATTAATCCACTTGGGTCGATGGTGATTTTCTTGATGGAAGCTTTTGATTTAGAAATATCAAATTCAAAGGTTGGATACGCCCAAGCCCAATCATTTAAAACTGTTCTTTTTATTGCTGGTGTTGGGTTTTCTTTTTCAAAACTCATCATGCGCAACGGAATGTAAAAACTTTCTGTTGTTCCATCCGTATACTCCACTGTCAAATCAATTGGCATTGGCATTCTTCCAATTCTTTCTAAAGTAACAGTTGTTTTATCCGTATTTTCTTTTACATCCTTGATACCATAATCAATAGTATTTGTGGTTTGTGTCCAATCCGTCAAATACCAATCTAGATTTGCTCCAGAAATTTTTTCCGCAGATCTTTTGATATCATTTGGCGTAGGATGCTTGAATTTAAAATCGCTGTAATATTTTTTCAAGGTTTTGAATGCATTTTCTTTACCTATTAAGTATATCAATTGTGCCAAGAAAATTTCTCCTTTACTATAGGAAGTAACGCTGTATACTTTATTTTCATCAAAACGATCCGCATGTGTTCCTTGTGGTAATTCTTTTCCTGAATTTACCATTGCATAGTACCCTTTATATGCTGCTGCAAATGGGTTTTCTACTTTTTTATCGTCAATTTCATTCAGTCCAAAATCTTCCAGGAATGAGGTAAATCCTTCGTCCATCCATCCGTGTTTAGATTCATTGGAAGCTAAAATATGTTGGAACCAAGAATGCGCCATTTCATGTGCGGTCACCCCAAGCAATCCGTCAAACGTACCTTGACCCAAAATCAACGTACACATTGCATATTCCATTCCGCCATCGCCACCTTGAATCACAGAATATTGTTTGTATGGATAATCCCCAACCGTTTTGTTGTAAATTTCCATCAACTGAACCGTTTTTGGTTGCAGGTTTTTCCAGTTTTGAATGTATTTTGGATTGTTTTTATACAAGAAATGCAAATCAACGCCATTAGGCCCTTTTACTACATCATGAATGTAATCCTTATCAGCAGCCCAAGTAAAATCATGAACCATTGGCGCATTAAAATGCCACGTCAATGTTTTTGTTTTCTTTGGAACAGACACAACAACACCTTGGTCTTGATAGCCATGACCGATTTCGTTTTTGTTTTGCAAATAACCGGTGCCACCTAAAACGTAATCTTTATCAATAGTAATATTCACGTCAAAATTCCCCCAAACGCCATGAAATTCTCTGGCGATATACGGATCGGCATGCCAACCTTCAAAATCAAATTCAGCAAGTTTTGGATACCATTGTGACATGGATAATGCTACACCTTCGGCATTATTTCTTCCGGAACGACGAATCTGAATTGGAACCTGACCATCAAAATCTAATGTAAATGTAGTTTTAGTATTCGGCAGTATTGGCTTAGCCAAAGTCACTTCAAGAATAGTCCCTATCTCTTTTGCATTAGCAACTGCTCCGTCTTGTTTGAAATTAGAAATTCGCAAATAACCAATTTCATTTGGTTTCAAATTTTTAATTCGGCTTTCTTTTACTTCGGTATCGCCAACTTTTACTTTGGTGACCATTCTTGCGTCTGGATCTTTGATGCTTTGGATTCTGGCATCCATTTCGCTTCCAGGCTGAAAGGCATTATTGAATAGGTGATAATATACTTTTCTCAAAGTATCAGGAGAATTATTGGTGTAAACCAATTCCTGTTTTCCTTTGTATTGGTATGTTTTTACATCCATGGAAACATCCATTTTGTAATCGACATGTTGCTGCCAATACGAGGTGTTCTGAGCCAGCAGACTTCCGAAACTTAAGGAAAAAATAGCAAATAAAAGTAACTTTTTCATATAGGTTAAAATAAAAATGGAAGGGCAAATTGCCCTTCCATGTAATGAATTCTTAAATATTATTTAGACATTTTCTCTGCCATCAGTAAAGCGTTATACGCATTTACTATTTTTCCTGATTGAGACAGAGCAGTAAAAGAACGCGTGTCATTTGCTTTTCCACCTACAATAACATCCGTTGCAATTGCAACTCCTGAATCCATCAAAATATGTTTTACCTGTTTAGCAGATAATTTTGGATAGTACGAACGAATTAATGCAGCAACTCCGGCAGCATTTGGCGCAGCCATTGAAGTTCCTTGTAAGTACTTGTATGTATTATTTGGAGTTGTAGCATAGATTTTTACTCCAGGAGCAAAAACGTCAACATTAATCTTCCCAATATTAGAAAAACGAGCTACAACTTTATTTCCGTACTCAAAATTCAAAGCACCAATTGTGATTAAATTATCAGCAAACTCCGTTACTTTATCTTCAGAATCGTTAGGGAAATTTTCTGCATAATCAATATCTTTTGCATCATTACCCGCTGCGTGAACGATCAATACATCCTTTTTCTCAGCATATTTTATGGCATCATAAACCCATTGTTTATGTGGAGAAAAGCTTTTTCCAAAACTTCCGTTGATTACTTTGGCACCATTATCCACCGCATAACGAATTCCTAATGCAATATCTTTATCGTATTCATCCCCGTCTGGCACCGCACGAACAGTAAGAATTTGAACATTATTAGCAACACCATCACCACCTAATACATTGTTTCTGCTTTGAGCAACAATTCCGGCAACGTGAGTTCCATGAAGAATTTCGTTCTTATCTGGTCCCATTACATTGTTATTTCCGTATTTAGTATCAGTAATATCATTTGGATTATCACCTACCACTTTACGGTAATCCGTTTTCAGATTATCTCCGTTTATAAGCGCAATCTGATCGTCTAATTGTTTTTGAACAGCAACTTTTAAATCCGCTATTGGCAATCCATAAGAAAGCATTTGTTGCATTGCCGCTTTGCTCTTTTGTGTTGCCGGTTCTTGCGAAACGATTGCATTAACTTCTTCAATTGTGTACACTGGTTTGCCAAAATATTTTACTAAAGCAGCATCTCCTTCGTTTAAAGTCCCCAACATTTGCTCTGAACGTGTTTTTCCTGCAGCTGCATCAGCAACTTTTTTGTCATTCAATGCTTTTGCAGCTTGATAGGTTACTTCATCAACTAAGCTTTTGTTTTTAATGATTCTTTCGTATTCTAGATTCTCTTTGGTACTATCTCCAAGAAAATTCCAACCGTGAATATCATCGATATACCCGTTTTTGTCATCGTCTATTCCGTTTCCGGCAATTTCTTTTGTATTGGTCCAAAGCACTGATTTTAAATCCTCGTGTTCGATATCCACACCAGAATCTACAATTCCAACAATAACTGGCACGCCTTTTTTACCTTTCAATAATTCAGCATACGCTTTGTCAACACTCATTCCAGGAATGGTATCGGTTACAATATCTAAATGGCTCCAACGTTTCAAGTCATTTTCAGCAATCGGTGCCTTTTTTGTAATGTTCAAAGGTGCGCTAATAGCAACTAGTCCCGAAGTAGTTGAAACTTGTTTTGAAGCACCACACCCTACTAATGCTAAGATTGCAAAAGCAGAAATGTAAATAGGTTTAATGGTATTCATCTAAAATGTTTTTTGTTAATTTTAAAATATTGGTCTAAAATAATTTTTTTTGTTACAAAAGGAGTTATGATTAACACTATGTTAAGATTTCGTTACAGGTAAATCTTTCTTTTAATCGAACACCCTTCTCGGTTTTTTGTACGGTTATTATTTCATTATGTGCATCGTGTTCCAAGAACAAATAATAATTATTATCAGCTGCCGCATTCATGAATTTTTCTTTTTCTGGCATGGTCAATAACGGCCTGGTATCATAGCCCATCACATAAGGAATAGGAATATGTCCGGCTGTTGCCAATAAATCAGCACAAAAAACGATTGTCTTATCCTTATATTGAATGTGTGGAATCATTTGCTTTTCGGTATGTCCATCAGCAAAGAAGATGCCAAAACCCAGTTCCGATTTTTCTAAAAAATCCCCTTCTGGTCTTTGGATAAAATTCAACTGCCCACTTTCCTGCATCGGCAAAATATTCTCCGATAGAAAGGACGCTTTTTCTCTGGGATTTGGTTTGGTTGCCCATTCCCAATGATTTTCATTACTCCAGAATTTTGCGTTTTTAAACGCTGGTTCGTAACCGGTTTTTTCTGCGTTCCATTGCACGCTTCCGCCACAATGGTCAAAATGCAAATGCGTCATAAAAACATCAGTGACATCATCACGATGAAAACCGTATTTGGCCAACGATTTATCGATCGAATGTGTTCCCCAAAGTGAATAATAACCAAAAAATTTCTCTGATTGTTTGTTTCCCATCCCGGTGTCTATCAAAATCAATTTATTATCATCTTCAATCAATAAACAACGTGCCGCAATATCTATTAAATTAGTTGAATCGGCTGGATTGGTTTTGTTCCAAATGGTTTTTGGCACCACGCCAAACATTGCGCCACCATCCAATTTAAAATTGCCTGTTTCTATAGGATATAATTTCATGTTTTTTTATTTTTTTTGAGAGGAACCAAAGTTAAGGAATTCAAACGCTTTTACCCGTTTCAAATAGGTTTTTTCTATTTTTGCATTGGTTATAAAAATCACATCAATTATGGAAAAAGCTTTTTATACACTATCTTTGTGCTTAATTTAGACAAAATCAATATAAGCTATGATAAAAGTTTCTGACACTGCAAGAAAAAAAATCATCGATTTAATGAAAGATGATGGTTTTGATGCTGCAATCGACTACGTAAGAGTTGGTGTAAAAAGCGGCGGATGTTCTGGATTGTCTTATGATTTAAAATTTGATAAAACAAAAAACGAAGACGATAAAATTTTTGTAGACAACGATATTACTATTGCTGTAGAAAAGAAATCTTTTCTGTACTTAGCCGGAACAATATTAGAATTTTCAGGAGGAATTAATGGCAAAGGGTTTGTTTTCAATAACCCAAATGCCAATAGAACTTGTGGTTGTGGAGAATCATTTTCTCTATAACCAAATTAAAAAAGATTTAAACCATTAAGAAATTAAGGTAATTAAACCTTAATAAACCTTAATTTCTTAATGGTTTTAAAAAATAAAATTATGTCAAAATACACAGAAGACGACTTAAAAATCGAACTCGAAAATAAAGAATACGAATACGGATTTTATACCGAATTAGAATCAGAAACGTTTCCTATTGGTTTAAATGAAGATATAGTTCGTGCCATATCCCATAAAAAAGGAGAACCTCAATGGATGACTGATTGGCGTCTTGAGGCTTTTCGTGCTTGGGAGCAAATGACAGAGCCAGAATGGGCAAATGTGCATTATATCAAACCTGATTTTCAGGCCATTTCCTATTATTCAGCCCCAAAAGCGGTAGATCCTAATAAAACATTGGACGATGTAGACCCTGAACTTTTAGAAATGTATAAAAAGTTGGGCATCTCTGTCGATGAGCAAAAAATGATGAATAATGTAGCTATGGATATCGTAGTCGATTCGGTTTCAGTAGCGACTACATTCAAGAAAACATTAGGTGAAAAAGGAATCATTTTTATGAGTATTTCTGAAGCCATCAAAGAACATCCGGAATTAGTCCGTAAATATTTAGGAACGGTTGTACCACAAAAAGATAACTTTTATGCGGCGCTGAATTCGGCAGTTTTCTCTGATGGGTCTTTCTGTTATATTCCAAAAGGCGTTCGTTGCCCTATGGAACTTTCGACTTATTTCAGAATCAATCAAGCCGGAACAGGACAGTTCGAGAGAACATTATTAGTTGCTGACGAAGGTAGTTATGTTTCTTACTTAGAAGGATGTACTGCTCCAAGTCGTGATGAAAACCAATTGCACGCTGCAGTAGTGGAATTAATTGCATTGGACGATGCTGAAATCAAATATTCAACCGTACAAAACTGGTATCCTGGAAACAAAGAAGGAAAAGGTGGGGTTTTCAATTTTGTGACCAAAAGAGGTATCTGCGAGAAAAATGCAAAAATTTCTTGGACTCAAGTTGAAACAGGTTCAGCGATAACTTGGAAATATCCTTCCGTTATTTTAAAAGGAGATAATTCAACAGGTGAATTTTATTCGATTGCTGTTACCAATAATTTCCAACAAGCCGATACAGGAACCAAAATGATCCATTTAGGAAAAAACTCTAAATCGACCATTATCTCTAAAGGAATTTCTGCAGGAAGATCACAAAACAGTTACCGTGGTTTGGTGCAAATTAGCGCTAGAGCGGATAACGCCAGAAACTTTTCACAATGTGACTCGTTATTAATGGGAAACAATTGTGGCGCACACACTTTCCCTTATATCGAAAGTAAAAATCCATCGGCAAAAATAGAACATGAGGCTACGACAAGTAAAATTGGCGAAGACCAAGTTTTCTATTGCAACCAACGTGGAATTCCAACCGAAAAAGCCATCGCTTTAATCGTAAACGGTTTCAGCAAAGATGTATTGAATAAATTACCAATGGAATTCGCAGTAGAAGCACAAAAATTATTAGAAATTTCTCTTGAGGGAAGTGTTGGATAATTTGAATATGGGAAACACGAAAGTTATTATTGTCGGTTCTTCCAGAAACAATGGAAATACTTCAAAAATAGTTGATAAAATTTCCAACCAAATAAATGCTGATGTTATCGATTTAAGAGATTATTCTATTTCCTATTATGATTATGAAAGTGAAAATAGAGCCGATGATTTTTTGCCTTTAATAACTTCTATCATTGAAAAATATGACACGCTAGTTTTTGCAACACCCGTTTACTGGTATGCGATGAGCGGAATAATGAAAGTGTTTTTTGACCGTTTTTCTGATTTAATCAGAATCGAAAAAGAATTAGGTCGAAAATTAAGAGGTAAAAATATGTTTGTAATTTCAAATTCTGATGAAGATCAATTAGAGTATGATTTTTATTTACCCTTTCGATTATCAGCGGAATATTTAGGAATAAAATATTTAGGAGAAAAGCATTTATCCTATCAAACAATAAAAGACCAAGAACGCATCAATAGTATTTTAGAATAAAAGAGAATTTAAATCCTTTTAAAATTAAAGAAACAAATGTTAAGTATAAAAAATTTACACGCCTCAATTGGGGATAAAGAAATATTAAAAGGGATTAACCTTGAGGTGAAAGCGGGAGAAATTCACGCGATAATGGGACCAAACGGTGCCGGAAAAAGTACCCTTGCTTCCATCATTGCAGGAAACGAAAACTATGAAGTAACCGAAGGTGAAATCTCTTTAGACGGAGAAGACCTTTCTGAATTGGCGCCAGAAGAAAGAGCACATAAAGGAGTGTTTTTATCGTTCCAATATCCGGTGGAAATTCCAGGAGTTTCGGTAACGAACTTCATGAGAACAGCCATTAACGAAACACGCAAAGCAAACGGTCTGGAAGAAATGCCGGCTAAAGATATGCTAAAAGTGATTCGTGAAAAATCAGAATTATTAGAAATTGACAGAAAATTTTTGTCTCGTTCTCTAAACGAAGGTTTTTCTGGTGGAGAGAAAAAACGTAACGAAATTTTCCAAATGGCAATGTTAGAACCAAAATTGGCTATTCTTGATGAAACCGATTCTGGACTTGATATTGATGCCTTGCGTATCGTTGCAAATGGTGTTAACAAACTAAAAAGCGACAAAAATGCAATCGTAGTGATTACGCACTACCAAAGATTACTGGATTATATCGTTCCTGATTTTGTTCACGTACTATACAACGGAAAAATTGTAAAATCCGGTGGGAAAGAACTAGCGCACGAACTGGAAGAAAAAGGGTACGACTGGATTAAACAAGAACAAGAAGCGTAAAATTAGTTTGCAGTTACAGTTTGCAGTTTGCAAAACTCATAACTTATAACTCATAACTTATAACTACCAAAAATGGAATTGAAAGAAAAATTACTATCGTCTTTTATGGCTTTCGAAGAGCGTATTGATGTTCACTCCGAACTTCATGATGTGAGAACTGCCGCCATAAAAAACTTTGAAGATAAAGGTTTTCCAACCAAAAAAGATGAAGCTTGGAAATACACTTCGCTAAACGCCATCCTAAAAAATGACTTTACCGTTTTTCCAAAGGAAGAAAATGCAGTTGAATTCAACCACGTAAAAAAATACTTTTTACACGAAATAGACACCTATAAAGTCGTGTTTATTGATGGCGTTTTCAGTTCGCATTTATCGTCAACAACACACGAAGGAATTGATGTTTGCTTGATGTCATCGGCATTGACCAAACCAAAATACAAAATGATTATTGATACGTATTTTAATCAAATTGCCAGCAAAGACGAAAGCTTGACTTCACTGAATACGGCTTTTGCTAACGAAGGAGCATATATCAACATTCCAAAAAGCAAAGTGGCTGATAAGCCTATTGAGATTATGTATTTCTCAACAGGAAATGAAGTGGCACTTATGGTTCAACCAAGAAATTTGGTGATTGTTGGGGAGAATTCTCATGTTCAAATTATTGAACGTCATCAAAGTTTAAACGAAAATCCAGTGTTAACGAATTCCGTTACCGAGATTTTTGCTCAAAAACGCGCGATTGTTGATTATTACAAAATTCAAAACGATACGCTTGAAGCGAATCTAATCGATAATACCTACGTTTCTCAACAAAAAGAAAGTCACGTCTCTGTTCACACCTTCTCTTTTGGAGGAAACTTAACGAGAAACAACTTGAATTTCTATCACTTTGGGGAACGATTGACAAGTACCTTAAACGGAATCACGATTATTGGCGAAAAGCAACACGTAGATCATTATACTTTGGTAAAACATTCGGCTCCAAATTGCGAAAGTTTCCAAGATTATAAAGGAATCTATGCTGATCGCTCTACAGGAGTTTTCAACGGAAAAGTGTATGTGGAGAAAGACGCTCAAAAAACGAATGCGTTCCAAAAAAGCAACAACATTTTATTGAGCGACAAAGCGACAATAAATGCAAAACCACAATTGGAAATTTTTGCCGATGACGTAAAATGTTCTCACGGTTGTACTGTTGGACAATTGGACGAAACGGCAATGTTCTACATGCAACAACGCGGAATTCCTAAAAAAGAAGCCAAAGCGTTATTGATGTATGCGTTCTCGAATGCCGTTATCGAAAACATCAAAATACCGGAACTTAAAAAACGAATTACCACTATTATCGCTAATAAATTAGGCGTGAAATTGGGATTTGATTTGTAAGTCATTACTAAAAAGTTTCATAGCAACCCTTTCAGAGTTTAAAACTCTGAAAGGGTTTTTTAATACCATTACTTCTTCAAACTCCCAATAATCCCACTCAACATTCCATTAAAATCAAATTCAGATTCTTCTTTCAAACCCATTCTTACAATAACTAAATCCAATGACGGAATAATCGCCACCATTTGTCCTTGAAAACCGCTGCAATAATACATGTCTCTTGGAACATCGGGAAAGTGTCCGCCGGCATTGAGCCAAAAATGTGCACCGTATCTTCTGTCTGACTTATTTGTAGGATTTGCAGTATATTTCTCCCAACTTTCGTTAAAAATTTGTTCGCCGTTCCAATTGCCTTTGTGCAAATACAACAAACCAAATTTTGACCAATCGCGTGTTGTAGCCCAACCGTACGATGAACCTACGTAATTCCCCGCCATATCCGTTTCGATTACCATAGAATTCATTCCAATTTTATCAATCAAAGCAGAATACCAAAAATCTAAATACTCCTGATGCGTTTTGAACTGCTTCCGCAAAATCCCAGAGAGTAAATTAGTAGTTCCCGAAGAATAATTCCACCGCATATTGGGTTTATACTCCGCCGGTTTCTCTAGTTGTACCCGAGTCATATCTTCGGCCTGAAACAGCATTTTGGTAGCATCAGAAATGGTATTGTAATTTTCTACCCATTCTAAACCGGAATTCATATGCAATAAATCGTTGGTAGTGATTATTTTGCGTTTGTCATTCGCCCATTCTGGAATTGGAGCAGGATCCTCTATATCAAATTTTCTTTGTCTCTCCAAAATTCCAAAGATGGTGCTAGTAATACTTTTAGTCATGGACCACCCTAATAGTTTACTGTTTTTATCAAAACCGGTATCGTACTTTTCGGCAATGATTTTGTCTTTATAAATCACTAAAATCGAACGCGTTCTTTTTTTGATTTGCTTCGCCTGTTCGCCTTTTAGGCTCGAGTCACCTTTCGCATCAAAAGCATTGGCGACAGCCGCATTCAATTTAGTATAATCAACATTTGCAAAAACGGTGTCTTTGGATTCGTTATTCCCATACGGAAAAGGCAAATTGCTGTTCAATTTTGTTCTTTTCGGAACCAAATACGGTTTTGTAACATCAAAATCATCGTTGATCAAAGTGGCTCCCAAACCTTCGCGGTAAATTGCTTTTCGTTCCTTCAAACCATAAACTGAAGCAACGGCAAACTTTGCTGTTTCTTCTATTTTATTTTTGGCCAAATCAATCATGTCAATATCATTGTCGCTTTTCTCGATCATTTCCTGTGAACGATTATCAATAAAATATCCCGAAGCGATACTTTTGGCTGAAAAGCCGGATATTAAATCCAGTTTTGGATAGGTCGTGAATCCAAAATAAAAGATTCCGATAAAAGACGCAAAACCAACAAACTTAAAGAGATTTTTCATACGAAGTTAATATTTATTTTTTATCGGAATATGGAATTAATGACCGTTGATATTGTTTTTTGTGTGTCATTGAACTTCGTTTCGCATATCTTAATCAATTTTTGCATCACGTTTTCGGCATGCTCATTTCATAGTAGCTAATTGTAAAACAATGCAATATAATTATTTTTTAGTCACAAATTCAAGAATTCTATTGTAATGAAACACCGAAATTAACAGAAGTAAATTGGTGAATTGATGGCTAAAACAATTTAGTTTTTATTACTTTTGTATTTAGAAAAATTCTAAATAAAGAAACGCAAATTAGAATTTTGATTATTTTAAAAGATTGTCATTATTGGCGTTACATCTGACCAATAAAAAGCAATAAAAACAAGCAGGTAAATGTTAGACATAAATAAAATTAGAGCCGATTTCCCAATCCTTTCCCAAAAAGTAAACGGAAAACCATTGGTTTATTTCGACAATGGAGCTACTTCGCAAAAACCACAAGTTGTGATTGATGCGATTTCAAAATATTATCAGGAAATTAATGCCAATATTCATCGTGGCGTTCATACGTTGAGTCAGCTAGCAACCGACGCTTATGAAGCTTCCCGTGGTAAAATTCAAAATCATATCAATGCAAAATTCGCTCACGAAGTACTTTTTACTTCGGGAACAACACACGGAATTAATCTAGTGACCAATGGATTTGCCTCTCTTTTAAAACCGGGGGATGAAGTTTTAGTTTCAGCATTGGAACACCACAGCAATATTGTGCCTTGGCAAATGTTATGCGAGAAAACCGGAGCGACACTGAAGGTCATTCCGATGAATGCCGATGGTGAATTGATTATGTCTGAATACGACAAATTGCTTTCGGATAAAACTAAGATTGTTACCGTAAACCATATTTCGAATGCTCTTGGAACTGTCAATCCGATTAAATACATGATTGACAAAGCACATGAAGTTGGAGCGGCGATTTTAATCGACGGAGCGCAAGCCGTTCCACATCTGAAACCAGATGTTCAGGAATTGGATTGTGATTTTTATGCTTTTTCAGGACATAAAATGTGCGGCCCAACAGGAACCGGAATTTTATATGGAAAAGAAGCGTGGTTGAATAAACTACCGCCCTATCAAGGTGGGGGCGAAATGATTAAGGAAGTGACTTTCGAGAAAACAACTTATGCTGATTTGCCCCATAAATTTGAAGCTGGAACCCCAAATATCGCCGGTGGAATTGTTTTGGGAACTGCAGTTGATTATATGAATGGAGTTGGTTTTGAAAACATTCAACAACAAGAAAAAGAATTACTGGAGTATGGTACGCAACGCTTACTGGAAATTGAAGGTCTGAAGATTTTTGGTACATCCGCAGCAAAAACTTCCGTAATTTCGTTTAATATTGAAGGAATTCATCCCTATGATATTGGTACGATAATTGACAAATTAGGAATAGCCGTAAGAACGGGCCATCATTGCGCGCAACCAATCATGAATTTCTTTTGTATTCCGGGAACGATACGAGCATCATTTGCTTTTTATAATACCAAAGAAGAAATTGACGTTATGGTTGAGGCTATAAAAAAAGCAAAATTAATGTTATCCTAAAATATAAACCCATGAAAACATTGTCTTTATTGTTCCTGACCATTTTTCTAGGCAATGGTTGTAATAGCGCCAAAGCGCAAGAAATCAGCAACGCTGTAATTGAATATGAAGCCAACACCAGAGGTTTTTATCAAAAAATAACAGTGAAGAATCAGATGGTTACTGTTTCAAAAGATAGAGATGGAAATGACAAACCGGTACCGACAAAAATATCGGATGCCGACTGGAAAGAACTGGTAGACTGTTTTAAAACTATGGAATTGGATAATTTGTCCAAACTTAAAGCGCCTACCGAAAAACGTTTTCATGACGGTGCGGCGATAGCCCATTTGAAAATTACTTATAAAGACAAACCCTATGAAACTACTAGTTTTGACCATGGTTTTCCACCAAAAGAAATTAAGAAATTTGTAAATAAAATAAATTCATTTGCTAAAAAAGAATAATGAAAATTAAAGACATACAAGAAGAAATCGTTGATGAGTTTTCTATGTTTGACGACTGGATGGAGCGTTATGAATACATCATCGAATTAGGAAAAAATCTTCCTTTAATCAAAGAAGAATTCAAAACAGAAAACAATCTGATCAAAGGCTGTCAATCGAAAGTGTGGTTGCAAGGAGAAAAAAAAGATGACAAAATTGTTTTCACTGCCGATAGTGATGCCATTTTGACAAAAGGAATCATTGCTATATTAATCCGCACTTTTTCAAATCAAAGCGCCAAAGATATTCTGGAAGCCGACATGGATTTTATTGACAAAATAGGCTTAAAAGAACATTTATCACCAACTCGTGCCAATGGATTAGTATCGATGATAAAAAATATAAAAATGTATGCTTTGGCATTCAACACGCAAAACTAAATAAAATGGAAGAAACAATTATAGACACTGCCGAGTTAGGAGAATCAATCGTAAAAATATTAAAGACTATTTACGATCCGGAGATTCCTGTAGATATTTACGAATTAGGATTGATTTATGACGTGATGGTCAATACGGATTACGAAGTAAAAATCCTGATGACACTTACATCCCCAAACTGCCCAGTTGCAGAAAGTTTACCAAGAGAAGTAGAAGAAAAGGTAAAATCGATAGATAATGTAAAAGATGCTGAAGTAGAAATTACTTTTGATCCGCCTTGGAGTAAAGATTTAATGAGCGAAGAAGCAAAATTAGAATTGGGAATGCTTTAAAATTTAGTCATAAAGTTGAAAGTCATAAAGTCTTAAAACACTGACCTTATGACTTTCGACATTCGACTTTAAGACATAATTATGGAAGAAATAATAAATAAAGTTGCGAATAGTGTTTTGGAAGTTTTCGATCTCGAAGATTATTATCCAAGAGGGATTCGTACGCAAATAGATATTTCGCAATGGCTTCTGGAAGGATTTTTATTAAAAGAAAAAGACTTTAGAGAAGAGCTAAAAAATCATGATTGGTCACAATACCAGGATCAATATGTTGCTATTCATTGCAGCACTGATGCTATTGTTCCGGCCTGGGCTTCGATTTTGGTTGCGATTCAATTAGCGCCATTTGCAAAGAAAATCATTAATGGAACTTTGGAAGATTTAGACGCTTCACTTTATGAAGAATTACTGCCTAAAATTGATTATTCGGCATATAAAAACAAGCCTGTTATTATAAAAGGGTGCTCGAGAAAACCGGTTCCGATGCGGGCTTATGTATTAGCAGCGCATTACTTGCAACCTTTTGCACGAAGTATTATGTATGGCGAAGCTTGCTCTGCCGTTCCATTGTACAAAGCGCCTAAAAAGGACTAATACATTGCATTTATTTATACTTTAATGGTAGAATTTAAAATATAAAGTCATGAAAAAAATAGCGTTTTCTTTAGTATTACTTTTTGCGATAATTTCTATACATGCGCAAGAAACTCCAAAAGACTCTACAAAATTTTGGACCAAAAAAGGAAACATCTCTTTGCTTTTTAATCAATCGGCTTACAATAAACAATGGCTGGGTGGTGGAACTTCAAACGTTGCCGGTAATTTTGGTTTGAATTACGACTTCAATTATAAAAAAGGAGATGTCGTTTGGGATAATAAATTCATTCTAGGTTATGGTTTAAGCAAAATAAAAGGAGACGAAAAAACCGCAAAGACGGATGATCGTTTAGAACTTAATTCCCTTTGGGGCAAGAAAGCTAAAGGAGATTGGTATTATTCTATTTTTTTCAATTTAAAAACACAAATGGATTCTGGTTTTGACAAAAATGAAGTCAGAATTTCTCATTTCTTTTCACCTTCTTATTTTCAATTTGGACCTGGTATGTGGTGGAAAAAAAGCAATAATCTTAGCGTTAACTTTTCTCCGGCTACAGCAAAATTAATTTTAGTTGACGATCATTTTACTCAATTTGGCCCTTCTTTTGGAGTCTTGCAAGGAGATAATTCCAGATTTGAATTTGGCGCCAGTATTCAGGGATATTACAAATTCAATATAATGACAAATGTATCTATTGAAAACAGACTGAATTTATATTCTAATTATTTAGAGAATCCACAGAATATTGATGTGGATTATCAAATGAATGTACTCCTTAAAATAAATAAATACTTGTCAGCAAACGTAGCGGTACAGGCAATTTATGATGACAATTCTGTACAAGCCGTTCAAGTAAGAGAAGTATTTGGTTTAGGCGTAAACTACGGTTTTTAGAAATAGCATTTTTATAAAAAAAGACCTTTAGAAATTTCTAAGGTCTTTTCATTTTTATTCTAATTCTTCATTTTCTTCTTCTTTCTCCACAGCGTCTTTATAATCCGGATATAAAAACTTATTGTACGGAAAACGGGTGATGTGAATGTGTCGTACGGCTTCGTAAACACGTTCTCTGAATTCCTCAAAATTTTCTTTATTGGTAGCCGAGATAAACAATGCATTTTGTTCGCCTACTCTACTCATCCAAGTCGATTTCCATTCTTCCAGCGTGTAATGTCTTGGCGTTTTCTCCGTCATTAAATCATCTTCATCAATAGTCAAATGCTTGTAGGCATCGATTTTATTGAAAACCATAATTACCGGCTTGTCATTGGCTTTGATGTCCAATAACGTTTGGTTTACCGATGCGATATGATCCTCAAATTCAGGATGTGAAATATCAACTACGTGCAATAACAAATCGGCTTCACGAACCTCATCCAGTGTACTTTTGAAAGAATCTACCAATTGTGTTGGCAATTTTCTGATAAATCCTACGGTATCCGAAAGTAAGAAAGGCAAGTTTTTAATAACCACTTTTCGAACGGTGGTGTCCAAAGTTGCAAAAAGTTTATTTTCTACAAAAACATCACTTTTCCCAACGGCATTCATCAAAGTCGATTTCCCCACATTAGTATATCCTACTAAAGCCACACGAACCATTGCGCCACGATTACCGCGTTGCACGCCCATTTGCTTGTCGATGGTTTTTATTTTCTCTTTCAATAATGCGATTCGGTCCCGAACAATACGTCTGTCTGTTTCAATCTCCGTTTCTCCAGGTCCACGCATTCCAATTCCCCCTTTTTGACGCTCAAGGTGCGTCCACATTCCGGAAAGTCTTGGTAATAAATATTGGCATTGTGCTAATTCTACTTGCGTTCTTGCATACGAAGTTTCGGCGCGTTGCGCAAAAATATCCAGGATAAGGTGCGTTCTATCCAGGATTTTACAATCGATAATTTTAGATATATTTTTTTGTTGGGAAGGTGATAATTCATCATCAAATACCAAAGTCGAAATATCATTCTCTTTTACAAAAAGATTGATTTCCTCTATTTTTCCAGTTCCAACAAAAGTCTTGGGATTAGGACGTTCCATTTTTTGTGAAAAACGTTTCACCACTTGGCCCCCAGCGGTAAAGGTCAAAAACTCTAATTCGTCAAGATATTCGTTTAGTTTCTCTTCACTTTGATTTTGAGTTATAACACCAACTATAGCCGTTTTTTCGAAATTTATTACTTCTTTTTCTAACATGTCTTTGAATAAGTTACAAATTTAATGATTTGTGAGCGACTTATGGAGTTCTGGGTTTATAAAAAGTCAGAAGCTGTGAATAATGATAGTTTTTTGAAACGAACATCCATTATTATTGGTAAAGACTTCACTTTATTCGAAATAAAAAATGAAACTATAAAATAGTGTAAATCCTTTGCAAGCTTCCTTTTCAATTTAATTTTTCTAACTTTATTACGATTCGAGTTTTAGGAGTTAGTCTAGATTTTTAATTATTTTTACATGAATTTAATTCCATTTGAATGAATCGCTTTCTGACAATACTTATTGCATTTCTATTTCCTGTTTTTATTTTTGCCCAAAATAATTCTGATGAATTGTTGGATGAATTAGACAAAACAGTAGATGATTATGCTGTTTATTCCAATAAAAAAGAGCGTGAAATCAACAAACTAAAAGAGCTGCTGTCCTACACTTCTACTGAAATTCAAAAATATGATATTTATGGAAAATTATATGCTGAATATAAATCCTATCAGTCGGATTCAGCCTTAATTTATGCAAGAAAGAGTTTTCAAATAGCCGAAAGACTAAATGACATTCAAAAGATTAATAATGCCCGATTAAATCTGGCTTCCATAATGGGAACATTAGGAATGTACAAGGAAGCAACTGATATTCTTAATACAATCGACATCAATACTTCGCCCGAACTAAAAGGCTATTATTTTACCGTTAATAGTGTCGTTTACGGGTATATGTCAGATTATGCGGCTTCGCTTCAGGAAAAAGAAAAGTATATTGTACTAACCAAGAAGTACCGTGATTCTTCCTTAATTTTTTATCCTACACAATCGAGTCCGTATATTATGGCGAAGTCCAGTATGCTTCTTGATGCTGAAAAACACAATGAAACACTGGCTTTATTACTAAAGTATTTTCCGAATATTGCTCACAACAGTCACGACCGAGCTGTTATTGCCTATATTATTTCCCAGGCGTATCGCGGAAAAAAAGATCCTAAGCAGGAGAAAAAATGGTTAACAATTTCTGCTATTTCCGATTTGCAGTTGGCTAAGAAAGAATATATTTCGTTGCGTTCATTGGCTTTTATAATGTATGAAGACGGAGATATAGACCACGCTTATAAATACATTAAACGTTCTCTTGAAGATGCCCTTTTTTGTAATGCGCGCTTACGGACGTATGAAATATCGAAGATGTTGCCCATTATCAACGAGGCGTATCAAAAACAAAATGAAACCAATCGACTTCAATTAATTCTGTTTTTGATAAGTGCCAGTATATTATCGGTGTTCTTGTTGGCGGTTCTTTTTTTACTTTTTAAGCAAATGAAGAAATTGTCCAAAGCAAAGCAGGATTTAAGTTTAGCCAACAGCAAGCTTTCGGAATTGAATAAAGAATTATACACCTTCAATGAGAAGTTAAACGAAACCAATTATACGCTGACTGAAGCCAATCTTTTAAAGGAAATATACATTGGCCGCTACATGGATCAGTGTTCGGACTATATAGGCAAGTTAGATGAATACCGCCGAAAATTGAATGTCATGGCAATGACAGGAAAAATGAACGACCTAGTCAGTGCCGTAAAATCGAAACAGTTTGTCGAAAATCAGCTCGCAGCGTTTTATACGAATTTCGACAAGACTTTCCTGCAACTTTTCCCTAATTTCATACAAGAATTCAGTGCTTTATTGATTGATGACGAAGCAACACAATTGAAGGAAGGCGAACTCCTGAATACGGAATTAAGAATCTTTGCACTCATTCGTTTGGGCATCAAGGATAGCGCAAAAATATCAACTTTTCTTCGGTATTCGGTATCCACTATTTACAATTACCGTTCGCAAGTCAAAAACAAAGCAGCGGGTCCACGTGAGGAATTTGAAGCAAAAGTAATGCGGATTGGAACCAATTTAAAATAGAAAAATCCTGTTTTTTAAGGAGGTCTTTGGGATTAAAACAATCTCGAAGACCTTTTTTTTATTATAAATCTACCACTTTTTTTAAGCGCCAAATTAGAATAACAAACATTTAATCAGTACATTACAACTAAAAAACTAAAACTAAATCTACTTTTTTATAATGATAAAAACATGTAGCGTGTAAAGCGTTTACTTTTACTTTCTCGAAATTCGAAATTTCAATTAAAAACTTTAGATTCTTTATAAATCGATTTCGTGAAAATCGCATGCTGTTACCCAACCTGGAATTAATTATTAATTTATATTTAAAAAAATGAAGCAATTTCTTTTTACAGCCCTAGTGTGGCTAGCGTTTTTTAGCCCTGCAAAATCGCAGCAATTAAAATCACCAAATGGAAAATTTGTGATGGAGTTTACATTACAAAATGACGGAACTCCAAGTTACAGTTTAAATTACAAAAGTAAAGCAGTTGTAAAACCAAGTAAATTGGGTCTTGAGTTAAAAAATGACAAAAAATCGTTGTTAAATGATTTCACTGTTATCGATACTAAAACAGCAACTTTTGATGAAAATTGGAAACCCGTTTGGGGAGAAGTTGCATCAATTCGCAATCATTATAACGAATTGGCATTAACCTTAAACCAAAAAGAAACCGACAGACAAATTGTTATTCGTTTTCGTTTGTTTGACGATGGTCTAGGATTCCGTTATGAATTTCCTTCACAAAAAAACCTTACTTATTTTGTAATCAAAGAAGAGAGAACACAGTTTGCCATGGCAGGCGATCATACTGCTTTTTGGATTCCTGGTGATTATGATACCCAAGAATACGATTATACTACCTCAAAATTATCTGAAATCAGAGGCTTATCAGAAAAAGCAACTACTGCAAATGTTTCTCAAAAGTCTTTTTCTACAACAGGAGTTCAGACTTCGCTAATGCTAAAAACAGCGGATGGATTGTATATCAATTTACATGAAGCGGCATTAATAGACTATTCGTGCATGCATTTGAATCTGGATGATAAAAACATGGTTTTTGAATCCTGGTTGACACCAGATGCCAAAGGAGACAAAGGATATATGCAGGCTCCAAACCATTCGCCTTGGCGTACCATAATTGTTAGTGATGACGCAAGAGAAATTCTGGCTTCAAAAATGACGCTGAATTTGAATGAGCCTTCTAAAATAGAAGATACGTCATGGATAAAACCCGTAAAATATGTGGGTGTTTGGTGGGAAATGATTACAGGAAAAAGCTCTTGGGCGTATACTGATGAGTTTCCAACGGTACAACTGGGCGTTACTGATTTTGCAAAAGCTAAACCAAATGGGAAACACGGTGCAAATAACGCTAATGTAAAAAAATATATTGATTTTGCAGCCAAAAACGGTTTTGATGCGGTATTGGTCGAAGGTTGGAATGAAGGTTGGGAAGACTGGTTTGGACACTCCAAAGATTATGTTTTTGATTTTTTAACTCCGTATCCGGATTTTGACGTCAAAGGATTGCATGAATATGCCAAATCAAAAGGAGTTAAAATGATTATGCACCATGAAACTTCGGGTTCTGTGCGTAACTATGAGCGTCACATGGATAAAGCGTATCAGTTTATGAATGACAATGGATATGATGCCGTGAAAAGTGGGTATGTTGGTGATATCATGCCAAGAGGCGAAAATCATTACAGCCAATGGATTGTCAATCACTATCAATATGCATTAGAAAAAGCAGCCGATTATAAAATTATGGTGAATGCGCATGAGGCGGTTCGTCCAACGGGAATTTCCAGAACGTATCCCAATTTAATTGGTAACGAAGCCGCAAGAGGAACAGAATATCAATCTTTTGGTGGTTCTAAACCGAATCACGTAACGGTATTGCCTTTTACACGTTTAGTGGGCGGACCGATGGATTATACACCGGGTATTTTTGAAATGGATTTAAGCAAATTGAATCCTGACAATAATTCTCATGTTAACAGTACGATTGCTAATCAATTGGCATTGTATGTAACGATGTACAGCCCATTACAAATGGCAGCTGATACACCAGAAAATTACGATCGCTTTCCGGATGCTTTCCAGTTTATTAAAGATGTAGCAGTAGATTGGACAGACAGCAAATACCTTGAAGCAGAACCAGGGCAATATGTGACCGTTGCACGTAAAGCAAAAGTGACGAACAACTGGTTTATCGGTAATGTAAATGGTGATACTTCCCGTACCTCAACGATCAAATTTGATTTCTTGGAAAAAGGAAAAAAATATATGGCTACGATTTATGCTGATGCAAAAGATGCGCATTATAAAACCAATCCGCAAGCGTATACGATTCGTAAAATGACGGTAACTAATAAATCGAAACTGTCACAACTCAGTGCTCCTGGTGGAGGTTATGCGATAAGCATCGTTGAAATCAAAAAATAAGTAACTACAAAAGGCTGTCCGAAAAGACAGCCTTTTGTGATTTTATAATAGCCTTGAACTAATTTACTTTAATCAGTTTGACATCAAAAATAAGAACAGAACCTCCTGGAATAGGTCCGCTACCATTGCTTCCGTAACCCAGATGAGCAGGAATTAAAAGAACTCCGTTTCCACCTTCCTTAAAATAGGGAATGCCTTCTGTCCAACCTTTTATTACTTGATTTAATCCAAAAGAAATTCCTTCTGCTTTACTTTCATCAAAAACAGATCCATTGGTAAAAAAACCTTTATAAGCTACCGTTACATTAGATGAAGCTGTTGGTTGCGCACCTGTTCCTGCTTCATTAACCACATAATACAACCCTGAATCGGTTTTTGTGGCAGTCAATTTATTTTTGGCAATGTAATCCACAATTTCTTTTTCGTTTTGAACGGTGTAATCAACAGGTTTAGATGCTTCATTATCCGATAAACAAGAAACAAATAATAAAGAAATTAGGGCTAATAAAGTAGATTTCATAATTTAATTTAAATGTTAAGGCTGCAAATATAGTAATTCAAGCCAAGCCTTTTATAAAAATTATTTATACCCATAAACCTGAACATCATCTACTTGAAAAGCACCATCCAAAGCCAGATTTTTTCCGGAACCTGTATATTTAAAAGCAATGTTGATTTTACCTTTGTACGAAGATAAATCTACTGCGCCACTTCCTATAAACTGATACCAAGGGGTAGCTTGTTTGGGTAAATTGACAACTAATGGAGTCCAAGTTGCTGTCGCCGTATTCAACCCGTCAAAATTACTGGAAACATAAACTTCCAGAGAATTTAACTGGGAATCAACGTCTAAATGATGCTGAGCCGTTCTAAAAGTCAAGACTTCTTTCGTGTGAACATCCATATCAATTTTTGGCGAAATCAACCAAGCCACATTCGAAACGACTTTGGTTCCTGTAATATTAAATTCGGCATAACCGTTTCCGGAATAGACTGTGCCTTTCCAGAAAAGCGTTCCTTTTTGGACTATATTCGCCCAATCTGGAAGACTCAAATTCGACTTATCAACTACGGTTTCAAAATCTTGAGAGAAAAAAGGAATTGCTCTGGTTCCGGTCATCACAACATCCTTTTCAGAGCGCGGTAATAGCTGGTAATCCGTTCCGAATTTTGTCAAAATCCCTTTTACTTTTCCACTTCCATTGGGAACTACTTTAGTCGCAAAATCAGAAAAACTACTCGTTCTAAAATAGACTTGATTGCCCAATTTATCCATCAAACCCCAATTCGTAGCGCCACCCACATTATTAGTTTCTTCAAAATAATGACGTCCTATTGCGGTGGCTGTAAATTGAACATCTGACAATTCGATCAACGTATTCAAATTAGAATCGTTCAGTAATTCCGACATCGAAATGGACCGAATCAACAAGTCCTCACTAACATTCGTACAGGAAGCGTTCAGCACTTTTTTATAATCATTTTGAGAAAGTCGACCCACTCCGCCTTCATTATAAGAATTTACAAAAATGCTTCCTATACGCATCCCGCCAAATAAAATATCCGTGTATTGGTCTTTTAATTTTAAGTACACTTTATTGCCCAATCTGTAATCAATATACAAATTTGTAGCATCCACAGGAACACTAAATCCTATCGCTGGTGTTGTGGCTGTTGCCAAAGTTTGAAAGGAAATCGTCTTGAAAAAATTTCCAGATTCATCGCTGGAAACCACATATGCCTCAATGATATCGTCATATTTGTATTGGGTTACAATGGCATTCGCAGCAGCCTGAACTTCGCTAACCGTTGCATTAGTAACTAAATCCGGTTGTGTACAAATGAGTTTTGGAGCCGCAACCTCATCCGTTACACAACTACAGAATGTAATTATCAACAGCAAAAATAAAAAGGATTTGTAGAATGTTGATTTCATATGCTTTAATTTAAAGATTGATATAAAGATTCACGAAATACGTTCTTCCGTATCCGTAGAAAAATTTTGGTCCAAAAGAAGGCGTACCACTGGAAACATCCTGATTAATCTGTCTGAAATTAGCATTTCTGGCTTGTTCATAACCCCCTGTTTTATAGGAAACATCAAGTACGTTATTGATGCTGGCAAAAACCCCAACATTTTTTCCATAAATCAGCCATGATTTTCCACCCACGAGATTCAATAACATCGTTGGGTCAAATTTTTCTTGTTTTAATAGTACTGCGGCTCTTTCCTCCGTCGCTTCTGGAAAATTGAAACCGCTTGCGGGATTTTTATAAAATATTTCGGTTCTGGAAATAGGAGAAATATCGATATAACTATTGGTGAGATAATTTACATTGGCGCTAATCCACCAATATTTAGGATCTCTGTATTCAATTCCCAATGAATACGCTCGTTGTGGCATTCCCGCTTGTTTGTAATTTTTTAGTGCGGCCGTTCCAAAATCAAAAACCGGACTGGTATTTTCCAAAGAAGCTTCGGCATCATTTGTCAAAGTCACTTTTGGATTGCTGTCATACGTATATTCCCCAAAAGCCGCCGAAAAAGTGGTTTTAAACGTGGGGTTTAATTGGTATTCCAAACTGAACTCTCCACCCATATTTTTCTTATTCAACTGCGTTAATGTCTGGCTCACGAAAGCGTCGGTGTTTAAATAACCTGCGCCGTCATCAAAAATTCCTTCGGCATAAAAAAAGGAAATTTGAGTCGCGTTTCTAATTACAGCATAATAGGCCGTCAGTCTGGCTTTCAGTTTTGGGGAACGATAGACATAACTGGCGTCCAAACTACTGATGTTTTCACTTTCGAGTCCGTCTACAATCGAATTATTCAAACGGGAATTAGCAAACGTGTTTCTCAAAGAAGGCGCTTTGGTCAAATGTGCAACATTGAAAGTCACCAATTGTTTTCCAGAGATTTTCAAATTGAATCCGGCTTTGAAGCCAAAGTTTTCAAACGCTACTTTCTCACTTTTCCCGAAGGAATTGGTTTCGTAAATTCCGTTTTTGTATAATCCTTCCCTTTGATAATTAGCACTTGAAAAATTCTGGGCCAGATAAAAATCTGCTTTATTGTAAGTGAATTTAAATTGTGTGAAAGCGGCTAAAGTATTGGCAAAATAATTATAGTTGTATCCGTACGTATCACCAACGACTACTTGTCGGTCTGGATTATTCAAATCAGACTGGGATTGATTTCCGTTGTAAAAAGCATCAATATCTTCAAAATAAGAACCGCCAAGTAAGTCCAATAATTTTTGAGAATTGTGCGATTTTAGTTTTTTGAAAGACGCTCCGGCATTCAGAAAAATATTTTCTGACAGTTGCGCACTCAAATTCGTTGTAGCCACCGCCGTTTGATCTTCTACTTGATCTTCATACAAAACATACTTACTTTTTGCCGGTTCATACCCTGAAATAGATCCACTACTATCAAAAACTGGATTTTGATTCGCTTGGTATAAAGCCGTCCAATCGATTTGGGAATACGCTAAGAACTGAGCTTTACTTTTCTCCGCATTTTCATAATCTGGGGTGAATTCACCCGAAAATTCTCCGTTATCCGGGGCATAAAGAGAGCTGTAATAACTGGGCATTTTTCTGTAATATGTTGGATCCGGACTATTCGCATTTTGATAATCAATATTACTGTTGGCAATTTTTCCAAATTGATACATCGCACTCGAATTCAGATTGATTTTATCATTGATTCTAAAATAATGATTCAGCATAATCGTAGGTTCTTCAATAGTTTTTATGCGTCCATTCCTCTTCTCACCGTCCTGAAAACCCCAATACGAATTGTATTTCACGTTAGTCAGTTGGGTTACTTCTGCTGTGTTTGGGGAATTTTTAGCTCTGGAATTGGGCGTGTACATTGCCGTTAGATTCAAGGAATGTTTCTCGTTTAGTTTTTTTTCGAGACTTATAAAAAAAGAATTCGCATTATAATTTGTTCCTTCAAAATAGCCTTCTTGTGCCCAGCGTTTCCCTGCCGAAACTACAAAAGCCCAACCGCGGGAATTCATTCCGGAAGCATGTGTTGCCATCGTGCGCCAACTGTAATTAGTATTGGTCCCTGAAAATGAAATTCGGGAGCCGGGTCTGTAAATAGAGGCTCGCGTGTTGATTTCCTGTGTTCCTAAAATTCCGCCAAACGTATAATCCGAAGGTGTGGTTCCGAGTGTGAATTCCTGATTGCGGAGCGCATCATTTAATCCACCCCATTCGCTCCATTGGGGTCTGCCATCATAGATTTTATTCATGGAAACGCCGTTGATCATCATTGTGGAATGCTCGCTGTCTAATCCGCGAACTCTAAAACGAGCTTGTCCCCAATTGAAAGCCGCTGCTTGCAAAAAAGCATCACGGGAGGATTGTAACAATCCAGAAGTACTTTCGGAACTGCTGTTGTCATCACTAAAATCACTTTCTATAAGTGTTATTAAACTACTTTGTTGTTCTACGGATTGGTCTTCTTCTAAAGTTATAGTTCCTAAGTCCAGCATTTTACCTTGGGTAATTTCTATAGGATACAATGCATCTTTGAAACCTTGACTGTGTACCAAAAATAAAACATTTCCTGTGGGAACGGTATCAAAACTGAAATTACCATCTGCTTTAGTGAGTTGCATTAAAGTCGTATTTTGAATACTGACGACTACAAAACTTAACGGATTTTGCGTTTTGGAGTCCATTACTTTTCCAAAAAATCCCGTTTTGTTTTGTGCCGTAATGCATCCTATTTGAACGAAAAAGAAAAAAATCATGTAGAATTTATTCATATATTCAAATTATGATGATGGTATATAATTACTGAAATTTTGGTCTAGAGGATTTTTATTTTTTTTATTCCTAGCGAGAAGTTCAATCGTTAAAATTCCTTTTAACGGTTGAACAAAAAGCATAGAAAGCGTCATCCGAAATGGAATAACAACTTGGAAATAATTAAAAATGAATTTTGGAAAGATGGTATAAATCCTAATAATTTAATACTGAAAAAAGTGGTATTTAAAATCCAGCATACAATCAAACTATTTCTTGAAAGAATTATAATGTTAAATATACGGAAAAAATAGTAACTTATTGATTTTCAATAAAAATAATTTAATTCAATTGGCTTTAATAACTTCGATTTGAAAAAATTATTAGAAAAAACAAACGTATTGAGTAGCCCCGATGGCAGCAAGTATCCTTTTTATAAACGCCTTGAACCCTTTCAGCGTTTTTGAACTCTAAAAGGGTTGCGTTTAAAAAAGATACTGCGAACAGCGGGTGATTGTCTTTTATGGAAAAGGAATTGTTGTGCTCCTAATAAAAAATATTTATTCGATTGCTTTGATTCGGGAAACCATGAATGCAATGAGAATCCCAAAAACACCGATGAATGCAAATGAAAATCGCAGACTCGACAACTCAGCTATATACCCAATAACTGGCGGACCCATTAGAAATCCCAGAAAACTGACACTAGAAACTGTGGTTAACGCTACGCTTGGAGAAACGTTTGGGTTTTTTCCGGCAACGCTGTACACTGTGGGTACTATGGTGGAAACTCCCAATCCGACAAACATGAATGCAATAGTTGCAGGAATGACAAAAGGGAAAAATACCGCTGTAAAAAGTCCTGCCGAAATCATGACACCGCTAATTTGCAAGACTGTTTTTCGGCCAAATTTATGGATGAGACCGTCTCCTAAAAATCGTCCGCCCGCCATCATAATCATAAATGAGGTGTATCCCAAAATGACTAATGGTCCAGGTGCCTTGATGACATCTTTGAAATAAACGCCGCTCCAGTCAAACATCACGCCTTCACTGGCCATGCAACAAAACCCGATTATTCCTAGCCAAATTAGAGCGCTGTCCGGTTTTGAAAAGAATTTTTCCTTTTCTGTTTTGATAGTTTCCTTCGCTTTTATTAAAAATTTATAGTTGAAAGCCATCATCAAAAGTACGATTCCGGCAACAATAAGAAAGTGAATATAGGGTGTTAATTCAAAGGCTAACATTCCCAATCCTACCAGAGCGCCTGTGAATCCTGCAAAACTCCACATTCCATGAAAAGAGGACATGATGGTTTTCTTGAACAGCACTTCGGTATAAACACCTTGAGTATTAACAGCGATATTCGATAAATTACCAAAGATTCCAAACACGAATAATCCCAATGACAATTGCCAAGTCTGAACAGCTAATCCCAAATTTGTCAGGCTAAAAATATAAAATAACAGGGAAAATATCAAGATTCGATGGCTTCCAAAACGGGTAACTAATTTTCCAGAGAAAGGCATTATCACTAATTGTCCTAATGGTAAAGCGAACAAAATAGTTCCTAAATCGCCTTCGCTTAAATGCAATGCTGTTTTTATATCAGGTATTCGGCTGGCCCAAGTGGCAAAACACAAACCCATTCCAAAATAGAACATCGAAACCGCCCAACGGATTCTGTTCAGATAAGAAACCTTAGCATTTTTATACGTTTTCTTGTATTTGGCTTTGGTTTTAAATCGGGATATAAAATTGAGATCGATCAAGACAATTGAGTTTTTAAATTTAATTTGACAAAATTACAAAAAGCAATCGTTCATTGCGTTAAAATAACGCATGTGTCTAAAAATACAACGTTATTGTTTATAAAAAACACAGATTACAACTTCTAAAAAGTGATAACCGCGAATTTGCGAATTCATTTTTATACTTTAAAATTCGCAAATTTGCGGTTAATTTTGCAAATCAATACCTTTTTTCTGGGCACTGCTCTGAATAGCGGCTTCAATAATTTGCATCACATGTACGCCATCTTGTGCCGTTACTGGCTCTGGTTTATCATTTAAAATAGCATTATAAACACCGTCAAAAAAATCATAATAATTTCCTTGAAGTGTTGGTATGTATTCTTTTACAATGTCACCGTTTATTTCCGTGTGCAAAAAACCTTTTTTGTCTGAAGATTCAGTTCCCCAGGTGTCCAGATTTGGTTTCATACCTAGTTTTAATTCGTCTTCCTGTACATCGCCACGCGCTTTCAAGAAAGAACCTTTCTTACCATGAACCACAAAAGACGGAATGGCTTCGCGTACAAAAAACCCCGCTTTTAATCGGACACGAAAGTTGGAATAATACAGTAAAACATCAAGGTAATCATCTACCAAGGAATGTTCCCTTGTGATGCGGATATCCGCAAAAACGGATTGGGGTAAACCAAACAAACACAACGCCTGATCAATTAAATGAGGACCTAAATCCTTCAGAATTCCAGCACCAGAATTGGCCGTTTCTTTGTGTTGCTTTGGACTTAAAATCGGATTGTAGCGATCAAAATGGAATTCGGCTTCCACAATTTCGCCAAGGACATTATCCGAAATAATTTTTTGCACCGTTTTGAAATCGCTGTCCCATCTCCTGTTTTGAAAAACGGCCAGTTTCAATCCTTTTTCTTTGGCCAAAGCCGCTAATTCCTGCGCTTGGGTAACGGTTGTGGTAAATGCTTTTTCGACCAAAGCATGTTTCCCGGCCAGTAAAACTTTTTTGGCATATTCGTAATGTGTTTCTACAGGCGTATTGACTACCACCAGATCAACATCATCTTCCAATATCTCTTCCATCGTGGCGTAACTTTTCACCGAAGGGAAATCCTGATGTATTAATTTTTTACTTCTTTCCCAAGAACCAAGGAGTTCAAATCCGGGATGGAAGTTTAAAAAGGGAGCATGAAATACTTTTCCGGACATTCCGTAGGAAAGCAAAGCAGTTTTAATTTTTTGCATTTAATTTTTATTTACGTCAAACACGAATTGAATTATTTAATTTTGGCTCTTTCGTATTGTTTTGGCCATTGGATATTCGCATGATGTTCCTCGGCAAATTTCAACCCTAAATTCGGATTTCTAAGCGATTCTCTGGCAAATAATACTATATCTGCTTTTCCTGAAGCAATAATTTCCTCGGCTTGAATGGCTTCGGTGATTAAACCAACTGCGCCTGTCATCATTCCAGTTTCCTTTTTTATGCTTTCCGCAAAAGGAACTTGGTAATTTGGACCTAAAGGAATTTGTTGGTGTGAGACTAATCCTCCCGAAGAAACATCAATTAAATCCACTCCTTTTTCTTTTAGTATTTTCGAAAGCTGTACTGATTCTTCGATGCTCCAACCGCCTTCCGCCCAGTCTGTAGCCGAAATTCTAACGAATAGAGGCAGGTTGTTCGGCCATTCTGATTGAACTGCTTCCACTATTTCGAGTGTCAAACGGACGCGGTTTTCAAAACTTCCGCCATATTCATCCGTTCTGAAATTTGACAAAGGCGATAGAAATTGATGCAACAAATACCCGTGAGCGGCATGGATTTCCAACACTTGAAAGCCCGCTTGAACGGCTCTTTTTGTGGCTGATTTAAAGTCAGCAATTACTTTTTGGATTCCTGATTTGTCCAGTGCTACGGGCGCTTTTTCGTTGTCATGATATGCCACGGCACTTGACGCCACGGTATTCCAACCGCCTTGTGTTTCGTCTAATTTTCTTCCGCCTTCCCAGGGAGCTGCGGCACTTGCTTTTCTTCCGGCATGCGCCAATTGGATTCCGGGAACTGAATTCTGGCTGATAATAAAACGATTAATCTGTTGCATTTTTTCGATATGTTCGTCTTTCCAAAGTCCTAAATCCTCTGGAGAAATTCTGCCTTCGGGAGAAACCGCTGTCGCTTCCTGAATGATTAATCCCGCTCCTCCGGTGGCACGACTTCCCAGATGTACGAGATGCCAATCATTGGCAAAGCCATCTTGAGCAGAATATTGGCACATGGGAGAAATAGCGATTCTATTTTTGAGCGTGATGCTTTTTATTTGGAGTGGTAAAAATAATTGAGATGGCATAGTATTGATTTAAGTATATTATTTAAATGAAGATAAATAGAATTTTATTTTAAAAAAAGTAAAGTTAAGGGACACCAGCGAAACGAGAGATTGAATTTCCATTAATTAACAAATATTTAAAATCTTATGGAACAATTATTGTAAATTAAACAAATAGAAAACCTTACTTTTGTGAGTTGTAAAAGAACTAAAATTAAAAAATGGACATAGTTATCAAGCTTTCTCAATTTTTATTGAGCTTATCATTACTTATTATACTTCACGAATTAGGACATTTCATCCCTGCTAAACTGTTTAAAACCAGAGTCGAAAAATTCTACTTATTTTTTGACGTTAAATATTCCCTTCTAAAAAAGAAAATTGGCGAAACTGAATACGGTATCGGTTGGTTGCCTTTGGGTGGTTATGTGAAAATTTCCGGAATGATTGACGAAAGTATGGATAAGGAACAAATGGCTTTGCCACCGCAACCTTGGGAATTTAGATCTAAACCGGCTTGGCAACGCTTGATTATTATGTTGGGTGGCGTTACTGTAAATTTCATTTTGGCATTTATCATTTATATCGGAATGGCATTTGCTTATGGCGATACCTATATCGCTAATGAAGATTTGAAAGACGGTCTTTTGATCGAGAGTCCAGTTATGAATACTGTCGGATTCAAAACTGGCGATCACATTGTATCTGTAGATGGTGAAAAAATCGTCAAATTTGATAATGATCTTACTATGAAAGTTATCATGGCAAAAGAGGTGTTGATAGAAAGAGATGGAGCTCAGCGAGCTATCAAAATGCCTAATAATTTTGTGGACCAATTATCAAAACAGGGAAAAAGCACATTGCTGGATATCAGAAGACCTTTTGTTATAGGATCTGTTACTGATGGATCGAAAAACACTTCATTACAGCCAAAGGATATCGTCCTTGCGCTTAACGGACAACCAACAAAATATTTTGACCAGGTAAAAACGGTTTTGGAAAACAACAAAAACAAAACCATTTCTGCAACTGTTCTTCGTGATCAAAAAGAAGAGCAACTTCAGGTTTTTGTAAACAAAGATGCAGCATTAGGTGTGCAATTAGGCGGATTAAGTATAGCTTCACTTGAAAAATTGGGCTACTACAAAGTAAGCAAGCAGGAATTTGGTTTCTTAGAATCTATTCCGGTAGGGATTACAAAAGGGAAAGATCAATTAATAGGATACGGAAAACAATTAAAAATGATTTTCAGTCCAAGTACGGGTGCTTACAAACAAGTAGGCGGTTTTGCTGCTATTTACAATATTTTCCCTAATACATGGAGCTGGGAAGTTTTCTGGAACATCACGGCTTTGTTATCGATAATGCTTGGTGTAATGAACTTATTGCCTATCCCAGCACTTGATGGTGGCCATGTAATGTTTTTATTATATGAAATCATCAGCGGTAAAAAACCAAGTGATAAATTCTTAGAGAATGCGCAAATGGTTGGTTTCGTATTACTTATAACACTGTTATTATTCGCTAACGGAAACGACATTTACAAGGCAATTGTAGGGAAGTAAAAAAAATTGAAAAAAGTTTTATTTTTGCTTGCAGAAATCAAATTAAGCCCTATCTTTGCACCGCTTTACAAGTGAAACACATCTCACTAATAAACACCAAAAAACGTTCATTCATTACCAGAATAAAAATATACAGTTTCCTTCTTAGCTCAGTTGGTTAGAGCATCTGACTGTTAATCAGAGGGTCCTTGGTTCGAGCCCAAGAGAGGGAGCTTTTTAAAAAGACTTTACAGTGATGTAAGGTCTTTTTTGTTTTAAAGCTGTAATGAAAGCTAGACTTCACGGCGATTCAGTAGAGAATAGAGATTTTTTGACTTCTGCCAACTTGCCAACTTATTTTGCAAAAAAAGGCAACATATTAGGCATCATCTCTTTTTCTAAAAGGCATCACTTTTTTTATCGTAACCAATTGCATGTCTGACTAAAACAAAAAGTTATGACAACAGACAATTTCAAAATTCTATTTATTGAAGGAAAGAATAGAAAAAACAAGAAGAATCAATCTCCATTATTTTGCCGACTAACCCTAAATGGGAGCAGAAAACAGCTTAGCACAGGTATTAATATTGAGTCCGAGCATTGGGATACCAAGAACCAAGTAATTCTAAAATCCCATAAATCTGCAATTCTATACAACTCTCAGCTTGATAAAATAAGATCTAAGATCAATAGCATCTACATGATTTTAAGATTACAAGAAAATCCTTTTTCTATTGAAGACATTCACGACAAATACTTTGGCAAAGAACTAAAGAAAAGTGAATTTGTCCTTTCCTACTACAAACAGTATCTAGCCAAAATCAAAAAACTCGTAGGATTAGAAATCAAAGACAACACCTATAACAAGTTCGTTTACGTTGGAAATCATCTGGAAGCATTCCTGAAATGGAAATTTAAAAAAACAGATTTTCCTTTAAAAGAACTAAGTCTACAGTTTCTAAGTGATTTTGATTACTATTTAAAGACAGAGAAGAAACAAGAACAAATTACGATCAACAAAACCATTCAAAGGCTTAGAACTCCAATAAAACAAGCCATTTCAGAAGGCTATTTGGATAGAGATCCGTTTATACTTCACAAGTCTAAAACAGTCCGTAAAACAGTTATATTCCTTACTACTGAAGAACTCAAAACCCTTGAAGAAGCAGTATTACAACAAAAGAGATTAAGCACCATTCAAGACCTATTCATTTTCTGTTGTTACACAGGACTAGCCTATAATGAAATGGCACATCTTGAGAAGCAGAACATCCAAATAGGTTTTGACAACATTAACTGGATTCAGATGAAACGTGAAAAAACACAACGTCAAATCTCCATTCCAATACTTCCTAAAGCTCAAGAAATCATTGAGAATTACTCAACCGATAGTAACCGCATATTCCCTCCAATAAGTAATCAAAAATTCAATTCTTATCTCAAGGAAATTTCAGCTATAACTGGTATTGAAAAAAATCTTACTCACCACATTGCTAGAAAAACATTTGCCTCTACTGTCTTACTGTACAATGATGTTCCAATGGAAATTGTGTCAGAACTACTGGGGCATTCTAACATGGTTATTACACAGGAAAGTTACGGGAAGGTAGTGCAGAAGAAAGTTAGTGAAGCGATGGCTAATCTAAAGGACAAATTAAAATAGTACAGAATGAGTCTAACGCATTTAACACGTTTTAGGCTCATTTTTCATTTAAAATATTTATTCCTTCAAAAATTTTATTTACATCTATACCCAAAGCAAAACAGAATCTCAATAGTAAATCAACAGTCATTCTTTGTTCATTTCTAAAGACTCTTCTTACGGTAGTTTCTGAACATAGTGCAGCTCTGGCAAACTCAGATTTATTGCCATTGAATTTTACAAGGAACTCTTTGTATATCCTTTTGACTAATTCAAGTTCTATCTGTTCTAGATGCTTCTGCATTGAGCAAAGAAAACAAACGGTTAAATCAAAAATCCCTTCACATATCGACTTATAAGTCGAAAATTAAATTAGATTTGTGGATTGATATAAAATCCATGAGTGATGTAATACACCAATCTAAAAGAATTGCGGTTTATTTTAAAGAATGAGGAAACCCGTAATGGAATGATTTGAAAACCAATTACTTTGCTAACAAATCACTAAAAGTGGGTATTGTGACAGCTATATTTATATTTAGTACCGGAAAACAATTACATCTTCAGAATGAATTAAGGTTTTAATTAAAAACCAGAAAATAAGACGATATCAATGGAAAAAATTAAGGCTCAATTGATTTTATCATGCATCAATAACGATCCAGAATCATTTTTACCTTTTCTAATGTCAGCGGAGGTAGAGACAGAAGCGCCTAATAAAAAGGATTTCTATCAATTTTTTAAAGGAATGCTTAATCATGCTCATGAAAGTTCAGAAGGAGAATTTACATTGAAAATAGAACCGCAGACATGGGGCACAGATAAAGAAGTCCATCATTACAACTTTTATGACACTGCCCACAAACACCCTCTGCTTTCAATCGAAGTCAAAGAAAACAACAAGCTAATCTATTTAGGCGTAATGCCCTTTTAAAATTTTAAACCACATCAAAATGAAAAACATAATCTTATTTTTCCTGATAATAACTCTAACATGCTGCAAACAAAATGAAAATGAAAAAAAAACCCTAGCCTCCTTTGTAGATTATTATGATGAAATTACTGAAATAAC
This sequence comes from Flavobacterium ranwuense, assembly GCF_004349315.1. Classification (GTDB taxonomy): domain Bacteria; phylum Bacteroidota; class Bacteroidia; order Flavobacteriales; family Flavobacteriaceae; genus Flavobacterium; species Flavobacterium ranwuense. The sequence goes on along the minus strand of NZ_SMLH01000001.1, from coordinate 565,772 downwards.
TTTAAAGAGCAAATCTACCCCAAAGAAGAATCAAATACTTTTTATGAATTATCATTTAAATATGACAGAAGCTGAATTTGATAGCGTTACAAAAAAAAACATTAAACAGGGGATAATGAAAATCTACAAAGACACCCTTTACCTAAATCTAGAAAAAGGCTGTAAGTTTAAAATTACTCATGTTGTAGAAAACAATCAATTAAAAATAATGCACCTTCAATATGTATTGGAATTCAATAAAAATTCCAATTTGTACAATCCTAAATACTATTATGAAGTCTATTACAAAATTCTACAAGGAAGATATGGAAGCCCAATTTGTGAATATGAAGATAAAGAAGAACAGTTTAATAGTGTAAAGGATCATGGAGCAACTTGGATAAAAGACGGAATAGTAATTGAATTGACTGAATCTAATAATCTTTACAAGTTAGTTCATTCAAGTGAAGTTAGTGTCCCTTGTAATGTACTTTGTGACCATTCTAATGAGTTCATTCAAACAACGATTCATTACCAAGAACTTTCAGATCAACAAAAAAGAATCAAAGACGGTAAACTCGCAGATAAAAGAGAGAACGTGAGACAAAAAAAAGAGGCAACGAGACGAAATATTGAACGCATAGAACTTGAAAAGGAAAAGTTAAAAAAAGATAGTATTTATAATAGCAATTTTTAAAAATTTAATTTTTTTTTAAAGTCACACACTTACTAAACCACACTTTACCCCCTACTCATTTTATAATTTGGGATATGCCCGTCAATGTTTAATCTTAAAATTATAAAAACTATGGTTACAATTGTAGATTACAAAAAATATCAAAGAGAGAATGGGGAAAGCTTCTATGCTCTTGAAGTACAAGGAGGAATCGAATCTGTCAAAAGTAAAGAAACCGGAAAGACGTACTTTACAGCGCGAACAACTAAAGTACCGTGTACGTTTACTGAGCCAACCTGTAAGGCACTACTAGGAACTCAAATGCCCGGAACTATAAAAAAGGTAACAGTAGACCCTTATGAATTTACCATTCGGGAAACGGGCGAAATCATCAAAATGTCGCACCGTTACGAATACCTTTCAGAAGAAGAAAGTATCGTAGAAAGCAACGTGCTGAAAAATGAAATGGTGTACTAAAACACCTAACTATAAGTAATTAAGGGACTCCAAAAGGGGTTCCTTTTTTTTTATAACAATAATTTATTATGTCGAATAACGACCAATAACAACATCAAATAACATCAGTATGAAATTACAAAAAGCACAAAGAAACCAAGTGAAATTAAGACTGGGTTTAAGCGGAGCAAGTGGCTTTGGTAAATCTTATTCAGCCTTACTATTAGCTTACGGAATCACTAACGATTGGACTAAAATAGCCATAATTGACACTGAAAATAACAGTGCCAGTCTCTACTCCCACTTAGGCGATTTTAACGTATTGTCGTTGAATGAGCCATACGCTCCAGAGCGTTATATTCAAGCCATTGAGGTTTGTGAAAAAGAAGAAATTGAAGTAGTTATAATTGACAGCATTACACACGAATGGTCTGGAAAAGGAGGTTGCTTGGAACTACATGAACAACTTGGAGGAAGATTCCAAGATTGGGCTAAAATAACTCCGCGTCATCAAGCCTTTATCGATAAAATTCTTAATTCAAACTGCCATGTGATTACTACTGTACGACGAAAAACGGATTACAGCCTTGATAAAGACGGCAACGGTAAGACTAAAGTAATGAAGCTAGGTACGAAGGAAATCACAAGAGACGGCTTCGAATATGAGCTGACAGTCAATTTTGAGCTTATAAATGATAATCATCTTGTTACCGCTTCTAAAGATAGAACTGGGTTATTTTCTGGAAAACCTGAATTCGTAATTAATTCATCCACCGGAAAGAAGCTTATTGAATGGTGTAATCTGGGGATTTCAGTTGAAATAGCGATGTCTGAAATCAATGTTTGTGAGAATCTTGAGGGATTGAAGCATGTGTATTCAAAATATCCTTCGCTTCAAAAGCAGATTCACAATGCCATTATGAATAGAAAAAACCAGATAGAAAACATCGCTAGTCACCTAGTCGACGAAAAAGAAATTGTAAAACCATTAATTGAAAAGAACCATGGAATTAGTACTTAATAGTAGCATCAACGAGCATCTAGTAGATAAGAACGAGATAATAAACAAACCATCAAGTAGTTTTATTGAAGCCAATACTGAAATAGTGAGCTTAGAGCATCTGGAAAAAGATTGTATAATCCCTGTATTCTCAAAGGATAACGAGTCAACAATTAGCCATTTTCAGTTTGTAGATAAATGCCAACAAATAATTCAAAAATTACTGCCTGGGGTACTTCAGAAAACACCTAATATTAGAGTAAGCCACGTAGTAAAAGGAAGAATTCCATCAGCAATTGGAAAACCTGCCAAAGACCTTGAAGAACACGAAAAAACCATTTATTACGAACGATGTGCCTTCATTATAGACTTACCCTCGACAAAGCAAATTGTTAATGGAAATGAGCTTACATTGAGCATTGGCGGAGTCCGAGCGTATAATCAGGAGAACCTATATAGCAAGAAATCGATGGAAAAATTCAAAGTCTTTATTGGTTTCAAAAATAAGGTGTGTACCAACCTGTGCATTAGTACTGATGGCTTTTCCAATGAAATAAGGATCTCTTCTATACATGAGTTAGAAGATAAAATGATTGAACTTTTCTCTAATTACAAGAGAGACAATCATCTAAAAATGATGGAGCGAATGATTGAATACAAGTTGTCTGAAACGCAATTTGCGCATCTAATTGGAAAATTCAGAATGTTTACGCACTTAGACAAGCACACACAGAAGTCAATCTTCCCAATTTCATTGAATGACAGTCAGATAAACAATATTGTGAAAGACTATTACCAGTGTCCAAACTTCTCAAGAAGTCCAGATGGTTCGATAAGTTTCTGGAATCTGTACAACTTATTTACAGAAGCCAACAAATCCTCTTACATCGATAATAACCTAGAACGTAATGTCAACGCATACGAACTAATCAATGACCTAGGTAAATCGATCCAAAACAACATTCCCAATTGGTTCCTACATTATTAATCATAGCTCTTTTGTTAGGTAAAGAACACTTTACGGGAAGTAGAGAAAGAAGAAATTATGGAAGACCATGAATTAGCAGATGTGCTACAATACAGCTCGCCTACTGAACTTTATGTAATTACTTATTACAATGTGCTCAAATTACTTTTTTGCCCTTTCAGAGTCAAGGTCTTATCCAACGTTGGACTGCTAAGGAAAGGGCAATTAGTTTGGGTTAGCGAGGTTAAAGTAACAACAGAATTAAAAACAATTTTCATAATAAACGGGAATGCTTACCATTACCACTCTTTTGAAATCCTTATTGAGGAATCTATAGAGTAACTATTATAAAACAAGGAGTTATGCTGAATTTTGAATACCCAATCTTTTGAGACGGTTTCTCCTTTATCAAAGAACCACTTAAAAAAGGTTTTTGTACAAATTGAAAACGGAGAGATTCTTCTCTCCATTTTTTATCTCATTAAAAAACGATTAATATTGTAGGACTAAAACTTTAATGCTACAAGCACCATGCAACTTGATAAATTAATCGACGATCTTAAGGAATTTAAAAAGCCGGATTATTTAGTAAAAGAATTCTATGAGGAGTATTGCAATTTAAATAACAGGGAGTGCGATGGTGGTTTTGAAAAATTAGTTGATTTTTCATTTACTACAGCACTAAAAACTTCCTCAGACACTATAACTCATACTGAGACCATAACTTTTAATGGCTTTAAGCTACAAAAGTTTAAGTCAAAAACGAAACTAGTTATTAATGAGTTTGAAAAGCTAACGGAATTAGAAAGAAACAACATTTGTCAACACTTTATCTTAAGACTTAAAGAAGTACTCAAAGACTTCTTTAAAGACCCTGAATTCAAGCAATACATCGTAGAATTAAACACTGCCATTGAAAAATTAAACGATGATTATTTAAATTTCAAAAACAAAAACACAAAAAACAATTCGTTCAAGTACAAAGACGGTACAAAGTATAATAGAATACGTACTGTTTTTAATGTGTTGAAAAAAGAAAAACTAATTGACGAGCAAACAGAATTACTAGATTTTGAGTATGTTTTTCAAAACAAACCTATTGAAAAGTTAATTCAATGGATTGGCACCACAAGTGAGCTCAAGTACTTTATACAGATAATTAACACTTCTGAATTTGAATTTGAAGATAACGGAGATCAAAAATGGCGTATCGCTGTCAAGTGTTTCTTAAAAATCAAGGAGAGGTCAATTGAAAAAATTAATTCTAAAGATTTAAGGACTTATAAAGTAACTGAAGCAACTAAGGTTAAAATGAATTCTTTAATTGTGAACAAATACTTCACAAAGCATCTTCAAACTGAGAAATCCAGACAATAAAATATTGCTTATACTGCGCAAACAAAATATTTAAATTATTCTCTTTCTTTTCCTTTCCCATATACCTCATATTAGCGCCAATTTTATACTGCACCTATACTACACCCCCATTTTAACCTCTTATTTATTTGAATCTTTGTAAACGCTACTGAAAGAAAAGTAGGATTTACAAACTAAAATGATAAAAAAGATGAGATAGCTAAATTAATAAAAACGACATGTAAGTACGATAGTTTTATATGTCCACTCAGAGTAGTCAGACTAGTCGGACTAGTCAGACTAAATAAATTAATAACTCAAAATGGAAAATGAAAATGGAAAATGAAAATGGTAATTCATTAAATGTAAAGCCAAAATTAGTAGTTAGGGCAATCGATTTAATTACGAAGTTCAAAAATGAACCAGAACCGGCAGAAATATGGAACGGAATAGTAGAAGGCTCAAAAGGACTCTTAGTTGGAGTAAGTAAAACTGGAAAAACAACTTTCGCAGAGAATCTCGCTATTTCACTCGCCATAGGCAGACCTTCCTTTTATGGTAAAGAAATTAAAGGAGGACCAAAAAAAATACTCTTTGTTAACTTAGAGGAAAATCCAAGAATGAGGTCTTCAAGACTTAAAAAACAGATATCTAGATTAAATTCTCAAGAAATGGTATTGTTTGCTGAAAATTATTTAACACCTGAAGAAGAATTTATTCAATCTGTTGACTCTGATGAAGATTGGAAAACACTTAGAGATTGCATTGAAGAATCTAACGCAGACATTGTTATTATAGATAGTCTTACTCACTTGTTTCAAGGACAAATTGAATCGAGTAAAGAGTGTGTTAAGTTTGTAAAGAAATTCAGAGAGTATGTTGTAAGCTCTAAAAAAACCATAATTCTTATACATCATAATACTAAAGGAAACGATAGACCTATCGAACAGGATAACATTGCAGGAAGCAGAGTAATTCTTCAAGAGTTTGAGTACGCACTAGGCTTTGCTAATATTCCTAATAGTAAGGATAAATACTCTTGTATGTTATTCAATAAATATGTTGAAGTTAATAGTTCTGTAGCTACTGTTTACAAAATCGATAAGGATAGATGGATTGAAAATATAAGTGAAATAGAAAAAAGTGTTTTATACGACAGTAAAGTTAAAATTGATTACAGGGAAGACTCGACAAACAAAGATTTAATATTTAACTATATTCAAAGTCAGAGTAGTCTGGGTAGTCAGACTGTACGGAGTGGCGATTTAATGAAAACATTTGTACTGAACGACCCAAAAACTATGGCCAGAGACACGCTTTTTAAATCTTTAGAGAAATTGAGGAACGAAGGCAAAATAGAAAGTTCTGAAAAAGGTAAATATCAACTAAAAATGAAGAAGGATGATGCAAAAGAAGATGAAAATAGTTTACAAAGTAACTAATCAAGAAACAGGAAAATCCTACATAGGGGTAACGACAAGGTCAATAGAAGAGCGTAAGGCAGACCATATTCAAAAAGCAAATAAGGGTACAAGAGGTCATTTTCAAGAAGCAATCGCTACATATGGAGCTGATGCATTTAAATGGGAGCAAATTGATTCTGCGAACTCAACAAATGAACTTGCCGAAAAGGAAAGGCAATACATCTTGCAATACAATAGTAAAGAACAAGGATACAATTCTGATTCTGGGGGAGGATTCAAAAAAATAATCTATCAGTTCAATGAAGCGGGTGTTTTAATAAATTCCTTCAGTAGCTTAAAGGAGATAGAAACAACCTTGAATTATGATAAACGAAGGGTTTCTAACGCATGTACAACCGCTACTCTTTGGAAAGGAAGTTATTGGTCCTATTCCCTAAACAAGACCTTTAAACCTGCTACGGTTAACAGGAAGAAACAAGTCACTCAATTTACTTTAGATGGGGTAATTATTGCTAAATATAGCTCTGTTTCAGAAGCAAGTAGGATTACTGGACTATCCAAAACCTGTATCTCACGCTGTTGTAGAGGAGAAAGAAAGAGTTCTTCAGGATTTCTTTGGAAATATCAAGATTAATAAGGAAGAGACGGTGAAAGCCGTCTTTTTTCATTTTAATAGTAATCAACCTATTCTTTTCCTACCTTCTCAATAATTTATCCTTACAGCCAAATTGTCAATATCACTGGAATTTGCACTCTAACTAAGATAAACCAACTTATGGCTTAGAAATCTGTAAAAATCCTACTCTTATACGGATTTCCTCAATAGTACTAATTAATTTTTCAATACTTTAGCGGATAAAATAATAGAGCCTCATAGAATGTCAGAAGACCAGAAAAAACAGTTAGAACAACAACTTTGGAATATTGCCAATACCCTTCGTGGGAAAATGAATGCAGATGAATTCAGGGATTACATATTAGGATTTATTTTCTTTAAGTATCTCGCTGAGAAAATGGAGCTTTACGCCAATTCTATTCTGGAACAAGACGGATTAAAATTCAGAACTATTGATGATACCACTCCCGAAGGAAAGGAATACATTGAAGCCATTAGAGAAGAATCATTAGACAAATTAGGATACTTCCTGAAACCCAATGAACTCTTTAGCGAAATTGCCAAACGTGGAAATAGCGATGTGGAAGGCGTGAGCAGTTTTATTATAGAAGACCTGCAAAAAATCCTGATTAATATCCAACAAAGTACGATGGGTACAGAGAGCGAAGATGATTTTGACAATCTCTTCGAGGATATGGATTTGAATAGTACTAAACTAGGAAAAACACCTGAAGCGAGAAATGACATTATCTCAAAAGTCCTTTTTCATTTAGACCAAATTGACTTTAAACTCGAAAACACAGAACTCGATGTCTTAGGTGATGCCTACGAATACCTCATTGGACAGTTTGCCAGTGGAGCAGGTAAAAAAGCAGGTGAATTCTATACACCACAAGAAGTCAGTAAAATATTAGCTAAGATTGTTACCACTGGCAAAAGCAAACTAAAATCCGTTTATGATCCTACCTGTGGCTCTGGTTCATTGTTATTACGTGTTGCCAAAGAAGTAAGTGAAGTGTCTAACTTTTACGGACAGGAAATGAACCGTACTACTTATAACTTGGCGAGAATGAACATGATTTTGCACGATGTACATTATCGCAAATTTGACATTAAACAGGAAAACACTTTGGAACACCCACAACATTTAGACAAACAATTTGAAGCTATTGTTGCTAATCCTCCTTTCTCTGCTAATTGGAGCGCAAATCCTTTGTTTACAAGTGATGACCGCTTTAGCCAGTACGGTAAGTTAGCACCAAGCAGTAAAGCTGACTTTGCTTTTGTACAACACATGATTCACCATCTGGCTGAAAACGGAACTATGGCATTAGTATTACCACACGGAGCTTTGTTTCGTGGTGGAGCAGAACAACACATTCGTAAATACTTGATTGAAGACCGCAACTATCTGGATGCCGTGATTGGGTTGCCTGCTAATATTTTTTATGGCACAAGCATTCCTACGTGTATTATGGTGTATAAAAAATGCCGTGAAAACCCGGAAGATGTTTTATTTATAGATGCCAGCCAACATTTTGAAAAGGTAAAAACCCAAAACGTATTACGAGAAGAACACATTGATAAAATCATTGAAACCTACCGCAATCGTACCGAGGAAGATAAATACAGCAAACGTGCTACATTGGCAGAAATTGCCACCAACGATTACAACCTGAACATTCCGCGTTATGTAGATACATTTGAAGCGGAAGACAGCATTGACATTGACGCTATTGCGAATGATATAAAAGCACTGGACACAAAAATTGCCAATACCGATAAAATCCTTGCTGATTTCTGTAAACAATTGAATATTGCAACCCCTTTTTAAGATGGAAAAACAAGACATTATTATTTACAATACAGTTGACGGCAAAGCTGAGGTAGCACTTTTTACTAGAGACGGTGATGCTTGGATGAACCAAAATCAATTGGCAGAACTTTTTGACACCTCTGTGCCAAACATCAGTATGCACATATCTAAAATATTAAAAGAGAAGGAGTTAGAATCAAATTCAGTTGTTAAGGATTACTTAACAACTGCCGTTGAATTTAATGGAGATTGGGAAGTCTTTTATAATCCAGATTTAAATCGTACTGAATTCGGTATAATTAAAAATTCTGATAGAAAGTTCTTTTGCCACAATTAAATAAGTATAAAATGACAAAAGTAAAACCCTATATAAATGATGAGGTAGAAAATAGAATTTTTACCATTCAAGGAATTCAAGTGATGATAGACCGTGATTTAGCCGAATTGTATCAAGTGGATACGAAAGTTTTGAATCAGGCTGTTAAACGAAATATTGAAAGATTTCCTGACAAATTCAGATTTCAATTAACCGAAACGGAAAACATGGAACTGGTCACAAATTGTGACCGGTTTAAAAACTTGAGGTCACAAATTGTGACCTCAAGTGGGAAACACGGTGGCAGCAGATATTTGCCTTATGCTTTTACAGAACAAGGTATAGCCATGCTTTCGGCTGTTTTGCGAAGTGAAACGGCCATAAAAATAAGTATTTTGATAATGGATGCTTTTGTAGAAATGCGTAAAGTGCTGAGTCAAAATGCGGGTTTAATTCAACGTTTGGATAAATTTGAAAGCAGACTTATTGAAAATGACGATAAGTTTGACAAAGTATTTAAGGCTTTGGAAAGTAAAAGTACTATTGCGGAAAAAGGATTGTTTTTTGATGGTCAGGTATTTGATGCCTGGACTTTTGTTTCTGATTTGGTACGAAGTGCAAAAACTTCCATACAATTGATTGATAATTATGTAGATGATACCGTGTTGAAATTGCTCGCAAAAAGAGAACCTGGCACTACGGCAACTATTTATACCAAAACCATTGGCAAGCAACTGGCAACGGACTTGCTAAAACACAACACTCAATATCCCGACATAAAAATACACGAACTGGCAGTGGCACACGACCGCTTTATAATCATTGATCAAACTGAACTCTATCATATTGGTGCATCGCTTAAAGATTTGGGCAAAAAATGTTTTGCTTTTTCTAAAATGAATGAAGAAGTTGTGCGTATTCTTAATCTATTGAAACAATGATGATGGAAAAACTAAAAAAAACACCCACTTTGCGTTTTCCTGAGTTTAAAGGAGAATGGGAATTGAAGAAATTGGGTAAAATAACAGAAAAAGTGAACAGTGGAAAAACTCCTTTAGGAGGTGAATCTGTTTATGTTGAAAAAGGGATTTTATTTATTAGAAGTCAAAATGTTTTAGACAGCAAATTATCTTTTGAAAATTCAACTTTCATAACAGAAAAAATTAATAACACAATGAAAAATAGTGTTGTTAAGGCAAACGATATTCTATTAAATATTACAGGAGCATCTTTAGGTAGAAGTTGTGTAGTTCCTAACAATTTCACTGTTGGAAATGTTAATCAACACGTTTGTATTATTAGATTGAATAAAGAAAATGAACCTTATTTTATACAACCAATATTTTCTTCTGAAAAAGGTCAAAATATATTTACCAGTTTACAAACGGGAAGTGGTCGGGAAGGATTAAACTTTCAAAGTATTAGAAGTATGTCTCTTGCTTTCCCCACCCTCCCAGAACAACAAAAAATCGCCACATTCCTAACGAAAGTAGATGAAAAATTACAAGCCTTGAAGCAAAAGAAAAGCCTTTTAGAGCAATACAAAAAAGGCGTGATGCAAAAGATATTCAGTCCGAACCCTGATTCACTTGATTTAAAGGATGAAAAGGATTTTGATAATTCAATCCAACAAAAATCTGGACAATCAGGAAAATCCCATAAATCAAGGTTCAGACAAGATAATGGGAATGCTTTTGCGGATTGGGAGGAGAAGAAGTTGGGGGAATGTTTAGATTATTTACAACCCACTAAATATTTGGTTTCAAGTACAGAATACGACAATTCATTTGCCACACCTGTGTTAACCGCAGGTAAGACATTCATTTTAGGATATACAAATGAGACAAATGGAATCTTTGAAAACAATTTGCCAGTAATAATATTTGATGATTTTACAACCGCAACACAATTTGTTGATTTTCCGTTTAAAGCAAAATCTTCAGCAATGAAAATATTAGTTGCTCGCGAGGGTATTGACATTAAATTCATTTACGAAGCAATGCAAATTATGAATTATGAAATTGGAGGACATGAAAGACATTGGATTTCTAAATTTGCGCCAATAGATATTCTAATTCCTTGCTTAGAAGAACAAACCAAAATCGCTACTTTTCTCTCTACCATTGATGACAAAATCAATCATTGTCAGGCACAGCTAACGAATACGGAAGTTTGGAAAAAAGGATTGTTACAGGGAATGTTTGTATGATTGCATACCTGTTTTTCCGAAAAATTGTTGTTTTTTACCTGTTTTTCACAACTAAAACCTGTTTTTCCAAAATTAAAAAACCTGTTTTTCCTTAAATAATAAATATTAAACCTATTTTTCCAACAAAAAACCTATTTTTCCATTATATTTGAATAACCATTTTTCACTAATACTATGAATAATAAGCGTTTTTCACTTAAAACAAGTGTATTTCACGGACTCAAAGCACCTGAAGAGGGAATATTAGTGGGTTACGGTGCTATAATAGAAGGACTGGGATTGGCTATGCCTTTTCCAAACAGATTGTCGCTTATTAGTGAGAAAAGAAGGAGTTATGAAAATGAGAACTGGAAAGTGTTTTCTTCCCGAAATGCTATTGAAGATACGCTGTACAAGCACCTCGTTTTTGCATTAAAATACGAAGGAATAAACTTGTTATTCTTTAAAAAACTGTTTCAATCTGTTTCAAAAGAAGAAATTAAAAACATAATACAAAGCGAACCAACTGGACAATACAGCCGAAAAATATGGTTTTTATACGAATGGCTGTTGCAGGAACAACTCCCTATTCCAGACCTGACCATAAAAAACTTTATTCCGCTGGTAGATGAAGAACTGCAATTCGCTTCGCCTGTACCCATCAATTCAAGTCGCCACCGCATCAAGAACAACCTACCTGGAACCGTTGATTTTTGTCCGTTAATCTTCAAAACCCCAAAACTGGAAAGTTACCTTGACAAAAACAGCACGGAAAACATTAACACCGTTATTAAAGGAATACACAAGGATGTACTTTTAAGAACCTCCTCCTTTTTATTGTTGAAAGATTCCAAAGCTTCGTTTAGCATTGAAGGGGAAAACCCAACACAAAACAGAGCACTTCGCTGGGGAAAAGCCATTGGACAAGCTGGAAGCAAACCATTAAGCAAAGAAGAATTGTATCGACTACAACAAATTGTAATTGAAAACAGCAAGTTTGTAACCATGGGGTATCGTACCGAAGGCGGGTTTGTTGGTGAACATGACAGAACTACTGGTGAACCAATTCCAGAACACATTTCATCGAAACAGGCAGATATTGAAAAACTGATGAACGGATTGCTGGAAGCTTCCAAACAAATGGAAACCACAGGATTTCATCCCTTATTAACCGCCACTGCAATCGCTTTTGGATTTGTGTTCATCCATCCATTTGTTGATGGAAACGGCAGAATACACCGCTACATAATTCACCATTTATTGTCCGCAATGAAATACAGTCCGCAAGGGATAATTTTTCCAGTATCTGCTTCTATTTTAGAACGAATAGAAGATTATCGAAAAGTATTAGAAAACTATTCGCATCCGCTATTGGACTTTATTGAATGGGAGAAAACCAAGGATAATAACGTAAACGTACTGAACGACACCATAGATTTCTATCGTTATTTTGATGCTACGCTACAAGCAGAGTTCTTAAGCGAATGTGTAGATTACACCATTCACAAAATAATACCCGAAGAAGTAGCGTATTTACAAAAATACGATGCTATGAAATTGTGGCTAGACAACAACTATCAAATGCCTGATAAAATGGTGGCTTTGCTAATTCGATTCCTAGAACAAAACAACGGTTCTTTATCCAAAAGAGCCAAAGAAAAAGAGTTTGGCACACTTACAGACGAAGAAGTAAAAGAGATAGAAGAAAATTATCAAGTATATTTTAACTAATGGCAAAACAACCTGAACAAATTCTGGAAGAACAATTAGTAGCCCAATTACAAACAATGGGTTATGCGGGCGTAACTATTGTTGACGAAAAAGAACTGCTTACCAATCTAAAAGTACAACTAGAAAAGCATAACAAGAAAGAGTTTACTGCCAAAGAGTTTGACCGTGTGCTTAATATTTTAAACAAAGGATCTGTTTTTGAAAAAGCAAAAACACTACGAGAAAGACAACACATCCTGAAAGATAATGGAGAGGATTTATACTTTGAATTTATCAATACGGAGCATTGGTGTCAAAACCAATTTCAGGTTACGCACCAAGTATCTATCGATGGCATTTATAAAAACAGATACGATGTAACGCTACTTATCAATGGATTGCCATTGGTACAAATAGAACTCAAACGCCGTGGACTGGAACTTAAAGAAGCGTTCAACCAAATCAATCGCTACCAACGCCATTCCTTTGGAGCGAATTCAGCCTTATTCCAGTACGTTCAGATTTTTGTAATCAGTAATGGTGTAAACACAAAATACTACGCTAACAACCGCAATCAGTCGTTCAAGCAAACCTTCTATTGGACGGATGTAGCCAACAATCGCCTGACAAATATATTGAATGGTTTTACCACGGACTTTTTAGATCCGTGCCATATCTCTAAAATGATATGCAAATACATTGTGTTGAGTGAAGCCTACAAAATACTAATGGTGCTTCGCCCCTACCAATACTATGCGGTAGAAGCATTGGTTGAGACGGTAAAGAACACAAACAAAAATGCCTATATCTGGCATACTACTGGTTCCGGAAAAACCTTGACTTCGTTTAAAGCCAGTCAGATTTTAATGAATTTACCACAAGTCAAAAAAGTGGTTTTTGTGGTAGACCGAAAAGATTTGGATTACCAAACCACAAAAGAATTCAATAGCTTTAGCAAAGGAAGCATCGACGGAACAGACAATACAAAAGCATTGGTAAATCAGTTCTCGGATGACACTAAACTCATTGTAACCACCATTCAAAAACTAAATACAGCCATTAGTAAAAAGCAGTATTTAAGTAAAATGGATAAACTAAAAGACGAACGAATTGTATTCATTTTTGACGAATGCCACCGTTCTCAGTTTGGGGAAACACATACTCGCATAAAATCTTTTTTCAATAATATTCAATTATTTGGCTTTACCGGTACGCCAATTTTTGCTGATAATGCGGTAAAGAATGAATTAGGGAAACGCACCACCAAAGAGTTGTTTGGCGAATGTTTGCACAAATATGTGATTACAGATGCCATTAAAGACGAGAACGTTTTAAAGTTCTCCGTGGAATATGTGGGTCGTTACAAACAAAAAGACGACAGCAAAACTAACATAGACATTGAAGTAGAAGACATCGATACCAAGGAATTAATGGAATCTCCTTTGCGTTTAAACAAAATTGCTGATTACATCATTGACAATCACAATCGTAAAACCCATAGCAGGGAATTCACCGCAATGTTTTGTGTGAGTAGCGTGGAAACCCTGATTAAATATTATGAAATCCTTCAAGCCAAAAAAGAAGAAGGAAAACACAATTTAAAAATTGCAACTATTTTCAGTTATGCTACCAATGAAGATGATAAAGATGCTAATGGTTTTATCCCTGAAGAATTAGATATAGCAGCAGAACCAACTGAAAAGTATGGTTTAAACTCGCATTCCAGAGAAAAGCTAGATGCATTTATTGTGGATTATAATACCATGTTTGGCACTAAATTCTCTACCAAAGACAGCGTTTTATTCTATAATTACTACAATGATATTTCTAAAAACGTAAAAAACAAAAAGATTGATATTCTCCTAGTAGTCAATATGTTTTTAACTGGTTTTGATAGTCCAAACCTGAATACGATGTATGTGGATAAGAACTTGAAACATCACGGATTGATTCAAGCCTATTCCAGAACAAATAGAATCCTGAACGAACAAAAATCACAGGGAAACATTATAGTGTTCCGTAACCTCAAAAAAGCAACTGATGATGCTATTGCACTCTTTTCTAATAAAGACGCAATAGACGTGATTATAATGCAACCTTACGAGGATTACGTGCAACAATTCAGTGAAGCAGTCAATGAACTATTAAAAATTGTACCAACGGTAAACAGCGTAAATGATTTACAAAGTGAAAAGGAGGAATTAGAATTCATCAAAGCGTTCCGGGAACTAATGCGTATCAAAAACGTGCTGGCCACATTCTCCGATTTCAATGGTGAAGATTTGGATATGGACGAGCAACTTTTTGAAGATTATAAAAGCAAGTATCTCGATTTATACGATAAAGTAAAGAATGACCATAGTAAAGAAAAAGTTTCCATACTGGAAGACGTAGATTTTGAATTGGAATTAATACACCGTGATGAAATCAACGTTACTTATATTCTAAAACTATTGGCAAGCTTAAAAAATGCCGACCCAAAAGAGAAATCCAAGAAGCAAAAAGAAATCATTGATTTACTGACAGGAGAAGCAAACCTGAGAAGCAAACGTGAACTGATAGAACGTTTCATACTAGAAAACCTTCCCGCAATAGAAGACACAGAAGACCTACCAGACCAATTTGAAAAATACTGGAATGAAGAACAGATAAAAGCCTTCAAACTACTGGTACAAGAAGAAAACTTATCAGAAGAAAAAACAGAACAGCTAATAGAAAATTACCTCTTTGCCGAACGTGAACCTTTAAGAGATGAACTTTTGGACTTAATAGAAGGTGAAAAACCCAAAGTATTGGAACGTAAGAAAACAGGTGATAGAATCTTGAGTAAGATTATTGGATTTGTAGAAACTTTTGTGAGTGGGTTTGCGAAGGTGGGGTAGGATTTTAGAAGAAATTAAGGAAAACTAGTTCGCTAAAAAATAATCTTCATTTAATAAATCAGAATTAAGATTCATCATTATCTTTGTATACAAACAAACATTAAATTAATACAATAGGCATCAAATTGGCCATCATAATAGAAGTAAAACAACGTCAAGTCTTGATTTAACTGCTAATCTGTCCCGAGGGGCGAGCCCAAGAGAGGGAGCTTTTTAAAAAGACTTTACAGAAATGTAAGGTCTTTTTTGTTTTAAGGCGGTAGTGAAAGCAAGACTTCATGATGATTCAGTAGAGAAGAGAGAATTTTTGACTTCTGCCAACTTGCCAACTTATTTTACAAAAAAAGGCAACATATTAGGCAACATCTCTTTTTCTAAAAGGCAACAATTTTTTTATCGTAACTAATTGTACGTCTAACTTAAACCAAAAGTTATGACAACAGACAATTTTAAAATCCTATTTGTTCAAGGAAAGAACAGAACAAACAAGAAGAATCAATCTCCATTGTATTGTAGATTAACCCTAAATGCATTGGTGCTTTTTACATTTACCAACCGAAAAACAAGAGGGTACCAATTGAAATTCACCATCCGTTATTTGCACACTTTCCTCAATTTGTCTTCTTAAAATCTCCTCCATAACTCCTTTTGTTAATACACGGTTAAAAAAACGGTTAAAATAAGACGATTAAAAACTTCCCTTTAATTCGGTGCAATTGAAAAACCACTAGATTACATTAAAAGTGAAAACCAGCGTTAAATAGTTTATTTTTAAAGAGTTTCCATCTTTTTTTAGAAAATATTTTTATCTCATTGCGTTGATATGACACATATTTATTATATTTGAAATCCTTTTCGTGAACTCGACAGCAACAGAAAAGAGTGTCGATTACAATTTTGCCCTTTAAAAATAATATTACAAAACATAAACCACTATAATTTAAATATTTAATTACCAAAAACAAGAACCAAAACATGAAAAAAAGAATTGTATTACCTGCGTTACTTTTACTTGTTGGAACGCAAACGTATGCCCAAAAAAAATGGACAGAAACGCCTAAAGACTCCCATAACATTGTTCAAAACCAAGGAGGACAAACATTAGGATATTCTCCAAAATCAGGAATTAAAATCATACAAGCAGACGGCTTGGCTTTTAAAGACCTCAACAAAAATGGGAAGTTAGATATTTATGAAGATTGGAGAAAACCGGTAGCAGAACGTGCCAAAGATCTTGCCTCTAAAATGACGGTAGAGCAAATGGCCGGATTAATGTTATACAGCAGGCATCAAGCTATTCCGGCACAGGAAGCAGGAATGTTTACCGGAACCTATAATGAAAAACCATTTTCTAAAAGTGGTGCAAAATCATCTGATTTGTCTGATCAACAAATTGCATTTTTAACCAAAGATAATTTACGCCATGTACTAATGACATCTGTTGAAAGTCCAATAGTTACTGCAACATGGAATAATAATATACAAGCATTAGTAGAAGGTATTGGAATGGGCATCCCTTCCAACAATAGTTCTGACCCAAGAAATGGAGCCAATAAAGATGCCGAATACAATGCAGGTTCTGGTGGAGCTATATCACAATGGCCCGAAGAATTAGGATTAGCTGCTACTTTTGATGCCGCTATCACGGAACAATTTGGTGCGATTGCTGCCAAAGAATACAGAGCCATGGGAATCACCACAGCGCTATCGCCACAGATTGATTTGGCAACAGAACCAAGATGGAATCGTTTTGTGGGTACTTTTGGCGAAGACCCAAAACTGGCAACAGATATGGCAAGAGCTTATGTGGATGGATTTCAAACATCACCAAAATCGATTGCTGCTTATGAAGGATGGGGAAATCAAAGTGTCAATGCGATGATCAAACACTGGCCAAGTGGAGGTCCGGAAGAAGGTGGTCGTGATGGTCATTTTGCATACGGAAAATTTGCAGTGTATCCGGGAAATAATTTCGAAACCCATTTAAAACCTTTTACAGAGGGTGCCTTTAAATTGAATGGCAGTACTAAAAAAGCCTCAGCAGTGATGCCGTATTACACAATTTCGTATGGTCAGGATAAAAAATACGGTGAGAATGTTGGAAACGGATTCAGTAAATACATCATTACGGATTTATTAAGAGATCAATACGGTTATGAAGGAGTCGTTTGTACGGATTGGCTGATTACTGCAGATGAAGGCCCTACTCCTGATGTTTTCTCTGGGAAATCTTGGGGTGTTGAAAAATTAAGTATTGCCGAAAGACATTATAAAGTTTTGATGGCAGGGGTCGATCAATTTGGCGGGAATAATGATATTAATCCGGTGCTGGAAGCGTACCAAATGGGAATAAAAGAACACGGTGAACCATTCATGCGCAAGCGTTTTGAGCAATCAGCGGTTCGTTTACTTTTGAATATTTTCAGAGTGGGATTGTTCGAAAACTCCTATTTAGACCCTATGGAGACCAAAGCTATTGTGGGGAAACCTTATTTTATGAAAGCAGGATACGACGCGCAATTGAAGTCTGTTGTGATGATTAAAAATCAAAATAAAACGTTGCCAATTGCAAAAGGAAAGACAGTTTATATCCCAAAAAGAGTTACTCCTGCGGGAATCAACTTTTTTGGTCAACCATCATCAGAAAAAATTGAATATCCGGTTAATTTAGAATTGATTAAAAAATATTATACGGTAACGGATGATCCTGCTAAAGCAGATTTCGCCATTGTATTTATCAAAAGTCCGATAAGCGGAGGATACAGTAGAGCCGATAGAGAAGCCGGTGGAAATGGATATGTGCCCATTAGTTTGCAATTAAAAGACTATACCGCAGTCGATGCCAGAGCGCAAAGTATTGCTGCTGGAGATCCTGTGATTGACCCAACGATTACCAACCGTTCGTATTGGAATAAAATATCAAAATCAAATTCGTATCCGGATTTAAACACCATTCTGGAAACTAAAAAAGCCATGAATGGAAAGCCGGTATTAGTGTCTGTGAATATTTCTAATCCAATGGTTTTTGGGGAATTTGAAAAAGAAGTAGATGCCATCGTGGGAGAATTTGGCGTACAAATAGAAGCTTTGTTGGATATTGTTTCGGGTAAAACAGAACCTTCCGGATTGTTGCCTTTGCAAATGCCATTGAACATGACAACTGTTGAAAAACAATTGGAAGACGTTCCTCACGACATGACACCCTATAAAGATGCTGCTGGAAATGTGTATGATTTTGGTTTTGGATTAAACTGGAAAGGGGTAATCGAAGACGCTAGAACCGCAAAATACAGCGTTAAGAAATAAGTAAATTACATTTCAACCACCTAATTATTTAGGTGGTTTTTTATGTGCAATTCTAAATTTTGAGTTCATTTCTCGCTACAAAAACAGGATTCCAATCGCTTTATTTTGTTAATTCTAAGCAAAATTAAATGCTTGATTGAATTTTTAATTCCTCTTTTACTATCTTTAAGAAGATTTCTTTTAAAAAAAGATTAAAAATCATACTCATGAAAAAAACAGCACTAGCCTCTCTTATGATTATTTCATTCCTTTCTTTCGGTTGCGAGGCACAAGTAAAACCAAATGATCTTGCTATCAAAGACGAAGCAAAAAACTATACGCTCAAAACCGTAGCTTCTGATATTGCTATTCCATGGGGAATGACTTGGTTGCCTGACGGCTCAATGTTGGTAACTGAAAAAAGCGGAATTCTGTATCATATCAAAAATAGCGCAAAAACTGAAATTAAAAATGTTCCCAAAGTATATTCTCGTGGACAGGGCGGACTATTAGATATTGCTTTACATCCTAATTATGCAAAAAATGGCTGGATCTATATGACGTATGCTTCGGATGAAGGGGATGGCACCGGCGGTCACACCAAACTCATTCGAGCAAAACTATTGGACGGAAGTCTGACACAAATCGAATCGCTTTACAAAGCCACTCCCAACACCACTAAAGGGCAGCATTTTGGTTCCCGAATTGTATTTGATAATGATGGCTATCTGTATTTTTCAATAGGAGAGCGTGGCGAACATTTTGTAAATCCCCAAGACATCAAACGCGATGGCGGAAAGATATACCGATTAAATGATGACGGTAGTATTCCTAAAGATAATCCTTTTGTGGGTCAGGCTGGAGTAAAAGAAGCGATTTACACTTACGGAAATCGGAATCCGCAAGGAATAGCAAAAAACCCCACAACAGGAGCAATTTGGGCACATGAACACGGTCCTCAAGGTGGAGATGAAATCAACATCATCAAGAAAGGGGCTAATTATGGATGGCCAGTTGTTACCTATGGTATCGATTATGACGGAACAACCATTAGTAAAGAAAACGAAAAACCAGGGATTGAAAAACCAATTTATTATTGGCTGCCTTCTATCGCTCCAAGCGGAATGGCATTTGTTACCAGTGATAAATATCCGGACTGGAAAGGACATTTGCTTGTAGGCTCTTTAAAGTTCCAATATCTGGAATTGGTAAAACTGAAAGGCAATGAAGTTATCGGCAGACAAAAAATTGCAACCGATATTGGTCGTGTGCGCAATGTGGCTCAAGGTCCGGACGGCTATATCTATATGGGCGTCGAAGGAAAGGGAATACTCAAAATCATACCTAATTAAACTATGTTGACAACGAAATTATTTTTAGGATTTGGAGTGTTTGTATTTGGAAGCTTCTCATTCGAAAACCCATTTTCCACAGACAACTATATTGACTTGAATACTGAAACCGCTGTTGTTTCAAAACTTCAGTCACCCGGAAAAGAAATTTATGCTGATTTTTGCATGCAATGCCATGGTGTGAACGGCAAAGGAGACACTAAAACTTTTCCGCCTCTAGCAGGCTCCGATTGGCTAAAAAACAAGCGTAATCAGAGTATTACTGCCGTAAAATTTGGACAAAGCGGCGAAATAATTGTCAACAAAATAAAGTACAATAGCAACATGCCGGCGATGGGCCTTTCTGATCAGGAAGTAGCTGATGTGATGAACTACGTGATGACTTCTTGGGGTAATAAACAAACCAAAATCGTTACAGAGAAAGAGGTAGCCGCCATTAAAAAATAAAATTTGGGTTAGCATCCTTACCTAAAAACATAAGACACTGAAAAACCTCCATAAAAATTTACAGGATTTCCGGGATAAAAATAACGTGGAGCAGCAGTACCAAATCCTACTGCATTAGGCAAAATGTTAGCTGCATATTTGGTATCCAATGCATTATTAACTCCAGCATTCAACTCTGTTTTTAGGATTTTAAGAATCGTAAAAACATAAGTAGTTTTAATATCAAGCAACGAATACCGTTCACTGTGTTTTGTATTGGAATCGTTTAACGGAATTTTACCCATCGTTCGGAAAGATGAGTTGATACTAAATCCGTTTTTTGTGTTTAAATCTACCCCAAAATTAAATTGCTTTTCAGGAACTCCCGTAAGTTGGTTTCCCGAATAATTCGCATCACCATCCAAAAATTCTTTGAATTTAAAATCATTCACCGCTCCTGAAAAATAAGGCGTAATTTGAAGTTTGTTTAATTCCAACAGCTTATAATTAACCAAGAATTCTAACCCAGTATGCGAGCTGCTCCCTGCATTAATCCCTACAAACTGATCATCGGCGGTGCGTCGTGCCACTAATAGGTTTTTGATTTGTGTGGTATAAAACGTTACTTCCGTGTATACTTTATTTTTAAGCCAATTTCCTTTGAAACCCAATTCATAATTCCAACCCAATTCTGGTTTCAAATCCGTATTTATTTGACCCACGGGAGTCAATGTTTCTGCAACTGATGGAACCGAAAATCCTTTGCTTACTGATGCAAATATGTTTTTTCCATTGCTTACTTTGTAAGATAAACCAACTCTTGGCGACCAAACATTTCCAAAAGTAAATGGCATCTTTTGCCCGCCAGAGTTATTTTCGAAAACATCTTCTACCGAATATTTGGTTGTATTTAATGCAACTCCAGTTTCCAGATGCAGCTTTTCTGAAATCCAAAATTCCATTTGTAAAAAGTAGTTGATGTAATTCCGGTTTTGTTTAATGGCGCTAAATTCGTCACCTTTTATACTTCCTTGACCCGGTTGTGATTGGTATTCGTTTTCAAATAATGAATATTGATATTTTTCCGTTAATAATTCGGTGCCAAAACTCAGTTCAAATGGCAAAGAAAACAATCGGTTTTTATAATTTACGTTGGAACGAAAACCTGCAGCACTTGTTTTTTCATCTAAAATATCAAAAGGTCTGGGTTCGTACGCCTCTTTAAAATTAGAAAAAACACTGGTTTGTAGGGACCATTTCTGAGAAAACTGATGGTCGTATCCCAATCCGAGCATGAATTTATCATACGACTCAAAACCTTGTGCTGCCGCCCAAGTACTGGCTGCCTTTTCAGGATTATTTTTTAAATCCGTCTCATTTATTGAACTTGGAATAAAAGCTTTCAATCGGGTGAAAATTCCCAAAAATGACAAACTGCCGTTGGGCGCCATTTTTTGTTTGCCTTGGAGATTAAATGATTTTCTGTTATAAGAACTGTTGGCTCTAAATCCGTCACTTTGCAAATCCGTAAAACTTGTGTATACATTCGTTTTAGAATCGCTGTATCCTGCCGAAAGACGTTGCTGCAACAACCCAAAACTTCCAAAAGTGATCGTTGATTTTCCAAACGATTCCAACAAAGGTGTTTCTCTTGAAAACAGCTGAATCACTCCGCCCAAACCGGAACCAAAACTTGTGGAGTTTGGCCCTTTTATAATCTCAATTTTTTCGATTGAAACCAAATCTATATCATCAATAGTAGTTTCGCCTTCCCCGGAACTCAATGGGATCCCATCAAAATAGGCTTTTATTTTATTCGTTCCATATTGAGATCGCGCGCCAATGCCACGAATAGTAATTCTGTTGGTATTCAAAGCGCCTTGTTGCATCGTAACGCCAGGGATTTTGTTTAAAACCGGAGTCAGTATAATTCCGTCACTTTTATTGATGTCAGCTGTAGTAATCACCGAAACGGAGGAGGCAACATTTTGAAGTGCATTTTTGATAGGTGAACCCTTCAACGTGACTTCAGAAAGTGCAATAGTATCTTTTTTTATTTGTCCAAAAATAGCAGTAGCACTACATAGAAAGAGAAGAAAATAAAGGGATTTTTTGAACAATTGTTTGGTATTTAGGTGAGTAAAAACTTTTATAAAGTTAGCTATTTCTTTTTATTTTCCAAAAACTATTCTCAAATTGTGATAAAAGCAAACTGCCTTTTTATTAAAATTAACAGCTGAACAATTAACTGAAGTACATTTCGTTTGAATATTAAATTGGAAGAAACTTGAAGTTCGAATTAAGGTAGTTTGAAAAAAATTCAAATCCGTGAATTATATAAAAATTAGCCGACCGAAACACTATTATAATTGACATCACACTTCTAAAAATACTTTATCTTTACATTGAAAATTAATAAAATTAATTTATGAAAAAATCAGCTATTGCATTTATTACACTTCCATTACTGCTCTTAAATATTTCCTGTGAAAAGGGGAAAGCAGCCGATGCTGTAACCGGTACAGAAAAATCGGATACCGTAAAAACGGATACCACAGAAAAAACTACAACCCTTACAATTGATACTGTTGACTTCAACAAAAGAATGTTGGCGTTAAGCAACAATGACACTACCGGCAGATGGCCTGTAAAAGCGCCTTACCCTTTGCCTGGCGCATTATTACCATACAATCGGATTATTGCGTATTACGGAAATTTATATTCTACAAGAATGGGGATATTGGGTGAACTTCCCCGAAAACAAATGCTGGCAAAGCTACAAGGCGAAATAGCCAAATGGCAAGCAGCTGATTCTACTGTTAAAGCAATTCCTGCTTTGCATTACATTGCCGTTACCGCTCAAGGCGCTCCGGGAAAAAATAACATGCACCGCATGCGCATGCCTTTTAAACAAATAGACACTATTATAAGTTGGGCTAAACCGATTAATGCCTTGGTTTTTTTAGACATTCAGGTAGGACACAGCACAGTTAAAGCAGAAGTAGCCGAACTGGAACACTATCTGTCCATGCCTAATGTTCATTTAGGAATTGATCCCGAATTTTCGATGAAAAATGGAGAGCGTCCGGGTTCTAAAATTGGGCATTTTACTGCCGCGGATATTAATGACGCCATTGACATTTTGGCAAACATCGTACGCAAAAATAAGTTGACTCCAAAGGTGCTTGTAATACACCGTTTCACACAAGGAATGGTGAAAAATTACAAAGAAATTAAAAAGGTTCCTGAAGTTCAAATCGTAATGGACATGGATGGTTTTGGAAGTAAGGTACTAAAAAAAGATTCTTATATGAGTTATATTTATAGAGAACCCGTACAGTTTGCCGGTTTTAAATTATTTTATAAAAACGACAATAAAAAGGATTGGAAAATGTACAGCCCGGAAGAGTTAGTAAAATTCACTCCAAAACCAATTTACATTCAGTACCAATAATTACTATTTGATTTATGAAAAATATTCTATGTTTTATTTTTGGTGGATTTATATTATTGGTCGGCTGTCAATCAGAACCTCGTAAAATAGTTCCCGAAACGCCACTTATTACTACACCCGTAAAAAAAGTCGTGACCAAAAAAGTCATGGCAGACGCCACTACCATTATTTCGAAAAAAGAAGTCCCCATTTTATGCTATCATAACATTAAAGACTTTAGCAGCAGCGCAAGTGGAAACATAAAAGTGTACACCGTAAAACCTCCCGCTTTTGCAGAACAAATGAAAGCCTTAGCCGATGCCGGTTACGAAACTATTTTGCCGGAACAATTGTATGACTATTTAGTCTATGATGGTCCATTACCTGCAAAACCTATTATGATAACCTTTGATGATACTAGAGGAGAACAATTTAGCATTGGCGCAGCCGAAATGAAAAAATACGGTTTCAAAGGCGTGTTTTTTGTAATGACAGTTTCTATTAACCGTCCTGGATATATGAGTAAAGAGCAAATCAAAAGCTTATCTGACAACGGGCATATTGTAGGCGCACATACTTGGGACCATCATATGGTAACTAAATATGCAGGAGACGACTGGAATACACAATTGGTAAAACCTAAAGCAAAACTGGAGGATATTATTGGAAAACCGGTAACTGATTTTGCATATCCGTTTGGTTTATGGAATACGGCGGCAATTCCTGAAATAAAAAAGAGTGATTATAAAATGGCCTATATATTGTCTACCAAAAGAGATCCTGTAGATCCATTGTACACCATCAGACGCATTATTGTTTCCGGAACTTGGACTACTGAAGGAATGATGAACTCTATTAATTCTTCCTTTAATAAAACCGAATAGTCTGGCAAACCTACCCTGTTTTAAAATCAAATGATATTGGTTCTCCTAAATTAAATCAGTTGTAATAAAATTAAGAACACAGCTGTTGATGAATGGTTTCAAATAAAATCTTTTCTCCATTATTTCTAAGCCTTTCATAACTAGAAATCCCTTTCATAAAAAAAGCACTATTGTATTCCAAGGAATATAATAGTGCTTTTTTTTATGTGAAATATCCGTTCTTATCTTGGTGACAACCAACTTTGGGGGTTAATCAGCGTTGCGTTTTGAGAAATCATAAACTTTAGAATTGTTTTTCCAGTATCTCCATTGGTTTTTATTCTTCCAATGCTTTGTTTAATGCTCACTTTATCCCCTTTACTGACCGATACTGAACTTAAATTTTGGTACACCGTAAAGTAATCCCCGTGCAATATCGTTACGGCTTTGTTTACAGGTGACAAAATTATTACACTTGTTACTTCCCCGCCAAAAACTGCTCTGGCATTCGCGCCTTGATCCGTCGTGATTTCAACACCGCTATTATGAACCGTTATTGTGCTGAACTGTGGATGGGGTTGATTGCCATATCCTAGTGAGATGAAACCCTTTTCTACAGGATAAGGCAACCTTCCTCTATTGGCTCTAAAATTGTCTGCAATTATCTTAGATTCTGGAGTTAATTCTATTTTTGATGATGAAACCGCAGCTTTAGAAACCGGAGCACTCGGATTTGCTTTTGCTTTTTCTAAGGCCGCTTTTCTATTGGCAGCCGCAATAGCCTCACGAATTATTCTTCTAATTTGACTATCTATCGCTCTGGCCTCTTGTTGTCTTTTTCTAATTTCTTGGGAAATCTTATTCTTATCTTTTTTGATAACACTTACCAACTTCAATTGCTCTTTTTTCTCTTTTTCGAGTGACAGTCGTTCTTTTTCGTTTTCAGCAATCAGTTTTTGTTTCGCTGTTTTTTGTACGTTCAGTTTTTGATTAAAATCCGTAAGCTTGTTCGACTTCGTTTTTATTTCCTCACCCTGCATTTTTCTGAAACCAGTATATTGTTTCATATATTGCGCTCTTTTATACGCTTGTAAAAAATTCTCAGAAGACAATAAGAACATGGCACGACTTTCTGCTGAACGGCTTTTATATGATTTTACAATCATTTCAGCATAATCATCCTTAAGTACAGCCAATTCTTTCTTAAGTTTATTGATTTGCACTTGATTGATATACATGTCATTACTAAGCAATTTAGTTTGCTTTTCGGTCGTGTTTATTAATTTTTCTTTAAGTTTTATTTTAGTGCTTTGAATCACTACTACATTAACCGCAGATTTTTCTTTTTTCTTTACGGTTTGTAATAACCTTTCATTTTCTCTAATTTCTTTTTGAATTTGAGCTTTACGTTCTTCTAATTTTTCTTGTTGGGATTCCTGACTCCATAATAATGAAGTCATACAGATAAAGATTAGGCTAAGGAGAAATTTTGGCATATTAAAAAAATATTTTTGCTAATTTACTTAATTATAATTCTTTTGTACCCATTTGGAACACTATATGGAAAAGAAAGTTCTTCATTGAAAGTTACCGTGTTGTAATCCAGATTAATTTCGGTATTGCCTTTCTTTTGAAAAGTATTGATCTGAACACTTGTAGGCAAAGTTACCTCCTTGTATACTATATTGTCAGCATAAGCCACTTTTATCATTCGCTCTTCGGCAGTTTGAGTGATTTCTTGTTTTTTAACCAAAAACTTATCGGCATCCAAAAAGAAAGATTTTTTCGTATTTGTATTCGAAGTATCATCTAATCGATACGTTTGTTCCAATAATGATTCTAGATATTTCCCTTTCGTCAAATCATCAATTGCTTCACCCAATAACATATTTTGAATTTTACTGTAATCCAAATCAGTTCCCAGCCATTGACTTAAACTGCTAAAATCGCCTTCAAAATAACTGCCGTTTATTTTTTCATAATAGTTAACGGATTTTGGCGTAATCAATGCTTTCGCCATTGTGATTCCAAGAAAACGGATGCTTACCAAAATTTGTTCATCCTTCTTGATCTTAATTTCAGCCGTAACATTCTGAGTTTGTTTGTTGTCAGCATAACGGGCGTTTGACTTAATATATAATGTAGAAAATTGATTTTTATTGTTGTAATGATTTTCTATGATTTTTTTGGACGTCATATAACCCGCCTCCGTTGTTGGCGCATTACTGGCTGCAACGGCAATGGCTTTCGATTTACACGATACCATAAAAAGAGTTATTAATACTACTATTGCTATTCTTTTCATTATTTTTTTTCTTTTAATAATTGATTGGCTTTGGAAAAATACATTTCTTTTTTCTTGAAATCCCCTAACCCGTTGTACGCTTCTCCCAACTGGATGTTGAAATTTATTTCTAATGCTCTGTCTTCTACTAAATAATCCAAGCCCATTTCCAGCATATCCTTGGCTTTTTTAAATTGTTTCAATTGATTATTCGCCATGCCTGAATAGTAATAAAACTGGGGTTGTGTTGGAAAAGTATCCACCATTGCCGACGCTTTTTTAGCTACTAATTCAAATTGCTTTGCCTCTGCATACGTTTGAAGCAAAAGCAAATTGGTCTCTATATCATCTCCTGAACCGTTTTTTAATGCTTGTTCATAATACTTAATCGCTTTTACCCATTGCTTTTTCGCATGATAAAACTTCCCTATTTCCTTAGCTACATTAACTTCTTTGTCAGTATCGAAATACGAAATCGCTTTCTCTAAATCAGTTGTGTATTGAGGATTTTTATCTGCAAAAATTAAAAACTCATTCAGTATTCTGTGCTTTATTTTAGAATCTATTTTGACACTGGCCAAAACCACATTCATGGCGTTTATCGCTTTTGGTCCGTCATTAGTATCCAAATAATTTTTGAACAGCGTCACTTGGGCCCATTCGGAATTTGGCAAAGCTTTTTCCAGCTTTTTGACAATTTCAAAAGCTTTTGCTTCTTCATTATTTTTAGAATACAAAAAAATCAAACTAATATAATTGGATTCTTCTTTTGGATTCTTTTCCATTTGCTCTAACAAATTTGAAACTTCTAAATTCTGAAATTTCCCTTCAGATAAAATCTGGCTTTTGTATAAATCCCGTCTGTCCGTTTTTCCAAATGTTTCGTTTAACTCGTTAATTAAGTCCAATGCTTTGTCAAACTGTTTGGTTCCCATATAAAGCGATGTCAAATCTTCTTTATACTTCTCGTCAAATTCTATCAGTTTATTAATAACTACTATTGCCTGGTTATAGTTGCTAGTTTCATAACTCACATCATACATTCCCACCCAGAACCATTTGTTTTTTGGATCAATTTGTGTGGCTTTTTCAAATGAGGAATACGCGTTTTTGTATTCCTTTAATGCTAAATAATTTTTTCCTAATTCATAATACACAGCGGCATCATTCGGTTTAATCTTAATGCATTTATCCAAAGCCACTACCGCTTTATCATAATTTTCGATTCCTTTTTGAAGCAATGATTCATAAAAAAATTCCTGAAACTGATCAGTATCGAGCTTAATTTCTTCGGGTTCCGTTTGTGCCAACAGCAAAGCTGAATTGCAGTGCAAAACCAGAAATAAAAGTATTAAAGCGCTTTTTTTCATTCTGTTGTTTTAATCCTGAAGTGTTTTAAATCATACAAGAATTGAACCGTTTTTATTCTAAAACCGAATAATCACCAATACTGATGCTTGTAAAGTTACCATCAAAACTGGCATGATTACCAATCATTGCATTATCTAAATTCGCATTTTTTATATGAGAGTGCGTTTGTACCAAACTATTTTTAATACTGCTGTTTACTACATGACATCCTTTTCCTAAAGAAACATTAGGGCCAACTGTTGCGTTTATCAACACCACATCTTCCCCAATATAACATGGCGGAATAATTGTGGCATTTTCTAACTTGACATCAAAGTCCACTAAATGTGTTCCGTCATTGTGCAAGAAACCTAGCATTCTGGAATTTGTTTCTACGGTAACGTCTTTGTTTCCACAATCCATCCACTCGTCTACTGTACCCGGAACAAATTTCATGCCTTTTGCCATCATTTGCTTGATTCCGTCGTTAATTTGATATTCTCCACCGTGAATAATATTATTATCTAATACTAATTGAAGTTCGTTTTTTAAAACGGCAACATCTTTAAAATAGTAAATTCCAATAACGGCAAGGTCCGAAATAAATTCTTTTGGTTTCTCCACCAGTTCGACTATTTCATTCGCTTCGTTTAAGTTGATTACACCAAAAGCTTCCGGATGATCTACTTGTTTTACCCAAATAACACTGTCGGCATTTTGATCTAAATCGAAATCGGCACGAATTAAAGTATCTGCATAAGCAATAACAGCGGGTCCGCTCAAAGAATCTTTTGCACACATAATAGCATGACCAGTTCCTAAAGCTTCATTTTGATAATAAATAGTTCCTTTGGCACCTAATTTTTGTGCGATAGCAATTAATTCCTCTTCTACTTTTTTGCCAAAACTTTCGTGAATGATAAAGGCTACTTCTTCAATATCTTGATTCAATACGCCAGCAATATCTTCTACCAGACGGTGAACGATTGGTTTTCCTGCGATAGGAATTAATGGTTTAGGAATAGTTAATGTATGTGGGCGAAGACGTGAACCACGACCGGCCATTGGGACAATTATTTTCATCTTATTTTTTATTTAACCACTAAGTGCACAAGGTTTTCACTAGGTGCACAAGGTTTTATTTTTTATTTTTTATTTTTTTAAAAGCACTTCGATTGTGCTCAGTTTGAACTACTAGCTGAGACTGAATATTGTAAACTATTTTACTCCTGTACTTCCAAAACCACCTTCGCCTCTAGAAGTTTCTGTTAGTTCCTGCACTTCAATCCACTCGGCACGTTCATGTTTTGCGATGATCAGTTGTGCGATACGTTCTCCGTTTTCAATTACGAAATCTTCATTGGATAAATTTACTAAAATCACACCAATTTCGCCTCGATAATCTGCATCTACTGTTCCTGGAGAATTGAGGACTGTAATTCCTTTTTTGGCAGCCAGTCCACTTCTTGGACGTACTTGTGCTTCATAACCGATAGGTAATTCTATGAAAAGACCTGTTTTTACAATTGCTCTTTCTAGTGGCTTTAATGTTATAGATTCTATCAAGTTGGCTCTTAAGTCCATTCCTGCTGAAGCTATGGTTTCATAGTTTGGCAAGGCGTGTTGTGATTTGTTGATTATGTTTATTGTCATTGTTTATTTTTTTAGCCCTGATAGCAGTGAAAATCCTTTTTTTAGGTTTTTACCGAAAAAAGATTGCAACGGATAGCAGGAGATAGCTCCTAAAAATGATTAGGTTAAATTCTAACTCTTTTTTCGGTTCAAAATTTTGGTTAATAATTCTTTTTCGTTGTGGTATATGAAATACATGAACGCGAGTAATAATGTGATTCCGACATAATAATTTTCTCTGAAGCCATAAAATGAAACTGCCGAAAACCCTATAGATAATACCAGATAAATGGCAATTTTATTAGTGTCATACGGAATGGGATAATATTTATTTCCGAAATAGTAGGAGATAAACATCATGCTTCCATAGGCCGCAATCGTGGCAATTGCTGAGCCGTAATAGCTCATTGTTGGGATTAGAAGGTAATTTAACGCGAGTGTAATTATGGCTCCTACTATGGAAATATAGGCGCCAATGTGGGTTTTGTCAATCAATTTGTACCAAACGGAAAGATTCGTGTAAATACCAAGGAAAAAGTTAGCCAGAATGATTAACGGCACCACTTTCATGGCTTCCCAATACGACTCATCCCGAATCATGATGCGTTTTAAAACATCCGAAAAAACGATTACCGACAGTAAAATAAAAGAGCCAAAAATGACAAAATACTTGGTAATCGTGGCGTAGGTTTGAGGCGCATCCTCCTTATCAGCGTGGCTAAAGAAAAAAGGTTCGATTCCTAAAGTGTATGCCGTACGGTACAAAACCATGAACAACCCGAGTTTATAACACGCCGAATATACCCCTACTTCGGCTTCAGCAATATTAGCAGGCAGTAATTTCCCTAACAAAATTTTGTCAAATTGTTCGTTGATGGCAAATGCAATTCCGGCTACCATAATAGGCAAACCATACTGCATCATTCGTTTCCAAAGCTTGTAATCAAACTGCCATTTCAGCAAAAGGTAATTAGGAGAAAGTATTAGGAAAGTAACTAAGCTCGCAACGATATTAGAAACAAAAATATAACCTATTTGAAAATCTTCTAAGTAAAAAGAACTTAAAAAACTGTCCGAATTTGATTGTGCAATAACCGGTAAATAGCTCAAAAAGAAAAGGTTTAGAACCAGGTTGATTGCAACATTTCCAATTTTGATTAGGGCATATTTTATGGGTTGCTGATTCACTCTTAACTTAGAAAAAGGAACAATCACCAAGGCATCAAGAACTAAAATCCAGATGGTATATGTAATATACTGCGCATCAATTCCAGACCAAATGGCTAATTTATTTCGGAATAATAAGGCTAGGAATAAAAACAAAATGGATGTCCAAAAAAGCGAAACGGACGTTGTTTCCACTACTGATTTCTTGTCTGTTTCTTTATTATAAAACCTAAAGAAAGCAGTTTCAAATCCGTACGCAAGAATGACATTAAAAAAGATCATCCAAGCAAAAATGATAGAAACCTTCCCATATTCAGCTTTTGGAAGCAAATCTGTGTACAATGGAACCAGTATAAAACTGAACATTCTTGGTATGACCGTAGCCAATCCATAAATGGCAGTCTGTTTAAAAAGATTTTTATATAATCCCAAAATGATGTGTCTATTACTATTTATAAAAACAAAAATAACGAATTCTTTGGTTTAATCATCTGAAGTGAATATTTGTTTTGGAACAGAAAAATCAACTACAGAAACTAATTCATTTTACCTTTGCTATTTTATTGGTGGATAAGTGCCCATAGGTTTTTCTTTGGGATTTATTATTTTGAAAAAATAGGTTTTATCGTCTTTCTTGTATTCTAATACTGCTTCGTTAGACTTCAAATCAAATTTAGTTTTTTGAATAACTGGCGCTTTGTTGCCATATTCTTTGGCAGAATCTCTGTGCATAATCAAATCTTCTTTTTTATTTTCACTGTAAAAATGGGCTACAAAGGTATTTTTGGCAGTTCCTTTTATAGCGGATTCTTGATTCTGAAAATAGATTTTCTCCAGTTTGATGTTTGCCGCAAGCGGTTTTTTGAATTCAATATAAAAATGAGTTCCGTTGCTTTCCTTACCGTCTTCCCATTTCTGATAAAAGACTGATTTTATTTCTTGAGGAAATTCCGTTTGAAGTTCTGGTTTCATGGCACAAAATGTCAGGCTAATTGCAATTATAAATAAGAAAACAACTGTTTTATACCCTTTCATACTTTTATTATTTAGCTTAATCCTTCTTCGTTTAAAATTTTAAGAAAATGAAATCCTTTTGGGACATATCCTTGGTTATAATAAAAACGATGAGCGGTAAAATTTCCGGTAAAAGCATCCAAAACAATCATTGTACATCCAGTTTCTTTGGCTTTCGCATCAACATAATCCGTCATCATTTTGCCCAACCCTTTAGAACGATGATCCGGATGAACTATAAAATTATCAATCTCTATGTATTTTCCAGACCAAAGTTTTGTTCCAGACCAAAATCCAGTAACCGCCACACAAACCTCATTTTCAAAAACGGCTACTTGCTTGTAATTATGCGGAATCATTTCGACCAGATACGATTCGTATTTTTCTAAAGTAAATGTAGGATATAGAAAACGCATTACTTTAATGTTAGCAAGCATTTCCTCTACTGTGGTCAGTTCTCTAATTTCTAATTGCATTCTTCCTAGTATTGTTTTAAACTATAAAATTAAGCAAAAAAAGAGCCACGCAATGCGTGGCTCTTTATATATTTGAATAAATTTTTCTTATCCGTTCAATGCTTCAGCTCCACCAACAATCTCTAAGATTTCATTAGTAATAGAAGCCTGACGTGCTTTATTATAAGTCAATTTCAATTGATTTCTCAACTCCGTTGCATTATCAGTTGCTTTGTGCATTGCTGTCATACGCGCTCCGTGCTCGGAAGCAAATGAATCGCGAATTCCTTTGTACAATTGTGTTTTTAATGATTTTGGAATCAAAGTCAACACGATTTCTTCTTTTGAAGGCTCAAAAATATAATCTCCTGTTGAAACTGGAACATCGGATTTTATTGGTGCTAATGGCAAAAATTGTTCGGTTTGAACGATTTGTGTCGCAGCATTTTTAAATTGGTTGTAAATCAACTCAATTTTATCGTATTCACCAGAAACGAATTTCTCAGTCAACATATCTGAAATCTTAGCTACATTATCAAAAGTTAAATCGTCAAAAATAGCGCTTTGATTGTCAACCACTGAAAGTGTTTTACTCAAAACATCGTTTCCCTTTTTACCGATAGCAAAAATATCCACTTGCTTGCCTGTGTAAAATTCAGCACGGTTTTTAGCTTCTTTAATTGCATTGGTATTAAAGGCACCTGCCAAACCTCTATTTGAAGTTACTACAACTAGTAATACTTTCTTGATCTCACGTTGTGTAGTAAACTCTCCACCTGCATCACCTTCAAGTGTAGCAGAAAGATTTTGCAATAATTCCGTTAATTTTTCGGCATAAGGGCGCATTGCTGTGATTGCATCTTGTGCTTTCTTTAGCTTTGCTGCAGAAACCATTTTCATTGCCGATGTAATTTGCATCGTAGATGAAACGGAAGTAATTCTATTACGGATTTCCTTTAAATTTGCCATTTTATTTGTAGTGAAGAGTGAGTCGTGAAAAGTGAATAGCCAAAACTACTCACTTTTCACTTTTCACTAAATTAGTTATATTTTGCTGATAATTCTTTTGCTACAGTTTCGATTACATCTGTAATTTCGTCTGTTAATTTTCCTGCTTTCAACGCATCAAGAGTAGCTCTGTGTTTATTGTTCAAGAACTCCAAGAAATCTTTCTCAAATTCTCTTACTTTGTTCACAGGAACATTTCTCAATAAGTTTTTAGAACCAGCATAGATAATCGCAACTTGATCTTCAACAGTATAAGGATCGTTCAAACCTTGTTTCAAGATCTCAACGTTTCTTTTTCCTTTTTCAATTACATTTAAAGTAACGGCATCTAAATCAGAACCAAATTTAGCAAACGCTTCCAATTCACGGAATTGTGCTTGATCTAGTTTTAAAGTACCTGCTACTTTTTTCATTGATTTAATTTGTGCATTTCCTCCAACACGAGATACCGAAATACCTACGTTAATTGCTGGACGAACCCCAGAGTTAAACAAATCTCCATCCAAGAAAATTTGACCATCTGTAATCGAAATTACGTTTGTTGGGATATATGCAGAAACGTCACCAGCTTGAGTTTCAATAATTGGTAAAGCAGTAAGAGAACCACCACCTTTTACAATTGATTTCAATGAATCTGGTAAATCGTTCATGTCTTTAGCAATTCCATCATCTGCAATTACTTTACAAGCACGTTCTAATAATCTACTGTGTAAGTAGAAAACGTCTCCAGGATATGCTTCACGTCCCGGTGGTCTTCTTAATAAAAGAGAAACCTCACGGTATGCAACAGCTTGTTTAGATAAATCATCATAAACAATTAAAGCCGGACGACCTGAATCTCTAAAATATTCTCCAATTGCAGCACCTGCGAAAGGAGCATAAACTTGCATTGGAGCTGGATCAGAAGCATTAGCAGCAACAATAATGGTGTACGCCATTGCTCCTTTTTCTTCTAACATTTTAGCAATTCCTGCTACAGTTGACGCTTTTTGTCCAATTGCAACATATATACAGAATACTGGTTTCCCAGCATCGTAAAATTCTTTTTGATTTAAGATGGTATCGATACAAACAGTTGATTTACCTGTTTGACGGTCACCAATAACTAGCTCACGTTGTCCACGACCAACTGGAATCATAGCATCTACTGCTTTGATACCTGTTTGTAATGGCTCAGTAACTGGTTGACGGAAGATAACTCCAGGAGCTTTTCTTTCCAAAGGCATTTCGTATAAATCTCCACCAATTGGTCCTTTTCCATCAATTGGAAAACCAAGGGTGTTTACTACACGACCTACCATTTGTTCTCCTACTTTAAGAGAAGCAATACGTTGCGTTCTTTTTGCCGTTGAACCTTCTTTGATTCCTGTAGATGGTCCTAAAAGTACCACACCTACATTGTCTTCTTCAAGATTCAAAACAATAGCTTCTAATCCATTGTCAAATTCAACTAACTCTCCATATTGAACATTAGAAAGCCCGTAAACACGAGCAATACCATCTCCAACTTGAAGTACTGTTCCTACTTCTTCTAGTGTAGCACCAGATTCAAAACCTTCTACTTGCTTTCTTAATATTGCTGAAATTTCAGCAGGTTTGATTTCCGCCATCTTAATTTATAATTTAGACACTTAAATGTGCAATAAAACTAATTACTTAACTCTCTTTTTAATACTTGTAATCTGTTGGCTACTGAAGCATTGTA
The DNA here is from genome assembly GCF_004349315.1 of Flavobacterium ranwuense. Lineage (GTDB taxonomy): Bacteria > Bacteroidota > Bacteroidia > Flavobacteriales > Flavobacteriaceae > Flavobacterium > Flavobacterium ranwuense. Next base: position 530,412 of record NZ_SMLH01000001.1, on the reverse strand, counting down.
TTGCTTGTCGCCTATTCTTAGAATAAATCCTCCAATGATTGAAGCATCTACTATATTTTCTATTGTAATTTTTTTATCCGATAATGTTGCAATTTTAGCCAAAACTTGTGCTTCTAATGCTGCATCCATAGGAATCGCTGTAGTAACCTGAGCTACTTCAACACCATTCATAATGTCAGATAATTTACTGTATTCTATTGCAATTGCTTCTAGAATTTCGAATCTTTTGTTTTCAAATAACAAATGAAACAACCCTTGAGTTACACCATTGATACCTGCAAAAACTTCTAACAGTGCTTTCTCTTTCACTTCCACTTTCATGGTCGGATTTTGAATAAAAGTACTCAATTCCAAATTACCATTAATTGTCGAAGCAATAGATTTCATGTCGTTATTTACAACTTCGGCAACACCTTTTGAGTTTGCTAAGTCTAGAATTGCTTTTGCATAACGAATTGCTGCTCTTGTACTTGCCATAATTGTTAGTTTAACTTTACGTCACCTAACATTTTCTCAACTAATTTAGTTTGAGCTTCTTTGTTAGATAATTCGTCTTTCAATATTTTTTCTGCGATACTCAATGATAACGTTGAAACTTGTAATTTCAATTCAGCCATTGCTGCATTTTTTTCACTTTCAATTGCTGCTTTCGCTTGTTCGATCATTTTCAGACCTTGAACTTGCGCTTCGCTTTTAGCATCAGCAACCATTTTTTCTTTCATTTCACGAGCATCTTTAAGCATGTTGTCACGCTCTAATCTTGCTTCTTGCAAAATACGTTGGTTGTCAGCTTGAAGATTTTGCATTTCTTTTCTAGCATTTTCAGCAGAAAGTAATGCATTTTTAATTCCTTCTTCTCTATCATTAACTGCATCAAGAATTGGTTTCCAAGCGAATTTTTTTAACATGAATATCAATCCAACAAATATTACTATTTGCCAAATAAACAAACCAAACGAAAAATCATTTATTAACTTATCCATTATATCTAATTATAAATTTTAAAGTATGAATTGCTTAATCGCAATTTTTAATGTTTTAATTTTAAAAACAATAGTCACAACCAACCGTTGCAACTATTGTTTTTTAAGCTTTAATTAAGATGCGAATAACGCAGCGAAACCAATACCTTCAATAAGTGCAGCTGCGATAAGCATAGCTGTTTGGATTTTTCCAGAAGCTTCTGGTTGACGAGCAATAGCGTCCATTGCTGAACCACCAATTCTACCAATACCTAAACCTGCTCCGATAACAATCAATCCTGCTCCTACAATAGTTGGAATTTGCATAATATATATATTAAAAATTAAACATTCTTATTAATAGTCTAAAGTTGTAAAGTCTAATGTCATAAAGTCAAGCTGACTTTTAAACTTTCGACGTTTGACTTTCGACTTAATGGTGAGCTTCCTCGTGATGATGCTCTTCATTTCCTGCTCCAAAATAAAGTGCAGATAACATTGTAAAAATATACGCTTGCAAAAAAGCCACTAATATTTCAAGAATCATTAGCACAAATGCCAATCCAAATGACAAACTGCTTCCAATCCAGCTTTTAAAAATAAACATTAAACCGATGATACTCATCAAAACTACGTGTCCTGCTAAAATGTTAGCATACAAACGTATCATTAATGAAAATGGTTTAATGATTGTTCCCAATAATTCAATTGGAGCCAAAATAAATTTCATAGGTGTTGGCACACCTGGCATCCAGAAAATGTGCGCCCAATAATTTTTATTAGCCGAGAAAGTTGTGATTAAATACGTCAACAAAGCTAGTGATGCTGTTATCGCAATATTTCCTGTTATGTTAAATCCTAGTGGAGTTAATCCTAAGATATTTAGAAATAAAATAAAGAAAAATATCGTCAATAAATAACTCATGTATTTCTTATAATTCTTTTCCCCAATATTTGGTATTGCAATTTCGTCTCTAACGTATAAAACGATAGGTTCAAATATACGTCCGGCTCCAGAAGCAATTCCTCCGTTTTTTGTGTACGATTTTGCCAAGCCTTTAAACAAGAAAAACATTAAAATTGCAACAAATAAAATACCAACAACACTTTTAGTGATTGATAAATCCAATGGTTTAACATTTGTTGGATGACCGTGCTCTTCTGTCAAAGCTCCATCCGCCTCCGTTTTGTATATTTTTTCGTGATGCAATACATAGAAGTTTCCATTATGTTCTGCAGTTTCTTCACCATAATGAAATTTTGAAGAAGAAAATACTTGCAAACCATTATCCCAAAGAATAATAGGCAATGAAAAACCATTATGTGATCCTGTTTCCTTATCCGCATTTAAGGTAAAAGAATGAGAATCCAAAAGGTGATGATTAATAAATTCCTTAATCTCAGATTTTACATCTGTTGGTTCAGCATGAGCTCCTTCATGAGCTTCTTCTGTTTTTACTTCATGAGCAACTTCTGTTTTTACTTTCACAGAATCCTGTTCAGGATTTGCAAAACTCATTAAAGGAAGACAGGCTACTAAAGTCGCTACTATAAATCTAAGTGGTTTGTTTGAAATCACCATAACAGTTAATTATCTTAATTTATTACGTTTCTGAAATTTGGTGCAAATGTACATCTTTTATTAATATTCAAAAGAATATAAAAAATTATTTTTGATGGATTTGTTCCTTGAATAACATATTTATTGCTTTTCGTTTAATATACGTATTGTTAATATGGTTTCAATTGCTAAAAAGAGAATAAACATCATAAAAAAATTCTTTTTCTCTATTGCATTGTTTTGTGTTGTAGCCTGCAATATAGGCTTTAAAATCAGATAACAAACAATCATTTTAATACTGGTGCTTAAAAGAAACGACATGCCCACGTTATCAAAACTGCGTTCTTTGACTTTTAACAAGACCACAAATACCATAATAGACAATCCCAGAAACAACATATAAAGGGTTTCTATCGAATAATAAAAAGTCGCATCATCTATGTCTAATACATAAAAAGCAACCCGATGAACAACATAAGCCAATCCCGCAAGTGCCAATAAAGGCAGAAGTGGTTTGTAATTTTTTAAATTCATTGTGTTTGTTTTTTGCCGTAATGGCACTAAGGCGCAAAGATATTTTAATTTACACGACCATCCAGACGTTTATAGCTCGTTTTTATTGATTTTTCTTTTGAAAAATTATTGCATTTTATTGATTTCGTTTACCTGTCGTATCACATTATACAAAGCCAGTGCAACGCCAACCATTACTAAAACTTTACTGTAATATACTTTTGGATGGGGATAATTTTCATCTAACCAGTCTCCGAAATAGGAAAACAGAAAGATGATCGCTCCCATTTGAATCGGAATGTTAATCAGCGCGAGCCATTTATTCGCTCTTTTTTTGTTGGGATTGCTGTCCATCGTTCTGGATTAGATTTTTTATATTTGTCTTCATTGTACACGAAGCGCTAAAATCAGCACCCGGCTCTACTGATAGTTTTCCCGTGGTAACTTCTCCATGAATACTTGCCTTTGATTTTACATTCAGCACTTCGGTTACTTGAATTTTTCCGTCAAATTTTCCTTCAATATCCGCATTTTTACACACAATATCTCCAATAACGCTTCCGGCTGGGCCGATGACTATTTTCCCTCCAGACTGAAAATTCCCTATCAAGTTTCCGTCTAATCTAAAATCAGCATGCGAAATAATATCGCCTTTTATAGTAGTTCCTTCAACAATTCTATTGGTTTTACCCAAAAGATCAGTGTATGATTTTTGCTTTTTATCAAACATATTTATGGATTTTTTGGCGCCAAATAAGTGTCCATATTTTTCTTGATTTGAATCACTTTGTAGTTCTCACCCGAAACCACGATAGCAGGATCGACCAATTTATATTTTACATTATCCTTCAATACAAATACAATGTCTTTAGCGTAAACTTCTGATTTTATTCCGTGAATCGTGATGAAATTTTCTTTTTCAGTATAAATGTCATAGGAATAATATAGTCCCTGAAGGTCTTCAGCAGCAATAAACGTTTTGATTTTTTCCTCTATTGCTTTTGTATTTTTATCCTCTCGTGAACCTACTCGATATAAAATTTTCCAATTATTTGAATCGGTTGTATTCAACTCCATTTTCTCTAAAAACGGAATTTGACTCGTCAAGATTTCTTGGGCATTTTTGCCTTCTTCGCTATTTGGATAATTATCAGCCACTCCTTGCAGGGCATTTTTGTATGCCATTACTCCTTGCAGTTTTCCAATGGCGTTTGCTTTAAGCAGTTCAAATTTTGATGCAATTTCATCTCCCGAAAACTGATTAATCAAAGCGTCTGAGTTCTCTAAAACCATAACAAACTGTTCTTGTTCGTATAATTTATACCATTTAGTATACACATTTTCTGGCGTTTCATTTACAGAAGCCATATTTGAACTTGTGTTGTTTACAATTTGTGCATAACGAGAATCCGGATATTGAGCCGATATTCTTTTTTTCATCTCTTCTGCTTTGTTTGCATCCGTGATTTGATATAATTTATACAAATTATACATCGATGGAAGAACCAGTTTTTCCTCTGGATTATTGTTAAATAATTGTTCCAGTTTAGCGATGGCTAAATTATTTTCTTTGAATTTTTCTTTATAAATAATTCCCAATTGGTAGTAGGCAAAATTACGTTCTTTACCAATACTGTCTATTTCCGTTTGTGTTATTGGAAGTTGTTTCAAATAAAAATCCGTGGTGTACTGCTGCTCCACCATTTTATCCGCAGTTGATTCTTTCTGAAAAGTTTCTTTATCATCACTCAACGGATCCACCGCAGTTGGATTTCCGGTGCTGGATGATATTCTCCAATTGCCATTCGGGGTTCTGTCACCCCATATTTTTTTGAATTCTATTTTTCCGAAAGCTACGGTAGTAGGATTATAAAAATAGAAAATACTACCCGCTTGTTGTGAGGAAACATTAGTAATCGCCGGCGGCAGCAATGCTGATTTTTTTGCCGGTTTTCCAGGTTCCTGATTAGAAGCCGGATCAATAGAACTGGTTGTACTATTTCTTTCTATATTTTCTTGTTTTTCTTTTCGTTTTTCTTCTAAAACTCTCTTGATTTCATCCTCTTCTTTTAGTTTAACGATGTACTTTTCAAAATAGGCAATTTTATCATTCTCATTCAATGAAACAACATTCAAAATACTATCATTTCTTTTGGCAAGACCTTCATACAAAATCACTTCATCCAGATTATTTCTAATTTTTTGAATTTTATTATGCTCTCTGGTTTTGTCATTGAGTTTTACCAATGTACTGTCATAATATTTTGCAGCAGTAGGATATTCAGCATTTCTAAAATACATATTTCCTAAATTTCGGTAATTTGAAGCTACTAAATAGGAATCTTTTGAATCTGTTCTTAAGGATAAGTTGTAAAAATCTAAGGCTTTCTTCTGATCGTTTTTCTGATCATAAAACACCGCCATATGATGAAAAATTAAATCTTTATACGGTCGATTTTCTCTGTCTTTGGCCAGTTTATCAAATGTTTTTGTAAAGGAATTGAAATCCCCGTTTTGATAATCAAATAACTCTGCTTTTTTAGCATGCGCCTGAATGACAAATTTTCTGTCCGCTTTTCGGTTCATGTCTATCACTGATTGATACGCATTAGCGGCGCTGTCTTTGTATCCTAATTGTTGATATAATTGTCCCAAAACAAAACGATATCGTGCTCTTTCCTGATTTACTTTGGTAAACTCTATGGCTAATTTTAGTTTAGCAACTGCGCTGTCTTTTTCTTCTAAATTCAAAAAAGACTCTGATAAAAGCGCATTTGCATCAGCAAAAACTTGTTTTTTTACTTCATGATCTTCTAATAATTTACTTATATTTTTTATTACTAAAGCGTCATTTCCTAAACGCATATTGGTTTTTTCGCGCCAAATTTTAGCTTCATAAATCTTGCTGCTGTTGGGATATTTGTACAAAATATAATTGAAAGCGTCAAGTGCCGGAACAAATCGTTGGTCGTAATAGCGGGATTTACCAAGCATAAGATATGCTTCGTCAATTTGAGTGTTCTTCTCTCTTCCGCCAATGTTCATGGAATGTTTTTGAATGGCTTTGGTAGCTTTGGCTTCAGCCAATTCAAAATTCGTGTTTTTTGGTGTTGCGGTGGAAGTGAAGTCTTCTACAATTTGCATTTTTTCTACCGGCAGACGTTTCCAGAAATCATCATCACTGTTGGATTTTATTTCCTTGACCCCTTTGTCCAAACCTACTTGACCGTTGTATAAAATATTATATTTTGTACTTAAGGCATGGGAATTTCTGGACATAAAAGTATCTCTCTTAGTAGAACAGGCTACTAAAAAAACGAAAAATAAGAAGAAAAATAACTGTTTAAATCTATTGACTTTCAATGGAAAACGTTTTTATCAATTAACTTTTAAATATGCTTTTTAGTATACTTACTGGTAAAAATACGTTTCTTTTTGATATCGTGAAAATTATCGGGGTTTATTTGAGTCACATGCGCGCGTGAGGGATGTAACGGAAATCCTTTTTTATTCTTTTTTTTAAGAATAAAAAAGATTGAGAGTGAAAGCCCGACCCGGATTTTTTTTCCGGGTCACGCCCAAATTAAACTCTTACAGGCTTGAATGCTATACCTTTTGATTTGACAGACTAAAAATAAACCGCTAATTCTCTGATTAAACACTCAAATTAATAAATACAGTTGACGAATTAGCGGTAAACTGTTTTGTCTATAACTGTTACATTGAATTTTAAACCGCAAAAAATGCTTCTAACTCCTTTAATGTTTCCTCAGAAGTTTGAATGTCTTTAACCACTTCGCCTTTGTGTAAAGTAACGATTCTGTCACTTACCTCAACGGTGTGCAATAAATCATGGCTGGAAACCAGCACAGTAACATCAGGATTGTCTGCTAAATCCTTGATGATTTTCTTCAATCTAAATTGTGTCGTTGGATCTAAATTAGCAAACGGTTCATCTAAAATTATCACTTCAGGATTCCCGATTAAAGTGGCGATGATGCCCACTTTTTTCTGGTTTCCCTTGGATAAATCGCGTAAATATTTTTTGTTTTTAAGTATTTCTCCGTTGAAAAATTCTTCGTGTGTGGCCAATAAAGCATCGACATCGGCTTTGTTTTGTCCGCGTAAATCGCCTATGAAATAAAAATATTCTTCGGGCGTTAAGTAGCCAATCAGGAAGCTTTCATCAAGAAAAGAAGCGGTGAATGGTTTCCAGTTTTCGCTGGTGTTTACTTGCACCTCATTGTTGACAATATTCCCTGTTGAAGGCTGGATTAAATCCAATAAAAGGCTGAAAAAAGTGGTTTTTCCGGCTCCATTATTGCCCACTAATCCAAAGCTTTCGCCTTTTTTTATTTCTAAATTATCTATTTTTAATACGGTTGTTCCGTTGTATGTTTTTGAAAGGTTGTTTACTTGTATCATTTTCTTATGGTTAATTCGGTTATTTGTTAATTTGTTTTTAATCGATTTTGATTAACTCTTTTGTTTGTAAGCTGCAATTGTGGCGTATTTTTCGGATTTGTAAATTTTTTCAATCAAAGAAAAAACCTTGTCTTTCAAAGCAAATCCTATAACTCCCATCGACGCCACTAGTGCTAATCCCACATTGGCATTGCCTAATTTAGAACCTAACCAATACAATAAAACGGGCAATCCTAATTGAGGCAGTGAAATAAGCATGGTTTTTACATTGAATGCTTTTTTATCTCCAAAAGCACCTTTACCGGAACTCAAATCGATTGGCGTTTTGGTATACGCGCCACCTAATAAAACCAAATGGGAATTGACTCCAATATTATAAATTGCACCAACCACTATTGTCAAATAAATCTGCCATCCAAAATAGAGATAGAAAGAAGCAATAGTTGTGGTAACTATTGTCGCGATTACCATCAGCCACCATTTAGAACTCAAATAGCCTTTATAAGGAATATTTTGCGTCATCATCAACTGGTAATAGGCGCTGTCCCAGCTGGGTACAAATTGTCCAAAAGTGATAAGAAATCCACCCGAAACGAAAATTCCGGCAAAAATGTGCATCATAGGGTTATTGTATACTTCAATTGCATTGGTAAAGAAAAGAAAGCCATAAAAAAGGAACATAACGCTCAATCCTATGGTGGTTTTAGATCGTTTGTTTCTCTTTATTAGTTTAATGTCATTTTTCAAAAAGGTTCCGATGGTTCCAAATTGGTTCAACCAAGTCAACTCCTCTGTTTTGGCAACATCGTGTTTGTTCGACAATCCCGCATCGAGGTATAAATTCTTTTTGAAATATTGGAAAGTGACATAATATATGGCGATTAAAGCCAATACCGGAATGGCAAAAGCCCAATACGTATTGAAAATAGCATTAAAAAACGGAGTCGTATAATCCGTGATATTGAACAGTCCATAATACTGTAATCCTCCTAAAACGGATGCTATTGCTAAGAAAATCGCAAATAAATTGTCTTTATTACTCAATACAATATTTATAAAATTATTGATGTACAGCAGTGAAAACAGCGCAGTATACCAAAGGACCACTGACACTACATCATAGCCTTCGATAATTAAAACAATACTAAACGGAATCAGGAAAAAACCATGCACCAAATTAAAGAATGACAAAACGGTTTTTCCTAAAGAGAAATGAACAATAGTGGATTTTTTTATGGGGAAAATCAACATCGGACGAATGTTCATCACGGGGATTTTTTGCAACAGCAATCGGATGATTAAATCCATCAGTATATAGTAAATCAAGAATTGATTCACGGTAACGATTGGATCCAGATTCATTTTCTCTAAAATATAAAATGCCCCGACTCCTAATGCTAAGAAAATTAAAATGAAATAAACGGCGACGAGACCCATCAGGATTTTCAAAGCCAAATTAGTAGCGAAGGAAGCTGATCTGATAAATGCTTTCCATTCGAGATAAAGAAATTTTTGAATCATAGTTTGGTTATTTTGGTTTTATAATATGTAGTCAAAATAAGAAAACGTTACAGTTTTTCTAATTTATATTCCGGGTAGGTTTCTAATAGGTATTCTCTAGTCTTAGAAGGGATAATTTTGAATAAAATATAATTTAAAATTCCAAAAAGTACCAACATCAAACTTACAGAGAAAAGCCAGTAATCATTTAATAAATACCTTTCTGCACGACTGCTTATTTGAATAAAAAAATAAAACGGAACTGAAAAAGCTCCTGAAGAAACACCATATTGGTTGATAATTTCTTCAAACAACCATTTCTTTTTACTTGTTTCTTTCTGTATCTTTCTAATTTTCTTAATCTTATAGAATTCAAAAAAAATAAATCCGAAATAACTAATACAAATGGCAATGAAAATATAGTTGTTATACATGCTTGTTTTAAGAATCTTAAAAAGTAAAAAGGTGACTCCTATTGTTAATAAAATTTTTGGTACTCTAAAAAATGCTTTAAAATGATTAAATACCAAGCGATTGTATTTTTTTCCTAATGCAGCTTGACGACTTTCTACCACATCCATAAAACCAAAAACGCCAAACTTCCTGAATTCTTTATTTAAAACTTCGTCAAAAGTAAGTTTGGGGTTTTGTTCCCATTCGGTTTCAATAGCGTTGGCCAAATGATCGACTAATTCCGTTTGTAAATCATACCATTCTACATAATGCTGACGGGTAAAAAGGTAGAGTTGGTCTATTTGTTGGGCGGTTAGTTTCATGATTTGGAAAGAGATTGTTTTTTAATCACACGTATATGCTGAAATACCAAAACAAAATCAATCATGAAAAACAAAAGGATCATAAAAAATACATATATAAATCCCATTTGAACATCTGCATCAATATTCATAAGTTTAATAGGAACTAATCCTACACCCAACAACAAAGGTTGGAAAAACACTAGAACACTTCTTTTTTTAAAGAGATAACTAAAAGTGGTTTTGCTCTTATATTTCCAAATTATTATCCAGGCTATTGTTACCAAAAAAACTTCTGTTGCAAAAAGAATTCTTATTGCTTTTGTAAAAAAATAAATGAATGTTTCGGTATTAAAAAAGTGAATAAAAGCTGTTGCAATTAAAGTCAAAGGAATTGCACCTAAAGTAATATACCAAAATCTCGATTTTGTATACCTAGCCATTTTATCCATTATTATTTTGGGTCCAGAATAACTACGACCGAGCCATAAACCATAGGAAGCTGGTCTTAATTCCGGTTTCCATTTCTCAAAAACTTCTTTAAAAGCAAGTTCAAATGAAACTTCTTCATTGATTGTTTTTTCTTCTATTTCCGAAGCGATATGATCGGTTACTTCTAATTTAATGTCGTCGTAAATCAGTCCATTAAAAACCAAAGTTTCTTCTATTTGAGCGATTTGTTCAGTAGTTAGTTTCATCTTCAAAAAATTAAAATTCCAGTTTTGGGTTTGGGTTCACTAAGCTTTGCATGTTTCTAATAAAATCTTCCAGTTCTGAAAGTCGGTTTACTGTTTCTTTCTGACCGCTTTCCGTGAGTTTGTAATATTTACGCATGCGGTTATCCACTTTTTCAATCTCGACATCCAGTAAACCTTCGGCCTCGAGTTTGTGCAACGCCGGATACAAAGCGCCTTCAGTGATGTTCAACTCGCCTTGGGTAATCCCTTTTACTTTTTGGGTGATTTCATAGCCGTACATCTTGCCGTTTTCTTCCAGCAATTTCATAATAATGGTATTCAGACTTCCTTTGTATAATTGAGAATTTTTCATGGTTCAGTCGTTGCAAGTTTAGTGGTATTTCTTATTTCAAAAATCAAATATACATAAGATTCTTATACATAACCATTTTAGGTATGTAAATTTTCAATCCTTTTGATTTTTAGAAACCTAATGTGTTTCCTATCTTTGTAAAAAAATAATCACATGCCATCTTTTTTAAAACTAATAATAAAAGAAGTAAAACGCGAAACCAAAGACGCTGTTTCCGTACTTTTTAACGTACCCGAGGAATTAAAAGCGAATTATACTTTTGTTGCCGGTCAATATATCAATTTAAGATTAACACTTGACGGCGAGGAAATTCGTCGTGCCTATTCTATTTGCTCGGCTCCTGACAGCGGGGAATTACGAATTGCTGTGAAAGCAGTGAAAAACGGTGCTTTCTCTCAATTTGCTAACACAAAGCTTAAAGCTGGAGATGTGCTTGAAGTAGGAAAACCGGAAGGAAAATTTATTTTTGAACCACAAGTTGGCCGACAAAAAAATTATGCCGCTTTTATAGCCGGAAGCGGAATCACTCCCGTATTATCCATCTTAAAATCGGTATTGAAAAACGAACCTAAAAGTTCTTTTGTATTGGTTTACGGGAACAAATCTCCCGAAGAAACTATCTTTCATCAAGAATTGCACGATTTACAATTGCAATATGTGGGTCGTCTTTTTGTACATTATGTTTTCAGTCAAGCCAAAGCAGAAAATGCTTTGTTTGGACGAATTGAAAAATCAACGGTGAATTTTGTTTTGAATAACAAACACAAGGAACTGGAATTTGATAAGTTCTATTTGTGTGGCCCGGAAGAAATGATTAATACCGTTTCTGGAGTTTTGAAGGAGCACAACGTTAAGGAAACCGCAATAAAATTTGAATTGTTTTCTTCTTCTACGAAAGAAAATAAAATAGAAAAATCATTAGGAGGACATTCCAAAATCACCATTATGGTGGATGACGAAGAAACGACTTTTGAAATGTCACAAAAACAAACCGTTCTTGATGCTGCTTTAAAGCAAGGTATTGACGCTCCGTATTCTTGCCAAGGCGGAATCTGCAGCAGCTGTCTTGCTCGCGTTACATCCGGAACTGCCGAAATGACCAAAAACTCCATCCTTACCGATAAAGAAATCGCCGATGGTTTGATACTTACGTGTCAAGCGCATCCGACCTCTGAGACTATTTATGTAGATTATGATGATGTTTAAAAGATAAATTGCTTTATACATGAAACTTCTCTGAAAAGGGAAGTTTTTTTGTTTTAGGGAGCTTTGGATTTTAGTATATTAGCAGAATAATATTACAGTACTTCCATCCTGTTTTAGTGTAGCTTTGCTAATATATAGAAATAATTTGTCTTTTATTACCTCAAAAAAAGTTGAAAATGAAAAAATACTGTTCAATACTGGTCCTAATTTCAATTGTTAATTTAAGTTTTTCGCAAGAACAAAAGAAAGTTTTTTATAATGAAAACCTGGAAGAAATTTCAGAATCGACTTTTTATAAGCAGCAGAATTTTCAAAAAAATTTAGATTTACATTTTGAAAATGACACGCTGAAAACATCTTTACTAATTACGCGAAAAAACTATGGACAACTTAATGATAGTATTTTTAATAATTTAAAAAAGTCTCTTTCATCAGATAAAGAATTAATTAATGATCTCATCGTAATTGTATATTATCCCGGAAAAGATCGATGCAATGGAACAGAAAGTACATCTTTTTGGAATATTTTTGATCATGATTACTTAAAAAAACTTAATAAAATAGGGAGTTACAATCATTTTTGGATTTATAAAGATGATGAAAACTTACAATATTATCACCCAAAGCAAGTAAAATGGGACAACGATAAGAATCAATTAGTAGAAAATTTATTTTTTAAATTGCATTATCCTTGTTCTAGTGCAGTAATCATAGATAGAAGCGGAAAATACATTTCTTATTATGGAGAGTTCGGAAAAAATAAAATTTGGGAATTGAGCAAAGAACTAATGAATACAAAAATAAAAAAGTAACAGAAGAAAATAACTACTGTCAACAAGCTGGAGTTTGGTGCAGCGTATACATAATGAGACTCGAGTTGAAGGAATCTATTGAAAATTATAACCAATCGCACGGAAATATATTCAATTTTTTTAATTATCTGGACGGCGAATTCTTTGCTCACCATCGAGAGCAAAATACACAATCTACATCTAAAAAATACTTATTTTAATGTTTAAAAAGTGGAGAATTAAGCAACGTTCACTGCTTTTAAATTTTAAACTAAACTGAGACTGTAAATATTTTAAAATGAAATCCATTCGAGAAATATTCAAAAACAACCCTTCCCTTCTAGACGAACCAGAAGTAGTGCAACTTTTGGAATATTGTGAACAATTGCAAGACGAAATAGTGGAATTCAAATTTCAAAAAACAAACAACAAAGAATTAGCGATGCTTGATATGCTCAAAGAAGTGATAAAAGGCTGCGATGTTATCGAGAAAGAACAAGCCGAACACGAGCGTTTTGGGTATGACTCTCCAAATTATCAGGAAACTATTTCGAATTTAAAAAGGTGTATTTTGAAGCGTTGCCAAGACGAAAAGATATATTTGTAGGTCATTGTGAGGAACGAAGCAATCACACGCCGAGAGCAACAAATGGGATTGCTTCGTTCCTCGCAATGACTATAAAAAAGCATTCCACAAAAAAAGATTTTTTTGTCTTTTGTTTTCTTCTTTATCATCACCATAGGTGAACCAATCCTTTGTTTTTTCTTCTATCATCGATTTTAGCCCCATTAAGTCATAGGTTTTTTTGGCTATAATTGGTTTTATGTCAGATGGGTTAGTGATTTTCAAATCTATTTTGGTAGCTATAAATGAGGTGTATAATCTTGGTATCGAAAGTCCTAAAATCATACCCGGCAAACCATTTATAGAACATGGACCGCCAGAAATGGTGATATCGTCTGTGTAAAAAGCAAATACATATACGTCATCCATTATTTTTCCCACGGCTTTTCGGCAATTATAACCGGCTATTTCTCTATGTTCATTTGTGATTTTCCATTGTATGTTTTGTATACTATCTGCTATTACAAAATTAGTTCCCACTATTTGCTTTTGCATATTCATTTTTCTTGTTGCAAAATCAAAATACCAAGTGTTTTCTTCATCAGCCGCTTTTAGGTTATTTGGTATTCTTGTTTTTGGGCTCCATCTGTCAAATTTGTATAGGCTTTTGTTGTCTGCAAAAGTATAAGTGAAATAGGATATTTTTAGGTCAGACAGGTTTTCTTTCACCATCTCGCCCCAGCTATCATTGCTCATCGTTTTTTTGAGATTGGTATTTACTTCATATTCAATTACAGCTTTATCTATAAATTGCTGTGCTATTGATGCAGTTGTAAAAAGTAGTGCTGCTATAAAAAAAAGTATTGATTTCATATGTTGTGAATTGTGAGTTTTATTGAAGTTTCCCGTAGTTACATCCCAATAAATGTTTAACTTATTTTTTTACTGTTTCGCCTTTGTTTTTAAAATTCCAGGTAAAGCCTATCATAGCATATCTTTTGAGCCTATCGTTTCGTTCCTCACCTATTGTGTTTTCATAAACATATCTATTTATGCCTATATTTTGATTCAAAATATCCCGCACTAGGATATAAGCTGTAAACTCATCGTTTTTAAAGGTCCGTTGTAGCCTTGCATTCCACAATTGATTGGTGAGGTTGGTTTTAAAATCGACCGTTTTTTGTCGGGAATATAAATTATAGTCTGTGGACAATTTCCATTTTTCTCTGAAATAAACCCCTATGTCCAAGCCTAAATTATTAGTGTTAAATGATTTTATTTCATCGTTTTGAGAAGTACTGTTTCTGTTGTTTGAAAAATAATTACTTAAACTAAATTCGTATTTCTTTTCTTTTGATTTATTTAAATAAATTGAAAATCCTGAATTTAAAGTATTGGAATTATTGATTTTGTTATTAATACTAAGTACCGATTTGTTATAGTTAACAGATGGATTAAGATTAACGTGTAAATCTATTTTTTTTATCTTAAATCCATATCCAAAATAAAAATTTCCTGAAAAATTTCCGTTTGTATTTATGGGCGTGCTAATTGTTTTAGCACTTTCTGGATCTATATCTTTGTTGTAAGTAATTAAATTGGAAGTTGTTCTAAAAGAAATACTTTGGTAAAAATGCGATTCTGTCAAAATACTATAACTATTGTGTGATATGTTTACACTATTGGTAAAGGATTGCTTTAAATCTGGATTACCTAAAGTTTGATTGAAAAAATCTTGATTGTTTCTCAAAGGCTGTAATTGATCGATGGTAGGCTGTCTGGTTGCGCCTTGATAATTGAAACGCAAGTTACTATTGCTTTTGTACTTGTAAGAAAAATTTGCAGTTGGAAAAAAGTTAGTATAGCTGCGCTTATATTCTTTATTTAAAGTTTGATCTTGCAAATCAAACGAAGTAAAACCAAAACCACTTCCAAAGCTATAATTTATTTTTTTAGCATTGTAACTCAGTTTTATATTGGGCTTGTTAGTTGTTATTGTCTGTTTGAACTGGTTAGATAAAGAATCTACAACCACATCATACTTGCCTGTAACATCCGAATAATCATACGTTAAATAGTTGCTTTCGCCCGTGTTATGAGCAACCTGATAGGCAACTTGCATTGCAAATTTCTTACCAATAGGCTCTGTATAGGTAACATTTACAGCAAGGTTTTGACTTGTTTTTTCTCCTATTTTATTTTGGTCTACATCATCCCTAGAAGAAAAAACACCTCCATCATAACTTTCGTTGGAAGACTTTAAGAAATTATTTGAATCTGTATTCAACGTGTTCCAACTACCGTTTACAGAAAATGTACGACGGGCTTTGGTGAATTTATGTTTATACAAAATACTGGCAGACAAAGATTCCTTATCCGAATTTGTATTAAATATTTTTTCCTGTTTGTTTTTTAATAATCCATCACCTCCCGTTGTCTCACCATTTGTAAATTCATCACTTTCGGTATTATAAAAATTAGTTTTGGCGGTAAATTTTATCGAATTTATAGAATCTAATTTTACATCGTAAATAGCATTTAGTTTAAAATTACTTCTGTTTACATTGCTTACCGTTGATCTGTTTTCGTTTAATTGGGTTTCTCCCACTTGTGTTTGGGTAACCCTGCTTTTATTGTTTGTATAAATTTGGTTGTTGTATTTTGGTGATAGATTCAATGTTTGTTTATCATTCCACTTGTTGCTGTACTGCAATCCTGCGTTGGTGTTTTTGATAAACCCATTTTGAGTGTCAACATAAGGTTCTTCATCATTATTGCCACCTGTCCATTCATAACTTACATTTCCATCGTCATCCATGTTCATGCTTATATCATCCCGTGCTCCAAATTTTTCGCTGTCTTGCCAGCCAAGTCCATCTTGCCCAGTATTCCCATTTAATAAAAAAGCAGATAGTTTTCTTTTGCCTTTAAAAGAGCTAAACATCAAATTGGTATTGTATCTGGAATCCGCATCTGTAAATGGTTGATTTGCACCATCTATTTTACCAAAATAACCTTTCTTTTTATCTTCCTTTAATTTTAGGTTAATTGTTTTTTTTGTGTCGCCATCATCAATTCCTGTAAACTCGGCTTGATCGCTTTTCTTATTAAAAACTTGTACTTCTTTTACTGCATCGGCTCGTAGGTTTTTTACCGCCATACCCGGGTCATCGCCAAAAAATTCTTCTCCATCTACCAATACTTTTTCTACCGTTTCACCCATGGCTTTTATAACACCATTTTTATCAACTTGAATCCCCGGCAGTTTTTTTAGTAATTCTTCTACATTGGCATTGGCATCTACCTTAAAATCACTTGCTCTGTAACTGGTCGTATCGCCTTTAATTTTAATAGAACCCGACTTTATAATTACTTCTCTAAGCGCATTAATTTTGCTCATCAAGGCAATTGTCCCCATTTTTTTTTCGCCTTCTTCAACAATTATAGCATCTACATAATCGGCATATTGGCTATGAGCCGTCATCAATATATAATTTCCTGCTTTTACATTTTTGAAACTAAAGTTCCCCTCTTTATTTGATCGGGTAAACTTGTATAAAATAGAGTCTTTGGGAGTTAATAAAGCAACAACCGAATTGTAAATGGGTTTTTTTTCGCTACCATCGGTTAAAAGACCCGAAAGGTTTGTTTTTTGAGAAAACGCTGAAAAAGAGAATATGAACAAAATTGCAATTGTTACAGTAATTTTTGGCATAAATAATTTCTATTTTATTGTATTAGCATTTCGAGATTTCGAAAAGCAACTTAACCGAAAAGAACAATCCTCTTTCGTCTCAAGTTAGCTTTGAGTGCAAAATCTTACGCACTTAAGCCAAAAATAGTATTATTCCCACTAAAAATTTAGAATTATTTTGTTATTAAAATGTTAAAGTTATTCTTACATAAAAACAACAAAAACATGAAGGAATTAAAATCTTACTTATTGTTTTCCGGCATTTAAAACCTTTATAATAGAATCAACAGTAATCGTTCGCATGGCGTTTTCATAACCTTCCACTTTTTTATTTCCGTACACCGAAGTAGGTAATTTTGGAAATTGATTTCTGTCCGAAATCAAAGCATTTTCTAAAGGTTGATTGAAAGGTGAAAATCCCGCATAAGGATGTGTGGCCCCCCAAAGCGTAATCACTTTTACTCCGAGCATGGCTGCTATATGTGCATTTCCGGAATCCATCGAAAGCATCACATCAAGATTACTGATGAGCTGAAATTCCTGCTGAAATTTGAGTTGCCCCGCCATGTTGATGACGTTTTCTTTGTTGGAAGCAAGCGAATCCAACAGTTGAATTTCTTTTTTTCCGCCACCAAAAAGCAAAATTTTATATGCTGTCCCGAAACTTCGGGATTCTGATAATTGATTAATAACTTCCTGCATTAAATCCAACGGATACACTTTAGAATCATATTGTGCAAAAGGAGCAATTCCTATTAGTCTGTGATTTTTTTGTCCAATTATCGCTAGAATTTCTGGGCTCAAAACTGCTTTTTCAGGAAATAGTGTCTCGACACATGGTGATGATAAATCAACTGTAAAACCGAGTTGTTCGAATACTTTAACATGTCTTTCAAACATCGTTGGCAGTTGCTTGAACACTTTATTTTCGGGTTGGGTTAAGGCTTTTTTTTCTGCTCTTCCTTTATCAACTGAAGCTGATTTTTTTCCGCTTAAAGCAAAAAGTGATCGGACGATTTTAGAACGCAAAACGTTGTGTAAATCGGCAAAAGCATCGATTTCTAAACATTTTAAATCTTGGAACAAACGTAACAATCCTAAAAACCCTTTGTGTTTTTCTTTTTCATCGAAAGCAAAAAAAACAACATTGGGAATTCCTTCGAAAAAAGGTTTAAAAAAAGGTCTGGAGATGACCGTGATTTTAACTTCGGGATGCTGGTATACAAAAGCGCGTAAAACAGGAACCGTCATGGCGACATCTCCCATTGCGGAAAGTCTCATGACGGCTATATGTTTGATAGTATTTGACAATGCTAAGTTTGTCAAAAATTACTTCTTATTTAGGTACAAAACAGGATTCAAATCATCATCGTTGTACATTTTCATTTGTTTGTACACTTTCATGAATTTATTACCATTTTCGATGTCATGCAATAAATCATCGATGGCCAAAGACAAGTCCGTTCTTTGTTCCAATAAAATATTCAATTTAGCTTGACATTTGTCTCTGTGATCTTGTGAAGCTTCGGCACGAGTAGCTTCTTCATTCATGTGATAAATTTTCAAAGCCAAAATAGACAATCTGTCAAAAGCCCAAGCCGGACTTTCTGAATTAATTTTCGCTTCGTCTTTTACCTTTATATGACTGTATTTTTGAAGAAAATAACTGTCAATATATTCCACCATATCAGTGCGTTCTTGATTAGAAGCATCGATTCTTCTTTTCAAAGTCAAAGCAGCAACAGGATCAATATTTGGATCACGAATAATGTCCTCAAAGTGCCATTGAACCGTATCAATCCAGTTTTTATGATACAATAAATGTTCGAATTTATCTTTTGGAAAAGGATTATTAATCGGTTGGTCAACATTATCAAACTGATGATAATCTTTAATACTTTGTTCGAATACGGAGTACGCTAATTTTGAAAACATATCTTTATATTTTAAAGGACAAAGATACTTTTTTATACTTTTATAGATTATAAAATTAAGTATAAGTTTAATTACAAAATAAAAATATGCAAATTCATTATTTATCAGAAGGCAATAGCATCCTAAATCATTTTTTGGGACAAATTCGAAATGTAAATATTCACAATGACAGCATGCGTTTCCGAAGAAATATTGAACGTATTGGCGAAATAATGGCGTATGAATTAAGTAAAAAATTACATTACAAAAACATACAAATTGAAACACCATTAGGTATAAAAAAAACAACCGAAATTAAAGATCAATTGGTTTTATGTTCCATTTTACGAGCTGGATTACCCTTGCATTTGGGGTTTTTGAATTACTTTGACAATGCCGAAAATGGTTTCGTCTCCGCCCTTAGACATCATCCCAACAATGACGACTATTTTGATATATTGGTGCAATACCAAGCTATTGCTGATATAAATGAAAAAAATCTGGTATTAGTCGATCCTATGCTTGCTACTGGACAATCAATAGTTGCTGTTTACAATAAATTAATGGAAAGAGGTACGCCAAAAGAAATTCACATTGCAGTTGTAATTGCCGCACCAGAAGGCATTGCTTATCTTGAAAAACATTTGCCGGAAAACTGTCATCTTTGGGTTGCTACATTAGACGAAAAACTTAATGAGCATAGTTATATCGTTCCCGGACTAGGAGATGCAGGAGATTTAGCGTACGGTGAAAAATTATAATTGGGAGAAAAAAGCAAAAAGACTGCAGGCAGTCAGCACATACATAACTAATTCTTGATTTAATTTTTCTTGAGGAATTTCAATATGGCTGGTTGCCATCATGGCCAAAGGCGCAAATGTAAACAGCAACAAATCATTACTTTTATTAGCCGAAATTAAAAAAATCAGTACTCCGATAAAGAAAGATGCGATGATTTTTTTGAAAGAAGTATGCAACAATTGTGGTCTGTTTGATAATGTGGCAAACATAGAAACCAGAAAAAACAAAGCGATTGTGGCATAGATTGACAAAGCACCGTTTTGATAATTATTCGTAAAATAGTTGATTTCAAAATTAATTTGTACACTTTTAATGATGTATTCAATGACATTCAAATCGAAAACCGTTGCATAAATCATGAACAGGATTCCAACAATAAAGAAAGCGATAAAAGGTAATATCCAGTTTCTATAATCTCTGGAAACATGGAAAATTATTGATATGAAAACCAGCACTATGAAAATTATACTCCAAAAATGAAATAGTGCAGCCAGAAAAATCCATAACGAAGCATCAAATATTTTTTCTTTGGAAGCTTTCAGGGATTGCAATGAAATCAATCGGCGAAGCGCCAATAGAATAAAGAAATTAGACAAAATCAGGTTTAAATTATCTAATATTGAAGGAAAAAAAAGTAGAAACAAAAAATAAAAAAAAACCGTGTAACTACTGTCTTTACTCAATCCGTTTTTCTTAGCAACAAAATTCGTGATAAAAACAGAAGCCAATAAAACACAAAACAACATTCCTTTTTTTAAAATTAATAAAAAGGAATTCATCCAGAATAAATCTTGAAATTGGTATATAGAAAAGAAAACCAGCATTAAAATTACGACCAATGAAAAATTTAATGGTGTAGATTTTCTAAAAATACTTGTTATCATAAGGATATTTTATACTTTTGTGTTCGTAAATATAATACTTGTTTAAAAAGTAAACCCTGGAAGTTCAAAAAGATTCTTCAAAATAAGAGTTTTTAATACCCAGAGTTCCTCAAAAACAATTAATAAAATTAATTTTATACATTATGAAATCATTTTTCGAAGGAATAGAATACTTATTTGTAAAGATTTTATTTGCTCCACTAGACTTTTTACGCTCATTAGAGCTTACATCTTGGTTTGCTGCTAATACAATCAACTGGATTTTCATGATTATTTGTGCTTCGGCAATGGTATATTGGATCAAACAATTGAAAATTTTTGAAGACGCCGGAACTGAGAAGCAAGATACTACCGCTCACTCTTTCTTAAAATAAGAATTAAAAAAAAGTGAACGATAATTGGAAACTATTTTAAGTCGTTTCCAATATCTTTTCTAAAATACATCTTATCAAAATTTAGTTTAGCTATGTTTTGGTAAGATTTTTTTATGGCCTCTTCGAAATCATTCCCATACGAAGTTACTGTTAAAACCCTTCCTCCGTTTGACACTATGTTTCCGTTATCAAGTTTAGTTCCTGCGTGAAAAACAATAGAATCCTCAATGGTTTCTAATCCTGAAATCACTTTTCCTTTTTCGAAATCCTCCGGATATCCGCCAGAAACAACCATAATTGTAGTTGCACTTCTTTCGTCAATTTCCAGATTAATTTCGTCCAGTTTTTCATTGGCTACAGCCAAAAATAACTCTACTAAATCGGTTTTCAATCTTGGGATAACCACTTCGGTTTCCGGATCGCCCATTCTCACATTGTATTCTATTACGATTGGTTCGTTATTCACATTGATTAACCCAATGAAAACAAAACCTTTGTACGGAATTTCGTCTTTTTGAAAACCATCAATAGTAGGTTTTACAATACGTGTTTCGATTTTTTCCATCAAAACGGCGTCAACGTAAGGAACTGGAGAAACAGCTCCCATTCCACCTGTATTTAATCCTGTATCGCCTTCGCCAATGCGTTTGTAATCTTTAGCTGTTGGCAATATTTTGTAGTTTTTCCCATCCGTAAGAACGAAACAGCTTAATTCTATACCGTCAAGAAATTCTTCGATTACCACTTTTGAACTGGCGGCACCAAATTTTTGATGAACCAACATGTTTCTTAATTCTTCTTTGGCTTCTGCCAAATCCTGAATAATCAAAACTCCTTTTCCGGCGGCTAAACCATCTGCTTTTAAAACATACGGAGGTTGCAATTTTTCCAAAAACTCACATCCTTTCTCTACTGTTTCTGCAGTAAAACTATCGTAAGCAGCGGTTGGAATTTTATGTTTGATTAGAAATTCTTTAGCAAATTCTTTACTTCCTTCCAGTTGCGCACCAATTTTTGAAGGACCGATAACCGGAATATGACTTAATGCCGCATCGTTTAGAAAAAAATCATAAATCCCTTTTACCAAAGGATCTTCTGGTCCTACCACAACCATTTCCACTTTTTCCTGAATAACAAACGTTTTTATAGCTTCAAAATCAGTTGGACTAATATCAATATTCTTGGCTATTGTTGCTGTTCCAGCATTTCCTGGCGCTACAAAAAGGGTATCACATAGCGGACTTTGAATCATTTTCCATGCAAAAGCATGTTCTCTTCCGCCCGAACCCAGTAGTAAAATTGTCATGTGTAGTTGTGTTTAGTTGTGGTGCAAAAATAATTGCTTTTGAACTTAAAAAATAATTATTTTTTAAAAACTTGTTGGTTCATAGTCAATAGTTCTTGTTAAATATTATTTTTGATGAAATATCCTTTTAAAATGTTTCCACTATTCGACTTATCGCTGCAGCTAAATGGCTTCCAAATGAAGGAAGCTAAAGCCGAATTGCGAAAAATTGTAGCCTTGTCTGAAAAGGAACATGACGTTTTCGTTGAAAATAAAAAAGCGGAAATTGTCAATTTTCATTTGCAAAATAATACTTTTTATAAAGATTTAGCAGGAATGACAACTTCTATAAACTGGGAAGACTTACCCGTTTTGAATAAAAAAAACTTACAAAAACCATTGCTTGAAAGGCTTTCTAAAAATTATTCTCCTAAAAACTGTTATGTTAATAAAACATCCGGTTCGAGCGGAACTCCGTTTATTTTTGCCAAAGATAAATATTGTCATGCGTTGACTTGGGCTTCAAATATTTACCGATTTGGTTGGTATGGAATTGATTTCAATACTTCCTACCAAGCGCGTTTTTATGGAATTCCAATGGATTTTATTGGAAACAAAAAAGAACGTTTCAAGGATTTTTTGAGTCATCGGTTTCGGTTTTCCATTTTCGATTTATCGGATGACGTTTTAGAAAAGATTCTGAAAAAATTTCAGAATAAAAAATTCGATTATATCAATGGATATACCAGTTCGATTGTTTTATTTGCTAAGTTTTTACAAAAGAGAAACATCATATTAACCACAATTTGTCCCACTTTGAAAGTATGCATGGTAACTTCTGAAATGCTTTTTGAAGAAGATAAAATACTTTTAGAAAAACAATTTGGAATTCCTATTGTCAATGAATATGGTGCTTCTGAACTGGATTTGATTGCTTTTCAAAATCCTAAAGATGAATGGCAAATTAATTCCGAAACGCTGTTTGTAGAAATTTTGGATGACAATAACAAAGCCGTTCCTAACGGCACTGCAGGCCGAATTGTAATCACTTCCTTGTTCAATAAGGCGCATCCGTTCATTCGATATGACATTGGCGATATTGGAATTCTGGACGAAAAAAGCACGTTACAAAAACCGATTCTCAAAAAATTAATAGGCCGGACCAATGATGTCGCTATTTTACCAAGTGGGAAAAAATCCCCTGGACTTACTTTCTATTATGTGACAAAAAGTATTATTGAAGACGACGGAAATGTAAAAGAGTTCATAATCAAGCAAACGAAAATTGATACTTTTGAAATAGAATATGTGAGCGAAACCGAATTAAATTTGGCACAAATTCAAAAAATTGAAGAGGCGATTTCTTTGTATCTGGAACCCAATTTAAAATTTAGTTTTCTTAGAAAAAAATCTTTAGAAAGAAGCAACAGAGGAAAATTGAAGCAGTTTAAATCAATGATTTAACGTAACGTGGTTTTATCATTAATTGCGTAAACAAAAACCCCGTCATACAAAGTATTGAGACAACTACATTAAACCCATGAAACGTTCTGTAAACGGCAAAATTATGTCTTAACAGCTCATATTTAGAAGCCGAAATTGAGTTTTCTCTGATTCTGTAAAAAGCTAAACTTTCCGGAACGGGTTGTGCGGTTTTTATTTTCTTAAGAATTATAAGCCAATGTATCCAATCCTGGCGTTTTCGAATAGAAGAAACAGTTATTTTTCCGAAGTAATTTACGTCATAGATCCCTGTTAGATTCCCAACATAATTACAAAAAAACAACTGACGATAAGAGAGGTTTCTTGGTGATTCGACTCTCCTATTGAGCGATTCTCCTGCTTCATTAATACATTCGTAAAACGAAAAAGTAAACGGTAAATTATGTTTTTTGAGAAAATCAATTTGTAGCTCTAACTTGAATGGTTTCCACAAATCGTCTGCGTCTAAAAAGGCTATATATTTTCCGGCTGCTTTATTCAAAGCGGTATTTCTGGCAATTCCGGTTCCGGAGTTTGTATCGAGCTGAAAAAGTTGAATTCTATTATCTCGACTGGAAATTTCTTTTATTATTGAAACCGTTTGATCGGAAGAACAATCGTCTACAATAATCATTTCCCAATTTTTATAGGTTTGATTCTGTACTGACAAGATTGTTTTTGCGATAAATTTTTCACAATTGAAGGATGGCGTTATTATGGACACAAGCGGTTTTTCCATTTTAATATGCTTTTTCTTCTCCCTTTAAAGTATTGTATACCGTGATAAAAATAATCTTTATATCTAATAAAATAGACCAATTTTCCATGTAAAAAATATCGAATTTTACTCTATTTATAATATCCACATCTGTTTCGACTTCACCTCGAAACCCTTTTGTTTGAGCAAGTCCCGTGATTCCTGGTTTAATAAAATGACGCACCATGAACTTATCAATTTTCAGTGCATACATTTTAGCGTGGCTAACCATATGGGGTCTAGGACCAACGACTGACATTTGACCCAATAAAACATTGAAAAATTGTGGTAACTCATCGATACTTGTTTTTCGTATAAACCGTCCTGTTTTGGTAACTCGAATATCGTTTTTGGAAACTTGTTCCAAATCAGCTTGATCATTTAGTTCCATCGATCTGAATTTGTAACAGTTGAATTCTTTATAATTTAATCCATTCCTCTTTTGTACAAAAAACAAAGGTCCTTTAGATTCCCATTTTATGACAATCGCTAAAATTGGTATGAGCCAAGATAGTACTCCCAAAATTATTATTACAGAAAACAAAAGGTCAAAAACACGCTTAACGACCTTGTTTAAGGTGTCGTCAAGCAATATGTTTCTTAACGAAATTACAGGGATATAGTCATAATATTCAAATGTAAAATTTCGGGAAAGGATTTGTTTTTCGTCAGGAATAAATTTTAAAGTTTTTAAGTTGTTATCCGCAAAATAGACAATGTCATTAATCTGTTTTTGTGTCAAATCACCCATAGAGCAATATATTTCGTCTATTTTATGCTCTAAAACAAATGCAAGACTTTCTGATAGATGGTTTTTTTTATCATGTCCTAAGTCGAAAACTTTCTCTAATTTATACCCATAATCTGGATTTTCTGTAAAAAAAAGTTGCAGTGGATTGATACTTTTATTATTTCCCAATAACACTACTGTCCTAAAATTTCCTCCAAAAAGTACTCTGTATTTCTTTAGAAAAAAATAGATAAATAATTTGATAATCAGAATTATAAATAATGAAGTCGAAGTAAATAAAATAATCTTTTTGAAACTCGAATCTTCAGAATCTGAGAAAGCTAATGCAAGACAAAATAGTGTAAATAAAATCCCTTGTTTCATTGCACAATTTAGTATAGAAATTACTTTAGTGTATCTATATACCTCATAAAAACCTAAACTGGCCGCTATAATAAACCATGCAGCACTAATGAAAACTGAATAAAAAACTTTATTAACAGGGAAATCTGTCAAATATACCAATAGTATATTGATAACCATAAGGTCTATTAAAAATGAAAATGGGCGAATATAGCCCGAGTATCTCCCTGTTTTGGTTTTCACTAGCTTATGTACTTAGAAAAATCTTTATGCTCTTCTTTGGAAAGCTCTTCTTTAGATAATGATTTAAAGTAATCATAGGTGATTTTCATTCCTTCGGCACGACCTACTTTGGCTTCCCATCCCAGTAATTCTTTTGCTTTCGTGATGTCAGGCTGACGCTGTAAAGGATCATTTATAGGTAAGGGATGATACACTACCCTTTGATTAGTTCCTGTCAATTTTATAATTTCTTCGGCAAAATCCTTGATGGTAATTTCATCTGGATTTCCAATATTTACCGGATAAACATAATCCGAGTGCAATAATCTATAGATTCCTTCGACTTGATCGTCTACGAAACAAAAAGAACGCGTTTGCATTCCATTCCCAAAAATAGTTAGATCTTCACCTCTAATAGCCTGACCGATAAAAGCCGGAATTACTCGGCCATCATTTAATCGCATCCTTGGTCCATACGTGTTGAAAATTCTAACAATTCTAGTTTCTACTCCATGAAAAGTATGGTACGCCATAGTTATAGATTCCTGAAAGCGTTTCGCCTCATCATAAACGCCTCTTGGTCCAATGGTATTTACATTTCCATAATATTCTTCGGTTTGAGGATGAACCAATGGATCTCCATATACTTCGGAAGTAGATGCTATAAGAATTCTCGCTTTTTTAACTCTTGCTAATCCTAAAAGATTATGTGTTCCTAAAGAACCAACTTTTAAAGTTTGTATCGGAATCTTTAAATAATCTATCGGACTTGCCGGTGATGCAAAATGAAGTATATAATCTAAATTACCCGGAACATGAACAAACTTCGTGATATCATGGTGATAAAATTCGAAATGTTCGAGTTTAAACAAATGCTCAATATTTTTTAAATCTCCAGTAATGAGATTATCCATCCCTATAACAAAATAACCTTCTTTGATAAAACGGTCACAAAGATGTGATCCTAAAAACCCTGCGGCTCCGGTGATAAGTATTCTTTTCATAAGTGATTTTTATACTCAACAAATGTAGTTGAATTGCTAATTATAAAAAACACTTTCATTATTTAACTTTTTGTGATAAATAAATGGCTTCTAAGTCTTTTATTTTTTCAATAATATTATAATTCAATTCAAAGGTTTTCTTTGCATTTATTGAAAACACTGCATGTTTATTTTTATCGTTTAATAATTGAATGACTTTTTTACTAAACCTAATTGTATCGTTTTCGTTGATTAAATATCCGTTATAATTATCTACTATTAAGTCCTTATTCCCATCACAATTTGATACAATGCAAGGAATCGATAGCGCCAAACTTTCAATTACAGAATAAGGCAAACCTTCATACCGTGCAGTTGAAATATACAATTGTGTTTTACTTATTATGTGAAGCACATCTTCTCGCGAGACCCAATCTAATAGTGTTATGTTATTTGATAAATCAAATTCTGAAATCATTTTTTTTATCATTCGCAACTGGCTCGCATAATGACCAACACCCATAATCACTAAATGAATATCCTGCTGTTTTTTTACTTCATAAAAAACGCGAATCATTTCATCAATATTTTTTTGATAACATGGTCTTCCCACCGTACAGATATAGTTATCGGGCCAAGTTTTCTTTATGGATAAAGAATTTATTTCTGTTAAAGGTCGTATGGCGTTGTTAAAAAGCAATACGTTTTCTTCATCAAATCCTACTTCATTAATAGCTCGATTCATTTCGGACTTTGAAGAAGCTAAAAGAGTGACATTCCCTTTGGATAATAATTTTTCAATGAACAGAAAAACCATTCTTTTAAAGTTATTATTTGTACTTAAATAGGAGAATGCCTGCGGAGTATATACAACCGGAATTCCCGTTAAAATTGCAACCATCCTTCCAATTACACCGCCTTTTGCACTATGACAATGAATTAAGTCTGGTTTTTCCTTTTTTAGTATTCTGTATGTTTTTATTATTGAGATAAAATCATTTGCAATCGCTATTTCTCTCGATATAGGCAATTTATATTCGGTAACAAGTACTTTATTTTTATCATAAAATCCTTCTTTTGTATCAACAATTCCATGGATTACGATATTTTCAAACTGTAATGGATTGCTGTTTTCAAGAATTAGTCGCAACGAAACATCAACACCTCCTACGGAATGGAGAATATGGGCAATTTTAATTTTTTTCATCCCTATATTTTGCGGTTATAGAAAATACGATTGCGGTTAAATAACAGCCAAATTGTCTGTTTAATACATTTTCCATTAAAAAAAATAACGTTAAAGAAACAACGATTGAAAAAAAGTAAAAATTTCCTATAGCATTTTTCATCATAGAAAAAATAAAAAATAAAAACAGTCCCAATCCTAAAAAACCACCAACTAGAAAAAAATCAATAAATTGGTTATGAGAATTATATTTTTTAGCTAAAAACCATGCTTTTTTACTTTCATTTGTAATAGAATCAGCATAACATTCAACGTATTGTTCCTGCATCCAATTGAAGCTTTTACTTCCAAAAATTAAATTAAAATCAGACGAACGAATTATCTCTGATGCACAACTCCAGATTACAACTCTTGGTTCATAATCTTTCATCGTTTGAAAACTGTCGGTAACAAAAAATCTGTTTGACAAATTTTTATAACTCAACAAAGCAGTAAATAAGGCTAGAAAACAAACTGTAATAATTATTGCTTTTTTTATAGCGGATAAACCCGAATAGAATAATAGATAAATTAAAGCGACTCCAATTAATGTGATTAAAGACAATCTTGCCGCAATAAAAAAGATAAAAATTCCAAAAAACAAACCCAAAACCAATAGTCCTTTCTTAAATTTTGGAAATTCTTTTACCATATATAGGCATAAAATTAATGCGACAAGGCATATAAATCCCATGTACGGCCTTTCTATTATCAAAATTCTATTTACGTCTTCTCCATTACTGAAAGGAAGCGTTTTATCCTTTAAATAATAAACTGAAGTGTTAATTAGAGCAATAATCGTAGCGATAAAAACCGATGCTATAAAAACCCAAATTATTTTATTTCTTGGAACGGGAATAAATACTATTGGAAGTGCAATTACTATTAAAAATCGACTAAAAACATTTACTTCGTTACCAATTGATGAACTGAAAATAGACTTAACTAGGAGATACAGGAAAAGTAACCCAAAAGGATAAAAATAGTGCTTTTTTGGAAAAACTATTTCTTTTTGATAAAGCAATACGGCATAAAACGACAGAGCAACACCCAAAATAATATTGGGTATTGATTTTGAAAAAGACAACGCCAATACTAATAATAGAATAATATTGCGATAGCTTTCTTTCTTTGAAAACACACTCATTCTTTGAATCATTCTTTGAGCCTTTTTATTTTTTGAATTATCGAATGGGGTAAAATATACAAAATCAAATTTTTAATAATTCCGTAAACAGGCCAAAAACCAAGATAAAAATTATCTTTAATAACCCTTATTCTGCTCCAGACTTGTACTTTCCTTTTTGAAAACGAAATCCCTGATGGATTAATTTCATATTGCAGCAGAAATTCTGGCAGATTAGCCGTTTTGAATTCTTTTACAATTTTAAAGAAAAAAGCATAATCCTCAGCAGCTTTATAATTTGTGGGATACTTCCCAACAATAGCTATAATATCTTCTGCAAACATAACTGTTGGATGAAGAAACATATTGTTAGTAAACATTTTGTTCTTTATTTCTTGGTTCTTTTCTGGAAGTAAAGTCTTGTATAAAAAATTACCTTTTGGGTCCACAGCAATAGCATTCGAACCCACTAATTTTATTTCAGGATTTTCAACCAGAAATTTTTCTTGTATTTCAAACCGTTTACCAATACAAGTATCCCCACAATCCAATCGAGCAATAAAATGATATTGATTTGTCTTTACAATATAATCTAAGCCATGGTTCAGCGCAGATTCAACCCCTTCATTATTTTCTAAATAAATATAAGTAATTTTTCCTGTTGATTTGAAAGCACTATTTATAGCTGTTTCGTTAATTCTTTCATTGATGCTCCCATCATCCACAATGACGACATCTAATGCTTCTGAAGCTTCTATTGATGCCACAGATGCCATTAATCCAAGCGGATTATTATAGTGAGGAATTAAAAGAATAACCTTATTCATTTATCGTTATTTTTTCTTGAGACAATCGCATCAAAATAGCTAAGGAAAGCCAAATACCATAAATTCTAAAAGTATCTATCTGCAACCAATTAATAAATAAACCTGAAAATGAAATTAATAGTATATAAGACAGGATTTGCTTCTCTCCAGTACTGTTTTTTATGAATATTTTTGTTTGTTTTATAGAATAATAAATTAATGCCAATAGAATCAAAAACCCAATTATACCCGTTTCTGCCAACAATCTGGTATAAAGATTATATCCCGGAGGGAATGATTTTACATTCTTATTCTTATATATCAAATCAAACTCATAATTATCTTTTGTAGCCCAAGTTGGATAATGTGTTCTGCTGTGATATGTTTGTTGTCCAAAACCAACCCCAACAATAGGATTTTCCTTAAAAACTTGTAACGAAGCATATTGCATTCCAAATCGGGATTTATTTGAAATATTATTCTTTAAATTTCCTTTAAAATCTAATGATTCTATTTTTTCAGTCAATGCTTTAGTAACTTTTTCTCCATTAAAAATAAGCATTACCGAAAAAAGTGCAAAAAAACCAATCAAAGAATAAACAACATAAACTTTGAATCTTTTATCCTTATACAATATTGTCGTAAAAATAAATAGTTGAAAAAAAACTACTATTAAACCTGTTCTTGAACCTGAGAAAAAAGTCAGTAGCAGTATTGCAATTGTTGGAAAAAACTTCCAAATTCCTTTTTCTGTCAGAATATAACTAAACATCCAGCCAGCAATTGTAATTAAATAAATAGCTAGAAAAGGCGGTTCATAAGCTATAGATGAGATTCTACCTAATCCTGCAATTTTAACTTCTAAAAAAGGAAAATAATCAAAAAGTTTTAAAACTGGAAACACTGAATTTATGCCAAAATAAGAAACCAAAATTTCTAAAAATCCGTAAATTGAAGCAATAACTAACGAATAGAAAAATGCCTTTCTAATTTTAAAAAGGATTTCTTTTAGATCCATTTTTATAAAGACATTACAATATAAAATCAAGAAAAAACAACCGGAAATCAGCAATGCAAAGTATTGTCTAATAAACCTATTTATACCTCCAGTATGTTTAAAATAATTAGTTGAAACCGAAACTACATTGAGTAAAGTGCTTATAAAACACCAGATTAAAAAAATTGCACCTATTTGAAAAATAGGACTTTTGTATGGTACAAATATTCTTTTTGTCACTACAACTTCAAGAAGCAAAAATAAAAACCCTAACATCAAAAAAAGGGCTCCTGCTTCACTTTTAAATTCTCCCAAAAAAGGAATCCCTTCATACTCGTTGAACGGAAAGAAGAAAAGTCCTAAAAAAAATAATATTGTATATAATTTTCTGAGCAATATTTTTAAGTTTTTTTGAATTTAAAATTATTTAAATTTCGAATAATCTCTGAAGTTTTTGGGTGATAGGTCAATTTAACCGCTAAAACTAATAAATATAAACCAGCTACAGATTTGTTTTTTATAATTTTCAAAACCAATGCTTCAAATATTCCTTGGTTTTTTAAAATGTCTTTATGGTATTTCTTTGATAGCATATTGACTTCTGGATCAAAAACCATTATTTGTATTTTTTTAAGTTTATCACTAAAAGAAATTTCTGCTGTGGCATACTTAAATAGTAAATAAAAAACCTTCTGGATAAATCGAATTGCTTTTAGTTTCTCAAATTCCCCGTAAGGAATCGTTAGGTTATATCTTTTTTTATAATCTACATGAAGTTTTTGACGAGCTATCCCAAAATAATCTATTTTAAATATATTCTTAGATACTCCATTAAAAACTTCTCTATAAAAATAGCCTGCATAATCTATAAAAAGCACATTCGAAACCGTGTTAAAAACCCATAAATTAAACATTTGATCTTCTTCATATTCATTTGGGAAAACAATGCTATGAGAAATAATAAGCTCTCTTTTGTAAATTTTATTCCAAACTGCAAACAAATCTTCTCTTTCTAATAAATTTGGAATAACATTTTTTTGAATGAAATTTTGATCATACAATATATTCACTGGAAATATTGCATTTTTAATAATGTACTTATCATCTCTTCCCAAAAAATAATTAGAGATAACTATGTCAGTATCAAATTCAGTTGCTCTATTGTATAAATTTTCAAACATCTCCTCCAAAACAAAATCATCTGAATCTACAAAACCAATGTATCTCCCCGTAGCATCAATTATCCCTATATTTCTAGCGGCACTTCGTCCTACATTCTCTTGATTTATTAGGATAATCCTATGGTCCTTTTCTTGAAATTGTTTTATAATTTGCTGGCTGGAATCAGTTGAGCCGTCATTGACAAAAATAAACTCACATTCCTCTAATGTTTGACTTATCAACGATTGAATACAATCAGCCAAAAATTCTTCTGCATTGTATACAGGAATTATGACGCTTACTTTAATTTGTGTCATGGCTCTTTTATTAGCAGAATTTATCCGTTTCTCTTTTTGCATAAAACCACATTCCTAATACGATAAAAATTTGTGTAATAGTAAGCGCAATTGCCGTTCCAAGTTCTTTATAAAAGTAGGTTAATCCTAAATTTATACTGATGTTTAAAACGGTTGCCCATAAGATGACCCGAAAATATAAATTATCCTTCCCTAAATTTAGTAAAATTTGTTTACCAAACATCGTGTCTAAGAATGATGCAAGTGGTATGATTATCAATATTTTAAATAAAATGATGGCTGGATTCATCGCTTGTCCATAAACTAATGTTATTATTTCTTTAGAAAAAAAGAATCCCAAGAGCACTATAGCCGAAAAAAATATTCCTCCAATTATTGTAATCTTATTTATTTTCTTAATCGTCTGTATTTTATTTGAAATCATTTCACTAGCCAAAAAAGGAAACAAGGCATTCGAAATGGGAGTTTGGAAATTCCCAATTGCTCTCGCTAATTTTTCTGCACCACTAAAATAACCAACTGCTTGATTGCCTACAAAAATCCCTAATATCAATGTATTGGTATTGGTAAATAAAGAAATTTTTAATTCGGACAAAAAAACATATTTCCCTTTAATTAATTGGTTTTTAATTCTTTGAAAGGATTGTAGTTTTAATGGTAAATCAAAGTGCTTCTTCACAAAATAAAAAGATATGATTCCGGCGCTAATAAAGCCTAAAGCATTAAAAATAGGAACTAAAAAATAATCCTCTTGTTCTTTAACAAAAACAAAAATTGCGATGGTGAAAATAATTTTTGTGAATAAATTTATATAGGTAATATATCTCATTTTTTGCATTCCTTGGAAAAACCAAACTGGAAAAATAGCCTGACCAAGAACCGATCCAAAGGAGAAAAAATAAATTTCCCAATGATTTCTGAATATTTCAAAACTAAAAACAATAATTGACATCAAAAGGAAACAGAAAACAAGCAAAAATAATTTTGTAGACATTACATCGTTAAAAATATCTTGTTGCATTTTTTTGTCATCGATTGCAACCGAAATATCTCTGGTAGCGATTGCGTTGAATCCAAAATCTGTAACAATCTGAAAATAGGTGATTAATGCTAATGAAAAAGACAGTAATCCGAAAGTTTCTATTCCCAAAACGCTGACCAAATAAGGTAAGGTAATTAGGGGTAATAATAAATTTAGACCTTGGAGTATAGCAAGGTAAACAAAATTAGAAACTAATATTTTGTGCTTTTTATCGTATGGGACATTATTAAAAAAACTAAACATTTGTTTCGTGTGTTTTATATAAAAAGAAGGCTACGCCTTAACAGGAATAGCCTTTGAAAATTTTGCTCATTATAAACTATAATTTAACCCCGCTAACTTTTTCAAGCGCTATATAAATTGCTGGTTTTGTATTAAAAATCGGGTCGTATTGATCTCCTTTTGGAAGGAAAGTCGCTGTCGACGAAGTCTCATCAAATGCTATAAATTCATTAGGCGTAAAGTATTTTAGCAAATCTTTTTGATCAACTCTAAATGTTCTGCCTTCAAAACTTAAAGTTATGGCGTTAATTTTTACCGGTTCTTGATCTTTTTTCGAACTAATATCAAAACGAATATCATTTGGTATAACTCCTTCAGGAATGCTGAATATTACGGTTTGAGCCTCTTGTTTACCTTTCAAACCATAATAAACGGTATTTTTTTCGTCAAAATAATTAATTGAAGGGTCTTTATAAAAAAGGATTAATTCGTCATCTTTTTTAATCACCAACTCAACTGTAACATCAAATGTGTTGGCTTTTACCTCTTCAGCTGGGGCAGCCACTTCTTTCTTATCTTCCTTTTTACAAGAAACTAATGCTAATGTTAAGAAAAAACTTGCTGCTATTACTTTTATTTTCATTTGTGCTTTTTTACAAAAATATATTTTATTTCTTATAGAGAAATTTGTTTTTATATATTTATCTGTTCTTGAATTATTTTTTACTTTACAATCGTTTTACCCTACTTATTAGCTGTTTTGTAATGCTTTTAAAGCTTGTTTTCTATAAAAAGCGATAAACAATCGGAAAAGAATAAAGCCCAGAATAAACAACATTGGCAGAACAAATTTTAATTTTCCGTTGACAGAACTCTTATTTTCAATATTCAGTGTTGAACTGTTTTCTTTTACAATTTTATCTAAACCTATCAAACTAACTCTATGGGTTCCCTGCTCATTAATTAGAACTTCTTTAGTCTTGATAATATCATTCAACTGTGTGTTTTCATTATAATAAACCAGTTTCTCACTTTTTGTAGCGCCATTTACCCTGTTAGAAAATCCGTTTAAAACTCCATTTATTTGTGAAATTATAGAGTCATTTTGGATCATCTTAATTTGAATATTGTTTATTTCTTCTTTTTGAATTATCTTGTAATAATCGGTTTCGTTCAAAAAGTCTAATAATGGCTGAACTGTTTCTTTATTGTTGATTAATTTTCCTGTGATAAATGATACCTTATGAAACGTATAATTTTTACTGGTCAAATTATCCTCGACCGTCTTTTTAATATCACCATCTTCCGCCATCAACTTGATTAATTCAAAATTTTCCGGTTTATTTTCAATAAATTTATAAACATCCGCTATTGGATTAATTTCAATTTTTATTAATTCTTTAGGCTTTTTTATACCTAAAAATTCTTTTAAAAAAGCGGTGTCTCCCTCTTGGATTTTTGATTCTATCAAATCAATCTTTGAATATAAATAATCCGTACTCCCAAAATTTGGAGTAACAATAATTTGATGATTATAGATTTTTTTTGTTGCGTCTAAATAAAACCCTAATCCAACTCCAATTACCAGCAAAATTGAGACTACAATCGCATTTTTTACAAAAAATTGAATACATCTAAATAAAAACGTATTAATATTTTTAAAAAAACTTCCTATTTTTTTAAAAATTTGCATCAAATCAATTTCCTGATCCTCTTGGTTGTTGGGTTGGTTTTTGCTCATCCTATGTTTTTATTTTGCGTTGAAAATTTGTTCTAATATTTTAATGGTAATCAAATAAGTAGGTTTTACACCCGTAGTTCCCAGCCCGCCTGAAGCCAATGTACTACCGGTTTCCAAAGGATTATCTGATGCATAATACGCATATCTCACTTTGATATCATGAGGAACACTTTTTCTAATTTTTGATGCCGATTGAATGGCTTTTTGGTAATAAGAACCTTCCATTTCCAATCCAATAACTCCCCAAGTTGATTCATAGAAAAACTTCAATAAATCTCTGTTTTGTAATGAAGTTCCCAAAACAGTAACCATTGGTCCGGCAAAAACAGCAATATCATTCCCTTCAAACATATCTGCAGTCAATTCATTTTCGAAAAAATAATTATCCGCAGTTCCTTCATTGATATGTGCGTTCGGAATCATAATATCTCCTTTTCCACCTTCCAGAATTCCCGCTTTTCCCATGATAGAAACTGATTCTACATTAAGTAAAGTAGCTTTTTTATACGGTTTCAATAACTCATCTATCGTTTCATAAGCTTGCTCCCCAAAAGCGTAATCCATAACAATCAATACTGGTTTTTTATCTCCGGTATTTGCCTTTGGAAATGATGTTTTGGACCAATCAATTTTGGCTGTATCAAAAATCTGAACGTCAATATTTGTTCCCGATGTATCCGGCAACGAAATCATTCCGTGTTTCAAAGCTACCGCCGAAACCTGATTTCGAACTTCATGAGCGCCAGACTTACTCAACTCTTCATAAATAAAGAAATCAGATTTGTCTATAAACTTCGTTTTTAAAACCTCAGTGGCAAAAATAGAGTTCATCACACTGTGCATGTTAGCACTAATCACATGAATCGGACGGTCCAAAAGTTGATTGTCTTTTAAAACCTCCTTGATGTTAGTAGCCCAAATTTCACCGTGAATATGATGTCCCAATCGTTCTCTTAAAATAGGACTAAAGGTAATCGTTCTCTTATTATCGTCTACTATTTCTTCAATAGCGAGTTTTCCCAACCAAAAAATAACGTGCAAAAATCGATCTGGCGCCGCCGTTGAACCAAATGCATCATAAATATCCAACACTTCCTCAAATGTTCTCCCCAGAATATTCGCAGCATGGGATATGGCTTTTTCTTTTTCTACAAGGGTCAATTTTTTCTTTTGAGAAACGGCTTGTTCCAGTTTGAACCAATCGCGGGATACTTCTCCGGCGTCATCTAGTAAAACTCTGTTTCTAATTTTGTGTGATTCGATGAAAATAAACGTCAAATGCGTCAAAATATCATAAATATCCGAGCGTCCGCGGGTGATTTCCACATTCATTTGTTCCTCATCGATTCGGTAACAATTGCGGCGTCTTTTTGGCGGAACAATCGCTTGAAAATGAGATTTTGAATAGCCTTCTTCCGAAGTTAAATTGATAAATCGACATTCTTCAATTCCTACCGGAAGACGCTCTATAACGTACAAAAGCCCATTTAATTCTACTTTTTCATCTGCAATATTTCCATATATTTCTGGGCTTAATGCCAATAATGCTTCTCTCAATGTATCTCCAGAAACACCCATTGGCTTATAAAATCCTCTATTGAAAAGATGACGCATGGTGATGTACATTTTTTCAATTGCCGCCGATGATTCTTGCGCTCTAGAGCGTGATATATTTTTGGTCTCTTTCATTTTCTAATTATTTTCTAACCTTCAAAGGTAACTTTTTTATTTATTTTTTAATAAATCTACGATATTTCTGTCATTAGAAAGTCTTGGGATTTTATTTTGTCCACCCAGTTTACCTATCGATTTCATATACTCTTGGAATCCATTTTTAGCCACTTTGGTGACAACCACTTTCCGCAACACTTTCCCCACAATTAAATCATCATAATACATGTTTTGTTTGCGCATCGCATTGTCTAACGCTTCCGCAAAAAACACACTGTCCTCCGGTTCATTCTCAAATTCTATGAACCATTCGTGATACGGTAATCCTTCTGCTGGTGTAATTTGAGGCGCAACAGTAAATTCATTAATGCGGATATTCGTTCCGATAATTGCTTCCTGCAACGCACTTTCTACTTCTTTACCGATCACATGTTCCCCAAAAGCCGAAATATAATGTTTGATTCTTCCCGATACTATGATTCGGTATGGTTTTAAACTGGTAAACTGAACGGTATCTCCAATATTATACCCCCAAAGTCCCGCATTTGTAGAAATAATTAAGACATAATTCACTCCCAGTTCCACTTCTCCGATGGTGTATCGTCTTGGATTTTCAGTATAGAATTCATCACTTTTTATAAATTCATAGAAAATTCCGGAGTTCAAAAGCAGTAACATTCCCTTTTCTTTTTGGGAATCCTGATACGCAAAAAAACCTTCCGAAGCAGGAAATAACTCAATACTGTCTACTTTCCTCCCTATCAGATTCTCAAATTTAGCGCGATACGGTTCGTAATTTACACCGCCGTAAATAAACAAATTGAAGTTTTTGAAAATGTCTCCCACGGGCTTCCCTCCTTTTTGATGTAATTTCTCAAAATACATTTGAACCCAAGACGGAATACCAGAAATGACCCTCATGTCTTTATTAAATGTTTCCTCTACAATCGCATTTACTTTGGTTTCCCAATCCTCGATACAGTTTGTTTCCCAAGATGGCATCCTGTTTTTTTGAAGGTATTTTGGAACAAAATGCGCCACAATTCCAGACAATCTTCCTAATTTAACTCCATGTTTTTCTTCCAATATTGGGCTTCCTTGCAAGAAAATCATTTTGCCGTCAACAAAATCAGCGTTTCCTGTTTCATGTATATAATGTAGAATTGCATTTCGAGCCGCCTCAATATGAAAAGGCATGGATTCCTTAGTCAACGGAATATATTTAGCTCCGGAAGTAGTTCCGGAAGTCTTGGCAAAATAAAGCGGTTTTCCTTTCCAAAGGATATTTTCCTGGCCTTTTACCACCTTATCAACATAAGGTTTCAATGCCTCATAATCCCGAACCGGTACCTGTTTTGCAAAATCTTTCTCATTTTTTATTTGGTCAAAATGATGGTCAATGCCAAATTGTGTTTTCTTCGCTTCTTTGATTAATTTTTGTAAGACCTTCTTTTGAGTTTCAATAGGATTATTGGCCCAAAGTTGTGTTTTTTTGAATATTTTTTGTGCAAATAATTTTGCAGCAGTAGATTTTATTGACATTATTAGAGTTATTTTTTTGTGTCTTGTCTCCTTCCCTTCGGGGAAGTTGGGAGGGGATTTTTTTCTTCTTTCGCTACTTGCTCTCTCAATTCCAATTCTTGCTTTGATGCAGATAAATCAGCTTGAGAAGGTACTTCATCTGCTGCCGAAAGTATCGAATCTTTATTGAATTTTGCATATTCTAACTCTCCTGTCAACACTTTTTGAATCGACTGGATATAGGCTTCGTTTTTCTTTAAGGCTCGTGACAAAGAATCTGATTTTAAAGCCAGTCCCATTGCGTCTTTCTTTAATTTTGAGGAATAATAGCCTGGTATAAATTCTCGTAAAGGAGTAAAAGCAATAACAAAAGTGGTAATGATTGTAATTATTATTGCCCCTAGAGTCGCTACCACAAAAACATTCATTAAAGTAAGTTTCAAAGAAAATGTCTCTTCAAAAGTATCTTCGTTAAGTATTATTAAACGTCGTTTATTGAATAAATTTTCTTTGATTTTGCGTCGTTTTAGTCGTTTTTTTGACATACTTTTTTATTATTGAACAAATATAACAATTATTGTCGTTGATTGTATTCGCTTGTTTTTGTTCACTTTTCTTAAACTAAATTTATTTTTAATAAATTTTTAACGCTTTTAAAACCAAATAAATGTACCAAAATGAGATTCCGTTAACAAATTCTATTTACCTTTGCCTTTAGATTTATTACAAATTTGCTTCGGCATAAATTATCATATTATGAGTAGTATAGGTGTTACAGAAATCCTTGTTATATTGGCCATTGTTTTATTACTTTTTGGAGGTAAAAAAATTCCAGAATTAATGAAAGGTTTAGGAAGCGGAATTAAAGAGTTTAAAAACGCAGCCAAAGACAGTCAACCAGCTGATAAAAAAGAAGAAGAAACAAAATAAAAAAAGGCTTTTCATAATTTGAAAAGCCTTTTTTTTATTTTTTAAAGTATCATACTCAACTGGATACGTTTTCTGCCTTCATCAACCTCAGTGACTTTTACTTGAACATGTTGGTGTAATTTGACCACTTCATTCACATCACTCACAAAACCTGCTTTGAGTTGAGAAATGTGAACCAAACCACTTTCTTTCACTCCAATATCCACAAAACAACCAAAATTGGTAATGTTATTGACAATTCCAGGTAAAACCATTCCTGTTTTTACATCTTTAATCGTTTTTACATTCGGGTCAAATTCAAATACTTTAGCTGCTTTTCTAGGGTCTAATCCCGGTTTTTCGAGCTCTTTAATAATGTCTTTCAAAGTCAAAACTCCAATATCGGGCGTAATGTAATTTTCGGGTTTTATCAAAGCCGTTTTTTCTTTGTTGGCAATCAAATCATTCACTGTAAGTTTCAAATCTTTTGCCATTTTCTCTACAATTCCATACGCCTCGGGATGCACTGCTGAATTGTCCAAAGGATTTTTTGCATTCGAAATTCGAATAAATGCAGCACCTTGTTGATACACTTTTTCACCCAAACGCGGCACTTTTTTAAGTTGTTTTCTATCTTGAAAAGGGCCGTTTTCAGAGCGATATTGTACAATATTTTCGGCCAGCTTCTCTCCTATTCCACTCACATAACTCAACAAATGTTTACTCGCCGTGTTGATGTTTACTCCAACAGAATTCACGCACCGAATCACCGTACTGTCTAA
The DNA here is from genome assembly GCF_004349315.1 of Flavobacterium ranwuense. GTDB lineage: Bacteria > Bacteroidota > Bacteroidia > Flavobacteriales > Flavobacteriaceae > Flavobacterium > Flavobacterium ranwuense. Next base: position 490,075 of record NZ_SMLH01000001.1, on the reverse strand, counting down.
TTCTTCTTTTAGCTTATTTTGGTCCACATCGTGCTGGTATTGGCCTACGCCAATGGCTTTTGGATCAATTTTTACCAATTCGGCCAATGGATCTGACAATCGCCGTCCGATAGAAACTGAACCTCGAACTGTGACATCATAATTAGGAAATTCATCTCTGGCAATTTTTGAAGCAGAATACACAGATGCTCCTGCTTCGGAAACGATAAAAACCTGAACGGGTTTATCAAAAGCTATTTTCTTGATGAAGAATTCCGTTTCACGTGAAGCCGTTCCGTTTCCTATTGAAATGGCATCAATTTTATACGAATTCACCATCGAACGAATTTTTTTCATCGCCATGGCTTCCTCTTTTTGTGGCGCATGCGGATAAATGGTTTCATTGTATAACAAATCTCCTTTTTCGTCCAAACAAACAATCTTACAACCACTTCTAAATCCCGGATCGATTGCCAGAATTCGTTTTTCACCCAAAGGCGGTGCCAGTAGTAACTGCCCGAGATTGTTCGCAAAAACCTGAATAGAATTGGCATCAGCCTTGGCTTTTGCTTCTTGCAAGGCTTCATTTGAAATCGCCGGATTCAATAATCTTTTATAGCTGTCCTCGATAGCTAATTGTACGTGTGGCGTGGTTTTATTTTGACCTTTTAAAACTAACGCATCAATAATATCATATGCTTCATTGATATCAACTTCTACTTTAAACTTGATAAAACCTTCGTTTTCGGCACGAAGCATCGCCAACAATCTATGCGAAGGCGCTTTCGTCAACGGTTCTGACCATTCGAAATACTGATTGAATTTCTGGGCTGCTTCTTCGTCTTTTTTAGTTTTTACTACTTTGGTGGTGATGGTTGCTTTGCGTTCGTACAATCTTCTGAGTTGCTTTCGAACATAAATATTTTCATTAATCCATTCGGCAATAATTTCTCTGGCTCCTTGCAACGCTGCTTCTTCATTGATGACATTTTCATTCAAATATTGTGTGGATATAAAATCGACATCGTCATTATTTTGCGCCATAATGATTTTGGCTAACGGTTCCAATCCGTTTTCACGGGCAACATCGGCTTTGGTTTTTTTCTTCTTTTTGAAAGGCAGATAAAAATCTTCCAGTTCTTGTAAATCAAAACTTTGCTGGATTTTTTTCTCTAATTCTGGACTAAGCGCATTTTGTTCCTGAATCGATTTTAAAATCGCTTCTTTGCGTTTTACGATTACTTCATACTCCTTTTGGAGTTTGGCAATTTGTTCTATTTGTACTTCATCGAGATTTCCTGTTGTATCTTTTCGATAACGCGAAATGAACGGAATGGTACAATCTTCTTGTAATAATTGAACTGTGTTTTGAATGTTTATCACTGCAGTGGCAACGACTTTTGATATGAATTGTATATTAGTCATTTTAAATTTAAGATTATAAAATCATGTTGCTAAAATAGTATCTTTGAGTCAAAACTCCTTATTTATGTCTTTTTTATTCTGGTATTTTCCGCTTATTAATTTAGTTGCTTTTTCAATAATAGGAGTTGACAAACGACTGGCCATACAGCAAAAATGGCGTATTTCAGAACGTAATTTATTGCTTACGAGTGTAATTGGCGGAACAATTGGTTCTGGATTAGCGATGCTTGTTTTCCGACATAAAACTTCAAAAACATCTTTCTTATGGAAATTTTTTTTAATTGGTATACTGCAGGTTTTTATAGCATATTTCTATGTTATAAAATCTAAATAATTACTCTTGTTAATGACTTCAAAAGTAGCATCCGGATAGGCTTTTGCGAAAGCGGTAGGAATTTTAACTTTTTTGGTTTCACTCCACTTAAACTCAAATCCAGCCAGTTCTTCTCCCTTTTCTTCAAGCCAGTCTAGTTCTTGCTGATCATAAGTGCGCCAGAAATAATTATTGTTTTTTATTTTTAAATAATTTTGCTTTTTAACGCGTTCTACTGCCAAATAATTTTCCCATAAATCACCTACATCTGTTCTGGAATCTAATCGATTGAAATTATTAATGATACCGTTTCTAATACCATTGTCATAAAAATACCAACGACTGGATTTCACAATTTCCTTTCGAAGATTGCGACTGAACCCTTCTACCTTAAAGATAATAAACACTTTAGAAAGCAAATCTAAATAAGTAGCAACTGTATTTTTAGACATTTGCAACTGATTTGCTAATTCCTGCAACGAAACTTCTTTCCCCAATTGATAGGCTATCAATCGCAGCAAATCATATATTTTATCGGCGTGTTTTATTCCATCAAATACTAAAATATCTTTAAGTAAATACGAATTGATGATTTCATACAAATACTCTTTTTTATCCTCCCAATCTGAATATTGAATCAGTTCCGGATAGCTTCCAAAGAGTAATCTTTCCTCTAATTTTTCTGTAGTTTGTTTGTAATTTTCATATTGGGAATATTCCATTTGTGCTAATGGAAAAAGAAACAAAGTGTTTTTTCGTCCTACTAATGGTTCGCCAAGAGTATTGTTTAAATCAAATATGGAGGAACCTGTTGCAATGATTTTGATTCCTTCAATAGAATCCACAATTAGTTTTAAAATAAGTCCAATATCAGGAATAGTTTGGGCTTCGTCTATAACCAATAAATCAATATTGTGTAATAATCGCTTATAATTCGCTACGGAACGTTCTTTGAGTAAATTAGCGTCATTGATATCTTCTCCGTTCAGTTGTAAATAACTTCCGTCAGGAATAGTTTGAAGGTAATTTTTTAGTAGTTCGGTTTTTCCAACACGACGTGCGCCCAGTAAAATTAATACTTTATTAGGAAGTACTTTTTTACCAAAATCTTGAAATAACGCTCTTTTTAAATAATTTTCCATTCTATTTGATTTAGAAATCTAAACCAAATATAATCAAAAAACATTAATTCAGTCAGTGTATTGACTGAATTAACATTAATTCAGTCAATACACTGACTGAATTAATGTAATTTCAGTCAATTAAAAGTTTCTAGCAAGAAATTTTATCTACACGATTTTGGTGTCTTCCACCTTCAAATTCGGTATTTAAGAAAGCCTCTACCATTTCTACTGCTTGTGGAATTGAAGTAAAACGAGCAGGAATACTAATAATATTCGCATCATTATGTTGACGTGCCAAAACAGCAATTTCTTTCATCCAACATAAAGCAGCGCGAACTTTAGACTGTTTGTTTACTGTCATAGAAATTCCGTTACCACTTCCGCAAATAACAATTCCAAAATCAGCTATTCCTTCAGCAACATCAGTAGCAACAGGATGACCAAAATCTGGGTAATCAACACTATCTGCTGAATCCGTTCCGTAATTAGTTACCTCATGTCCTTTTGCTTTAAGCATTTCGACAATAGCTTTTTTGTAATCTGGTCCTGCGTGATCGTTTCCTATGGAGATTTTCATCTTATATGTATTAAGTTGTGTGGTGCAAATTTAAATAAAGAAATCTAGTTTTGCCGAATTTAAATCTCGCTTCTTTAATTGATTATTACAATTGATAAAAGTCATTAAAAATAAAATTAACAGTAGATTTTATAACTATCAGATTACTATTTGATTAGCGGTTATCAACAATCTCAATAAATCTATAAATAGCTATAAATCAATACGTATTTTATATATAAAATGTTAAAAATTTACATTGTTAATAGTAAAACGCAATTCGCTGATATTCAGTTAACCTTAAATTAACATACAATGTTCATAACTTTAGATAGAATATTAGAAGTTTTTTTGGGTTGTAACCAAAAAATAAGTAATCCAAAACCCATATTAGAAATCCAAATTTAGTTCGTTGAATTTTTAGAATAGTTATCAATATTAAAAAGTAGTTTATCAACAAATTTTAAAAAATTACTTATCTACAAAATCAATTCATTTTAGATTATTAACCATTGTTAATTAAAATTAGAAAAGACTTTAAAACGAAGACTTTAGTATAAAATAACTATGTTGATAAGTCCGTATAACATCTTTAAACTTGGTTTCAACACGTTTTAAAATAAATTTATTGCGACTATTAACACACTATAATAACAACCCAGAAAGAATTTAAATTTAATTTTTCTTTTTGTTTATTTAAATATATGTTGACAACTTTCAAAAAAATTAGAATTCAAAAAATAGATTTTAGACTTCTTATATTGTTTTAAACGATCGTTAGATTGTTATTCAAGTCGTCTAAAAATTTTTGTACTTTTTCAAAATCACTGATGTGAATTTTTAGCTTGATTCCACCGTAAGCAAAACTCCCAAATGGATCGACTGAAACTAAGGTTTCGTTTTCAAAAAAATAGTTAATTTTTTCTTGTTCCAATAAATGCTTCAGCACTACAATTTCATGTGAATAATTAAAAATTGCAATTGTTTGAAAGTCTTCCATTTTGATTGTTTTTATAAAGATACAACTATTCTTTAAAGTTATATTTTCTTTAAAACTGTGTACTCTTTACCGATAACAGTTTAGTATTTTGTAATTTTAGACTTTTAAGAACAGATTTATGAGTAAAAGATTAAGAAAGCCGATAAAAAAAGAGAAAGATTTCTCTGATAAAATACTAAAAATATTATCGCAAAGTGCTAATAAAGCATTCAACTACAAACAAATAGGAGCAAAGCTGGAACTCGACGATACCCAAAGCAGAAATCAAATTATAAAAGATTTGAAGATTCTGGCTTCGCAAAATAAAATTATAGAATCAGAACCTGGCAAATATTTAGTAAAAGCAGTGAGTCAGGATTACTATGAAGGTAAAATTGACATGACGGGACGTAAAACTGCTTATTTTGTTTGTACTGAAATGGAAGAAGATGTTTTTATTCCTACCAATAATTTGAATCATGCTTTCGACAAAGATATTGTCAAAGTGTATGTTTATAATCGAAGAAAAGGGAAAAGACCTGAAGGTGAAGTGATTGAAGTGATTGAAAGAAACAAAACCGACTTTGTTGGTGTAATCGACATTCAAGCTAATTTTGCTTTTGTTTCTACAGCCAATCCAAAAATGTATACTGATATTTTTATCCCAAAGGATAAAATAGGCGAGGCGGAGCAAGGCGATGTAGTTTTGGTTCATATCGAAGATTGGCCAGCCAGAGCCGATAGCCCTTTTGGTTCCGTAATAAAAGTTTTAGGAAAACCTGGAGAACACGATACAGAGATTCATGCTATCCTTGCAGAATATGGATTACCATCAGAGTTTCCTATTGAAGTAGAAACATTTGCACAAAAAATTGATACCTCAATAGAAGAAAGTGAAATTGCTAAACGACGTGACATGCGCGATACGTTGACTTTTACCATTGATCCAAAAGATGCTAAAGATTTTGATGATGCTTTATCATTTAAAAAATTAGAGAATGGAAATTACGAAATTGGTATTCACATTGCAGATGTTTCGCATTATCTTCAAGAAGGAACAATCCTGGATGATGAAGCGTATCAAAGAGCGACTTCGGTTTATTTAGTGGATCGAGTAGTGCCAATGTTACCGGAAGTATTATCAAATTTTGCTTGTTCATTACGACCTAACGAAGAAAAATATACGTTTTCGGCTATATTTGAAATTACCGAAAAATCACAAGTAGTGAATCAATGGTTTGGTAGAACAGTAATTTATTCTGACCAACGATTTTCTTACGAGGAAGCGCAATACATCATAGAAACGAAGGACGATGTTATTCCAGAAGAAATTTCGATAACCGGTAGTTCGTATCAAGTTTCTGAGGAAATTGTCTCAGCGACTCTAAAAATGGATGAATTAGCTAAAATTTTCAGAAAAAGAAGAATGGCCGATGGAGCCATTTCTTTTGATAAAGTAGAAGTAAAATTCAATTTAGATGAAGCAGGAGAGCCTCAAGGAGTTTATTTTAAAGTTTCCAAAGATGCCAATCATCTGATTGAAGAATTCATGCTTTTAGCGAATAAAAAAGTAGCAGAATACATTGGAAAACAAAAGAAAACCTTCATTTACAGAATTCATGATGAGCCAAATGAAGATAAATTAATTGCTATGCAAACGGTAATTGCAAAGTTTGGTTACAAAATCGATTTTAGAAACAAAGGTGATATTTCGAAATCATTGAATGCTTTGATGGAAGAAGTAAATGGTAAAAAAGAACAGAATTTAATTGATACTTTGGCAATTAGAAGTATGAGTAAAGCCAAATATTCTACGGATAACATAGGACATTACGGTTTGGCTTTTGATTATTATTCACATTTTACATCACCAATTCGCCGTTATCCTGATGTAATGGTGCACCGATTATTACAGCATTATCTTGATGGAGGAAAATCAGCCGATGAAGAAACGTATGAAACCAAATGTGTTCATTCTTCCACTATGGAAGGTTTAGCAACCAATGCGGAAAGAGATTCTATCAAATACATGCAGGTAAAATACATGCAAGATCATCAGGATCAAGAATTTTTAGGAGTAATTTCTGGTGTGACAGAATGGGGAATTTATGTGGAAATTATTGAGAATAAATGTGAAGGAATGTGTAGAATTCGAGATATAAAAGACGATTATTACACTTTTGATGAGAAACAATATGCACTAACTGGCGCAACTTCGGGTAAATTATTACAATTAGGAGATGAAATTTACGTTAAAGTAAAAAATGCCGATTTAGTTAAAAAACAACTGGATTTTAATTTTTTAAGAAGAATTGAAGAACCAATAAAATAAAACAAATGAAAAAATTAGTGATTATTGCCTTTGTATTGTTAACTCAAATAACAAATGCTCAGGTATCCAGAAACTTAGGAGATTTTGATGAAGTAAAAGTATTTGATAAAATCAATGTAAAATTAATTTCAGCTTCAGAAAACAAAGTTGTTATAACGGGAGACCGAGCTGATGAAGTAGAAACGGTTAATAAAAATGGAGAATTAAAAATCAGAATGCCTTTTCCAAAACTATTATCAGGGAACAACATTATTGTGAAATTATATTTTAAAAATATTGAAAGCATCAGTGCAAGCGAGGGAAGTTATGTTTCAAGTGAAGCTGATTTTAAACAAACAATGTTGGATTTGAATGCAAAATCTGGAGCAGAGATAAAAATTGAAATAGATGTTGACAAAGTTAATGTAAAGGCAAATTCTGGAGGAATAATTGATATTTCAGGTAAAGCCACAAATCAAGATGTTGTTATTACTTCAGGCGGAATTCTAAAAGCAAAGGATTTACATACAACACAAACATCAATAAGCGTTGCTGCAGGAGGAAAATCTGAAATACATGCAACAACATTGGTTGATGCAAAAGTGAAAGCAGGAGGCTCTATTTTTATCTATGGTAAACCAAAACAGATTAACAAGGAAGTTTTCATTGGCGGTACTATTTCAGAAAAAAATTAGTACTTTGGTTTAGATTTTTGGTAATAAATTTAAATTTTTAATGATAAACGATATTTTATCTGGTATTCCTTGGGGAATCTTCTTAAGTTTTATGATTGGTCCTGTTTTTTTTATTTTACTGGAAACAAGTATTATAAAAGGATTTAGAGCTGCTTTAGTATTTGATTTAGGCGTAGTTTTAGGAGATATTGTTTTTATTGGAATTGCTTATTTAGGCAGTTACAGGTTGATTCAAAGTTTAAAAGATCAACCGGCACTTTTTATTTTTGGAGGTGTATTGATGGTAGCTTATGGTATAATTTCCTTTATACAATTAAAAAAAGAAGAAAAAATAAATACGGATATTATTGACAGGGAAATAGTGAAAAAAAACTATTTAAGCCTTTTCATAAAAGGATTTCTGTTAAACATTATCAATATAGGTGTTCTTGGTTTTTGGTTGGCCATTATTATTTCAGTAGGACCAAAACTAGAAATGCAAACCTCTAGAATGACAACTTTTTTTATATCAGTAGTAGCTTCTTATTTATTTATAGATTGTATTAAAATACTATTAGCCAAGCAATTAAAAACAAAACTAACACCTGTAAATATTCTTAAAATTAAGAAAGGAATCAGTATTGTAATGATGGTTTTTGGGATGGTTTTAATCACCCAAGGTTGGTTTCCGGAAGAAAAAGCAATGGTTAAAAAAGCATTTGAGAAAATAGATAGATAATATATTTATTAAATCACTTGGTATGAAAACACGTTATTCACTTTTAATTATTTTTCTATTTTGTACTAAAAGTTTTGCTTGTGATTGCAATATGCCACCATTAGTAGAGGAATTTACTACTTCTGATTATGTTTTCGAGGGGATTGTTACTTCAAAAAAATATAGCAAAGATTCTTTAACTTATAAAATTACTTTCGAAATTTATAAGCATTACAAGAATGGGGATAAACCTAAAAATTTAAGTTTTATTTTAAGTTCTGAATCAAAATATAAAAAAATAATTACTTCTTGCGATTGGAGCGTTAATCTTAATGAAAAGTGGTTGGTTTATACTAGTAAATCTACTATTGGTGAATTATATTTTAGTAAATATTGTTCAAATTCTCAACTTCTTCAAAATGAACCCTTATATTCTGGTTATCAAAGATGGTTAGATAATGGAAATTTATTAAAGGTTGATAATTTTATTTATAATAATGAATTTAGAACTAATTTCTCAACTTCAAATTCAAGTATTGATTCTGTTTTTAAGAATGGTAAGAAAAAAGAATATATAGAAAACTATACCGGATTATATCTATTAATTGATAATAAAGGTGTTCTAAAGTCTGCGAATATTCAAAAACAAATTATTCCAGTTTACGATTCAATTTTTGGATTACAAACTGATATAAAAATTGATAATAATGTAATACTAACTGAATTTCAAAAAGATGCAATAGATTTAGTTATGCGAAAAAAAAGTTGGGAAATTAGAAAACATCCTATTTCTAATATTCCTGTTTCTTATTTTCAGGTTTTACATATTGAATATGATTTAAAAAATAATGAATGGAAATACGAACTTAGATAAATATCATTTATTTGGTATGAATATTTTAAATGTAAACAAGAGCTTTTTTGTTTAATAAAATGGATTAAAAAACCTCCAAATTACTTTGAATATTTTAGAGTTTTGTCTGGATTCGAACTATGCTTTTCTTAATTTTTTCTAAAAATTTGACATAAAAAAAACCTCCAAATTGCTTTGAAGGTTTTAGAGGCATCGTCCGGATTCGAACCGGAGTAGGAGCTTTTGCAGAGCCCAGCCTAGCCGCTCGGCCACGACGCCATTGTTAAACGGATGGCAAAAGTACTTAAAAAGTTTAAAAGTTAAAAGCTTAAAGTTTAAAAGTTTCAAAAAATATTTTTTTGCCCTTTTTAAACATCTCTTATTTAACTTCTATATTCTTCCATTTCTATAGTAACTGCTTCAACATCACCACCAATAGGAGGATTTAGTTTAGAAACTTGTAAAATAATTCGTGAAATTTCAGGAATTTCACGAAAAATTCGGGTTACGATACGATTTGCAACATGCTCTAATAAGTTCGATCGTATAGCCATTTCCTCCTCAACAATGCTATTTAAAAGCACATAATCCACAGTATCTTTCAAATCATCTGATATGCTGGATTTTCTTAAATCGGTTTTGATTTCTAAGTTTACTGAATAATCAGACCCAATTTTACCTTCCTCGATTAAACAACCGTGGTAGGAGTAGGTTCTGATATTTTTAAGTTTTATAATTCCCATTTTTATTTTTGTTTAAAGTGTAAGGTTTAAGGTTGGTGGCACGGTCTTTTAACTTTTTATAGGTTTCTAGAGAACTTTAAACCTTAAACCTTAAACTTTTTTTATCTTTGCTAAAATAAAACAAAAAAATGTCAACTGAAGAAAAATCACTCCATTTTATAGAACAAATCATTGAAGACAGTTTATCAAAAGGTTTTCCCCAAGATAAATTACGTTTCCGTTTTCCACCAGAACCTAATGGGTATTTACACATAGGTCATGCTAAATCGATTTGCTTGAATTTTGGATTAGGATTAAAGTACAATGCGCCAATTAACTTGCGTTTTGACGATACAAATCCAGCCAAAGAAGAGCAGGAATATGTAGATGCTATAAAAGAAGATTTGCAATGGTTGGGCTTCAATTGGGCCGAAGAAAGGTATGCATCGGATTACTTCCAACAATTGTACGATTGGGCTGTAAAAATGATTAAAAACGGTAAAGCTTACGTTGACAGTCAATCTTCAGAAGAAATGGCGGAACAAAAAGGAACGCCTACACAACCAGGAGTTGATGGACCTTATAGAAACCGTTCGGTTGAAGAAAATATTACTTTATTCGAAGGAATGAAAAATGGTGATTTTCAGGAAGGAAGCCATGTTTTGCGTGCCAAAATTGATATGACTTCGACTAATATGTTGATGCGTGATCCATTGATGTATCGTGTTTTACACCGCCATCATCACAGAACGGGTAACGATTGGAAAATCTATCCAATGTATGATTTTGCACATGGCGAAAGTGATTATATAGAACAAATTTCGCATTCTATCTGTACGCTAGAATTTGTGATGCACCGGGAATTGTACAACTGGTTTTTGGACCAAATTTATGATGACTCAAAAGTAAAACCCCATCAATATGAATTTGCGCGTTTGAACTTGAATTACACCGTAATGAGCAAGCGAAAACTGTTGCAATTGGTTCAGGAAAATATTGTAAACGGTTGGGATGATCCAAGAATGCCAACTATTTCAGGATTGAGAAGGAGAGGATATACAGCGAATTCTATTCGTAAATTTTGTGAAATTATTGGTGTTGCCAAAAGAGAAAATATAATTGATTTTTCACTTTTGGAATTTTGCTTGCGCGAAGATTTGAATAAAACGGCTCTAAGAGTTATGGCGGTTTTAGATCCGATAAAATTGGTGATTACGAATTATCCGGAAGATAAAGAAGAATGGCTGGAAGCTGAAAACAATCAGGAAGATGAAAGTGCCGGATTTAGAAAAGTTCCTTTTTCAAAAGAATTATTTATTGAAAGAGAAGACTTTTTAGAAGATGCTCCGGCGAAGTTTTTCCGATTGAGTTTAGGCAGAGAAGTACGTCTAAAAAATGCCTATATCATTAAAGGAGAAAGTGTTATAAAAGATGCCGTTGGAAATATCACTGAAATTCATGTAACATATGATGAAGACAGCAGAAGCGGAAGTGGGAGTGAAGCGAGTCAACGTAAAGTGGCAGGAACCTTGCATTGGGTTTCTATAAAACATGCTTTAGAAACAGAAGTTCGCCTTTACGATCGCTTGTTTATCGATGAAGCACCGGACAGTCATAAAGAGAAAAACTTCTTGGAATTCATGAATCCTAGTTCGTTACAAATTGTAAAAGGATTTGTAGAACCAAGTTTGGCAACGGTTCAATCCGGAGAGAAATTCCAGTTTCAACGATTGGGTTATTTCAATGTTGATAAAGATACAACAGAAGGTAAAATTGTCTTTAATAAAACCGTTGGATTGAAAGATGCATGGGAAGAAAAAGGTAAAAAAGAAGAAAATTTATTGATGAATACTCAAAAAGAAATCAATAAATATGTAAAAGAAAAGGATGAAAATAATGCTAATTTGATTCTAAACAGTATTGTTGAGAACATTAAAAGTATTGATAATTACAGTTTAATCATTCAGACTATTGTCAAAAATATCAAGAATGATAATAACTCGTTGTTGTTTTCTAATTTGATTTTGCATCATTCAGATAAAGTGCAGGTAAAAGATATCGAAGAAGAAGCTTTGACAAAATTATATACGATGTCATTAAAAAGTCAAATGGCAGCCGTTAGAATTTTAGCCATTGAAAATTTACAAAATGATTTGAATAATTTTAATCTTTTTAAAGTTCAACTTTCAGAATTAAAAACGAACGAGAAAAACGAAAAAGTGTTACAATTATTAAATGATCTTAAAATATAAGGTTTATTTTTTAAATAGATTTTATCAATCAAATGCTCTCTTTTTAGAGGGCTTTTTTTATTATTGTAATTTCTTATAAAAATACTGTTTTTAATGTTTTTTTTCAATTAAAAACGACGTCCATAAATTGATTTTAAGACAATTTTTTAGAATAAACAACACTCAATACAAAATTCAAATAAACGCGCGATAGCTTGCTTTTATTTGCTTTTTGTCTTGTAAAATTGCACTTTAACGAGTTGTTAACGGGTTCTTGTTAATAAATCTGTATCTTTATGAAACAAACTTTTAAAATTAAGAATCATGTCGAATAATTCAGGAAATACATTATTGGCTCTTTTGACTGGAGCAGCTATTGGAGCTGGAATAGGAATTTTGTTTGCACCAGATAAAGGTTCAAAAATAAGAGAGAAATTAAAAGAAGGTTTTGATGATGCTAAATGTGAATTAAAAAATAAATTGGATACTGCATCTTTAGAATTGAAAGATAAATTCACAAGTGCAAAATATGACTTAGAGGGAACATACGAAGAATTAGTTTCAAATATGAGTCACAAGACCGAAGATGTAATTTCTTTTTTGGAAGAAAAATTAGCGGAGTTAAAAAGACAAAACGCAAAGCTTCAAAAATAATCTTGATTTACCCATCTAACAAATCTTAAAACTAAGCGTATGGCTTTTGAAGAATTAAAAGAAAATACAGAGGATATACAAGAACAAATACAAGCTTATATCCAGAGCAATGTATCTTATTATAAATTATGGGGTTTCAAAGTAGCAATGAAATCAACCACAATGATTCTTAAGTTTACCTTGATTTTTTTATGTTTGAGCATGGTTTTATTATTTTGTTCTATTGCTGGAGCTTTAGCAATTGGTAAATATTTAGATAGTTATTGTTTAGGATTTTTGATTATTGGAGGAATATACCTTTTATTATCGGGCCTTTTATTCACCATTAGAGATAAATTTTTTGAAGGATCAGTATTGGAGAAATTTTCTGAAATATTTTTTAACGACGACTAAATTATGGAAACAAAAAAATATTCATCCTATGCTCAAATTGATAGGGAACTTGAGATTTTAAAGATTGAAAAAGAAATCAGTTATCAAAAATTGGTTTTTGGAGTAAAGAAAACCAAAGAAAGCTTTTCGCCTCAGCATATTGTAAGTGATTTAATAGGATCGTATAGTTCTGCTATTCCTTATGGAGCAATCGTTTCTACAGCGGTTCCTTTTATATTGAATAAAGCAGTTCCATTTATTAAAAATTGGATAACAAAAAGAAAAAGAGGCAATTAAGCCTCTTTTTTTTTGAATTCAAGTAAATTATTCTTCCATTTTCGGGGCTTCTGGAGCTTCCGGTTTTTCAGGTGATTCTATATTATTTTCTCTTTTGGAAACTCTTTTTCCATTTCTTTTTTTCATCAATTCGCCTACTTGATTGGAAGCACTGAAGGACGCAATCATATTGTTGAGCATGTCACTTCCGGCTTGTGGAGAATTAGGCAATAAAATCAAATTTGAATTTGCATCAGCACCAATGGCTTGTAACGTATCATAGTGTTGTGTTACTACGATTAAAGCCGAGGCTTCTTGGGAGTTTATCCCAACTCTGTTCAAAACATCCACACTTTCTACTAAACCTTTGGCAATTTCTCTTCTTTGGTTGGCAATACCTAGTCCTTGTAATCGTTTGCTTTCAGCTTCAGCTTCGGCTTTGGCTACAATTCTAATTCTGGAGGCTTCCGCTTCAAATTCAGCTACTGTTTTTTCTCTATCAGCAGCATTAATTCTGTTCATGGCATTTTTTACTTGAATATCCGGATCAATATCCGTTACCAAAGTATTAATAATAGTATACCCATACGTAGTCATAGCCTCATTTAATTCCCCTTTTACCGCAATGGCTATATCATCTTTTCTTTCAAAAACATCATCCAGTTTTAATTTTGGAACTTCGGCACGAACCACATCAAACACATAAGAAGTAATTTGATCGTGCGGATATTCCAGTTTATAAAAAGCATCATAAACGGTTTCTTGAATTACCATAAATTGAACTGAAACTTTTAGTTTCACAAAAACGTTGTCTTTAGTTTTTGTTTCAATGATAACATCTAATTGTTGAATTTTAAGATTCACACGTCCTGCAATTCGATCTATTAAAGGAATTTTCAAATGCAAACCGGATTGTCTGATACTTAAAAATTTTCCAAATCGCTCTACAACAACGGCCGTTTGTTGTTTTACCGTAAAAAACGAAGACAGTAAAATGAAGAACCCAAAGACCAGTAGGATAATTAATGCAATGTTCATAATATTTTTGTTTTTAGTTAAAAATTATCTCACAATTTACAAAAAAACTTTAGGTTTGTCTTTGTAAATTTTAAATATATGAGAAAGATATTGCTTACTTTACTTTTTGTTTTCATTTCCATCACAGCCTTTTCTCAATATGAATATAGGGATTCAAATAGGATAGGAATTGCTTTTGGAGTCAATCAATTTACTTTAAACACGAATAACTTTCAAACCAAACCTGAATTGGGTTGGAATGCAGGACTTTCTATGCGGGGAAATTTCTATAATAATTGGGATATGGTATATACTATTCAATTTAGTGAGAATAATTTTTCTGTTGCTACGAACACTTTGACTTTGGCAAAGGAAGATGTGAACTATAAATTGGCGTCAGCTCAAGTATCTTTACAATTGAGTTACAGACTTATTGAAAATCATTTGAGTTTGGAGTTTGGACCCATTGTTCAAGTAAACGGAAAATTAAATATCGATAATAATGACGCAAACAATGTTATTTCTGGGACAACCTTGTTAGCCAAAGATATTGTAGATATTTCCAAGTTTAATTTTTATCCAACAGTAGGAATCACTTTTGGAGTTCGTCATTTCAGAGCCAATGTTTCCTATCAATATGGAGTTAATAACATGCTTGAAAACTTAAATAACAAGAATTTAGGGGTCAATTTCAAAGGAAATCCTGGAATAGTAAATGGAAATTTGATTATTTATTTGTAACGAATTACATAAGAATGAAAGTAAGAAGGCTCAAAGTTCACTACGTTTATTTAGTGAACTTTGAGCCTTCTTGATGAACTTTGTATTTAAAAACTACAAAGCAGCTATTGCTTTTTGAATTCTGTTAACCGTTTCGTCTTTTCCAATTACTTCAACGATATCAAATAGGTGAGGACCTTTGAGCGCACCAACTAAACTCAAACGAAACGGTTGCATTACTTTTCCCATTCCAATTTCGTTTTTTGTCATCCAGTCTTTGACAATGGTTTCGATATTCATAGAAGTGAAATCGGTAATTTCCTCCACAACTGAAATTAATTCCTGCATTAATACCGGAGTTTCGGCTTTCCAGTTTTTGCTTGCTTTTTCATCATAAGCTTTTGGAGCCACAAAAAAGAAATCACTCATTTCCCAAAATTCAGAAACAAAATGCGCACGTTCTTTGATTAAAGAAACCACTTTTGTTAGAACATTATCAGCTACAGAAAAACCTTTTTCAGCCAAAATAGGAGCATAGGTTTTCGCCAAAGTTGTATCTTCCTGTTTGATTAAATACTGATGATTGAACCATTTGTTTTTTTCCGGATCAAATTTAGCGCCAGATTTATGAACTCTGTTCAAGTCAAATGCTTCAACTAATTCTTCCAGCGTAAATAATTCTTTATCCGTTCCGTCATTCCAACCTAATAATGCTAAAAAGTTGATTACGGCTTCCGGGAAAAATCCTTTTTCTCTGTAACCTGATGAAATGCCTTCTGCGGTTTTCCAATCCAATGGAAATACAGGAAATCCCATTTTATCACCATCACGTTTGGATAATTTTCCGTTTCCAACAGGTTTAAGAATCAATGGCAAATGTGCAAATTCCGGTGCTTCCCAACCAAATGCTCTGTATAATAAAACATGCAAAGGCATGGAAGGCAACCATTCTTCACCACGAATTACGTGTGACGTTTCCATTAAATGATCATCTACAATATTAGCCAAGTGATAGGTTGGCATTCCGTCACTTTTAAACAATACTTTATCGTCTAAAAGATTCGTTTCAAATTTCACATCGCCACGAATAATGTCATGCAAATGCAACGTTTCATTCACCGGAGTTTTAAAACGGATTACATAATGTTCTCCATCAGCAATTCTTTTGGCAGTTTCGTCTGCAGAAATCACTAACGAAGTGTCCAGTTTCTCTCTGTTATGGTGATTGTATATAAAGGTTTTTCCTTGTTCTTCTTCTAGTTTTCTTGCTGCATCCAAAGCTTCTGCTGTATCAAAAGCATAATACGCATTCCCGGAATTGATCAATTCAGCAGCATATTGTTGGTACAAATCTTTTCTTTCGCTTTGACGATACGGACCAAATTTTTCGTTTTTACCAATGGTCTCATCTGGCGCAATTCCTAACCATTCCAGTGCTTCCATAATATATTCTTCGGCACCTGGAACAAAACGGTTTTGATCCGTATCTTCAATTCTCAGGAAGAAAACACCATTGTTTTTTTTGGCAAACAAATAATTGAATAATGCGGTACGAACTCCGCCAATATGTAAAGGTCCAGTTGGACTTGGTGCAAAACGCACCCGAACTTGTTTAGACATTGCTGTAAATTTTTTGCGAAGATACAAATTCGATTACTCAATTGGATTATCTGAAAATGAGATAATGTAAGATTAATGAGTTTGATGATTTTTAACATTTCTTTATTCATATAAATTATTACTTTTATTGGTTACAAAAAACAAAGCATAAATTTTGGAAAATCAGGAATTTATTTATCAAAAATTAGAAGCTTTCATCAGGAAGTTTTATACCAACGAATTGATACGGGGAACTATTTTCTTTGTCGGTTTAGGATTGTTGTATTTCCTTTTTACGCTTTTTGTCGAATATTTTCTTTGGCTCAAGCCAACTGGAAGAACCATTTTATTTTGGACTTTCATTGGAGTAGAAGTGTATTTGTTGTTCCGTTTTATTTTGTTTCCAATTTTTAAATTATTCAAACTTCAAAAAGGAATAGATTACAACCAGGCTTCTGCAATTATTGGAAATCATTTTACTGAAGTGAGCGACAAGCTGACTAACTTTTTACAATTATCAGATTCTGATAGTCATCAGAATAAATCGGAATTATTAGCAGCATCAATTGAACAAAAAGCCAATGCGTTGCAGCCAATCCCTTTTGGGAAAGCCATAAATTATAACGGAAACAAAAAGTATTTTCCTTTGGCTTTAATTCCAATATTGTTGTTTGCTTTCTTTTATTTCTCCGGAAACAGCAGCATGATTTCTCAAAGTTTGAATAGAGTAGTGCATTTCAATTCGGCTTTTCTGCCACCGGCTCCTTTTAAATTTGTGGTTCTAAATTCGAATCTACAAACCGAACAAGGAAAGGATTTTATACTTCGAATTAAAACAGAAGGAAAAATAGTTCCTGAGAATGCAATGATTTTTATTGATGACGAAAGTTATTTTATGGAGTCTTCGAAAGCGGGTGAATTTCAATATAAGATTGTGAAGCCTTCAGATAATATTTTGTTCCACGTGGAGGGAAATGCTATTTCTTCACCGGATTATGAATTGAAAGTGATAACCGTTCCTTCGATCGCTAATTTTGAAATGCAGTTGAACTTTCCATCGTATTTGAATAAAAAACCGGAAACAATCAAAGGAACAGGAAATGCGGTTATTCCGGAAGGAACGCGTGTAACTTGGAAAATGAATACGCAAGCGACACAAAATGTAGCGTGGATGGACGGAATTTCAAAAGCTTCTTTTTCGAAAACAGAAAATACCTTTATTTTGTCCAAAAATATACTACAAAATACAGATTATCAAATATTTACTTCAAATGATAAGGTAAAAAACTACGAAAAACTCAATTATCAGCTTACTATTGTTAAAGATCAGTTCCCTACGATTAATGTGAACAATGCACCGGACAGTTTGAAGGTGGCTAAGAACTATGTTTTAGGTCAAATCTCTGATGATTATGGTTTGTCTAGGCTTCAGATTGTGTATTACGAAAGAGAGAAACCTAAAACTGCCAAACGTGGAACAATTGCTATTAAGAAAAGTGCTTTTGACCAATTCGTATTTTCGTTTCCAAGTAATCTTCCGGTAGAGCAAGGCGTGTCTTATGATTATTATTTTGAAGTTTTTGATAACGATGCAATCCATAATTTCAAAAGCACGAAGTCTTCGGTTTTCTCTAATCGTGTTTCCACAGATGAAGAAAAGGAAGATCAAATTTTGCAGCAGCAAAACGATAACATCAACAGTTTAGAAAAGTCTTTAAAAAATCAGGACAAGCAAATTTCTGAAATGGAGAAGTTGCAAAAAACCGGAAAAGAGAAAGAAAATCTGGATTTCAAAGATCAGCAAAAAGTAAATGATTTCATAAAGCGTCAAATGAAACAGGATGAGATGATGAAAGAATTTACAAAAAAAATGAATGATAATTTGGAGCAATTCAAAACCGACAAAAAGGATGAGTTAAAAGAGGAGCTTCAAAAACGAATGGACAAAGCCGAAAAAGAATTGGAAAAAAACCAGAAGCTTTTAGACGAACTGAAAGAACTGAACGATAAAATTCAGAATGAAGAGTTGTTGTCTAAATTGGATAAATTCAAACAAAACAGTAAAAACCAAACCAAGAATTTAGAACAGTTAGTGGAATTGACCAAGAGGTTTTATATAGAAAAGAAAGCAGAACAATTAGGTGACAAACTAGACAAGCTTTCTGAAAAACAAGATAAATTATCTGATGAAGAAAAGGAAAATAAACTAGACAAACAAGAAGACATCAATGCTGAGTTTGACAAAATCCAAGATGATTTTAATGATTTAGAAAAAGAAAACAAGGAATTGAAATCACCTTTGGACTTGCCTAAAGATGATGCTAAAGAAAAAAGCATTGATGAAGATTTAAAGAAAGCTTCTGAGGAATTGAAGGAAGATAAAAAAGAAAAGGCCAAGCCAAATCAAAAAAGCGCTTCCAAAAAAATGAAAGAGATGGCGCAAAAAATGGCACAAACTTTGGAGGATGGAGATATGGAACAGTTGCAGGAAGACGTTGCAATGTTGCGACAAATTCTTGACAACTTATTAGCGTTTTCTTTATCACAGGAAGACTTGATGAACCAGTTTAAAAAGCACAAATCCGGATCTCCGGCGTTTAATAAAAACATTAAAATTCAACAGGATTTAAAACAACAGTTCAAGCATGTTGACGACAGTTTATTTGCGATGTCATTACGTAATCCAAAAATTGCGGAGGACATCACCAAAGAAATTGGCAATGTAATTTACAACGTCGATAAATCATTGTCCAGTTTAACTGATGCTCAAGTGCCAAAAGGTTTGTCACACCAACAATACACTATCTCAGCAGCTAATAAACTAGCGGATTTTCTAAGCGATATGCTTAACAATATGCAAATGCAAATGTCAGGAATGGGTTCTGGGAAACCGAAGCCGGGTCAAGGTCAAGGAATGCAACTGCCGGATATTATTAAAAAGCAAGAAGGTCTTGGCGAGAAAATGAAGGACGGAATTAAAAAAGGAGAGAAGCCGGGCGATGGTGAAAAAGGACAAAACGGGAAACAAGGTAAGCCTGGAGAATCGGGTCAAGACGGAGAGGGTGGCGAAGGTGATGCGCAAGCTATAATGGAAATTTATAAAGAGCAAAAGAAATTACGCGAAGCATTGCAAAACGAATTGAATAAACAAGGATTGGGCGGTAATGGACAAAGTGCTTTGGAACAAATGAAGCAAATTGAAAAGCAATTATTGAATAAAGGTTTTAAGAACGAAACGCTTCAAAAGATACTGAATGTGAAACAGGAATTATTGAAATTGAATTCCGCCATTCAACAACAAGGCGAAGAAAACAAGCGTCAGTCTGAAACGAACAAGAAGGAGTTTAATAATCAATCTAATGCGCTGCCAGCTGCTTTATTAGATTATTTAAATAGCATTGAAATATTAAATAGACAATCCTTACCTTTGCGCTCGAATTTTAATCAAAAGGTTCAAGAGTATTTTAATAAAAAATGATCAATTTTAATTACGAAACCGACTTTAATTTAGACAACGAAGAAGATATTACGACTTGGTTGGAGAATGTTATTGCTTCGGAAAACAAGAAAGAAGGAGAGATAAATTACATCTTTTGTGATGATGAGTATCTGCACAAAATTAATGTTGAGTATCTGGATCACGATACATTAACTGATATCATCAGCTTTGATTATTCTATGGGTAATGAATTGCATGGGGATATTTTTGTTTCTGTCGAAAGAGTAAAAGACAATGCTGCTGATTTCAAGGTTTCTTTTGAGGAAGAATTAAAGCGCGTTTTAGTACACGGAATTTTGCACTACTGCGGCTATAAAGACAAAGGGGAAGCCGAAGAGCTTTTGATGCGTTCTAAAGAAGACGAAAAGATTGCTATGTTTCACGTGGAACAATAATACGGTTTTTAAATTCCAAACCTAAAGTGTTTCACGTGGAACATATCGTTTAGGTTTGAAGAACATGTATGCAATGTTTCACGTGGAACAAAAAAATAGATTTCAAAATTACAATCCTGAATAGGGGTTAAATTATAAAAGAAGATGTTTCTAGATGAATATGATGTAATCGTTGTTGGCGCAGGACATGCCGGTTCTGAGGCTGCGGCTGCTGCCGCAAATCTGGGTTCAAAAACCTTGCTGGTTACAATGAGCTTGCAGAACATTGCCCAAATGTCATGCAATCCAGCGATGGGTGGAATTGCCAAGGGACAAATTGTACGTGAGATTGATGCGTTGGGTGGATACTCTGGAATTGTTTCGGACAGGACTGCAATCCAGTTCAAAATGCTGAACAAATCCAAAGGGCCTGCAATGTGGTCGCCACGCGTTCAAAGTGATCGTATGCGTTTTGCCGAGGAGTGGAGAATGATGCTCGAAGGAACTCCAAATCTTGATTTTTATCAAGAGATGGTGAAAGGTTTGATTATTGAAAACGGAAAAATAAAAGGAATCCGAACTTCGCTTGGAGTAGAGATTCGATCTAAATCGGTTGTATTGACCAATGGAACGTTCCTGAATGGTTTGATTCATATTGGCGAAAAACAATTCGGTGGCGGAAGAGCAGGCGAGAGCGCTGCGTATGGAATTACCGAAGATTTAGTCGCTGCTGGTTTTCAATCGGGACGAATGAAAACTGGAACGCCTCCAAGAGTGGATGGACGTTCTTTGGATTATTCGAAAATGAACGAAGAAAAAGGAGATGCTAAGCCGGATAAGTTTTCATATTCGGATGTGACTTCGCCGTTGATTCATCAGAAGTCTTGTCACATGACCTATACGTCTCTTGAGGTACACGATATTTTGAGAGAAGGTTTTGATCGCTCTCCCATGTTCAATGGAAGAATAAAAAGTCTTGGGCCAAGATATTGCCCGTCAATTGAAGATAAAATTAATCGTTTTGCAGATAAGGAAAGACATCAATTGTTTGTGGAGCCGGAAGGATGGAATACGTGCGAGGTTTATGTAAATGGATTTTCTACGTCACTTCCTGAGGACATTCAATTCAAAGCGTTGAGTTCTGTTGCTGGATTTGAGAAAGTAAAATTCTTTCGTCCGGGTTATGCAATCGAATATGATTATTTTCCGCCGACACAATTGAAACACACCTTGGAAACAAAGTTGGTTGAAGGATTATATTTCGCCGGACAAATAAATGGAACAACGGGATATGAAGAAGCGGCTTCTCAAGGATTGATGGCTGGAATAAATGCCCATTTAAAAGTGCATGAAAAAGCGCCATTAATTTTAAAAAGAGACGAAGCCTACATCGGAGTTCTGATTGATGATTTAATTACGAAAGGAACAGAAGAGCCATACCGGATGTTTACGTCTCGTGCGGAATACAGAACATTATTGCGTCAGGATAATGCCGATTTCAGATTAACGCCAATGTCGCATGAAATTGGTTTGGCTTCAGAAGCGCGTTTGCGTAGAATGGAACACAAACTAAAGGAATCTGAAAAAATGGTCGCTTTCTTCAAAGAAACAAGCGTTTCTGTTGCGGAAGCAAATCCTATTTTAGAATCTAAAGATACGGCACTGATTTCGCAAGGGGATAAAATGTTCAAAGTGTTTTCTCGTCCGCAAATTGATTTGGACGACATGATAAAATTTGAAAAGGTTGCAGCTTATATTGCGGAAAATGATGTTGACCAGGAGATTTTAGAACAAGCCGAAATTCAGGTGAAGTATTCTGGTTATATCGAAAAGGAAAGAAATAATGCGGATAAATTACTTCGATTGGAAGATGTAAAGATCCCGGATAATTTCGACTATGAGAAAATAAAGTCCATGTCGATTGAAGCTAAACAAAAATTAAGCAAGATTCGTCCGGTAACTATTTCTCAAGCTTCACGAATCAGTGGTGTTTCGCCAAGTGATGTTTCGGTGTTGTTAATTTATATGGGACGTTAGGATTTTAGATTTTAGATTTAAATCTGGGATCTAAAATCGTTAATCCTCAATCTGCAATCAATTTGTTCCACGTGAAACTACGCTGTGAAGCCTTGTTACAATTGAAGAATCACAAAAATAAAAAATTCAGCCCTGAAAGTATCCGTCGGTGATTTCAGGGTTTAGCTTAAAATATAAAAGCACTATTAATTAATGGACATTTTAAACCAACAGCCTTTTTTAACCGTTAAAGATTATTCTGTCTCTCAGGAAATTTTCGATTTATATCATGATGAGAAATTAGACATGCTGATTACGACTCCGCAACCCAGTTTAGAAAATTTAGGAAAGTATTACGAAAGCGTTGATTATATTTCGCATACTGACAGCAAAAGGTCTCTTTTTGAAAAAGCATACCATTTTGTAAAAACTATTGCACTTAAAAATAAGTTGAATCTAATTAATTCATTGCAATCTAATAAAGGAAGTATTTTAGACATTGGTGCCGGAACAGGAGATTTTTTGTCTGTGGCCAAAGAAAACGGTTGGTATACCACAGGAGTGGAGCCAAGCGAAAAAGCAAAAGCCATTGCAAAAAAGAAAGGCGTTTCGTTTGTTGGGGCAACCAGTGAATTAGAGAATCATTCTTTTGATGTAATTTCGATGTGGCATGTTTTGGAACACGTTCCTAATTTGGATAACCAAATCAAAGAATTGAAACGACTATTAAAACCAAATGGAACTTTAATAATTGCTGTACCAAATTTCAAATCTTTCGATGCAAAACATTACGGAAAATTCTGGGCAGCGTACGATGTGCCGATTCATTTTTGGCATTTTTCTAAAACGGCTATAAAAATGCTTTTCGAAAAAGAAGAAATGAAATTGGTTAAAGTGCTTCCTATGAAATTTGATTCTTTTTACGTGAGCTTACTTTCGGAAAAATACAAAACCGGTAAAATGAATTATATAAAAGCCTTTTTTGTCGGATTACAATCGAATTGGGAAGCCAAAAAGAATTTTGAGTATTCTTCACACATTTACATCCTAAAAAACAACTAAAAATCATTTTAAGCACATTTAAGCGTGTTTTTTGACTAAATCGAGGGTGACTGTCGGAGTTTTAAACTAATCCGTTTATTTAAAAGATATATGTGCCACTTTTAATAGTCATAAATTATGCATTCATAAATCACAATAATAAAATCTTATATCATAAATATTTAGCATTTTTTAAACTTTATGTCAATGCTACCTATTTTTTTATATTTTTGTCACCAATACTTAAAAATTAGAAATTAACCAAAATGAAAAAAGCATTAGTAATTATCGCACTTTCAATTTCACTTGTTGCTTGTAATAAAGCTGCAGAAGTTAAGGAAGTAAAAACAGCTTATGTAGACACTTCTGAATTAATGAAAGAATATACAGAGGCAAAAGACCTTGAAGCAAAATATAAAACAAAGGCAGAAGAAAAAGGAAGACAATTAGAAGCTGAAATTAATCGTTTCAAACAAGAAGCGGCAAGTTTTCAAGCTCAGGCGCAAGCAAACGGTCAAGCTTGGGCACAACAAAAAGGTGCTGAATTGCAAAAAAGAGAGCAACAATTGAGTTACGCACAACAAGCGTTGTCTCAAGAATTGCAACAAGAAAGCGGAAAAGAAATGGATTCTTTAGTAAGCGGAGTGAAAAAATTCATCAAAGTGTACGGTAAAGAAAAAGGATACGCATACATCTACGGTACAGGTGACGCGGCTTCAATTTTATACGCTGAAGACAAATTTGATATCACAAAAGAAATCATCAAAGCCTTGAACGATAAATACAAAGCACCTGCTAAAACCGAAGAAAAAGCAGAAGCTAAAAAATAATTTTTTATATTAATTCAAAAAATTGCCTTCGTCTATAGTTAGATTGAAGGCATTTTTTTTTAAAGCTATTTCCCGCTATCTGCTTCAATCTCTCTTTTAGAAAGTGTTTTTTCGTACCCATAAAAGGAGCTTCTTTTAGTCGCTATTTTTCGGCCATAAAAAAATCATTTTCTAAATTTCGAGGATTTCCGCTGCTATCGGGGCTAAAAAAAATTCGAATTACAATTCTAAAATGTTTTCCAAAAATTAAAATAGTATTCCTAATTTTCAATACTTTAGCTTTATATATACTCGCCCAATGCAAACCATTTCAGAAGCCGCCGCTTATACGTTACGATTCATCAATCAAACCCATCGATCGGTTTTCCTCACCGGGAAAGCAGGAACGGGAAAAACCACCCTTTTACGAGAAATTATCCAAACCACGCACAAGAATACCGTTGTTGTGGCACCTACGGGAATAGCCGCGTTAAATGCCGGCGGCGTTACGATTCACTCCATGTTTCAGTTGCCGTTTGGAGGATTTATTCCAGATAATTCATCGCCTCAATTTTCCGAGAACACCAAATTTGAAACCAAAGCCACGTTGCGCAGGCATTTCAAAATGAGTGGTTTGAAGAAGTCAGTGATTCGTAATATGGAATTGCTGATTATCGACGAAGTGAGTATGCTTCGTGCCGATTTACTGGATGCGATGGATTATATGATGCAAACCGTACGTAAAAAAAATAGTGCTTTTGGTGGTGTTCAGGTCTTGTATATTGGCGATTTATTGCAGTTGCCACCGGTAATTCGGGACGAAGAATGGCGTACGCTGAAAACGTATTACAAAGGAAAATTCTTTTTTCATTCGCATGTGGTACAGCAAAATCCGCCTTTATATATTGAACTGTCCAAGATTTTTCGCCAGACCGATGATACGTTTATTTCGGTTTTGAATAATCTGCGCAACAACCAGATTTCCCAGCAAGACATTCAAACCTTAAACCAATACGTAAAACCCGATTTTGATTTAAAGGCAAATAAAGGATACATCACACTAACCACACATAACAACAAAGCCGATACGATGAATGCGCAGGCTTTGGAAGATTTAGAAGGAAAGGTAGTGATTTACAAACCGGAGATAACCGGAGATTTTCCGGACAAGATATTTCCCGTGGAACAACAATTGCAGTTGAAAGTAGGCGCACAAATTATGTTTGTAAAAAACGATTTGTCCTTTGATAAACACTATTTCAACGGAAAAATGGGAATTATCAAATCGCTTTCGAGTCAGGAAATCTTGGTTTATTTTCCGGAAGAAAACAAAACCATAGAAGTCGAAAAATACGAATGGCAAAACATCCGCTACAAAGTAGATGAAACCACGAAAGAAATTGAAGAAGAGGTTTTGGGAACTTTTGTGCATTATCCCATCAAATTGGCATGGGCAATTACGGTGCATAAAAGCCAAGGATTAACTTTTGATAAAGCGGCACTTGATGTTTCGCAAGTTTTTCTTCCGGGCCAAGCTTATGTCGCATTATCGCGTTTGCGTTCGTTAGAGGGGCTTGTTTTGCTTTCTCCGTTGCGTATGAATGGCATTTCAAACGATCAGGATGTGATGGATTATTCATTAAACAAAGCCTCGGATTCGTTTTTAGAGAGTGCCTTGCATTTTGAAACCAAAAATTTCATCCATAACTATCTGATAAACACCTTCGATTGGAGTGAATTGGCTCAGGAATGGCGCAATCATAAATTCAGTTACAGCGAAAAATCAGAAATTTCAGAAAAATCCAAACATGCTGTTTGGGCCAAAAAGCGAACGGAAATCATCGAACAGCTTTTGGACCCGTCCAAGAAATTTATTTCGCAATTGAATACCCTTTTTGGTCAGGAAACAGTCGATTTAAATCATGTTTCTGAACGCATTCAAGCCGCATTCAGTTATTTTTTAAAACCTATGGATGATTTGGTTTTTGAAATCCTTTGGAAACTGGAAGAAGTAAAGCGCATCAAGAAAGTAAAAGCGTTTTATGATGAATTAATCGTTCTGGAAGAATTGCAAACCAAAGCCGTTCTGCGATTAATGAAAGCCAAATTATTGATAGAAACCGTTGTTGCGGGAGAAACCATTTCGAAAGAGAAATTGACCTCCTCAGAAATAAAAAAATACATCAGCCGAAAAACGGAAGCCATACAAAATCAATTCAAGGAAGTAAATATCACGCTGATTGAAGACGAAAAAGACGTGGAACGCTATACTTCGAAAAAATCAAAAACAGCAGCACCTAAAAAATCAACGGTTCAGGAAACGTATGAATTGTGGGTGGAAAAGAAATCAATTGAAGATATAGCGACAATCCGAATGTTGACGAAACAAACAATTTATTCGCATTTTGTAAAGCTGATACAAACCAAAGCAGTTTCAATTTCGGAGGTTTTACCGGAGGATAAAATGCAGGATTTGGCAGCAGCGTTTTCGGGATATAAAGAAGAATCACTGAATACCTTGATGGAAAAACACGGTCATAAATTCTCCTGGGAAGAAGCCAGAATGTATAAAGCGAGTTTGAATTAAAACAACAAATCGCTAAAATGAAAAAACCCTATTCGGTAAGAATAGGGTTTTTGTTTTTATAAGGATTGAATCAGTATCCAAGCCTCTGGATTGTGCTTTTTCTGAATTTCTTGCTTTGCTTTTTCGGCCTCAGCAATTGTAGAATAACTACCATATAAAACTGGAAAAAAACCGTTTTTGTTAGGAGCGATACGTTTGGCATCGTAACCTAAACGATTTAAAATTCGCAACGTCTTATTGGCATTTTTTTCTTCTCTATACACTCCAGCCATAATATGATACGGCATTTTTGTTTCTTTAGTCGATTTAACGGATAGTGTTACAGCCGGAACTGGACTTTCGATGAAGAAAGTGGCTTGCTGAATTTTATTTTGAACTTGTTTTTGAACGGCAGTTTCAACAAGAATCGTTTCTGAGGCGATTTGGTTTTGGTACATTGGATAACCAACACTTCCTGCAAGTCCTAATCCTAATACAAAAATAGCGGCGTATTTTAAATACGGATTTGCTGTTCTAGTTTCAGGAACCAAAGAGATTGTTGCTTTATCTTCAATTGCTTCTAACTCTTTTTCGAAGATTTCTCTTTTTACAAGTGGGGAAACAAAAGGAGCCAACCCAAAAGAACTGATTAAATAATTCGTTTGATCGTACGGAGTGAAAACTATATTTTTATCCGCATTCAAACGAAGATCTCCCACATTTTTTATAGAAAAAAGTTCATTTTCTTCTAATGCTTTTTTCCAATTAAAAACTTCATATTGAATCGCGCTTACGGCATATTCATAAGAAGTTTTCTCTGCTGAAGCGATATGATTGGCTAATAACCCATCATTGTTTTTCAAATTAGCATTGAAAGCAATCATTTTTTTGGGTGGAGAAAATGAATTCGTGCTTTCGTTTAACTGAGCCGACTGAACTTCGGTCAAAAAAGCTCCGAAACCTGGAACGGTTACACATTGATAACGGTATAAAAGCTGCGCGATGTATAGTTCGATTTTCATACTTACAAAGTTATACAACGAAAATAGTTATCAAAATTTTATTCACAATTTTTATTAACAATCCGCATAAAAATTTATACATTTCACTTTCAAATAATTAGCATGAAAGAGCAGGATTTATTTTATTTATTGGCATTGCAAAGAATTGAAGGAGTGGGCGATATAATGGCCAAAAAACTGCTTACCCATTTTGGTACTGCAGAAGCCGTTTTTAATGTAAAGGCATCGCAACTTGCTGCTATTGATGGAGTAGGATCTGTTTTGCTGAAAAATTTAAAGGATAAATCAGTTTTCGAAAAAGCAACTCAGGAATTGGAGTTTATAGAAGCAAATGAAATCAACGCGGTTTATTTTCAGGACTACGACTATCCGGAACGCTTGAAACATTGTATTGACGGGCCACTTTTATTATTCAACTCGGGAAATATCAATTTAAAAAACAGGAAAATAATCAGTATTGTAGGAACGCGACAAATTACGTCGTATGGAACTGAATTTTGTAGAAAACTAATTGAAGATTTGGCTCCGCTGGATCCTATAATCGTAAGCGGATTTGCGTATGGTGTTGATATTGTCGCACATCAAGCGGCGATGGAAAATAATTTGCAGACAATAGGAGTGGTGGCACATGGTTTGAACCAAATTTACCCGAAAACCCATAAAAAATATGTGGCCAAAGTGGAACAAAACGGTGGTTTTATGACTGAGTTTTGGAGTTCATCCAATCCGGATAAAGAAAATTTCGTTAGAAGAAACCGAATTGTTGCTGGTATGTCTGAAGCGACTATCGTCATTGAATCAGCCGATAGAGGTGGTTCATTAATCACGGCAAATATGGCGAATGACTACAACCGTGATGTTTTTGCGGTTCCGGGACGTGTTACGGATAAGTACAGCCAAGGGTGCAATAATTTGATAAAAACCCAAAAAGCAAATGTCTTGACGAGTGCTGCCGATTTGATTTATATTTTGAATTGGGACATTCAGAAGGAAACAAAACCAGTACAAAAACAATTGTTTGTGAGTTTAGATAGTGACGAACAAAAAGTATACGATTACCTTTTGAAAACGGGAAAAGAACTGATGGATATTATCGCCTTGCGTTGTGATTTTCCTATTTATAAAATCTCAGGAATGCTGTTGAATATGGAACTGAAAGGTGTAATTCGACCTTTACCGGGGAAATTATTTGAGGCGATTTGATAAAAAAAGGCGCTCGTTTTTAAAAGTGCCTTCAGTTTTTAAGTCATTTAAATAAAATGATACCTATTTCGCTTCTTTTATTAGTTTTTGATAATCTACTGTTTCAAATGTAAATTCTGGGACTTTGTTATCCGTACATTCATTTACAATCATCTGAAATTCATTAATTTTATTTTGGTCAATCATGAGCTGGTAACTAATTTTTTCCTCCTGAGTTTGGTATTTAAATATGGAAACCATTTTTAATTTATCAATGATGTATATATCAACCGAAACAATTTTTTTATCTAAATCTATATAGGATAACCCATAATGGGAATCTTCTACTTTTTTAAGTTTTGAATTCAATTTGTAATTGTTTAATTCAAAACCATAAAAATAAATTTGGTTTTTTGATAAATAAATTGATGTGTTGGTTCCCAAATCGCAAGGTTCGTATACATAATAATTGCCTTTATGGACATGCAAAGGAACCCATTTTGCAGGTAAATCAAGAATTTTGTTATCCCTCGATTCTTTTACAAATGAACGATATTTAACGTCATTTTTATTGGGTTCAATATAAATTTTGTGATTGTTATCTTTCAATAAAAAAACAGTATCTGACGCAGTTTGTGCCGATAAACTAACAGTTAATAAATGTGTTAAAATTGGTAGTAAATAAAGGTATATGTTTTTCATCTAATGGATTTAGTGTTATCTAAAATATTCCGGAAGTTGCCTAGTTATAAATCTAAGAAAATATTTTATTAAAAAAACATCTATTTTTAGTGATATTTTGATGTCTTTATTCAATATGGAATTGAAAGGTGTTATACGACCTTTGCCAGGGAAATTGTTTGAGGCGATATAAAATAATGACCCTTTCTAGTTGGAATAGAAAGGGTTATTATTTATTTTTAAACTAAATAGCTTCAAAGCCTAATCTTAGATTACTGTTGTATTTTCAAAGTATTTATTTAATCTTCTATTCGTTCAATAACTTTGATTCTTATTACAGTAAGATCACCATATTTTTCTACATCCTCTTTTGACCATAAATATTCTTTTCCTTGTGGCCTTTCATTAAAATTCCATTTCAAAGGTTCTTTTACATATACATATAAATTTATATGTTTTCTTCCAATTACTTTTCGTTTTATTTCATCTCGACTGATGAAATTAAAAGCAAAATAAGACGGATCGTCTTTAGTTCCTAGAACATTTTTTATTTCTGGTTTGATTTCTTTCAGTAAATTTTTTAAAGGTTTGTTGATAAATTGTTGTTCATTGTTTTTTAATAAGTGCACATCTTTTATTGTTTGAACCATATGTTGTGCTTTACAGCTATAGTTGATTAAAAGGAATAGTATTGCGAAAATTTTGAGGGTGTTTTTCATGATTTTAAATTAAAGGTTAGTTGCAATCTTTATTAGTATATATTGTATTTCCGTTCATATCTATAATCGCTTCAGGTATAATAGGATAAAAATTACCATTATTATCTTGTTTGAGTAAAGTTATACCTGAATTATACTTATTTAAAATAGAAGCTATCGCCGATGTACGGGCTTCAGTTGACTCACCCAGTTTTGCTCTCAGATCTACTATTTGATTAAATATAAAGGATGGGAATTCTGGGCTATAGTTAGGTACTTGATCAGCAGGATATGCAGTTACAAAAGCTTGTGCGGCTGCCAAGTCTGTAACGACTATAGCATAGACTTCACCATCTGTTAAAATATAAGTAGTTGTGAAATTACTGCTTTTTACATTCAATTGTACACTGGTATAGATATCTCCTGAAGAAAGTGGCGTATTATTTGGATGGTTGTGTAAGGCAGCAAAAGCGCCGGGCCAAGTTGTGTTTGTTTTTACGATATATTGTCCACCATTATTCATTGGTGCCTGTGTTATTTTACCATCAGCGTCTTTACCTAAAGTAATACTATGTTCTTCCGTTGCTGTTGCTGTTGTAATTTCATTAAAAGCTGATAAATATTCTGTATCTTTTGAAATGGTTGAAGTTTTTTCAGCAGCGACGCAGGGATCCTCTTTGACAGGTTCAGCTTCAGAAGACGAACCACCTGAACCACCGCCTCCACCACCAAAATTCCATTCCATTCCGGTTCCATTGCTGTTATCGTTATAAGCGGACCAATCATAGAGAACATTATATTCAATTGTATTTGAACTATTTCTAGGAGGAATAATGACCTCATTTAATTCTTCAAATTCTACTCCGTCAATTATAATAGTTCTATTTTGTATTCTAAAAGAAGCATTAGTTGTTGTTCTTATAACAAATCGTGAAACAAAGGAACCGTTTTTTACCCGAAATGCGTTTACAAATTCGCCATCAATTGTAGTAATCATTATTTTTCCAGAGAAATCTTTCTGTTTAGTGTCTTTATCGGGATACATGCTAAAAACAGCACTTTTTATAGTGTCTTTTATTTTTAGCAATAGCATTCTGCTGTATTCTTGTTTGATAGTGTTAGATAAAGGGATTACAGTTATTAATTGGTCACTATTTGTGATTTTCTCCTGGGTTATGGCGCTAAATATAGGATACGAAACCGTTTTCTTTCCTGATTTAGACCTGCTTTTTAGAGGATTTTGCTTCAAGAAAGAAATTGCCTCTTCAATGCTGACAGTTTGTATTATATTTTCCTCTCTAACTACATCTTCCTCTACTTGGCAATTGCTCAACGTTATTGCTAGAACAAAAATAAGTAGAAATTTGCTAATGTAGCTTTTTGGTTTTTGGTTTTTGGTTTTTGGTTTGTTTCATAGTTTGATTCGTAAAGTTAAGACTATTTATCCTAAAAGTTGTTTACAAAAATAAGAAGTGCTTATCGTAATTCAAATACCCACTTTTAATGATGTTTTAAAAAAAAAATCCCTTTCCGGTCTCTAAACCAAAAAAGGATTTCTATAAACGCGAAATAATTTTAACATATAAGTCATATAAGCTTTTGTAAAACAATCTCACATTAAACTATAGTAACTTTAAAAAAACTTACATGACTTATATGTTTTAAAAATGGATTGTTACACCTCAAATCCTAATTTCTCTCTCACTCTTCCTAAAACACCATTAGCAACAATTGTTGCTTTTTGAGCGCCAATCTTTAAAAGTGCATCTACTTCATTAAGATTATTGATGTAGTAATTGTATTTTTCTCTTTCAACTTTGAAAGTGGCTGTGATTAATTCAAATAAGGCTTGCTTGGCGTGACCGTATCCATAATTTCCACCAAGGTAATTGGCTTTCATCGCTGCAATTTGTTCATTGTTTGCCAATAAAGAATAAATAGCAAAAGCGTTGCACGTATCCGGATTTTTAGGGTCTTCCAGCGGTGTGCTATCTGTTTCAATACTCATCACTTGTTTGCGTAGTGTTTTATCGTCCAAAAAAATATTGATAATGTTATTGGCTGATTTACTCATCTTTCCGCCATTGGTGCCCGGAATCAACATGCTGTCTTCCTGAATTTTGGCTTCGGGAATTACGAATGTTTCTCCCATTTGATGGTTGAAACGGGATGCTACATCACGAGTAATTTCAAGGTGTTGCAATTGGTCTTTTCCTACCGGAACCAGTTCAGCATCGTATAATAAAATATCGGCAGCCATCAACATTGGATACGAAAACAAACCGGCATTTACGTCTTCCAGTCTATCCGCCTTGTCTTTGAAAGAATGCGCTAATGTCAAGCGTTGAAAAGGAAAAAAACAACTCAAATACCATGATAATTCCGCTGTTTGTGGCACATCTGATTGCCTGTAGAAAACTACTTTGTCCACATTCAAACCACAAGCAAGCCAAGCTGCAGCGGTACTGTAGGTATTGGTTCGTAAGGTTTCGCCGTTTTTTATTTGTGTTATCGAATGTAAATCGGCAATGAAAAGAAAGGATTCGTTTTCAGGTTTATTTGATAATGCTATTGCGGGAATGATTGCTCCAAGTAAGTTTCCTAAATGCGGTGTTCCTGTACTTTGAACGCCTGTAAGTATTTTTGCCATTATTTATTTTTTCTTAACCGTAATCCCGATAGCTATCGAGACGCAAAGTTTTTTAGCAAATTTAATTCTTTTATTATTATTCGCCTACGATTTCTTACTTTTGAACTTATGAGAGGATTAAAAATTGTTTTTTGGGTACTGTGGCGGATATGGTTTTATATTTTGATGGCCATTCCCATATTGGTGATGTTTCCTTTTTTGGTTTTGTCTATTTTGACGGAAAGCGGTTATCCTTATTTTTTTAAGATGGCTCGTATTTGGGCAAAATGTATTCTTTTCGGGATGGGATTTTATTATAAAATAGATAAAAGTGAAGAACTGGAACCTCATAAAAGCTATATGATTGTTGCAAATCATACCTCAATGGCCGATATTATGCTGATGCTTGTCACAATTAAAAATCCATTTGTTTTTGTAGGTAAAAAAGAATTGTCAAAAATTCCCTTGTTTGGATTTTTCTACAAAAGAACGTGTATTTTGGTGGATAGAAGTTGTTCTAAAAGTAAAATGGAAGTCTTTAATCGTGCTCAAAAAAGAATCAATCAAGGATTGAGTATATGTATTTTTCCAGAAGGCGGTGTTCCAGATGACGAATCGGTTTTGTTGGACACTTTCAAAGACGGTGCTTTCCGATTGGCGATAGAACATGAAATTCCCATCGTTCCTATTACTTTTGCCGACAATAAGAAAAGATTTTCCTATACTTTTTTCAGCGGAAGCCCAGGGATTATGCGTGTAAAAATGCATTCACACATAGAAACTTTGGGGAAAACTGGCGTTGACCGGAAAGAAATTCGCGAAGAAGTACGCGAAATAATATACAATCAACTAATAGCTTTCGATTCTAATCCAATTAAAAGCTATAGCTAATACCGGAATACAATCCGATAAATAGTGGTTTAAAGTCACCTGAGTTGTTTGAAAATGTATTCAATTGATATTTAACCATTGGTTCCACATTAATTTGGAATGATTTTATAATTTGGTACTTAAATCCTAAACCCACATTAGTACTAAAATGGACTTGATTCAAGTTTTTTGCTTCTCCTAATTTTACATTGGTTTCAGATGAAACTAACGATATTTTATTCTGGCTGAGAAATAAAGTACTTAAGCCTCCAATAATGTTGATTCCAAATTTTTTATCCAAAACAGCATAGGAAACTTCCAAAGGGATTTCATAATAGCCCATTTTTTGATTGATAGCACCTGTATTCGTTTTTTGCAAGCCTTTTTCAAAAGTGATTAAGCCGTTCAGAGCGGATTTGTTTTTAATCTCAATTAATGCATTTGAAGAATAATTAATATTTGCAAGATTATTGTTTGCCAAACCGGTTGAGTAGACTACGTTATTGGTGTTATATCCCAATGAGAGCTTGTTAATTCCGCTTCGTAAGGCTACTTTTTTAGAAACAGCATAATTTACCCCAATACCAAAACTTAAGCTGTTATCGGCTGTTTTTTGATTTTCTGAAAATTGAGGGTCAATGGCGGAACCGCCTGAATTCGAATTCAGATATACAGCTGCGATGTTTGGCGTAATTTGCCACTTGTTTTTCTGGTTAAGAACCACAACTTCTTTTTCTTCTCCTTTTTTATTTTTAAGGATTTCTTCTAATTCGTTTGGAGTTTCAACACTATTTGATGGTTGTTTTTTAGAATCTATGATGGCAATTTTAGAGTTTTCACCCTCTTTTAAACCACTTTTTTCGAGTGTTTGATTTTGCGGAATATTTTCAAATTGATCATGGGTTTTTGTGCTGTTTTTTTCAGCGTTAACAGCCGTAAATTTTAGGTTGTTAGTATTTGCTGCTGTTTGTTTTAGCGGTGAATTATTTTTTTGGAAATAAACAACAGAACCGTTCTGATTCTTCTCTTTGTTCGAATTGATTTTAAATCTATTAGGAGATATAATTTCTTTTTCATCTGTTTTTCCTGTTTTAATTTTGTTTACTACGACCTGGGGAATTGTTTTCACTTCTAAAGGATTACGCTCTTTTTTTGTTTTATCAAGAGTAGAATCCTTTCCATCAAACGAATTTTTTAAAATTTTCGTGTCTATAACGACACCGTTTTTTATTTCAATGGTATTGTTTACAACGGTGTTCAATGCAAAAAAACCTAAAAGAAAAGCAGCAGCAATCCCAGAAGATTTTATCCAAAACGGAATTACTTTTCTGTCTTCCTCTTTTTCTTTTAAAGAGGCCTGAATATTTATCCAAACCTGTTTACTTGGCTCTGATTCAAAATCTTTGAATCGCTCTTGAAACAATCGGTCTATATTTTTTTTATCGTTCATTTTGCCAATGAATTTATTTTAATTTTTGTATGATGATCAATTTTTTCTTTCAAAATAGTTCTTGCTCTCGCAAGATTTGACTTTGTGGTTCCAGTACTTATTTTGAGCATTTCGGAGACTTCTTTATGGGAATATCCATCAAGTACATAGAGACTGAAAACTAATCGATACTGGTCTGGTAACTCTTGAATGATTTGCATGAGATAATCGATAGAAATATTTTCGTCTTCAATTTCGACTTCTTCCTCAGGAATATTGTCGTTTATAACCTCCATATATCTAACGCCTCTGAATTTTTGAAGGGCGTTGTTAATTAATATTCTCTTTGCCCATCCTTCAAAAGAACCTTTAAAATTATATTGTTCAATTTTACCAAAAATAATTAAAAACCCATCCTGTAGATTGTCTTCGGCATCTGCATAATCTCTGGAATATTTTAAACATACCCCAAAGAATTTTTTAGAAAACAATTGGTACAATTGCTCTTGCGCTTTGGGGCAGTTTTTTTTACATTGATTAATTATTTGATCCAATACCACAGTTTTTACCGATATTAATTAGTCACTGGAATTTCAACTTCTTCAAATATATTTTGACCATTGGCGTCCTCACCTTTATAAAACTTAAAAATATAGGAGCCGGTATTGGTTACGTAAAAATTGAAAGAAACCTCTATTGGCTCCGTAGTTAAAGGTTTGCAATTTGTACTTTCAAGAACGGTAGTTTGTATACCAATTGTTCTTACGTTCAAATTTTTATCGTAATAGATTCCTTGAAAAGAATGGCAATCTGAAGGTTTTTTGTACTTCAATTTTATTTCATAGGTTTGTCCTAAGGTGAAAGATTGAGGCAATATGTAACTGTCTATCGGGAGTACTTCATAACTGTAATTAGGTTGATCATCGTCAATACTACAACCCGTTAGGGTCAATAAAAAGAGGGTGAGTAAAACAATTTTTTTCATCTTTAATAATTTAAAAGTTAATACTATTCCGTCAGTTTAAAAGTTTTTAGTGACGGTTTTCTTAATAGATGAAATTTTTTAAAAAGGTTGCGTTATAAATCAAAAAAACCCGAAAATTTTCGGGTTTTAGTTTTTATGCTTCTGCTAATTCTTTTATTCTAGCTTTAATTTTTGCTTCAAGCTCATCGGCTAATTCTGGATTGTCTTTTATTAATGACTTAACAGCATCACGGCCTTGTCCTAATTTGGTTTCACCATAACTGAACCAAGATCCCGCTTTTTTGATGATTTCAAATTCTACTGCAAGATCTAAAATTTCTCCTGTTTTTGAAATTCCTTCACCATACATGATGTCAAATTCAGCAATTTTAAAAGGCGGAGCGACTTTGTTTTTCACCACTTTTACTTTGGTTCTGTTTCCAAGGACATTATCACCATCTTTAATCTGCGTAGAACGACGGATATCTAAACGAACCGAAGCGTAAAACTTCAATGCATTTCCTCCCGTAGTAGTTTCGGGATTACCAAACATTACACCAATTTTCTCTCTTAATTGATTGATAAAGAAAACAGTACAATTTGTTTTGCTGATGGTCCCTGTTAATTTACGTAATGCTTGAGACATTAAACGAGCGTGAAGACCCATTTTAGAATCTCCCATTTCTCCTTCAATTTCACTTTTTGGAGTCAATGCGGCAACCGAGTCAATTACTACAATGTCAATTGCGCCTGAACGAATCAAGTTTTCTGCAATTTCTAAAGCTTGTTCCCCATTATCTGGTTGCGATATGATTAGATTTTCGATATCTACGCCTAGCTTTTCTGCATAATTTCTATCGAAAGCGTGTTCTGCATCAATAAAAGCAGCAATTCCACCCGCTTTTTGAGCTTCGGCAATGGCATGAAGTGTTAAGGTTGTTTTTCCAGAAGATTCCGGACCATATATTTCAATAATTCTACCTCTTGGATACCCGCCAACGCCTAACGCTAAATCGATTCCTAAAGATCCTGATGAGATGGTTTCCACTTCCTCAATGGCTTTATCGCCCATTTTCATCACCGTTCCTTTTCCGTACGTTTTGTCTAGTTTGTCAAGCGTAAGCTGTAGCGCTTTTAATTTGGATTCTTTCTCTGTACTCATCTTCTCTTTTACCTTTTCTTTCATCGATTTGTATTATTTTATAACTCTAAAAAACTGACAGGATGAATAATTATCCTGAAAATTTTATTTGTGTACGAATATTTGTTTTCGTAAAAATACTTCTTTTTTTAATGTGAATTTTCTCTTTCAAAAATATTTTAAATTTAAATTTCAGTAAAAAAATAAGTTAATCCTACTTGTTATATGAATAAAGCTTTCAGCTCTGTAGCATCTTCAGGTTTTATTTTTCCAGCCAAAAGTAAGCTGAGTTGCTTGCGTCTTAATGCAGCATCAAAACGTTGTTTTTCCAGCTCTGTTTCCGGAATTATTTGCGGCACTTCTACAGGTCTTCCGGTATCATCAACTGCAACAAAAGTATAAATCGCTTCATTGGCTTTAGTTTTGTTACCAGATTCTCGGTCTTCTACCCAAATATCAATAAAAATTTCCATAGAACTTTTGAAAGATCTTGAAACTTTTGCTTCAACAGTAACGACACTTCCCAGCGGAATGGCTCTGTTAAAGGCTACGTGATTTACCGAAGCCGTAACTACAATTCTTCGGGAATGTCTTCGTGCCGCAATACTCGCTGCGCGATCCATACGGGCCAATAATTCACCACCAAAAAGATTATTTAAAGGATTGGTCTCACTTGGTAAAACCAAATCAGTTAATATCGTCAGGGATTCAGAAGGATGTTTTGGACTCATATTTTTATATAAAATGGAATTGTTGTTTTGTATAATGATAGTTTTAGTTTAACCAATAAACGGCCAATATTGCAGGGATAAAATAGATGACAATTGTTCTGGCGCCATCATAATCTTTAGCCATTCTTTGTCCGAAAAGCAACATCAATAAAGTGATACAGGAGAATACTGCTCCGTAAAAACCGAATATTCTTCCGTTGTTTATGAATAATTCAATACAGCCAACTACACATAAAATACCAGAGATTAATTCTAAAATTAAAATGTTAAGTAATGCTAATGGCACATGATTCTTTAATGGAGTTTTGGCAAAATGACCTTTTAACCAGCCGACATTGTCTTTCCAATAAAACAGTTTGTCGTAACCGGATTGTAGAAAAGTAATGGCTAGAAAAATTAAAATTAAAATCGAAGTAATGTTGTTCATTTTTTTATTTTTTGTGAATTATACGCGTGAGTTTTATAGATAAATCGGTTAAAATAATTTTAGCATTTCCGTTGCGCTCGATGTGATACACGGCATCCGAAAGTTCTTTAAAAATATCATTTATATTGTTGCCATTTACAAAAGGGGCAAAATTCTCCAATTTGAATTTTTCTACTTGTGGCTCCATGTAAACTAAGCTTGGAGTTTGGTAATTCAGTAACAATGCCTGACGGAACATATCGATACAAAAATGTAAAAATTTCTTTTGGGTTTCTCTTCCCAAACCTGCAATTTGCTCGCTCCATTGAATCAAATCCTGAATGGCGGCGGCATTTCCTTTGGCTCTAAAAGCAGCACGAACCCAATCAACAAACCATTTTTCAAAAAAAACAGATTCGCTGTCCGGTTGTAATAATTGCAATGCTTTGTTGTAATTTCCTTGTGCTTGATGTGCTATTTTTAAAGCTATTTTAGAATCCGTATTTTCTTTTGAAACCAAAGCCTCTGCAATAATGGTTTGACTTAATCCGTTAAAATGCAGGACTTGGCATCGGGAACGAATGGTTTGAATTATATCTTCTTCGTTTTCTGAAATCAGGATAAAAACCGTTCTGTCCGTAGGTTCTTCGAGTAGTTTCAATAATTTATTGGAAGCGGCAATGTTCAATTTGTCGGCCATCCAAATAATCATTACTTTGTATCCGCCTTCGTAGGATTTTAAAGCGAGAGATTTCAAGATTTCCTGAGCATCATCAACCCTAATTTCGCCTTGTTTATTTTTAACGCCTAGAGTTTGATACCAATCAAACAAACTTCCGTACGGGTTTTGGTTTAAAAACGCTCTCCATTCCGTGATAAAATCGATGCTTTTGGGTTTTGTTTTTACATCTTCAGTACTTACGGTTGGGTAAATGAAATGCAAATCAGGATGCGAAGTTTTCTGAAATTTGATGTTACAGGCCTCGTTTAAACTGGAGTTTTCCCCGTTTTGATTGCTGCAAATAATGTATTGTGCATAAGCAATTGCCATGGGTAAAGTACCGCTTCCTTCAGGGCCAACAAACAACTGCGCATGTGGAATTCTTCCCAAATCAGCACTTCTTGTCAAATGACTTTTAATGTGTTCCTGCCCTAAAATTTCTGAAAATTGCATAAAGCAAAGATAGCAGAAAATGGTTTAGTCTAAAATTTTCGGATGCAAAGTTTCAGGAAAAGCACGTTTCAAAATGCTATCAAACACGTTTTTTTTTCAAATTTATTTTAACTTCTATGGGATTAAAAATAGTTAAAGCGTTAAAAAAGCGAATTAATTGTTGGTTTACAACGATTTCGTTGACAAAAGCTATTTTTTTCAAATTTATTAATAATTTAAAAGTTCTATATTTGTTATTCTTTCAAAAAACAAACTAAAAAAATACCTGATGAAAACTTTAAATGATTTTGATTTTGCAGCTAAAAAAGCAATAATACGTGTCGATTTTAATGTGCCTTTGGACGAAAATTTCAATGTAACGGATGCCACTCGTATCGAAGCGGCAAAACCTACAATTGACGCCATTCTTGCTCAAGGCGGAAGCGTAATCTTGATGTCACATTTAGGCAGACCAAAAGGTGTTGAAGAGAAATATTCATTGAAACACATTCTGAAAACAACTTCTGAAGTGCTTGGAGTACCAGTTCAGTTTGCTTCCAATTGTATTGGTTCAGAAGCTGCAACTGCTGCTGAAAAATTACAGGCAGGTGAAGTTTTATTATTAGAAAATCTACGTTTCCATGATGAAGAAGAAGCTGGAGATGTTGCTTTCGCAAAAGAATTAGCGTCACTTGGTGATATTTATGTAAACGACGCTTTTGGAACAGCACACAGAGCACACGCATCGACTACAATAATTGCACAATTTTTTCCTACTGAAAAATGTTTCGGATTATTACTAGCTAAAGAAATCGAAAGCTTGAACAAAGTTTTGAAAAACAGTGAAAAACCAGTAACAGCAGTTCTTGGGGGGTCTAAAGTTTCTTCTAAAATTACGGTTATCGAGAATATTTTGGACAAAGTAGACCACATGATTATTGGCGGTGGAATGACATTTACTTTTGTAAAAGCATTAGGAGGTAAAATTGGTAATTCTATTTGTGAAGATGACAAACAAGAATTGGCATTGGAAATCTTGAGATTGGCTAAGGAAAAAGGAGTTCAGATTCACATTCCTGTTGATGTTGTAGCAGCAAATGCTTTTTCAAATACTGCCGATACTCAAATTGTTGACGTTTCAGCAATTCCTGATGGATGGCAAGGACTTGATGCAGGACCAAAATCTTTGGAAAACTTCAAAAAAGTAATTAGGGATTCTAAAACAATCCTTTGGAATGGCCCACTAGGCGTTTTTGAAATGGAAAATTTTGCTAATGGAACGATCGCTTTGGGGAACTTCATTGCTGAATCAACGGCAAACGGAGCTTTCTCACTTGTAGGTGGTGGAGATTCTGTAGCAGCAGTAAAACAATTTGGTCTGGAGGACAAAATGAGTTACGTATCAACTGGTGGTGGTGCTATGTTAGAAATGCTCGAAGGTAAAGTATTGCCAGGAATAGCAGCTATTCTTGACTAATAAAGGCATTGCTAAACAAATAAAAACCGTTTGATTTGTAATGATTTCAAATACAAAAACGGTATCAGAATTAAATGAAAACCTCAGTGATACTATTTATCGCTGAGGTTTTTTTTACATTAAATTTTAAGAATTGATTTTTTAAAGGGATTTTCACCTCCAAAATCAATGAAAATTCTTTACAAATGCGTGAAAGATTGTATTTTTAACAATATTTATAGAATTTTTTAGTTTAAACCTGTTAAGTTTGTAAAAACAAGCTTTGTAATCATTTGAAATATAGGTCATTGATCGTAAAAATATGAATATAAAAAATACCGCCTTATCGTTTTTTCTATTAGCATCAGCGCATTTATTTTCGCAAGAAACAGTTGTAAATAAAGACTTCGCAAAAGTAGAAACAAAACTATCTTATTTAGATTCCATCAAGAATACCTTCGTAAAAGATGACTTAGCATCTTGTGTTGACAGTTTGTGGATGAAAGAATTAACAAATCTGGATTTATACAACAACCTATCGGATGATATTAAGAACATTAATATGGACCAAATGGTGGATTATGAATTACCTACTGCGCTTTTGAAAGAAAGATTGGCGGCAATGGATGCCAAATCACCTTTCAATATTGAGTACAATCAAGGTCTGGAAAATATCATTAAGTCATTTCTAAAAAACAGAAAGAAATCTTTTGAGCGCTTGATGGGCACATCAGAATATTATTTTCCGCTTTTTGAAGAAGCTTTGGCGAAACAAAATGTTCCTTTGGAGATCAAATATTTGGCTATTGTAGAATCGGCTTTAAATCCAAAAGCAATTTCTAAAATGGGTGCCACAGGACTTTGGCAGTTTATGTATCAAACCGGAAAACAATACGGGTTGAAAATTGACTCCTATATTGATGAACGTAGCGACCCATTGAAAGCCAGTGAAGCCGCGGCGCAATACATGACAAATATGTATAAAATATTTGGCGATTGGGACTTAGTTTTGGCCTCTTATAATTCTGGTCCTGGGAATGTTGCTA
Organism: Flavobacterium ranwuense; assembly: GCF_004349315.1. Classification (GTDB taxonomy): domain Bacteria; phylum Bacteroidota; class Bacteroidia; order Flavobacteriales; family Flavobacteriaceae; genus Flavobacterium; species Flavobacterium ranwuense. The sequence continues at coordinate 447,839 of NZ_SMLH01000001.1, read as the reverse complement.
AAGCCATTAGACGTTCTGGAGGACAACAGAATTATTGGAATATCAGAAAAAATCTTCCCAAAGAAACTCAAGGATATGTACCCGCTTTTCTCGCTACAATGTACATTTATGAATACCACAAAGAGCACGGAATTATTCCTAACAGAGCGTCAGTAAAACATTTTGCCACGGATACTATTATGATTAAGAAACAGATGACGTTCAAGCAAATATCGGATTTGTTAGATGTTCCGGTGGCGCAATTGCAGGTTTTGAACCCATCTTATAAGCTAAATGTGATTCCGTTTTATCACGATGAAAATCATTATTTGAGATTACCACAAGAAAAAATAGCCGTTTTTGTGTCAAATGAAAACCAGATTTATGCCTACACTCAATATGAATTAAGCAAACGTGAAAAGCCATTTCAGGTTGAAAAAACAATGGTCGTAAAGGACACTGCTAATTATATAGCTCAAAGAGTTGCGCTTGCCAAAACAACATATTATAAAGTTAAACGTGGAGATAATCTGAGTATAATTGCCGGTAAATATGACGTTGATGTTGCTGATATAAAAAAATGGAATAAACTCAGAGGCAATGCTTTGGCTTATGGTAAAAGTTTAAAAATAGTGATGGGTCAAACTGATGTAGCGGCCGTTAAGAAAGAGCCTAAAATGGATCAAGTTCCTTCAGATAAAATTTCGAGCAATCAAAGAGTAGTTGCTTCTGAAATGAAAGCAAATAAGGATGATAAAACGAAAAAAACGGTAGAACCAAACACATTTTCTTCTAATGCAACAGCATTTTACGTGGTTCAAAAAGGAGATAATTTAGGAAGCATTGCTAATAAATATGATGTTACCGTAGCCGAAATCCAAGAATGGAATCACCTTTCAAATGATAATGTACAGTTAGGAGTTACATTGCAAGTTGTAAAAAAAGCGTCAGACAGTAAAGAAGAATTAGTTTCAGTTCCCGAACGAAAAGACATTGAATATGTTGTTCTGCAAGGAGATAATTTAGGGAGTATAGGTAAGAAATTTGGCGCTTCATTAGCGGATTTAAAACAATGGAATAATTTACCGGACAATACTATTGGCATAGGTGCCACTTTGATTGTTGCCAAAGATGAAATAGTTATCAATACAAATAAAGCAACGGTAAGTTCATTTAAGAGAAAAACAAATATCGCCGAATCCTATAAAAAAGAAGCGATTGATTACTATGTGAAAAAAGGAGATTCCTTGTATAGTATTTCTAAAAAATATCCAGGAGTAACCATCTCGGACTTAAAAAAATGGAACGGTATTCGCAGTGAAGAACTCAAGCCCGGAATGAAGTTAAAAATAAACGGATAATACGATAAACTTCTATAAATTTGGGTTTTATTTTATAATTGTATAGTAATGAATAAAGCCCATTTTTTATTTCTTCTGATTTCTTTGATGTTGTTTTCCTGTAAAAAGGAAAATGAATCTTTGCCACGAAAAACTTCGGGAAAAATCAATACTATTTCGGTCATTATTGACGATCAGTTATGGAATGGTGATGTGGGAGACAGCATTCGAAACAAGTTTGCATCGCCAGTAATTGGTTTGCCACAAGAAGAACCACTGTTCAACATAAATCAATATCCAGTTAAGCTTTTGGAAGGTTTTATGACCGATACCAGAGCGATTATTGTGGTAAAAAAAGGGGAAATAAATAAATTTGAGATTGTTAAAGACCAATATGCATCTCCTCAGAATGTATTTCATATTTCCGGCAAAACAAGTACGGATATTATAACAACCATTGAAAAAAATGCGCCTAAAATGATTCAGCTAATCAAGCAGGCAGAAATAGCCGAAAGCCAGAAAATCAATAGCCAATCTCATATTGATCCGAAGGTAATTTCGAATAAATTCCATCTCACATTGCAGGTGCCTTCCGGTTACGCATACGTGCTTCACAAAAGCAATTTTATGTGGTTAAAAAAGGAAATTATCGGAGGAAACACGAGCCTTTTAATTTATCAAGTTCCTTTAAACACGATTAATAAAGATGCCGATTTAATATCCAACATTATTAAAATGCGAGATTCCATTGGTAAATTATACATCAGGGGAACGGAGCCTGATACTAATATGACTACTGAAGAGGCGTATGCTCCTTACCTTTTCAAGATTACTCTTGATGATAAAGAAACCTTTGAAACGAAGGGAACTTGGGAGTTAAATAATGATTTCATGTCAGGTCCTTTTATCAATTATGCCATTATTGATAAGGAATACAATCGAATTCTGGTTTTAGAAGGATTTTGTTACGCGCCATCCAAAGAAAAACGCGATCTCATGCATGAACTCGAATCTATTATAAAATCAGTAAATGTATTGAAAAGATAATCTTATTTTCTTTTATTTGTACGATACAAAAAACATAAAAACAGGCATGATATTACAATGGAAAATTAAGGCGTTTGATGCATTAACGGTTCACGAACTATACGATTTGTTGCAATTAAGAAGTGAGATCTTCGTAGTGGAGCAAAATTGCGTTTATCTTGATCTTGACGGCAAAGATAAAGTAGCGTTACATCTTATAGGCGAATTTGACGGTAAAATTGTCGCTCATTCCAGATTATTCAAACCCGGAATCAGTTTTGATAATGCTTCTATCGGAAGGGTAACTGTTGATGCAAATTACCGTGACAGAAAATGGGGTCATGACTTAATGCGAGAATCAATTGCCGGGATAGCTTTGCATTTTGGCGAAAACAAAATCACTATTGGAGCGCAATTGTATCTAAAAAAATTCTACGAAAACCACGGATTTGTACAAACCAGCGAAATGTATCTGGAAGATGATATTCCGCATATTGAGATGAAAAGAGAGTAATTAAATTTTCATAATAAGAAATTCGACTCTTCGGTCTAGCGCTTCCCCCAGACCCGTAGGGAATTTGTTACCATTTCCTATATACTTCATTCTAAGACTGTTTATGCCTTTAGATATTAGGTATTTGTATACGCTTTTGGCTCGATTCAAAGACAGTTTCCTTTCGTGACTGTCTTTATCGACGGCATCATCATAATAACTGGGAGTACAACATACGTGTCCTTTAATGTCAAATTGTACATTTTTTTGCTTTTGTAGGATTTTTGAAATTTTGTCTAATTCCAGTTTGGATTGTTCCGTTAATTTACTGCTTCCCAAAGGAAATAAAATATTGTCTAAGTAGACTCGATCCCCAACTTTATGATTATCCTGAAAAGAGTTATAAATTCCTTTTCCAAAACTATTTTTCTTAACAAGAAACAAGTCAACACGCCTATTTTTGGAACGGGTTTCGTTTAAATTTTCAAAAGCATCATTTTTTAAAATCACCCGACCTTTACCCTCGATAATAACAATTTTATTTTTATTAAAACCATTAGAAGTCAGGATATCTTGGACGGTTTTTACTCTGTTGTCCGATAATTTATAATTGTAATCATTATCGCCTCTATCGTCACAATATCCATAAATTTGTATGGATTCAACTTTTGAGGTATCTACTTTTTTTATAAAATCGATTATAATTTGTACTTGGTCATTATAAAGATTGTATTTGTCAAATTCAAAATATACGGTCTCTGCAGTTTTACTCTGTGCGGATAGATAACCAAAAAACAACAGGAATAGTAGACTAAATAAGTTTTTCATCATATTTTTAAAATAGTCTTATACTCGGAGTTGTTGTTCAAAATACTTACGGCTTTCTTAATTTCGGAGTTATTTTTTATGTAATACTGATACAATCCTTCTTGATATTGATAGCGTTTAATGATTTCATCCAAAATCAGATTTTTAATTTCTTTTTGGTTTTTATCCAATAAAGCATTCTCACTTTTCTGAAGTGCAGTAAGCAGTTGTTGGTATTCTACAAGGATGGATTCCTCTATTTTTTCTTTTTTGGCTACAGCCAAAGTGTTTTTCAAAGCGAGTTCTGTTTCGGTGTCAAAGGAGAATTTCTGTACTTTTAAAAACTGTTTGAAATCCAAGAAATCAGCATCAGTAACGGTAGGAATACGATTTCCTAAATCGGGGTTTTTATAATAATAACTAGTTACGTAATTAAAAATCCCGTCATTTTTTATCAAAGCATCGGTTATTGGACTTGATTTTGCTTCTTCCAATTCCACATCGGGTTGAATACCACCGCCATCATAAACCATTCTTCCTTTTCGGGTTTTAAATGCATTGTAATTTTTCTCGTCTGTCTTTACAGCTTTGCCATTTATGTCTTTTCGGGTGTAATCCAAGGCTTGAATGCATCTTCCTGATGGCGTGTAATAGCGCGAAATGGTTACTTTTAGTTGCGTTCCATACGTTAAATCCACCGGTCTTTGTACTAATCCTTTTCCAAAACTTCGGCTTCCTACCACCACAGCGCGATCTAAATCCTGCAAGGCGCCAGCCACAATTTCTGATGCCGAAGCACTTCTGCCATTGACAATGATGATCAAAGGAATGTCAGTGTCTACAGGGTCTTTACTCGTTTTATAGGTGCTGTTGTGTTTTTCGATTTTTGATTTTGTAGTAACAATGATTTCATTTTTTGGAACAAAGAGATTACAGATATTCACCGCTTCATTCAAAAGCCCACCCGGATTATCTCTTAAATCCAATATAATTCGTTCAGCACCGTCTTTTTTTAATTGTTCCAATGCTTCTTTGGTTTCGAAGGACGCTTTTTTGTTAAAATGAGACAATACAATATATCCGGTCTTGTCGTCTATTTTTGCGAAAAAGGGAACCGATTTGATTTCGACTTCGTCAAGGACAATTTGAGTAGTGTTCATTTTTCCTTGTCGGATGTATTTGATGTCGATTTTAGTGTTTTTCGCACCTTTAAAAAGCTGTGAAGCATCTTCTTTGAAATCAGATAATAATACATCGCCTATTTGAGTAATTTCATCACCCGCTTTAAGACCCGCTTTATCCGCAGGGAAATTTTTATACGCTTCCTTGACTATTAATTTATCTTCTTTTCGAGTCAATAAAGCGCCTATTCCGGTATATTCTCCAGTGTTGTTTATCTTGAATCGCAAGACATCCTGCTCGTTGAAATAAACGGTGTAAGGGTCTAAATTAGCTAACATCCCTTTGATGGCTTTATCCATTAATTCACCGGGATTGGTTTCATCGACATAATTCCTGTTCAATTCCTTGAAAAGGGTTGTGAATATCTCGATTTGCTTTGCGATTTCAAAAAAATCGTCTTTGAAACTAGCACCAATGAACAGAAATGCCGAAGCGACAACGGGGATTATGAATTTTTTTTTGAAGAAAGAATACATTGTTTTATGTTTTTTTTGTCTTAAATCTTTTTCTAATAAAGTAACCTATTGCAAACAGGATAATGATAAACGGCCAAATACTCAGTAAATTTATAAATAAACTCGACATACTATTGAACCCAGATTTGATGGCAGTCCAAATTTTTATTCCATAAGAAGCTGTTACGCCACTTTCTTCAGCGATAGATTTGTAGAATTCTATGGTAATGGTGCTGAATGAAACTCGGTTTTGCATATAGTTCAACTGTCCTTCTTTTGCTTCGATTTCTTCACGAATGGAGGACAATTGTTTTTCAATTTCCAACATTTCTGTAACCTTATTTGCTTTTTTCAAAAGTTCGAGATAACGGTTTTCCAGTACTTTTTTAGCTTTTAATCGAGCATCAATGTCAATAAATTCAGCAGTTACATCTTGAGATGATATCTCTTTATTGTCAAAATAAGCAACTCCTTTTGAAATGTCTTTCAAAAATAAATCGAAATTTTTGCTTGGAACACGAATGATTAATTTTCTAAAAACAGACTCGTAATCCTTGCCTTCGGTATCATTTTGAATAGTAGCATTATGGCTCTTTGCTGCATTTTGTATTTGATTATAAGTGGCTGTTAAATCATTGGTTTGAAAACGAAGACTGCCTTCTTTGATGATTTTTTGTTCAATACCTTGAGGAGTTTCTTTTGCCGGCGCATTTAAATCGGCTTTGTCATAAAGAGCATTGCCGGCCGAAGCTTCTTTTGGAGGAAGTTTGATAGCCGATACTTTCATATCTAAATCAGCCTCAGCTTTTTTACAACTGGAAAAAGAAAGTATTAATAGAAAAAACAAGGCTATTGACTTCATAAACATTAAATTTTAATGCTAAAAATACAAAAAATAGAATTGCTACTCTTCTTTTTTTATTAGAAGCAAAAACTTCTCAAACAATTGAATGGTTTTGGTATTAATTTCCTCATATGCCAACCGGTCTTTAGTTTGGTAAAAAAACATAAAGGAATATGGTTGGTCCAGATTGTCAATCAATAAGTGTTTGTTGAGACGGTAGGTTTCGCGCAACACACGTTTGAAATAATTGCGGTCTACGGCTTTCTTAAAATTCTTTTTGGAAACCGAAACGCCCATTTTTATTTTTTCACTTTCGTCAAAGGAACCGGCTTTATATACCAATCGCAGCGGATATTTAGATACTGATTTCCCTTCGGTAAACAATAATCCAATGGTGATTTTACTTTTTAGCTTTTCGTTTTTTGGGTAAGTGAAGTTCATTTTAATAGAAAAAAGACATAGATTTTGATTGGCAAAGTTACGATTAAACGTTGAGCCTGTATATTGTTTCGGATTTAAATCGGGCTAAAAATATATTTCTTACTTTTGTGGCAAATTTTTAAAGCATGCAAAAACTAATTTCGTATCCCATTTCCGTAATTTATTATTTATGTTTCGGTCTTACATTGGTTATTTTTCATCCAATTCAATGGGTTTGCTTCAATGTTTTTGGTTATCAAGCCCATAAAAAAAGTGTCGATTATTTGAATTTTTTCTTATTGAAATGCACGAATCTTTTGGGAACAACGTACAAATTTGAAAACATAGGAAGTATTCCTAAAAATGTTCCGTTGATTTTTGTGTCCAATCATCAAAGTATGTACGATATTATTGCTATGATTTGGTTTTTCCGCCGATTTCATTGTAAATTTGTCAGTAAGAAAGAATTAGGAAAAGGAATCCCAAGTGTATCGTTTAATTTGCGTCATGGAGGCTCTGCTCTTATCGATCGTAAAGATCCCAAACAAGCCATTCCGGCTATCAAAGGATTGTCAGAATATATTGAAAAACACAACCGCTCCGCAGTTATTTTTCCGGAAGGAACAAGAAGTAAGACTGGTAGACCAAAAGAGTTTGCTCAAAGCGGTTTGAAAATTTTATGTAAATATGCGCCATCGGCATACGTAGTTCCAGTAAGCATAAACAATTCTTGGAAAATAGTTAAATACGGGTTTTTCCCTTTAGGTTTAGGAAATCGCCTTACCTTTGTAGTTCATAAACCATTGGCGGTTAAAGATTATGCTTTTGCTGAGTTAATCGCGCAAACAGAAAAAGCAGTTGTTCAAGGAATAAAAATTTAATTTATATATAATGTCAATAAAAAACATTCGATTAGAAGTAATGCAGTTTTTGGAAAAAAACGTAGACAGCTTTGTCGATCAGTATCTAATTCCAGTAGAAAAAATATGGCAACCAACGGATTTTTTGCCTAATTCTCAAAGTGATACTTTTTTTGATGAGGTGAAAGAATTACGTGAAATCGCAAAAGAATTACCGTATGATTTCTGGGTAACTTTAGTAGGTGATACCATTACTGAGGAAGCTTTACCAACCTACGAATCCTGGTTAATGGACGTAGACGGAATTGATAATGTAGAGCGAAACGGTTGGTCTAAATGGATCAGACAATGGACTGGAGAGGAAAATCGTCACGGTGATTTACTGAATAAATACTTGTATTTATCAGGCCGCGTAAACATGCGTGAAGTAGAAATGACAACGCAACACCTGATCAACGACGGTTTTGATATTGGAACAGGAAGAGATCCATACAAAAACTTTGTGTATACCAGTTTTCAAGAATTAGCGACCTATGTTTCTCACAACAGAGTGGCGCAAATGGCTAAGAAATATGGCGATAACAAATTGTCTAAAATGTGTAAAATGATTGCTGGTGACGAAATGCGCCATCATCATGCGTACAGCGAATTTGTAACTCGTATTTTTCAGGTTGATCCAAGTGAAATGATGCTTGCGTTTCAATACATGATGAAAGCAAAAATCGTTATGCCTGCGCATTTCTTGAGAGAATCCGGTGAAAAAATCAGTACTGCTTTCGAACAGTTTTCTGATTCGGCACAAAGAATTGGGGTTTATACCGCAGCGGATTATGTGGATATAATGCAAAAACTAATTGACAAATGGGAAATTGACAAAATTTCCGGTTTGACAGATGAAGCAGAAAAAGCCCGTGATTACTTGATGAAATTACCGGGTAGAATGGCAAGAATTTCAGAAAGATTGGTAATTCCACAAGAGTCACATATCTTCAAATGGGTAGAGCCAGCTTTAGTAAGATAGATTTTGAGTTCTAAATAAAGAATAAAAATGTTGAATTTTGAAGTTGTAGAACTTTGAAATTCAACATTTTTTTTAAAGTATATAAACAATGATAAACCCTGATTTAATAAGCAAAACGATTCTTTTTGTAAAAGCAAAACTAGAAAATGCCGAAGGCGGACACGACTGGTTTCATATCGAAAGAGTGTTTAAAAATTCTGTTCTGATTTCAAAAAATGAAGCTTGTGATACTACTGTTGTTAAACTTGGGGCTTTGCTGCACGATATCGCCGACAGTAAGTTTCACGATGGTGATGAAACCGTGGGTCCCAGAATAGCAAGAGCATTTTTGGAATCAGAAAATGTTGACAAAGAAATTATAACGCATGTGGTGAATATCATTGAAAACATCTCGTACAAAGGCGGTAATTTCCAAGAGAAATTCTCATCCATAGAATTGGATGTGGTTCAGGACGCAGACCGTTTAGATGCCATTGGTGCTATTGGAATTGCCAGAACATTCAATTATGGCGGATTTAAAAACAGAGCGCTCTACGACCCTAAAATTGCTCCAAATTCCAGCATGACCAAGGAAGAATACAAGAAGAATGATTCTCCAACACTCAATCATTTTTATGAAAAGTTATTGCTTTTGAAAGATAAGATGAATACCGAGACCGGAAAACAAATCGCACAAGAAAGACACCGTTATATGGAAGGATTTCTGGCGCAGTTTTATGCGGAATGGGAAGGGGAGAAATAGGTATTTGTGTTGTAGAGACGCACCGTAGAGACGCACTGCAGTGCGTCTCTACAACGTGAATCATTTTTTTATATAATCCCTTTTGCCTTCATTTCAAGAATCACATCCGAAGCGTTTTTAAAAGTTGGTGCTTGCTCAATAATAGTTCCCACTCTTTTTTTATTGAGCTTAAAGGTGATATCATTCTCTGTTGTAAACAGCAAAGCGGTTAAAAACGGGTTATTCATATACGGAGCCAATATGATAAAAGCTTCGTCAAGCGAATGGAAACTTTCTACTTCTTCGGTTTTGTAACGCGCCGTAACCGAAAGACTAAAAACGTCATTTTCCAGTAAAACGGGACGCACATAAATATTTTTCAGTTCCGTATCACCAATGGTTTTGGCAAGTGTTAATTTGGCGTAAGTTCCATTTTGGATGCTTTCTTTTACCTTTTCCCAGAAAAGTGCAAATACAGGTTGGAAGGACATAAGTTTAATTTTAGATGGTGTGTTATATTTCGAAACGGGTCTGTAAAATTAAGTGTTGTAAAGCAAACAATCCGTTTTTGAGGAAAGATTATTTTAAATGCAATCACTTGTAAACTAAAAAGAGAACCAATGTGGCTCTCTTTTGTTATTATTTCCCAGTAAACACTGCTTTTCTTTTCTCCAAGAAAGCCGTTGTTCCTTCTTTAAAATCTTCGGTTCCAAAGCATTTTCCAAAAGCATTTATTTCGGTTTCATAGCCATTTTTGCCTTCTTTGAAATTAGCATTGACTGCTTTTATGGCTTTGCCAATAGCATACGGTGAATTCTTTATTATTTTATTTGCCACGCTCACACAGTAATCTAGAAGTTCTGCTTCTGGGACTACGTGATTCACCAGTCCAGTTCTATAAGCGTCTTGCGCGGTTACCATTCCTGCGGTCATTATCATTTCCATCGCGCGTCCTTTTCCTATCAATTGTGGCAAACGCTGTGTTCCTCCATAACCGGGAATTACACCCAGAGAAACTTCAGGCAATCCCATTTTTGCATTTTCCGAAGCCACTCTGAAATGACACGCCATCGCTAATTCTAATCCGCCACCCAATGCAAAACCATTGACAGCCGCAATAACCGGAGTTTTTAAATTCTCTATAAAATCAAATAATTTTTCTTGCCCTTCAGCTGCCAGTTGCATCCCTTCTTCAATCGAAAAATGAGCAAATTCAGAAATATCTGCTCCAGCCACAAAAGCTTTTTCACCACTTCCAGTTAGAATAATAGCACGAATTTCATCATTTTTTCCTAATGTTTTGAAAGCTTTATGCAAATCAGAAATGGTTGCAACATTCAAAGCATTTAGTTTAGTCGGACGATTAATGGTAACCGTTGCAATGTTGTTTTCGGTAGAAATTAAAATACTTTCGTAATTCATAATTGTATTTTTAGGTGTTAATTATTGGAAGTGAAACAATGAAAGTAGTTCCTTTTCCAAATTCAGTTTCAAAGGTAATTGTTCCTTTATAATTTTCAATAATGTTTTTTATAATACCAAGACCAAGACCCATTCCACTGCTTTTAGTGGTGAATTTGGGTTCAAATATCCGGCTTATGTCTTTGGGTTGAATGCCAATCCCGTTGTCAGCAACAGTAATTAGAACGTTGTTTAATTCTTTTTTTACCGATACAATGATAGACTTGTTTTCCTGTTGTTCCGGAATGGACTGAATGGCATTCTTTGCTAAATTCGTGATAATTCGGATAAGTTGTGTTCGATCAATTTTCGAAATAATTTCGGGAGAATCACTGTGAAATTCAATGTATTCTTCGTTGAAAATATCCATCGCAAGTTCTACTACTCCCACTACGTTTAAGGTTTCATTTTGCTGGGCCGGCATCGATGCAAAGTTCGAAAAAGCCGAAGCAACTGCACTCATCGTATCAATTTGTTGAATTAAAGTTTCGGAGTAGTCATTCATTTTCTGTTTTACATTGGGATCAGTCGGATCAAATTTCCGCTGAAAACTCTGCACTGTTAATCGCATTGGCGTAAGCGGATTCTTGATTTCATGCGCCACCTGTTTCGCCATTTCGCGCCAAGCTTCTTCACGTTCGCTTTGCGCTAGTTTGATGGCACTTTTCTCCAGTTCATCCACCATTCCGTTGTATGCTTTTATTAAAAGATTAATTTCTTTGCTGCTGGCTTCCAAAACAATTTTTTCGTTTTTTTGATTCAAACTCGTTTCGCTTAATTTGTCTGAGATTGTTTTCAACGATTTAGTAATGTAAGAAGACAGAAAATAGGCCAATGCAAACGCAACGATAAGCATAAAGGAATAGACTTGTCCTAAACTGATAAGAAAACTATTTAACTCATTTTTATAAAATTGATCGTCTTCAATATAGAGTAAATTTAAAATACCAAGCGGTTTAAACTTGTCGTCCTTTATTTGGCTGTAAGAGGAAAGACTCTTTATCCCATCGATGGTTTTAATATCTACGTATCTTTTTTCAATAGAGGAACGAACTAATTTCAGGATGTATTTTGGGATAGGAGGAGCTACTTTATCAACAGAAAACGACTCTTTGGAGGATTTTAGTAACTTTCCATCCAGACTGTAAATGTTGATTTCAATGTTATGAATTTGTGCTAATTCGTGAATTTTATCTTTAAAAATTAAATCTAAATTCCCTGATGTCAACGGATATGTAGTTGTGGAAAGCACATAATAGATATGCTCTTTTACAGCATTTTCTTTTCGCTCCAGACGTTCTTGATGGTATTCCTTGGCTTCGTTTTTAAACTGAAAAATAGAAATGGAAGCCAATAAAACGGAAGCCATTACTATCAATACAATCATCGAAAGGAAAATCCTGATTCGTAATGAAAGCATTGCTATTTTGAAGCTTTTAAACATATTAAGATTGATTTCTTTCTCTGATTTTTTTATAAAATTTAAAACCTAGCATGATTAAAATGGAAAAGAGAAAGATTCCAATTACACCATAAATCCAGTTGACAGCATTTTTTAAAATTACTAAAAAAACCACTGCAAAAAGGATAATTGTCGCGCCTTCGTTCCACATTCGCATGAAATTTGTTGAATGTTTCACCTCGTCATTTTGCAATTGCTTGAATATTTGATGGCATTTTCCATGGTATAAATACAACACAAATACGAAGCCAAGTTTTACGTGCATCCAAGGCATTTGTAACCAAGAACGTCCTAAATCAGTAAAAAATAACATCCAAAAGGCAAAAATACTGGCTAAAACTGCTGATGGCCAAGTGATAATGTACCACAAGCGATAGGTCATTATTTTGTATTGTTTTTGTAAAATTTCTTTCTCTGGTGAAGGTTTTTGAGCTGCTTCAATTTGGTAAACAAACAAGCGGACAATGTAAAATAATCCTGCAAACCATGTGATTACAAAGATGAGGTGTAAGGATTTAAGGTAATTATAGTATTCCATCGTTAGTTTGAATCAATTTTGTGTTCATTTCTTTTTTTAGAAAATAGCCAGTCAATAGTGTTGATAAAATATCAGCAATTGGGAATGCAATCCACACTCCAAAAATACCTAAAAAATTTGGTAGAATCAGCACTAACGGAATCAGGAAAAATCCTTGTTTGCTTAAGGTCAAAAGCAGTGCTTTTTTCGCCTTTCCCGCCGCTTGAAAATAAGCCGCGCCAATTAGTTGTACGGCTATGATTGGTGAAGCCGCAAAAACGTAACGCAACGCTTCCGGAGTTTGGGCAATCACGAGTGGATCTTTGGTAAAAATGGCGACTATAGGTTTGGCAAAAATCAAAATAACCACAAAAATAACAGTAGCTAAAAAGGTTGAATATTTTATCGAAAGCAGCACACTTTCTTTGACTCTTTCATAATTTCCTGCGCCGTAATTAAAACCTGCAATTGGTAGAAATCCTTGCGTAATTCCCAGAATTGGAAACAAAGCAAACATCAACATTCGGCTGATAATTCCATAAATAGCAACGGAATGTTCACCGCCGTACGTGTATAAAGTATGATTCAATATTATGGCTAAAATACTCACCACACCTTGTCTAGAAAAAGTTACAAAACTCAATTCGGTTATTTCCTTTACAATAGGAATGTTGAATTTGAAATGTCTGGCTTTTAGTTTTAGTTCACTTTTAAAATAAAAAAACCAAAACACAAATAAGAAGCACGTAAAATAGGATATGGCTGTAGCCAAAGCAGCACCAAACATTCCTAAATCCATGTATTTTATAAAAATAATGTCTAGTAAAATATTTATAAAAGCGGGAATAATCATCGCTACCATGGCAAATTTTGCCTTACCTTCTGCACGAATTACGTTGTTTCCCATCATGCAAAGTGCTAAAAACGGAACGCTTATAATTATGGGAAAGAAAAATTCTTTTGCGGGTTCCATTATGACTCCTTTCGCACCAAAAAGCATCAACATTTCTTCGCTAAAAAAAAGACCAAATAAAACAAAAACAGATGCCAATAAAAAAGTCATCATGATTTGATTGCTAAAAGTATGCAATGCTTTTTCCTTGTGGTTGGCTCCCAATGCCCTGGAAAGTACAGAACCTCCGCCCACACCAATCGCCATTCCCAAAGAAGAAATCAAAAAGGTGATAGGCAAGACTACTGTTACCGCTGCAATAGCTAAAGTTCCGATCCATTGCCCAACAAAAATGGTGTCAATTAAAATATTAACTGACATGAATAAAATCCCAATAGAAGATGGAACCGCTTGTTTTATCAAGAGTTTTTTGATGTCCTGAGTTCCTAACTCATCGGCGGTAACAGCCATTTAAGCGTTTATTTTTTCTGAGTCAACTTTAATGGATGAAGAGGCATTCGACCAGTTTGAAATCCAATTGCTTACAGTTTTACACCAGTCGTCACCATCATTTAAACAGGGAATTGCTAAAAATTCTTGACCTCCATGTTCTTTAAACTGATGATTGGCTTCCATGGCAATTTCTTCCAAAGTCTCCAAACAATCTGATACGAATGCCGGCGTTACAACAGCCAGATTTTTAATGCCGCGTTCCGGCATTTTATTTATTTCCACATCAGTATAAGGCGTTAGCCATTTGTCTCCTGCTAAACGTGATTGAAAAGTCTGACTGTATTTTCCTTCCGGGATTCCCAGTAATTTTACTACTTGTTTGGTAGTTTCGTAACATTGGTGACGGTAACAAAACTCATGTGACGGTGAAGGTGTGTTGCAACAAGAACCGTCAATTTTACAATGCGATTTGGTGATATCCGTTTTACGAATGTGTCGCTCCGGAATTCCGTGGTAGGAGAATAATAAATGATCATAATCAAAACCTTTTAAATGATCTTTGATAGAATCGGCCAGGTTTTTTATATAATCAGGTTTGTTATAAAATGCGGGAACGATGGTGAATTTCATTTCCGGGAAGTACTTTTTACGCAATTCTTCGGCCAGTTCTAATATTGTAGTTGTAGACGCCATCGCATGTTGCGGGTACAATGGAAAAAGCAGCACTTCATTTACGCCTTTGTCATGCAATTCTTGTAAACCAGACAATAAAGAAGGATTTCCATAACGCATCGCTAAGGAAACAGGAATATCAACTAATTGCTTTACTTTGGCGTGCATTCTTTTGGAGATGACCACAAGTGGGGAACCTTCGTCCCACCATATTTTTGCGTAAGCGGCGGCTGATTTTTTAGGTCTTGTTTGTAAAATTATTCCACGAACTAACAATGCTCGCAACAAAAACGGAACGTCAATTACGTATTTGTCCATTAAAAATTCATCTAAATACGGTTTAACATCTTTAGGGGTTGGACTTTCCGGAGAACCTAAATTAACTAATAATACACCTTTCATGTTTCTGGTTTTTGTTGGTACAAAAGTAAATAAACTTACTTTTTTATAAATTGTGATTAACTATTTTTTATTTATTGTTTAATATAAGAAATCAATTGGTTACTGCATATTTGGGTTGATTGACATCAAATATTTCTTTGGCGTGGTAGCAAATTTCTTTTTGAATGCTGCTATAAAATGACTTCCGGTGCTGTATCCAATTTTCAATCCCACTTCGTTTACATTATAGGAACCGCTGTCGAGCAATTTTCGGGCAAAATCCATTTTGTAATCAAACAGAAACCCATAAACGGTATCGCCATAAATTTGTTTGAAACCCATTTTTAGCTTCTTTAGATTCAACCCTATTTCATCTGCTAATTCCTGTAATCCTGGCGGTTCAGCCATATTAGCAATGATAATTTCTTTGGCTTTTTTAATTTTCATTACATTATCTTCATCTATTAAAAACGGACATTGTTCTGCGTTTGGATCTTCAGTTCTATTGAAATACAAACTCAATAATTCATATCCTTTCCCTTTGTAATATAGGTTTTTTATGGACGGATGCAAACTGTAATGAAACAATTGAGATAAAACAATTGCCATCGACGGGCTGATATTTCCTTCGTTGTAATATTTTTTGTCCTTATTATCGGCACTTAAAAAGGTGATATAATCTGCTTCTGTCGAAAATAAAGCGTGGAATTTCTTGATCGAAATAATCACAGAAATCACCCAGGAATTTGGTGCTAACTCCAGATTTAAAGGCAATTCTTTTTGAGGATTGTATAAAAGCAATGATTTTTCTTCTTTTAATTCCAAAGCATAATTCCCTTGATTGAAGATGAACTTGGCACTTCCTTTTAATCCAAAATGAAATTGAATCAATCCGCTGCTTACTTCACGTTGGGCTTGAAAGACATCGGTGCCGTCATTCTGAAAGCGAATTAAGGTAAAGTCATCTTCAATTTTTATAATTTCTTGAGAACTCATAGCGATGTTTTTTTTACTTAAAAATGATAATTATCAGGTTATTTTATTTAGAAACACTCTAAATAGAGCGATTAAAAAAACCCATTTCTGCTACAAAAATAAGGGTTTTTATAATAAAACAACGATTTAAAACCAAAAAATCACTTAGCGATACAAAAAGAACTTCTAGCGTTACTTTTATAAATACTATAGTCATAATTTTGTCACACTTTCTGGAAAAGTGCAAATATGGAAAACAATAAAACATTAAAGCATCACTATTTTTACGCAGTTGGATTGAGCTATAAAAAAGCGGATGCTGAGATTAGAGGCAAGTTTAGTTTAGACGCTGCTGCAAAAACGCGTTTACTCGAACAAGCTAAGAATGAAGGAATAGAGAGTTTAATAGTCACTTCTACCTGCAACCGTACTGAGATTTATGGGTATGCGGAACATCCCTTTCAATTAATCAAATTAATTTGTGAGAATAGTCAAGGGTCTGTTGAAGCATTTCAAAAAGTAGGTTTTGTCTATAAAAATCAAGAAGCAATCAGTCATTTGTTTCGTGTAGGAACAGGTTTGGACAGCCAAATATTAGGTGATTTTGAAATTATCGCCCAAATAAGAAATTCTTTTTCACAATCAAAATCGTTGGGTTTAGCCAATGCTTTTATGGAACGATTGGTGAATGCCGTAATACAAGCCAGTAAAAAAATAAAAACCGATACGGAAATTAGTTCGGGAGCAACTTCGGTTTCTTTTGCTGCGGTTCAATATATTTTCAAGAATGTAGAAGACATTGGAAATAAAAATATTCTATTGTTTGGTACTGGTAAAATTGGTAGAAATACCTGTGAAAATTTAGTAAAACATACTAAAAACGAGCATATTACGCTAATTAACAGAACTAAAGAGAAAGCAGAAAAATTAGCCGGAAAATTGAATTTAATTGTAAAAGATTATTCGGAACTGCATTTGGAATTACAAAAAGCAGATGTTGTTGTGGTAGCTACCGGTGCACAAAATCCAACTATTGACAAAGCGATTCTGAATTTGAAGAAACCACTTTTGATTTTAGATTTGTCCATTCCGAAAAATGTAAATGAAGATGTTCAGGATTTAGAAGGCGTTACGCTGATTCACATGGATTATTTGTCTCAAATGACAGACGAAACTTTAGAAAACAGAAAAAAACACATTCCTGCTGCTGAAGCCATCA
This sequence comes from Flavobacterium ranwuense, assembly GCF_004349315.1. Lineage (GTDB taxonomy): Bacteria > Bacteroidota > Bacteroidia > Flavobacteriales > Flavobacteriaceae > Flavobacterium > Flavobacterium ranwuense. The sequence goes on along the minus strand of NZ_SMLH01000001.1, from coordinate 430,659 downwards.
TTGAAGAAATCAAAGAAGAATTTATTACCTGGACCAAAGGCAGAAAATTTGCCCCGACAATCAATGCTTTAAAAGCAAAATTGAATGCGATAAAAACATCCGAATTGGATTTCCAAAGCAAGAAAATTTCAAACTTCAACGAAGAACAGGCCGAAATAATCAGCAATAGAATTATTCAAAAAATAACGACACACTTTGCCAACCATTTGAAAGATGATGATACGATGGTGGATGAAAGTATCGAATGGATTGAAAAAGTTTTTAAAATTGGAGTGACTACAAAATAATGAATAAAACCATACGCATAGGAACCCGCGACAGCGAACTCGCACTTTGGCAAGCCCATAACGTCGAAAAAAAACTAAATGATTTAGGGTATAAAACCGAAATTATAGCGGTAAAATCACAAGGAGATCTTATTCTCGACAAACCACTTTACGAATTAGGAATCACAGGAATTTTTACTAAAACACTGGATATCGCTATGATTAATGGTCAAGTGGATATTGCAGTACATTCGATGAAAGATGTTCCTACGGCTTTGCCAATAGGAATTGTGCAAGCAGCAGTTTTGGAAAGAGCGAATACGTTAGATATTTTGGTACACAAAGGAAACCTTGATTTTCTTAATGGAGAAGGCACAATTGCGACAGGTAGTTTGCGCCGTCAGGCACAATGGCTCAATAAATATCCCAATCACAATGTAGTTGATTTGCGTGGAAACGTCAATACGAGATTGCAGAAATTGCAGGACAGCGATTGGAATGGAGCTGTTTTTGCGGCAGCAGGATTGGAAAGAATCAACTTGAAACCCTCAAATTATATCGATCTGGATTGGATGATTCCGGCGCCGGCTCAAGGCGCTATGGTGATTGTAGCCATGGCAAATGATGATTTTTGCAGAGAAGCTGTTTCTGAATTGAATGATATCGAAACTGAAGTGTGTACCCATATCGAAAGACAGTTTCTAAAAACACTCGAAGGTGGTTGTACGGCACCAATTGGAGCTTTGGCCGTATTTATAGAAGATGAAATAGTGTTTAAGGGCGTTTTGTTTTCTATTGATGGAAAACAAAAAATCGAAATAGAAAAAACCGTTCCCTTGCAAGAATGGAAAAAATTAGGATTTGCATCAGCCCAAGAAATTTTAGAGAATGGCGGAGCAGAATTGATGAGGGAAATTAAAATTAATTTGAAGAAATAATGAGCCAAACAAGCATTTTATCCACCAAAACATTGTCGGCAGAACAAAGGCAAGTATTTATTGATGCTAATTTTGATCTTTTAGAACAAGATTTCATCGAAATTAAAAACAACCTTTTTGAACTGAATACAATCAACAACAACTTAATTTTTAGTAGCCAAAATGCTGTTTTAAGTTTGATAGAACAAAACGGTTGGGAAGTTTTAAAGACGAAGCCTGTTTTTTGTGTAGGTATTAAAACCAAAGAATTACTGGAATCGCATGGCTTTACTGTGGATGTTTACTTGGATTATGCATTTGAATTAGCCGAAATAATCACTTTAATTTACAATAAGGAAAGCTATACTTTTTTAAGCGGAAATTTGCGTAAAGAAACGTTGCCAGCAGCATTAAAAAGCGCTGGAATAACTTTTAACGAAATCGAAGTGTATCAAACAACACTTGCGCCTTTTAAAATATCAGACCAAGAAAATTTTGACGGAATATTATTTTTTAGCCCATCTGGCGTTGAAAGTTATTTGACAAATAATAAAATCAAGAATGAAGTTTGTTTTTGCATAGGCACTACTACAGCATCAGCATTAGAAACAAAGAAAATTAAAAACATAGTAATTGCCGAAACACCAACTATCGAAGAGGTGATTGAGGAAGTTATTGAATATTATAAAACGGAAAGCATCTAGCTATCTGCTAAAATTTAAATACATGATTAAGAACGACCTATTTTTAAGAGCACTAAAAGGAGAAACAGTACAACGTCCACCAGTTTGGATGATGCGTCAAGCGGGAAGATATTTACCGGAATTCATCGCTTTGCGTGATAAATATGATTTTTTCACCCGTTGTCAAACGCCCGAATTAGCTGCTGAAATCACCGTACAACCAATACGAAGAATTGCTCCGGATGCTGCGATTTTGTTTTCGGATATTTTGGTAATTCCACAGGCTATGGGAATTGAAGTGTTGATGAAAGAAAATTTTGGTCCGTTTTTACCAAATCCTATTCGTACGATTCAAGATGTAGAAAAAGTAATCGTTCCAGATGTAAATGAAACATTAGGATACGTTTTTGACGCTATCAAATTGACCAAAGAAATGCTGAATGATGAGGTGCCGTTAATCGGTTTCGCAGGTTCTCCTTGGACAATTATGTGTTATGCAGTGGAAGGGAAAGGTTCTAAAAGTTTTGATATGGCCAAAGGATTTTGTTTCCAACACCCAGAAGCAGCGCACGTTTTATTGCAAAAAATCACGGATACCACTATTTTATATTTGAAAGAAAAAGTAAAAGCGGGAGTAAACGCCGTTCAAATTTTTGACTCTTGGGGTGGAATGCTTTCGCCAGTGGATTATCAAGAATTCTCATGGAAATACATCAACCAAATCATTGAAGCATTAGCTGATGATGCTCCGGTGATTGTTTTTGGAAAAGGATGTTGGTTTGCATTGGGTGAAATGGGGAAAAGTAGAGCATCAGCATTAGGAGTTGACTGGACTTGTTCTCCAAGAAATGCACGATACTTGTCTGGTGGAAATATTACTTTACAAGGAAATTTTGATCCATCAAGATTGTTGTCTCCAATTCCGGTGATTAAGAAAATGGTACACGAAATGATTGACGAATTCGGGAAAGATAAATACATCGTGAATTTAGGTCACGGAATTTTACCGAATATTCCTGTTGATCACGCGAAAGCGTTCATTGATGCAGTGAAGGAATACAATCAGTAGTCAGTCACAGTCACAGTTTTTACTTTCCATTTTTGGAATTGAAAAACTGCTGCTGAAAACTAATTTATAATGAAAGAACAATTTTATTCTTACATACAAAACCTTCAAGATCAAATCTGTAAAGGATTGGAAGCAATTGAAGGTCAAGCCAAATTCCGTGAAGATCTTTGGGAACGTCCGGAAGGTGGTGGCGGAAGAACCCGCGTGATAGAAAATGGAACCGTTTTCGAAAAAGGCGGAGTGAATATTTCGGCAGTACACGGGAAATTACCCGAAGCCATGCAAAAGATGTTCAATGTAGGTGAAGCTGATTTTTTTGCCTGCGGATTAAGTTTGGTTTTGCACCCAAAAAATCCAATGACACCAACAGTTCACGCGAACTGGCGTTATTTCGAAATGTACGATGACAATGGAAACGTAATCCAGCAATGGTTTGGTGGCGGACAGGATTTAACACCCTATTATCTGTTTGAAGAAGATGCGATTCATTTTCATCAAACCTGTAAAACGGCCTGCGACAAACATAATTCAGAATTTTATCCCAAATACAAAAAACAATGTGATGCCTATTTCTGGAACGCTCACAGGAATGAAGCGCGTGGAATTGGCGGATTGTTTTTCGATTATTGCAAAGCAACAGATACAATGTCAATGCAAGATTGGTACAACTTTGTAACCGAAGTTGGTAATAGTTTTCTGCAAGCGTATGTTCCCATTGTTGAAAAAAGAAAAGATTTACCGTATACTCCAGAACAAAGAATGTGGCAGGAGATTCGCCGCGGTCGTTACGTAGAGTTCAATTTAGTTCACGATAAAGGCACTTTATTTGGTCTAAAAACCAACGGAAGAATCGAAAGTATTTTGATGAGTTTACCACCACATGTGCAATGGGTTTACGATCATCACGCAGAAGCAGGAAGCGAAGAAGAAAAATTAGTAAACGTATTAGAAAATCCAAAAAATTGGATTTAAATAGTTTAACCATTAAGAAATTAAGGAAGATTAAGTTTTAAATCTTAATGAACCTTAATTTCTTAATGGTTTAAAAAACAAATTAAAGTTTAACTTTAAACGAAAATATATGTTCCCATTACACAGAGGCAGAAGATTAAGAACGAACGAATCCATCAGAAGCTTAGTTCGTGAAACCAGTTTAAGTCCAAGTGATTTCATGTTTCCTATGTTTATTGCTGAAGGCGAAAATGTACAAGTGGAAATCCCCTCCATGCCAGGCATATTTCGTCGTTCGATTGATTTGACGGTAAAAGAAATTCATGAATTATTCGATTTAGGCATTCGTGCGGTGAATATTTATGTAAAAGTAAGTGAGAATTTAAAAGACAATACAGGAAAAGAAGCTTGGAATCAAGATGGATTAATGCAAAATGCCATTCGTGCCATCAAAGCCGCTTGTCCCGAAATGATTGTAATGCCTGATGTAGCTTTGGATCCGTATTCCATTTATGGTCATGACGGAATAATTGGAAATGGCGATGTAGAAAATGATTCGACTGTGGACGCCTTGGTAAAAATGGCCGTTTCTCATGCGCAAGCAGGTGCCGATTTTGTAGCGCCATCGGACATGATGGATGGACGTGTATTGCGTTTGCGTGAAGGTCTTGACGCTGTGGGTTTTCATAATGTAGGCATCATGAGTTATTCTGCAAAATACGCATCTGCTTTTTACGGACCGTTTCGTGACGCTTTAGATAGCGCTCCTGTTGATGCGACTGAAATTCCAAAAGACAAAAAAACATACCAAATGGATTATGCCAATCGCATTGAAGCCATCAAAGAAGCGTTGTGGGACGTGGAAGAAGGTGCCGATATGGTCATGGTAAAACCCGGCATTGCCTATTTAGACATCGTTCGTGAAGTTAAAAATGCGGTAAATGTTCCCGTTACGGTTTATCATGTTTCGGGGGAATATGCGATGATTAAAGCCGCTGCCGAAAGAGGCTGGCTCGATCATGATAAAATTATGATGGAACAATTAATGTGTATCAAAAGAGCAGGGGCAAGTTTGATTTCAACTTATTTTGCCAAAGAAGCGGCGATACTTTTAAACAAATAGAAAATGAAAAAATATTTAATAATAACTGTTTTGTTGCTTTCAAGCAGCATTTTTGCACAAGTTGAGGTAGTTTCCACTTTCATCGAAAAGTGGGATAATTCCAAAGATTATTTAATAGCTGTTGCACAAGCCATGCCAGAGGATAAGTATGATTACAAGCCTACAGCGCAAGAAATGTCCTTTAGAGAACAATTATTTCACATACAAGACAACATGAAATGGTTGAGCACAACTCATTTTTCTGAAGAGAAATATGTGAAAAAAGAAGCAGCAAAAGGACTTTCAAAAGCGCAAATAATTCAAGAAATAGAAGCCTCTTTTGATACAGCAAAGACATTTGTACAAAAAACGAAGGATGTTGAATTATCCCAAAAAGTAGACTTTTTTGCCGGTCCAAAATCAAAATTACAAATACTTAATTTGATGCAAGACCACGTTACCCATCACAGAGCACAAATTTTAGTATATTTGAATCTGAATCAAATTCAGCCACCCAAATATATCGGCTGGTAATTTTTAGTCATTGAGACGCCTACAATTAAAGAAATTAACATGAGAAAGACGCTATTTTTATTAGCCGTTTTAGCGGTAGCTTCTTGTAAAAAAGAAGAGGTCAAAAAAGAACCTTTATACCCAACTTCTACCGAGGAGGTTGCCCAAATTCCAGAGGAATTGGGAGCCGAAATTTTCAAAGGAAAAGGAAATTGTTTTGCCTGTCATCAAGTAGACAAGAAAGTGATAGGGCCAAGTATACAGGATATTGCAAAAATTTATAAAGATAAAAACGCAAGTATCGTAACGTTTTTAAAAGGGGAAAGCGAGCCTATTGTTGACCCAAGTCAATATGAAGTGATGAAAACAAACTTCGTAGTTACCAAAGCCATGTCAGATGACGAATTGAAAGCCTTAGAAGCGTATGTGTATTCTAATTTGAAATAATCCTGGCATTTTCAGGAGCTAATCCCGCTCTACGCTATATCTTTATGTTTTTAAAGGAAAAACATAAAGGATGCCGCTGCTATCGGGGCTAACATACAAGAACCATTCTTCTCTGCGAATGGTTCTTTTTATGTTCAAAACGTTTTTAGCGTATTTATTTCTGAACTTTGTTACTTCTTTAGGACAATGTGGGTATTTTTTTTATCTTTAAAATATGGAAACAGCATACATCAAAACGCCTTTAGGAATTGCCACAATCATAGGCGATGAAAATGGGATATCCGTAATTTCAGTTGCCGAAGAAGGAACAGTTTCAAGCACAATTCCTGCAGTTTTGCAAGAAGCTGTCTCACAACTCACTGGCTATTTCGAGGGAAAGCGAACGGATTTCGATTTTGCACTTAATCCTAAAGGAACAGCTTTCCAACAAAAAGTCTGGAAAGCATTATTGGATATTCCATATGGAAAAACCAGAACATATCTCGAACAATCCAAAATTTTGGGTGATGTCAAAGCCATTCGGGCTGTCGCTTCTGCCAACGGGAAAAACCCGCTTTGGATTGTTGTTCCCTGTCACAGAGTTATTGGAACAGATGGATCGCTCACCGGATATGCAGGAGGATTGTGGCGAAAAAAATGGTTGTTAGAACATGAGAATCCAACGACACAACAAAGTCTATTTTAAAAATAGACTTCTTAGATTTTTAGAGGGTTAGACACATTAGATTTCTTTGATTGTTAGAAATTTAGATTGCCATAGATTCAAAAAAATCGATCAAGTCTACTAATTTAGGTTTTGTATTCAATCTAAGATCTAAGAAGTCAAAAAATCTAACAAATCTAGCTAATGATAGAAAAAATAAACCTCAATAACATTCTGTTCCTCGATATAGAAACCGTTCCGGAAGCCGAAGATTTCAGTGCTTTGGATGCCGAAATGAAAGACCTTTGGGAACACAAAACGCAGTACCAACGCAAAGACGAATACACTCCCGAGGATTTTTATGACCGGGCAGGAATTTGGGCCGAGTTTGGAAAAATTGTTTGTATATCGGTGGGTTATTTTACGATTAAAGGCGATATTCGCAATTTTCGGGTGACTTCATTCTTTGGAGAAGAAAAGAAAATATTGTTGGATTTTAATAATTTGCTGAACACTCATTTCAATCAGCCTCAACATGTTTTGTGTGGGCACAATGCCAAGGAATTCGATATACCGTTCCTTGCCAGACGCATGATTATTAACCAAATTGCCATTCCGAACAAACTGAATTTATTTGGAAAAAAACCATGGGAAATTCCACATTTGGATACCTTAGAATTATGGAAATTTGGCGATTACAAACACTATACGTCTTTGAAATTAATGTGTAAAGTCCTTGGTATTCCTTCTCCAAAAGGCGACATCGACGGCAGTCAGGTGGGACATGTATTTTATGTAGACAAAGACATTGACCGCATTGTAACCTATTGTGAAAAAGACACCATTGCCGTAGCACAGATTTTCTTGAGATTACGTAGAGAAGATTTATTGATTGAGGACGAGATTATTCATGTATAGATGAAGGAACGCAGATTGCGCAGATTTACACAAATTTAATCTGGGTTAATCCGTGCAATCTGTGTTTGAATTTTTTGTGCTTTGTATGCTTAAATAATTACATTTACAAAAATTATAGATTATGGTATTGAGTAGATTTTGGTTGGTCATTTTTATTTCAGCAATTGTATTTGTAGTGTTTAGTTTGTTTTCTGGAGACAATTATACTATTGATCACGTTTTGAACGGAAAGAAAGATGATCCAATTCTGATTTCGGAGAAATTTGCAGAGCAACTTCCTGCCTTTATTAAAGACAGCATCAAAAAAGCACCAGAACAAACCATGATTATCGATCATGATAAGCTAAATGCTGACACGACTTATGTTTATAAAAACAAAACCGTAAAAATATATAGTGGTGTTCAAAAATCAGATGGTTTATTGCCAACTTGTAAAAGCACTTTGCTAGATTTAATCCTTCCGCTTATTGCTTATTTGGCTTTTTTCTGTGGATTGATGGAACTTTTAATCATTTCTGGTGCCTCAGGAAAGCTGGCTAAAGCATTGAGTCCTGTTTTTGTAAAAGTGTTTCCCAGTATCCCCAAAAACCATCCGTCGATATCCTATATGACCTTAAATTTTGCTGCCAATTTCTTAGGATTAGATTCTGCTGCAACTCCTTTTGGTTTAAAAGCCATGGAGAGTTTACAAGAAATAAATCCAGATAAAGACAAGGCTAGTGATGCACAAATTATGTTCATGTGTTTGCATGCTTCGGGCCTTACTTTGATCGCTACATCTATTATAGGATACCGTGCAGCTGCAAATGCAAGCAATCCTGCGGATGTGATGTTGCCTTGTATTATCACTTCTTTTATCGGTACGATTGCTGCCTTTTTAATTGTTGGAGTTAAACAAAAAATCAATTTCAAAAGTGCTTCTTTGGTTATCGTATTGATAACATTAATAGCCGGAATTATTGGTTTGTTGATGTATGTAAATCATTTAGACTTAATCGGAAAAAACTATTTTACATCTAATCTTTCCGCTTTAATATTAATTGGAATTATCGCTTTTACCTTGATCTTTTCATTTATTCATGAGAAGAAATTTACAGAAGCATCCACAACCGTTTTTGAGACCTTTGTAGTAGGAGCCAATAACGGTGTAAAAACAGGAGTGACTATTTTTCCTTATGTATTGGGCATGCTGGTTGCCATTTCTTTATTTAGAAACAGTGGCTTATTTGAAATTATTAGCAATTGGATCGCTTTTATTTTTTCTAATATGGGAGTAAGCAAGCAAATTACGGATGCTTTACCAGTTGCCTTACTTCGTCCCTTTAGTTCTGCCGGATCAAGAGGATTTTTGATTGACTCGATGAATACTTTTGGGGCCGATTCCTTAACAGCAAGATTGAGTAGCATTTTTCAATGCAGTGCCGAAAGTACGTTTTATGTGATAGCCGTTTATTTTGGTTCCGTAAATATTAAAAACACGCGGTATGCCCTGGGAACGATGCTTATAGTCGATTTGATTTGTGTGATTACGGCTATTTTTGTTGCGACTTGGTTTTTTTAAGAATACGAGTAGTTTAAGTTAGATTTCATTCGGAATTTAAGATTAGGTATAAAATAAAAAAGCCTCACAATATTGTGAGGCTTTTCTTTTGGTTGGAACGTATTAGTTTTTAATGAATTTCTTAGCTTCAGTTTTTTGACCGTCACTAACTTCTAGGATATAAACTCCGGATACTAATTTACTAACATTTATTCCGTTTTCAGAAACTTTACCTGCATCAACCTGTTGACCCAGAAAGTTATACACTTTGTAAGAACTATTTCTACTGTCGGCCATTCTAATATTTAGAATGCTGTTGGTAGGGTTTGGATACATTGAGAAATCAGAAATTGAATTTTCGTTTCCTAATTCATTCACAATCTTAGCATTAGGGTTTTTAACAGTAGTTAAGCCGCTAATTGCAGTTCCGCCAATAATAACGGTATAATCTTCTACTTCACCGTAAGAGAAAGTTTCACAAGCCGTTTGTACAGCATTGTATTTCATTGAAACTCTCATGCGAGTTGGTCCCGCCAAAGCTGATGTAGGAACTGTGAAAGTACCCGATAGATTTGCACTGCTGGAAGAAGATCCAGATACCATTTCTTCAGTAGATTCAAAAGTACCATTTTGGTTGTAATCAATCCAAACTTTCCAGAATTCAGTATAAGCTGTGCCACTAAATCCAGCGCTAAATAGGATTGTATTGGAACCATAAGGTAGATTACCAACTAGAGAGGTAAAGTTACCATATCCTGCATTTCCCGCTGTTGTATTTGCAATTCCTCCAATTGAAACATAATCGATATACTCATCAGCTACGCTGTTTCCTTTAGATGCACAATAGGTAAGGGCAGTTCCTGATGTAGTTACATTTACCACATTGCTGGAAGCAGAGATGTTTCCGGCTGCATCTTTTGCTTTTACAGAAAATGTATAAGCTGTACTGGCTGTTAATCCTGAAACTGCGTAAGTGGTTCCTGTAACAGATGCTTTTAATGTTGCGCCTTGGTACACATCGTATCCTGTTACACCTACATTATCTGTAGAAGCAGTCCACGAAAGAGTTGTTGCTGTAGATGAAGTTCCTGAAGAAGCGAGGCTTGTTGGAGCTGTAGGTGCTTGTGTATCGACAGTTGCGGTAACAAGATTAACAGTATAATCTTCTACTTCTCCATACGATATCTCTTCACAAGAAGTAGGAACTCCGTTATATTTCATAGAAACTCTCATTCTTGTAGAACCTGTAACAGCGGTTGTTGGTACAGTAAATGAACCAGTAGCCGGAGTAGTGGTCGAAGCAGTTTTACTCCAAACTAATTCACCTGCATCTGCAAAATCTTTATCTCCGTTTAAATCAATCCAAACGGCATATCCTTCTGCATAAGCAGTTCCTGTCCATGTTGGTGTAATGGTAATAGTAGTAGCACTTCCTTTTGTTAGATTTGTTGTAATAGCTGTGAAATCGCCATAACCTGTTCCTCCTGTTGAAGTGTTGTTGATAGTTCCCAATTGTACTCTGCTGATATATTCATCAGCTACACTATTTCCTTTTGAAGCACAATACGTTGCTGTAGCTGCGCTGGTAGTTACGGCAACGGCATTACTTGCAGCTGATAAATTTCCGGCAGCATCTTTTGCTTTTACTGTGAAAGTATAAGCAGTGCTGGCTGTTAATCCTGTTACGGAGTAAGTCAATCCTGTTACGGTTGTCACCAAAGTTGCTCCGTTATAAATAGTATATCCGGTAACAGCTACATTATCTGTAGCAGCAGACCATGATAAATTTGTTGAAGATGAAGTCGTTCCTGCGGCAGCTAAACTAGCCGGGGCTGTTGGTGCAACGGTATCGGTTGAACCTGAATAAGCGGCTCCAACACCTACTGCGTAAAATGCATTTGTAGTGGCGATGACTTCGGCAGAACCGGCTCCATATAACTCAACAGCTGATTGAATTCCAAATGTTCTCGCATTCGCAAAAGTAGAGTTAGCAGATAAGTAAACGCTTTCTAGTCTGTAGGCAATTTTAGCTGCTTTATCGATTGTAATTCCTGTAACATTGTATGAACTTCCAATATCATTTGTACCTGTTTTTCCAACGGATAAAATATAAAACCAATGGTTTAAAACCCCACTATTGGTATGAACCCCACAATAATCATTAGTTTGAGTTGGTGTGCCACAATTAATAACTTTCCAGTTTGTTCCGCCATACGTGTCTGGTTGTCCTTCTAATTTTGGATTACTCATTGAACGCAAAGCTGTTTTACCAGCTCTTCTTTCAATATCTTCACCAATTAACCACGTTGACTTTGTAGGTGCTGCAAAATATTCAACACAAGCGCCCCAGATATCAGAAAATCCTTCGTTCATGGCTCCTGATTCTCTTTGATAAGCCAGATTTGCTGTTTTCTCACATACTGCATGTCCTATTTCATGTGCTGCTACGTCCAAAGAAGTTAGAATATCAAAGTACGTTCCGCTTCCGTCACCATACGTCATTACACTTCCATTCCAGTATGCATTATCATACGCATTATCAAAATGGACATAACTTTTTATGATGGCTCCTGCATTATCATAACTGTTTCTTGAATGTTTGGTAGAAAAGTAGTCGTATGTTTTTTCTGCACCCCAATGTGCATCAAGAGCGCCGTTATCTTTGTTTGTATTGTCAAATTCAGCTGAAGTCCAGTTATTATCAACATCTGTAAAGTTAACCGCTGCTGTGTAGCTGGTTCCTTTTTTCATGTTGAAAGTGTTTATTCCATTACCACGCGTATTGTCAGAAAGAATATAAGATGAACCGCTCAATAATGTTTGAATGGTTTGTGCGCTGCTGTAGCGAGTTGCTGCATTTGCGGCAACAAATAGTGACTTTTCTATTTTTTCATCTGATTTTTCAGCTAGGTTATGGTTTCCATGACTGTATTCGCCTAGGTGTTTAATGGTAGCATTATAGAATAATGTTTCTCCAGTTATGGCGTCAACATATACATCACCACGACTTACGGGATTTGTGGCATAAATGTCAAATTTATAGGTTAGTCGAATGTCGTTGTTTTTTTTACCAGACTTCTCGTCATCCATCATTGGAAGTAAAACCAATTCACCAGAAGGTTTTTTGTAGTTAATTGCGGTTGCTTCTGTTGGTGTTTCCCAAAGATATTCTTTAGCTCCAATTTGATAAATTGCTTTATTAAGAGCTTGTTCTTTTGTTAAAACAGGGTTGGTACTGATGTCTTCAAGTTGGTAAAACTCACCATTCATCGATTCCAATTTTGACTTTTTTGAATGCAACGAGTACGTTGAAAATTCTACTTTTAATCCTTTATGGAATAGTTGAAATTTTTCATGCAGAAAACCTAATTCATCTGTTTCAGTTTTAACTTTTGAAAAATTGGAATTTTCTTTCAGTCCTAATTGTTCTTTTAGTACTTTTTGAGAATCTGTAGTCTTGTAGGTAGACTTGTCACTAAAAAGGATTAAAGTAGGTTTTCCTTTTTCATCTGTGATTTTTTGCTTTACATTTTTGTCAGTTTCTTGAGCAGTTGTTTCCAATGCCAGAAAAGAAACGGAAGCAAAGAGAGCAATTTTTCCGAGTAATTTTGTTTTCATTTGTTTTGGTTAAGTGTTAATTATTTATTAAAATTTGGGTTTTCAAATTTAACATAAAATCATTAAAAAGTTATATTTTTTTAATTTATTTTGATTTTTTTGTGCAATTTTATATAAAAAATCGAAATAAACTCAATGACAGCTGGAGTACAGGATTAAAAAATAAATGACGTTTTAATTAAAAAAATAACTTGTAATTTAATTTTTATGGGTTTTAACTTTGTTTTTTTTTAACAAAAGATGAGATGTTTTTTCCTGGTTTTATTTTTTTAAGGAATGTAAAACAAACAAAATAGGCTGTCCATTTGGACAGCCTATTTCTTCAATCGATTCAGAACCGAAAATGTTTAGTCGATAACCATTTCAGGAATTTCACCCTCAATAATTAAATCAGCTTCTGTAGAAGCGATTATATATTCAACGGTTACACCCGGTGCGCGTTCTAAAAGTTTAAAACCTTTTGGTGTCACTTCTAAAACGGCCAGTTCTGTTACTACTTTTTTAACGCAACCCACGCCGGTTAACGGGAGCGTACATCTTTTTAGAATTTTAGATTCGCCGGCTTTGTTAACATGCATCATGGCAACGATAATGTTTTCGGCTGAAGCCACTAAATCCATTGCGCCACCCATTCCTTTGACCATTTTGCCAGGGATTTTCCAGTTGGCAATATCACCGTTTTCGGCCACTTCCATAGCACCAAGAATTGTTAAGTCAACATGTTGTCCTCGAATCATTCCGAAACTCAAAGCCGAGTCAAAAAAGGATGCGCCCGGTAAGGTGGTAATCGTTTGTTTTCCGGCATTGATAATGTCAGCATCTTCTTCTCCTTCAAAAGGGAAAGGTCCCATGCCAAGAACGCCGTTTTCGCTTTGAAATTCAACGTCAATTCCTTTTGGGATATAATTTGCCACTAATGTTGGAATTCCGATTCCGAGATTCACGAAATAACGGTCTTTAAGTTCTTGTGCAATTCGTTTTGCAATTCCTATTTTGTCTAACATAAATAAAACTGTTTTAGAATTTTTAAACCATTAAGAAATTAAGGTTTATTAAGTTTAATAAATAAAGCGCTATTTCTATTATCTATTTGTCTATTGTCTATTTTCTTTCTCTTACGGTTCTCTGTTCAATTCTCTTTTCGTATTGCTCTCCTTGAAAGATGCGTTGAACGAATATCCCAGGAATGTGAATCTGATTTGGATCTAAAGTTCCGGCTTCAACTAATTCTTCTACTTCGGCAACAGTTGTTTTTGCTGCTCCAGCCATACACGGGTTGAAGTTTCTTGCCGTTCCTTTGAATATCAAGTTTCCGGCAGTATCGCCTTTCCAGGCTTTTACAATGGCAAAATCAGCTTTGAAAGCGTGTTCCATAACATGCATTTTTCCGTTGAATTCGCGTGCTTCTTTACCTTCGGCTACTTCAGTTCCATAACCGGCTGGTGTGAAAAAAGCGGGGATTCCTGCTTGTGCTGCACGACAACGCTCTGCTAAAGTTCCTTGAGGAATAAGTTCAACATCTAGTTCTCCAGATAGCATTTGGCGTTCAAATTCCGCATTTTCACCTACATAAGAAGAAATCATTTTTTTGATTTGGCGCTTTTGCAAAAGCAATCCAAGTCCGAAGTCATCTACACCGGCGTTGTTTGAAATACAGGTTAAATCCGTAGTTTCTTTTTTTACTAATTCGGCGATGGAATTTTCCGGAATACCACATAATCCAAAACCGCCAAGCATGATGGTCATCCCGTTTTCAATTCCTTGAAGGGCATCCTTAACGTTGTTTACTTTTTTGTTGATCATAATAATAAGCTTCTAATTTTAAACAATTGAGAGGTTGTTTTAGTTCAATATTTTAAGATTCTGGAACGCTGCTTTTGTTGCGTTAAGTCGAGTCAATATAAATTCGTCTCTATTAGTGCCTTTTTTGGGCTCTAGATTTGTAGCAAAAAAGTAGACTTTATTTTTTACTACAAAATAACCAACATACCAGCCATTATCGACTCCGTTTTTTACCGACAAACCTGTTTTTGCTCTTAAAACATAGTCATTTGTTTGCTCCATTATCATTATGTTTTTGACTATTGATTCCGTTCTTTTTGAAATCGGTAATTCTGAAAAGTGGAGCCTTTTTAAAAAGGCTATTTGTTGAAATTGTGTTATTTTTGAATCTCCTTCTAGCCAAAAATTATCGATGGTATTATTATCAAAGACCATCCCAGTATAATTTAATTTTTTCAAATAAGTTTTCATTCCTTCGTATCCTATTTTTCGAGCTATTTCTTGATAACAAGGCACACAAGAAACGTGATAGGCTTCTTTGAGGGTTAAATCTTTTTCCCAGTTTTTAGACCATTTTTTTTCACCATCCCATTTAAAAATAGTGGAATCGTTTTTTGCCACTCCCGTTTCGAGTGCAATAATTGAGTTTGGAATTTTGAATGTCGATGCTGGAATAAATCCCGTTTTTGCCCAAGAAAAATCGTTGGAATAATAAGTCTTACTCGCAACGTCGTAAATTAAAATTGCCCCTTTTACTTTTAAGCTATCTAAAATTTTGTTGAATTCAGGAACTACAACTTCTTTTTCTTGACTATTTTTAGAATGCTTGTTTTTTGTTTGACAATTTATGTTTAAATTTATCAATAAAAACAGGGTTAAAAACACGGGTATTCTTTTCATGTTTGCTGTTATTTTTGTTTTGAAAACTAGCGCCCTAGCCCAGATAAAAGCGACATCCTTTTAGTCTCATTTTTTAATGAGACTAAAAGATATAGCGGATAGCTGAATTAGCTCCTAAAAAGAATTTTACAATTCAAATTCTTCGGTATCCTGTTCAACCGCAGTGGTGTCAATTACTTTTTTAGGAACATAACAGTCTACTTTTATAGAAAGATTTGCAGGTCTTTCAAAGCCTTCCTTAGAAACTTTAAGGGCTGGATCAGCATAACACAGTTTCATGAAATAACCCCAAACCGGTAATGCGGCTGTGGCTCCCTGACCATAAGTAATACTCTTGAAACGTGCCGAACGGTCCTCGCAACCTACCCAAACTCCAGTTACAAGATTAGGAACCATTCCCATGAACCAACCATCAGATTGGTTTTGAGTAGTACCTGTTTTTCCTGCAATGGGATTTTTAAACGAATAAGGATAACCGGTCCAGCGATTGTCGCCGTTACCGCCACCGGTGGTGCGCAAACGGTCTCCAGAACCACCTTCGGTTACACCTTCCAGTAACTTGATAACTGCATAAGCGATGTCTTTATTTAAAACATCATGCGATTCAGGAATTGGTTCGTAGATGATAACGCCGCTTTTGTCTTCAATTTTTGATATAAATTGAGGTTTCATATAAACACCTTGATTGGCAAAGGTGCTGTAAGCGGCAACCATGTCTTCAACGGTTATTTCAACAGCTCCTAAAGCAATGGATGGTTGGTTTACAATTTCGGATTTAACGCCTAATTTGTGGGTTAAGTCGATTACTGCTTCCGGACCAACTTTATCAATTAATTTTGCAGATATTGTATTTATGGAATTAGCCAAACCTCTTTTTAAGGTAACCATTCCGCGGTATTTGTTATCAGAATTTCTAGGTTCCCAATCTTCGGTAACATGATGACGTCCTTTTCTGATTACAAATGGTCCATCAATAATCGAGTCACACGGAGACATGTTCAATTGCTCGATAGCAGTTGCGTAAACAAATGGTTTGAAAGTCGAACCTACTTGTCTGGCTCCTTGTCCTACGTGATCGTATTGAAAATATTTGTAATTGATACCGCCAACCCAAGCTTTTATATTGCCGGTTTGTGGTTCCATTGCCATCAATCCGGATTGCAAAAAGTGTTTGTAATATCGAATAGAATCTATTGGTGTCATGATCGTGTCTTTATCTCCTTTCCAAGAGAAGACGGTCATTTCTGTTTTTTCGCTGAACGATTTTATAATTTCTTCATCGCTTTTATCCATTGATTTCATCACAGCCCACCGGTTAGATGATTTCATTGCCTGATTAAGAATTCGTTGTGTTTCTACAGAAGAAATATTAACAAAAGGAGCGTTTTTATTACCCTTAGATTGACTAAAAAACTCTTCTTGAAGGTTTGCCATGTGAGCAGTAACCGCTTCTTCAGCATGCAATTGCATTCTGGAGTCAATGGTGGTGTAAATTTTCAGACCGTCTTTGTAGATGTCATAATCTGAACCATCCGGTTTTTTATTTTCCTCGGCCCATTTTTTCATATAATCACGCAAATATTCTCTGAAATACGTAGCTGTCCCGTCTTTATGTGTTTCTAATTTGAAGTTTAACTTAATCGGTAAACTTTGAAGTCTTTCTTTCTCTTCTTTTGAAATGATTTTTCCTTTTTCCATTTGCAAAAGCACCACGTTTCTGCGGTTTTTTACACCTTGTGGATTTCTAATAGGATTGTATAAACCAGAGTTTTTAAACATACCGACTAATATTGCCGACTCACTGATGGTTAAATCTTTCGGTTCTTTAGAAAAATAGGTCTTTGCTGCTGAACTTACTCCAACAGAATTATTACCAAAATCATATACGTTGCAATACATGGCAATGATTTCATTTTTAGTGTATTGTCTTTCTAATCGAATAGCGATAATCCATTCTTTTATTTTTTGTACAATTCTAAAAGGCAGAAATTTAGATCCTTCTCCGTGGAATAATTGTTTGGCTAATTGCTGTGTTAATGTACTTGCACCACCGCTAGTTCCTAAACTGGAAATAGCTCTCAAAGTTCCTCTTCCGTCAATGCCGGAATGCTCATAAAAACGAGCATCTTCAGTTGCGATTAATGCTTGTACCAAGTTTTTTGGCAAGTCAGAATACCGTAATTGAGACCTATTTTTTTCGAAATACTTACCTAAAACCACTCCGTCAGCCGATATGACTTCAGTAGCTAAGTTTGAATCTGGATTTTCTAAATCTTCAAAAGAAGGCATCGAACCGAAAATTCCCCATGAAGCAAATAAGAAAAACAAACCGACAGCGCCCATTCCATAAAAGAAGATTTTCCAAAATTTCTTTTGATAGTGCGCAATGTCTTTCACATTACCTCTTGCTGGATTGTTATTTTTTTTGATAGCCATAATACTATTTTATTCTTTTTTTTCTATTCTAAAACCTACTTCTGTAATTCCGTCTAAAGCCGTTACGCCGGGAACTTTACCGTTTTCTCTAACCGCTTGTTTGATATAGACTTTGTATTTAGATCGGAACCGTACATTTTCCTTATAAAAGAGTTTGCTTTCTTTTATATCCGAAAATCCATCGCCTAAAAGTGTTCCGTCCGGATCTGCCATTTGGTATTCAAGCGTGTCCACTTTTGTAAAACCATTTGGTAATTCCAATGCCACAATTAAAAACAGATTATTGTATTGATAATTGTTATTCGCTCTCAAGTTCACAAATAAATTATATCGTTTTGTTGAGTCTAATTCCGGTAAATTGAACGTTACAATGCTGTCTTTGTGCCACGCACTACCTACAGATTTATATTCATCAAAAACTCTTTTTTTATCACATGAAGAAAAGAGGATCACAGCTATAAGAAGTAAAGCGCTATTTTTTATCCACATTTTTAGTAATAATTATAGGTTTTCTTGGTTCCGCAGGCTTTTTGTCATTTGAATTCTGACGGTTAATATTGTTGTTGTTTGCGGGCTTGTTGTTATTTGCTACAATTGCATTTTCACCAGCTGGTTTGCGTTTTTTATTTGCTTTTTTCTTTGGTTTTGGCTGGTCAAAACGAGTTAAGCTTTCTTGACCCATTGCATTATTGAAGTTTTTCTCTGGCTCGACGATTAGCTCGATAGCATAATCTTCTAACGAAGAAACTTTGTTTTTTAGTTTGTTTTCGGCAACAATTTCTTTGACTTGTTCAATTTTTAGAACATGCCAGTTAGCAAAATTATTGGTGTACGCAAACCACATTAATCCTTTGAAAATATCTTGTTTTTGGCAAATGGCATCTCCTTTTTCAGTCACCAATTTTGTTTCAAAATCGGGGAAATCTTTCAACGCATCCATGTATGTGTCCAACTCATAGTTCAAGCAGCATTTTAATTTTCCGCATTGTCCTGCCAGTTTTTGTGGGTTCAAAGACAGTTGTTGGTAACGTGCCGCTGAGGTGTTTACACTTCTAAAATCCGTCAGCCAAGTAGAACAGCACAATTCTCTTCCGCAAGAACCAATTCCGCCTAAACGAGCTGCTTCCTGGCGGAAACCTACTTGTTTCATTTCGATACGGGTGCTGAATTCTTTTGCAAAATCTTTAATTAAAGCACGAAAGTCAATACGGTCATTTGCGGTATAATAAAATGTAGCTTTTGATCCGTCACCTTGAAATTCAATATCAGAAATTTTCATTTCCAGTTTTTGAGCAATAGCCAGTTCACGTGCGCGAACCTTCATCGGCTCTTCACGATCTCTTGCGGCGGACCAAATATCAATATCTTTTTGGGATGCTTTTCTATAAATTTTTGGAATTTCATTACCCAAGTAATTGGCTCCTTTTTTCTTCATTTGAATTTTAACCAACTCACCTGTCAAAGTAACAATTCCTATATCATGACCCGGAGAAGCAACAGTAGCAACGATGTCGCCCATGCTTAACGTTAATTTCTCTGTATTGCGGTAAAATTCTTTTCTTCCGTTTTTGAAACGTACTTCAACACAGTCAAAAGGGGCGTCGCCATTAGGTAAACTCATATTAGAAAGCCAATCGAAAACCGTTAATTTATTGCAGCTATCGGTGCCGCAAGTCCCATTATTTTTACAACCCTTAGGTGCACCACCATCAGAAGTTGAACAACTTGTACATGCCATAATCTTATATCTAGTGTTGCGACGAGCACAACTTAAGTTCTTAAAACGTTTAATGTGTAAAGATAGTATTTTTTAATTTTACGGAACAATGCCTATCTGCGCCAAAAAATCATAAATTTTAAATAAAAAAACTCATTACAAATCAGATTGTAATGAGTTAATTTCATAGGATTTTATCCTAATATTTAATCTGTGATTTTATATAATTTATCAGATAATCGAATTCTGAACGGCAGTTTAAAAGTACAAGTGTCTCCAGAAATTGCTTTTTCTTGAGCTAAATCGTTAACAAGCATTTCTTCGATTACTAATTTTTGTTCGCCGGTTGTAGAACCTTTAATTAGAATGGTATCGCCGATTTTGATTTCGTTTTCTTCGATTAAAAACTGACCGATACTTGGTTTTGGAAAGAAATGCGTTCCTTTTCCAATATAAACTTTCTTAACTTTTGGTTCTTTTTTAACGGCAGTTTTTGGTTTTTCTGCAACAAAAACACCATGTGTTTCTTCCTGATTTTTGAAAGTCAAAACGTCTGATTTTCCTTTTTTGAAAATCTTATTTCCGTTTTTGATTCCTCTGCGAATGGCTTTTTGTTCTTCTTCAGGCAAGTGAATTACAGTTACACATTCAGCAGAACAGCAGCCTTCCATTTTCGCTGCACAAGAATCACATTGGATGAAAAGCAAATGACAGCCTTCGTTCACGCAATTGGTATGTACGTCACAAGGTGCGCCACATTGATGGCATTGCGAAACAATATCGTCAGTGATTCTTTCGCCCAAGCGGTGATCGAATACGAAGTTTTTTCCAATGAATTTACTTTCTAATCCTTCAGCTTTTACCTGACGCGTGTATTCAATAATTCCGCCTTCGAGTTGGTATACGTTTTCAAAACCTTTGTGTTTGAAATAGGCACTGGCTTTCTCGCAACGGATTCCTCCGGTGCAATACATCAATAGTTTTTTGTCTTGTTTGTGTTCCGCAAGTAGTTCTTCGATAATGGGTAAACTTTCTCTAAAAGTATCCACATCTGGTTTTATGGCTTTGGTAAAATGTCCAATTTCGCTTTCGTAATGATTTCGCATATCGACCACAATCGTGTTGGGATCTTCCAGAAGTTCATTGAATTCCTTAGCTTTTAGGTGAATTCCAATATTGGTCACATCAAAAGTTTTATCGACCAAACCATCAGCCACAATCTTGTCACGCACTTTTACGGTGAGTTTCAAAAACGAGTGATCATCTTGTTCTACGGCAATATTTAATCGGATTCCTTTCATGAAATCATAGACTTCAATAGCATCTTTAAACACATAGAAATTGTCGGCAGGAAGTGATAGTTGGGCGTTGATTCCTTCACTGGCGACATAAATTCGACCCAGAACTTCAAGTGAGTTCCACGCCAGAAATAATTCGTTACGAAATTGTGTTGGATTTGAGATTTGCGCATAAGCATAGAAAGACAGCGTAAGACGTTGTTTTCCGGCATCATCAATCATGATGGCTCTTTCCTCTGCGCTTAATGTGTTATACAGTTGCATGCTATAAACAGTTTAAGTTGAGAAATTTATTTTTTGCAAAAGTAGAGAAAAAGTTTCAGAGGAGCAAAGGTTCAAAGAAGGATAGGGAGAAAGAGGCAAAGGTTTAAGAAGGGAAGAGAAGAAAGGGAGTAAAAGCAAAAAAGCACTAAATTAATAGTGCTTTTTGTAAACTTTGTGCCTAAGCACCTTTGTTTCTTTGAACCTTTTCTAATTAGCAATACTCGTTGAAAGCGTCTTTTAAGTTTTCAGCAATTAGTTCTGCGGGGCGACCTTCAATGTGGTGACGCTCTAGCATGTGCACTAATTCTCCGTTTTTGAACAAAGCCATACTTGGCGATGATGGAGGAAAAGGGAACATGTGTTGTCTTGCGGCATCAACTGCATCTTTGTCAACTCCTGCAAAAACAGTGATTAAATGGTCTGGTTTTTTAGCGCCATCTAAACTCATTTTTGCTCCTGGACGTGCGTTTCTAGCAGCACAACCACAAACCGAATTTACAACTACAAGTGTTGTTCCTTCTAATTTCATTGCGTTCTCTACTGCTTCAGCACTATGTAAATCTTGAAAACCTGCAGCTGTTAATTCCGCTTGCATTGGTTTTACCATTTCTTCTGGATACATATCTTTTTTATTTTAAATCAATAATAACTTCAAGTTGCAAAGTTACAAAGTTTACATTCAAGAACAGGAGTTCAATTATAAAGTTTTGTTATAGTTTGATTGTTATTTCATTGTTTTGAAACCAACATGAAACAGGGCTTTAATAAATAATGATTTTGGACATTTTAAAATCACTTGAATGTCTTCCTTAAGTGAAGTTTCCTCATCCAAAAATTTAAAAATTAAGCTTGGATTTCCTTTTTTGAACATCGAAGAAAAAATAGGGGAACCCAATTCATTTTTTCGGTCTAAAATGTCTAACAAAAGCAAATCGTAAAACCAGAATTTGGTTGTTTTATGAAATTTTGTGAAGTCGGTTTCCCTTTGAAGAAATGCGATCAATTGACTTGATTTCTTATCGGAATTTTTGAAAGTATAACCGGTACTGGCTTTCGTCCAACCGCCGGAGGTCCCAATATTGAGTACGTTTTTAGTATTCGCTTTCCAAAAAGGATAACACGTCATCGGAATACTGCCTTGTTCCTTTTCGACGATTTCATACTTGGTAATGCCAAGTTTCTGAATGTATTCCTTTATTCCGTTTTCGTATTCCTCCGTCTTTAAATGGTTGTGCGAAAACAAGGTGTATTCCAGTAAAGCTTCAGTTTTAGAAGTGGGTAACACGTACATAAAACGGGTATTTCCTTTTTGCTCCACCGAAAAATCCATGAAAGTCGCTTGTTTCGAATTGAAAACAGGCTGTTCACTTTTGATAAACCAACCAATAAAATGTTGCTGCAGCAAAGGATATTTCGTCTGGTTTTCCGCTTTTTGTTTGTTGTAAATACTATTAAATAATTTCGAACAGGAAAAACTCTCCTTTTGGGTTTGTATCAGAATTATAGTTTCGGATTCTTCAATTTCCAATACTTTCTGATGGAGGAAAGTGATGTTGTCTTGTTTCGAAAGCAAATCAAATACTTGAGTGTAAAAATCAAGCCCTTTCACCATGTTGTATTGATATGGTTTCAAGTCTAAATTTCTGCGAAAGTCTTCATTGGCAAACAAAGCCGAATCCCATTTTTTTGAGATTGAATTTTCCCAAACTGAGTCATTTGTTTTCCAGAAACACCAGGTTCTGTCGTTGGTTTTTTTAGTATTTTCATCCAATAACAAAATACTTTTATCCTTAAATGTACCGGATTGCACCATTTTATACACGGTCATCAAAGCAGATAATCCGGCACCGGTAAAAATATAATCGTAGTGTTTCATTTGGGAATTTGACATTTTTCCCAAAAATAGTCAATTTTATTCTTTTAGTTTCTCTAAAATCAGCTTAAATTCTTTTGGTTTTAAGTACCCGTTGTGCTGAAAAACAATCTCATTTTCACTATTCAAAACACACAAAACAGGAAAGTTCAGTTGCTTATTTACCGTCCCTAATGCTATGGCCAGTTCATGTGTTCCGGAGTTGTTTCCTGTGGGCTTGAATTGAAAAGTGGTTTTGTTGAAAACTACATTTCGTTTTTCCTCGGCATTAAAATGGATGAAATAAAAATTGTTGTTTAGCTCTTTGATGATTTCCTCGTTTTTGAAAGTGGTGTTTTTCATTGCATGGCAAAATTTGCACCAATCGGTTTGAATGAAAACGATCGTTTTTTTCTTTTCAACACTTTGCAAACTGTCGATTTGTTCCAATGAAACCGAATGTAGCTGTGCAAATCCATAGGGAATTGCACAGCATAAAAGCAACAGTATGGCAAGCTTTTTTTTCATTATTTCAACGTATAGCGAAGTCCGAAAAAACTTCTGATTCCTTGGTTGGGTCCATACACATAAGTCGTGTCAAACGTTAATCCATATGGATTTTCAGGCGTTGCCAGCACTTGTCCGTTAGTATCGTACGTAACATTTTTATCAAAAGGATCATTTGTTCGTGCAATTAAAAATGGGTTATTTTGTTTAGGTAAAAAGTTCAACAGGTTTTTTATTCCGGCATAAAATTCAAAGTTTTTTAAACCAGAATAGGTGAATTGGATGTTTTGCAAACTGTACCATGGCGATTCTGAAGCACGAGGATCTAAAGAACTTAAAAGAGGTAATTGCATTGGACTGTAAACATTTCCAGTGTAATCAATATTTAAATCGATAGATTGAATTTTATATGAAACGCTCCAAGTTGCAGTAAACTTTTCGGTTAGAAAAGGTGTTTCTTTTCGGCCATTTTCAACGTTTTTATTGTCTAACAAAGAAGCACCTGTGATAATTTTTAATCCATTCGGAAAATTGAAATCGATATTCGTACTGATTCCCTGGCTTATCGCATAACCATTAATGTTGTCATAAATAATTTGGTTTGGATCAGTATCATAATCCGAAACAATTTTATTGCTGAATCGGGTATGAAAAAAGGAAGTTTCAATTCCTATAAAGGTGCCGTTGTCGAAATTTATTTTCTTGATATAATTCAAATTGGCATTTATGGATTGTTCCGGTTTCAGGTTATTTGCGATTATAATTTCACGAGCGCCAGTTAATGCTGCATGATCTTCGGTAAATAAATTAACGACTCTAAAACCTGTTCCAGCATTCAAACGAATAATATTGTTGTCGTCCAATTTCCATTTATAGGCTAGTCTTGGCGTTAAGATGCTTCCGTGAAAAGAATTGTAATCGTAACGCATTCCCAGTAACAGCTTGTGTTTTTCAGTGAACGTAATTTCGTCTTGAATAAAAATTCCCGGTAACCAGGTTTTTTCTGGGTTGTTGTTTCCGAGTTTTGAAGTTGCCGGCGTATTGTCATCGTAATAATTGTATCGGGCGGCAATTCCGGTAAGCAGATCATTTTTTCCTATTTTCTTGTCCCAAGTCAATTGTAAAAACCCAATTTTTTGATTGGCAATATAGCTTGTGATGCCGTACCGACTGTCTTGAAAATGTACATTTCCTGAAAATGAAAGCATCAGTTTTTCCTGAAAAGGCAATTGGTAACTTCCTAATAATTCTGCCCGTTTGGTATAAATGCTTTCGCCATAGATTTCGTCTCCGCCACGGTGTTTTTTCTCCCAACGCAGATCTCCGCCAAAACGGTCTTCATAAACGCCACGTGCCGCAATGGTGAACAATCGATTTTCTTTTCTATTGAAAGTCCATTTTTGAAAAAGGGAAATTCGGTCAGAAAGAGTAACATCGGTAAAATTATCATTATCGTTGTCTATTTTTTGATTGTATTTGAAATAATTTAAACCTAAAAGTGCCGTCGCTTTCTTGCCAACATTGAGTTTTACTCCTAAATCAACATTGGTTTCCAACCAAGAAGTAGAAAATACATCAGCGGAAAATAGGGGCGCGTTTGTTGGATTTTTAGTAATGATATTAATCAAACCGCCAACGGCTTCACTACCGTATAAAGACGAAGCGGGACCTTTTACGATTTCAATTCGTTCCACCAATGAATTTGGAATTCCGGATAACCCGTACACTGTTGATAAACTGCTCACGATTGGCATTCCGTCTATTAGAACCAAAGTATACGGGCCTTCCAGTCCATTGATGTGGATGTCGCCCGTATTACAAACGCCACAATTAAGCTGTGGTCTTACGCCATTTACATTTTGTAATGCTTCATAAATACTGGCCGTTGGGTTTTTCTTGAAAAATATTGGAGAATAAACCTCAACTGGAACGGCACTTTCTAGTCTTTTTACCGCTTTTAATGTTCCCGAAACAACTACTTCGTTGAGTTGATTTTCGGTATTTGAAAGTTCAAAATCCAGAATGCTATTTTCATTAATTTTGACAGTTATGTTCTTTTTTAAAGTTTGAAAACCGCTTGCTGTAATCTGAATTCTGTAATCCCCCTGAGGAATATTTTCGATGCTATACTTCCCTAAACTATCTGTTTGGGTGGCGTATTTTGTTCCAATTAAAAACACACGGGCATCCGAAACGCCCTTTTTTTCTGATGAGACGAATCCCGAAAGACTACTTTTTTCTTGGGCATAGCCGAAGTTAAACATCAGAAAAACAAATAACACATATAATTTTTTCACTATACTTAAATTAAATTTAGGCAAAGCTAAAAATTATATTTTGCAAAACAAATTTTTTAATTACATTTGTATCAATAACTTAATAATATGACTAAATCCTTAGAAGAAGTAAACCAATCGGTTTCCACACTAAACAAGAAATCAGTATTCCGAAAAATCCTTGCTTTTTTTGGGCCGGCCTATTTAATTAGCGTTGGTTATATGGATCCGGGAAACTGGGCGACGGACATTGCAGGCGGTAGCCAGTTTGGGTATGCCTTGCTTTGGGTTTTACTGATGAGTAACATTATGGCTTTGTTGTTGCAAAGCTTGAGTGCCCGACTTGGAATTGTTACCCAACGTGATTTGGCGCAAGCTTCCCGAGAAACCTATTCGCCATTTATCAATTATATATTGTATTTCCTTGCCGAAATTGCTATCGCAGCCTGTGATCTTGCCGAGGTTTTAGGAATGGCAATCGGTATCAATTTACTATTTGATATTCCGTTGATCGAAGGGGTATTGATTACGGTTTTAGATACCTTTTTGTTGTTGTTCTTAATCAATAAAGGGATCCGTAAAATGGAAGCTTTTATCATTGTATTGGTTGCTATTATTGGATTCTCCTTTATTTTTGAAATGATTTTTGCCCAACCGGAACTGGATAAAGTGTTGTTTGGGTTAATTCCTTCGATGCCCAACGATACGGCATTATATATCGCTATTGGAATTATTGGAGCAACGGTTATGCCGCACAATTTATACCTGCATTCCTCATTGGTGCAAACTAGAAACTTCGACCGAAGTAAAGCTGGGATTAAGCAAGCTTTGAAATACAACTTCATTGATTCTACGATTGCATTAAACTTAGCTTTTTTAGTAAATGCTGCTATTTTGATATTGGCTGCAGCCACATTTTATAAAAACGGGATGTTTGAAGTGGCTGAAATTCAAGATGCCCATCGCTTTTTGGAACCGCTTTTAGGAAGCAAATTTGCACCTATATTATTTGCGGTAGCCTTGATTGCTGCCGGACAAAGTTCCACAATTACTGGAACACTGGCCGGTCAAATTGTGATGGAAGGGTACCTTAATTTACGCATTCAGCCTTGGGTTCGAAGAATAATCACACGATTAATCGCTATTGTTCCTGCGGTTATTGTAATTCTAATTTACGGGGAAAGTGTAACGGGAAAATTGCTGATTTTGAGTCAGGTTATCCTGAGTTTGCAACTGGGTTTTGCCATTATTCCATTGATTCATTTTGTAAGTGATAAATCAAAAATGAAAGGATTCCATATTGGAAAAATTACCCAAATTGCTTCTTGGATCATCGCAACAATTATTGTTTCATTAAATGCTAAATTGGTTTTTGATGAAATAACAGGATGGCTAGAAACTTCTGAAAATCCACTTTTGTTATGGTTAACGGTAGTTCCCTTAGCCATAGGTTTCTTGATTTTGTTGCTTTATATTGTGTTCAAGCCTTTTATTGCCAAAGCTAAAATAGATATTCAAAATCATTCGCCACATAGTTTAAAATTGCAGTTTTCTAAATCTGCAAGTTATGCTAAAAAGAATATTGCGGTCTCCGTAGATTTCTCCAGTGCAGATGAGGTGGCATTAAATAATGCTTTTGAATTAGGCGGAATAGAAGCAAAATATACTTTGATTCACGTGGTAGAAACCGTTGGAGCGATGATTTATGGTGAAAATACGGATGATCACGAAACGTTAATTGACGAAAAATTATTAGAGGAATACAAAGTAATGCTTACTGAAAAGGGATTTAAAGTTGAAACGCAATTAGGATTTGGAAAACCTAATAAAGTGATTCCGGAGATCATCAATAAAGGGGAATTTGACATTTTGGTTATGGGAACTCACGGTCATACGGGATTCAAGGATTTAGTCTTTGGAACCACGGTTGACAAATTGCGCCACAAAATTTCTATTCCGTTACTTATTGTAAAAAATTAAATTTTTCAGGAGCTATTTCCTGCTATTCGCTATATCTTTTCCTGCTTAAAAAAGCAGGAAAAGGATACCGCTTCAAACGAAGTTCACTGAACTCCAATAAAAATAAAAAATAAGTGAAGTAATCAGGGCTAAAAAAATAAAAAAATGACATTTTCAGAAGAAAATTATCTTAAAACCATATATCACCTTACTATTATTTCAGATTCAGAAATAAGCACCAATGCTATTGCCGAAAAAATGGAAACCAAAGCTTCGTCAGTGACGGATATGCTCAAGAAATTAGCCGAAAAAGACTTGGTTAATTATAAAAAATACCAAGGAGTTTCTTTGACAGACCACGGAAAAATTGCAGCTAAAATGATTGTAAGAAAACACCGTCTATGGGAAGTTTTTTTAGTAGATAAGCTAGATTTTTCTTGGGATGAGGTCCATGATATTGCGGAACAATTAGAGCATATCAAATCAGAAAAACTCATCAACAAACTAGATGATTTTCTGGGCAATCCCACCGAAGATCCACATGGAGATCCTATTCCTGATGCAAATGGTCAAATCGTTAAAATCGAAAAACAATTACTTTCGGAATTGCACGAAAATCAGGCAGGAATATGTGTTGGCGTTAAAGATACCTCATCAGAGTTTCTAAAATATTTGGACAAACAGGGAATCGCACTGGGTTCTAAAATTGAAATAATAGGAAAAGAAAGTTTCGATTTGTCTTTGAAAATAAAAGTAGACAACAAGGATTTAACCATTTCCAATAAAATTGCCAGTAACCTTTTTGTAAAATTAACGTAACTATTTTGGAGTTATCTTTGGATAAACTATTTAAAAAATAAAGAACATGAAAAAGTCATTGCTGTTGTTTCTTTTGATCCTTGGTACGATAACTTTCGCACAAAACGCCAAAACAGAAAACGTTCAATCGCTAAAGATAACCCAGAAAAAGTGTCTTAAGAAAAAGGGATTTAATTTGGTTTTGGCAGCAGTCGTTTCTGATTCCCGCTGCCCGGAGGGTGTGACATGTATTTGGGCTGGAGAAGCTTCGGTTATAGTTTCGGTTTACAAAGATTCAAAATTAGTTGAGGATCACACGATGGTTTTTTCGATGAAAAACGAAGAAGAAAATAAGCAGTGGTTTTCTAAATATTTGCCGGAAAAACAAAAAAAGATAAAAAGCTTTAGTGTTTTTCCTTACCCAAAAGAAGGGGGCAAAATCAATCCGAAGAATTATTATGTAAAAATCGGGTATATAAAATAACATAATTATCCGTGAATAATACCAAAGAAAAATTTCGCCACGAATTCCACAAATTAGTGTTTAGCTTTTTATTTCAATATGAAAATTCGTGTATAAAAAAACTATAACCCGCTCAGCTGACATTCATATAAAATAAACCTTGCAAAAACAGCGAATGATTGCACTTTCTTAAATGAACTTATATACCTTATATGGTTTAAATTTCTTAATATATAAGGTATATAAGTTCATTTAAGTTTAAAAAAGCAGTACAGTAAATACTTTTTTATCCTTTTTTAAATCCAATTAATTTTCGATATTTCTGCTCGCTTTCCTCTAAAGCGACCTCAAGCTCTTTGTAATAGGTAATATCTTTTATATTTGCAACGGCGGCTATAACATAGTTGTTTTCATCTATTATGGGCCTGCCGCTAATGACAACCCGTTTTTTGGTTTTAGTTTCGTTATCTTCAATTATTATCTCAACATCATCTGTTGATTCACCTTTTAGCGCTTTTTCCAGTGGAAGGTTTTGGGCAGGAAAAACGGTTACTTCGTCAGGATAATAGAGATCATATTTAGTTGACCAATCCAGAGTGGTTGGCATTGCGGAATCTTGTTTTATCCCTATAATTTCTTCTGCCATGCGATTGGATAAAACAATTCTTTTCTGGCTGTCAGTTACAATAATTCCTTCACCAATATTTTCCAGAATTAATTTCAATTTTAGCTCGTTAAGACGCACTAATTTGTCGGCTTCTATTTTTTCATTTTCCATTTTTTTTCTCAACGATATGTCTTTGATAAAAGCAATGAAGATATATCGTCCTAAAATAGTTGCCGGTGACACGGTTAACTCAATCTCAAATTCGACATTTTGTTTGTTAAGGGCTGTAATTTCAATTGTTTTATTAATAATGGGCCCCTCGGCTGTTATAAGGAAATTTTCAAAACCTTTAGTATGCGCTTCTCTGTGTTGCACAGGAATAATTAAATCTCGCATGGGTTTTCCTAGAACCTCTCCTAATGTCCATCCGAAGATTTTTTCGGCTTGCGGATTCCATCTGATGATAATTCCTTCATCATTTATTACAATTAAGGCATCTGGAGCTTCATTAAATATGGTTTGCAATTGACCTTCACTTTCTTTCAATTTTTGTTCAGCTGCTTTCCGTTCTGTTACGTCTCTCAGAATAGATTTATGCCCGGTTATCTTATTCCCTTCCCGTAACTGCATGACCGTTTGCTCCACCCATTTTTGTTCTCCAGATTTGGTAATGATAGGAAATGAAAACAAGGATTCATCTATTTTATTTTTAAATTGATTTAAATAGAATTCAGCCACACGGTCTTTCCACTCCGGAGCTACAAGTTCTGAAAAATGTTTCCCTATAAGTTCATCTGGCGTGTAACCCGTTAGTTTTATAGAAGCAGGATTGATATAGGTAAAAAAACCTTTATAATCCGATGTATGGACCACATCGCCTATATTCTCTACTATTTCACGATATTTTTCTTCGCTTTTACGAAGGGTTTCAATCGCTTCTGCTAATTGGGCGGTGCGTTCTGTTACTTTTTGTTCCAGTTCTTCATTTAGTTTTTTAATCTCGTTTTCCGAATTTTTTAGTTCCGTAATGTCGTGAATAACCAGAACCCCACCAGTGATCTCCCCAGAGGGGCTTTTTAATGGTCTGGCAGTTACAATAACAAAAAGACCTTCGGGTTTTTTATAATTTTGGATAAATATTTCCATATTATCCACCTCTTCACCATTTAATGCTTTTACTAAGGGGAATTCATTAGTATCAAAAATTGTTTTGGTATCGGGCAGAAAGAAGCCATAAGTTTGAGCCCATCTCTCTTGAGGAATATCCATGGGGCCAATCCCAATTATTCTTTCCCCGGCAGCATTCCAAAAAATGAATTTTCTGTTCTCATCAACTACGATCAACCCGTCACCCATGTTTTGTATAACAGATTGTAAAAGGGCGTTTTGTTCATTCAGTTGTTCTTTAGATTGCGCCACTTCATTGTCTCTTTTTTCAATAGTTGAAAGCATATCATTAAGCCCCAAGGAAAGGATGCTGATTTCATCTTTCCCTTCAACAGCCATGCGGATTTTATAATCGCCGGTATCCTTTATCTGTTGTATCCCTGTTACCAAATTCAATACGGGTTTCGAAATGTATTTTTTAATGAAAATGGCGATTAAAAAAGCGAGCCCGATTCCGACTATTAATAATACGATGCCCATACGTAAAACATCCATTTTTATTTTATTCAATTCTGACAATTCAAAGCGAATACAGACTAATCCTATAGTCTCTTTGTCTTTTTTGATTTTGCTGTACACAAAGAGATTTTGATTGGTAAATAAAAAGCTTTTTTCACCCATCACAGGAACTGAAAACCGATATCTGGGGTCGGAGCCAGGTTTCGTATAGGACGCAAAAACGTTGCCTTTTTTGTCAAGGATGTTTACATTCAAAATATCATTTTGCGCGGTTAGTTCCGACAGGATTTTTTTTGCGGAAGCATTATCCATAAACTCAAGAGAAGAAATACTATTAAATCCTACCACTTGCGCAATGGCAAAGGAACTCTTGACCTTCCGGTCCTTAAATCCTTTTATATCTATTAATACAAAAGCGGTAATACAAATTCCTAATACAAATGCAGAGGTGAAGACCTGCATGAGTACCAGCTTACTTTTAATGGAAATGTTGCGTAGATTCATCATTTTTTTTGTTTTCTAATACTGTAAATGCACTTTTTCGTAAGTTTTTCCTTCTTTACCCAAATTCACACACAAATTGAACGATCTAAATTTGTAATTTGATACTATTATTGCACAATAATTGCATGTTTCAGCAAGAAGGAACTGATTCCTATTCCGGATTTATTTATTGCTTTTAGATTTACTTCAAATTTTAATTTATTGTCGACTGTAACAAAATTCACGTGTGTGCCTTTTTTTCCGTAACCATTTTGTTCTGTCACAATCAGTACTGGTTTACCGGAAAATTTAGAAAGAATGGTTTCAATTGGTATGGTACAATTGTAAGGAATAAACAGAATATTGCAAAAACCCAATTCGTTCAAATTTTTATATTCCTTGACTTCAATTTTTTTGTTTTTAGTAATGTCAAGTAATGAAGTAGTAATTAGGCTTTCCTCCAGAACAGCAATCTTGAAAGTTTGTTTTTTAGAATAATTTTTCCAATAAACATAATCTACAAAACGATACAGAAAATCAGCTTTTAGAGCATATTCCTTCTCCCCGGTGCCCTCTTGGGCTGACATTGGATTTCCTCCCATTAAAATAATAATTACTATCCAAAAAAACATGTGCTCTCTACGTATCATCTATTTTGTTTTTAAGAAGTTCTGTCTTGATTGAAATTATTGATTCTATCGTGTTTTTTAAATAATTCTGATATTAGAATTTATAGATTAATGATAAACTAAACAAGGTCCCTAATTGGCTAAAGTGGTATCCTTGATAGGTCATTTGTGAATAACGGCCATTGAATGTAATTAAGTTAAACTGTGATTTTACTTGAGTAGGATCATTCAAAATTGTTTGTCCAGACGTGTTTTCGGATTTAAATTTCCATTCGGGCAATACATTTAATATATTGTTCACATTAAGAGTTACTGTTAATTTTTCTGTTGCAGCGTAATTAATTCCTAAATCAGTGACTATTTTTGGAGTAAACTCAGTTCTTAAATTTGGATGTAAACCGTCTTGTTTGAATGTTGTTTTTCCAAAATACGTGTTGTTAAGCGATAAGTCAAACTTTTTAATTTTGTAATTTGCTCCCAAAATCCATTTTGTTACAGGTCTTGATGTAAACATTAATGCGTTAAGTGTTGCTCCAAAATTATCACTTGCAACCGGTGAAATTCTTTTGTTCTCAAAAGTTACGTTTCCTGATAAATTGATTCCTAATTCTCCAGTTCCTAATACTAGGGAACTGTAATTCATTACTACATCTAAGCCTGAAGTTCTCGAATCGAATGAATTTTCAAACCAGGCAACGGTACCGAATGAAGTTACTGCTTCATCCCCCAAAATAATCCGGTCTTTTAATTTGATGTTATAATAATCTATAGTAAAATTTAATTTTTTTAAAGGGTTGGCTCCTATTCCTACAGTTATGTTGGTTGATTTTTCAGCGTCTAATGGAGGAATGCCTAATTGGCGTGCTTGCGGTGAAACATTGTTTATAATTCCACTAACTCGGACCCCTTGGTCAGGTACAAATGAATATTGTGATTTTTGAGTGTAAATTTGGTGTAATGTTGGTGCTCTGAATCCAGAGGAAACGGATCCTCTTATCGTAATTTTATCATTCGAGAATTTATATCTGGAACTTAATTTCCAAACCGTTGCTCCCCCAAAATCGCTATAATTTTCATAACGAACCGTACCGTTTACTAAGAAATTTTTAGTAAAATCATACGCTAAATCGAAGTATCCGCCTAAGTTATAACGATTCCATTTACCTGAATCCTCGGGTCTGTTACCAGCAAATGAGTCCGCACCAAATCCATCCCAAGATGCTTTGTCTCCTGCAATCACTTCAAAAGTTTCTGTTCTAACCTCAGAACCAAAACCAATACTTATTTTATCAGATAATACTTTAGAGACATCTAAATTACCTACAATATGGTTAAACGAAGCTCCTCCCGGTTTAAAAAATATGGGACTGTTCTCTCGATATATATTAATCTTATTGGGATCTTGAATATCTGATCTATTGTGAGAGTTTTCTATGGTATAGATTTGCTTATTGCCACCTGCAGTTATGCTGGCATCAGTATTCCATCCATTCTTTATAGATTTATAACCAAAGCTAGCATGGTAATCGTTCAAATCTCCAATAAATGTCGGATGATACCCTTTGTAAGAAGCAGCCGTTCCGTCTCCAAAGAAGTCTAATAAGTAGGGAAGATCGTTTAAAGTAACTCCCTCTCCATAGCCCCAATAGGGTGTTCTGTAATTGGCAAAAGAATTTACTTTTTTATAGACATAAGCGGCATTATAATACAATTGTGTTTCATCTGATAAAACAAACCCGCCGTTTACGAGAAATTTTACGGCAGCAGTTTGTGGAGATCCATTGATGTTTTGAGCATCTGGATATTTTGCAAGAAAAGATTTAATATCTGCTAAGGTGTTAATGCCAGAAATAGTGCCGCCGAAACTGGCAAAATCTCCATCAGCATCTACTTTTCCGGGTCTGTTGGCCAAGTTCACTTTTGAAAAATCTAGCGTGTAATTTACAAAACCTTTTTCGCCTACAGTAGATCCATTGTTCAAACTCACGCCTAGCATTTCGCCATCACCTTCTGCCGTAATGCCTGTTCTTACAGTTACGGAACCATCATCGGTTCTTTTTTTTAAGATAATATTGATTACCCCGGCTATTGCATCTGAACCATATTGAGCCGATGCGCCATCACGAAGAATTTCAACTCTTTCTATGGCATCTATTGGTATTGCAGAAATATCGGCACCAGTTTCTCCACGTCCTGGAGAGGCTTGAACATAAAGTAAGGAGCTTAAATTTTTTCTTTTTCCGTTGATAAGGATTAACGTCCTGCTGGGTCCCATATTTCTAATTTCGTATGGATCAAGTAATGAAGTGGCATCATTTACAGGAGTTTGAACGGTATTGAAAGATGGTATTTTGTATTGTAATGCTTTGTCAAAAGTTGCCTGTCCGGTTGAAGTCAGTTCTTCAAATGATACTACATCAATAGGAAGTGTAGTCGTGGTATTGCTTCTGGGTACAGCTCTTGTTCCGGTAACCACAACTTCGTTAATATTTTGTCCGCCTCCTTCAGATAAAAAAACATTTAGAATAGAATCGGTTGTGTCGTGTTCCTGCTTAGAAAAACCAGAGTAACTAAAGACCAAAATAGCTCCTTCCTTAACATTAATCTTGTATGCTCCATTGATATCAGTGGAAACGCTGTTGTTTGTTCTTTTTTCGGTGACGTTAACGCCTGACATCGCAACACCAGCATTATCTAGTACAAAACCCGAGATTTCTTTTTGTGCAAAAAGAAACGTGATGTTTAGCATAAATAACACTATCGAGGCACACTTTTTCATGATTAGTTGATATTGGTTCATTTTTTGGTTTGAAATCAATTGCAACGTAATAATTATAAGAAGTTTTCATTGAACTACTTAATATGTTTTTTTTAGAAAAAGTAGTCAGTGAAAAGAATAATGATGAAATCAAAAGACAGTTCTCTTTAAGTTATCAAAAGAAGTCTATCTAAAAATGGCACTACATATTCCTATTAGATCTATCCCAAAACGAGAAATATTTTCATTGGGATTAAAGATATTTATAACGTATTTGTCAGATTTTTTACTAAAAATTATGATTGTCTAATCGTATGCGAATTACCAATTCATAATAGTTCTATAATTTCAATTGCTTAGGGGTAATTCTGAAATTATGTTCAAAAGCCAAATTAGATTCAAGTTCAAATCTGAAAGCATTTTTTTAAAGCTAAAAAACGGAAACGACTGATTTTGAGTCTAAAAACTTATTTTTTACTGTAGTAAATTTAGTCAAAAAAAGTGATTTTCTATAAATTATAGAAAGATTTTTTTTATCTTTTTAAGGAAAGTTTAACCCTGTTGTATTTTAAAGTAACTCTATTTAAAATAGAAAAATAGGATTTTTAATGACAACCACAATCATCACCACTACTGCAATTTTTATCTGATTTTCTCTTTTTGAAAAAGAATTTTTTGATCAAAAAAGCAAGGGCAATTCCCAAAGCAATAAAAGCAATTATTTCTTGAATATCCATAATCGTTTATTTTAGAATTTGATAAGCAATTAAAGCCACTACATAGGCAAATCCGGACATGAAGATCAATTGTCCAGCGGGCCATTTCCATGAATTGGTTTCTTTTTTTGTAACTGCAAGTGTACTGGCGCATTGCATGGCAAAAGCATAAAACAACAGCAATGATATTCCGGAGGCAAAGTTGAAAATCTTTTCTCCGGTTACCGGATTGATTTCGGCAGCCATTTTATTTTTGATTGTTACTTCATTATCACTGCCGCCTACGCTGTAAATCGTAGCCAATGTTCCTACGAATACTTCTCTGGCAGCAAAGGAACTGATAATGGCAATCCCTATTTTCCAGTCGTAACCTAAAGGTGAAATTGCTGGTTCAATGGTTTTTCCCATTAATCCAATATAAGAGTTTTCTAGTTTTTGTGAAGCCACAGCATTCTCAAACTCTGCTTCTGACAGCGGATTTTGCTTGGTGTTTTCAGTAACAATTGTTTCTGCATTATTGAATTTTTTGCCGGGCCCGTATGATGCTAAAAACCACAATACAATAGAAATGGCTAAAATGATTTTTCCAGCTCCAAAAATAAAGGCTTTTGTTTTTTCGATTACATTGATTCCCACGTTCTTGAAAAGTGGTAATTTATAATTGGGCATTTCTACTACGAAGTATGTTTTTCCTTTTATTTTAAGGATTTTATTCAAAATGTAAGCTGAAAAAATAGCCATTCCAAAACCCAAAAGGTACAACAGCATCAAGGTCATTCCTTGCATGTTCAGAAAACCAAAAACGCGATTATCCGGAATTACCAGTGCAATAATAATGGCATAAACAGGCAATCTGGCAGAGCAGGTTGTAAATGGTGTTACCAGAATGGTAATCAATCTTTCTTTCCAGTTTTCGATATTTCTAGTGGCCATAATTGCAGGAATAGCACAGGCAGTTCCAGAAATAAGTGGCACCACACTTTTACCCGATAAACCAAATTTTCGCATGATTTTATCCATCAGGAAAACGACTCGACTCATGTAGCCACTTTCTTCAAGAATCGAAATAAACATAAACAGGAAGGCAATTTGTGGAATAAATATCAAAATTCCTCCTATTCCGGGAATGATTCCTTGTGAAATTAAATTGGTTAAAACTCCTGCCGGTAATTCTTCGGCAGCAAGAGTGCTCAACGTAGCAAAAGTACCATCAATGAAATCCATCGGGATTTTAGACCATTCGAAAATAGATTGGAAAATAACAAACAAAATCAGGAAGAAAATTACATATCCCCATACTTTATGTGTCAGAACGCGATCCAGTTTGCTTCGGAAATCTTTAGCAATAGTGGTGTCTATTTTTAATCCTTCTTTCAAAACATCATTGATGAATTGATAGCGTTTTATGGTTTCTTTTTGTTGCAAACGTTTTAAATCCGAATGGGATTTAGTAAACGAACTTCGGATTTCATTTCGCTCTAAATTCAGGAAATTGACGTCCTGCGTAATTACCAGCCACAATTTGTATAACAATTGGTTAGAAAATGCTTTGCGCAAACTATTGAAATATTCAGGGTCGATACTTGACGCATTCAGGCATGGTTCGCTGGAAATAGTTTTATAACTGACAATCAATTTTTTCAATTCATCAATCCCAAAATTTTTTCTCGAACTGATCAGTGCGATTTTTGTTTTTAAGTGCTCCTCAAGATACGGAATGTCTAATGTGATTCCTTTAAATTTCATTCTATCCGCCATGTTTATGACTAATATTGTGGGAATTTCAAGGTCTTTTATTTGGGTAAAAAGCAGTAAATTTCGTTTTAGATTTTCAACATCAGTAACTACAAGCGCTACGTCCGGATATAATTTATCGTTTTTATTCAGTAATAATTCAATGACTACATTTTCATCAATCGAACTTGCATTCAGGCTGTATGTCCCTGGTAAATCCAGAATGTTAGCTTTAACATTATTGGGTAATTTGCAAAAACCAATCTTTTTTTCAACCGTAATTCCAGGGTAGTTTCCCACTTGTTGATTAAGGCCTGTCAACTGATTAAAAACGGAAGTTTTCCCCGTGTTAGGATTTCCGATTAAAGCAACATTGATATTTTGATTGGTCATTATAAGTTGTTTTTTAGTATTTCAACTTCAATTTCACGCGCTGTTTCCACGCGGATAGCAACGTGTGAACCATTAATGTTAAGGTATAAAGGATCGCCAAAAGGAGCAATTTGAAGCAGTTCAACCATATTTCCCGGCAAACATCCCATTTCTAGTAATTTCAATGGAACAATGTCAATATCAAAATCTTTGATAATGGCCTTTTCACCTTTTTTTAGAGAATGTATCGTTGTTTGCAAGTCTTATTTAGATTGAATTAAGATTGCAAAAGTACATATTATAAAACTAAAAAAAATGATAATTGTCAATTTTGTAGTTTTTTTGGATAAATTTAAGAATCGGGCAATAGTTTGTTTTGCTGGGTTTTTCAATCAGATTATAAGGGATTTACATAACCTTAAAAGTGCTTTATTCGTTGCTCAAAAAAGTAATATCTTCGATTAATCTTTTGATGTCTTCTTTGTTGGTGCCGTCATAAAAACCACGAACTCTTTTTTTAGTATCGACCAAAACAAAATTTTCGGTGTGAACCATATCATATAGTTCGCTTGGTTTTCCCAGTTTCACGGCCAAATAGGATTTTCTGGCCATTGCGTAAATTTCTTTTTTATCTCCGGTTACTAAGTTCCATTTGGCATCATCAACATGATGTTTTTTGGCGTAAGCCTTCAAAACGGGAACGCTGTCAGTCTCCGGAAAAACGGTATGTGATAATAATCTCACCTTTGGGTTATTAGCAAAAGCTTTTTGAATATCGGATAAATTGGAGGTCATTTTTGGGCAAATGGAGCCGCAAGTGGTAAAGAAAAAATCAGCCACATATATTTTTCCTTCATAATCTTTTTGGGTGATGGTTTTTCCGTTTTGGTTGACAAACGAAAAGTCAGCAATCGTATGATACTTGCTTTTGTATTGAACGGTACTGTCCACTAATTCAGGATTTACATCCACAGGATTATAAATTGGAAGTGTTTTTTTTGGCTTTAAAGCCGAATAAAATAAGGATAAAATGATTGCCGAAAGAACAAGGAAGACTCCGAAAAAGAGTCGGTATTTTTTGAAAAACTCTAACATAACGCTATTTTGATGCAAAAATACGAAAACGAGATTTGTTTTTAATTCAAATTAACACAATACTCACGTCAAACGCATTAATATTAAAGTTTAAACCATATAGAAACATAGTCTTTATTCCTACAAAAATTAAATTCTATGTTTCTATGTGGTTCCATTTTTAATGCGTTTGACCTAACACAATACTTAGTTCAGATAGATTCCTTCGAAATAAAGGACATGAAATTAATTCTCGTTTTAATTAAACCTTTTAGAAATTTTGGAGTCCAATAAAGATGTATTCGTAAATAATAAATTTTAACTAAAAATCAGATTATTTATTAATAGCTTTGTTAAGATAACTAAAAAACAAAAAAAAATGAAAAAAACCAGCAATAAGCAATTGCTTTTTGTGATTCCTGCAATTATGGGTTTTGCGGTGAGTCAAGCACAGAATGCTCCGGCAGCTAAAGAACCGGGAATCAATGTTAATTACATGGATAAGGCCGTAAAGCCAAGTAACGATTTCTTTCGTTATGTAAACGGAACTTGGTTGGATAATACGGAGATTCCAGCTGATAGAACCCGTTGGGGTAGTTTTGATGAATTGCGTCAAAAAACAGATGCTGATGCATTGGCAATTCTAAAAGAAGCGACAACAAATCCAAGCTACAAATCGAATACAGATCAAGGCAAAGCGATTAATTTATACAAATCTATTCTTGATACCGTAGGAAGAAATAAGTTAGGTATTGCGCCTTTGAAACCGTACTTAAAAAAAATAGACGCGGTTAAAAACGCCAAAGATTTAGAGGCATTATTGATCGAAATGGAACCTATTGGCGGGATTGGATTTATGGGTGCCGGTGTAGGGACTGATGCAAAGAACAGCAGTAGAAACGTGATTAATTTAGGTCCTGGAGGCGTAGGTTTGCCGGATAGAGATTATTATGTTTCTGAAGATGCCGATTCCAAAGAGAAACGTGCGAAATATCTTTTACACGTTGCTAAAATGTTGCAATACCTTGGTGATAAACCAGCAGTTGCAAAAATGAATGCTGAAAAAATCCTGGCTCTTGAAATTGCAATGTCTAAACCAAGATTGGACAGGGTAGAACGCAGAGATCGTCGTAAATCATACAATCCAATGACATTGAATGATTTGAGTAAATTAACTCCATCAATCAACTGGAATAATTATTTCACAAAAATTGGATTAGCAAAAGTAGATACCGTTATTGTATCGCAACCTAAATACATGACGGCGCTAGAAACTATATTTAAAGAAAATAAAGTAGCAGACTGGAAAGCATACATGCGTTGGAGTTTGTTGAACAGAGCTTCAAGCCAATTATCAACTGAAATTGAAAACGCAAACTGGGAGTTTTACGGAAGAACGTTAACGGGTGCTGTAAGTCAAAGACCACGTGACGAAAGAGCACTTCAAACCATCAATGGAACGGTTGGAGAAGCTTTAGGAAAATTATATGTAGAGAAAAAATTTCCGGCTGAAGCCAAAGCCAAAGCGGAGAAAATGATCAAAAATATATTTTCAGCTTTCGAAAACAGAATCAATAATTTGTCTTGGATGTCTGCAGAAACAAAGGTGAGCGCGCTTGCTAAACTGCATAAATCAAGAATTAAAATTGGCTATCCTGACAAATGGAAAGATTATTCAGCCTTGACGATTAAAAGTCCAGAAGAAGGAGGAACCTATTTCGAAAATGCGAAAAGCATGGCGCAATGGCGTTTCAATGAGAATATAGCTGAGTTGAACAAACCAGTTGATAAAGATAAATGGGGAATGTCTCCACAAACGGTAAATGCCTATTACAATCCATCCAATAACGAGATTGTATTCCCAGCAGCGATTTTACAACCGCCTTTTTACAATTACCAAGCGGATGAAGCAGTAAATTATGGTGGAATTGGAGGTGTTATTGGTCATGAAATTTCACATGGTTTTGATGATTCAGGTTCCCGTTACAACGCTGACGGAAACTTAGTAGACTGGTGGACTGCAGAAGATTTGAAACAATTCTCTGCTTTGACAGGAGCACTTGCAGCACAATACAGCGCTTTGCAACCTATTCCAGGAACTTTCGTAGATGGTAAATTTACGTTAGGAGAAAACATCGGAGATTTAGGTGGAGTAAATGCCGCTTATGATGGTTTACAATTGTATTTGAAAGAAAACGGAAATCCGGGATTAATCGACGGATATACTCCAGAACAACGTTTCTTCATTTCTTGGTCGACTATCTGGCGTTCAAAAATGCGTGATGAAGCCTTGAAAAATCAAGTAAAAACAGACCCGCATTCTCCAGGAATGTACCGTGCTTATGTTCCTTTGCAAAACATAGATACGTTCTATAAAGCGTTTGATATTAAAGCAAATGACGGAATGTATATTGCACCTGAAAAGCGTGTAAGAATCTGGTAGAAATACATACAAGTATAGAAAAAGTCCCATTTGATACTGTCGAATGGGACTTTTGTTTTTACAGGATTTCGCTATTGTTTTTACGTGTTTTTCTCAACGAATAATTGACCATATATAATCCAAACAACGTAACTCCGCCGCCAATTGCAATGGCAGCATTGAGTACTTCGCCGAAAATTACAGCGCCTAAAATCACGGCTATAATTGGATTGATATACGCATAAATACTGCTTATTTCAGCAGGAAGATTTTGAAGCGCATAGATAAAGGCAATGAAAGTAAGTACCGAACCAAAAACAACTAAATAGGCAATTGACCACCATGAAATTGCTGGAACAGCACTCAAACTAACCGAAGTTCCTGTTGCTCCATTGTACGCGAAAAGTAAAATACTAGATATAAACATTTGCAGTCCCAAACTAAAATACGGATTAAAACTGGCAGCTTTTTTCTTTGTATATAACGAGCCAAATGCCCAAGTTAATGTAGCGATTAATGACAGTATAATCCCAAATCTAAAATCAGGAATCATAAAATCACTCAAATGATCGTAAAAGATAACGCAGACGCCACCAAAACTGATAATTAAACCGATAACCGTTAGTCTTGCCAATCGTTCTCCTCTAAAAAAAGTAATGATTACAATCCATAAAGGCACAATAGCTCCTATGATTGCTCCCAGTCCGCTGCTGATGTATTTCACGCCCCAAGTGCTTAATCCGTTACTCAAAACAAAATTAAGGATGCTTAAAATAACAATGGTTTTCCATTGTTTTCCTTTCGGCCAAGGTGTTTTTTTGAATAAGAAAAAGGAAATATACAGCAACCCGCCAATGAATTGTCTAATGGCAGCGAGTTGCAAAGCCGGCATGTGTTTTACGCCTTCTTTTGACGCAATCCAAGTAGTTCCCCAAAAAAAACTGACCCAGCATAAAGCCAAAACAGGTAATCCAATGGCATTAACTTTAGACGAAAAAGCATTCTTAATTTTAGTTCTCACATTATAAATTTGGTTTCGTAAAAGTATAATTTAAAACGTTTTCTAACGTATCACTCAGAATTATTTTTCCACCAAAATTATTTTCATTATTAAACTTTGGAGAAGCCAAATTCAAAGCCATAGCTTTTTGAGTATAATAAATTTCTCGCGAAGGATGGTAAGGAGTTACTGCATTAAAAGTTTGGTTCCAAGAATCATTTTCTATGATTTTTAGAATAATACCGATGCAATCTTCCTGATGAATTAAATTAATCGGTGCATCGGGATTATCCAAATTTTCACGACCGGCCAGAAAATGTATCGGATGACGGTCTTCGCCAATTAAGCCGCCAAAACGCAATACTGTAGTTTTGAAATTGTTATTGCTCAGCAAAAGCTGTTCGGTCTCCAACAATTGCTTACCGCTTTCAGTTTCCGGTTTCGGAATTGTTTCTTCAGTAACAAACGCATCGGCATCATTATAAACCGATGTCGAACTGATGAAAAGTACGTTTTTGACAAATGATTTTTCTATAAACGGAATTATATTTCTAATTTTTGATACAAAATTTTCTGTCTCTGAACCACGAAGTCTTGGCGGAACATCGATGATTAAAATTTCTGATTTTTCTAGAAAATCAGTCAGGTTTCCAGTGGTTTTGTTTTCTGAAAGTACAATTAAAAAAGGCTTAATTCCGGCATTTTCTAATACCGCTAATTTCTCTGTCGAAGTCGTCGTGCCGTTTACTGAAAACTCTGCTGCGAGTAAGGCTTTCCCCAAAGGTAAACCCAACCAACCGCAACCCAGAATACTAATTTTTGTCATTTTTTATTTTTTTAAATGAAATAGCGCTATTTCTGCCCTAGCTCCAAATCGTGCGGGAATTATACTTGTGCCAATCCCTTTTGAAACATATAGTTTTGTATTATTGTTGTTGTACCAACCTTTGATATATTTTCCACTTCCTTGTGGCAAAAAAGGAGCGAAACCAAATAAATTTATTTGCCCGCCATGCGTATGGCCAGATAGAATAAAATCCACATTGATGTCTTTTTTTAGTTGTTTTGATATTTCGTCGCTGTATTGTGGGCAATGGTTTAAAA
Organism: Flavobacterium ranwuense; assembly: GCF_004349315.1. GTDB lineage: Bacteria > Bacteroidota > Bacteroidia > Flavobacteriales > Flavobacteriaceae > Flavobacterium > Flavobacterium ranwuense. The sequence continues at coordinate 387,215 of NZ_SMLH01000001.1, read as the reverse complement.
TTATATGGTAATCACTTTTTTTATATTCTTTGATTGCCATATCAAAGTCGGATTTCCCACCTAAAAAATCGTCAACACCAGTTATAGATATGGTTTCATTATTAAATAAAAATTGTTTCGTTTGATTAATAAGTAAAGTGCAATTATTGTCTGCGTAGATTAAATCCAACTTATTGATGTCAATATTTCCCCAATATTCCCAATTTCCTAAAATTGCAACTTTTTTTATATCTCGCTCTATTAGCTTTAAAAACTCATCCAGTAAGGAAATGTTTTTGGTTTTGTCTATTGCGTCCCCTGTAATTAAAATCAAATCAGGTTGAAGTTTGTTGATTTTGTTTGCCAGTTGAGTCAGTTGGTAATTTATTGATTGTAGGTGCAAGTCGGAGATTTGAATAACTTTTATGTTTTTTGTGTCCTTTGTTGCAGAACCAATATAGAATTCATTAGTTTCTATGAAAAATTTTTCAATCCAAAAGACATCTGCCAAAATTAATCCCGTTGCTGCAATAAGTCCAGTCTTAATGAACTTCCTTCTTGTTATTGCCATAGTCTCAAAATTAGTAACCAGTTTGTTTTCGTTCTTTCTGTGTTGTTTCTTTTTCATCTTTTTTGATGAGGTAATTTAGTGCTTCATAAACATCACTAAATTTCTTGTCGTAGTTAGCTTCTCTTTCAAGCAATTTTTCGTTAAATTCTTTGTGCTCCAAAGCGTATTTCCAAATCATGACGAAAGTACGCATGATAGCGATATTTACATGAATCGCCACTTCCGAATTTAAAATACCACTTAACATCGCTACGCCTTGTTCCGTGAAAGCAAAAGGGGTTACTGTTACGTTTCTTTTTATATGTGGTCACAATTTATGACCTTAAAGAATATCTCATCACAATTTGTGATGAGATAGTTTTATTATGGTTTTTTCAAACTGTCTTTAACAACTGTCATACTATCTTTTACAATAGAATTTGCAATCGTATTTTCCAAAGTATTTACAACTGATAACGGACTTGGTTTTATTTTTTGTTTGATTACCACAGCATCATTCAAAACAAAAGGAGTTGGCATCATCCAGTTTTCTCTTTTTGCTATTCCAAATAAAGGATTAGTCATTAAATCGAAAGAACTTTCCATCAGTTCCATATCTAAAACCGTTGCGACATTTACGCTGAACTGCATTTCCAAAGGTATGTTTCCAACTACATAATAACTCAATATTTTCTTTCCTTTTCGTTGGTAAAGTGAATTTTTCTGACCTAAAGTAGTCACGCCATTTGCTTTGAAATTATGAATAGCCATTTTTTCATTGGCAAAAATATCATAGCGATTGACGTTTCTATTAGGGGAAATTTTTATTTTCAAATACCTTTGATTACCAACCACTCGGTCTTCCAGGAATTCTATATTTGGTTTGAGGATCCCTTTTTTAGGAGCTTCGGCTGCATAGGTAAAACCAGAATTGTATTTGCTGAACAATGGTGTTTCATTCAAAGCCATTGCTTCTTTTGGGTTTTCACCCAAATAGCCTTTGGTCCAGGAATCAAGATTGGTGTCATACGTTGCCCAATTGGCTTTGTCTGTATCGGCATTGTAGACGTACAATAAACTGTTTGATTTGGCTTTTCCATATTCGTAACCTGATTCAGAATGTGCTTTCGCAAAAAAGCCAATAGCAAGCACAAAAAACACTAAAGACCAGATTCCCTTTTTGGCGAAAGCCCCAAAAACAGGCAACAATAATCCAAAGGTCAAAACAGTAAGAACAGCACTTCCAAACAGCACTTTTAACCCCAAACCGATAGGAAACATCTGGATAAAAGGCGCTATGATTATCAAAGCCGGAATGCTAAAAACAAGACTTAATATTTTACGGGATTTTTGGGTAATGATAAATGCAGCAAATAAAAATAGTCCAAAATAAACTGGAATAATCAAGAAACCGGCTCCTTGTAAACTAAAAGCAAGAGCTCCATTAATCAAAATCCAAATAAATAATGGGGCGACATAATGATTCATGGTCACTTTCTTGGCAGAAAAACGGTTGTAAAATGCTAACGTTATGGCTAAACCCAGAAGCACAAATGCTGCAATATAGGCGTGTCCGTTATAGGTAAATCCGTTGAGTAAATCATTGTATTGCGGGTACAAGATCAGCAATGCTTTCCAACCAAAAAAAGTAATTAATCCAGTACCGATCAGGGAGCTTAAAAATGGTATAAATCCTATCCCAATTTTGCGGAATGATAAAATACGCTTGGCTCTTCCTAAAAATAACAGGAAAATAAACAGTGCCAATGCGATTACCACCATTGGTAAAACCCAGCTAAAAGGATAGTTTATAAAAGTATATGGAATGGTAAAATAGACGTGATCTTCGCTGGCTTGCGTCGTATTTAAATCGGCATTTGAGAAATAATTCAATAGCGGCATTATATAAGTGCCTTGATGTGCTAACGTATTTTTGTTTAAATGATTGATGTCATCCTGAGCGGTGTGATAGTTAAAATGGTCATCGATAAAAGCAAAATTATACCCTTGAATATTGCCTTGTTCTCTGAAAACGGTCAAATCGGTGTCGTTAGGTAACATTTTATAAATGCTGTACATCAAGGAATTTGAAACTGGAAAAGTCGTTTTTGCGGCAGCAAACTCTTTAACCAATCCTGCATTCCCATTATTAGTTTCCATCAACATATAGCTGGGGCCGGAAGAACCACGCGCTTCAAAATTAAGTGCCAAACCTATTTCTTTAGCCCAATGGTGTTTTGTGACAAACAATGCTGCGCCATTTAATCCTAATTCTTCAGCATCTGAAAACAGAATGATAATGTCATTTTTATGAGGGGTTTTGGAATATAAAAAAGCACGAACACTCTCCAGGATTGTCGCTACACCGGAACCCGCATCACTTGCCCCTTTGGAGTAGGAATGTGGCGCGCTGTCATAATGGGTAAGCAATAACAAAGCTTTAGAGTTAGAAGTTCCTTTTATTCGAGCTAATATATTTTTTGATTGTACTAAATTTCCCCAATCGCTCAAGGTATATCCTTCCTGAACGGAAGTTTCCAGTCCTAACTTGTTCAGCTCTTTTACGAGATAATTAGCAACCACTTCATGTTCTTTGGAACCTACATAATGGGGTTGTTTTGAAATGGCTTCCACTTGTTTTAAAGCTCTCTTGGTCGAAAATTCAGAAAGAGGACCTTCTTCATCTGAAGTCCAATGCGGCATCATGGTAAAGTAAATCAGCCCAAGAATTCCTAGGAGAAATAAAGTGGCGAAAATTGAGGAATTATCTTTTTTCATTTTTGGTTAGATAGGTTTGGGGTATTTAAATGTCTTTTTTGACTAGCATATAATAATCATTGTCCAAAAACATATAGCCTTGGTCATACAGGAAATAGTAGGTATTCCCAGTTTTAGTTTGTAAAATATTGGTAAAAAACTCAAAATCAAAACCTTTGCTCAGAAGTTTTGCCCGAGTGGTTTTTGATTTTCCTTCAATATTAAGTTCTGACAAAACACGGTAATTCTTGCGTAACTTATTGTTGATGTTGCGCATAAAATTAGTACTATCTTTGTTTATTTTATTGTTGTAGGCATTACGACAACCGTCACTGCAAAACTTTTTGTCTTCGCGACCTACAATTTTCTCTCCACATTCTAAGCAGGTTTTATTCATGGATTGATTTTTTTAATTTCGTACAAATCAGTTCTGCGATCTTTTAAGATTCTGGCGCTTCCGTGTTCGTGAAGCTCTTTAAGCAAATTCAAATCCACGTCTACAATCAAAGTCATTTCAGTATTAGGAGTGGTTTCCGCTTTTATTCCGGTGCTGGGAAATGCAAAATCCGATGGAGTGAAAACAGCGGTTTGTGCATATTGAATATCCATATTGTTCACTTTTGGAAGATTTCCAACGCACCCTGCAATGGCTACATAACATTCGTTTTCTATGGCTCGGGCTTGTGCACAGTGTTTGACTCTGATGTAACCACTTTGTGTATCGGTTAAAAACGGTACAAATAAAATATTCATTTCTTCATCGGCCATTAATCGCGCCATTTCCGGAAACTCAACATCATAACAAATCATGATGCCTATTTTTCCACAATCAGTATCAAAAGTTCTAATTTGTGAGCCACCTTTCATTCCCCAATGCAAAACTTCATTGGGAGTAATATGGATTTTATAATACATTTCAGAGGTTCCGTCTCTTTTACAAAGAAATCCTACATTGTACAATGTGCCATTTTCTAAGTAGGGCATGCTTCCTGAAATGATGTTAATGTTATACGATATGGCAAGTTCCTGAAATTTTTTGCGAATGGGGTCTGCATATTTTGCAAGCTCTCTAATGGCATCAGGTTCGGCTAAATGATTGTAATCTGCCATAAGTGGAGCAATAAACAACTCCGGAAAAAGGGCAAAATCACTTTTATAACCGGATACGGCATCAATAAAAAATTCAGCTTGTTCAAATAAAGCTTCTAAGTTTATTAGCGGACGCATTTGCCACTGAATTAATCCAAGTCTGATGATACTTTTTTGGGTATTTATTAATTGCGGACTTTCGTCATAATAAATATTATTCCATTCTAATAAAACCGCAAATTCTTTGGAATCGATGTCTCCTGCCAAATAGTTTTTCATAATTCTCATCACGTGAAAATCATTACTCAACTGAAAGGAAAGTACGGAATCGTGCAATTCTTTTAGTTTTACTTTTTCGATATATTTTTTTGGGGTCAGCTCTTTGGCGTATTTATTGTAATTTGGGATCCTTCCGGCAAAAACAATAGCCTTCAGGTTCAGTTTCTCACACAATTCTTTTCGCGCATCGTACAATCGTCTGCCAAGCCGTAAACCCCTATAGTCAGGATGAATAAATACATCAATTCCATACAATATTTCCCCTTTTGGATTGTGTGTAGAGAAAGTGTAATTCCCTGTTATTTTAGCGTAATCCGGGTTTTTATCAACTAAAATCTCGGGTACAATTAATGATAATGCGGCGCCTACCACTTTCTTATCTGCAATAATTACAAATTGCCCTTCAGAAAATAAGTCCAGTAATCTTTCAATGTCTTTTTCTTTCCAATACGAATCAGCAAGTTCAGGATAGGACTTTACCATTGATTTTTTTAATTCCTTGTAGTCTTCAATCTTCAGATTTCGTAATTCTACTTTTTTTATTTTGGCTAGCATAAGAAGTTGATTTCTATCAAATATAACTAATTTTTTCCATTTACAAACGTTTACAAATAGTTACAACCGAAAGTAAACAGTTAGTAACCGAATACTTTTTGGAAGGCATCGCATCTTTGCAATGTTGATTTGAAACAATGTCAATTTCAATTTCAATAGCAATTACAATGACAATAAAAAAATTACATATACACTAACATTTAAATTTTACACGCCATGAGCACATTAAGAAACAAAGTACAGTTAATTGGACATGTAGGAAATGATCCAGAAATCAAAACTTTTGACGGAGGAAAAAAACTAGCCAATTTCACATTAGCAACAAACGAAAGCTATAAAAACGACAAAGGAGAAAAAGTAGAAGAAACCCAATGGCACAAACTTGTGGCTTGGGGGAAAACGGCTGAAATTATAGAAAAATATGTTACTAAAGGAAAGGAAATTGCCATTGAAGGAAAATTGACCCATAGAAGTTATGATGATAAAAATGGTGAAAAGCGCTATGTTACCGAAGTAGTGGTAAATGATGTGCTTCTTTTGGGGAAATAGTTTTTAGTGATCAGTATTCAGTCCCCGTTTTCGGTCTCATGTCTGCAGTTATTGTACTGTTGCAAACTATGACTGAAAACCGAATAAAAAACCATCGATATACGTCGATGGTTTTTTATTAGCTATTAGAACTGTAAACTAATTACTAACCACTATTTTTTTTGCGTAAATCAAATTTAGGGCAATTTTTGCAACGTTTATGTTCTCCTTTTTTATATTTTTCACAGCATTCGGACTTGAGGTTTTCTTTAGCAGATCCGTTTTTGAGGAGTTTTTTTTTATCCTTTTTCTTTTCCTTCTTTTTATCCTTTTTACTCAATTTCGGCAGCATTAAAATCAAGTTACACTATTTATTCTAAAGAGTGTCTCGCTATTTAGAGCCTTTAGATGTCTCGCTGTTTAAAGTCAGCTGTTGAATATCTCTGTCAAATAAATACAAACCACCTTTATCATCACCAATTAGATTTATTTTATCCAAAATAAGTTTAGCTTGAGCTTCTTCTTCAATTTGTTCGGCTACGTACCATTGTAAAAAGTTGTGTGTGGCATAATCTTTTTCAGAAAAGGAAATGTGAACCAATTCGTTAATCGAATCAGAAACAAAAAGTTCGTGCTTATACAATTCTTCAAACATTTCTTTGAAGGTTTTATAACTCGTTTTTGGTGCTTTCAATTCAGAAACTCGAGCATGACCGCCACGCTCGTTTATATATTTCACCAACTTAAGCATGTGTGTACGTTCCTCATCGGATTGTGCATACATAAATTTCGAAATCCCTTCCAGACCATGAGTTTCGGCCCATGAAGCCATAGAAAGATAGGTTTGGGATGATTCAGCTTCAATTCTAATCTGATTGTTCAGCGCGTGTTCTATATTTTTTGATAGCATGGCAGTATGTTTTAAGTAAAGTTACAAAAATAATTCGTTTCCTTTTTTTTGAAACCGAGAAAACATAATGCATTTGGAATAAATTTAAGTATTCTCGCTAGAAAATATTTCAATAAAGTTGATTTATATTCAATTATATCCATCTTTAAATTTACGCATAACATATTCTTTTGTGACACTGTCGTAGTAACCCAAAATAAAATAATCTTTAAATTTTATTATATTTTCTAAAGCCACTTCTTTATGCTGACTTAAAAAATAGGAAATAGTATCAATAGCAAGTGGTGGTGATTGCTGATTGTTAAACTCAAAATTTTTGTCCCAGCTGCTTTCAAAAAAAACAGTTTCTGTATGAATATTTGGTGAAAAATTATTTTGCGGAAACATTTGCTCAAATTCATCATCGGATTGCCCAAAACTGACATTATTCCTTGAATAATAATCCACAAAATCATTTTTTGGAGTTCCTCCAAATGTAATTAAAGTGTGTTTTTTGTTTTTAAAAACCGATACACCAATATCTAAATTAGACAAATACTGCAGGAATTTTTTCGTTTTGTTTAATTCTTTTGGCTTTCCATTCTCTCTTTGTATTAATAATGGGGAGTTTTTGAAGCGAATTGTATCATTTTTAGAAACAGTAATGTTTTTTATAGTCAAACCAGAATCATAGTCTTTTACATCAAACAAAAAACCATCTACATTGGCATTAACCTGAAATATTTTGTTTTCATAAAAAAAAGAGTTTGATGATCGCGCTGCTTTTTTTGGAATGGGTTGAGCGAAGTTTTTTTCGGTTATAATATGGTTTTTGAAATTAAGATCAAAGACTTGTGTTTTTTTAGGATTATGATCTAATGTTAGGATAATGCGCTCATCGAGCATATAAACTTTGCTTTTCTGCGTGCTTTTGAATAACGGATTGTAATCGTCAACTTCCATTTTTTCAATAGGAAAGGCTTCAATAACTTTATTAAAAGGTATTCTTTGTGTATTTTTATTTTGAAAAAGAAAGTCTGAAAAATCAAATGTTTTTTCTTCAGCTCTTCCGTTTTTAAAAGCATAAAGAGTTAAAGTTTGTTCTGATAGATTTTTAGAAAGGAGATAGAATAAATTATTCTTCTGAAAAGAGGTTATAACATAATGATTTGAAGAAGGAAATCTAAATTTTAAAGCCTTAAAAGTTTTGTTTTCTAAATAATATTTGATCAGTATAATTTCATTAAAATCCATTGAAGACCAATAAAGAGTTGGATTTCCATCTTCGCTAAAACTATATCCAATTATTGATTTGTTTTCTAAATTTAAGATCGAACCAGTATATTGATTGGTCAAGAACAAAGCGCTATTGTATTTTAAAATAGTAATATTCTGCTTGTTTGCTATAAAAGCAAAAACATCATGTGTTATTGTGTTTTCAGCATTCAAAATCTGATTATTTTCTTCAGATTTCTTTAAATCTAAAGGATAGGAGGTCAATACTGTTTGACTTAACAATGTTGATTGGTAGATCAGTAGCAAGAAGAGTAAAATGTTTTTCATATAGCTTTACCTACAAAAATCATTCCGAAATTTTAACAAAAAATTTCATAATGAACGATTCATCAATTCCTGAAAACAATCTACAAATTGTCCTAAATGTAAGCCATCTACTAATCCATGATGTACATGAATTGACATTGGCATGGTTCTCTTGCCGTTTTCAGCAATTTTCATTTTTCCAAAAGAAATCTTCGGGCAGCTATCCGGGAAAGTATAACTTCTAGCATGCGATAACGAAGTGAAATCCAACCACGGAATTGCCGAAAAATGGATTACATTATCATCCGTAAATGTTCGGGTGAAAAGACCGGTCGTGTTTTGTATTCTTTCAATCTCCGCCAATGCAGTCGCAGTAAAAATACCAAAATCAGAGTTGTATTCGATTAAAGAAAATCCGAAACTTCCATCTTCTCTGCCAATAGTTGCAGAAGCATTAATTTGGTCATAAATATATATATGATCATCCGAAATCCTGTAGCGAAATGATTCGGTGGCATTGACGGCAACCAACGTTTTGTGTAAATAGTAGATAAAAAAGGAAGTGTTCAGCGATTTTGCGGTTGCATAGGCTTTGGTACAATCAATCTCTACAGTGGCGCCAAAAAAGGGTTCTTCAAATTTTCTAAAAAAATGGAAATGCTCCTTTCTAGACCAGTTGTCTATATTTAAAAGTGTTTTCAAGATTTTGTGATTTTATTTATGGTTCAAAAATACAGCTATTCTTTTGATACTTGAATTTGTTTTATTTAACTTTTGTCGTAAACAAACTAGAAAATTGAAGTTTATAATTCCGGGATATTCAAAAAAGTTTTTGATAGAACGGGGAATAACAGGCATAAAAAAAGCCCTAAAAGAAATTTCCTTTAGGGCTTTATGATATAAAAAAGTAGCTTATTTTACTATGAAAGTAACTCTTCTAACTAATTTTCTTGCATTTTCTGAAGTTTTATCAACTGAAGTATCTTCACCAGCAGCAATTACATTCAATCTTGATGCATCAACTTTAGCTTTCACTAAGGTGTTTTTTACATTAGCAGCTCTTGCATTAGATAATTTATCATTGTATGCAGATCTTCCTATTTCGTCAGCATGACCAGTAATGTCAACTGAAGAAGAAGGATTGTTTCTCAAGTATGTCAAGATAAAATCAATACCTTCAGTAGATACGTTAGTTGGTTTAGATTTGTCAAAATCAAAATAAACCGCAACATAACCACCGTTAATTAAGCTTTTGATTAATTCATTATCGTATACAATACCAGTATCACCAGTTTTAGCAGCGTAATTTTTCAAGATAAAAGCTTCTGTTTCGTCAGGAACATTATTGTTGTTTTTATCAATTGATCTTCCTTTAGTATCAACCATTGCGCCTGCAGGAGTACTTAACTCTTCATCTAAATAATCAGCTACACCATCTTTATCAGAGTCTAGCATTTTATTTTCAATAGCCATAAATCTTGCGTCAATTGCGTCAAATCTACCTTCGTGATCGATAACCCAGTCAGCATGTTTTTCGTTTTTACCTAAGTAAACAGTTAAACCTACCGTACCATTGAAAAGTACACCGCCGAAACCAGGAGATCCTATTGTACTTGCACCATCAAAAGTACGGTTTTGTTTAGCATTAAGAATTGTTGTAAAATCTCCAGTCAATGCAATTCTATTAGATAATTTAATTTGACCAGTAACACCAGCAATAAAATTACCCATTCTGTCAGTTCCTGAAAAGTTATCAGATTCACCAAAACCTAATCCAAAACCAGCGTGACCTAATAAACCAAGAGTGTTTGTCCAAGTTTCAAAGCTCATGATTCTTCCTAAGTTGGCAACTGCCTGTAAATCAGCTCTATAGTATTTAGAATCAAATCCTATTGAATTTTCACCTTCTTTAAAACTGTTATATCCAAAATCAGCTTTTAAACCAAATTTGTTATTGAACATATAACGCACACCTAAATCAGCTACATAAGCACTAGTAACAGCAGTTCTATATCCAGCAGTCATAGGTCTCATCGGTTTGTTTAAACCACCAGCTAATTCAACAGACCATTTGTTAAATTCAGTTCCAGTACTTGCGCTTTCTACATTTTCTGTTTGAGCACTCAAAGTTGTCATTGCAGAAGCAAAAACTAACGTAAGTATGATTTTTTTCATAATTTTATTATTTAATAATTTTATGCAAAAGTAAAACATATTGTTAGATAAGAAATTTTAAACAGTTAATTATGTAAGAATTAGTTTTAATTCTGTAAATCGAGTTAGGAATAGCGCTTTTGGCAATATTTTGTAATATTTTTATAGATTATATAAAAATATTAACTTTAAATCACAGTATTTTTGGTTGAAAAACATTGTAATTAATGATCAAAGAGGTTTAAAACAGGGTTTTTTATTCTAATCTTTTTAAAACTTCTGTTATTTTTTCGAAAGCACTGAAGTTTACATGTTCTACTTTATGTTCTATTTTTTCGTGTGCCCAAGTCGTATGAAACGGAATATGAACGGCGTGTCCGCCAATGGCTAAAACCGGTAAAACATCTGATTTTAAAGAATTGCCAATCATAAAAAACTCCTCGGGTTGTATTTCCAAGCGTTTGATCAAGTCCGAATAATCAATTTCTTGTTTGTCTGACATCACTTCGATATGGTGAAAATAATGACCTAAACCAGAATTATGAAGTTTTCGGCGTTGATCTAATAAATCACCTTTGGTGGCCACAACCAACTTGTATTTCCCATGCAAAGCTTCCAGGGTTTCTTCTACACCATCTAATAAAATAATCGGTTTCTCGAGTAATTCTTTTCCGTATTGGATGATTTTTTCAATAATTTCAATAGGAATGGTATTGTTCGAAATATTCATTGCTGCTTCAATCATGGATAAAATATAGCCTTTTATACCGTATCCGTATAATTTAAGATTATCAATCTCCACCTTGAAAAGCTCTTGTGAAATTCCTTGATGTGACAAATAATCTTCCATCAATCCACAGAATTTTTTCTCGGTTTCATCAAAATAGGTTTCGTTGATCCATAAGGTATCATCGGCGTCGAAAGCAATCACTTTTAGGTTCATATTTGTTTCATTTTACCGCGAATTCGCTAATTAATATATTTAAGAGTATATATTAATTAGCGAATTCGCGGTTGATTTTTCTTAATTTATCGTCTCTCCATTCGCAACACCATCCGTGTCTGGATTTACAAAAACCAATTTCCCTTCGGCATTCGTAGTCATCAAAATCATTCCTTGGCTTTCTACGCCACGAAGATTTCTTGGAGCCAAATTCACTAGAACCGTTACTCTTTTTCCAACAATGTCTTCTGGTTTGAAACTCTCTGCAATTCCTGAAACTATCGTACGAACATCAATTCCGGTATCTACCTTCAAAATCAAAAGTTTGTTCGCTTTCGGCATTTTTTCAGCTTCCAGAATCGTTCCTACACGAATGTCCATTTTGGCAAAATCCTCAAATTGAATCGCTTCTTTTTGTGGTTCTGCAACTTTATTCTCTGCTTTATTGGCGGTTTTAGTCGCTTCCAGTTTGTCAATTTGTTTTTGGATTTCCTCGTCTTCAATTTTAGCAAACAATAATTCAGCTTCGCCAATTTGGTGTCCCGCCGGAATTAAATCAGAATTTTGAGCAATAGTGTTCCAGCCTATTTTATCTTCAACTTTAAGTATTTTAGAAAGTTTCTTTGCTGTAAAAGGCAAAAACGGCTCACACAACACACTCAAAGCAGCAGCAATTTGTAACGCAACATACATTTGCGTTTGTACGCGCTCCGGATTGTCTTTAATGACTTTCCAAGGCTCTTCATCTGCCAAATATTTGTTTCCTAAACGGGCCACATTCATTAATTCACTCAAGGCTTCGCGGAATCTGTAACGTTCCAGAGAACTAGAAATCACAGCAGGATATGCTTTTAATTCGGTTAAAGTAGCTTCATCCACTTCCGAAAGTTCATTCGGTTGCGGAACAATTCCATTGTAATATTTATTGGTTAAAACCACGACACGGTTAATAAAATTCCCGTAAATCGCCACCAATTCATTATTGTTTCTCGCCTGAAAATCTTTCCAGGTAAAATCATTATCTTTGGTTTCCGGTGCATTTGATGTCAACGCATAACGCAAAACATCTTGCTGATTTGGGAATTCTTCCAAATATTCGTGCAGCCAAACTGCCCAGTTTTTAGAAGTCGACAATTTATTTCCTTCCAAGTTCAAAAACTCATTGGCAGGTACATTGTCCGGCAAAATATAACTTCCTTCGGCTTTCAACATCGCAGGGAAAATGATGCAATGGAAAACAATATTGTCTTTCCCAATGAAGTGAACCAGTTTAGTGTCTATGTCTTTCCAGTAGGGTTCCCACTCTTTTCCTTCGCGCAAAGCCCATTCTTTGGTTGACGAAATATAACCAATCGGCGCATCAAACCACACGTATAATTTTTTTCCTTCGGCACCCTCAACAGGAACGTCAATTCCCCAGTCCAAGTCACGGGTTACTGCGCGAGGTTCCAATCCGCCGTCAATCCATGATTTTACTTGTCCGTAAACATTCGGTTTCCAGTCATTTTTATGTCCTACGAGAATCCATTCTTTCAAGAAATCTTCATAACGGTCCAAAGGCAAAAACCAGTGTTTCGTTGCTTTCATAATCGGAGTTTCTCCCGTAATGGTCGATTTTGGATTAATCAAATCTGTAGCATTCAACGTTGAACCACATTTTTCGCATTGATCGCCATAGGCTTCTTCGTTGCCACATTTTGGGCAAGTTCCCACCACAAAACGGTCAGCCAAGAATTGATCTGCTTTTGCATCATACAATTGCTCGGTCACTTCTTCGATAAAATCACCTTTATCATACAGTTTTTTAAAAAATTCCGAAGCCGTATCATGATGAATTTTAGCCGAAGTTCTGGAATAATTATCAAACGAAATTCCAAAATCAGAGAATGATTTACGGATTATTCCGTCATATTTGTCAATTACTTCCTGTGGCGTAATGCCTTCTTTTTTGGCTTTCATCGAAATCGCCACGCCGTGTTCGTCACTTCCGCAAACAAACAAAACGTCTCTTCCCTGCAATCTTAAATATCGGGAATAAATGTCCGAAGGCACGTAAACACCCGCCAAATGGCCAATGTGAATCGGTCCGTTCGTATACGGCAATGCCGCTGTAATCGTATATCTTTTTGGATTCTGTATCATGATTCAATTTTATTGAGTGCAAAAATAAGCAATAGAATTGAGAGTTGTATGGTTTTTATTAGGAGCTAATCCCGCTATTCGTTACAATCTTTTTGGCTCGTTAAAAAACGAGCCAAAAAGGATTTTCACTGCTATCGGGGCTAAAGAGCCACGCATAATTTTTTCTGAAAGATTTGGAAAACAATCTTTTTGTAAGATATTTTCATATATTTAGAGAATAATTAAATTTGATATTTGTCATACTTCTTTGCCTTAAATAAAGTCGATAAATAAAGTCGATTTGTGTGATTTTAAATTGCATATTAATTAGTTACCTGCAAATTGTTAAAAAATTAGAAAATCCAATAATGAATGTAATTAAAAATTATGACCAAATTAAACACATTAGATATTATAAATTTTAGACACATTGAAAATCAAACTGTTGAATTTGGAAAATACTTAACTGTCATAACTGGATTAAATGGAACTGGAAAATCTTCGATATTAGGTTGGATTGCTCAATTATGTGACTATAAATCAAAAGACATAACAATTCTTGATACTTTTTTCAAAGAGGATTATAAAAACGTATTCAAATTTTGTCCAAGTAATGATTATGACAAAGAATATGAAGTTAGATTTAATTACATTTCTGAAAATTCATTTATAGAAGAAAGCAAACAAATTGCAACTCGATATGTTGAGAAAACTGAAAAGTCACCAGAAAGATATAGAACAGATTTTGATGGCAGAGGAAAAGCATTAGATCACCCAATAATTTATATGGGTTTGAAAAGATTAATTCCTCTTGCAACGGAAAATAAAATAACAACGTTCAAGTCAACAATTCCATCAAAATATAGCATTACTTATTCTAACTTAATTAGAGAAATTTTTGTCTTGGTTAATGACAAAATAAATCCTGAAGCTATTAAATCAACAAATAAAAAATTGTTGGCTATCCAAACTGACACTTATGGCCATTTAGGCAATTCTGCTGGTCAAGACAATATTTCACAAATTATTTCCGCGTTAATTTCATTTGAAATGTTGAAAGAGAAAAAAGGTGCAAATTTTAAAGGGGGAATCATTTTAATTGACGAATTAGACTCAACATTATATGCGGCCTCACAATGTAAATTAATAGATATACTTTTCAGATTTGCAAGAAAACTTGAAATCCAAATAATTTTCACAACTCATTCAATAGAAATTTTAGAGTATTTAAGTCCGAAAAGTGGAAATGAAACCCAAATAAACTATTTTAACTTAGTCGATGGAAAAGTTAAAAACACAATAAACCCATCTATTGAATACGTTAAAAGAAAAATAAAAAATGAAGTTGCTCAATCTCAAAATATTGAAAAGATAAATTTTATTTGTGAAGATGAAGTCGCTCAATACTTTACTAAGAATTTAATAAATAATAGTGAACTAAAAAAAATAATTAATGTAGAAAAAGGGCCTTTTCCTGATGGAACGATAATTACAATGGCTGAATCTAATCATTCTATTTTTAAAAATGTTTACTTCATTTTAGATGGTGATGTAAAAGAAAAATTTAAAAACAGAAAAGTTCCTCCCAGAACAATTTTTCTTCCTTCTAATTCAAGGCCTGAAACAATTTTGTATAGATTTATCTTGAATCTGTCTGATGAAGATGAGTTTTGGGATGACGAAAAAAACTTCACAAAATCTACATGTTTTAACAATTATACTAATGACGGAAAAGGAACTCATAAAAGTTGGTTTGTAGATGCAACAAATAAAAAAAACTTTGGAGTCGGATATTCTAAAATACTAAACAGATGGAAAAAAGATAATTCTTCTGAAGTTGAAGATTTTTTAAATAGTATTAGAAAAATAATGTAATTCAAACTGCTAAATTATGGCAAAAGGACCCGAAAAAAACACCAAAAACAAGGCTTTACACACCAAATTGCTAAATCGGAAAAAGGCTAAACTTCAAGAGGATAAAAAAGAAAAAGCGTTACGGTTGAAAGCTTTAGTTACTAAAATGAATCAGAAAAAGAATAGTAATGAATCTGATGCCATATAAATCACAATGTATTTCTTTCCTGTAATAATTTACCCGAAATTTGCAGCACATATTCAAACACAAAACCTATGGAATTCGGTAGAATAATTATTTCAGAAACAGCCTTTAATAGTGAGAACCTTCAAGATGTGATTCACTCTAATATTTCGGTAATCAACTTAATGCGTGAGGAAGGTATAAACGATGATTTGATTCACGAAGATGCTATAATGAGTTATTATTTAGATTATTATACCTCACAATATACCGAAGGAAATTTTGCTCAGTTTGTACACAATTCGGGTTGGGATAAGGAACTAAACGAATTGATAGAAGAAGGTTTGGCACTAATTGGCGCCGAAAAACATTTGGAATTATTTCAACAACAATCCAAAAAAGTAAAATTAATGAGCAGTGTCAAGCTCAACAAATTCTTGAAAGGGAAATTGGAAGGCATAAATCCTATCCGAGATTTGCTTAACAACGACACTTTTTTTGAAATAGAAGAAAACCTGGTTACTTTGAATGCCGCTTTTTTAAAAACACACCCCGATTTTGAAGTCCTTTCTGTAGACGACATGTTTGCTGCTTTGGAAGAATTTGTGGGTCATGAGATTAAAAGAGCATAACCAAGTCAAAAGTCTTAAAGGTTTTTTTCTATTGTACTCCATTGTCTTTATATTATATTTAAATAAAGGGTGATTAAATAAGGTTATTTCCTAGAGTTTGACTTTGTGACTTCATGACTTTGGACTTTGGACTAATTTTTTGTCCCATTTCTATCAAACATTTCCTTAAATTTGCTTCCATTATTATAAAAGTTAGCGTTAAAAAAATCAAGCTATGTTACAAATCGCATTTATTAGAGAGAATCAAGAAAAAGTAATCAAGGCTTTGGCAAAGAGAAACATCGATGCTACAAGTGTTGTTGAAGAAGTGGTACAACTGGATGAAAAACGTCGCGCTACGCAAGTGGAGTTAGACGGAATTTTATCCGAATCTAATAAATTATCCAAAGATATTGGCGAATTGATGAAAGCGGGTGAGAAATCGAAAGCCGCCATTCTAAAAGAAAAAACCGTTTTAAACAAAGAGAAAAGCAAGAAATTAGCTGAAAGTGCTGATGTACTTGCCGCAGAACTTTTGGAAAAATTATACACGTTACCCAATCTTCCGGCTGATATTGTTCCTGTTGGAAAAACTCCCGAGGAAAACCTAAACGTTTTTGAAGAAGGGGAAATTCCAGTTTTGCACGAAGGAGCACAACCGCATTGGGAATTGGTAAAAAAATACGACATCATCGATTTTGAACTTGGAGTAAAAATCACAGGAGCAGGATTCCCAGTTTATAAAGGAAAAGGAGCGAAGTTACAGCGTGCCTTAATCAATTATTTCTTGGATAAAAATACTGCTGCGGGTTACAATGAAGTTCAAGTTCCACACATGGTAAACGAAGCATCTGCATATGGAACGGGACAATTGCCGGACAAAGAAGGGCAAATGTACCATGATAAAACCGATGACTTATACTTGATTCCAACGGCGGAAGTTCCTGTGACGAATTTGTTTCGTGATGTAATCCTTAACGAAAATGAATTACCAGTTTTAACTACAGCGTACACGCCTTGTTTCCGTCGTGAAGCAGGTTCTTATGGGGCACACGTTCGTGGATTGAACCGTTTGCATCAATTTGACAAAGTAGAAATTGTACGTGTAGAGCATCCTGATAAATCATACGAAGCTTTGGATGGAATGGTAGAACACGTTAAAAACATATTACAGGAATTGAAATTACCTTATAGAATTTTGCGTCTTTGTGGAGGCGATATGGGTTTTACATCAGCTTTGACGTATGATTTCGAAGTGTTTTCTACAGCACAAGATCGTTGGTTGGAAATCAGTTCAGTTTCTAATTTTGAGACTTTTCAAGCGAATCGTTTAAAATTGCGTTTCAAAGACAAAGACGGGAAAAACCAATTGGCACACACCTTAAACGGAAGTGCATTGGCTTTGCCAAGAGTTTTAGCTGGAATTTTAGAAAACTACCAAACACCGGAAGGAATCGTAATTCCAGAAGTTTTACGTCCGTATTGTGGGTTTGATATTATTGATTAGTTAAAATACTACTGAAAAATATTTTGTTGATGAAAAGAATTACGGTGTTCTGTGGCTCCAGTTTTGGGAATGATAAAAATCATGAGCTTCAAGCGGTATTGCTAGGACAGGTAATGGCCAAGAAGAACATTGATTTGGTTTACGGTGGAGCAAAAGTTGGTTTAATGGGTGCGGTTGCAGATGGTGTTTTGAGTGAAAACGGAAAAGTATTTGGTGTTTTACCTAGTTTTTTGATGTCTAAAGAGGTTGCTCACGATAATTTGACAGAATTAATTATTGTAGAAAGTATGCACGAAAGAAAAACCAAAATGAATGAATTAAGCGATGGCGTAATTGCATTGCCTGGTGGATTTGGAACTTTAGAGGAGTTTTTCGAAATGCTCACTTGGGCTCAGCTTGGACTTCATAAGAAACCAATTGGAATTTTAAACGTTGATGGATTTTATAATTTATTATTGCAATTTATCCAAAAAATGGTCGATAACGGTTTTTTAAAAGAAATAAATCAAAAGATGATTCTGGTTAGTAATGATGTGGAAGAGTTGTTGTACAAAATGGAAAATTACACGGCACCGGAAGTTGGAAAATGGATTAAAAAGGGAAATGAATAAATAGACTGATGTTTATTCCATAACCTAAATCTGAATTAAAAAAACAGGTAAAAAATGAAAAAAATCGTTCTCTTTATACATCTGTTTTTATCGCTATTTGCGTTTGCTCAAAACGAACAATTAGCGCAGTATTATTATGACAAAGGCGATTTTGAAAAAGCGAAAATCAGCTATGAAGAGTTGCTGCAAGAGATTCCATTAAACTCACAGTATTTTTTAAGAATAATAGATTGTTCGCAGCAATTACAGCAATTTGATAGTGCTGAAAAAGCCATTCAAGAACGACTTGAAAAATACAATCAAGGGAATCTTCTGGTGGAATTAGGGTATAATTTTCAGTTGCAAAAAAATGATGCCAAAGCCAAAATTTACTACGAGCAAGCATTAGATCGAATCAGAAAAAATCCAAATGAAGTCTACGGAATTTCAAACGCTTTTGAGAGAAAAGTGCTGCTCGAATACGCTCTGAAATCCTACCAAACCGCAACAGAATTGGAACCGAATTTTAATTTCAATTATCAAATAGGATTGCTTTACGGTCAATTGTCTAATATGGAAATGATGATTTCTACTTTTCTGGATGAAGCGTTTGCGAATCCTCAAAACTCCATTCGAATCCAAAATCAATTGGTTCGTTTTATGGTTGACGAAGGTGACGCAAACTTCAATGAAATATTACGTAAAGCATTAATTTTAAGAACACAAAAAAATCAAGATCTTTTTTGGAATCATTATTTGAGTTGGTTTTATGTACAGCAAAAAGAGTTCGAAAAAGCTTTTATTCAGGAAAAAGCCATTTACAAACGCAATCCGGAATCGCTTGCCAATATTGTAAATTTAGGGCAACTGGCCATTGAAGAAGAGAATCAGGAAACGGCTAAGGAAATTTTGGGCTTTGTATTGGAAAACACACAAGATTTAGAATTGCTTATTCAAGCGAATTCTTATTTGGTAACCATGAAAATTGAAAAAGCATCCGAAAATGACTTTGCAGCCATCAACACAGAATTAGACGGTTTGTTGAAACAATTTGAAATAAGTCCTTTTACCTTATCTTTGCAGCTGATTCAGGCACATTTTACAGCTTTTAATTTAAAAAAACCGGAGGAAGGAAAGGCAATAGTCAAGAGAGCGTTGGAATTGCAATTGAATGATTATGAATTGGCTAATGCCAAAATGGAACTGGCAGATATTTTGCTGTATGAAGAAAAATTTAACCAGGCTTTGATCTATTATTCGCAGATTGAATTGGATTTGAAGAATGATGTAATGGCGCATGAAGCCAGTTTGAAAGCCGCAAAAACCAGTTATTTCAAAACCGATTTTGCTTGGGCATTGAAGCAATTTAAGGAATTGAAATCGGCCAATACACAGTTGATCGCTAATGACGCTTTGGAATATTTTCTGTTAATCAATGACAATACCGCAGCCGATTCGACGCAAACGGCTTTGAAACAATTTGCAAAAGGAGACTATCTGTTGTATCAAAACAGAAATCAGGAAGCGGTAACGCAGTTTCAGACGATATTAAAAAATAATAAAGGACAGGAAATAGAAGCCGTGACCTTGTTGCGGTTAGGGAAAATATATGAAAAGAAAGGTGATTTTGCTTTGGCTCTAAGCCAATACCAAACGATTATTGATCAGCATAGCAACGGAATTTACATCGATGAAGCGTTGTATTTTTCGGCAGAAATTTATAACAAGCAATTGTTGCCTGAAAAAGCGAAACCACTATATGAAAAGGTATTGTTCAATCATCAGGACAGTATTTATTTTGTGGAAGCAAGGAAGAAATTCAGGCAATTGCGAGGCGATACTAATTTATAAAAAAGTTTGACAGGTTAAAAGTTTAACTGATTAACCAAAAAAACGATTAACCAAATTAACAATAATGATATTATATAACGTTACCACAAACATACATGAAAGCGTTCACGATCAATGGATGATTTGGATGCAACACAAACATATTCCTGAAATTCTGGCTACAGGGAAATTCTCTTCGGCAAGAATGGTACGGGTTTTAATTGAAGAAGAAATGGGCGGAGTAACCTATTCAGTTCAATATGCAACGGACAGCAAAGAAACTTTGGAGAAATACTACCAGGAAGATGCACCAGCTTTTCGCGAAGAAGGATTGAAATTATTTGGAGATAAAATGCTTGCTTTTAGAACAGAATTAGAATTGATTGCAGATTATTAAAAAAGTGTTCAGAGTTCGGTTTTTTAGTGTTCAGATTAGAAATCTGAGAATCTTGAAGTCGTAATTTGTGATCTCCAATTTTAAAAAAAATATAAAATACTTTGTGCCTTCGTGGCAAAATAAAAAACATGGAAAAAGTAACAGCCAAAAAACACCTCGGACAGCACTTCTTGAAAGACGAAAGCATTGCAAAAGACATTGCTGACACGTTGAACTTAGAAGGATATGATGATGTATTAGAGATAGGTCCGGGAATGGGAGTTTTGACAAAATATTTGTTGGATAAACCGGTGAACACCTATGTTATTGAAATCGATACGGAATCAGTAACGTATTTGGACCAAAATTATCCAAAATTAAAAGACAGAATCATATCTAAAGATTTCTTGAAATACAATATCAACGAAATTTTCGAAGGGAAGCAATTTGCAATAATTGGGAATTTTCCGTATAATATTTCGACACAAATTGTATTTCGAACCTTGGAATATCGCGATCAGATTCCGGAATTTGCAGGAATGTTCCAGAAAGAAGTAGCGCAACGTATTTGTGAAAAAAAGGGAACAAAAGCCTATGGAATTTTGTCGGTTTTAGTACAGGCCTTTTATGATGCGGAATATTTATTTACGGTAGATGAAAATGTTTTTATTCCACCACCAAAGGTAAAATCGGGTGTTTTACGTTTGCGCAGGAAGAAAGATTACAGTTTACCTTGCGGCGAAAAATTGTTTTTTACCGTAGTGAAAACAGCTTTTCAACAACGACGTAAAACGTTACGAAACAGTTTGAAAACCTTAAATTTGTCGGATAGTTTGAGAGAAGATGAAATTTTCAACCTTCGACCAGAACAATTAAATGTAGAGCAGTTCATAGAACTCACCCAAAAAATAGAAGCCGATGGAGTTTAAAATCAGCAAAGAATTAATTCAGGAATTAGAGCAACTCATTCAAAGTAAAGACGACCAGCAACTGGGAGTGTTATTGAATGATATGCACCATGCTGATATTGCTGAAATTCTGGATGAGCTTGATTTTAATGAAGCGACCTATATTTTTAAAGTATTAGACAGTGAAAAAACTGCCGAAATTCTTCTTGAACTCGAAGATGATTTGCGGGAAAATATATTGAGCAGGCTTTCGCCAAAAGAAATTGCGGAAGAATTAGATGAGCTGGAAACCAATGATGCAGCCGATATTATTGCGGAGCTTTCTAAAGATTTGAAAGCCGAAGTAATATCAGAACTTCAGGATGTTGAGCACGCCAAAGACATTGTTGACTTATTGCGTTATGACGAAGATACCGCAGGTGGGATCATGCATAAGGAATTGGTTAAAGTCAATGAAAATTGGAATGTGCTTACTTGTGTAAAAGAAATGCGCATTCAGGCCGAAAATATCTCCAGAGTCCATTCGATTTACGTGGTGGATGATGAAGACCGATTGAAAGGGCGTTTGTCACTTAAGGATTTATTGACTACTTCTTCCAGAACAGCAGTAAGTGATGTTTACATCCGAAAATTAAACTCGGTAAAAGTAGATACCGAAGATGTTGAGGTGGCCCGAATCATGCAAAAATACGATTTAGAAGCCATTCCTGTAATAGATGAAATGGGACGATTAGTAGGAAGAATTACCATTGATGACATTGTGGATGTAATCAAGGATGAAGCCGATGAGGATTATCAATTGGCAGCAGGTATCTCGCAAGATGTGGAAGCGGATGACAGTATATTTGAGCATACAAAAGCACGGTTGCCTTGGTTAGTTTTGGCACTTTTGGGTGGTTTTATCTCCGTAAAAGTACTGGGCTTGTTTGAAGGAGCGATGTTCGAACATGGGAATTTATTCTTTTTCACCCCACTTATTGCCGCAATGGCAGGAAATGTAGGCGTACAATCCTCGGCAATTATAGTACAGGGTTTGGCTAACAATACGTTGAGCGGATCCTTGTTTAGCAGACTGATAAAAGAAGTGTCACTGAGTTTGTTAAACGGAGTGATTCTGGCCACGATATTATTTTTAGGAAGTCATTTTCTGTTGAATGTCGAAATCATCATTGGAATTATTGTTACCATAGCATTGGTTTCAGTAATTATTATTGCTTCGTTAATAGGGACTTTTATTCCGTTATTACTGGATAAATTTGGGATTGACCCCGCACTGGCAACCGGACCGTTTATCACAACCAGTAATGATATTTGCGGAATTCTGATTTATTTTTCGATAGCAAAAATGATTTTGGGGTTTTGAAAAAGTGAAAAGTGAGGAGTGAAAAGCGAGAAGATAATAACTTTTAAAAATAGACAATCCATCAAATTATATTTTTTAGAAACAAACGTAAAAAACTATAACCATACAACCAACACTTTCCCATATCATCCATTTCTTCGGAGAGTCCCGAAGCTTCGGTAAGGGAGAGGAAAACCACAACCAGCATGAGAGTACACATCATTGGCGGAGGAAACTTAGGCGTTTCTATCGCATTAGGACTATCAAAATTTTCACCAGAAAACCAAGTCACCATAACCCGAAGAAACACATCCAGCATTCTGTATCTTGAAAAATTAGGTGCTACGGTTTCCACCAATAACATCCATCAGATTCAGGAAGCCGATGTCATTATTTTAACCATAAAACCATACCAAGTAGATGTTGTTTTGGATGAAATTCTTCCTGTAATTTCCAATAAAATCATCGCTTCGGCAGTGAGTGGATTGTCCATAGAAAATTTACAAAAGAAGATAGGCGATTTGAATAGCGCTGTCCGAATCATGCCCAATATTGCGGCACAGTTTGGCGCATCAGCAACCTGTATTGCGTTCCATGAAAAAGACAAAGAGAAGGCGCAAGACGTAGTTTCCCTTTTTCAGAGTTTGGGAACCGCTCCTATTATTGACGAAAAATTAATGGATGCAGCAACCGTTCTTGCGGCCAGTGGAACCGCTTTTGCGCTGCGTTACATTCGGGCTTCAATGCAAGCCGGAATCGAAATAGGATTTGACTGGCAAACCGCCTTGGCAATCTCTGCGCAAACCGTAAAAGGCGCTGCCGAAATGCTGCTGGAAGAAAAAGTACATCCGGAACAATTAATTGACCGTGTCACCACACCACAAGGCTGCACCATAGCCGGATTGAACGAAATGGAAATGCACGGATTCAGTTCGTCCTTGATACGAGGAATCAAAACGTCGTTGAAACAAATCAAGGGGTAAACCTCATTTGGGCGTGCCCCCATTAAAAAAAGGGTTTTATCAGCTAACCGTTGATAAGACCTTTTTTTAATGGCGTCGGGCAATCCGCGCTACTTCGGTAGCTTGCTTTTATCCCTCACGCGGAAAGAATTGACTTGTTTACATATTTTCACATCTGAAATCAAAAATCGTTACCCGAGCCTGAAAGAGCGAACAGGCGAAGCAATCAAAAATCTGTAATCATTCGTCATAGCTTTATTTATAAAATCATTTTTAAAAATCGATTTATTTGCAAGTAATTTATAATCAATGCTTTGATATTGTTATTTTTTTAAAACATGCGTATATTTACGGTTGCCTGCAATACACATACGAACCAAAATGCAATATTGTGAAACTGAAAATAAAATGAAATCACATGAAAAAATTAATAATAATTCTCATCATATTTCTTTTTGAATCCTATACTGTTTACTCGCAAAAAGTGTTTGACACACACATCCATGGAGAGACAAATCCTGATATTCAAATGCAACAATTAGAAACTTCGGGTGTTTACAAAGCTGCAATCAGTTCTTCATGGGATTTGCAAAATACGTACCGAAATAAATTCAAAATGGAATTATTACATGGATTAATGTTGCCATGTCCAAAAGGGAAAGTACCATATAGTAATCAGCTTTGCTTTTCAAACGGAAAGGAATTACCCGATATTAAATGGGTAGAACAGCAAATTAATGATGGCAAAATTGATTTTATAGGGGAGATACTAAGCCAGTATTATGGGATTTCACCATCGGATAAATTGTTATATCCTTACTATGCGTTAGCAGAAAAATACAATCTGCCAGTTGGCATTCATACAGGTTTAGCAGGTCCAAATCATGGATGCCCAAATTTTAGAGTGGGTTTAGGCAGTCCAATCTTAATGGAAGATTTAATACTGAAATTTCCAAAATTAAAAATTTGGATAATGCATTCTGGATATCCTTTTATCGAGGAAACGGTTGGTATTATGAGCGTTTATTGGAATGTGTACACAGATATTTCTGTTATTGCAAATCCAGACAATATTCCTTACAAAGATTTTTATGCTACAATGAAAAGATTAATAGATGCTGGTTTGGAGAACAGATTAATGTTTGGATCAGATAATGGAGATATCAAACAAGTGATAGAATCTGTAAATAAACTTGATTTTTTATCATCGGAACAAAAAGAAAAAATATTTTATAAAAATGCAGAACAATTTTTTGGAAAACCTAAAAAAAATTAAAAAACTCAGTTTCGAAAAGTGTTTATTTTATAAGCTGCGCAAATGTCTCTGACTTTGCGCAATTTTTTTAATTAAAGCTCCACAAATATTGATATTTCATATTTGTATAAACACTCAAATAAATACTATATTTGAAAAAAAACTACCATGAAAAAACTACTTCTTTTAACTCTTATTTTAATTTCAAGTTATACTGTAAACGCTCAACAAGGCAAACAAAAACAAGTTCTTAAACATGTTGTTATGTTTGGTTGGAAACCCGGTACAGATGCAGTAGCAATTGATAAAGTGGTAACTGCTTTTGGGAACTTGGAGCATAAAATCAAATTGATCAAAGCGTATGAATGGGGAATTAATAACAGTCCTGAAAACTTGAATAATGGTTTGACACATTGTTTTGTGTTGACTTTTAGCAGTGAAGCTGATAGAGATGCGTATTTGATTCATCCGGATCATAAAGCTTTTGTAGCTGTTTTAAATCCAGCGCCAGAGAAAGTTACTGTAGTTGATTATTGGACTAATAAGTAAACAGAAATCGAGTTAAAAGATTAAAAAACGAGTACAGACTAAATGAAAAAAGTAATAATAGTCCTGATTTTAGCATTCAATCTAAATGCAAACGCTCAAGAAGTACCAGTTGAAAAATCAATTTTTGGAATACAAACCGGATTTGGAGTACACACCGGAATTTGGTTTAACAATGAAAGCAAATTGTCAAGTAGCATCGCATTACGAAGTGAAATTGGTCTTGAAAAGGATTTTACGGTTGGAGATCATTACGATGGCGCCGGTTTTATTTTGCAACCGGTACTAACTGTAGAACCAAGATATTATTACAATCTGGAAAAAAGGAATGTAAAAGGTAAAAAAACAGCCAATAATAGCGGCAATTATGTTTCAATCAAGACAAGTTATCACCCGGACTGGTTTGTGATTAATTTAGCGGATAACGTAACCAAAACGGCTGATTTAGCTATTGTTCCCACTTGGGGTTTAAAACGCCAAATAGGAAATCATTTCACTTATGAGACTGCTTTAGGGTTTGGGTATCGTGTGGTGTATTTGAAAGAGAATTCAGTTAATGGTAATGTGCAGAATGTAGATGGAGCGTATAATAGAAATCAATACATTCCTTATTTGCATATAGGAATAGGATATGCCTTTTAGGAAAAAATAGTTTAGATTTCTGCCAGAACCATATAACGGCACTTTAACCGTTTGGCAACCAATAAATAATCTCAAGATGAATCAGAGCACAATTGTAGTCAGAATGTCTAAAAGTAGTCAGAATGTCTAAAAGTAGTGGAGTTTATAATAAATCTAATCGTTATATGTTGCGCATAGCCAATGAAATGGATTGTGAGATGAACAACAACAACAACAACAACCGGAAAGAATATATTGTTTTACCCGGAAAACATAATATTGAAATTGGTGATGGAATTTCTTTTCAAACAGAAGAAATACTACTTAAGGAGGGAGAAACGAAAGTACTGACCATAAATCCAAGTCTTACGTACAATCTTGGATTTGGGATGCTAACAGGAATGGTAGTAACAGGTTTGATTATTCAATTTGCAATACTTCAAAAATTTTCTTCTGTGATGATTATTTCATTTATGCCATATTTATTCATTAAGAAAAGAAATTTCAAAAATAGTTTTGCGATAAGTTATTCAAAGTAAAAGCTGTTACTACGCATCAAAAAAAGCCTGTTTAATATTACTTAAACGAGGCTTTTTTGATTAAATTAATTGTAATTAATATTATTGTGTTATTTTTTTGCTCTTGCAGGTTTCAAATTAAATTTTAACCATAAGAAACCAATGGTTCCGGCAATGAATGAAGCAATTAGAATCGCAATTTTGGAATACGTGATTACTTCTTCTCCGTCGTTTTTAAAAGCAAGAAGCGTAATAAAAATAGACATTGTAAAACCTATTCCGCCCAGCATTCCTGCGCCTAGAATACTGCTCCATTTTAGATCTCTTGGCAGCGTACAAATTCCTAAACTAACCGCCAGTAGTGAAAACAACCAGATTCCCAATGGTTTTCCCACAACAAGCCCTAGCATAATTCCAATTGTGTTGGGATGATTCAATCCCTCATGCCAATCTGAATTTATAGCAATGCACGTATTTGCTATGGCAAACAAAGGAAGAATAAAAAACGCCACTGGTTTGTGTAAAAAATGCTGTAATCGGTACGAAGATGTTTTTTTGCCTCCATTTCCAAAAGGAATTACAAAGGCTAATAATACTCCGGTTATTGTCGCATGCACTCCTGAATTTAGCATGAAATACCACATCGCTGCTCCACCAATCAAATAAGGAATAAGACTGTGTACTTTTCTTCGGTTCAGGATAAACAAACCACCCATAATAGCAAAAGCGATAAATAAATTTAGATAAGCAATAGTGTCCGTGTAAAATATGGCAATTACCATAATAGCGCCTAAATCATCGATTACGGCAAGCGCAGTCAGGAATACTTTCAAAGATGTAGGAACACGATTTCCTAAAAGTGACAGGATTCCAATAGCAAAAGCAATATCTGTCGCCATAGGGATTCCGGCTCCATTTTGTGTGATAGTTCCAAAATTAAACAGTAAAAAGATTCCGGCAGGAACAACCATTCCGCCCAAGGCTCCAAAAATAGGTAAAGCCGCATTTTTTATACTGGATAGTTCTCCTTGGTATATTTCACGTTCTAATTCTAAACCAATGAGTAGAAAAAAGATAGCCATTAAACCGTCATTGATCCAATGTGTTATGGAATGGCTGCCAATATTGGTTTCCCAAAATGCAATATATTCGGTTTGAACGGGAGAATTGGCTAATAAAAGAGAGAGTATTGTTACAAAAAGTAATAAGAGTCCACCGGCTTTTTCGCTTTCGAAAAAAGCGTTGAATGTTTTCGTTAATTTCATTTTTCGGTTTTCATTTATTATAAGCATACGATTTATAATAAAAATTGAGAAGGCTAATTTACGATTTTATGAGCTAATTTTCTTTGATAAAACAATAAACCGTAATTTTTTTGTTAATTTGAAGTATTAAAAAAGTACATTTTATGGACATCAAAATCCTTCATATCGATAGTAATAATCCCTTGCTTTGGGATCAATTGCAACAGTCCGGATTTATAAATCATAGTGATTTCACATCTTCAAAAGAGGAAATTGAAGCTAAAATTCATGAGTATCAGGGAATTGTTATCCGAAGCCGTTTCAAAATTGACAAAACATTTTTGGACAAAGCTACTAATTTGCAATTCATTGCACGGGTTGGGGCAGGATTAGAAAGCATTGATTGCGATTATGCAGAGTCCAAAAACATTACGCTTATCGCTGCTCCTGAAGGAAATAAAAACGCGGTGGCCGAACATGCATTGGGAATGATTTTGTCCCTTTTTAATAAATTGAACCAAGCGGATAATGAGATACGATCAGGGCATTGGAACCGTGAAAGCAACCGTGGTCATGAACTCGACGGAAAAACAGTAGGAATTATCGGTTACGGAAACATGGGAAAATCATTTGCCAAAAAACTACGTGGTTTTGACGTGGAAGTGTTGTGTTATGATATTCAGGAAAATGTTGGTGACGCCAATGCGAAGCAGGTTTCATTAGCAGAATTCAAACAAAAAGTGGATGTAGTAAGCCTTCATATTCCTTGGACTCCCGAAACAGATAAAATGGTCGACAGTAATTTTATCAGTGGATTTGTAAAACCTTTTTGGATAATAAATACCTCTCGGGGTAATAATATTGTCACTGCCGATTTGGTTGCTGCCATGCAATCCGGTAAAATTCTCGGTGCTGGTTTAGATGTTTTGGAATATGAAAAATTGTCTTTTGAAACCCTTTTTAACGATAAAAATACACCGGAGGCTTTTCAATATTTATTACAAGCTAAGAGTGTGATTTTGAGCCCGCATATTGCAGGTTGGACATTCGAAAGCCATGAACGGTTGGCGCAAGTTATAGTTGATAAAATAAAAACAAAGTATTTTGGTCAAGCCAAAGATACCGAGCCGGAGAAACGGGTTACGGGAATTGGCGGTTTCTTTTTTAAATCAAAAAATCCTAAAGAACTGGTAGCTTGGTACGGAAAACATTTGGGTTTAAAAACGGATCAATATGGTTCCACTTTTTGGTGGAAAGACAAAGAAGGAAACGATTGTTCTACCCAATGGTCACCATTTGCTGATGACACCAATTATTTTGCGCCAAGCGAGAAAGAGTTCATGCAAAACTTCAGAGTGGATGATTTAGAAAAATTATTAGAAAAATTATCGGATGAAGGTGTAACAATTGTGGGTGATATGGAGTCTTATGAGTATGGAAAATTTGGTTGGGTTCTGGATAGCGAAGGAAATAAGATAGAACTTTGGGAACCAATCGATACAGCATTTCAATAAATTTTTATATTTCAATATTTACTAACTTAAATTTAACTAAACCAAAATGGAAGAAATCGTACAAGAAACTTGGAACACTCCAAGGAAACCTATTCCCGTATTTAAAGTAGATCCAGTATTAGTATTAATTTTTGGGTTTTTAACCTGTGGATTGTATTTAATCTATTGGAATATTAAAGTTGCAGAGGTTTTTAATGCAGTTTCTGAGCGAGAAGTTATCTCACAACCAATCGCCATATTTGCCGGTTGTTGCTATCCTGTAAATATTTATTTCTTTTATTTAGCGGGTAGAGACGGACTTCCGGATGTATATCATAGGTCTGGTTCAGCTCAAAAAGATGATACGGTTTTGTTACTTATTTTAGGGCTTTTCTTTCCAATGATTGCTGCAATGATAGTTCAAAATGACATCAATAAATTATACAATTAATACTAAAGAGAAACGTAAAATTTACGGGATTATAGGCGCTATTCTAACGCTGATGATTCCGTTTTTTTTAATGTTTTTCAATGGGGATAATCATCTTGAGACCGATCAGTCTTTGTGTCCTTTCAAAATGATTACAGGTTTTCCATGTCCAGGTTGTGGGATTACGAAATCATTGGTTTATTTTTATCAAGGAGATTGCTACAAGAGCATAAGCTATCACATATTGGGCCCTTTTGTAATTGTATTTAGTGTTGTCAGTATTGTTATATTGACCCTGGAATTAATCACTAAAAAGGAGTATTTTAATACGGTTATGTACAATAAAAGATTGGCATATGGTTTAGGTGTTTTCCTTGTCGGGTATCACATCATAAGATTGATTTTCTTTATAAAAAACAATTCTTTAGATTCCATTTTGAAAGAGTCTATCTGGAGATAGACTAGAAATAAAAAAAGAAATCCCGTTCTAAGTAAAGAACGGGATTTCTTTTTTTATTTCAATTTGGTATTAATCTTCTTTGTCATTTAATTTTCGTTCCAGTTCTTTCTGGAACTCTTCCATTACGGGCTTCATGGTGCTTTCCGGAATGTCTGCAATCCGGATGTACATTAATCCATCAACAGCATTGTTAAACAACGGATCGACATTAAAAGCGACTACTCTTGCGTTTTGTTTGATGTATTTTTTAATCAAGACTGGTAAACGCAAACTTCCTGGTTCCAACTCGTCAATAATTTTATCAAACTTATTCAAATCCGATTCGGTTTCATTGAAAATGAAATCTTTGTCGGCATCTTTCAGTTTTACTTTATACGCTTTTTTGGGATGAACGTATTGTGCAATGTAAGGATCATAGTAATTCGACTTCATGAATTCAATCATCAGTGATTTTGAAAAATCAGAAAATTGATTGCTGATACTCACGCCACCCAATAAAAATTTATGCTCCGGGTAACGTAACGTCGTGTGAATAATTCCTTTCCAAAGTAAGAAAAGCGGCATTGGTTTTTGTTGGTATTCTTTGATGATAAAAGCGCGACCCATTTCTATGGATTTGTGCATCATATCATGCAATTCTGGTTCAAATCGGAACAACTCATTGAGGTAAAAACCGTCCATTCCGTATTTTGGATAAATTTGTGAGCCTAATCCCATTCGGTATGCGCCTGCAATTTTCTTTGCTTCGTCATCCCATAAAAACATGTGATTGTAATACTGGTCAAATTTATCTAAATCAATAGACTCATTGGTTCCTTCTCCAACTTCGCGGAAAGTAATTTCTCGAAGTCTGCCTATTTCGTGTAGAATATTTGGAATTTTAGCAGCTTCAGTAAAAAAAACTTCGTAGTTTTTGCTTTGCAAAAGACGACAATCCGTACTTCTTAAAGCATCTACTTCAGCTATCATTTTCTCACTATTGGCTGGAGTAACGATTTTTTTCGGGCTTTTAGGAAGTTTTAAATTTGGAGTCGTCAGTAATTTGCTTTCTTTTTCGAAAGGATTGGCGAGCATGTATGTTTTCTTTCTCAAAAACTCCGAATATTCCTCTATCGTTGCGTGTTCATTTTGTTCGTTTACGGAAATAGATTTTCCAATACGAACTTTTATCACACGATGCTTTTGGCTGAACACTTCCGAAGGTAGTTTTGCTGTTCTAAAAGTACCGCTTATCTTAGAAAGTAAATAAAATAATCGACTGTTTTTAGCATGAAAATAAATAGGAACAACAGGAACTTGGGCTTTTCTAATTACTTTAATAGCGCCTTCTTCCCAAGGTTTATCCACCATTAATTTCCCGTCTTTATAAGTAGAAACTTCTCCCGCAGGAAACATTCCTAAGGGTTTTCCGTCGCTTAAATGACGCAGAGTTTCTTTAATTCCTACCACACTTGACTTAGCATCCCTGTGATTTTCAAAAGGATTCACGGGCATGATGTATTTCTTGAGAGGGGCAATTCGATGCAAAAGAAAATTAGCGATAATTTTGAAATTAGGTTCTCTTTCGAGCATTAATTTCAATAATAAAACACCGTCAATTCCTCCCAACGGATGATTTGAAATGGTGATATAAGCACCTTCTTTTGGTAAACGTTTTAAATCCTCTTCAGGGATTTCGAATTTTATTTGTAAATCATCTAATACTCCATTTAAAAACGCAACGTCTTTTAAATGTTTATTTCTGTCGTATACTTTGTTTAAGGTAGAGATTTTTAGCACCTTCATCAGCATCCAGCCAGAAAAAGTCCCCAGAACTCCGTACTTATCTGCATTTATTGCTTTTGCAACTTCTTTTGCGGTTACTAAACCCATGTGTTTTTTTGTTTTTTTTGAGCAAGAAACAAAGATAGCAAAAAACTCCATTTTCTCTCTTTTTCTGAATCAAACTTCTACTTTTTTGTTACATTTGAAACCCACATACAAACAATATAATTTTCCGATAAAATAAAAAAGTGGGTTCCTGACAACCGCAGGAAAAAAATAATTTTTCGGAAGAAATTCAAAAAAAAATTTAATGAGAATTATTTCATACAACGTCAACGGAATCAGAGCCGCCATTTCAAAAGGATTTATTGACTGGTTACAACAAGCAAATCCTGATATTATTTGTCTTCAAGAAATTAAGGCAACCGAAGACCAAATCCCGGTAGAAGATATCGCAAAAGCGGGTTATCCATACCAGTATTATTATTCGGCAACAAAAAAAGGCTATAGCGGCGTGGCTATACTTTCTAAAATTAAACCCAATAATGTCGTTCATGGAACCGGAATTCACCACATGGATTTTGAAGGAAGAAACCTTCGAGCTGATTTTGACGGTTTTTCAGTGATGAGTTTGTACTTGCCATCGGGTACAAATATTGATCGATTGGGCCATAAATTCACGTTCATGGATGATTTTCAGAGCTATATCAACGAACTTAAAAAAGAAACGCCAAACCTAATTATTTGTGGTGATTACAACATTTGCCACGAGGCAATCGACATCCATGATCCTATCAGAAACAAAAATGTATCCGGGTTTTTGCCGCAAGAAAGAACTTGGCTCGATGGATTCATGAAGTCCGGATTTGTGGATAGTTTTCGCCATTTCAACAGTGAGCCGCATCAATATTCGTGGTGGAGTTACCGCGCCGGAGCCAGAGGAAACAACAAGGGTTGGCGTATCGATTACAATTTAGTCAGCGATTCTTTAAAACATAAATTAAAAAGAGCCGTTATTTTATCAGATGCTGTGCATTCGGATCATTGCCCAATTTTGGTAGAAATCGATTAACGTTTTCAGAGCTATTTCCCGCTATCCGTTGCAATCTTGTTGTTTTTAAAGAAAAAACAACAAGGATTTTCGCTTTTATCGGGGCTAGGGCATTCGAATACAATTTGAATTTTTGCTTTCAAAACAACATTAGAAACAACATAAATACAAACAAAAATGATTAAAAGAGTTTCCATCGGATTAGTAGTATTGGCGCTTTCAACCTCCTGTGTATCCAAGAAAATATACAACGACTTAGAAAGTAAGTTCACCGATTTAAAAAAAGAAAACAGAAGTTTAGCAGATGAAAATGCCGATTTTCTAAAATCTAAAAATCAATTAGAATTAGACCGCGACGGTTTAACATCAGATTTGAGTAAATCCAAAGCGGAGCTGGATAAATTGAAAGCAGATTACGCAGCGGCTCAAAATAAATTCAAAGTCTTGCAGGATTCCTACGCAGCTTTAGAAAAAAATAGCAGCGACGCTTTGCAAAGCAACATGAAGAAAAATCGTGATTTGCTGGATCAATTAGACGAAAAAGGAAAAGCATTGGCATTAGAACAAGAGCGTTTGAACAAAAGCGGACAGCGTTTACAAGAATTAGAAGATTTGATTGCTGCCAAAGAAGCCAGCATGAAAAAACTAAAAGAAACCTTGTCTAAAGCCTTGAACAGTTTCGAAGGAAAAGGCTTGACAGTCGAACAAAAAAACGGAAAAGTATATGTTTCTATGGAGAACAAATTGCTTTTCAATTCGGGAAGTTGGGCTGTAGGTTCTGAAGGGAAAAAAGCAGTAATCGAAGTTGGTAAAGTTTTGGGTGACAACCCGGATATATCAGTTCTTATTGAAGGTCATACGGATGATGATGCTTTCACAGCTTCAGGTCCAATTGCGGATAACTGGGATTTATCGACCAAAAGAGCCACAGCAATAGTTGCTATTTTGAGCGAGAACAAAAAAATCAACAAACAAAATCTAACGGCAGCCGGAAGAGGAGAATTTTCACCATTAGCCAGCAATTCAACCGCTGACGGGAAAGCGAAAAACCGTAGAATCGAAATAATTCTTACGCCTAGATTAGATGAAATTGCTGAAATGCTGAATGAGATAAATTAAACTTTGTCCAAAGTCGAAAGTCATAAAGTCATAATTAATCACCTATGACTTTATGACTTTTGACTTTATAACTTTATGACTTTATGAAATATACTACTTTGCCAAATACTGATGTGAAAGTCAGCAAAATCTGCCTTGGAACGATGACTTTTGGACAACAAAATACAGAAGCTGATGGTCACGCCCAAATGGATTATGCTTTAGAAAACGGAATCAATTTCTTTGATACAGCCGAGATGTATTCGATTCCATCGCGTCAGGAAACCTATGGTAGCACAGAGAAAATCCTTGGAACCTGGTTCAAAAAAACAGGCAAAAGAGAAGAGATAGTTTTGGCATCCAAAATTGCAGGACCCAATCCAAATTTTGGTTACATGAGAGAGAAATTAGATTTCTCACCAGCTAGTATCAAGTTTGCATTGGATCAAAGTTTACAACGCTTACAAACGGATTATATTGATGTGTACCAATTGCATTGGCCGGAACGTAAAACCAATTATTTTGGGCAACGCGGTTTCAAAGTCCAGGATGATGCTTGGGAAGATAACATTCACAATGTTCTCGAAACATTAGACGGTTTTGTCAAAGAAGGAAAAATAAACCACATCGGACTTTCCAATGAAAATCCTTGGGGAATTATGCGTTTTTTAGAGGAAAGTAAATACAACAATCTGCCAAGAGTAAAAACAATTCAAAATCCATATTCGTTATTGAATAGACTTTTTGAAAATGGTTCTGCTGAAATTTGCCTGAGAGAAAATGTGGGTTTATTGGCGTATTCGCCGATGGCTTTTGGGGTTTTGTCCGGTAAATTCCTTACTGGCGAAAATCATCTAAATGCCAGAATCAAGTTGTTTCCGCAGTATTCCAGATACAACAGCGCACAATGTACCGAAGCTACTCAATTGTATCAGGAAATCGCCAAGAAAAACGGACTGACTTTAACAGAATTGTCTTTGGCATTTATAGCCCAACAGCCGTTTATAACCAGCACAATTATTGGCGCGACAACATTGGAACAATTAAAAGAAAATATT
Source organism: Flavobacterium ranwuense (assembly GCF_004349315.1). Taxonomy (GTDB): domain Bacteria; phylum Bacteroidota; class Bacteroidia; order Flavobacteriales; family Flavobacteriaceae; genus Flavobacterium; species Flavobacterium ranwuense. Next base: position 352,127 of record NZ_SMLH01000001.1, on the reverse strand, counting down.
GATACGATTCAAGTGTCACTTTCGGATGAAATTCTAAAAGCTATTGATGAAGTGCAAGCTGTGATTCCTGATCCGGCACCATAAATTAAGAAACCCTGTCAGAGTTTAGAAGTCTTGCAGGGTTATTTTTAAGAATTAAAGATCAAATTCATCATCAACGGATAAAGAATCCACTTTTATTTGCGTTGAATCTTGTACTTTGAATTTGATAAAAGATTTTGCAGGTCCTGAAATCAGTATTGGTAAGGACTTGTAAATAGTGTCTTCAGGAGTCAAAAGCCCTCTTCGAAACATGATATTCGTTAAGAATGATTCTTGTTTTACAGCAAAATCTTTCAACATCCCTTGATCGTTGAACTGATACATAAATTTTTTAGGACTTGGGATAATTCGGGCGAGATACAAGCATTCATTCAGCGATAATTCTGAAGGTGTTTTTTGGAAGTAAAACTGACTTGCTTCGCCAATTCCATATACATTTGGCCCCCATTCGATAATATTAAAATACACTTCAAGCATACGCTCTTTACTCACAATTCGGTTGTTTTCCAGAATATAGACCAGTAGGATTTCTTCCAGTTTACGGGATACTGTTTTCTCCCGACTCAGAAAAGCATTTTTTACTAATTGCATGCTGATGGTGCTGGCGCCGCGTGAAAACTTTTTGGTTCTTATGTTTTTGACTATGGATTGTTTGAATGCTTCGCTGATGAAACCACGATGCGAAAAGAAAGAAGGATCTTCAGTTGTCAAAACCGACTTTCTTAAATACGGTGAAATTTGGTCTAAGGGCGTATAATTTGGATTGGCTGCGCCAATTAAAACCGGGCGTTGCAACACATTTTTTATAAGTGCCCGATACACAAATTCTCCATTGAGTTTGTTGAGATTGGCTTCGCCGTATTTTGTTATTTTTAGATTTTCTTTCTTCAATTTACTGTCAAAAACAAGCTGATTGGGTTTGTTTTGGTTGAAGGCAAAATCCAATTTGTAATCAAAATTACCTGTAGCTTCCATTCCCTGAAAGTGGGTAAATAAACCGTCAGGAAGCGAAGTAATAAAGTCCTGCGCTTTCATTTTTGGGAGGATTACTTTGAGTTTGTAAATCGTGTCTTTTTCAGTTTCGTAAGCCACGTAGGGATGAAATTTTATTTTATTCAACTGAACCGTTGAGCTGCTGTCAATAGAAATAAAATCAGAACCCAATAAGAATCGGTAATCAAATTTGGCATTTTTTAGCAGTACATCTTTGCTGGCAATTTTCGGATGGTTGATTTTTAAATTGGCAATAGCCATAAACCCATCAATATGCAATTCATCGCCATCTCTATCGATATTTTGAATATTCAATCGGATAGAGTCAAAACTCGATTTCAGGTTGAAACGCTCGTCTAAATAGGGCATTTTGATTGCGCCTGTATCCATATTTACAAATCGGAGATCCGCTTTTTTATTTCTTGGATCGGCAAATCCTTTGATTTTCCATCGTTGTGAAATGGTATTGGTTTGAACTTTAATGGAAGTTTCGAGTTGTTTGTTGACCAATCGCAGTTTTTGGAAATTGATGGTTGCTTTTTTTCCGTTATCATTGAGTCGAAAAGACAGATTATCCAGGATCATATCTGTTGGAACTAAATTCAGTGCTTTTGAGATTATTCTATAGGCAAACTGGGCGTAATCTCTTTTCTCGTCGCGAATTTCTGTTTGATTGTCTTTTTTTAGAAAAGCATCAAAATTCCTTATTTTCCCTTTTTTTACTAACTGGACAAAACCGTTCTGAACTTCTAAAGTTCCAAGCTGAACATCGCCCGTTATGAGATGCCATAAATTAACGCTGGTTTTTAATTTTTGTATTTTAAAAAGAGTGTCTGCATTTTTTGGCACCAGTATTATTTCGGTAAGATTCAGTCCGGACAAGCCATCAAAAGAGGCTTTTTTTATCGTGAAAGAACTGTTGTAATCCACTTCCATTTCATGGGAAACTTTCGCTATTGTTTGTTGTAAAACGGCATCTCGAAATATATAAAAAGCAATAATTAAAGTGACAAACAATACAAAAAGTATTTTTGTGGCGAGCATTATTTTTTGTTTTCCGGTTTTCATAAACAGTCTGTCATCAGATAGAAATCAATGATTATTATCCGTAAAGAAAAGGAAAAACTAGTATAGATATAATTTTCTGGTACTATTTAGGACTTTTTTGTGTCTTTTCATTTTTAAAAGCATAAAAAAACTACAACAGTTTTGAAGTTGTAGTTTTTTAAATTTGCTTTTAGTTAAATTATCGCAATATGGAGCTAATTCAACGATGTAATTGAGACATTCAACTATGAAATATAAAATTTCTTGACCTTAGCCACAATCTCATTTAAGGTCATTTTGTCTGCTGTTTCAACTGCTTTTAGTTTATTGGCAAATAATTTTTCGTCCTGAATTTTTTGCTCCAGTCTTATCTTTGCTTCAGCCGGACCAAAGACAAAGAGTTCATCTGCTCCTTTGACGTAGGCTAATACTTCTTTTATAAAGAAATCCATTTGTTCTTTTTTTCGGTTTTCAAATTTTGTCTCATTGTTACCATGATGAACTCCGGAAAAGGTTCCTTTGTCGCCTTCCTTATCGTGGTAAACTCTGTTTTCAACATCAGAGTCTATTTCAGAAATTTTTTCGTCTTTATTCCCTTCAAGAGTGACAATAATTGCCTTTGAGGTGTCTATCCAGATGCCGGTTTGTCTTTTCATGTCTTTGCTATTTTAAATTAAAGTAGATTGGTTTTATGCTATTTTTATTGCAACAGAATCGCGTTCAGTTGACTAATTAGAACGTGTTCGGATTTATTTTTTCTTGAAAATGAAGAAGCTATAGCGTTGGCAGTTTTTAGAATTAAGGTATTAATTTCTGGAGTAAACAAGTGTTGATGCTCTTCTCTGAAAATTTTAAAGTCTGGCATCACTTGTTCAAATTCCCATTCATTGGTGACAAGCCAGTCAAAAACAATTTCGATTTCATAAGCGGTGTCATCGCCAAATTCATTAAAACTGTTTTCAAGCGGAAGCCATTCAGTTTGTATAATTTGTTTCAGTTTCTCGATTTCTTCTTCATGAATGGTTTTGTCTATGGCTGCAATAAAATAGAACACTTTGCCTAAGTGTTCGTATAAATGAGTCATAGTTTGGTGTGATGGTTTCATTATGTTTTTCGTAAAACATTCTTAAACATAAAGTTACGAAAAATAATGAGTCTCATTCCTGATTTCTGATTTATTATTTAAAATAAGAAATAAATAAGGTGAATCACGGAAACAGAAAAGTATTATAGGATGGTCCGTTACTAATACCAATATTTAATTTTGTCATTTCGTCGAAGGAGAAATCACATAACGAAAGCAACTAATGAGATTTCTCCTTCGACGAAATGACAAAATAGCTAAATTTTATTCATAAGATGTAGCTTGGCACAAGTAACCAGGTCAAACGCATTAAAAAATGAACCACATAGAAACATAGAAATTAATTTAATTTTTGATTTAAATCTGTTCCGAACAGTCGAAATTTAGGTGACATAGAAAAAAATCCAATGCTTTTTTTCTATTGTGAACTCTTATCATCGTCAAAATTTATTTTTGCAGGAATAAACACTATGTTTCTATGTGGTTTAAACTTCAACTTATTTTAATGCGTTTGACCTGTACAAGTAGCGGATTGTCAAAAAGTATTATTTCGTTTTTGCATCTAGAAAAGACAACAGATTGTCTGTTTCCTGTTTTTGATTTGCATATTTTAATTGAAGTTCAGAACCTTCGCCCATCCGATTATAGTATTCCAACGCTTTCTTTGCAAAGAAGCGTTTGTGAAAATCAGAAAGTTCAGGGATCTGAGGAAATTTTATATGAAAAAGCATTTCGTAATACGCTTGCCATTCCCTTTCGTTTTTGTCTTCAATTAAGTTTTCTTTCGTTTTTTGGCTTACGTGAATCATTTCATGCGCCAGAAGATTGAGCATTAATTCCAGCGGATATTCGAATGTGTTTTCAGGAATTCGGATGATTTGAGGTTCGCCTAAAACGCCTTCGGTGGTCATCAGTATAAATTCTGGTTTGGCTTTTTCCCTTAATTCAAAGCCTTTAAAATTGGGGTTTTCTAAACCATATTCTTGTATTAAAAATTGGGCTGCCTCGATAGTTTCTCCAAGTTCATGAAAAGTGTTGACGATTTGTAAGTGTTCTCGAAACGATTTCATTTTTTATTGTGTTTTTAAAATCATCCAAACAATTCACTCGCCACATCTTCAATTTTGGTTGCAAGTCGGACTTTGAACTTTACTTTGTAACTATTTATATTTTCTGCAACCGTGAACAAAGTTATGAAAATAAAACATTCACCTTACCGTAAACCAGCAATTGCGTGTAACCGCTGTTATAGGCTGTGGTTCTTGTGGATTTAGTTTTTTTTTTATTCCAATTCAAAACTAACGATTACATTTCCTGAACCTAATGCAGTTGCCAAACCTGTTACATCATCTACCATTCCTAATTTTGTGTAGCTGTAAGATGTTGAATGAGTTTTGTAAAATAACACGAAGGTTTTTGAGCCAAACAACATCAAGTCTCCATTCTTTATTGTTCCCGAATTTGGTAAGTTTGTGGGAAAATTATTTGGTAAATCGTAATATTTTTCGTTTCCGTTCAACTCGGTCATATTGATGGTCAAAGGCAACATTTCCTTGAATGCTTTTGCCGAATTATTATCCAAAAGGGTAGCTGTAAAGGTTTGTGAATTGACCGTTATTTTCATTTTTCCATTTGACATAGTGTTGTTGTTTTCCGTGTTGATGTTGTCGTTTTCCTTATTACAAGACGATGCACTGCTGATGAAAACTGACATAAAAGTCAATAGAATTAAAAAAGAATGTTTCATAATCCTGTTATTATTTCAAATGTTCTTTAAAAAAAGTTTCCAGTTTATCGAAAGGAATTTTATCTTTTTTATCGTATAAATCCACGTGGTCAGCATTGGGAACAATTACTAATTCTTTTGGCTGGGAAGCCAGTTTGTAAACATCTTCGGAATAATAACGTGAATGTGCATTTTCTCCCGCAATCAACATAATCGGACGAGGGGAAATCATATCAACATTTGTCATCATCGGAAAACTGAAAAACGACATTGGTGTTGTAGCAGTCCACGCTGTTGTAGAATTGATAGATCTCGGATGGAAGCCACGAGGTGTTCTGTAATAATCGAAGAATGCAGCTAAAACAGGGTCGGGATTTTCAGGCAAAGTTTCAGGAAGTATACGCTCTCCTTTCAAGAGATTGCCATTTTCATCAAACGGTACTTCGTGATAACCTATCGCATAACTACCATTTCTTGCATCTGTCCAACGTTGCTGGCTTGTGTAATCAATAACTTTTTGACGTTGCTCCCTCGTATAGCTGTCTTTGTAGCTACGGCTTATGCTGCGGGACATATCGTACATTGAAGCCGTGGCAACTGCTTTAATCCTGCTGTCGTTGGAAGCGGCAGTAAGTGCCATACCACCCAAACCGCAAACTCCCACTACGCCAATGCGATTACGGTCAACTGTCGGCAATAGACCGATATAGTCCACCGCCGCACTAAAGTCTTCTGTAAAAATATCGGGGGAAGCTACATTACGGACTTCCCCGCCACTTTCTCCTGTAAATGATGGGTCAAAAGCTAATGTAACAAAACCACGTGAAGCCAACTCGTTTGCATAAAACCCAGATGATTGCTCTTTGACTGCACCAAACGGACCACTTACTACTAACGCAGAAAGTTTTTGATTTTCAATATTCTTTGGGGTATATAAATCCGCGGCTACGGTAATTCCGTATCGATTTTTGAAGGTTACTTTTTGACGTGTTACTTTCTCGCTTAATTGAAAAGTATACTGTTCTGTTGTATTCATTTTTTTAGATTTTGATTTTCCGTTTTGTGCAAATGCTTGTCCTATTACGACGAGCAACAATGCTAATACCAAGGCTTTTTTCATCTTTATAAAATTAAATTGTTTTTAAAATTTTTGCAGGAATTCCACCTACGATGGTATTGTCAGGAACATCGTTTGAAACGACAGTACCTGCAGCTACGACAGCATTTTCGCCAATCGTTACACCTTGCAAAATGGTAGCATTTGCACCAATCCACGCATTTTTTTTGATGTGAATGGGTTTAGGAATTAAAGAATGTCGGTTTTCGATTGAAGTTGGATGTCCTTCCGACAACAGACTTACTTTCGGTGCTATCATTACGTTATCTTCTATGGTAATTCCTCCCAAATCTAGAAAAACACAATCGAAGTTGATAAATACATTTTTACCAATTTTGGTATGTTTTCCGTAGTTGATGTGCAACGGTGTAAATACAGTTACGCTTTCGTCAATTTCATTGTTTGTAATTTGGCTTAGAAAATTTCTAATTTCATCGGGGTTTGACGAATTATTCATCTGAACCAATAATTTTTTAGTTGCAAACGAAGCCTCCCGCATTTTATGCGCTTCCTTGTCGTTCGCAGAAATGGTTTCTCCATTTTTTAGTCGCTCGAATATATTTGTTGTTTGCATAGTCTTATTAATTTACAATGCAAAGTTAAAAATAAAGCCTCGCAATTATTTTGTTGTGAGGCTCAAATTACTTTTCTCTAAAGCTCAATTTTAGATTTCAGTTGGTGAAATTCCGTATTGCTTTTTAAATGCTGTTGAGAAATGAGAAGGGTTTTTAAATCCAACTTCCATATATACACCTTGTACTTTTCTGCCTTCTTCTTTCAGTTTGATGTAAGCCATTTCCAGGCGTTTTTTTATCAGCCATTTTTGCGGTGTGAGGTTGCTTATTTTCTTAAAATCTCTTTTGAATGTCGCCAAACTTCTTCCTGTAAACGAAGCGATTTGCTCCATTGACAATTCTTCCATATAGTTACTGTTGAGGAATTCTAAAAGGTCAATTTTCCAAGGTTCGGCAAAGTCAAAAAGTATTGGGTAGAATAGTTCGTTACTGTTCAGTAAAGCGTAAATTCCTTCCAATAATTTCAAGTGCGTAACGCCTTCCGTTGGTTTTATGTTGCTGTCAAAATACGGTGTGAGTGATTGAAAAAGGCTTTCTATCGCAGGACTTGGCTCTAATTTGAAGACAGTTTTATCAGAAATTTTCACACCTTTCGGAATTTCAGATTTGTTCATTTTGCTGTAAAAATCCCGAAGCACATTACGATTGAATGTCAATGAAATACCTTTGTACAAATCTTCGCCTTTGCTGTTTTTGTACATTTTCAAGCGGTGGTCTCTTCGGATAAAAGCACAATCACCAGCCTGCAACTTTATCTTTTTATTTCGGTCTTCAATAATTTGTTCGCCCGAATACAAGTACACCAAAACGTGTTCAGGCGTTGCATGAATACACTTTTCGCTGTAATCAGCAAAGCACGAAAGAAAGATTCCGGAATAGCTTATCGTCTTTAATTTATCCTCTTGTTGCACGTCCATGATTTCTATTGTTGCGTTAGTAACGTACAAAAGTAAAATTTATATTCCAGTATTACTTTGTTGTAAGGTTCATTTCACCTTTCCGTGAGGCTCAATTTAAATTGCCGGACCGTTGGTTTGCAGTGTCGTTTTATCATAGCCTATAACTTGCATATTATAGCTACAAAGTAGTAACTAGAAACCCTTTATTGGTTAGATTCCCGCTATTCAGTAGCGCATACTAAACGAATATATAAATGATATTTATCAAAAGTATTGTTTGTTTTATAGATTATTTGTGCGGTTTAGTATTTAGACTTAACTATGCTGATATAATGAATAGAACTCTAAAAGAATTTAACCGCTATAAAGCTTATGATAATTCCTATTACAATTAAGAAAAAAATATTTCTACTCCATTTTTCTTTTGATTGCTCTTCCTTTAAATTTGTTGTGCAAAATTTAACTAGTAGACACCAAAGTAGACCTCCTAAATCTGTAAGCAACTCATACCTCATGGATAAATTTTTAAATTAATATTTTTGCATTTATTTTCTACCCAAACAATTCACTCGCTACATCTTCAATTTTGGCCACCAATCTAATTTTGATTCCTGTGTTTTTCAACGCAATTTTATTGTATTTGGATACAAAAATGGTCGAAAAACCTAACTTTTCCGCTTCCTGAATGCGTTGGTCCACGCGGTTTACCGGACGTATTTCGCCCGAAAGTCCCACTTCACCAGCAAAGCAAAAATCTTTATTGACCGCAATATCTTCATTCGAGGATAAAATGGCGGCAACAACAGCCAAATCTATCGCCGGATCATCTACGGAAATTCCTCCGGTTATGTTTAAGAAAACGTCTTTGGCGCCAAGCCTAAAACCGGCTCTTTTCTCTAAAACGGCCAGAATCATATTGAGTCTTTTGGCATTATAACCCGTGGTGCTGCGTTGCGGTGTTCCGTAAACGGCGGTACTCACTAAGGCTTGGATTTCAATCATCAACGGTCGCATGCCTTCTAATGTGGAGGCAATCGCGGTTCCGGATAATTCCTCGTCTTTGTGTGAAATCAATATCTCCGACGGATTCGAAACTTCGCGCAAACCGTTGCCAAGCATTTCATAAATACCAATTTCAGCTGTGGATCCGAAACGGTTTTTTAACGAACGCAAAATGCGGTATACGTGATTCCGGTCGCCTTCAAACTGTAAAACGGTATCGACCATGTGTTCCAGGATTTTTGGACCTGCAATGTTTCCGTCTTTGGTGATGTGACCAATCAGGATCACGGGAATATTGGTTTCTTTGGCAAACTTGATTAGTTCGGCTGTGGTTTCCCGTATTTGAGAAATACTGCCGGGAGTGGATTCAATATAATCTGTATGAAGCGTTTGAATGGAATCGATAATCACGATTTCCGGTTCGATAGCTTCAATTTGCTTGAAGATATTTTGGGTTTTGGTTTCGGTAAGAATATAACAATTGTCTCCACTGGGCGTGATTCTCTCCGCACGCATTTTTATTTGTTTCTGGCTTTCTTCGCCCGAAACATATAAAGTTTTATAAGGTAACTTTAAGGATATCTGAAGCAAAAGGGTACTTTTTCCGATGCCGGGTTCACCGCCTAAAAGAATCAGGGAACCGGGAACTATTCCACCACCCAACACGCGATTGAGTTCGGCGTCAGTGGTGTCCATTCGGATTTCCTGAGCAGAATCAATTTCGTTTATTCGTAACGGTTTTGGTGCTTTACTGCTGGAAGTAGTTTCGCTTTTCCAAGCTGTTTTTTCTTGTTTTTGGATAATTTCCTCCGCAATGGTATTCCATTCTTTACAAGAATTGCATTGTCCTTGCCATTTTGCATACTGTGCGCCACAGTTCTGGCAAAAAAAAGTTGTTTTTACTTTTGACATTATTTTTTTGGTGTTTGGCTTATCATGTCATCGTATTTTTCCATCATCATGTTTTTTGTAAGGTCGCCAATTTCCTCTAATTGGGACCCACTTTGATAGCGTTTTGCGGCTTTTTTCGGGTCTCCCATTTTTTCATACATTAGACCCAATTCATAATCGGCCAACATTGATTTTGGATAATTTTTATTAGCGATTTCTGCTAATTTATCCAATTCTGGATAGGCTTTATTTTTTAGAATTGCCGCTTCAATGGCTTTGAAATCATTTACGCGAATAGGTATTTTTAAACCTAAACTTTTAGACAAAACAGCATATTTATTGGTCAAATAATCTACATAACCGGATTGAAGCACGGCAATTTTTTCACTGTATTCAGTAGATGAAATAGGTTTGTAGGCATCAAAAAATTGGTATAAGGCATTTGGAATTGAATAAAGCACTAGCGAATAATGTGATGCGCCCTTAAAATTATCGAACTTGTAATTTAATGCAGGATTAATAACCAGTTTTATATTTTCGTCTAGTTTTTTTATAGACTCTTGAATTTTTTTTATATCTCCATCACCATTGGATTGATAATAAAAAATAGGTTGTTTTAAATTTGAAAGTTTTTCTGGAATGCGGTTTTCCATTTCAGGAGCCAGTTCTGGACTTAATGAAATATATCCATTGAATATAGGATTGTCTTTATACAGGAAAAAGTTTAGAAATCCCGCTGTAGTATCGTGTCCTGCAATAATTCGGAATGGTGCAACCGGGTATTTTTTTTCGATGTATGGAATTAATTCGGCACCAATAAACTCAAAGAATTTCGCCCCTTTTCCGGAAGGAACCCCGTTTGCTTCGTCATAAGTACTGTCGTCAATGCGTTCGTTATTTTTGTTTTGGCTTATGCCAACGACAATCATTTCCGGCAAATCATCCCAGTAGGCACCGTAGTTCAAGGCGCCGTAAAATGGGTCAAATAAGTAATCGCCATCGAGTAAAATAAGTATTGGATACTTTTTATTTGGATTTTTTTCGAAAGAAGGAGGTAAGCCAATTGTAATTTCCCGGGTTTCGCCCAGTGCATTTGAATCGAATGGTATTGTGGTTTTTTGTGAAAATGCTGTAATAGTGAAGAATAAGAATAATAGTAGTTGTTTCATAATTTGAAGCGTTTAGAAATTAAAATACATCTAAATAAGACAGCAATATAATACTTTATTTACTGTTATTTAAAAAACAAAAAAAGTTAAAGCGCTACAAATGCACTTGCTTTTTAGGGAAATAAATAGGATTTAGTGAGTTGAAATTGCCGCAAACAAAAAAACAACTGAATATTTGATTTTGATTTTAAAAATCATATATTCAGTGTTTTATGGAATTAAATACTTTTACTTTGTGTGATAAAATAAGGAATTTACCTTTTTCAAAAGGTATATCAATACGTATTTCTTCTCTAAAGAATTAGGTCAAAGAATTGTCATTTTCGTTAGGGAAGATAATCCAAGGCTTGAAGGTTTTGGCTTCTTCAAATTCCAGGATCGCATATGAAATAATGATAATAATATCGTCTTTTTGTACTTTTCTGGCTGCTGGACCATTTAGGGTTATAATGCCTGAATTTTTTTCGCCTTTGATGGCGTAGGTGTCAAAGCGTTCGCCATTGTTGATGTTTACAATGAATACTCTTTCTCCTTCAATGATATTGGAGGCTTCCAGTAAAGCTTCATCTATGGTAATGCTTCCGATATAATTTAAATCGGCTCCAGTTACTTTTACTCTGTGTATTTTTGATTTTACGACTTGAATTTGCATGTTACAAAAGTAAATTAATTTAATGATATGGTGTCAATCAATCGAATATTGTTGACTAGTACCGCAATGAAAGCACGGTATTTTTTATTTTTATTTTTTCTGGTACTAGGTAAAAGTGTTGCCTCATCAGCAATTACGAAATATTCTAATGTAAATCGAGTGTTCTTATTGAATAATTTTTGAACCCATTCTGAAATAATTGCAGTACTATTGGCTGCAAATTTTTCTTTTGCCGCGGTTAGTGTTTTATAAATAATAGCCGCTTCGTCTCTTTCTTCTGTTGATAAACGTTCGTTTCTGGAGCTCATGGCAAGATTGTTAGATTCTCTATAAATGGGACAGCCAATTACATTTACTTGTAAGTGGTTTTTGACGACCATTTTTTTGACAATTTGTAATTGTTGAAAGTCTTTTTCACCAAAATACGCGTTTGTTGGTTCCACTATTTCAAAAAGACGTTTTACAATTGTACCAACGCCATTAAAATGGCCGGGTCTGAATTTGCCTTCCATTTGATTTTCTAATCCATCAAAATCGAAAGATTGAGAAAGTGGTTTTCCGTCATAAATATCTTCAACAGATGGGGCGTATAGAATTATATTTGGATTTAAAGCAGTAAGTTTTTTCACGTCTTCTTCCAATGTTCTTGGATATTTTGCTAAATCTTCAGGATTGTTAAATTGTGTTGGGTTTACAAAAATACTCACGACAGTATTTTCATTTTCCAGTAATGATTTTTGCATTAATGCCAAATGACCTTGATGTAAAGCGCCCATGGTGGGAACAAATCCAATAGTGGACTGGACTGTTTTTATGGATTTCAAATAGTCGATTAAAGATGCTTTTCCGTAGAAAATATGCATGGCAGTATTATTAAAATTAAATGCAAACTTACTATTTTAGTTAATAACTGCATAAAATTTTGTAATTTTGCATGGTTTTTATTGCCAATAAATTAAGTAAATTACAATATGAAAGATAAGAGGATATTATATGTATCATCTGAAGTGGTGCCTTATCTCGCTGAAAATGAGGTCTCTTTAATGTCTTACGACGTGCCGAAAATGATTAATGATCAAGGTGGACAGATAAGAATTTTTATGCCAAGGTATGGAAATATTAATGAGAGAAGACATCAATTGCACGAAGTAATTAGACTTTCGGGGATGAATTTGGTAGTGAACGACTTGGATATGCCTTTGATTATAAAAGTGGCTTCGATACCAAAAGAAAGAATACAGGTTTACTTTATTGATAATGATGAGTATTTCAAAAGGAAAGCCACATTTGCTGATGAAGAAGGTGTAATGTATCCTGATAATGATGAACGTGCTATTTTCTTTGCAAAAGGAGTTGTTGAAACTGTAAAAAAACTCAATTGGGTTCCTGATATTATTCACGTTCATGGATGGATGGCTGCTATGTTGCCCATTTATATGAAGCATTTTTACAAAAATGAAGCATTGTTTTCAGAAACTAAGATTGTTACTTCTGTTTACAGTCAGTCTTTTGACGGTACTTTAGATGTAGAGATGATTAATAAAGTAAAATTTGACGGTATTCCTGATGAGGCAATTTCTGATTTAGAAGTTCCAGACTACGAAAATATTATTAAGGCTACCATTAAACATTCCGATGCGGTGATTATTGCATCAGAAAACCTGTCTCCAAGTTTAACAAAATATATAGAATCTTCAGGAAAACCTTTTTTACCTTTCGCACCGAAAGATGCATTCGCGGAAGCGTATACTAATTTCTATAGAAACGAGGTTCTTTAAATTAAACTTTTTTATTAAATATGTACAATAATTCTTTTTTTAAGAAAATTCTGGTAGTTGTGAGTGTTGTTTTTTTATATTCTTGTGATAAAGATTATAATGAAATTGGGGGTGATTTAATTGGTGATAACAATTTTGATCTCAAAAAAGAAACGTACGATGTTTTAGCTTACAATCAAAAAACAGGACCTATACAATCGAATAATCTTGTTATAAATCCTTTGGGGATTTATAACAACTCAAATTTTGGCGAGACAACGGCCAATTTCGGTACTCAATTGACTTTGTCTGCAACGATAACAGCTGTTGGGACAAGACCTTATATTGAAAGTGTTGTTCTGACTTTGCCATATTATTATGATGCGTCAAAAACGGTTACAAAAACAGATGGCAGTCATGAATATGTCCTAGATTCTATATATGGAGCTGATAAGGCTGTAATGAAACTAAGTGTTTACGAATCGGGTTATTATATGAGAGATTCAGATCCTATAGGTGGATTTCAACAGCCTCAAAAATATTTTACAAATCAAAATTCAGAATTTGATAATGTTAAAAAACCTAATCGTTTAAATGACGATTCTAGTTTGGCTCAAAATGATAGCTTTTTCTTTGACCCAGCAGAGCATGTTGTGACTTCAACGGATTCAATTACTAAAGTGGTTACAACTACAAGAACTCCTCCAGGAATGAAATTAAGCTTGAATAGAGGCTATTTCAAAACAAGAATAATTGATGCTGTGGCTGCTGGAAAATTGGCCACAAATGATGTTTTCAAAGAGTACTTCAGAGGGCTTTATTTTAAAATGGAAAAATCAGGAAGTAGTGCCGGAAATTTAGCAATGTTGAATTTTAAGGAAGGAAAAATTACTATAAAATATAATGAAGATTTGTCCACAACAACTGGTGGTGTGACTACAATTACACGAGTTAAAAAAACTATAGTACTTAACATGACTGGAAACTCTGTGAGTTTGTTGAATACTGATTTTGCAGGAAGTGGACTTGCTTATAATGCGTTGCCAAACACGGGAAATACAACCGAAGGTGATGATAAACTGTATCTAAAAGGTGGTGAAGGATCCGTGGCTGTGATTAGCCTTTTTAATACCCCAGGTCAGTTAGAAGCTATTAGGAATAGTGGGTGGTTGATTAATGAAGCTAATTTGGTTTTTCATATTGATGCTGCTACTATGGCTAATAATTATGAGCCACGAAGAATCTATTTATATGATTTTAATAATAACCGACCTATTGTTGATTATTATGCAGATGTAACAACAAACAGCATCGATATTAAAAAATCAAAAGTCATTTTTGATGGTAATATAAATACTGATGCTACCAGTAAAAGAGGAGTTACATATAAAATTAGAGTTACAAATCAAATAAGGAATCTTGTTAAGTATAAAGATTCAACTAATGTTAAATTGGGCTTAGTAGTTACAGAAGATATTGCAACAATCGCTTCTCATAAATTAAGAACCCCAAACGCTTTTATTTCGGGAGCGCCAAAAGCATCAGTAATGAATCCCTTAGGAACTATTTTGTTTGGAGGGAAATCCACAGTTCCTGATGATAAGAGATTGAAACTTGAAATTTATTATACAAAACCTAATTAAAGTAAGACTATGTGTGGAATCGTTGGATATATTGGTTATAGAGAAGCTTATCCTATTGTAATAAAAGGATTAAAGAGACTCGAATATAGAGGTTATGACAGCGCTGGTGTGATGTTGTATGACGGTGAAGAACTAAAACTTTGTAAGACAAAAGGTAAGGTTTCAGATCTTGAGGAGAAAGCTTCTACAGCAATTACAACAAACGGAACAATAGGAATTGGACATACGCGTTGGGCAACTCATGGTGTGCCAAACGATGTGAATTCACATCCACATCTTTCAAATTCAGGAGATTTGGCAATAATTCATAATGGTATCATTGAGAATTATGCGCCATTGAAAGCTGAATTAATAAAAAGAGGGTATGTTTTCCATTCTGATACAGATACTGAAGTATTGGTAAATCTTATTGAAGAGGTACAAACAAAAGAGAATTTAAAACTGGGAAAAGCGGTTCAGGTAGCGCTGAATCAAGTAGTGGGAGCTTATGCAATTGCTGTTTTTGACAAAAAGAATCCAAACGAAATTGTTGCTGCCAGATTAGGAAGTCCATTGGCAATTGGAGTAGGAGAAGGAGAATATTTCATTGCCTCCGATGCTTCGCCTTTTATAGAATATACTTCTAATGCTATCTATCTTGAAGATGGAGAAATGGCAAATATTAGATTGCATAAAGCGATGAAAATTAGAAAAATTAAAGATGATTCTTTAGTTGATCCTTATATTCAGGAGCTTCAAATGAACTTAGAGCAAATTGAAAAAGGTGGTTACGATCATTTTATGCTTAAGGAAATTTATGAGCAACCAAGTGTTATAAAAGATACGTATCGCGGAAGACTTCATGCTAATGAAGGTATTATTCAAATGGCAGGAGTTGAGGATAATTTAGAAAAATTCCTTAATGCCGATAGAATTATTATAGTAGCCTGTGGAACTTCATGGCATGCTGGTTTAGTAGCAGAATATGTTTTTGAAGAGTTTGCACGTATTCCTGTAGAAGTAGAATATGCTTCAGAATTTAGATATAGAAACCCAATCATAAACAGTAAAGACGTAGTTATTGCTATCTCACAATCTGGAGAAACGGCAGATACTATGGCCGCAATAAAACTAGCCAAAGAGCATGGAGCATTTGTGTTTGGTGTTTGTAATGTGGTAGGTTCTTCTATTTCTAGAGAAACACATGCGGGAGCTTACACGCATGCCGGACCTGAAATAGGTGTGGCATCGACTAAAGCTTTTACCACACAAATTACAGTATTGACAATGATAGCTTTGCGTTTGGCAAAAGCCAAAGGAACTTTGTCAAATAGTGATTTTCATACCTATTTGCAAGAATTGGAAATTATTCCTGAAAAAGTGAAAGAAGCTTTAGAAACAAATGAGAAGGCAAAAGAAATTGCTTCAGTTTTTAAAGACGCTCCAAATTGTCTTTATTTAGGAAGAGGGTATAACTTTCCTGTAGCTCTTGAAGGCGCTTTGAAGCTTAAAGAGATATCCTATATACATGCTGAAGGATATCCTGCAGCAGAGATGAAACACGGGCCAATTGCATTAATTGACGAACTTATGCCGGTGGTTGTTATTGCTCCAAAACAAGGACACTACGACAAAATTGTAAGTAATATTCAGGAGATTAAATCCAGAAGCGGGAAAATTATTGCCGTAGTAACTAAAGGTGATACACAAGTGCGCGAATTAGCTGATTATGTTATTGAAATCCCTGAAACATCAGATGCTTTATCGCCATTGATTACCACAATTCCATTGCAGCTTTTATCATATCATATTGCTGTTATGCGTGGTTGTAATGTAGATCAACCTCGTAATTTAGCAAAATCAGTAACTGTGGAATAAATTTATTTGCAAAACAGTGTTACATTATAATATTTTAAACTAAGCCTCGAAAGATTTTCTTTCGAGGCTTTTTTTTTTGAATAAGTATTTTAGGACGTTGCTTTTTAAATGCCTAAAAGAGTAAAGAAAACGTTAAATTTCTCCTTCTTAATCACTTTTATCAAATATCTAAAATTTAATATTTTTTTTGTGATAAATGTATTTTTTATATGCATGCATAATGATATTCTGTTATTATTACATAATTTTTAACATATAACAATAAAAAATAAATATAGAATAAGTGCAAATGATGTAAAATAATTGATAAATATGAAATTTTTTAAGGGCTTTTTTAATAATATCAAAAATATTTGTACTTTGGCGTCATAAACCAACAAATTATAACCCAATGAGAGTGTATTTACTTTTTTTGTCATTGTTTTTTTGTAGCCTAACTTTTGCTCAAAATTCAATTTCAGGTATTGTTACAGACAGTAACAATCAACCTATTCCTGGAGCCAACATTAAAATCGTTGGAGATACTTCGGGTACGATAACCGATTTCGATGGTTCTTTTACTTTACAATCGTCTAGAAAGCCGCCTTTTACAATTGAGGTTACGAGTGTAGGGTATAGTTCTCAAAAGATCAGTGTTTCTTCTAATACTCAGAAGGTAGTGGTAAAGCTTCAGGATGAAGAGACTAAGCTAAATGAGATAGTAGTTTCGGCTTCAAGAACTCCAGAAAGAGTGTTAGAATCGCCGGTGACAATTGAAAGAATGGGTATCGCTGATATTAAAAAATCGGCATCTCCAACTTTTTATGATGGTTTAGAAAATTTGAAAGAAGTTCAGATGAATACAAGTAGTTTGTCTTTTAAATCAATAAACACGCGTGGTTTTGCTACTGTGGCCAATACGCGTTTTATGCAATTGGTTGATGGAATGGACAATTCTTCGCCGCTATTGAATTTTGTATTGGGTAACATGATTGGTGTTTCGGAAATTGATGTTCAGAGCGTGGAGTTGTTGCCTGGAGCATCATCAGCTTTATATGGTGCAAATGCTTTTAATGGTATTTTGTTTATGAATAGTAAAAATCCATTTACAAGTCAAGGTATTACAGCTTATGCAAAGTATGGACAGACGGTTCAAGATGCTGCCGGTTCAAATGATTACGTTGATTATGGAATAAGAATGGCACATGCATTTAGTTCAAAATTGGCTGGAAAAGCTAACTTCACTTACTTGCATGGTACAGATTGGCATGCTACAAACTATGATGACAAGAGAGTTGTGGGAAGAGATAGAAGTGATGTGAATTATGATGGTATTAATGTGTATGGTGATGAAGTTACTACTAATATAAAAGGAGTAGGACAATCTTTGGCCTCTTTGGGTTTAATACCGGCAGGAGCTGTGAATTTGCTTCCAAATTACAACGTGAGTAGAACGGGATACAATGAAGTGGATTTAACAAATAACAAAGCGAGTAATACTAAAATTGATTTCTCTCTTCACTACAGACCTTTTGGGAGTGAAAATTTAGAAGTTATTTGGCAAAGTAAATTTGGTTTCGGAAACGCAGTATACCAAGGAGCAAATAGATATTATCTGAATGATTTTTTTATGCAACAGCATAAATTAGAAATAAAAGGGAAAAATTTCTTTGTAAGAGGGTATACAACTAACGAAGATGGAGGGAAATCGTATGATATGCTTTTTACAGGAATCAACATAAATAGAAAATGGAAGGATGATAAAACATGGTTCGGGCAATATGCCGGAGCTTATATTCAATCAACTTTAGGCGGTGCAAGTCCGGAAAATGCACATATAATCGCAAGAAATACGGCAGATACTGGAAGACTTATTCCTGGTACACCGGAATTTAAAGCTGCTTTTAATAGTGTTATTGCTGATCCAAGTGTGCTTTCGGGTTCAAAACTGGTGGATAATTCCAAAATATACCATTCTGATGCCAATTATAATTTTAAAGACATTATAAAATTTGCAGAAATCCAAGTAGGCGGGTCTTTTAGACTTTATGAATTAAATTCTTATGGTAGAATTTATACCGATGCAAATGGTCCGATTAATTATAATGAATACGGTGCTTACACACAATTAACAAAAAGATTTATAGAGGATAGATTGAAATTTACCGGATCTATTCGCTACGATAAATCAAAAAATTTCGACGGTAGTGTTTCTCCAAGAGTTTCTCTAGTATATTCTGGTGGAGAAAGCAAGAAACACAACTTTAGAACTTCTTTTCAAACGGGGTTTAGAAATCCATCAACACAAGATCAATACATTGGGTTTAATGTTGGAAGTGCCATATTACTTGGTTCAGCTCCAGATAATTTAACTAGATATAGTGAAACTTTGCCAGTTTCTACTGCTGTTGGTCAAGCTTTTGCTGGTGGAACTTCTGTTGTTATGACTGGTTTGAATGCTTATAATAATTCATACACAGCTTCGTCAGTTGGTGCTTTTAGTGCTTTAGCGTCTAGTAATCCTATTGCTGGCTCGGCTTTGTTAAGAAAAACAAATGTAGATTATGTAAAACCTGAACAGGTTAAGGCGTTTGAAATAGGGTATCGTTCTTTTATAAAAGATGTGTCTATTGACGTTAATGGATATTATAATATTTATAATGATTTTATCGGTAATTTAAATGTTGTAGCTCCCTTTTATGGTACGGCAGCAGATTCTCCAAATCCTTTAGCGGGGCCTACAGATCCGGGAGCTCAATCATTGCATGCGCTTCAAAATGGTAATTTCAGAGCATATCAATTGTATACTAACACTGACATAGAAATCGAATCACTTGGTTTTGGTCTTGGACTTTCTAAAAAAGTATATAGAAACTTTGAAGTTGGTGTGAACTATAATTTTGCAGAATTTAAATTCGATCAGGAAAAAGACCCAAGTTTTGAAGCTGGTTTTAATACACCAAAACACAGAGTAAAAGCATCATTTGGAAACGAAAAATTATTTAATAATTTTGGATTTAACGTAAGTGGAAGATGGAATAGTGAGTATTTGTGGCAATCCACAATGGCAGATGGTATGATCGATGCTGCAACTGTTATTGATGCTCAAGTTAATTACAATATGCCAAAACTAAAATCAACGCTTAAATTAGGAGCTTCAAACATTGGAGGAAAAGAATATACTCAAGTATTAGGTGCAGGATTAATTGGGCAGCAGTTTTTTGCTTCTTGGACAATCAACCCGTAATTGAGTCAATAATTTAAAAAAAAACTTAACCATGATAAAAAATTTCAAATGGCTACTATTGGTTTCTTTAGGCTTTGTAGCATGTAATAATGATGATGAAGCGGTGGTTGTTCATAATTCATCTGACGGATTGCCCTTAACGGCAGGTTCAGCAAGCTTTTCTAAATATGTTGCATTGGGAGATTCGTTTGCAGCGGGATATAGTGATGGCGCGCTTTTCAAAAAAGGACAGGAAGGTTCTTATGTTAATATACTATCACAGCAATTTGCTGCAGCTGGAGGGGGTGATTTTAAAACACCTTTTACATCGGATAATGTTGGAGGATTGTTGCTGGGTGGAAATGTAATAGCAGGAGTTCGCTTGTATTTTAACGGTACTGGACCTGTGCCGGTAAGCGGAACACCGACGACAGAAGTGAATACTAAGGTTACGGGGCCATTTAATAATTTGGGGGTTCCCGGGGCAAAAAGCTATCATTTGGTAGCGCCAGGATATGGAAATGTAGTAGGTGTTCTTTCAGGCGCTGCGAATCCTTATTTTGCACGATTTGCAACTACAGCTGGGACAACAATTTTAGCAGATGCTTTAGTTCAAGCGCCTACTTTCTTTTCTTTATGGATTGGTGGTAATGATGTTTTGAGTTATGCGACATCTGGAGGTATTGGTGTAAACCAAACAGGGAATTTAAATCCAGCCACTTATGGAGGGAATGATATAACAGATCCAAATGTTTTTGCGAGTGTATATTCAAGCTTGGTTACAAATCTAACGGCCAACGGAGCAAAAGGAGTAGTTGCGAATCTTCCTTATGTAAATACACTTCCTTATTTCACGACCGTTCCTTACAATCCATTGACGGCTAAAGTTCTTGGTAGTGGTAGTGAAGCTGTAGGTCAAGCTACTATAGCTGCCTTAAATGCTCAGTTGTATGGTCCGTTAAAACAAGCGTTAACGGCATTTGGAGCAGGAGCTAGAATCAATCTTCTTTCTACAACGGTTGCTAATCCAATGTTGATTAAAGATGAGTCTTTAACAAATTTGTCGGCTCAATTAACAGCAGCTTTTACTCCAAGTTTGGGTGCGGCTACAGCGGCCTTTTACGGAAGTGTTTTTGGACAGGCTCGACAAGCTACTGCTACGGATTTGGTAGTCTTGCCAGCACAATCTGCAATTGGAGCTGCACCGACTGCAGTTGATTCAGGTATAGGAATGGCACCACCGTCTCCTTTAAATAAATTCGGAATTACCTATCCATTACAAGACAAACATGTCCTGATACCAACAGAAATTGCGGAAGTAAAAGTTGCTACGGATGCTTATAATGTTGCTATAAAAACAATTGCTGATGCTAAAGGGTTGGCTTTTGTGGATACAAAAGTGATTATGACTGAATTGTCAACTACAGGAATAGTAAGTAATAGTTTTACTCTTACCTCTACCTATGTTACAGGAGGAGCGTTTTCGCTTGATGGTGTTCATCCTAGCCCAAGAGGCTATGCTTTAATAGCCAATAAATTTCTTGAAGCAATTAACGCTAAATATGGTTCGAATTTAAAAGGAGTAGATTTAGGACAATATCGAATTTTATTTCCAAGGTCGCTTTAATTTAATGATATTATTTTAAGTAAAAAACCACCCGTTTTAAGACGCGGTGGTTTTTTATTTCATTAAAATCTAGCGTTTTTGTTTGTTTGTAAACGGGTTTGAAACAATCCGTTAAAATTATCCTGTTTTTTATAAAAAAAATTATTGATTTTATATTTTAAAAAATTATCTTTGCGCACTGAAAAAAGTGTCTGATCGATAAGATTCGATTGGTTCTGTTTCATAAACCTAAATAGCTATTTAATAAATACATAAGTAATGTCAAAAGTAATAGGAAAAGTTGCCCAGATCATTGGCCCAGTAGTTGACGTTGTTTTCAACGGTAAGGATGTTGAACTTCCAAAAATTTATGATTCGTTAGAAATCACAAAAAAAGATGGTACATTATTAGTACTTGAAGTACAATCTCACATTGGTGAAAACACAGTTCGTACCATTTCGATGGACTCAACAGATGGTTTGAGTAGAGGTTATGAAGTAGTTGGAACAGGGAACCCTATCCAAATGCCAATCGGTGCCGATGTATACGGTCGTTTATTCAACGTAATTGGAGATGCCATTGATGGTTTAGGAAACTTGCCAAAAACAGGAGAAAACGGGATGTCTATTCACAGACAAGCACCAAAATTCGAAGATTTGTCAACTTCATCTGAAGTTTTATTCACAGGAATCAAAGTAATCGATTTAATTGAGCCTTACTCAAAAGGGGGTAAAATTGGATTGTTCGGTGGTGCAGGTGTTGGTAAAACAGTATTGATTCAGGAGTTGATTAACAATATCGCAAAAGGTCACGGTGGACTTTCAGTATTCGCAGGAGTAGGAGAAAGAACACGTGAAGGAAATGACTTACTTCGTGAGATGTTAGAGTCAGGAATTATAAAATACGGTGATGAATTCATGCACTCCATGGAAAATGGAGGATGGGATTTATCTAAAGTAGATATGCCAGGAATGAGAGAGTCTAAAGCTACTTTCGTTTTCGGTCAAATGAATGAGCCTCCAGGAGCTCGTGCTCGTGTGGCACTTTCTGGATTATCTATTGCGGAATATTTCCGTGATGGAGCAGGGACTGATCAAGGGAAAGACGTTTTGTTCTTCGTTGATAATATCTTCCGTTTTACACAAGCAGGTTCTGAGGTTTCAGCACTTTTAGGTCGTATGCCATCTGCGGTAGGGTACCAACCAACATTGGCTACTGAAATGGGTGCGATGCAAGAGCGTATCACATCTACAAACAAAGGTTCTATTACATCTGTACAGGCGGTTTACGTTCCTGCGGATGATTTAACGGATCCAGCTCCGGCTACAACTTTTGCTCACCTTGATGCAACTACAGTATTGTCTCGTAAAATTGCTGAGTTAGGTATTTATCCTGCAGTGGATCCATTGGATTCTACTTCAAGAATACTTACTCCTCAAATTTTAGGTGATGAGCATTATGACTGTGCACAAAGAGTGAAAGAAATTTTACAAAAATACAAACAATTACAAGATATCATTGCGATCCTTGGTATGGAAGAATTGTCTGAAGAAGATAAATTATCTGTTTCAAGAGCGCGTCGTGTACAACGTTTCTTATCTCAACCTTTCCACGTTGCTGAGCAATTTACAGGATTAAAAGGGGTATTAGTTGATATCAAAGATACTATCAAAGGATTTAATATGATTATCGACGGTGAATTAGATCACTTGCCAGAATCAGCTTTTAACCTTAAAGGTACTATCGAAGAAGCTATCGAAGCTGGAGAAAAAATGTTAGCGGAAGCTTAAAAAGAATTATAAATTATGAATTATAAATTATGAATTGGGTAGCCTCAAATAATTTATAATTCATAATTCATAATTCATAATTGAAAAAATTATGATTTTAGAAATAGTATCACCAGAAGCAAAATTATTTTCAGCAGAAGTGACCTCGGTTACATTGCCAGGAGTTGATGGAAGTTTTCAAATTTTGAATAATCACGCACCAATCGTTTCTATTTTAGCAAAAGGTATCGTGAAAATTACAGCTTCTAATTTTGCTTTTGCAAAAGAAGTAGCCAATAAATTTACTAAGTTAGATGCTCAAAATTATACGCTGGCTATCAATTCAGGAACAATTGAAATGAAAGACAATAAAGTTATTATTTTAGCGGACTAAAGTAATTTCGATTAATAAAATGGAAAAGCCAAACAGGAATGTTTGGCTTTTTTTATGTTCAATCGCCAAGCATGATATTTCAAATAATGCCATCTTTTTCATAATTAGCATTGTTTTGAAACCAAATAACCTTGTGCTTGTGTATGTGGAGGTTTCTCGTGGTAAACGGGGATTAAAGAATCAAACCACCCTGTCATTGTTTTTTGTAATAATAGAGTACATGCCGAATTAATTTTCTAATACGATACTAGTGAGTGGTACTGTTGCAAATCCCTCCTGAGGTTTTAATTTTTGAGGATTATTTTGTAATTAGTTTTGAATCCATTTTGACATAATATTTTTCATTGTATTTCCCGGCAATTACAAGGGCTCCTGAAATTAGAATAAGATTTTTAATTATGTATTGCCCAGCCAATGTAGGGCGATATGGAAAAACATCAAAACAGATGGTTTTTAGAATAAAAACAGGGAAAAATGTGACTGCCATATGCATTAATAATAGCGGAACAGTATAAGGAATGAATCGTTTTAGGAGCAATCCGAGACCAATAATTACTTCACCGATGCCAAGAATTGGAATAAATATTTCGGGTTTAAACCAATAAACAGTTTGTTCTACTAATTCACCGGCAGGACTCATACCGAAAATTTTTAAAGCACCAAACCAGCCATAAACGATGGCGAGAGAAAATCGCATCATGTTGATGCTGTGTTTTTCTATTTTTTTGCTAAATCTAAAATAAAAGAATTTGAATGTTTTTTTCATAATGAAGTAGTTGAATGTATTGTTACACTTGCCCTTTTTTTGAATATCAGCAAAGCGGTTGTTTTATTTTAAAGTTTAAAACTTAAAAAATAAAAGCCTAACAGGTTTCCAACGCCTGCTAGGCTGTAATTGATAAAATGTAATATTAAAACAAACCATTAAAACAGATTATCAACCGTATCATTATTATTTATTCAGCACCATCAATAATGGCTCTTGCTACAGCAAAGCCACCTACTTTTTCTCCTAATTCAAGCCCTTTTTCACAGTCACTTCTGTAATGAATGCAACCAAACATTCTTGAATCTGAAGCTTCTTTTTCCATATTTATAAAATTTTGCGCTTTTGCAGGAATGATATGGGATAAAACAACACAGGCTGCGCCGCTAAAAGTAGAATGTCCTGACACATAAGAAGGGAAATTTGGAACTCCAGTCATTGTTTTTATAGAAGGATCCAGTTGTGATGGCCTTGGATTAAAATAAGTGTACTTTGCGTCCCAACAGCTAATAGCGGCATCCATCATTGCAATATTCAATAGCGCCATATTTCTTGCCCATCGTACTTCACTATAATTTTGTTCTACAAATGCTTCAGCTGCAATAGCATTCCAATGACCGGGTGGTGTATAAGTTCCTACCCCATCAGCCCAAAAAGCAACGATTTCCATGTTTTTTCTAGATGGATTAGTACCATAATCTTTTATTTCTGCCAATTCTTTAGCAAATTGTTCTGATTTTGTAGACGGTGGAGGAACTGGCCGGCTGGCAACAACCATTTCAGGAGTCATTAGAAACGATTTTACTTTGCCAAATAATGGTAGCATTGGTGGTCTTGCAGGTAAATCTAATGACATCCAAGGCGTTTCTCCAGTGGCTGCAGTTTGTGTTTCTAATTGTGTCCAAAGCGCTTGGTTTCCTATCGCAGCTCCAGCTCCATCAGCTCCAGCTCTTGCAATAAATTTGGTTGCAATCTTTCTTCCTAAAATGATACCGGCATCGATATCACTTCTAACATTGGCACCACTAATGATACGATATAGTTTTTGTTCTTCCGCTTTTCCATCAATGTATGCGATTTCGGTTGGGAACAATAATTTTAATAATTCAACTGTAACACCGGACAATACACCATCTTCTGAAGGATAGGAAGGCATAGTGCTTTTTGGAATTAACACTTGTAAAGTTGCATCCACGGTAAACGGTGCGGCTCTATTGTATAGTTTTTTATAATACCAAGTAGCCACCATTGCATCATATTGTGCGGCACTTACATAGGCGTAGGCTCTGGCTGCATAAGGTGGATTTGAAAAAGGAAATTGTGGATTCGCAAATGGATTTGCCGCCGATGGTGCAGGGTAAGTGCCATCTTCGTTTTGATAGGGTGGACGATTATGTCTGGCTACTAAAGTTCGCATGATTTCATTCCAGCGTAAAACACCACCTGCACTCCAATATTTTATTATCTTTTTTTGATTTTCTGATATATTGGTTTGGTAACTTTTTATTTCGTTAATTTCTCTGGTAAATGCCGGTGTATTTGTTGCAATGGGTGCCTCTAAGAGGAATTCATTGGGAGCGGTCAATAAAAAAGTTTTCCAATTTCCAGCCAAATCGTCTGTATTAGTAGGATTTAAGGCTTCAAATTCGTTTCGTTCAATAATGTCATCACTACACGAATAGGCACAGGCAAGAAATATTGCCAGAAGAGTAGTACAGGCTTTTTTTTGTATCTTATTTTTCATCTTGGGGACTTGTTTTTTTAAAATTAATCACATAAAATACACCGCCATAGAAGGTGTCTGATTTTCCAACGTTTCTTCCTTCTGCTACATAGTTATAACCACCTACAAGAGATAATTCTGGTATTTTTTTAAATGTATATTTTGAATTAATACCATATTTTAATGCATTCATGGTATTACTTGGAAAAGGCATATTGTTTTTTGTAATGTCAAATCCTCCGGATTGTGTTACCCAATTGTCTATTATAAATTCGGCAATCAATCTATTAGAACGATAACCGGCTCTAAAATTTATCGAAATAGCATCAGGCATATCGACTTCATTCGTATAATGCATTTCGTCAGTGAGATAGGCATTTCTATCGATAGTTATGTTGGCTCTTTTTACATAAGCACCTGAGATTGTAGTAAAGAAATTTCCTCTTTGATAATCACCCATTAAGCGCAATGAAACTGTTTTGCTTTTTAAACCAAGGCTCAAAGGTAAATAATCAGCAGAATAATTGGATAGAGGAGTAGTAAAACTTCCCAATGCATAAATGGAATAAGTTGCCTCTCCTATTGTTTTCTCTAAAGGCATGTATTTTAGTGTAAGCGAAAGGTCTTGTATTCCCTTTTGACCTTTCATGGTTCCTGCAGAAGCATTGGTTTCAATATAGGGCACACTAAAGATTGCATTCAGTTTATCTGAGATGCCATAGTTTCCCATGAGGCCAATGGCTCTTGTTGATACGGTACCAAGATTTAGATTCTCTCTTTTAAAGTCTCCTTCCCAATACTCATCCCAACTGCTGTATTGATATATTGCTCCAACGCAAAAATTATTTTTGTTCATCATGATGCCGTCAATATCAGTTTGGGCATTCATGAAAAAAGGAACTGCGAGTAGGTAAATCAGGTAAATTTTTTTCATTTTAATAAATGGTTTGATTTTGAAATAGCATATCTGGTTTTTTGGTGTTAGAAGTGTTTTTTAAAATAACTAAAGCGTTTTTATCTTCAGTATTGATTTAAATCTAATGCTTCATCGTCATTTTCATTTTTTTGTTCAAATTGAAACGATACGAATAACCCACATTGATAGAGTAGTCGGCAAATGCCGCATCGCCTTGCACATGTACATATTTTGTTGGATCTGTAATTACTGAATTCTGCAAATTTTGATCAGCAATATCGGCTGCGCTTTGAATGCGATTTTTCACAACATTGTAAGGGATATAAAGACTGAAACCATGTTTACCTATACGATATGAAAAGCCATATTCAACTGCAATAACATACCCAGGACGGCGATATGCCACTTGACCGCCAAAGGTATCATAGGCAGGAATTCCTTCAAATCGTCCCGCTAATGAAACAGTAAAGTTTTCTTTTTTATCCACTGCAGCCATGAAACCTGCACGTCCAAAATATTGATCGGGAGAGGCATAAACATTGTATCCACCCAAACCTGCTTTTGGGGCTGATTTAAAGGTGCCGTTTGATTCACTTGGATTAAATAAATAATAGCCGTTAGCAAAACCATAAAGCCGTCCTGTTAACTGTCGGAATGCTTGTAGTTCTACTGAAAAACCAACACCTCCATCACCGGGTTGAATCGCTTGATCCATTACAACACTTTTAGTGGTTCCATCGGTTTGTGGTGCCTCATCCATTTCATCATGACTGCCATTGTTTAATTTCACACCTAATCCTACCATAATGTTTCCTTTTTTTGCCTTTTTTGGATCAACAACCCAATAGTTAACGCTCAAACGAGCATCAGCAATGCCGTCAGCATAAACACTATAGCGGTACGTGTTTTTCACAGGAGTAGTTTGTCTTAATATTTGAGAGCGCTCATTGTTTACATAAGGTAATGTTGCATTCAACTGAATTCGGTCTGTCAATCCGTATGAAATGTTTAAATCGACAGCATGGGAATAGATATTTACTGCATTACCACGTTCTTTACCGTTTGCGTCAAATCCGCCTCCAGTTGTTTGGCGATGTAGCTGTTCTTCTTTGCCTACAAAATGTCTCCAAGAGTGGAAATAGCGATAATTAGCACCTACTTGAAATTCGCCTTCGCTTAAATTATAAGAATTTGAAGAATTCATGTTTTGTCCTCCCATTTGGCGGACAGCGACGCAACCTTGTGCAGACATATTTTGGGAGCTAAAAACAATTGTAAGGAATAGGATAAAAACACAAACGGATTGTAAAGCTGATAAATTTTTCAAGTTTTTGGTTTTTAGAATGGTTAATGATATAAAATATGCTAACAATGACTTCTTTCCAAAAAGAAGGTTGGCATTAAAAAAATATAAGTTAGTTGATAGGTATTGTCGTTGTAAAACAAGATTTGCTATTGGCTTTCACCAAATTTTTGTTTGATTTTACAAGGCAAAATAGATAGATTAAAGGTTGCCTTTGAAATAAAGAACTCTTTTTAGAAATCCATTTTTGAATTTGCAAATGAATTTAAGTCACGATTCTGAAAGCTAGTTGTACAAAATATACCAGAATAGAAATATAAAACAGGGTTACGAAATGATTCACGAAAAATGAATTCGGAAAATACAAAAGACTGTTTTGTATTTATAACAGGTATAATTTCTAATAAAAACGGGTGTAATAAATACAGATTTAGCTAAAAACAATCGTGAATTACCTTGACTTTACAAATGCCAGATAAAAGTGAATGATTCCACTAAAATGAAAGAAGATTTAAACGAAATCCGGTGGTGTGTAGGATAAGGTAAGGTGTCCTGAGTGTAAAGACTCTATAGGGTTTCCATTAAGGACAACAACTTCTGCTTCTTTTTCAAGAGAAAAAGTGAAACAAACAGCGCTATTTGCAACGTAATCTTTTTGGAAAGATTTTAGTAATTTTTTGACTGGAGACTCTTTTGATGAAGATCCGTTGAATAATTGGTTGTCAACAATATCTTTTAAATCCTGACTTATTGCGTCTTGGTGTGAATTGCGCAGGTAATACAGACTTAGGATGTTGTTTTGAATTCTCTTCTTGAAAATATGGTAGCTTTTATTGTTGATAACCACATCTTCATTTACATACTCAAATTCAGTGTCTTCGATAAAGGAGTATAAAGTTGCATTTAATTGGATTACTTGAAACTCAGAATCCTGTCTTTTTTCCATAGAAGATACCCACGCTTGCTCTTCTTGATAAGCAAACATCAGATAGTATCCCATCACGTTGTAAAACAACGTTACTAATAAGAAAAGTGATGCAATTCGTTTCATATTTGCCGAAAGTAGAAAACTATTTCATGGATTAACAGCTTCGTTATTAATTTTAAGTTTTTTTTAACACAACTTTGTGAAAGTTATAAATCGAAACCGTTTTCGAAAATATTTACTAGTTTTATTTTGATTGCTTTTATGCAAATGTTAATTTTCGAACAATTTGATTTTTATGAATGCTGAAATTTGATTCGGAATTAGAATTACTATTTCAAAATCCATTCCTTTAAAGAAATCAGCAAACAAAAATGACACAAAATCCATAAACCGAAAAAGATGCTTATTTTTGCTAACTATGAAACATTTTCCAGAAAATCTATCCGCTAAACTTGAAACCCGTATACAAAATAATGCTTTGCGAAAATTGCCTTTGTCAAGTAAAAGGATTGATTTTTCTTCCAATGATTACTTGGGTTTCTCTCAATCGAAAATTATTTTTAATGAAACGCATCAGTATTTAATTAGTAATAAGATTATTCAAAACGGAGTAACCGGTTCTCGATTGTTAACTGGAAATCATAAACTGTATCAAGAAGCTGAAGATTTCATTGCTAATTTCCATCAATCAGAAACGACGTTAATTTTTAATTCGGGTTACGATGCCAATATTGGATTCTTTAGCTCAGTTCCACAAAAAGACGATTTGATTTTATACGATGAATTGTGTCATGCCTCTATTCGTGACGGAATTCAATTATCGAATGCCAAAGCCTATAAATTCAGTCATAATGATTTCGAAGATCTAGAAAAGTTGATTATACGGAATCCAAATACCATTATTTATATCGTTACCGAATCTGTTTTTTCTATGGATGGAGATTGTCCAAATCTAGAAGAATTGGCTCAAATATCTACTAAGCACAATTGTTATTTAATTATTGATGAAGCGCATGGTTTGGGGGTTTTTGGTTCAAAAGGTGAGGGATTCGTTCAAATGCTGGGTTTGCAAGATCATGTTTTTGCCCGTATTATGACTTTCGGGAAAGGATTGGGATGTCACGGTGCCGCAATTTTAGGTTCAGTTGAATTGAGGGATTATTTAGTAAATTTTGCCCGAAGTTTCATATATACTACAGGGCTTTCGCCACATTCTGTCGCCACGATTTTAGTTGCGTATAACTATTTAGAAAAAGAGAAAAAAAACATAGAAATACTTCGAGAAAACATCATTCATTTCAATCAGGAAAAGAATATGTTAGGATTAAAGCAGATTTTTGTCCGAAGCAAATCGGCTATACAATCCGCTATCATTCCAGGAAATGAAAAAGTAAAAGCAATCGCCAACCAACTACAGGAAAAAGGATTTGATGTCAAAGCCATACTTTCGCCAACTGTTCCCGAAGGGCAGGAACGTTTGCGTTTTTGTCTGCACAGTTATAATTCAAAAGAAGAAATATCAGAAGTCTTAGCTTTGTTACGTACTTTTGTGTTTTAATACTATGGAAAAATCTATTTTTAAATTAATTAGAAGGTATCAATATTCATCAGAAGCGATAATTTTTAAAGGAAAATTAGAGTCCGAAGGAATTGAAGTTTTTATAAGAGATAATAATACTGTTGATACAAATCCATTGTACAGTAATGCTATTGGTGGGGTAAAACTTTTTGTGAAAAATGAAAATTTTGCTGAAGCAAATGAGATTCTTTCTCAAGTTAGCGAATATTCGTTGAATGAAAAAAACCAACTGATTAAATGTCCTAAGTGCGGTATTGAACAAATCAATATGGTAACTTCTATTAATGATTTAAAATCATTTTTCTCATTTATTTTTTCACTTCTTTTTGTCATAATACCTTTTTATTCGAAACATAAGTATAAATGCAATAAGTGTAAATTTGAATTTAATTAAATGAAACTATTCATCACAGGAATTGGAACCGATGTAGGTAAAACCATCGCATCAGCTATTATAACAGAAGCTTTGGAAGCTGATTACTGGAAACCTATTCAAGCCGGCGATTTAGAAAATTCTGATAGTCATAAAATCAAATGTTTTTTATCTAATGAAAAGACGGTAGTTCATTCCAATAGTTACGCTTTGAATACTGCTGCGAGTCCACATCTCGCTGCTGAATTAGATGGTATTACTATTGATTTAAATGAAATCATAGAACCTAAAACAGAGAATCATTTGGTCGTTGAAGGTGCGGGAGGCGTTTTTGTTCCGTTAAATGCGAACGATTGTGTGATTGATTTGATTCAACCGGATTATAAAGTAATTGTAGTTTCCCGTCATTATTTGGGAAGTATTAATCATACCTTATTGACGGTTGAAGTTTTGCAGAATCGAAAAATTACTATTGCTGGAATTGTTTTTTCTGGTGATGAAAATAAAGCTACCGAAAAAATAATTTTGAATAAAACAGGTTTGAACTGCATTGGAAGAATAGTACAAGAGCCTTATTTTGATCAAAATGTAATAAAAGAATACGCCGATTTGTTTCGAGAAGACCTTCTGCAATTGCAATAGTAAAAATCAATAGCAATGACTAGAAGCTAATAGCTAAATCAAAAATCTACAATCATCATCCAAATGAATTTAACAGAAAGAGACCGCCAATATCTTTGGCATCCGTATACCCAACACAAAACCGCAGCGTTACCAATTGCTATTAAAAAAGGGAAAGGGGCACTGCTTTGGGACGAAAATAACAAAGAGTATATTGATGCAATCGCTTCGTGGTGGGTCAATCCTTATGGACATTCGAATGTATTTATTGCGGATGCGATCTACAAACAACTCACCACATTAGAGCATGTATTGTTTGGTGGATTTACACATGAACCTGCTATTTTAGTAGCAGAAAAGTTGATGGAAATTTTGCCGAAAAACCAACAGAAAATCTTCTTTTCTGATAATGGTTCCACAGCTGTTGAAGTCGCGATTAAAGTCGCTTTGCAGTATTTTTTCAATAAAGGAGAAAAGAAAACTACGATAATTGCTTTCGAAAATGCTTTTCACGGTGATACATTTGCGGCTATGGCGGCGAGTGGAATTTCGTTTTACACACAAGCTTTTCAAGGGATGTTCATTGATGTTGTTCGTATTCCGGTTCCGGTTAAAGGACTGGAGCAGGAAAGTTACGATACTTTACAGTCCGTTATAAAAAATAACAATTGTGCAGGTTTTATTTTTGAGCCATTGGTTCAAGGAGCCGCAGGAATGGTGATGTATGAGCCGGAATCCTTAGATGTGTTGATGCGAATTTGTCAGGAGAATAATGTCCTTACCATTGCAGATGAAGTGATGACGGGTTTTGGGAAAACCGGAAAAACTTTTGCAACGGATTATCTGGTAGAAAAACCAGATATGATGTGTTTGTCCAAAGCGTTGACCGGAGGAACTATTCCTATGGCAATTACCACTTTTACACAAGACATATTTGACGCTTTTTATAACGATGATATCAATAAAGCCTTGTTTCACGGTCACACATTCACTGCAAATCCTACAGGCTGTGCGGCGGCTTTGGCCAGTTTAGAATTATTGCAAACCAATGAAATGCAAACGAATATAGTTCGTGTCAATCAAAATCATCTGAATTTTGAAAAGCGCGTTAAAAATCATCCAAAAGTGGTCACAACACGAGTGCTGGGTGTCATTTTTGCATTAGAAATAAAAACCGAAAGTTCCGCCAGTTATTATGGAACATTACGCAATAAACTCTATGATTTTTTTATCGAAAACGGAATAATTCTGCGCCCAGTAGGAAATATTGTGTACATTCTGCCTCCATATATTATTACCGATGAGCAATTACAAAAAGTATATCAAGTGGTCGAAAATGCTTTAGATGTTGTATAAATTTATAACAATAAGCTGCATTTTTCGAGTGTAAATTTTTTCAAAGCCGTATGAGTTTTGGGAAAAACTTTGCGACCTTTGCGGTTAAATAATAGTAGTATTTTGTCCAAAACAATTTCCATAACTGCCATAGCTTCCATTTCACCTTTAGGAAATACACCTGAGTCTATTTGGGAAAATTATCTCAATGAAAATCATTGTTTTACACAACACGTCTTAGACCATAAAAAAACTTTTGTGGCGGCTTTAGATGCTGATTCAATGCAAGTTATTGATGCTTTGCGAGAGTCAGATAACAAATATAAATCCTTAGACAAATCGGTTTTGTATGCGATGTCGGTTTCGCAAAAGGCAATGCAAAATGCTGGTTGGACACAAAAAGATGTTTTTGGGATTAATATAGGTTCGTCTCGTGGCGCAACAGATTTATTCGAAAAACACTATCAGGATTATTTAAAAACTGGAAAAGCACAAACTTTGGCTTCTCCAACGACGACATTAGGAAATATTTCTTCTTGGGTTGCCCATGATTTGCAAAGTTCAGGTCCGGAAATATCACATTCCATAACGTGTTCTACGGCTTTACATGCGGTATTAAACGGAGTGGCTTGGCTTAGAGCCGGAATGGCGGATAAGTTTTTAGTCGGTGGAAGTGAAGCGCCATTAACTGATTTTACGATTGCCCAAATGCGGGCGCTGAAAATTTATTCGAATAGTACAGAAGAATATCCGAATCGTGCGCTTGATTTTGAAAAAAAACAAAACACCATGATTCTTGGTGAAGGTGCTGGAGTTTGTTGTCTCGAAATTGGTGCAACTGAAAACGCATTGGCTTACATCGAAGGAATTGGATATGCTACGGAAATTCTGGAACATAATATTTCTATTTCGGCTGAAGCGACTTGTTTCCAGAAATCAATGAAAATGGCGTTGCAAAACACTGATTTATCCAAAGTTGATGTCATTGTAATGCATGCTCCGGGAACTATAAAAGGCGATTTGACGGAATACAGGGCTATTGAGAAAATCTTTGGTAAAAATCTTCCTTTGCTGACAACTAATAAATGGAAAATTGGTCACACTTTTGGCGCATCGGGGATTTTGAGTATGGAATTGGCTATTATGATGATGCAACACAATATATTTGTCGGAGTTCCATTTGCGAAAGCACAAGTACAAGCAAAACCTATTAAAAAAGTTTTGATTAATGCGGTTGGCTTTGGTGGAAACGCAGTGAGTATACTTTTGAGTTTGTAATTTTGGTTGCTTATTTTATTGCTCTTGTAAATTTTCCAGCTCTTTAACTTTTTCGTAAATCAAATTGCTTTCGAAGCCTTTTCTAAGTAAATAATCACGGAATTTCTTTCTTTTTTTCTGAACATTTGTTTCTAGGATTGCTTCCCAATGTCTTTCTGAAACTATATGAAATGTTGAGTTATATTCCTCGACCGTAATTTCTTTGAGTGCCAGATTGATATTGTATTGAGTAATTTTTCGAAATTTTAATTCATTTACAATTCTTATTTTTCCCCAAAACTTAATGCGGTGTTTCCCTCTTGCGAAACTACAGGCAAAACGACTTTCATTCAGAAAATTAGCGCTGATAAGGTGTACTAAAATAGTGTCGATTTCTTCGGAGTCCATTTTCATGCTTCTCAGTTTTTGTACTACTTCTTCATGACAGCGTTCTTGATAGGCGCAATAATGCTCTATTTTATGTATCGCTTCTTTTATGGAATAAACTGGGTTCATTAGTGGGGTTTCTAATTTTTAGTAATTAAGCGAAATTAATTATAATGTTCGTTAATTACGCATTAAAAATATAGTTTTTGGATCAATATTATTGCGACTAAAATGGTAAGAGTTTGGCTTTGTAGTTATTAAAAAGATACTTATTTTGTTTTTGATGATTTTGGTTTCTTATAAACAGAAAGAGGTATTACGTCGGTTTTTTTAACCGATAACCGATAAAATTTCATTTTATTTAAAAAAGCAAGTCATATTGTGGAAATCGATTTTTTCGATAAACAGGGACATATGATGGCTCATTAAAGCACATTTAAAATGATTGAATTTACAAATAATACCACATGAATAAAAAATTACTTACACCAATATTAAAGATAATTTTCACCATTTTATTTTTTTTAACTACTCAATTTTCTAATTCGCAAACGGTTACAGTAACGACTACAGGAGCAGGCACTTTTGTAGTTCCTTGTGATGTAACTTCTATAACAGTAAAAGCTTGGGGAGCAGGAGGAGCAGGAGGAGGGTCTAGGACTAGTGGTGATAGTGGTGACGGCGGAGGAGCAGGAGGATATTGTATCGGAATTTTTACAGTAACTTCGGGTCAAACTATAAACTATATTGTTGGTACTGGAGGTGCTGGAGGTACTGATGATGGAGCTAATGGAGGAAATACAACTATTCTTAGTTTAGGCATAGCAGCTAATGGAGGCAGTGGAGGAGATCGTAATGGCGGAAGTGTTACGGGTCTAGGAGGCACTGCTTCTGGAGGTACAATAAATACTTCTGGTGCAAATGGAACTATTGGAGGTAGTAATACTGGAGGAACTGGAGGAAGCGCCCCTAATGGAGGAGCTGGAGGAACTGGAGTTACTAATGGAAATGGATTAAACGGGAATGCACCTGGTGGTGGTGGTGGTGGTGGTGAAGATGCTAGTGGCAGTGGCGGAAATCGATCAGGAGGTAATGGAGGTAATGGCCGAATAGAAATTACTTATACTTCTACTTTTAAAGCTTATTGTATGCCTAGTTTTAATAATGGTGTAGAGCCGATAACTAATGTTACGTTTGCCGGAATTAATAATACTACTACTAATGTGTTGGGAGGCCCTAGTTTAGAAAGTTTCTGTATCACAGGCTCTGTTATTCAGGGGTCAGTATTAAATGCTATTTCTGTAAAGGGGAATACTGATGGTAATTTTACGGAATTTATTAAAGTATATATTGATTGGGATCAAAATGGCGTTTTTGGAAATACCACTAATGAAATATACAATTTAGGCACAATTACTAACTCTACAGGAGTCGATGCTAAATTAGTTACTGCTAATATATCTGTACCAGGAACTGCTGTTGCTGGCAATACTAAGATGCGGGTTATGAAAACATATACTGTCGCTAATTCTAATAATCCTTGTTTTAGTGGGAACGATTATGGACAAGTAGAGGATTATTTAATTAGGGTTATTGCCCCACCGACAATAACTTCATTTTCGCCAACTTCAGTTTGTCAAGGAGGCGCTTTTACAATAATCGGGACTGATTTTACAACAGCAACGAATATTACCGTAAATAATACAGCAGTTTCATCTTTTATTGTTAACTCAGCCACGAGCATCACTGCCACTGTAGCTTCAGGAAATACTAGTGGATTGGTAAGTGTTACTAATATTTATGGAAGTGTAACAAGTATAGGTATTCTTACTGTAAATACATTGCCAACAACGCCATCGCCTGAATCTCCAACTCAACCAACCTGTAATATTGCTACAGGCAGTGTTACTCTAAACAGTTTGCCGTCTTCGGGGACATGGACTTTAACAAGAAACGGTACATCTTCGGCAACAACTACAGGAACAGGAAGTTCAACTACAATTTCAGGATTGGTTCCAGGAACGTATACTTTTACGGTTTCGAACGGCATTTGTACATCTTTGGCATCAGCAAATGTGGGGATAAATACAGTAATTACCAATACGTGGAATGGGGCTGCGTGGTCTACTGGATTGCCTCCAACAAGTACACAAAAAGTTATTTTTACAGGAGATTTTAATCAGGATGTGGATTTAGTTGGGTGCTCCTGTAAAATTACGGGAGGCGCAGCCGTTACAATTAGAGCAAAGCGTACGCTGACTATTACAAATGAAGTGGAAGTAGTAGGAGGAGGAGTCCTGACTTTTGAAAATAATGCTAGTTTAGTGCAAACTAATGATGCTGCTGTCAATGCGGGAAATATAATATACAAAAGACTCACAAATACGGGAGTACGCAATACCGATTATACGTATTGGTCTTCACCGGT
The DNA here is from genome assembly GCF_004349315.1 of Flavobacterium ranwuense. Lineage (GTDB taxonomy): Bacteria > Bacteroidota > Bacteroidia > Flavobacteriales > Flavobacteriaceae > Flavobacterium > Flavobacterium ranwuense. Next base: position 315,082 of record NZ_SMLH01000001.1, on the reverse strand, counting down.
ATCGCCTTTAAATTTAGGAGGTACTGGAGGAATTTTGTACAATCCTTCCAGTCTTGTAGGTAGTACATTTTATTCTTACGAAGTTACTGCAGGCTCTGAAGATTGGAAAAGTGAGTCGGCGATAAGTCCAATGATTGTGGGGAAAGGGTATAGTATTAGAGGTCCTGGGCCAATATCGGTAAGTCCTTTGACTTCGTTGGAAGCAACATTTACTGGTAAGCCTAATAATGGACGCTATCTTATCACAGGAATATATACTTATAAATCTTATCTTATCGGAAATCCATACCCCTCGGCATTAGATGCAGATAAATTTTTGACTGATAACGCAGGTGTCATAGATGGAACGCTTTATTTCTGGACGCACAGCACAAAAATTGGAATAGGTGTTGTTAATCCAGGAACAGGTGTTTACGCTTATTCTGGAGATGATTATGCTTCCTATAACTTAACGGGAGGTGTTGGAACAGTTGCAGATAGCGATCCTGATAAGACACAAAGTAACCCTAACAAACCAACTGGTAAGATAGGAGCAGGACAAGGTTTTTTTGCTACAAGTAATACAACGATTTTAGGTATAAATGAGATTGTATTTAATAATAGTATGAGAGTTGGTGTTGGAGGAATTACAGGGAATAACTCCCAATTTTTTAAGACAAATAGCACCAAATCAAAAACGACAAGTGCTATTGAGAAAAACAGAGTATGGCTCAATCTAACTAACACACAAGGTGCTTTCAAACAATTGTTAGTGGGGTATATTACCGGAGCTACTAATGACGATGATAATGGCTACGATGGTGAAACTTTTGATGGAAATGAATTTATAGATTTTTACAGCGTAAATCAAGAGAAAAACTTTGTGATTCAAGGCAGGGCTTTGCCATTTGATGCAAACGATGAAGTTCCCCTAGGGTATAGATCTATCGTTGTAGGGAATTTTAGTATTGGCATTGATGAACTAGATGGAATGATACAATCTCAAAAGGTATATATTGAAGATAAGTTGTTGAATGTAGTACATGATTTAAAAGCCTCACCTTATGATTTTTCAACAGTGGCGGGGACTTTTAATGATCGTTTTGTTCTACGTTATAAAGATAAAACTTTAGGAACAGGAGATTTTGAGACAGCAGATACTCAAATTGTGATTTCGGTCAAAAATAAACAGATAAAAATTGATTCTTCAAATGAAACAATTGATAAAGTTTTAATTTTTGACCTACTGGGAAAACAATTATATAGAAAAATAAATGTTGGAAATAACGAACATATAATACCTAATTTTACTTCAAGTAGACAAGCTTTAATTGTGAAAGTGGTTTTGCAAAATGGTCAAATAGTATCTAAGAAAATTATACTTTAAAATAACTTAAAGTATAATTTGATAATTTTTTATAAGCGCTAGAGTTTTAAGGTTTTGTAAAACAGCTTTTTAACGAATATAAATGCATGTCGACGACTTTATTATGGGAAGTAGATTTGTTTTTTTTAATTTGAATTTAATGTAGGTTTTTTCTTTTGGAAGGCTACGGATTTAAAGTCGGATTTATTAAAAAAAACATATTAAAAGCATGATCAAAGAATTACTCTGTACCCTTTTTTTAATTTTTTTTCAAACTGTAGTTTTTGCAGCAACAAATACTTATTCAGGTTCAACAACAGTTGGAGGAAAGTTGTTATGGAGTACAGCTGCAAACTGGTCTTTAGGTGCAGTTCCAACAGCTGCTGATGATGTAGTTATTCCATCTGGAAAAACAGTGATTCTTGATATCATGTCTGTTTCAGCTAATAGTATAAATGTTTCTGGGACACTAGATTTAAATAAATCTGCTGACATTACTATAAATACGCAATTAATAGTTGTTACTTCTCCTGATGGGCATATTAATTTTGATCATTCTATAATTAGATTACCTTCAAATGTTGCCCTGTATCTTCAAAATGGTTCAGGTAGTTTAAATGGAAGTTGTAATAATAATGACGAGGTTTTTGTAGGTACTGTACAATACGCTGTTTGTGTTGGTGGTGGTGCTTTGTACCTATTTTCGGAAATTGAGGCTGCTGGAGGTATCAATGTTGTTACTGCAGGAGTAATAGGCGTAGCACAATCGATTTGTAGTGGAGCTACTCCTACTACTTTGACATCAACAACGGCTGGTACCGGTTCAGGAACAATCACATATGAATGGCAGACAAATACAACAGGTAGTTTTGTTACTATTCCAAGCGCAACAAGTTCAACTTATTCTCCGCCAGCTTTAACTGCCTCAACAAGTTACAAACGAAGAACTAAATCTGTATTTGCAGGATATACCTTTTATTCAGCATATACTACTCCTGTAATAGTTACCGTTAATACATTGCCAAATAATACAGCAAGTTCTGGTTTTACGGGAGGTTCGTTTTGTATAGGCAGTCAAGCCACACTTACTTTTGACGCAGATGACACTAATGGAGCGCCTTCGTATACTTTGTCCTACACAGACGGAATAACAACGTATAGTCAAAGTGTATTTACTAATGCGTCTACAATTTTTAATGTATCAGCTACAACTTCAAAAACATATACCTTACTATCAATCACCAATGCTAATGGTTGTGTAAATTTATCACCAGCTAATAAAACTGCCAGTGTTACTTTTAGACCAAACCCAACAGCGACCGTTAGTGGTATTACGGCGGTATGTCTTGGTGCTACAAGTCCAAATATTACATTTACAAACCCACAAGCAGCAGGAATAACCGCAACCTATACCATTAATGGGGGCATAAATCAAACTGTAAGTATTGTTGCAAGTGGTACTGCAAATGTAGCTGTTGCAACAACTGTAGCGGGTTCTTTTGTGTATGCTTTGGTAAGCGTTGTTTATTCGACTAGTCCATCATGTACGCAAACACTTGCGGGTAGTGCCACAGTAACCATAAACGCACTACCAAGTGCTCCAACAGTTGCAATAACTCAACCTACATGTACAGTAGCAACAGGAAGTGTGATTTTAAGTGGTTTGCCAACTTCTGGCGCATGGATATTATATCAAAATGGAGTTTCAATTTACTCTGCTACAGGGGGTAGTGGTTCTTATACAGTTTCAGGATTAAGTGCAGCAGGCTCTCCTTATACCTTTACAGTATCTAATGGAACTTGTACATCTTTCCCAACTGCAAACGTGGTGATAACTGCCGCAGAAAATAATACTTGGAAAGTTATTTCGGGTGTCGCTAAATGGGACAAAGGGACACCAAATGCCAATCAAAGTATTATTTTTGAGACAAATTATAGCGAAGGTGTAGATGTGTTGGGTTGTTCCTGTGAAGTAAAATCAGGAATAGTTACTATTCCAACTGGGGAAACAATGACTATCACTAACGGAGTAACCGTTTCTGGAGGTTCGTTAACATTTGAAAATAACGCTAGTTTGGTACAAATAAACGAGGATCCTACTATAAACTCGGGAGATATTACCTATAAACGAACAACCAAGCCGATTAGAAAATTCGATTACACCTATTGGTCATCACCGGTTGTAGGATATACTTTGGGAGGTGTTTCTCCAAACACGCTTGGGGATAAATTTTATTCTTTTGATGCTGATGCAGAGGATTGGGCGCAAGAATCATCAGGCACTGTTATGAAAAAAGGGATGGGTTACATCATTCGTGGGCCTCAGAATTATGACGCAGTCACTTCTGCCGTTTTTCCAGCCTCTTTTGTAGGGAAGCCTAATAACGGGGCAGTTTCTATCGCTGGTATTGTTGCCGATAGATTGTATCTAATAGGAAATCCGTACCCTTCAGCTTTGGATGCAGATGAATTTTTAAAGGGCAATAATGCAGTTCTAGATGGGACTCTTTATTTCTGGACACATAATTCAGCTATTGCTCTTTCCGAAAATGTTAATAACCCAGGATCAGGGGCTTATGCCTACTCATCCGATGATTACGCATCTTATAATAGGGTAGGTGGTGTTGGGACGGTTACTAGTAAAGGAAATACTGTAGGAAGTGATGAACAAACTTCTAACAAACCATCCGGTAAAATTGCATCGGGGCAAGGGTTCTTTGTGTCGAGTAATGTTGCACCTATTTCTGGTAATACGGTTGTATTTAATAATACTATGCGAGTAGGTGTTGGGGCTATAACTGGGAATAATTTGCAGTTTTTTAGAATTAAGAACACATCAAAATCAAAAGACGTCAGCACCATTGAAAAAAATCGCATTTGGTTAAACCTGACGAACAATCAAGGTGCTTTCAAGCAGACATTGGTAGGTTATGTCACTGGCGCTACAAATGAGTATGAAGGCCTCTTTGACGGTGAGAGTTATGATGGGAATCTGTTTGTCGATTTTTACAGTATCAATGAGGATAAAAACTTAACAATACAAGGTAGAGCTTTACCATTTGATAAAAATGATGAGGTAACATTGGGTTATAGTTCTGATATTCAAGGTGCTTTTTCAATAAGTATCGATGAAGTAGACGGAATATTAGCCTCTGAAGAGGCTTATATAGAAGATAAGGATGCTAAAATTATTCACAATCTAAAAGAGGGAGCGTATAATTTTACAACTGAGAAAGGAGCTTTTAACAATCGGTTTGTATTGCGTTATACAAAAAAAGCATTAGGAACGGGTGACTTTGTAACTCTGGAAAATTCAGTTTTAGTGTCTAATAAAAACAAACAAATAAAAATTGATTCTCCAATTGAAACAATTGATAAAGTCATATTATATGATTTGTCAGGAAGGAAAGTGTTTCAAAAAAATAATATAAATGACGTTGAATTTTCTGTGTTTAATTTGGTTTCAAAGCAACAATTTTTGGTAGTAAAAGTTACATTGCAGAACGGTCACACAGTAACCAAGAAAATTATGTATTAAAATAAAAAGCTATGTATAAAAAAACACCATCTGAGATAAACAGATGGTGTTTTTTTATAATTTAAATTGTCTATTTCTCTTTACGGGATCCGGATGCTTCAAGATTCCTATCAATGGTATGCCCTGGTCTTGACCATTTTGGTTTTTCACCTAATGGTGCAAATTGAGAATCTTCAGCTTCAACGGTTAGTGGCTGAGAAACCTTTGTAAATGGTTTTTGTGGATTTAGACCTAACATTTCGAACATTTTCATGTCTTCATTTACATCAGGATTTGGCGTAGTAAGTAATTTATCTCCAGCAAAAATAGAATTGGCGCCTGCAAAGAAACACATAGCTTGACCTTCACGGCTCATATTCATTCTTCCGGCCGATAAACGTACTTGAGTTTCTGGCATGATGATTCTGGTAGTGGCTACCATTCGAATCATTTCCCAGATTTCTACCGGTTTTTCTTCTTCCATCGGAGTTCCTTCAACTGCTACCAATGCATTTATTGGCACAGATTCTGGTTGTGGGTTCAATGTAGAAAGAGCTACAAGCATTCCCGCTCTGTCTTCGATGCTTTCTCCCATCCCAATTATTCCTCCGCTACAAACCGTAACATTCGTTTTACGAACATTCTCTATGGTCTGCAAACGGTCTTCAAATCCGCGGGTTGAAATCACTTCTTTATAATATTCTTCTGAAGTATCTAAATTGTGGTTGTATGCGTATAAACCTGCTTCTGCCAATCGGTGTGCTTGGTTTTCAGTAATCATTCCAAGGGTGCAGCACACTTCCATATCCAATTTGTTGATGGTACGAACCATTTCAAGTACTTGATCAAATTCAGGGCCATCTTTTACGTTTCTCCAAGCTGCTCCCATACATACACGAGAGGATCCGCTTGATTTTGCACGCAAAGCTTGTGCTTTTACTTGGCTTACTGACATTAAATCATTGCCTTCAATTTCAGTATGGTAACGGGCTGCTTGTGGACAATAGCCACAATCCTCAGGACATCCGCCAGTTTTTATAGACAATAGGGTTGAAACCTGAACCACGTTTGGATCATGGTGTTCTCTATGTATAGAAGCCGCTTCAAAAAGCAAATCCATCATAGGTTTATTATATATTGCGATAATTTCGTCTTTCGTCCAATTGTGTTTCGTAATACTCATCGATGCGATTTTTTGATGGATCAAAAGTAGTTAAATTGTTCTAAAGAAGCAATGCAATAGCTAAGTTAATCAGTTATATGACGGTTGTTCCAATATAACATCAGTAACATGGTAACAATTACCGAAGAGGCGATTCCTTCAAAAAGTAAGCAGCGAAGTAGGTATTTACCTAAAGACTTCCACCAAATAAAAAAGTCTTTGGCAAGGATATTACATAGGGATCCCCTCCGTTCAAGTAGCTGTAAGTCGCTAATCCTATGATGGTTAAAACGCCCCAATTAGTGAAGAAATCATTGCTGAAATAGCATTGTCAACAAGGTTTTTTTACCTTCATTGATATTCATTTGAATTGCTCTGTTGACGCCATAAAAAATAAAGAATACATTCAAAAGGCGTAAATAAAATAAATCAGCGAAACCAAGTGCATTTATTAGTAAAAAATACAGTCCAATTCCGATGAAAATAGTTCTTTCGGTAGTTTCATACGATTCGTTTTTAAAAATTAAAAAACAAGTTTCATTAAGCAATAGAATAGATGTTTGAAGTGAAAAACAATATTCTTTTTTGAAATCTATTACTTTTTAATTATCTCATTTATCGTTTTTCGATACATAATTTTGAGGGTATTTTCGATAAAATAGTTGTTCTATGTTCTGTTCTAACAGAATAAATCATTTCTTCTTGAAAGGTCTTATAAGTAAAATGGATTCGATCAATTTTGATGTTTGTCTGAAACATAGCGTGTATCCCAATATAACATTAGCATGAATGTAACAATTACGGCCGATACGATTCCTTCAAATAATATGGAAATGGAATAGGTCATCACGGATGGGTCTCCGCCAAATAAAAAGGTTTTAGACAATGAGCCTACATAGGCATCACCTCCTTTTGAAAAGCTATATATTATCAGTCCAATGGTGCTTAAGAATATTCCTGTGAGTGATGTGATCAATGCTGAAACAGCATTAGAAACCAAGATGATTTTACCTTCGGCAAAATTTGATTTTAAAGTTTTTTGGGTTCCATAAAACACAAACAATACGTTAAGCAGACGTAAATAATATAAATCGGCAAGACCTAAAGCCTCCATTAATAAGAAATAAAGTCCAATTCCAATGAAAATAATAAATCCGTTTAATAATTCTTTCGGTAGTTTCATACGGCCAGTTTTAAAATTTAAAAATTACCTCTTTATGAGAAAAAAGGTATATTACAATCAAATTTACAGAAAAAATAGCAATGTTTTATGAAAAATATAAAAGATTTTGATTCAGAATTAAAATTTATTCAAGTAGGCGAGTGCCGTTTTTTTGTCTTTCTCAAGTTGTTCTTTTAGGAGGTCCACAGATTCAAATTTTTGTTCTGAACGAATCCTCTGCAGTATTGAAACACTGATTTTTTGATTGTATAAATCAGTATTAAAATCAAAATAATGAATTTCAATAGTCTGTTTTTGCCCGTCAACAGTAGGATTGAATCCAATGTTCATCATTCCAAAAACGGTTTGTCCATCAATTATGCTTTTTACAATATAAACTCCGTTTTGCGGAATCAATTTGTAGTTTTCTTCGATTTTTAAGTTGGCCGTTGGAAAACCGATGGTCCTTCCTAATTGTTTTCCTTTGACAATGCTTCCAGTTAGGAAATAATCGTATCCTAAATAACCATTGGCCAAAGCCATATCTCCTTCTAATAGCGCGTTTCTGATTTTGGTAGAACTCACCGAAATGTCATTAATTTCCTGAACCGATATTTGTTCTACTTCAAAGCCATATTCTTTTCCGTAAGCGATAAGATCGTCGATGTTTGCCGTTCGGTTTCTTCCAAATCGATGATCATGACCAATGATTATTTTTTGGATATGGAATCGATCAACAAGAATGGTACTTACAAACTCTTCAGCAGTTAGTCTTGAAAAAGCTTCGTCAAAAGGGTGGATGACAAGATTTTCAATGCCGATTTTTTCGAGCAAATCTATTTTTTCATCTATAGTATTGAGTAGTTTTATGTCAGAATGTTCTTGAAGCACCATTCTGGGGTGCGGAAAAAAAGTAAGAACTAAACTTTCGTATTTCTCGTTTTCAGTATTTTGGGTTATTTTTTTCAGTATTTTTTTATGCCCAATATGTACCCCGTCAAAAGTGCCTAATGTTAGAATCGTTTTTTTTGTGGAGCTGAAATCGTTTATAGAATGAAAAATATTCAAAGCAAGTGTTTTATGATAGCGCAAATTTAAGGTATCCAATCGATATAACTAAAAAAGGATTGAAAACTTCAATCCTTTTTTAGTTCATTTTATGATTTTTTATTTTTTAATAAATCGAATTGTATTTGTTTCGGATTGATTTCTCGATAATTTTAAAAAATAAATACCTTGTGTTAAATTTGAAACGTTTACATGAAGATCTTCCTCTGATTCTATTTTTTTAGATTTTATTATTTGACCTAAGCTGTTAACAATAGTGTAAGCTTCTGGAGCTTCTAATTTATTTTCAACAACTATATTCAATATATTAGAAGTAGGATTTGGATAGAGATAAATCGAATTTAAGTTTTTAACCTCATTGGTTGATAGTGAATTGATGCTAAATTTAGTTGATTCGGCTCCTTCAAAAGCTCCGCTAGAAACAATAACTTGATCCGTGGGTGTTTTTAAGGTGTAAAACCCGTCTCCATAATCACAACAAATACCGTCGCCTTGACTGTCAAATATTGTAAAAGTGTAGCAATCATTATTTGGGAGGTTAAAACTGGTGTTTATTAGGGCTGGTAGTGGTCCAGTTTCATTACCGGTATCAGTATAAGGCCCTCCATCATATAATATGTTTCCTGCAGTGTTTGTTAGTTTCCAAGTAGTTTCTGTGCCATAGTGATCTAGTTGTAGTGAAAAGTTTACGGTATTAGACGAGTAGTTTAAACTGTTTGAAATGTCAAAATTAATTGTACTACTATTATTAGAGGCGTTTTGATCCGTTGTTCCATTTGTACTGATTATAGTGCTGTTAAAATTATGGTTTCCTTCCGTTGTAGTTAAGCTATTTAAAGTAATGTCTTGTGATTCATTATTGGCTAGGTTGCCAGTCCAATTGTAAGTTTGTAAATTTTGATTATCAATGCCATACTGTATAGATGCTTGTGTCAAAGGTGAGGTCCCTTTATTTATGATTTTTATAACCGGTGAGAAGTTTTTACTGCAGTTAATATTTAGATTCAGAATCATAGTCATGGCATCATTGGCGAAGGTTACTCCAGGAACAAGCGCATCAGAAGTTTTTAATGAAACTCTTCTTATGGAATTGTTCATAACGGTTATCATACGCGTTTTTTGATCTGCTGTAAATATATTCATGCAAGCGTCATTCGTATAATCCATGTAATTCTCAATCATGTCAAGCCCTGGAGATAACGGGCAGGAATCAACTCCTGTCGGACATCCTTGATTTTCTTGCCCTGAATTTGGGGTGTCCGCGCAAAAATCATCTACATCACATCCTCCGTCTCCCCAGATATGTCTTAGCCCAAGCCAATGTCCCATTTCATGTGAAGTTGTTCTCCCCTTGTCGTAATCTGTCACGTATGTCCCTCCGGGGAAGTAGCTTGATGAACCAAAAAAGGAATAACCAATGACTACACCATCAGTATTAGCGGGGCCTTCATCCGCATTTATTCCTGGCAAGCCGGATGTGCTTGGAAATTGAGCATAACCTAAAAGATCGTTTTCCGTGAATTTAACGACCCAAATATTAAGATATTTTTCAGGATTCCATTGAGTTCGGGGCTTAACAAAGCTATTAATTTCATCAGTTGACCAACTTTGTTGTCCTAAGTCTACTCGGTCTATTCCATTTGATAAAATTCCGGATGGATCGCGTTTTGCCAGAGCGAATTCAATTTCAACATCGGCTCCTACAGGATTGGTATTAAAACCCGGAGTTCCTGCTTTTTTTCTGAAATCCTCGTTTAGTACCTGTATTTGAGAGATTACTTGTTGGTCAAATATATTTTCATTAGTTCCTATAATATCGCCATTATGGATGACATGAACTACAACAGGAATTGTGATGACTGCATTTTGTTTTAATACTTTAGAGGTGTTTCTTCTTTTTTCTTTTTCAATTATAATTTTTGGGGCTATCCATTGTTCAAATTCGGTTGTAGATAGTCTATTTGGATTTTTGGACTTCAAATATTCTTCGTATTCTGTAGTCGCACATCGAATGAGGGAACCTTCTTTAATGATTTTCTTTTTACCAAAAAGTGTAACCTCAGTTGTATTGTTTACTTGAGCAAACGAACAATTGACTGAAAAAAAAAGGAATAGTAAGAAAATTAAAGTAATTTTTTTCATGTTATAAGTTTGTTGCTTTTATCTAAAAACCCTGATGTAATGTGTCGATTTTTGTGCCAATTAATAGGTATAAAATTAATTATTATTATCGTCTAATGCAAGTGATTTCAAAACCCATTTAGTAACGGTTACGAATGTTGCGATTTTATTTTCCATTAAATGCGGTCATGGTGTTTTCTAAACCTGCGGTTCCAAATGATTTTATAATCTCTGAGGATAGTTCTAATCGTTCCGGAAGTGCCAGTTTTTCAGTATCATCCCAGTCTCCAAGTACATAGTCAACTTGTTTCCCTTTTTTGAATTCATCACTGATCCCAAAACGGAATCGGGCGTAGTTCTGCGTATTCAGTACAAGGTTGATGTTTTTTAATCCGTTGTGCCCGCCATCGCTTCCTTTTTGTCTGATGCGAATGGTTCCAAAAGAAAGATTCAAATCATCGGTAATCACCAAAATATTTTCCAAAGGGATATTTGCTGCCGTCATCCAATATTGCACTGCTTTTCCGCTCAAATTCATATAGGTGTTGGGTTTCAAAAGCAGAAAAGTTCTTCCCTTGAATTTATATTCGGCCAGTGCACCCAGTTTTACGGTTTCAAAGTTGACTCCTTCTTTTCGGGCCAAAAAATCCACTATTTTAAATCCGATGTTGTGTCTTGTGTTTACATATTCGGCGCCAATGTTACCGAGCCCTACTATTAAGAATTTATTACTCACGCTTTCTATATTGTTTTTTTGGTGTTCGTGAACCTCCGGTTTCATACAATCCGTATTGGTCTCTGTTTTTGTTGATGAGAATAAATTTGATATCCATTTTATCATACTGCAAAAGTAAACTAATTAGAGTATTGGTCTATTAGATTGTTGAATTTTTAGAGTAGTCACAAAAGAGAAAAAGTAATGGCTTTATAGCCCCGATGGGAGTGAAAATCCTTTTTTGAGGTTTTTCCCGAAAAAAAGATTGTAACATACAGCGGGAAGATTGTTTATAGAAATGCCAGTTTTCTCGCTTCAAAGCAAAAAAAAGCACCAGTCTCACAACTGATGCTTTTTTTGAATGATTGAAAAAATATTATTTTTTCTTTCCTTTTGCAGGAGCTTTTGCTGCTTTTGCTGCTTCTTGAGCCGCTTTCATAGCCGCACGAGAAATCTTCACTTGACAAATAACTGTATTGTCTGGGTGCATGATTTTGTAGTCTGGGGAAGCCACTTTAGTAACGTATAATTTGTTACCCATATCAAGTGGAGTAATGTCAGCTTCGATAAAATCTGGAAGATTTTTCGGTAATGCTTTTACTCTTAATTTACGAGTGTTCAAACGTAAATCTCCACCAGCCATAACTCCTTTAGAGTTACCAACGATTTTTACAGGAACTTCCATAGTGATTTCTTTGTCATCAAATAATTGAAAGAAGTCAATATGTAAAATCTTGTCAGACACCGGGTGAACCTGGATGTCTTGTAAAATAGCGTTAAATGATTTTCCTTTTCCAAGATCGATCTCAACTGTGTGAGCGTTTGGAGTGTAAACCAAGTTTTTGAAAGCCATAACTTCTGCTGAGAAATGAACTGCCTGATTTCCTCCGTATAATACGCAAGGAACCAATCCAGCATTACGTAGGGCTTTAGTTGCTACTTTACCCACGCTTTCTCTTTCTGATCCTTTAATTGTAATCGATTTCATTGTAAAAAAAATATAGTTATTAAATAATATTACTTGTTTGGCTTCTAGCTTTTGGCTATCAGCATGAATTTATAACTTTAAGACATTTGACTTTATGACGAATGAATTACATTATAAACTTTCCACTAATGGAATTGTTGTGGTGCACCATGTGCATAACTTCAGCAAAAAGAGGCGCACAACTCAACACTCTTATTTTGTTTGATTCTTTCTTCAATGGAATAGAATCGGTAACTATTAACTCTAATAATTTAGAATTCTCTATCTTTTCGTAAGCATCGCCAGATAAAATAGCGTGGGTACAAATCGCTCTTACGCTCAATGCTCCTTTTTCTATCATTAAATCTGCGGCTTTCGCCAAAGTGCCTCCGGTATCAATCATGTCATCTACTAAGATTACATTTCTGCCTTTAACCTCACCAATTAATTCCATGGTGTCAATCACATTTGCTGCTTTTCTCTGTTTGTAACAGATAACCACATCCGATTCTAAAAATTTAGAATAGGCGTAGGCTCTTTTAGAACCACCCATATCTGGCGAAGCAATCGTCAAATTATCTAAACCTAAACTTTTTACATAAGGTAAAAAGATGGTCGAAGCAAAAAGATGATCTACCGGTTTTTCAAAGAATCCTTGGATTTGATCAGCATGTAAATCCATTGTCATTACTCTTGTTGCGCCTGCTGCATCCAATAAATTGGCAACTAATTTAGCCCCTATCGGAACTCTTGGCTTGTCTTTTCTGTCTTGTCTTGCCCAACCAAAGTAAGGTATTACTGCGGTAATGTGTCTTGCCGAAGCACGTTTTGCAGCATCAATCATCAATAACAATTCCATTAAATTATCAGCAGTTGGAAAAGTCGAGCAAACAATAAAAACCCGTAAACCCCTGATAGACTCTTCGTAGGAAGGTTGAAATTCACCATCGCTATAGGTAGACATGGTAACTTTTCCTAACGGAATTCCGTATTCTTTTGCAATTTTCTCTGCAAGATATTCACTTTTTGAACAAGCAAAAATTTTAGCTTCTGGTTCTAGGTGTGACATTTAATTTGTTGTTTTGTAGTTAGTTGTGTGTTTCGTTTTAACGAGGTGCAAATTTATAAAATTTATTCAACTCTGAAAGGAAAAATTTAAGTATTTTCAGAATTGATGCCTCTTAGGTCTAATAAAATGGAATTGTTTGTGAAAAACGGCTCCGAGTTGCCGCTGTTTTAATTCGAGGATTTATCTAAATAATAGTTTCTTGTGTGTCGCTGGGTTTTAATTAGATTGTCTAGTGAGAGTTTAAGAATTTCGAAAACACATTTTATTTGTGAATTAATTTATGTTTTTTTGGAATAAAGTTGATATTTGTGACTAACAAATTATTAATTTATGATCGATAAATTATTCTATATTATTTATAATGCCTATTATAAGCATGGGAGTATAAAAACGATATTCCATCGCTAACTGGTTTAATTTATTGTTTTGTAGGAAGTTAATTTATTTTGTCTTTGTAAGGGTAAAATCTATTTAAGCGTAGAAGGAAAAATTAAATATTTTTTTAATGTTTTCTAAAAATATTCTTTACATTTGCACCGTGTTAAAGGAATTGATGGTTGATTTAAACACAATCACATCTTTTATTGCGTTGAAATAACTGTTGTTATTTCATGTCTGCTAAGCCCGGATGGCGGAATTGGTAGACGCGCTGGTCTCAAACACCTGTGGGAAACCGTGCCGGTTCGACTCCGGCTCCGGGTACTTAAAAAGTCTGTAATTGCTTGTTTGTCAAGTATTACAGGCTTTTTTTATTGTGTTTGCCCGACAAAACCATAAACTCGTAATAAAATCCGTTTACAATGTTTAAACTTCTTGAGGGTAGCGTTTAATTTATACGGTTTTAATTTCTACAATTAATTCAAAGTTTTGAAAGAAGACATCTTTCCTAGTCAATATTTAGTTAGCTTCTCCTTCAAATCCGCTTCTGTTCTCCTTTATTTTCACAATGTTTTATTAATTGATTCGATTTTTTGTACTACAATCGGTAAATTTGAAAGACAACATTAAATTAATAAAAACATGACAGTACAAATCAACACAGACAACAATGTAGAAGGACACGCACGTTTAAAATCGTATATTTCGGATGAATTAGGAACCGCTTTAGCGCGTTTTGAAGATAAAGTGACCCGATTAGAAGTGCATCTTGGAGACGAAAACAGTGATAAGTCAGGAGTCAATGACAAACGATGTCTTATTGAAGCCCGACCAGTAAATATGCAGCCAGTAGCGGTTACGAATTATGCGGATACTACGGAGAAAGCATTTCACGGAGCATTGGACAAAATAAAAAAAGTGTTGGACACTGCTTTCGAAAAACAGAAAGCGTATTAAATAGTTGCCTTTTGGCAAACATCAATTGAAAAAAAGGACACTATCTTTAAAGATAGTGTCCTTTTTTTATTTGTTATTCTTCGGAAAAAGAGGTTGTACTTTATTTGTCAAACAGTAGCGTTGCCAATACTTCATCCCTTTTATAGACATCTTCATAGAAATGAATTACTCCTTCGTTATCTACCCAAGCGGTGAAATAGCCAATGTACACCGGGATTTTGTTTTTAAGCGTGTACCAATATTCTTCTCCGCTGTTCATGGCGGATGCTATCTTTTCAGGATTCCATTTTTTATCGTTCTTCATAATCATGGCGGCAAGTTCTTTTGGCTTGGCCACTCGAATGCATCCGTGGCTAAAAGCGCGGTCTTCTTTACCAAATAAACTTTTGGATGGCGTATCGTGCAAATAAATCGCATTCGAATTAGGGAATAAAAACTTCACTAATCCCAATGAATTTTCAGGTCCGGGTCTTTGTCTTACATAATCATCTTTCCATTCCATGTTGTGTTCCGCCAAGTAATTTGGGTTCTTTTCAATCTCAGGAAGTATTTCTTTATTTAAAATACTCTTTGGAACATTCCAATACGGTCTGAACACGATATATTTCATGGGAGCACTAAAAATCACTGTTTTGTTCATGGCTTTTCCCACAACAACTTTAGAGCGTAATTCTGGTTTTCCATCTCTTAAAAAGGTTAATTCATACGCGGGAATATTCACCACAATTAATTCTTTGGATTTGGTAATATCATTCGAAATCCATCGACAACGTTCCATGTTGACCATAATGGTTTTGATACGGTCCGCAACGGACACATTCATATACTTGATATGTTCCGGCAGAATTGTTTTGTTTAGGGTATTGCCACTTCTCTTTTTAAATTTCAAAATTCCTTTCGCTAATTCGGTATCATACACAGCGCTTTTGGAATCCCGGGAAATATCATCAGTGATAAATAGACGGGTTCTGATTTGTGCAATTGTAGCAGCACTGTCTCCGGGCTTATACCATTTGACCGTTGTGTCAATAGCGATGGTTTTCCATCCGCCCTTTTTTTCTATTTTTCGGTATTCCTGCAAGACATCTTTAAGCAGGTAATATTGCTTCAATACACCTTTTTCATCTTTGTTGATTAATGAAGGATTGATTAACAACGAATCTAAATAATTGACATACGATTGTCTTTTTCGAGGTAAAAACCATTCCAGTTCTTTGGTTTTTTGAGTACTGATGCCATCATATACTTTTTCTGTGTAAAAAAAATACAGTGAAGAACTCAATAACTCGGTTTCAATACTTGCTTTTTGCTTGTCGTCCGGATTATCATAAATATCATCTAATTTTTCCTTGTATGGAATCACGGTTTCAATTCCTTCCTGACTCAAATTATTCACTTTGTTGTATAATACACCCGCAAATTCATTGAGTCCATCTTTGTCAAACCAGATGTAATGAAATTGATGCTTGCGATATAATTTTTCTACATCAGCTTGGTAGCTTTTCAGTTTTGGATACTTTTCAAAAAAAGTGTTAATCTGGGTGCTGTCAAAAGCAATTTCGATGGTATTTAAACTCGTTTGCTTCTTAGCGGAATCGGGATTATTTTTCTTTTTACAGGAAATGATCGTCAACAGTATTGTAAAAGCAATAATTAGTATTGGGGAGCATAACTTTCTCATAGGTCGAATTTTAATGCGTAAAAGAATTCATTTAAGGCATTACAAAAATACGCAAAATCGAGTATTGTGCTACCAGTTCTGAACAGGCTGTATTTTTCAAGGTTAAAACAGTATCTTTACTTTTAGAGTAAAATTCAATCTTTAATAGAGGTTAAATATCTGTAAATTAATTATTTAAATTTTTTATTTTGTTTTTAAATCAATTTTTATTGTCCAATCAATTTCTAAAAATCCAAAAATTATGAAAAAAATAGTGCTATTTTTTTTAAGTATTTTACTGTTTTCATCCTTTATCTCAGCAGATCAAGACATTAATAAAGAAAAAGAAAAAATAAATTCAGTGCTTGATACGTGGCATAAAGCGGCGGCGGAAGCTAACTATAATGCCTATTTTAATTTGATGACGGATGACGCGGTTTTCATTGGTACAGATGCAACCGAGAATTGGAATAAAGCGGCTTTTCAAGCGTATTCAAAACCACATTTCGACAAAGGGAAAGCATGGAATTTTACCGCATTGGAACGTCATATTTATTTTGATAAAACGGGTAAAACAGCTTGGTTTGATGAATTGTTGAACACTCAAATGAAGATTTGCCGTGGTTCAGGTGTTTTGGTAAAAACAGGTAAGGAGTGGAAAATAAAACACTACGTTTTGTCCATGACGATTCCAAATGAGAACTCGAATGAAGTCATAAAAGTTAAAGCTTCGATGGAAGATGTAATGATAAAAAAGCTACAGTCCAAACAATAGATTTATTTAACTTGCCCTGCAGACATTATTTTTTTTGCATAAAAAAACCTCTGCTTTTTTAGCAGAGATTCTTTATAAAATATAAATTCTAATCATTACCAGATTTTGACTCTTTTCTCTGGGGCCAGGTACAATGAATCGGTAGGTTTTATGTTGAAAGCGGTATAAAATTCAGGAATATTGCGCACTACACCATTAATTCTGAATTTTGCTGGCGAATGCGGATCGGTAGCGATTTGATTTCGCAAAGCTTCGTCACGAGACTTATTCAGCCAACATTGTCCCCAGCTTAGTAACACGCGTTGTTCCCCAGTGAAACCTTCTAAAACGGGAGATTCTTTTCCTTCGAGACTCATTTTATAGGCTTTTAGAGCAATGGATAATCCTCCTAAATCCCCTATATTTTCCCCTTGGGTAAATTCCCCATTAACATTGAGGTCAGGAAATACTTTGAACATGTTGTATTGTGCGATTAATGCGCCTGTTTTTTGTTTAAAAGCAGTTAAATCTTCAGGTGTCCACCAGTTGCGCAGTACTCCGTCACCATCAAAGGTGCTTCCTTGGTCATCAAAACCATGGCCTATTTCGTGCCCAATTACCGCGCCAATTCCGCCATAGTTTGCTGCGCCTTCCACTTTTACATCAAAGAAAGGCGGCTGTAGTATTGCTGCAGGAAATACGATTTCATTAAGTGGAGGATTATAATATGCGTTTACGGTTTGTGGAGTCATTCCCCATTCGGTTCTGTCAACAGGTTTCCCTAATTTATTAATTTGTCTGTTGTATTCAAAAGCGGTGGCTTTTTGTTGGTTTCCATACAAGTCACCTTTAACGACTTTCAAGGTAGAATAATCTCTCCATTTGTCAGGATAACCAATTTTTGGAGTGAATTTAGAGAGTTTGTCCAAAGCTTGTTTTTGGGTTTCTGGACTCATCCACTCCAAATTTTTTATGCTTTCCCCATAGGCTTTGAGAAGGTTTTTGACTAAAAGTGTCACTTGTTCTTTGGCTTCAGGAGAGAAGTGTTTTTTTACATAGACCTTTCCCACGATTTCACCAAGGTTATTGTTTACTCTGTCAACACCTCTTCTCCATAACGGTTGTTGTACTTGTACTCCGTTAAGTGTTTTGCTATAGAAGTCAAAGTTTTCATTATCTAAAGCGGTGTTCAATGATCTTGCCGCTCCATGAATGGTACTCCATTTCAAATAGGCTTTCCAAGTGTTTAAAGGTGTTGTTCTTATGAGAGTGTTGAGCGATTTGATATAGTCAACTTGTGCAATGACGATATTTTGTTGGTTGAGGATTCCAGCATTTTTTAGCATGGAGGCCCAATTAAAATCAGGCATGAGTTGGTTCAAATCTTTAATAGCATATTTGTTGTACAGTTTTACTATGTCGCGAGTTTGTTCTTTTTTCATGTGTTGGGCAGCCAAAGCAGTTTCTAATGCCATGATTTTTTTGGATAAATCAGGTGCATTGGCTATTCCGCCAAGTTGTAGCATCTTCTCGATATGGATTACATATTTTTTTTGTATTTCTTTAGATTTAGCATCTTCAAGGGAGTAATATTCTCTATCGGGTAATCCTAAACCACCTTGCCAAGAAATAAGCATGTATTGGGTTGGGTTTTTTAAATCTTCCATTACCGAAACGGAAAAAGGAATGTTGCTTCCGGATTTATTGGCATATCCAAAATAAGCAGCCAGATCAGTATAGTTGGTAATAGCGTCAATTTTATTGTATTCCGGAAGTAATGGTGTAATTCCTTTTTGATCCCTCGTTTTAGTATCCATGAAGGCTTCATAAAAGTCCCCAATTTTTTGTTCATCGGAACCGGCTACAAAATTACCTTT
Organism: Flavobacterium ranwuense; assembly: GCF_004349315.1. Classification (GTDB taxonomy): domain Bacteria; phylum Bacteroidota; class Bacteroidia; order Flavobacteriales; family Flavobacteriaceae; genus Flavobacterium; species Flavobacterium ranwuense. The sequence goes on along the minus strand of NZ_SMLH01000001.1, from coordinate 296,330 downwards.
GGAAGAAGCTTCGATAATGGCTTTTACGTCTTCTTGTGATTTTTCATAAACCATATATCCAGCACCATAAGAGGCTTTATCATCTGGTATCTTAGTTTTTTTTATCCAAGTTCCGTTGGCATAGGCATCAAAATTATCACCTGGTTTTGCAGATGTGTCCATGTTTTCCTTATTAATTCCAGAAAGGAGTTGGTCTGGTTTTTCAGAAGTGTTAAAAGCACCTAACAATAAAATGGAAGATACCAACACGAGCTGTGTTTTAATTGGGTATGGTTTTGATTTCATAAGTTGGATTTTAGAATATAAATGTAATTAAAAAAAAGCGACGTATTTATAATAAATTGATTATTAAACACTTAAAACTAAAATAATTTTAATTAAGGGACTTAAACCATTGGTTTTACTGATTTATATAGTTTTTTAGGTAATTTTTTTCACTGTTTTACCTAACACGAGGTAGGTTATTGTTCTCTTTTTTGGATTTATTTTCCTTATAGATAAACTTTAAAACAACACAGTGATTGACGCTTTGTACAAAGTAAAAGTGAATTATGATGTGTATTTGAATGGGAGTAAAATAGGATGATAAAAAAGCTACAGTCCAAACAATAAATTTATTTGGAATCATCAGAGAATAATAGTTCGGCTAAGCGTTCGTCCCTGATGTAGATGTCGTTATAAAAATTAATTTCTCCCGAATCGTTTACCCAAGTGGTGAAATAACCAATATGAATCGGAATTTTCTTTTTCAATATGCAAGTTGTTTCGACCTCGCCTTTCATGGCCTCATTGATACGTTCTACTGGCCAATCCGGATCGTCTTTTAAAATCAACAACGCCAGTTCTTTGGCCTTGTTCATATTGATGCAACCGTGGCTATAGGCTCGGTACTCGTATTGAAATAAATCTTTAGACGGGGTATCGTGTAAATAAATATCATCAGAGTTTGGGAAGACAAACTTAACCAGTCCCAAGGAGTTTCTGGGACCGGGTTTTTGTCTGGCATTCCCATTGTACCATTCTATATTATTGGTTGTCATATAGTCTTCGTTCAAAGTCATTAAGTCCTTTAATTCATTTTCAATGATGCTTTTAGGAATGTTCCAATAAGGACTGAATACTATTTTGGTTATGTTGCTGCTAAGAACAACCGTTTTGGTCATGTTTTTACCCACAAGCACTTTCGATTCTAATATATTTATACCATCTTTTTTATAAAAAAGTTTGTAAGATGGAATGTTTATAATGATATGTTCATCGGATTTTGCTAATTCTGGGGCAATCCACCGGCAACGTTCCATGTTTACTATAATGCTTTTGATGTATTTTTCAATTGGGATGTTCATGCGTTGAATGTGCTTTGATGCAATGAGATAATCCGCTTTATAACCATGTCTTTTTTTATAATTCAATATGCCGGCCATTAATTCTTCATCGTACCGATTGCTTTTGGAATCCTGTTTTAAATCTCCGGTGACGGCTAGACGTTGTCTTATTTGACCAATGGTTTTTGTACTGTCGTTTGGTTTGTATTCTGCTTCCAAAGAATCTATTGCTATGGGATTCCAATTGCCATTTTTCTCTATCTGACGGTATTTTTTTAAAACATCGCGCAGTTTGTAATATTGTCCAAATAACAGATTTTTATTACCGCTTAATGTTTTAGGATCAACTAATAAAGAGTCTAGTAGGTCTTGATAAGAGAGATTCTTCCTTGGCAAAAACCATCCCATTTCCTTGGTTTTCTCCGTGTCAATTCCCTGAAATACTTTTTTAGCATAAAAAACATACATCGAGGACAGCATGAGTTCGGTATCGGTATTGGATAAATCATCTGCGGATTTCTCGTTAAAAATTCCGTCAATTTTATCTTTATACGATAAGTTATACTTTAAGCCTTCCTCTTCTAGCAGATTTACTTTGGTGTATAATAAATTGGCAAACTCAATAAGTCCTTTGTCATCATACCAAATAGCGTCGTAGTTTCGTTTTTTGTACAAAGCAGTAACATCCGACTGGTATTTTTTTAAATTGGGATATTTTTTGAAAAAACGAACAACATCAACGCTGTCAAGGGATTTATCGATAGTAGATTTCTGAAGGACGTACAGGGCAAAAGCAAACATCTTAGCCGTCAGATTTTCATTTCTGTTGTGGTAAACAGTGACAAGCGAAAAGCCAAATAATATAACTGCTATGGATAAAACATATTTTCTCATGGCATAATTATTTATATAAAGGTAAAGAAATATATTCTTGGTATAAAGTGAATTAACAATGCGTTTGCTGTTAAGATGCTTATTTGGGGTGTGTTATGTTAATTTTCTGATTTTATTTGTTTCGGATAAATTAAAGGAATGATGAAAAAACAGCAGTGCTTGTTAAAGACTTTCTTATAAAAATGATTCAAGCAAAAAAATAATTTTGTAATTGCTAAGGTTTTCTAAATGATTTTCTTCATTTTTTCTCCGGCAAATCGTTCAGTCTTATATATTTCCTTAATTTTGCCGAAATATTCTGAAAAAGTGGGAAGCAAAAATAAATTAAAAAGGTTCAAGGAAAACGAAACATTCGATAACGTTTTTCAGCCAACGAGAGAAGAAGTAGTAGGAGATTTATTTCCGCTTAAAGGCAAATGGAATTCGGAATTCTTCAAAAATGAAAACCCATTAGTGCTGGAATTAGGCTGTGGAAAAGGAGAATATTCAGTGGGTCTTGCCGAAAGATATCCAAATAAAAATTTTGTGGGAATTGATATCAAAGGAGCACGTTTCTGGCGTGGTGCCAAAACGGCTGTTGAAACCGGATTGCATAACGTGGCTTTTATCAGAACCCAAATCGAATTAATCAACCACATTTTTGCTGAAAATGAAGTGGACGAAATCTGGATTACTTTTCCGGATCCACAAATCAAATACAAACGCACGAAACACAGAATGACTAATTCAGAGTTTTTGCAATTGTATAAAAAAGTCCTTAAAAAAGACGGTGTTGTAAACTTAAAAACCGACAGTGAGTTCATGCACGGGTACACCCTTGGGTTGTTGCACGGTGAAGGACATGAAGTTTTATATGCAAATCATAATGTGTATGTAAATGAGGGAAGTCCGGAGGAAGTGACTGCATTTCAAACTTTTTATGAAAAACAATATTTGGAAATTAACAAAGCAATTACGTATATTCGATTCAAAATAAAATAGCAATCAGTGTTCAGGCTGTAGTGTTCAGTTTCTAATGATAGTCGTGGACAACTGTAAACTGAGTGCTGATTACTGAATACTTAGTGTTACTATGAATTTAATTACTTCCTTATTTTTGGGTTTCATTACTGCTTTTGTAGGGATTACGCCTCCGGGATTAATCAATATGACAGCCGCTAAAGTGAATCTGAAAGAAGGGAAGATAAGTGCCTATTGGTTTGTTTTAGGAGCGGTAATTGTAATTTTTTTCCAAGCGACACTGGCAATATTATTTGCGAGGTACATTGAAGGCAGACCAGATGTGATCGTTTTACTGCGAGAAGTGGGATTTGTTATATTTTCAGTATTAACCATTTATTTCGTACTGATTGCCAAAAAGCCAAAAGCAAGGAAAGGGAAAATCAAAAAAAAGAGTACATACACTCGTTTTTTTCTTGGGATGCTGCTTTCTGCACTTAATTTTTTCCCCATTCCGTATTATGTTTTTGTAAGTATCACTTTGGCTTCTTATGAATTATTTGCTTTCGATATTCCTCATATCTTTATTTTCGTGACTGGTGTGGCATTAGGCTCCTTTTTAGTTTTTTATTTATATATCACTTTCTTTCAGAAAATTGAAAACAAAACGGATTATATGATGAAAAACATGAATACGATCATAGGAAGTATAACAGGATTAATAGCTTTAATCACTTTAATTAATATTATTCGATATTATTTGAGGTAGTTTGAAGCAAAATAAAAATACCGTTTTATCCGATTTACAAATATGTCAAACGACAACTTTTTTGAACGTGTTTACGCCATTGCCAAGCAAATTCCTTACGGGAAAGTTACGTCTTATGGCGCTATCGCAAAGGCTTTGGGAACAGCTCGTTCTGCTCGAATGGTGGGTTGGGCAATGAATGCTTCGCATAATCTCGAAGATGTTCCGGCGCATCGTGTGGTGAATCGAAAAGGATTACTCACGGGTAAACTACATTTTGACGGAACCAATCTGATGCAGCAATTATTGGAAAACGAAGGCATAACGGTTATTGATAACCAAATTGTGGATTTCGAAAAACATTTTTGGCAGCCGGAAGTTAGGATTGAGTAGTCAATAAAAGTGCAACACATTGGTTTTTGGCCATCAAAAAGCGATATTTTCTCTAATAATCACCCTCAATTCCTGCATCAATAAATGCAATACAAATCCTTTATAATAAGAACTTAATCTGCTATCTTTGTAATCTGAAATCAGTTTAAATAAAGATAATATTCTGGCGCTGAAATGCCAATAGAAAACAGTAAACTAAAAATGAAATTAGATAGAAAAGACATTCTTAAAGCTTTAGAAACGATTACTATAGCTGGAGAAGGAAAAAATATGGTTGAAAGTGGCGCAATAGCAAACGTAATTACTTTTGGCGATGAGGTTGTGGTAGATTTAGTATTGCACACACCGGCGATGCACATTAAAAAGCGTGCAGAAGATGATATCAAAAAAACAATTCTTGAATTAGTATCTCCGGATGCAAAAATCAAAATCAATAGTAAAGTTGAGGTTCCGGACAAACCAGAAATCAAAGGGAAATCAATACCGGGAATAAAAAATATTATAGGGGTTGCCTCTGGAAAAGGAGGAGTAGGGAAATCTACTGTGACTGCAAATCTAGCGGTATCACTAGCTAAAATGGGTTTTTCAGTTGGAATTCTTGATGCCGATATCTACGGACCGTCTATGCCCATCATGTTTGACGTAGAAAATGAAAAACCAGTTTCTGTAACAGTCGATGGGAAATCAAAAATGAAACCCGTTGAAAGCTACGAAGTAAAAATTCTTTCGATTGGTTTTTTTACGGCGCCAAGTCAAGCGGTAATCTGGAGAGGACCAATGGCTTCTAAAGCGTTGAACCAAATGATTTTTGATGCTGACTGGGGAGAATTGGATTTCATGTTAGTCGATTTGCCACCAGGAACAGGCGATATTCACCTTTCTATCGTACAATCATTACCAATTACGGGTGTTGTTATAGTAAGTACTCCACAAGCAGTAGCTTTGGCCGATGCTAAAAAAGGAGTTTCTATGTTCATGTCAGAAGCTATAAATGTTCCTGTTTTAGGAATTATTGAAAACATGGCATACTTTACACCGGAAGAATTACCTGAAAATAAATACTATATCTTTGGAAAAGAAGGAGCCAGAAATCTTGCTGAAGATTTAGAAGTTCCATTCCTTGGCGAAGTGCCAATCGTACAATCTATTCGTGAAGCAGGGGATTACGGTCGTCCGGCAGCAATGCAAACCGGTTCAGTTATCGAAACTGTTTTCGAAGAAATCACTAGAAACGTAGTGCAGGAAGTAGTAAATAGAAACGAAAGCTTACCTGCTACAGAGGCTGTTAAAATTACAACTATGGCCGGTTGTTCAGCAGTAAAAAAATAGAAATTAGAATCTTTTGAAAATGATTTTTTAATCTTTCAATTTTCTAATCTTTCAATCTTTAAATAAAGAAAATGACAACAGAAGAATTAACAATAGAAGTTCAAAAAGCACTCGAAGAAATCAGACCTTTTTTGAACTCTGATGGCGGTGATATTACCCTTATTTCCATCGAGGATGACAAACACGTAAAAGTGCGTCTCGAAGGAGCCTGTACCAGTTGTAGTGTAAACCAAATGACATTAAGAGCTGGTGTGGAAACTACCATTAAAAAATTTGCTCCCCAAATAGAGACCGTTGTAAATATCCTATAAATACTTTGGGCGTGCCCATTTTGAGAAAAAAGGCTACTCTAGATAACGAGTATTTGCCTTTTTTCTCAAAATGGTCGGGCTATCCGCGCTACTTCGGTAGCTGGTTGCTATCTCCCTCACGCACAAAAAATCCGCATTCCAAAAGTATACAATTGATTAACCAACCAATTCCAAATTTAAAAAATGGATGTATTAATAAAAATTAAAGATAGAGAAGGAGTAGTGCATGAATTACAGGCTCCTACAGATATGGCCATGAATATCATGGAATTATGTAAAGCCTATGAACTTCCTGTAGAAGGAACTTGTGGCGGAATGGCCATGTGTGCTTCTTGTCAATGTTATGTTCTTAATGACGTCCCTTTACCGGAAATGGGTGATGATGAAGAAGCGATGCTGTCAGAAGCATTTTACGTAAAATCAAACAGCCGTTTGGGCTGTCAAATCCCAATCACTGAAAGTCTCGAAGGATTAGAACTGGAGTTGGCTCCAGAAAATTAATAAAAAAGCGTTTGCCTCGGCAAACGCTTTTTTTTATTTATAATCTTTTAGATTCGTCGGGCCTTCGAGTACTTCTCTCACAACCTGAAGAATACCATTCTCCTTGGTGTCAATAAACCATTTTATCAATGTAATGGTTCCGTTTACAATTTCAATTCCTGTGATGCTCCTTGGATGTACACAGCTCCCATCATTGAAATAAGGTGTTGATTTCTCATTTGGGTAAGAAAAACTAGGGCGATGTGTATGACCCACAATGGTAATTTTGCGATTATTGTTCTCAATCCATTTTTTTATGCGCAGTTCTATTTTTATCCGTTCCAGATAATTTTTGGCGGGACTTGTAGGATCAGATATTCCCCAAATTTGTAACGGTTTCCATAAGACACGTACCATGAACCTGTTGATTTTCCAGCCTACATAATTCATGAAATCAGCTTGATGACCGTGGGTTAAAAACAGTTCTTGTTTCGTTTCCTGATGAACCAAAACTATGGCTTCATGACATTTTATACCAGTAAACAAGGGTTCAATTCTGTCATTTTGTGTGTTTGTATACGCCGTAAGCGTTTTTTCTACATGATCTTTATCTCGAAAAGTCATTTCATGATTACCCCAAATTTTATGGTATCTATTGGAATCATGAAATTTCTTTAGTAAAAGATACACGTTTTTGTGCGCTTCGAAAATAGTTTTAAAGAAAATATTCTCCCATAATTCATCCCCGTCACCCAACTCACAATACGTAAAACCATCGTTGTAATATTGGGTCATTGCATGAAAGTAGACGTTTCGATTGCTTGCAAAATCATCAGCAAAACTATTGTCGCTTCTGTGGCAGTCACTAAAAAGAATAAATTTTGATTGGTCATCAAAAGGAATTCTTTTGGCTTCTTTGTAGGCCTTTGTTAATCGTTCTTGGGAAGACATTTGTTTATTTTAAAAAATAAAGATATATAAAAACGGCTACGAAAGCTGTTTTATAAGGACACTTCTTTACAAATGAGTCTTTTAATTTTGTATAGCTGTTGCAGCTTTTGGCAAAATCCGTTCTACAAATAAGGAATGCGCTAATTCTGATGGATGTAATCCATCTTGCGCAACAAGATCAGTATTTGTCAAACCTTGTCTGGTGATATCCGTAATGTTTACAAACTCAATTGTGTTGTCTGTGCAATATTTTTTTGCAAAAGCATTATAATTGTCAATTTCCATTGAAATCGTTGATTGGATTCCTGATCTCTGACCAAAAGGAGTATAGGCATAATCCGGAATAGAAACCACAATTACATTGGTCTTATCTCCCTTTGCAAGAGCAATAGCTTTATTTATTAATTCAGGAAATTCTTTTTCGTATAATGAAATAGGTCTGTTTTGATATTGATTGTTTACCCCTATTAATAGCGTAACTAAATCATAGTTTGAAGTTGGATTCTGGGTGTTTATTGCCGATATTAAGTTGGTGGTGGTCCAGCCCGTCTGTGCAATAATTTTCAAAGAATAGGTGTTGGTTGGATTTAAATTTCCTAGGATTTTTTTTAATTGTTCAGGAAATCTACAGGTTTCACAAACGCTCTGACCGATTGTGTAACTGTCTCCAATTGCCAAATAGCTGTAGGATTGGTTTTGTGTTTGCGGAATAGGTTTTGTAATTACTGGTATAGGAGTAGTTTTAGTTGCTGGATTATCAGTACTGCAACTTGAACTAAAAAGGAATAAGAAAAACGCAACTGTTATTTGGAATTGTTTTTTCATTATTTTTGAAATTAGATAAAACTCATTTCTAAATAACAGTTACGTTTTTTTGGGTGAATTGGTTTTAGGCTAATTCCACATTCATCATAAGCGTTTCTTCGATGGCATCCCAAAGCCCGATACGTTTTTCTAAAGCCAACTTCGAAATTTCTTCGACATCAGACCATTTTTGAGCATCAGTCCCACAAAGTTCCGTTATCATTTTCATTGCCATTGGGCCATGGTCATCAGCATCCAATTCGATATGTCTTTCGAAATAATAAATGAGTTTACTCAAATCAGTTTTGGGGAAGTTTTCTTGAAAATTTTTCAAAATAGCGGTAAACATGCCTGGAATCAGATCTTCTCTTCCAAAAGTGAATGCAGCTGCAATTTCATGCGATTTTCCTTCGTCAATAACTCTGAAAGTAAAGTCTAAGAAAGCTTTGATATTTGGGTGTAAATTGCTTTTTTTTATAGCAACAAATATGTTTTTAAGTGAATCTACTTCTGCTAGAAATTGTTTTATACCAGCAGTATTTGCGCTGCAAGCCTCCATCGCTTCAATATACATTTCATAATGACTTTGGCGACGGCCATCAATAGTCAAATCGGATTCTTCTGCAAGGACTATTTCGTTTATCAAATACCTGGTTTCAGGATTTTCTGTTGCAAACCAAGGAGTTGTTGTGCAGGTTAATTTAGATTGTAATGCTTTTAATAAAGACATAAAATCCCAAACTGCATACACGTGATTTTCAAGAAAGCACTGTAAATCCTCAATGGTTTTTACTTTTTTATATAAAGAATGTTGTAACAATAGCTCTTTTTGGGGTTGAATGCTATTGTTGATTGTTTCAATATTCATAAGTGGTATTTTTATGTAAATATAAAAAAGCTTCTCGTTTCCAAGAAGCTTTTTCAATCAATTTTATAAATACTTTAATAGTCGTTGATGGTTATTTAAAAGCTGGAATTCCAGTAATATCCATTCCGGTAATCAATAAGTGAATGTCGTGAGTTCCTTCATAAGTAATTACAGATTCAAGATTCATCATGTGGCGCATGATAGAATATTCTCCGGTAATTCCCATTCCGCCTAGCATTTGTCTGGCTTCACGAGCAATATGGATTGCCATATCTACATTGTTTCTTTTAGCCATTGAGATTTGAGCAGTTGTTGCTTTACCTTCATTTCGCAAAACGCCTAATCTCCAAGTCAATAATTGTGCTTTGGTGATTTCAGTAATCATTTCGGCCAATTTCTTTTGTTGCAATTGAGTTCCTGCAATAGGTTTGTCAAACTGGATTCTTTCTTTGGCGTAACGTAAAGCAGTATCATAACAGTCCATGGCAGCGCCAATAGCACCCCAGGCAATTCCGTAACGTGCTGAATCAAGACAACCAAGAGGCGCTCCTAGTCCAGATTTATTTGGCAATAAGTTTTCTTTTGGTACTTTTACATTGTCAAAAATTAATTCGCCAGTTGATGATGCACGAAGCGACCATTTGTTGTGCGTTTCCGGAGTAGAAAAACCTTCCATTCCGCGCTCTACGATTAAACCGTGAATTCTTCCTTCTTCATTTTTTGCCCAAACAATAGCAATATCTGCAAACGGTGCATTCGAAATCCACATTTTGGCACCATTCAATAAATAATGGTCTCCCATATCTTTAAAGTTGGTAATCATGCTTCCTGGATCTGAACCATAGTTTGGTTCCGTCAATCCAAAGCATCCCATAAATTCGCCTGTTGCTAACTTTGGTAAGTATTTTACGCGTTGCTCTTCATTTCCATATTTCCAAATTGGATACATTACCAAAGAAGATTGTACAGATGAGGTAGAACGAACGCCAGAATCTCCACGCTCAATTTCTTGCATGATTAATCCATAGGATATCTGATCTAAACCTGCACCGCCATATTCTTCGGGAATATAAGGACCAAAACCACCAATTTCACCTAAACCTTTTATGATTTGTTTTGGAAATTCCGCTTTTTGAGCATATTCTTCTATGATAGGAGATACTTCGCGTTTTACCCATGCACGAGCAGAATCACGCACTAATTTGTGTTCATCGGTTAGTAAATCGTCTAAGTTATAGTAATCTGGAGCTTGAAATAAGTCTGGTTTCATGGTTTGGTAATTTTTATATGTGACAAATTTACATAAAGAAATATAACAAAAGCACTAACAAATGTTATATTTTTTTATTTTCATTGAAAATAACGAATTTTGTAATCAAATATGGTATTTTTCAAAGTATGATTTTAATGAAAAAAACATTGCCTACTAATTTACAATAAAATCGCTAATTGCCGTTTGAAATTTATTTTAAAAGAAGAAGTCGATGGATGTGGATAAAGTACTGAATTACATCTTCAAATAAAAATCTTTTGTCAATTCGATATATTCGGGTGTATATTGATGTCTCGAAGTTTCGATAATTAATTCATCAAGAGTAATGATAGCGTTTTCATTTCGGGTAAAAGCTAATAAACTGCGTTTGATCTCGGTAGTTGGAGTCCCTTTTACGCGAGTAATTTTTAAAGGATGTAATTCGTATTCCTTGGCTAGAGCCAAAAAGATTTCTTCTTCTTTAAAAGGAATTATAACAGATAAAATCCCGTTTTCAGAAAGTAACAAAGCAGCGGCTTCGATCAAATCTTCAAAAGGCATCGCATCGGCAAAACGCGCCAAATCCCGTTGTTCGTTTTCAGATTTATAATCGTCAGTATAGAATGGAGGATTGGAAACAATTAAATCGTATTCGTCTTCTGGTTCTTCTACAAATTCATCCAAACCAGCATGAAAACAGAATAGGCGATCACTCCAAGGGGAGTTCTCAAAATTATCTACGGATTGTTCGTACGCTTCTTCGTCGATTTCCAAAGCGTCAATTTGTTCCGCGTTGCTTCTTTGCGCAAGCATTAAAGCGATTACACCTGTTCCGGTGCCAATATCTAAAATGCTAAAGGGATTGTTTTCAATTGGTGCCCAAGCGCCAAGTAAAACACCGTCGGTTCCAATTTTCATGGCACAACGATCTTGTTCTATTGAAAATTGTTTGAAACTAAACATGGAGAAATTTGATTTCAGATTGTAGATTAACGATTTTTGATTTAGGCTTTTTTGTAAATGCGGATTTATTGGATTTCAATAAATAGTAAAGTCTAATGAAGTCTTTGATTTTATCGATTAACCGAATAAGCAAATAACCGATTAAACTTTTCTAAAGGTACATTTCAATAAGTCCTTCTGGTAAATCCATGATAACTTTTTTGTTTTCCCTGTCAATTTTTACAAGGAAATGGTCAATCATGGGAATGAGAATTTCTACATCGCCGTTTAGAACTTCAAAAAGAGGTTGGGCAGTAGTGTCATTTATGGATTGGATTTTTCCAACAACACCAAGGCGTTTGTCTTCAACTTCAAAACCAATTACTTCATGGAAGTAGAATTTGTTGCCGGTAAGTTTTGGCAACATATTTAAAGGAAGATATAGATCGTTGCCAATAACAGCATCGGCATCTTCTTCGGTATTCATATCTTCAAAACGAATTCTAAGAAAGTCGTTTTTGTGTAACGAACTATTTTCAATAAAAAAAGGAACCAAGTGTTTGTTGCATTCAACAAACACTGATTCCAAGTTTTCGTATAACTCAGGTTCGTCCGTGTCTAAATAGGCAAGAACTTCCCCTTTGAAACTAAATTTTTTAGCGATTTTACCTAAGTAGAAACAATCTTCTTTACGCATCTTCGCCTTCTAAAATTATGCTTCAGTTGTTTCGTTATTTTCTTCTGCAGCAGGAGCTTCTTCAGCTTCAACTTCAGCAACTTCTTCTTCAACAGCTGGAGTTGCAGCAGCGATAGCGTCAGCTTCTGCTTGAGCAGCTGCAGCTAAACGTTTAGCATTAACATCTTGTTCTGCTTTGAAAGCTTTAGCTTTAACATCAGCTTGTGCTTTTGTTAAACCTTCTTTTTTAGCATCAACTTTTCCAGATTTTGCTTCTAACCAAGCAGCTAATTTTGCATCAGCTTGTTCTTGAGTTAAAGCTCCTTTACGAATACCACCATCAAGGTGATGTTTCAATAAAGCACCTTTGTAAGAAAGAATTGCTTTTGCAGTATCAGTTGGTTGAGCACCATTGTGTAACCATTTTACTGCGCTATCAAGGTTTAATTCGATAGTTGCTGGGTTAGTGTTTGGATTGTAAGTACCAATTTTTTCTAGGTATTTACCATCTCTTTTTGAGCGTGCATCTGCAGCTACAACCCAGTAAAAAGGTTTTTGTTTTTTACCGTGTCTTTGTAATCTAATTTTTACTGACATAATCTTATGATTAAATTTTGAGGTACTCGACCTCGATTAATTAAGGGTGCAAAGATACATTTTTTCTCGATAAATACTAATTCGAATAGTATTTTAATGATTGGTAATGTGTTAGGAATGATTTTGGCGCATATTTTTTGAGGGAAGTTCTGTTTTTAAGCTTTAATAACTTATTTTTGTTTGTTCAAAAGTTGCATTTTATGAAAACATATTTTTTGTTTATTGTCGTGCTTTTCTCTTTAATGTCTTGTGAAGAAGATATTAGTTTTAATAATCCTTCGCTGCAAGGGATGAAGGATAACGTGTTTTGGAGAGGGGTGCAATCTAAAGCAACATTAGCTGGTGATGGATCTTTGCTTATAGAATCCTTTACAGCAAATGAAACTTTATCCTTAAAAACCACTTCTACTACGGCTCAAACTTATTTTTTAGGAACCAGCGAGACCAAAAAAGCGACTTATACGATTACTGATGTTACGAATGGTTTGGTTACTTTTTCTACAGGTTTTGGGATAGGAGAGGGGCAAATTGAGATAACGGATTATGATGCTGTTAATAATACCGTCACAGGCACGTTTAAATTTAATGCAAAAAATACAAATACAAACTCGTTAGCCAGTCCTGTTGTGAATTTTCAACACGGAGTTTTTTATAAGGTTCCTGTAGTTAGTTCTCTTGTTCAGTAATCTATGAGGAGTTGGTTTCTTAAAACACTTCGAGTATTAGCTTTAGGATGCTCGTTTTCTTTTTTTTAAATTAAAATAAAAACATAAATAAGCTAATATATAGTAGATTAGAAAAAAATAACAGTACATTTGTTCTATTATTTAAATAAGTACATATGAATATTTTTGTTGGAAGCCTTCCATTCAGTATTGAGGAAGCAGATTTAAGAGAGTCTTTCGAGGCTTACGGAGCAGTTGATTCAGTTAAAATTATTACTGATAAATTTACTGGAAGAAGTAAAGGATTTGGTTTTGTTGAGATGCCAAATGATGACGAAGCTCAAAAAGCAATTGACGAATTGAACGGTGCTACTGTTCAAGGACGTGCAATCGTAGTAAACAAATCTGAGCCTAAACCAGAAGGTGAAAGAAGAAGTTTTAACAATAACAGTCGTGGTGGAGATTCACGCGGTGGTTATGGTGGTGGAAACAGCCGTGGTGGAGATAACCGTGGTGGTGGAAACAGAGGAGGATATTAATATTTTTTTCTACAATATAAAAAAAGGTGTCAATTTATTGACACCTTTTTTGTTTGGATATTGTTGAGACGCACCGCAGTGCGTCTTTACTATAGATTAGCAACCAACCAATCTCCCACTTCGCTGGTTTTATAGGCTTTTGAATCTTTAGAAGCTAAATCTTCAGTTACAATTCCTTGCTCCAATGATTTGTTAACTACTGCTCTAATAGCTTCTGCTTCTTCTTTTAGTCCAAAAGCATCTTCAAACATCATTGCAGCGGATAGTACTGTTGCTAATGGATTGGCAATGTTTAAGCCTGTGGCTTGTGGATACGATCCGTGAATAGGTTCGTACAATGAAGTATGCTCTCCTACAGATGCTGATGGCATTAATCCCATTGAGCCTGATATTACTGAAGCCTCATCGGTCAAAATATCTCCAAATAAGTTTTCTGTAATCAATACATCATACGAATTAGGCCATTGCACTAAACGCATCGCTACAGCATCAACAAATTCATAACTTACCGTTACTTCAGGATAGTCTTTTTCCATAGCTTGTACAGTTTCTCTCCACAAGCGGGAAGTCTCCATTACATTGGCTTTATCAACACAACATAGTTTTTTAGTACGGGTCATTGCCAACTCAAAACCTTTTTTTGCTAAACGTTGTACTTCTGCTCTAGTGTAAGTACATGTGTCAAATGCAGTCTCGCCATCGTCTTTTCTTCCTTTTTCTCCAAAATAGATCCCTCCGGTAAGTTCTCTCAAAAAAACCAAATCAGTTCCTTCGATGCGTTCTCTTTTTAAAGGAGAATTGTCAATCAAAGATGGAAATGTGAAGGTTGGACGCACATTGGCGAACAAGCCTAATTTTTTTCTCATCAGTAATAAACCTTGTTCTGGACGAATGGGGGCACTTGGGTCATTATCGTATTTTGGATGTCCAATGGCTCCAAACAAAACGGCATCTGCTTTCATGCAAATTTCATGTGTTTCATCAGGATAAGGAACTCCAACGGCGTCAATGGCACAAGCTCCTGTAAGAGCAGGCGTCCAAGTGATTTCATGGTTGAATTTTTTTGCAATAGCATCCGAAACTTTTACAGCTTCATTGATTACTTCAGGTCCAATTCCGTCTCCGGCTAAAAGGGCTATGTTAAATTTCATATTAATTGTGTTTTCCTTCCCCCAAGCCCCCCCTCCGAAGGAAGGGGAGACTGGGTGGAATAGGATTGGGTTTATTGTTTGTGTTAAATCTCTTAAATTTTATTTAAAATTTGACGGTCCAATTTCGTCGTGGCTCCCTCCCCTTCGGGGAGGGCTGGGGAGGGGATTACATTCAACATTTTTTGGGTCGCTATGATTGCGGCAACTGTTTGGTCTGAATCCAGTCCCCTGGTTTTAAATTCTTTTTCATTATTCGTCCAGGTAATTATGGTTTCGCACAATGCATCAGAACTGCTTCCAGGAGGAATTCGTACAGCATAATCAATCAATTTTGGTAATTCTAAGTTTTTGCTTTTATATATTTTTGCCAATGCATTCATAAAAGCATCAAATTGCCCGTCACCTTGTGCATGCTCTTCAATCACTTCCCCGTCTATTTTTAAAGATAAAGTGGTCGATGGGCGCATGCCTTTTGCATGAGATAATATATAGGACTCAACAACAACTTTTTCTTGATAGGTTTGGCTATCCAAAACATCAGAAATAATATAGGGTAAGTCTTCTTTAGTAACAGTCTCTTTTTTGTCGCCTAGTTCAATGATACGTTGTGTAACTAATTTTAAGTCTTCAGGATTTAATTTCAACCCTAATTCCTGAAGGTTTTTTTCAATATTGGCCTTGCCAGATGTTTTTCCTAAGGCATATTTTCGTTTTCTTCCAAAACGTTCCGGAAGCAAATCATTAAAATATAAATTATTTTTATTGTCGCCATCGGCATGGATACCTGCAGTCTGCGTAAATACATTGTCGCCAACAATAGGTTTGTTAGCAGGAATTCTATAGCCGGTAAAAGTTTCTACCAATTTACTCACAGAATACAATGATGATTCTTTTACACCGATTTCTATTTGTGGTAAAAAGTCATTGATTACGGCAACGGTGCTTTCAAGTGGTGCATTTCCAGCACGTTCTCCCATTCCGTTTACCGTGACGTGAAGCCCTTGAATACCAGCTTTTACAGCTTCCATTACATTTGCGATGCTTAAATCGTAGTCGTTATGGGCGTGAAAATCAAAATGAGTATTTGGATATCTTGCTATAATTTTCGAAATGAATTCAAAAGTTTCTGAAGGAATTAAAACACCTAAAGTGTCCGGCAATAACACTCTTTTTATTGGTTGTTTTGTCAAAAAATCTAAATATTGAAACACATATTCAGGGGAATTGCGCATTCCGTTACTCCAATCTTCCAAATATACATTGGTTTCAATATTATTTTCTTGAGCCAATGCAATGGTTTGAGCAATCTCGGTAAAATGTTGTTCAGGCGTTTTCTTTAGTTGATGCGTTAAATGGTTGAGAGATCCTTTGGTCAGTAAATTTTGGACTTTGGCTCCAGTCTTTTTCATCCAGTCTATCGAAAGCCCGCCGTCAACAAAAGTTAAAACTTCGATTCGGTTGGAATAACCTTTCTCATTAGCCCAACTCATTATCCCTTTTACACCTTGAAATTCTCCTTCGCTTACCCGTGCCGAAGCAATTTCGATTCTATCAATATTTAATTCTTCCAGCAATAATTGCGCAATGGTTAGTTTTTCTGCAGCAGAAAATGATACTCCCGATGTTTGTTCACCATCACGGAGCGTCGTATCCATTATTTCAATTTTTCTTTTTTTCATTATAAATTTGATGCTAAAAGTGGTTTCGACTTCAGTGATTTGAAATCTTGTTGTTGTATTTTATAAAATGGTAAAACCAGTTATCTGGCTTGACGATACTATTGAGCATACGATAACTGCATTTTTATTGTTTGTTTCTAGTAAGGAAGTTGATTGGCAAAACCAACAATTTCTTCTTTGATGTTTTGCAAATAATCAATATCATCAAAACCGTTAACCATATTATCTTTTTTGTATCCGGAAATATCAAAAGATTCTTTTTGACCGGTTGCTTTTAATGTAATGGTTTGTTCCGGAAGATTTATTTCTAATTCTGTTTTTGGATCAGCTTCAATAGCCTTGAAAATAGTTTCAGCAAATTCTGGACTTACTTGTACCGGCAAAACACCAATGTTTAAGCAATTCCCTTTAAAAATATCTGCAAAAAAACTAGACACAACTGCACGAAATCCGTAATCGTAAACGGCCCAAGCCGCGTGCTCTCTTGAAGAACCCGAACCAAAGTTTTTCCCGCCTACTAGTATTTTTCCACTGTAAGTTGCGTCATTCAAAACGAAATCAGCTTTTGGTGTATCATCTCCGTTGTATCTCCAGTCTCTGAAAAGGTTGTCTCCAAAAGCTTCACGTTTAGTAGCTTTCAAGAAACGTGCTGGGATGATTTGATCGGTGTCCACATTTTCTATTGGTAGTGGTACTGCACTACTCGTAAGGATATTAAATTTATCGTATGCCATTGTGATTTTTGATTTTTGATTAACGATTTCTGATTTTAGATTTACCTTAAGGAAAATGGAATCGTAAACGCTAACTAATATTATTTTATATTCTATAATTTAAACTGAATGCTGTGTCGATTTTAACGAAATCTGAAATCAAAAATCGTTACTCTACATTCTGAAATCTTTTAAAACAAATCTCTAGGATCTGTTAGTTTTCCAGTTACTGCAGCAGCAGCGGCCATGATTGGACTTGCCAATAATGTTCTTGAACCGGGACCTTGACGACCTTCGAAGTTTCTGTTTGAAGTGCTTACTGCATATTTTCCTGCAGGTACTTTATCATCATTCATCGCCAAACAAGCCGAGCAACCTGGTTGACGCAATACAAAACCAGCTTCAGTAAGAATGTCCAACAGTCCTTCCTCTTTAATTTGAGCTTCTACTACGTGAGAACCCGGAACTAACCAAGCCGTAACATTAGCTGCTTTTTGTCGCCCTTTTACAATTTCTGTAAAAGCTCTAAAATCTTCAATTCTACCATTGGTACAACTTCCTAAGAAAACAAAATCAATTGGTTTGCCAATCATTACGTCATTTTCTTCAAAGCCCATGTAAGCTAAAGATTTTTTATACGTTTCTTCGCCACCTTCTACTTGGTTAGCGCTTGGAATATTTTTTGAGATACCAATTCCCATTCCAGGATTTGTACCATATGTAATCATTGGTTCAATATCTGCAGCATTGATGTTTAATTCTGCATCAAAAATAGCATAGGCATCCGTTTTCAACGTTTTCCAATATTCAACGGCTTTTGTCCAAGCTTCGCCTTTTGGAGCGTATAACCTTCCTTCTAAGAAATCAAATGTTTTTTGGTCCGGAGCAATCATACCACCACGGGCACCCATTTCGATACTCAAGTTACAAACAGTCATACGGCCTTCCATAGACATGTTTTCAAAAACATCTCCAGCATATTCGGCGAAATATCCTGTACCTCCAGAAGTAGTTAATTGTGCAATAATATAAAGTGCAACGTCTTTTGGACCAACACCTTTACTCAATTCACCATTTACGTTGATACGCATTTTCTTTGGTTTCGGTTGCATGATACATTGTGTAGCCATCACCATTTCAACCTCAGAAGTTCCAATTCCAAAAGCAATAGCGCCAAAAGCACCATGCGTAGAAGTGTGAGAATCTCCACAAACAATAGTGGCGCCTGGCAAAGTAATTCCGTTTTCAGGACCTACTACGTGTACGATTCCGTTTTTTTGATGACCTAATCCCCAGTGTGAAATTCCATATTCTGCTGCATTGTCTTCTAATGCCTTAAGTTGATTGGCAGACAAGACATCTTGAACCGGTAAATGTTGATTTATAGTTGGCGTGTTGTGATCCGCAGTAGCAAAAGTGCGCTCTGGATATAAAACAGAAATACCTCTTTCTTTTAAACCTAAAAAAGCTACAGGACTAGTAACTTCATGGATGAAATGGCGGTCAATAAAAAACACGTCTGGTCCATCTTCAATTTTACGCACCACGTGCGAATCCCATACCTTGTCAAATAATGTAGTACTCATTTTAATATGTTTTTAATGTATTTTTTTATAGCCAAGTTGGCTAAGATGATAACAATGAAAACAAAACTAAAAAAAGAATCAAGTCTTTATTTTTTAATATTTCATTATATACGATACCCAAAATCGTATTAGGGTATTTCTTTGCTGATTTTTATCTTTTAGGCTTCTTTTTTATTCGTGCAGTTTTTTATTTAGATAAAATAAAAAATCTATTTGTTGAAGTTTTTGTTATTTATCGAATAGTTAAAATACGCTCCTAAAAAGCTGTTATATTTATGGATATTTAATAAAATGGAATTAAAAACGACTTTTTTTTAATTTCAAACTCACTATTTGACTTTTGTCGAAGTTGTTTTTCTTTGTGATTTTCTTTGTAAATGGCATATTTTTTACCTGTATTTCAGTATTTTTTTTTGATGAAATACTACGACATCCAAAAAATGTATTTTTTTGTTTTTTAGAATAGGATTAAATGGAATTAAAGGCATTCATTTTTTATAAATGGTTCATTTATGACAAGTACCTGACAATTGCTTTAAATGAAGATCGCTAATTTTGAATATTATAAAAAATTAAAAATAATATCATGAATTTAAATCAAATCGCTTACAGACTTGGAGTTTTGGGAACAGTAATCATTTTAATTTGGGTGGGACTTTTTAAGTTTACGGCTGTCGAAGCGGAAGCCATAAAAGGTTTGGTCCAAAACCATTTTGCCATGGGTTGGATGTATAAACTAATGTCTGTACAAACAGTTTCTAATGTAATTGGGATTTTTGAGGTTGTAACTGGAATTGGATTAATACTTTCTTTTTTTAATAAAAAAATCGGAATGTATGCTGGTCTGGCTTCGGCTATTATATTTGTTACAACTTTAAGTTTTTTGGCAACCACTCCGGGTGTTTTTAAAATGGTAGAAGGTTTTCCTGTAACTGATTTTTTTATGCTAAAAGACATTCCGTATTTGGCAATTTCTTTAATGGTTTATGCAAAAAGTAAAGAATAAAAATTATTGATAGGTGTTGATAAAATACTGCATTCTTTCTCCAAAAAAAGACTAAATTTGAAATTCATTTTTTGCATTTTTTACTAATTTTAAAGTGTTTAAAACCAGTTAAATACACAGTTTAAATCTATCGATTTAGGCACCCTTCCCTTCGGGGAGGGCTGGGGAGGGATTTATGTACTTAATATTCGATACCGAAACTACAGGATTACCAAAGCGTTGGGGCGCTCCCATTTCAGATACGGATAACTGGCCGCGTTGTATTCAGATTGCTTGGCAGTTGCACGACGATATGGGAAAACTTCTCGAGCATCAGGATTATTTAGTGAAGCCCGAAGGTTTTAATATTCCGTATGACGCGGAACGAATTCACGGTATTTCTACGGAATTGGCGGAAGCCGATGGGATTTCGTTGGCAGAAGTTTTAGAAAAATTCAATATAGCTTTAGGCAAAGCCAAATTTATTGTAGGTCAGAATTTAGGTTTTGACATCAATATCATGGGTTGTGAGTTTTATAGAATGGGTGTTGAAAGCCAAATGAGTTCGATGCCAATTCTGGATACCTGTACCGAAGTAACCGCTTCCTTATTGCGGTTACCGGGTGGTCGAGGAGGAAAATTCAAATTGCCTACTTTAACGGAATTACATTCTTATCTTTTTAACAAGCCTTTTGGCGAAGCGCACAATGCCACTGCCGATGTCGAGGCAACTACGCGTTGTTTCTTGGAGTTAATTCGTCGTGACGTTTTCACAAAAGAGGAACTCGATGTAGAAATTGGCTATTTTAAAGATTTCCAAAATAAGAATCCATATGAGATTAAACTCATTGGATTAAAACATATTAATCTCAAAGAAGCGTCGGATAAAATTCGGCAGCAGTTTGGTGAAAAACAAGCGCCAGCCGTTTCCAGAGCAGTGCTTTCGGAGAACAAGAAAGTCTTAATTGACACGCCTTTCGTGCATTTGCATAATCATACACAGTTTTCGGTATTGCAATCTACCATTAGTATTGCGGCATTGGTAAAAGCGGCGGCACAACAAAAAATGCCTGCGGTTGCCATGACGGATCATGCAAATTTGATGGGTGCTTTCCATTTTGTCCGTGATATTTTATACCATAATAAAGCGGTTGAAGCCAAGAATAAAGCAGCGATTGAGAATGGGGAAGAACCTACTGAAGTCCCGATGAAACCGATTGTAGGTTGCGAATTTTTTGTTTGTGAAGACCATAAAAACAAGTCGGTTAAAGACAATGGATACCAAATAGTGCTTTTAGCGAAGACTAAAAAAGGCTACCACAATTTGGCCAAAATGTCTTCCATAGCGTATACGCAAGGGTTTTATTATGTGCCAAGAATCGACAGGAAAGTCATTCAGGAATTCAAAGAAGATATTATTGTTTTGTCTGGAAATCTTTATGGTGAAATCCCAAATAAGATTTTAAACATTGGTGAAAACCAAGCCGAAGAAGCCTTGCTTTGGTGGAAAAACGAGTTCAAAGAAGATTTTTATATTGAAGTGATGCGTCACAATCAAGAAGATGAAAATCGGGTGAATGCGTCTTTGATTTCATTGGCAAGAAAACATGATGTTAAGATTGTTGCAACGAATAATACCTTTTATATAGACAAAGAAAATTCGAATGCACATGATATTTTACTTTGTGTGCGTGACGGTGAAAAACAAACTACGCCTATTGGTCGCGGTCGCGGCTATCGGTACGGATTGCCCAATCAGGAGTATTATTTTAAGTCGGGAGACGAAATGAAACAGCTTTTTGCAAATTTGCCCGAAGCGATTTCGAATATTTCGGAGATTGTGGATAAAATTGAAATTTTCGATTTAGCGAGAGAAGTTTTGCTTCCTAAATTTGAAATTCCAACAGCATTTAATAATCCGGAAGATGAAAAAGATGGCGGTGTACGAGGAGAAAATGCGTATTTAAGACATCTTACTTTTGAAGGCGCCAATCGAAGATATCCTGTAATAACTGAAGAAATTCAAGAACGACTGGATTTTGAATTGTTGACGATCTCCAATTCCGGTTATCCAGGATATTTCCTGATTGTACAGGATTTAATTGCCGAGGCCAGAAGTATGGGGGTGTCTGTAGGTCCTGGTCGTGGTTCAGCGGCGGGATCGGTGGTGGCGTATTGTTTGAAAATTACCAATATTGACCCATTGATGTACAACCTGCTTTTTGAGCGTTTCTTGAATCCCGATCGTGTGTCACTACCCGATATTGATATCGATTTTGATGACGAAGGACGAAGCAGTGTAATGGATTATGTGATCCGGAAATACGGCTCGAAACAAGTAGCACAGATTATCACATATGGTAAAATGGCAACAAAATCAGCCATTCGAGATACGGCCCGTGTTTTGGATTTACCATTATTTGAAGCCGATAAAATAGCAAAATTGATTCCGGGAATGATGCCGTCTAAATGGAATTTGGCGCGTTTTTTAAATGAAAAAGAAGATGTAATTAAGAAAGCGGTTCGTCCGGAAGAATACGATAAAATAAAAGAATTAATAGGGCTTGCCAATGAAAGTGATTTGGGTGGAGAAACCATTCAGCAAGCCAAAGTTTTAGAAGGGAATCTAAGAAATACTGGGATTCACGCCTGCGGAGTGATTATTACGCCGAGCGACATTACCAATTTTGTTCCTGTGGCTACCGCCAAAGATTCTGATTTGTATGTGACCCAGTTTGACAACTCGGTGGTGGAAAGTGCGGGTTTATTGAAGATGGACTTCTTGGGTTTGAAAACCCTAACTCTGATAAAAGACACGGTTAAGTTGGTGAAATATAGAAGCGGAATTGATCTTAATCCGGATGAATTTCCTATTGATGATTTGAAGACGTATGAGCTTTTTCAACGAGGAGAAACGGTAGGGATTTTCCAGTATGAGAGTCCGGGAATGCAGAAATACATGAAGGAATTGAAGCCAACGGTTTTTCCGGATTTAATTGCCATGAATGCGTTGTATCGTCCGGGACCAATTGCTTATATTCCGAGTTTTGTAAAAAGAAAAAATGGCGAAGAGGAAATTATTTATGACCTTGATGCCTGTGAAGAATTACTAAAAGATACGTACGGAATTACCGTTTACCAAGAACAAGTAATGCTTTTGTCCCAAAAACTGGCGGATTTCTCTAAAGGGGATGCCGACGTTTTGCGTAAAGCAATGGGAAAAAAACAAAAGGACGTTCTGGATAAAATGAAACCTAAATTTATCAGTCAGGCTGCCGCCAAAGGCCATGCCGAAGATAAGTTGGAGAAAATTTGGAAAGACTGGGAGGCTTTTGCGGAATATGCCTTTAATAAATCGCACTCGACTTGTTATGCCTGGATTGCCTATCAAACGGCATTTTTGAAGGCCAATTATCCAGCGGAATATATGGCTGCGGTTTTGTCTAATAATATGAGTGATATCAAGCAGGTTTCTTTCTTTATGGAAGAATGCAAGCGTATGGGATTACAAGTTTTAGGACCCGATGTCAATGAGTCGTTTTATAAATTTACCGTAAATGATGATTATGCGGTGCGTTTTGGAATGGGAGCCGTAAAAGGTGTGGGGTCTGGAGCTGTGGCAACAATTGTGGAGAATAGAAAAGACGGACGATACAAATCGATTTTTGATTTGACCAAACGTATCGATTTACGTGCTGCGAATAAAAAAGCATTGGAGAATTTGGTTTTGGCTGGAGGGTTTGATTCGTTTTTAGGAACAACGAGAGCGCAATATTTTCATGATGATGGAGATGGAATTACCTTTTATGAAAAAGCGATTCGATATGGGTCAAAATTTCAGGAAAATGAGAATTCCTCTCAAGTAAGTTTGTTTGGGGATACCAGCGAAGTACAAATTGAAGAGCCTGTTGTACCGCCATGTGAAGATTGGAGTATGATGGAAAAGCTTTCTAGAGAAAAAGAAGTCGTAGGGATTTACATCTCGGGACATCCGCTGGATGATTACAAATTTGAAATGAAACATTTTTGTAATGCCAAATTAGAAGCGCTTAGAAACATGGAATTACATATAGGTAAAAATCTAACATTTGGTGGTATTGTAAATAATATCCAGCATCGAGAAGCTAAGAACGGAAAAGGCTGGGGTATGTTTACTCTGGAGGGTTATGACGAAAGTTATGAATTCCGAATTTTTGGGGAAGAGTATTTAAAGTTTCGCCATTTCTTTAGACAAAATGAGTTTGTTTTTATTAAAGTCAACATCAAAGATGGTTGGGTAAATAGAGAGACTGGTAAAAAAACCGAACCAAGATTACAATTTGTGGAGGTAAAGCAATTGCAAGATGTTTTAGAAACCTTCGCTAGAAAATTAGTCGTGCTATTAAATATAAAGGATTTAGAAACTGATTTTATCCATAAATTAAGTCATCTTTTTCAAGAGAATAAAGGGGATAATACAGTGTCTTTTGAAATCATGGAATTGGAAAAAACCAAACGACTCGTTACTGTTGCTCCTGTTGAAATAGAAAATGAAGAGGCAGCTTTTGTTGATGAAAGCGACGATTCTGATGCATCGATGCTTGAAGTTCCTGAAATAAATAGTACTACAGAAGTCGAAGAGATAAAAGTGGTGACGAAACTAACCATGCCCAGTAGAAAATTAAAAATCAAAATTTCGAATGAATTGTTGGTGGAGTTGGAGAAGATGCAGATTAATTTTAAGTTGAATTGATTTTTTTAACAGTTAAATATTGATTGTAAATTTTACCTTTTAGTTAAAGATTCAACATGCATGCATACTTTTAGCTTTAATTTCGAATATTGTAATGATTGTTCTTTTGTGATGCTAAAGCATCTGTAAAAATTGTCTTATAATTATTTATGTTTGTATAAATTAATTAAGAGTAAAATTATGAAAAAGAACCTGTTTTTATTAGGATTCATGGTTTGTACCATGGCTATGGTAGCGCAAACTGAAAAAAAAGAAAGTTGGTATTTTAAATTAGGCGGATCTTATTTTATGCAAACTGCCGCTACAGAATTCCCAACAGTTGGAGGGAACGCAGCTTTAGATAAAGTTTATGTTGGTGGAAAATTAACTTCGGAAGAAAGTATTACAGGTTCTTTTGGAGAAGGTTTTCGTACTGGAATAACTGCGGGTTACAGATTCAATACTCGTTTAGGTGTTGAGATAGGTGTTAACTATTATTCTAGTAATGATAAAACAATGGCGCAAACGACTACAGATCAAATATTTATATCTAATGGGAGGCCTGTTTATAATTTCAGATCTGTAGGCCAGATTACGGCTTTTGATTTAGCACCAGCGTTAGTGTTGTTTTTAGGGGAACATAAAGGCTTTGAGCCTTATACTAAAGTGGGTGTTTTGTTGCCTATACACGGTGATTTAGAAATTACTACAGATGCAGTGGTTCCAACAGGTGTGGCTAGTCCAGCAACAGTAGCTGTGCATAGTGTAGATAAGGTAAAGCCAAATCCAACAGTAGGATTTATGTCTGCTTTAGGGACGTCGTATAAATTAGGAAAGAGAATTTCTGCTTTTGCGGAATTAGAATACCGTAATTTTACGGTTCATGGAAAAACTAAAGAAACTACTGAATTTACAACGAATGGTCAAGATGTATTAGCAGGTAGAAGTCAGGCTCAAATTCATACGAATTATGTAGATCGTTTGGATGTTAATTCAAATAATGCTGCAACAAATCCAAATGGGTTAGATTCAACGAAACCAATGGATGAATTGAGTTCTTATGTTGGAATCAGTGGGTTGGGATTAACTCTTGGTTTGAAATACAGTCTATAATCAAGTACAATTGAAATAGAATGAAGACCTTCTGAAAAGAGGGTCTTTTTTTGTGGTCTAAACGTTTTGAAATCCCCAAATGTCATAGCCCTGATGGAAGCGGCACCCTTTTTCTTTTTTCTTTAAAGAGGAAAAGATACAGCGTACAGCAGGACACGAGCGAAGCGAACTGACGGAGTAAATAGCTCCTAATTGTTATAATTTTGAATGAATTGAAACGAGGGAATAAGAATTGACGATGTATTAATAGTCAAAACTAATTTATGAATAGCGTTTGGTTTGTTTTTAATTTCTAAATTTGTAACCGAGTTTGAGACTTTAAATATCCGAACGATAAACTTTAAATAAAAAAATTATGGCATTAGCAATAACAGACGCTACTTTTGAAGAAGTAGTTTTGAAATCAACAAAACCAGTAATGGTGGATTTTTGGGCAGCATGGTGTGGACCTTGTAGAATGGTAGGACCAATCATTGACGAACTAAGCAACGAGTACGAAGGGAAAGTAGTAGTAGGAAAAGTTGATGTTGATGCAAACCAAGAATTTGCTGCAAAATACGGAGTGAGGAATATTCCAACGGTGTTGGTTTTTCATAACGGAGAAGTAGTAGGAAAACAAGTAGGAGTTGCTCCGAAACAAACTTACGCTGATAGTTTAGACGCTTTGTTGTAATCAGTAGATTATGATTTATATAGAATCTGAAAAGATTCAAATAAAAGGTTTGGCGAAAGTCAAGCCTTTTGTTATTTTTATCAAATAATTAATTCTCAATTGAAATGAAAATTCCACATTGCTTTTTGTGTTTGTTTTTAGTAATCAGCTCTTGCCAAACTTTAAAAGAAACCAATATTGTATTGCAAAATGGTGTTTCAAAAGAATTGGCCAGTTTCCGTAAACAACAAGTTTCGGATGTGGCCTATAAGTTGTCATTTGCTATTCCAGAAAAGAAAGATAGCCCGATACCTTCAGAACTAGTGTTAAACCTGAACGTGTTGAGCCTGAAAGAGCCCTTGTATTTGGACTTTAATGAAAAGACCCAAAACTTGAAATCGGTTACTGTGAATGGAGTGGCAATTGCTGTCCAACAGGAGAAAGAACACCTGGTTATTCCGAGAGAAAATCTAAAACTGGGCAGTAACTTGATTGCTATTTCTTTTATAGCCGGAGATTTGTCATTGAATAGAAATGCTGATTTTTTGTACACTTTATTGGTTCCGGATAGAGCAAGTACTTTGTTTCCTTGTTTTGACCAGCCAGATATTAAAGCGAGATATACCCTTACTATTACAGCACCAAAAGATTGGAGCGTGTTGTGTGGAGCGCCATTGGTCAAGCAAATCGACCAAGGTGATTTTGTACAATATCAGTTTGGGGAAACGGACAAGATGAGTACGTATTTGTTTTCTTTTGTGGCAGGAAAATTTAAAAGTATTTCCAAAAATCCCGGGGCTTTTGAAATGAAGATGTTGTTTCGGGAAAATGATGTCAAAAAAATCCAAGCGAGTACTGATGTGATTTTTAAGACGCACCAACAGGCGATTGATTTTTTAGAAAAATACACGCAACATCCTTTCCCTTTCCAAAAAATGGATTTTGCAGCCATTCCAGTATTTCAATACGGAGGTATGGAGCATGTTGGAGCGATACAATATAAGGAATCTGCTTTATTTTTGGATAATAGCGCCACCGATAGCGATAAATTGGATCGTGGCAAATTAATTGCACACGAAACGGCTCACATGTGGTTTGGTGATTTGGTTACCATGAAATGGTTTGATGATGTCTGGATGAAAGAGGTATTTGCTAATTTCATGGCCGGTAAAATCATGAATCCAGTGTTTCCGGAGGTCAACCATGATTTGCAATTTTTAACAACTCATTATCCTAATGCGTATGGGGAAGACCGTAGCGCCGGGACACATCCTATCAAGCAGAATTTAGCGAATCTTAAGGATGCTGGGTCACTTTATGGGAGTATTATTTATAACAAAGCCCCTATTATGATGCGCCAATTAGAAACGTCTATGGGGGAAGAAGCATTTCGAAAAGGAATACAAGTATATATTAAAAAATATGCTAATGATAATGCCGATTGGAATAATTTGGTTGAAATTCTGGATACCAAGACCCCTTTGAATATGAAACAATGGAGTAATGTTTGGGTCAACCAATCGGGAAGGCCGCTTCTCTCGGATCGTATTGTTTACGATGCCGCTAATCGTATCAAAAGTTTCGAAATTTACCAGCAGGCTGAGGATCAGTCTAAAAATCTTTGGCCACAGATTTTCGAGATTGGGTTGGTGTATCCTGATAGTACAAGAGTGATTACTGTTTCGATAAAAAATAAAATGACCAAACTCAATGCTGCAATCGGGCTGGCTAAGCCCATAACTATTATTTATAATTATAATGGTTATGGCTATGGAGTTTTCCCAATAGATGTAAATCGTTTAGATTATTTTCCGTCTGTCCAGAATGAAGTGGCACGAGCCTATAGTTATATCAATCTTTATGAAAATACCTTAACTGGAAAAATTGCACCTTTGGAGGCATTTAATAGTTGTCTTAAAGGGATTGCTACTGAGTCAAATGAATTGGTCGCTAAGTTGTTGTCGAATCAATTGACGTCTATATTTTGGAAATTTCTTAGCCCGAAACAACAGATTGAAGGTCAAAAAGAACTAGAGAATTTAGTTTATCAACGTTTGCAGACCAAGTTGCCGGCAAATCTCAAAAAAACAATATTTGGCTTGTTCAGTTCCATAGCTTATTCGGAATCGGGGAAAGAAAAGTTATACCAAATATGGAATAAAGAAACCACGATTCCCGATTTGAAGTTAAATGAAGATGACTTTACGAATATGGCAATGGATTTGGCTATTTTTCAACACGAAAAGGCAGAAGAAATTCTCAATCAGACCAAAGCAACAATCAGCAATCCTGACAAGCAAAAACGATTTGAATTTTTGCTCCCTTCGTTATCCAAAGAGGAGGCTGTACGGGATGCTTTTATGGAATCCCTAAAAGACGAAAAAAATCGAGAAAAAGAAGCATGGGTACTTACTGCCTTAGGAAATATTCATCATCCGTTGCGTCAGGAAAGTGGGAAAAAACATTTGAAAGACGGTCTGTATTTAATCGAAGAAATTAAAAGAACGGGAGATATTTTCTTTCCAAAAGGCTGGCTTAGTGGCAGTATTGGAAGATATTCGTCGGTTTATGCGTTTGATGTTGTGCAACAGTTTTTAAAAGATAATCCCGATTTTAGTCCAATTTTGAAAAGAAAGCTATTGCAAGCAACCG
This sequence comes from Flavobacterium ranwuense, assembly GCF_004349315.1. GTDB lineage: Bacteria > Bacteroidota > Bacteroidia > Flavobacteriales > Flavobacteriaceae > Flavobacterium > Flavobacterium ranwuense. Next base: position 267,375 of record NZ_SMLH01000001.1, on the reverse strand, counting down.
ATGGATTGTACCGAGCCCAAAAAATAATAAAATAATAAATAGTCAAGCCAAATTATTTAACTACATTTTTCAAATAGATTTTCAGCTGTTGGGAAATAGTATTTCAATCAGAATTAAATTATTAATATATTTGGAATATGAAGATCGAATCGCAAATAGAGAAAATTTCGAGTTTCCAGCATTTGGAATTGTTGGCGAACCAAGTTGTGGAAGGTTTTATTTCAGGAATGCACAAAAGCCCGTTTCATGGCTTTTCTGCTGAATTTGCGGAACATAAAGTCTATAACGTAGGAGAAAGTACGAAACATATTGATTGGAAGTTATTTGCCAAAACGGATCGTTTGTACACGAAGCGATTTGAAGAAGAGACTAATTTGCGGTGTCATATTATCATTGACAATTCCTCATCGATGCATTATCCAAAACTAAATGACAGTCAGCATTTTTTTGAGAATAAGATTGGCTTTTCGGTTTTGGCTTCGGCGGTTTTAATGAACCTTTTAAAGAAGCAACGCGATGCTGTGGGAATAAGTGTGTTTTCGGATACATACGAGTACTACGCGCCCGAAAAAGGCAGTGACCGCCACCATCGAATGATCTTAAATACACTTGAAGGACTTTTAGAGCAATCTACAACTAAAAAAAGTACCGACACCATTACCTTTTTACATCAAATAGCGGAGAAGATTCACCGCCGTTCGATGATTATCTTGTTTACGGACATGTTTCAGTCCGGGAATGAAGAAGCGCTGTTTGATGCTTTGCAACATTTGAAACACAATAAGCATAAAGTAGTTTTATTTCATGTTGTCGATAACAAAACAGAGCTGAATTTTGACTTTGATAGCGCTCCAAGGAAGTTTATTGACGTGGAAACGGGAGAAGAAGTAGCTGTTTTTGCCGATAATGTCAAAGAAGAATACGAAAAACAGGCAGGAACGTACTTTAAGAAACTCGCTTTGACCTGCTCACAAAACCGAATAAAGTACATTCCGGTAAGCGTTGGGGAAAGTTTTGAAAAAATTTTAATGACATACTTGGTTGAAAAACAAAACTTTGGATAATAGAGTGAAATTTTATCAAATATTTTTTCAAAAAACGCTTGTGTAAACGGAAATCTATTGTATCTTTGCCACCGCAATAACGCAGAGGTTTGGTAGTTCAGTTGGTTAGAATACATGCCTGTCACGCATGGGGTCGCGGGTTCGAGTCCCGTCCAGACCGCAATATTGGGGAAAGCCTTTCGTAACAGAAAGGCTTTTTTGCCCCTATAAAGTATCTAAAGCTAGTTGTGTTGTTTGGTCGGCCTTGTAAGCTGACCGGGTTTAGTAGTTAGACCAATGAAAAGCTTTCCAATGCTTCTGGATTTATTCAGAATCTACGGATGGCTTTTTTGATTTTAACGTGTTTTATAAACTAAAACAACTCGGATTTATGTTGCCATACAATCCAGACAAACAATCCCAAATACATCACGCAAAACACAAATTTTATAAAGCTCGAAGCCAGAAAACCGACAAAGGAACCTGCGGCTGCTTTTAAAGCCCGATTATGGTCTTTAAAATCATAAATAAGTTCTCCTATCAGCGCACCAACAAAAGGGCCTATTAGGAAGCCAAAAGGAATTGGAGCAAAGATCCCGACAATCAATCCAATGTTTGTCCCCCAAATGCCATACGAGCTTCCGCCAAATTTTTGGGTCCCTTTGGCCGGAATCACATAATCCAAAATCGACAGGATTACAGTAATCAATAAAGCAATTCCTAAAATCCAATAATTAGCAGGAACGGCATTTGTGAAATAGAGTAGTGCTAATCCAACCCAACTGATACTTGGCCCGGGTAAAACAGGTAAAAAGCTACCAAAAACACCTAAAAGCACACACATAAAACCAAGAACCAAAAGCAGTACATCCATATATTTATTTTTAGTAATTTTGAAAACACAAAAGCAACAGTAGCTCGCTTATGAAAGATATTAAATTAATGGCTTCATTTTCGATGATGCTCTTCTTCACTTTTTCTTTTTGGACTGTAAATGCCCAAGAAATAATTGTGAATAGCAATGATGTGCTTTTAAAGGAGACAATTTACAACGAGAATAGAGTAAAAGTATTAAATTTTTCCTTGAAAGAGTTTGGTGTACTTTTTTTTGAGTTTTCCGATAAAAAATCAAATCCAAATGTAGTGTTGACAAAGGAAGAATTTTATAAATATACAATTCAGATTGCTATTTTTTCCGATCGATTGGCGGCTTTGTATCCAGACCAAAAAGAAATTGCTGCCGAAAGCAAAAAAAAATGGTTTGAGGAAGCCTATGAAGATTATTTACTTTCTAAAGCTACTCAAAAAAAATAATTGTATTTTTATAAAATATTAGTTCAATTGAAAAACAAGACCTTGAAGCACTATTACCTTTTTTTAGTAATTATACTTTTTAATTCCTGCCAATATTTCGAAAAGCAAGTGCCTTCGGAAAAGGAATTGTTGCAAAAGGAACTGAAATCCATCAATTGGAAAGAAGTCGATGAATTTCCATCGGTTGTAGACTGTGAAAAAATTGAGGATAAAACGCAGCGCCAGCAATGTTTTTTTGAAGTTTTAACACAGCTGATTCAGGAAAAATTGAGCATCGATACCCTTTCGGTCCTCTATCCTGAACTGGATACAATAGAAGTAAAGGTTACTGTTTTTCCTAATGCCACGATGCAATTTGAACCACAATTCCCCAAAGATTCCGTGACTTATGACAAAATCAAAATCGATAGCATTCTAAAAGCCCGTTTGGTTGATTTTCCAAAAATTAATCCAGCCATAAAACGCGGAATTCCTGTAAAAACACAATTTATTCTTCCGGTGATTTTAAAAGTAGAGTAGGTTTATCATCCTGAGCGCAGTCGAAGGAGGAGTTATTTACTTCGTCAGTTCGCTTCGCTCGTGTCTAGATAGTAATAAAAGAAAAGAGAGTAGAAGTGTGGTTTCAAGTTTAGAATTCACTTTTTTGAATTTGTCTCGAAATAATTTCAGATCGGATTTTAGCGACGCAATCCTCCAGATTTTTTTCTATCTCCGCACTCCAGAAACGAAGCACTTTCCAATTTTTTGATTCGAGATAGGTGTTGACTTCCATGTCTCTCTGCCTATTTCTTTCTATTTTCTTTTGCCAAAACACCGTATTGGTTTTAACGCGGTCTTTTTGGTTTTCCCAATCTTTGCCGTGGAAGAATTCGCTGTCCACAAAAATGGCAATTTTGAGTTTCTTGAAGGTTAAATCTGGTGTCCCGAAAATCGTTTTATTGTTTTTACGGTAGCGATAGCCGAGGTGCCATAAGGCTTTGGCCAAGCGGATTTCAGCTTTGGTGTTGGTGCTGCGAATGGCTCGCATGTTTTTGGAACGTTGTTGTGGAGAAAGATTATCCATATGATACTAATCTTCTAAAAACTCATCGAAACTATCTAATTTTGCTTTATCAATTTTAAAATCCCCTTCTTTATCTTTAGAAATAATCACACTATCAAAACCAAGTTCTTCCATTTTTTCTATCGTAGCTAATTCTCCTTCTTTCAGATCAAAGACTTTTCTTAATAACCAATCTGACAAAGCTTTATTAGGATTAGTCATTAGAGCTTTTGAGTTTTCTTGACAAACTTTGGCTTTAAATATTTCTCCTGTTGGTATTTGTAAATTAAACTCTTGGTCTCTTTTAGGAAAAAAACTAGGATATAATTGATGTATTATTATGGGGATTGGAATATAAACTTCCCCAAAATCTCTCTTTCTGCCACTTGCATTCCATTGATTCAAACCACTTCTCTCAAAAACAAATTTTCGTTTCTCTTTAATTCCATAAAGAGGTAAAATAACAAAATTCTCTCCTTTTAAAAAAAGATCTGTTGCTTTTGGAACACCTTTGCTTTCTTCAAATAATTCTAATAAAAGTGAATAGGGGTCACTAATAATATCAATAGGTAAACGAAAAACTTTTTCAGGAATTTCAAATTTTCTAAATAAAGTACTTTTGGAATAATTATAAGAATAACCATTTTTTCCATCATGGAATTGCAATCCAGAATTGCTTTCCTTTACTGAGCCAATATTATCAATATCAATTTTATGATAATCCGTCTCAAATAAAAGCAACTCGTTGCTTTTTCTAGCCACAATATGATAAAGCGAATTCTCAATATCATAAAGACGATTTGCTAAATCAATTCTTTCGTTTCTAAATTCTGATAATTTATGTGCTAAATCTTTACCTTTAAATCCGTTAAGTTGTTTTGAAAGTTTGTTAAATTCAGCAACTTTTTCTGTACTCACGTGTTTGTTACAAATAAAGGTTTTCAAACCTATTCCGACCGAATTATAGTTTGCATCAAATGCTGAATCTCCTCTTGAAAGATTTTCTGCTTCGAAACTTCTACAAAATATATTTTCTGCAGCTCTATAATATATATACGGGACTTGACTTTCACTAAAGAGCTTGGAAAGTTTCGCAGATGCAGAAAGTAATTTTAAATAATTTCCATCATTTTCCTGATCTATTTCTGCAAATGATTTCATAAAACTTGTAATATTTGATTAGCAATTCTTTCAATCAAAGTTGTTGTTACTGAATTACCTGCTTGCATATACAACTTACTATTGGAAACATTTGGTAATATATATTGATCCATTGGATATCCTTGGAATGCAAAACATTCTTTCGGAGTTAATTTTCTAATGCCATAATCATCTAAAATTAAAGGGACGTTATGGCCTCCTGTTCCCATGTTAGCTGTTAGAGTTGGACAAACTTGACTTTTATTTTCTCTTACATAGACTCTTCTCCATTGATAAATCGTATCTTTTGAAGTCATAGTCTTTTCAAGTTCCGGATAATATTGATGGTCTTTTTTATAATATAAATTATCTGCTTGTTTCCCTTTTTCTAAAATATCATGAATTGTATTGGTTAAAGGTATTGGTTCTGGAAATCTAAAATCCCCATGATTTTCTACTTGTTCTTTATCAAAAGCAACAATAAAAATTCTTTCTCTATTTTGTGGAACATTTGCATGAGTGGAGGAGTTCAGTATTTTAGTATAAGCTTTGTAACCAAGTTTTTCTTCTAAAATTTCTAATATTATTTTAAAAGTATTCCCTTTGTCGTGAGATACAAGATTTTTAACATTTTCAAGGAAAACTACTTTTGGTCTTTTAGTTTCGATAATCTTTTCTAAATCGAAAAAAAGTGTTCCTCTTGTATCGTGAAAGCCTTTTCTATTTCCTGCTATTGAAAATGCTTGGCAAGGAAATCCCGCACATAGTACTTGGAAATCATCAGGTATATAATTTTTGGTTCGCTCTTTTGTTATATCTCCAAATGGAACTTCTCCAAAATTTGCTCTATATGTTATTTGTGAATCAGCATTCCATTCACTTGTATATACACATTTTCCTCCAATATTTTGCAACGCAATTCTAAAACCTCCAATTCCCGCAAAAAGATCTATAAATTTAAAAGTATAATTCTCAGGCGTTGGAAAGGGCACATCTTCAACCTCAAATAATAATTGTTGCAAAGCAACATCCGATACAAGATTTAAATCTTCTTCCAGGTTTTTGTATTGAACAATTTCTTTTAAATATTTCTTTGCTTCTGCTTCATAATGCTTTTTTACTCCATTACGATAATTATGAAGATAATGAGTAACTACTGCTTTCCTATTGTCCTCCGATTCAACTATGCGAAGTTTAAATTTTTTACTATCAAATTCCTCAATTGATATTTTCTCTTTCATTTTCATTTCTTAAAATTATTATCGTTGAAGAATTCTATAAAATCAGTATCGAGTGCAAGGATTATTTTCTCCATTATTTCAATTGAAACATTCCTTTTTCCCTTTTCAATGTCTGAGATATAATTTCTGTCAACATTCGAAATATTAGCCAGTTGCTCAATAGAGAAGCCTTTTTGCTCTCTTAATTCTTTTACTTTTTGACCAAATTTTTCTTTAATCTCCATATTTGATAAAATTAGTTTTACGCCTACAATTGACCCGCCTACAATTGACCTCATTAATTTTTAGTTTTCAACCTGATTTTTTGATAAGTAAATTCATTCCACAAAAAAAACGCTACTCTTTCGAATAGCGTTTTTTGAATTTGTTGTTGGTATCTGTTGTAATGTGATTGCTTTGCCGCGTACCTCGCACTCCTCGCAATGACAATCGTCAGTAAAATCCAATGTCGTAGCCCTGATGGGAACGGCATCCTTTTCCTTTCGCCTCTTTCGGCGGAGGAAAAGATACAGTGTACAGCAGGAAAAAGCTCCTGAAATAAATTCAGAATAAATCCTGTTAGTCCAACTATGGCAATAACACGACTCCCATGTTGAATAAGGTAAAGGCCTGAATATCGACATTTTCCTGAATGGTTGCCGCCACGGATTTTCCGGCACCGTGTCCTGCATTGATGTCAATTCTAATTAAAGTTGGGTTTGTTCCGGTTTGTTTTTCCTGTAATTCGGCAGCAAATTTAAAACTGTGCGCCGGTACAACTCTATCATCGTGATCGCCCGTGGTGACCATCGTTGCCGGATATTGAATCCCTTTTTTTATGTTGTGCACGGGAGAATACCCTTTGATGTAGCTGAACATTTCCTTGCTGTCCTGCGCCGTTCCGTAATCATACGCCCAACCCGCTCCTGCAGTAAAAGTATGGTAGCGCAACATGTCCATCACGCCCACAGCCGGCAAAGCGACTTTCATCAACTCCGGACGTTGCGTCATGGTAGCGCCCACAAGCAATCCTCCGTTTGACCCACCACGAATGGCTAGGTATTGTGAAGACGTATATTTCTGGGCAATCAAATATTCTGCGGCTGCGATGAAATCATCAAATACATTTTGTTTTTGCATTTTGGTTCCTGCATCGTGCCATTTTTTCCCGTATTCGCCACCACCACGTAGATTAGGCACGGCATAAACGCCTCCGTTTTCCATCCAAACGGCATTGGCAATACTGAAACTTGGTGTCAAACTTACGTTAAATCCTCCGTAACCATAGAGCATGGTTGGATTTGTCCCGTCGAGTTTCAATCCTTTTTTGTGGGTGATAATCATTGGGATTTTGGTTCCGTCTTTGGACGTATAAAACACTTGTTTGGACTCATATTGCTCACTGTTGAAATCTACTTTTGGTTTTTGATACACCGCAGAAGTTCCGGTTTGTGGTTCGAATGAAAAGGTAGAACCCGGAGTGATGTAATTCGTAAAGGAATAATACAATGTTTTCTCTTTTTTCTTTCCGCCAAAACCTCCGGCAGTTCCCACGCCAGGCAATTTAATTTCACGTACCAGTTTCCCTGAATAATCGTATTGTTTCACCACCGAAACGGCATCTTTCATATAATTAGCAAAGAAATAACCGCCACCTGTTGATGGAGACAACACATTCTCTGTCTCTGCAATAAAATCTTTCCAGTTTTCCGGTTTCGGGTTGTTGACATCCACGGTAACGATGCGTTTGTTGGGCGCATTCAAGTCGGTTTCTATGAATAATTTTCCGCCTTCGTTTTCAATAATGTTGTTGTCGCTCTTGAAATTATCCACAATAGTCACAATAGGACTGTTGGGTTTTGTCAAATCTTTAATGTACAATTCGTTTCCGTACGTAGAATTGGATGCTGTGATTACCAAATAACGGTCATCTTCCGTAACACCACCGCCTACATAACGGCGTTTTTGGTCGGCACCAAAGATAACTTTATCTTGTTTTTGTGCGGTTCCTAACTTGTGGAAATACAGTTTATGTTGGTCGGTTTTTGCCGATAATTCGCTTCCTTTTGGTTTATCATAACTGGAATAGTAAAATCCTTCGTTTCCTTTCCAAGACACGCCGCTGAATTTTACATCGACAATAGTGTCTTCAATTATTTTTTGGGTAATGGCATCCATGATAATGACCTTTCTCCAGTCGCTTCCGCCTTCTGAAATGGCATAGGCTACTTTAGAACCGTCTTTGGAGAAATTCAATCCGCCAAGCGAAGTGGTTCCGTCTTTAGAAAACGTATTGGGGTCCAAGAACACCGTTTCGGTTCCTTTGGCGTCTTTTCTGTACAACACCGACTGGTTTTGCAGACCGTTATTTTTATAGTAATACGTGAATTTTCCTTCTTTAAAAGGCGCTCCTATTTTTTCATAATTCCACAGTTTTTCCATTCTTGCTTTTAACGCATCGCGAAACGGAATTTGAGCTAAATAACCATACGTCACTTCGTTTTGGGCTTTTACCCAAGCACCGGTTTCAGCAGATTTGTCGTCTTCGAGCCAGCGGTACGGATCCGGAAGTTTAGTGTCGAAATACACATCAACGGTTTCCCCTTTACTCGTAGTGGGATAGGTTACCGGTTTTTGGTTTTGGCCAAAAGTCGTCATTGCAGAAGATACAGCCATTATTAAAAAAGTTTTTTTCATTAGATTCTGTTTTAGGTTGTTACAAAAATAGGGAAATAGTTAGTGTTGTAAATGTGGGAAAGTCTTAAATAAAACCAAAAAAATGGTGTTTGGAAAAGTGGTGATTTTATAAAATATTTTTTTAAGTTCAAAAACACTAATTAACATTCTCCTTCATTTACTTAAATTATTCATTCCTTAATTTAAGTTTTTTGTCAATTTACTTAAATAAGGAGATATAAAAGCTTAAAATGTAACATCGTCAGCAAAGAAAAAATATTGAATGAACATTTTGTGCGTAATTAATATTTAAAATAAAAAAAGCAACCACAGCGAAACATAGATTTCTGACTAACAGTTAAATAAAATATAGAAAACAGTTCTATTCTTCTCATAGCTTGGCTATGTGAAAAGTGAAATAGCTATATTTTCTTTTAAAAACTAAAAAATCTATGTTTCAATGTGGTAAAAAAAATTAATTAAATGTAACGGGTCGAGTTTACAAATTAAAATTCATGCCCAAAACGATGTTTCTTCCTATGTTAGGAATCCCATCAGTTTTCAATCGGGAAAGGTGCGCAATGTATCTTTTATCAAATAAATTATTCCCGTTGATGTTGACATCAAAAGCGGTTTTACCCAGTTTTACAGTTCCGCCAAAACCTAAATTCACTAAGTTATACCCATTCGATTCTGTCTCAAATCCACTTACGTTTTTTTGGTTGAACGTACTGGAAACATTCAAAGTTGCAAAACCATCTTCCAACCAGTTTTTGATTTTAAATTCGGTTCTAATGGTGTTGTTCCAATTGTTAGCCGGGATTAACGGTAAATAATCTCTCCCGACGCTTCGGGATTGTTTCTCGCCTGTTACGGTTTCAAAACTGGTTTCAAAATGCAACCAATCCAAAGGATGCGGATGAAAATGCAGTCCGATTTCGCCTCCGTATAATTTGGCATTATTCTGAATATAATCAAAAACAGCATTCTGGTCAATCACTTCTCCTGTTGGCGAAGTGTAGATATAATTGTTGATGTGATTGTAAAATCCGTTTACAAAAAACTCAAAATGATCCGTTTTGTATTCTAAATTCAAATCCGTTTGCACGTTTTGTTCGGTTTCTAAATTACTGTTTCCTACTTCATAGCGATTCGTTCCTTCATGAACTCCATTAGAAGTTAATTCGGCAAGGTTTGGCGCTCTAAATCCTGAAGCCACGTTCAAACGCAACGTTAAATCATCGGCCAGATTGGTTTTATAGCCCAACGATGCATTAAAACTGTCGTATGATTTATCGATGGCTTCAAAGGAACCTTCTTCCCCTGCAATTCCTTGCGCATCGGTAGTAATATTTCTATTGTCGAAACGCAATCCGGCTTGCAACACATTGGAATTCCACTCATAATTAGCCGTTCCAAAAACACCAAAATCATTCGTAACAGCATCCGGAATTAAATATTCTTCTCCTGAATTTGTATTGGTTTGGTGCATTCCCTGAATTCCAACAATGGTTTCTACTTTTCCCATTTTTGGCAAATGGTATTTTACGTTGTAATTAAAAGTCTTCAGTTTCATGTGTAAAACGGCCACATTGCTGTCTTCAAACTCACTTCGATCATTGGCAACATATCCTAAATCAAGATCCAGTTTTGATTTTTCGAAAAAGAAAACATTGTTTAAACTCAATAAATGATTGAAAACACCTTGTTTTGGAAATCCGGTTTTCTTGCTCGTCGTTTGGTCTGCTATGCCATCTTCCGGAATTCCTAAATCCAATTCATTGTAATTGTAACGCAATACACTTGAGAATTTGGCATTGCTGTAGCCAATTCCTGTTTTGAAATCGGTTTCATTGTAACGGGTATTCGTCACTCTGTCGCCATCAGTAATTTTATAATCAGAATGGGTGTTGTAACTTCCACGAGCCATAAATTTCCAGTTGTCTGTAGATGTTTTCAAACCCAAAGAAGAACTGCTACCTGCTGTATTCGAGAAGTATTTTTGGCTGAAGTTTGCTTTAAAGGTATTTGCATCGGCAAATTTTTCTGGGTTAAAATACAAAACACCACCCAAAGCATCGGAACCGTACAACAAAGAAGCCGGTCCTTTAATCACCTCAACGCTTTCTATTCCGGAATCGTTCAATCCCAAACCGTGTTCGTCACCAAACTGTTGATTTTCTATTCGAACACCTTGAGAATACACCAAAACACGATTGCCGCTCAAACCACGAATCACCGGTTTCCCGATAGAAGTTCCGGTAGAAACTTGAGAAACTCCGGGAATAGTCGCCAATCCTTCGATTAGAGTGGCCGTTCCTTTTCGTTGCAAATTTTTGATGCTTTCGTGCTCCACTTTCATCACATTTTGCGATTGAATTTTATTGAAAGCGGTTGAAACAATAACTTCATCCATTTCGAAAATTGCTTCCTCGAGGATAATATCAAGTGTGTTTTCTATTTGAAGACTGCTTATGGTTTTATTTTGGGTTGCAAATCCTACGAACGTAAAGCTGATTTTTAGGTTTCTATTTGGCAGATTGGAAATTGTGTATTTTCCATTTTCATCTGTAGTTGTCCCTTTATGCAATTCTGATGCATATACTGAAACGCCTTTTATGGGTTGATTTTTTAAATCGGTTATGGTTCCCGAAAGGGTGTTTTGTGCTTGAAGCAACGCCGAAAATCCCAAGAATAGGGTTATGATAAATTTTTTCATTGAAAATGATTGTAGTATTCCTGCTGTCGGCTTTCTCCAAAAGAGTTGTTGCCGAGAATGGAATTATTTAGTAAATAAAAATGCATTCAACAAAATCAAATTAATGAAGTTGCATGGAAAATAAATTCAACAGAAGTTGAAATGAATTCAGCTTAAACTATTTACGGGAGGACCTCGAAGGGAATACAGACTGCCGGAAAACGAAATAACCGTTTCCGCTGCAGAAAAGAAATAAGGGATTTCTTCAATACTGGAGTACAATTGATAGGAGAAATCTTTTGGAGTAATGTAACTGCCAAAAGCGAATTCACAAACATAACAATGGTCTAATTTGTGATGTTGGTGCGTTATCTCGGTACCGGTAACATTGTATTTATGATGGCACTGCTTTTGGGAAAGCTGTTTTTCCAAATGCTCATAGGTATGAAATGACTGAAACAGCATTGAGAACAATACTGTAACAACCAGAGAAAGACTTACTATGAGTTTATTCTTTTTCATTCGAGCCAAAGGTAACAAAAACAAGAAAAAAGAAAACCATTTGTCTCACAAAATATATTTTTGCGAAACAAATGGTTTCATTTTAAAATAAAAATTGATTTACACCAATTTGGCTGCAATCAAATATTCAGCAATTTGTATCGTGTTTGTCGCTGCTCCTTTTCTCAAGTTGTCAGCAACAATCCACATATTCAGGGTGTTTTCCTGGCTTTCGTCACGACGAATTCTACCTACAAAAACATCATCTTTTCCTTGTGCATACATAGGCATTGGGTACGTATAGGTGTCATTATTGTCCTGAACCACTACGCCATCGGTATGATGCAAAATGTTTCTCACTTCGTTTACATCAAAATCATTCGAGAATTCTACGTTTACCGCTTCGCTGTGTCCGCCTACAATTGGCACACGAACCGCAGTAGCCGTAACGGCAATCGTATTGTCACTTAATATTTTTTTGGTTTCACGAACCAGTTTCATCTCTTCTTTAGTGTATCCATTTTCTTCGAAAGAATCACATTGTGGAATTGCATTTCTGTGAATTGGATATTTATAAGCCATGTCACCTTGAACACCTGCGTATTCATTTTCCAATTGTTGCACTGCTTTTACACCTGTTCCAGTGATGGATTGATACGTAGAAACAATCACACGTTTGATGTTGTATTTTTTGTGCAAAGGAGCCAAAACCAATACCATTTGAATGGTAGAACAGTTTGGATTCGCAATGATTTTATCTGCTGCAGTCAATTCAGTTGCATTGATTTCGGGAACGATTAATTTTTTGGTAGGATCCATTCTCCAAGCCGATGAATTATCGATAACGGTTGTTCCAGCTGCTGCAAATTTTGGAGCCCACTCCAATGAAGTATCGCCACCTGCAGAGAACAAAGCAATATCCGCTTTCATATCTACTGCTGTTTGCATGCCAACTACTTTATATTTTTTACCCTTGTATTCAATTTCTTTACCCACTGATCGCTCAGAAGCAACAGGGATTAATTCTGTTACAGGGAAATTTCTTTCTGCCAAAACTTTCAACATTACTTCGCCAACCATTCCGGTAGCGCCTACAACTGCTATTCTCATCTTATATTTTTATTATTGAATATTAAATTTGAAGTACAAAAGTAAGTAATATTGAAATCAAAACAAGTGTGTTAACAAAAAATAACAAAATGTTATATTTACAACAAATAGTTATTGACTGCAAATTTGCTGCGTTTAAATTCCTTTGTGAATCCGCGGTATGCTTTTGTTAAATAAAAGAGCAAAGAAAAACCGCCTCAATTACGAAGCGGTTTAGTCCTGAAATTAATTCAGGATAAATTAGAATATATAATGTAGCGGAAATTATTTTTTCAATAAATCTCTAATCTGAGTCAATAATTCTTCTTGAGTTGGTCCAGCAGGAGCAACTATAACAACAACTTCTTTTTTCTTCGCTTTTTCAGCGGCTCTTAAAATCACAAAAACAAAAAAAGCAATAATAATAAAGTTAATGATCGCCTGAACTAAATTACCATACGTAATCACCGCAGCTCCTGCTTCTTTTGCTGCAGGTAAATCAGGATAACTGCTCCCATCCAAAGTGATGAATTTCTGGGTAAAATCAATTCCACCTGTTAACAAACCAACAATTGGCATTATAACATCATCAACGGCAGATCCAACAATTTTTCCAAATGCAGCACCAATAACAACAGCAGTTGCCAAGCTTAAAACGTCTCCCCTCATTAAAGAAGCCTTAAAATCACTAAAAAATCCCATAATTTATTTTTTTAGGTTAAAAATATATCTTTCTTAACGAATGTAATAAATTTTTAAACACAATTAACAGTCTTTTACACAACATTTAATCACTCTCTATAAAAAACTCGTTTCACTCGTTGGGAAATACTGGTGAGGATCTCATAGGGTATTGTGTTTAATTTTTGTGCCATATAGGTTACCGTTGGGCTTTCGCCAAAAATAATTACCTGATCTCCTTCTGTGCATTCAATTTCAGTAACATCAACCATCAGCATGTCCATACAGATACTACCAACAATAGATGCTTTCGACTTTTTGATCGTTACAAAACCTAAACCATTTCCCCAACTTCTGGAAATACCATCGGCATACCCAATAGGAATGGTAGCAATTTTTGTAGGTTTATCTGCAATGAATCGCCTGCCATACCCAACGCTTTCGCCGGCAGCAATACCCCTGATTTGTGAAATCACCGACTTAAGTGTTCCAACATTTTCCAACTTTTTTTGTTCTTCGGCATCATTTGAAACACCGTAAAGACCAATGCCCAAACGCGCCATATCGTATTGTGAATCCGGATAATTACTAATCCCGGAAGTATTCAAAATATGTCGCAGCGGTTTTATTTGTAATTCAGACATCAATTTAGAGGATAATTTTTCGAATAAATCAATTTGTGAATGTGCAAAATCCTTGTATTCTAAATCATCACTTGTGGCCATGTGTGACAAAATACTTTCCACTTTAACGGTTTGATTTCCTTTTAAAGTTACAATCAAATCATCAATCGTATTGTCTTCAAAACCTAGACGATGCATTCCTGTATCAAGTTTGATATGTATCGGAAATTGGTTTAAATTCTTTTGTTCGGCAATTTTAAGGAACGCATAAAGTCCTTTCAAACTATAAATTTCAGGTTCTAACTGATGTTGAATAATCGCAGGAAAACTGGTCGTTTCAGGATTTAAAACCATAATAGGCAAATGAATTCCTGCACTTTTCAGCGAAATTCCTTCATCGGCGAAAGCCACTCCCAGATAATCCACTTTGTGATGTTCCAATAATTTAGCGATTTCAAAACCGCCATTTCCGTAACCAAAAGCCTTTACCATCACCATAATCTTGACATTCGACTTCAATTTTGATTTAAAAAAATTCAGGTTGTAACTAATCGCATTCAGGTTGATTTCCAAAACGGTTTCATGTGTTTTTTCTTCCAATAAGGAAACAATTTCTTCAAATTGAAATGTTCTCGCCCCTTTGATTAAAATAGTTTCATTGACAAAATTCAAATCATCAAATTTTGATATAAACTCGGCTGTATTTTTATAGGTTATGCAATTGGCAAACTTCTTTTCGAATGCCGAAATGGTTTCTCCAATGCCTATAACGCGGTCAATTTTATTCGAAACAATCAACTGGGAAACTTTAGCATACAATTCGTCATTAGACAAACCGCTTTGGAAAATATCCGAAAGAATCACCGTTTTCTTCTTGTATTGCTTTTGACTTTCGAGAAAATCCAACGCTATTTTCAACGACTGAAAATCAGAACTGTAACTGTCATCAATAATACTGCAGTTGTTGATTCCGTTCTTGACTTTCAACCGCATTTCTACCGGATACAATAACTCCATTCGATTTTGAATGGTTTTTTCATCGTATTTAAAATACAATAAAACCATCAAACACGAGATTGCATTTTCAACCGATGCCTTATCCTGAAAAGGAATTGCCAATCCGAATGAATCTCCTTTATATCGGTATTGAATAGTGGTTGTATCGTTTTTAATTGCTGTATTGAAGACAAAAACGTCAGCTTCTTTTGAGTTAAAACTCCAGGTGAACGTTTTTGCTTTTGAAAGGATAATGGCATCAACCATTTCGTTTTTTTGGTAAATAACCACTTCTGAATTTTCAAAAAGGGTGATTTTCTCTCTTATTTTATTTTCTAAATTTACAAAACCTTCATCATGCGCAGAACCAATATTGGTAAGAATCCCAATCGTTGGCTTGATTATTTTCTCCAGTTTTTCCATTTCAGAATGGGTAGAAATTCCGGCTTCAAAAATCCCCAGATTGTGTTGCTCATTGATTGCAATTACAGACAATGGTACACCAATTTGTGAGTTGTAACTCTTTGGACTTCGAATAATATTATAATCAGGGCTCAATAAAAAATTAAGCCATTCCTTAACTATCGTTTTGCCATTACTTCCAGTCAATCCGATAACAGGAAAATCAAAAAGACTGCGATAGTTTGCCGCAAATTGTTGTAAAGCGGTCAGTGTGTTTTCAACAACAAAGAAATTAGCTTTGCCTTCGCATTCTTCCGGAATATGGGTAACCACAAAATTCTGAACGCCAATTGCGATTAAATCCTGAATATACCGATGCGCATCAGTATTGGCTCCAACCAATGCAAAAAACAAAGTCTGCGGCCCGTTTTGCAAAGAACGGCTGTCTATAGCAATAGTATCTATTGCCAAATTAGTGTTGTTACCAATAAATTCAGCAGGGATATTTTGAATACTTTTAAGGATTTTCTGGCTCATGGAATTAGAAAGAGATTGAAGTAGATTTCTTGTATAGAAATTACACTTTTAATAGTTCGTCTATTTGTAAAACTTCCTCAAAAATAACACTTCTTTTCAAAACGATGACTTAGATATACTATAATTATAAGCAATTCCGTATATTTAAGAAAAAGAAAGAAGAGCATTAGCTTAACTAATTTTGGTAGATTACTTATATTTGTTTTTAGAAAAATCAGAAGTTTTGAAAAAAATCCTCCCATTGTTTTCCTATGTTTTCCATCCGATATTCATACCGGCAATGGCCACGTTATTTTATCTTTCGTTTAACGGCGCTGACTTTGTGAATCAAGAAAAATTATTTGTTTTTTTTCAAGTTTTAGTTGTAACGGTGATTTTACCTGCTTTGGTGTTTTTATTATTACGTACCGCAGGAAACATAGATTCCATTATGCTTGCCGAAGTATCCCAACGCAAAATTCCATTAATCCTTCACTGCTTTTTACTTATTCTGTTGGTGCGAAAAAGCATTACAATAGACCGATATCCTGAGTTGCACTTTTTTCTGCTGGGTGCGCTTTTGAGTACTATATTAGCGCTAATTCTAGTGTTTGCCAATATAAAAGCCAGCCTTCACATGATTGCCATCAGTTCCTTGACGGTTTTTATAATTGGATTGAGCTTGCACCTTCAAATTCAGAATACATTTACAATTGCACTGCTGATTCTTTTTAATGGTTTTGTGGCTTCCTCACGATTAGAAATGAAAGCACACACGAATAAAGAATTGATTATAGGTTTTATGCTAGGAGCAGTGTCTCAGTTGCTTTTGTTAGTGCTGTGGTTATAAAATGTAGAATATAATTCCAATATTCAATGATTTCATATTAACCGATTCGTCATTGACTTTTGCGGATTTAAACAGTGAATTCAAACCGTAATAGGCATATAAATTAATCGTGTTATAGCCTGATGAAATATAAGCCCCATATTGAACTTTATTGAAATCTTTATTTCCTGTCACCACTACTTTGCCATCAGCGCTATTAAAAATAGATCTGTCA
The DNA here is from genome assembly GCF_004349315.1 of Flavobacterium ranwuense. GTDB lineage: Bacteria > Bacteroidota > Bacteroidia > Flavobacteriales > Flavobacteriaceae > Flavobacterium > Flavobacterium ranwuense. Next base: position 250,370 of record NZ_SMLH01000001.1, on the reverse strand, counting down.
TAGAGTACATAACTCAATTTTAGTCCTCCGTAAATTCTCCAAAATTTATGACTTTCGTAAGTAGAAGTTCTCCATCTGAACTCAAGAGGCACATCAACTGAAAGCAATGAGAACTTGTTTTTATCGTATGGAATATCCGAATCAATAATAGTATACACCGGAGTTCCTGCAGGTGAAGAAATAGCAAGATTTTGATTATAATTATTATATGAAAAACCAATACCGGAAGCTATAGCAACCGTTCTTTTTTTATTAATGGGCATATCTCTCAGAAAACCTGCCGATAACCCAGAAGAAAATTTGCTTTGTGACAAACCTGAAGGCTTATTCATCAGTGTATTATATGTTATTGCAAAATAAAACTGATCTTCTCGATACAAGGAATCAACTTTCACAATGACGGTATCTTGAGTTACAGTATTTTCTTGGGAAAAAACATTAAAAATGGATAGAAAAAGAAAGCAACTTAAGAATAGTCGCATGTAGTTATTTTTGTTTAATGATTGCTCCATGTTAGTTTAAATACATTCTTTGACTTCATCATTGTTTATCGCTTACAAATATAGGATTTTGATAGATTCCAGAGACGTATTTCTTTCAAAAAACACAGTGGTAGATTTTAATATTTCCTTATCTTGGATAATTTAGAATCCAAATCAAAAAGATACATACAAGAACATCAATATTAAAGCAACTATCGATAAACTCCCGACAGTAAGAAAAAAAACACCTATGTACAAAAACACTTCTTTTTTTCTGTTTTCTGTTTCCATCAGTTCCGTTTTTTAAATTTGTAAAATTTTTATCTTTTATCTTTTAATGATGTATCAAATAGTTTTTATATCTGGGTTCTTCAATTAATAATTTAGGTTTCAGAAAATTTTTAAGAATATTAGAAGCTTTAATCTCTAGTTGAAATTAAATACAGGATGTTTCTATTACAAATATAATCGATTAAATACGCAAATAAACATGTTTGGTATTTATTTTCTTACTTAATTTAAATTATTTATTATATTTTAAAATAGAACAAACAAGTTTCATTAAATGGTTATGATCAATATTAAATAATCAACAAAAAAATATCAATTTTAAATGACTTCTTATTGTCAATAAATAAAATTGCGAAGATTATAGAATGTTAAAACCCAGAATACTTTGCTCATAAGTGATTTGAGTTTAAAGGTATTTACAGTAAAAACAGGATTAATTTCATTCATTCCGGAATAGAATCTCACAAAGAAATTAATGCTTGGCATTTCATGCCTGATCCTTTTTTGTTTTTATACGCTTAGACAAACAAAAAAATTTGTCACACTATAAAACAAAAAATGCTCCCCTTTCAGGAAGCATTAATTTCTTTGCAGAGAGGAAGGGATTCGAACCCTCGATATGTTGCCATATACACGCTTTCCAAGCGTGCGCCTTCAGCCACTCGGCCACCTCTCTATTTTCATTTAAGGTTGCAAAGAACACAAAAAAAACTGACTTAGAAAAGTAAAAACTGAATATTATACCATTTCGCCTCGTAAAGCCCTTTCAAAGATAGCCTTAAAGTCTTTTTGAGCTGTTTTTTGACCCAGTAAATACATCAATTTTGTTATTGCGCCTTCAGTGGTAATGTCTTTTCCGGAAATCACTCCAATTTCTTTCAAGCCTGTACTGGTTTCATATTGTCCCATTCTCACACTTCCCCCGGAACATTGGGTAACATTCACTATATGTAAACCTCTGGAAATTGCTTTTTTTAATAAATTTAAAAACCATTCTTCCGTAGGTGCATTCCCCGCTCCATAGGTTTCTAAAACAACACCTTTAAGATTCGGAATATCTAAAATAGCCGATAAAACTGCTTCACTGATACCTGGAAACATTTTTATGATAGCCACATTATTATCCAAATTTTTATGAACTTTGAATTCCTTATTTTCGTTTTTGGGTAAAAACAATTCGGGATTCAATTTTAAGTGTACTCCGGATTCCACCAATTCAGGATAATTAGGGGAGGTAAACGCTTTGAAATGTTCGGCATTAATCTTGGTGGTTCGATTGCCTCGGTATAATTTGTATTCAAAGTAAAGACACACTTCACTGATAACTGGCGCGTCATTATGGCGCAAAGAAGCAATTTGAATCGCAGTAATCAGATTCTCTTTGGCATCAGTACGTAAATCTCCAATAGGCAATTGGGAACCCGTAAAAATAACTGGTTTTGACAAATTCTCGAGCATAAAACTCAAAGCTGATGCGGAATACGACATCGTATCTGATCCATGAAGCACAACAAATCCATCAAAAGAAACGTAATTATCAGCAACAATTGTAGCAATTTTTGCCCATTCTTCAGGATTCATATTAGAAGAGTCAATGGGATTCTCAAATGAAATTGTTTCTATCTCACAGTCCAATTGTTTCAATTCTGGGATTCGTTGTAATAATTTGCTAAAATTGAAAGCCTTAAGTGCACCCGTTTCAAAATCTTTCCTCATACCGATGGTTCCACCAGTATAAATCAAAAGTATTTTGGATTTATACAACATCATGGTATTTTAATTTATTCACAACCGGATTCGCATACATCGCCAAAAAACCATCTAAAGCTACTGGATTGTCATGATCAATACGCATTTCAAGTCTGCGACCGAATAACGATTTTTCATTTTCGGTGTACAAATGGGAATAGTGATCTGTCTTGTTTACAATGTCATATGCAATAAAATTCGTTGGCCACAACTTATAATTGCTCAATATTGCATCATCAATTACTTTTGCCAAAGCTACTATTTGCTTATTGGTACTATCATTCTCAGCAATGACTGTATCAATTTCAGTATCTAACACTTTACCAACATGAATGTGAATTCTTTTCTTTTGTCCCAAAGCACCGCTAAGAATTGTCATGAAGTCTTCATTTTTTTCTTTAATGTACACTTCATTATTGGCTTCAGCCATCAATTGAGGCATTTTCAAAGCATCCGTTGGGTCGTATTCATACGAAATAGAAACCGGTACAATTTTTATCTTTTTGAAATAATCCATCAAATTCTTTTCGTCAGAACCCATTCCAAGCATTTTCAAAACACCCGGATTAGTTTCGTCATTTCCGTCTTTGGTTCTTCCTTCACGTTGCGCAATCCAAACGGAACGGTTTTCATGGAGTAATAAATTGCCAATATATTCTGACAACAACTTTGAACTTTGTAGCATTTCCCTTGGCGTTAAGCCACGCTGCACTAAAAAATTTCGATTTAGTTTGGCTAACGTATTCAGAAACGATTTCTTGACTAAATTATCTCCAATCGCAGAAGCCGTCATCGCTAACCCATGTTCAAATAAAGCGGTATTCAACAAAGTGGTATCCAATAGAATATCTCGATGATTCGAGATAAATAGATAGGAGGTATTAGGCTTTAAGTTTTCAAAACCTGAAGTAGTCAAACCTTCAGAGCTTTTTTCCAAAACTCTTTGAACAGACTGATAAATAAAATTGCACTGAAAATCACGAATAGAATGCGTTTTTCGCAATTGTTCTTTCCAAACTTCATCAGCAACATCCGGAAAAGTAAAATTCATCAATGCTTTCATCATGGGATGATTTACAACATTCTGAAGTGCTTCGTTTATTTCGGAATCGTAAAATGGCCGAATAGCGTCAAATTTCTGCATTTTGGTTCTCAATTTTTGTGTTGGCAAATGAACAAAAAAAATATCAAAATAAGGTAAATTCTTCTTTAAATCCCAAAAATAGCTTTGGAATTCTCCGTGGTTATTGCTGCAACTTCATTTGCCGAAAGACTATAAATTTGCGCTAACTTATCTACGACATTAACGATATACCCACTCTCGTTGCGTTTGCCTCGAAAGGGTATTGGTGCCAGATAAGGGGAATCCGTTTCTAAAACAATATGTTTCAAATCGATTTGATTCAAAAATTGATCTATTTTCCCGTTTTTAAAAGTCACTACTCCACCTATTCCCAGCTTCATATTATACGAAATCGCCTGTAATGCTTGTTGATGCGTTCCGGAGAAACAATGAAAAATTCCAAATAAATCAGCTGATTTTTCCTCTTCCAGAATTTCAAATATGGCCTCAAAAGCTTCCCGACAATGAATCACAATAGGTAATTTGTATTGTTTGGCTAACTGGATTTGTCTTCTAAAGGCGATTTGCTGCTCCTTCAAATGCGTTTTATCCCAATACAAATCGATTCCAATTTCACCAATGGCATAAAATTTTCTTTTCGCCAATTCGTTTTCTACGTGTTGCAATTCTTCGAGATAATTGTCTTTTACATACGTAGGATGCAAACCCATCATCAAGAAAACAGTGGTAGGGTGATTTTTCTCCAATTCATACATAGACTCCGTACATGTGGAGTCGATTGCAGGAATAAAAAATCGTGAAACCCCGGCATCAATGGCGCGCTGTATCATTTCATTTCGGTCTTGATCAAATTCCTCAGAATATAAATGTGTATGGGTATCGGTGATTATTGCTTTTGTTTCCAAGTCTATAGTTTAAGGTTACAAAGTTGCGAAGTTTTTTAAAATTTTATAACAAAAGTCAAAAAGAAAAAAAGATACTCCAGAAAATTCTTTTGTATCTTTTCGTTATACTTATAAAAGTGCTGCTTTTGTTTTAAAAATTTAATCCAATTCCTTCAATAATTCCTGAACTTGTTCATAATCCTCGTAATCTGAGGAAATAGTCAATAGAATTTCCTTACAGGATTTATAATCTTTCTGTTTTAATTTGGCTAAAGCCAAATTCCAAATTGCTTTATTTTTATAAATTGAAGTCCCCGCTTTTAGTTCGTTAAAAACAACTTCAGCTTCTTGAATTTCATTAGTTTCCAATAAGGAAATCCCATAGAAATAGTGTATTTCCGGCGTGTCTTTCTCTTTTAAAACGGCTTTAAAAAATGAGATGGCTGCTTTATAATTTTTTGCATTGAAAGCGTCCTCTGCTTGTTTCAGTTTTTCATCAACCGCCCCTCTTTCGGTGAAATAAGCGTTCTCATGTTGGTTGAAATCTTCGAAATTTGGTTTTGGATTAAAAAGAAACAACCCCAACAAAACAACAACTGATGCTGCAACCAAATAAATCCAAGGCTTAAATCCAATCACTTTTGTTTTCGGTTTAGAAGCTTTAAAATGATCATTCGAAATCGATTTTGAATTTTCTTTGAAAGCATTAAACTCATCGGCATTGCCAAATTTATTTTCCAGATGAAGATTCAATTCCTTGAAAATTTCAAATGCCGAAGCCAATTCCGGGTCTTCAGCCAATTGATTCTCGAACTTTACTTTATCTTCGACAGACAATTCGTCTTGAAGATAGTGGTCGAATACTATATAACGGTCCTCGTTCATGGCTAAGTGATTTTTAAAGATTTAAATCGGTTTGTTTCCTGAATCCACTGGGTTAATTGACCGGTACACAACGATTTTTTCTTGCGGACATACCCGTAAGTCACCTGGAGTTTCTCCGCCACCTCTTCCATAGATTTGAGGGTAAAACTCAATTTTAATAACTCTTGGCATTTGTCACCCAGTTTTTTAAACATCGCATCAAAAAGCTGTTGTTTCTCCTCGAATGCTTCGGTTTGTGTAACCATCTCATCTGAGGGTTCATTATTAGATGCAAAATCCTCCCTGATTGTTACCCCTTTATTCGATGCTTTTTTCAATTCATTCAGCCATTTCCTTTTACATAACAAAAAAAAATAGGCGTCAAACGGGCAAGTGAGTTGCAATTTGTTAACTTTTGCCTGATTAAAAAGCAAAATCAGGATTTCCTGAACCACATCTTGGGCCTGATCTTCATCACCTGAATTATTCCTTATATAGGTAACCACTTTGGGAACAAACTTTTTGTAGATAGATTGGATCATTGCCGAATTATTATTGGCAAGTCCGTCTATATAAATTTGATCCGGATGAATCGCATTGTTAGCCATAAAAAACTTTTTATTGGCTAATGTAAAAAAGAATCTGAAATAAATTCAAATTAAAAGGGTAACAATTATAAAACCAATTTGATATAACCCTGTAAACGTCCCTTAAACAACTTGAAATTATCGATACTCAGAAAAGATTCAGATTATAAGGGGTAACAAAATAATAAGAAAGTTGATATAACAATGAAGCCCTAATAAACGACAAAAAATAGTTTGCCAATTGGGGTAACAATTACAAAACAAAAAGTATCTATTAAAAAACCATTTTAAAAAATTAGAAATCATGAAATCAAATTTTAAAAACATCGCCCTTTTAGCTTTAGCAACACTAGCCTTTGCAAGCTGTACTACCAATGAAAACACAACTCCAGCACCTCCAACAAAAGCAGCATTTATTGCAATAAGGGAACAAGGGGTAAAAAAGAACACACAAAATTTTACAGCAACTGCTGGAACCGGAGTTATCACGCTAACTTCTGCAAAAGGAGTGACTATAAAATTAGACGGAAATGCACTTACTAAAAACGGAAATCCTGTAACCGGAGCAATTGATATTACATTTATTGAACTTTTCGACAAAGGAAACATGCTAATAGCTAACAAACCTACGATGGGAGTTATGCCTGACGGTAAAAAAAGTCTACTGAAATCCGGTGGTGAATTTTTTATCAAAGCCTCTCAGGGAGGTGTAGATCTAGCTACAACAGGCACAATTCAACTTCTAGTGCCCTCAAATTTAACAGGGACTGCTATTGATACTGGAATGACTTTTTGGGCAGGCGACACAAAAGACGATGACAACCTTGCTTGGGTAAGACCTGGAGGCGCAGCTGGAGGAGGAAAAGATGGAGCGGTTGGTTTCAATCAAAACGGCTATACGGTGACTTTTGGAAACTTTGGTTGGACAAATGTAGATAAATTCTACAGTGACCCAAGACCAAGAACCACCATTTTAGCAAGCGTTCCAACAGGATATAACAATACAAATAGTGCTATTTACTTGTCCTATGATGGTGAGGGCCAAAATGCGCTAGCCAAGTTAGATACTTATAATCCAACCACACTACAATTTAGTGAGCATTACGGTCAAATTCCAATAGGATTACAAATGCACATAATTTTTGCAACCGAAGATAATGGCAACTGGAGATACGCAATCAAAGCCGTAACCGTTCAAGCAAACGATGTGTACACTTTCACTTTATCCGAAACTACGCTAGGAACTGAAGCTCAATTAGTAGCCGCAATCAATGCAATACAATAACATCTGATAGAAGTTTTTAGAAAAAGTGGTGATTTGCTCACCACTTTTTTTTACATTTAAAAATATTTTCGAATGCATCCTGATGCTTCTCAGGAGCTAATCCTGCTGTACACTGTATCTTTCTTGTCCAGAACTTGCTTCTGGATCCTGAACTAAATTCAGGACAAGAAAGGATGCCGTTCCCATCAGGGCTAAAAAAAACCCGATTATGAAACCAACTTTATTTTTCCTCTTATTACTATCCTCATTTCCCTTTTACTCCCAAACAAAAGTAAAAGACACCATTACCAGAAGAGCAAACATTGGTTACAATCAAAAAGGGAAACTCGTTTCTTTCAAACCAGAAACACCACCACTGATCCCAATCGCCGGCGCACCAAAACCCAGTTATTCTTACCTATGGGAACTAGGTGACGGCCATTACAGCAGAGAAGCCGAACCCAAACATGTCTACAAAACCAAAGGTACCTATACCGCACGTCTAGCCGTAACCAATAATTATGACAACGGAAAACCACCAGCCACACGACCAAAAAAAGTGGCGATAACCGAAACTTCTGATGATCTCTACAAAGACATCGCTTCCATTGAAGACCAAAACGGCTTCACTATACAAAAAAATTGTGACCCTATTCCAGAACAGGAAATGGTGGTAATTTTAAGTTATCAAAATCTGGAAAACTACGTAAGCAACGGTAAATTATATCTTTTTTACAACGAAAAACAATTCAAAAACAACAACTTCGAATTGGTTGACTTTAGAACGCATGCCGGAGAACGCGAAATCAAAGAAAACACCCTTGCATCCGTAAATGACCTGGACAATTCTAATTCGTATTTGGCCTCCAGCGAGACTTTGGCTCCAGCCAAAAAATACAAATCCACAACCACCGAAGAAGATTTGGATGCCACACTTTTAGAAGCAAATAAAACCTACAAAAATGTTTCCATTCTGGAATTTGACGACAGCAATCCTACGGAAACCCGCACTGTTTTTTACACATTCAAAACCACTCCCGAAATGATCAAAGACACCAGCGCAACCGTAACCATGCGCGGAATATTTGTTCCCAACCGAAGTTTTAAAAACCACAAGATAAAAAATTTGGAAATGGAAATCGTCACTTCTCATGACCCAAACAAAATGGGTTCTAACGGAAGTTTCATGAATTACAGATTGGTCCGTTTCAAGAGAGTCAACTTTAAAACCCGTTTCCAAAATAATGGCGAAGGTCCAGCAAGAATGATTCGTTTGGAAACGGACATTCCGGATATGTTCGACAAGAAAACATTTCAAATTGAAGATATGTATCCAAAATGTCCGATTTGCCCTAAAGACGAAGTGCCAACAACAAGCTGTCTGGATACGATTATCAAACAAAAACAGATTTTCTTTACTTTCAAAAATATTTATCTGCCCGGGAGCAATCAGAAAAATGTAAAAGAAATCGACAGCACCAAAGGCTTTGTGAAATATTCCATGAAATTCAATAAAGACTTTCACAAAATAAAAACCAAAACCAGAACCGCCATAATTTTCGACAAAAACGAGCCCATTATTACCAATTATGCTACTACCCGATTCTTACCGGGAATTTCTATTGGGGCCAAAGCAGGTTATAATTTGTATCCAAATTTACAGAACTCCAAAAGTTATTTTGCTGGCGCAACCCTTTCCCCTTATAAATCGTACCGCTATTATTGGCAAGCTGAATTCTTGAACAGCCTGCATTCCTTTGACAATTCAATTGCTGTTGAAGAGAAAATCGTAACCACCACTAATGGTGTTCGACAACTGCAACGCACCACAACAGCTTCAAACAACCAAAATGTAAATTGGGAAATACCGGTATTACTTCGTTATAACATCAATAATTATATTGGTATTGGCGCCGGATTACAAGCCAATATAAACGTTTCTGAAAAACAGAATCAAAACCAAAAAGTAGAAACTTATGAAGGAACAACAGATAAATTTTTGATTAGCACAACTAAAGAATCCAATTCGGTTTCCGACTCTTTTACTTCGCTCAAAACAGGTTTGCTTTTTGATTTAACGATTGGTGGAGCTAGAATTGGTCCTAGTTTAGGAGCCCGATACGTGATGAATTTCAAAGAGAATTTTAATTACTTTCAGTTTTATGGATTATGGAAGTTTTAGTGTAAAAATATAAGGAATTTAAGTAGCTAATCATACCTTTATAACTGAAAAATCATCCTTTTTTACTTACACAATGTAAAAGTTATATGAACTTAAATCCCTTATATGTTTTAATTTTTTTGGTTTTAAATCTAAATATTTTTGGACAGAATACTATTTCCCAAGAAGATAAAATTTACCATACAATTGATGTTTTTGTAGCAAATCCATCTGCTGAAAACTTACAAAACCTCACCGAAAACGAAAAGGAATTTCACAAAAATCCAAAACTAAAATCCAAAAACGAACTACTGGCACTAGTCGTATTAAATTGCAATATCGCTTTCTACCAGAACCTATTTGGCAAAACCAATCAAGCGATTTCAAGCTATGAAAAGGCCTGGCAAATCTATCAGAAAAACAAACTTCAGGATTATGACATTATCGAATATTGTCTGAAACCGTTAGGGAATTTATACACAATTTTAGGGGATTATGACAATGCCGAAAACGTCATAAAACAATATTATTTTATCGCCAATGCCGAGAAAAACCAATCCCAAAAAATAGCCGCCATTCTCAATTTGTCGAATGTGTATCAAAACACGGGCAGAGTTGAAGAAGCGATTGACTTGCTCGAAAAAACCATAAAAATCGAGAAATTATCGGCCGTTCAAAAAGGGAATTTATGGAACAACTTGGGAAACAATTATGCGCTAAGCTATAAAAATCCAGTACTTTCCAAACCGATTCCAAATATTTTTACAAAACTGGAAAGCTCTTATTTTGCCGCCATACGATTATTGCAATCTGACAAGTCCCAAACCGAAACACTGGCAAATTGTTACCGCAACTTGTCTGCCTTAAATTTACAATGGCAAAACATTGAATTGGCTAATTCCTATTTTGAAAAAGCCAAGAAATATTTCTTTTCAACCCCCAATATTTCGCCTCGAAAACTAGCCAAATTCAATTATGAAGAAGCTGACTTGTTATTTCAACAAAAAAAATACGCTGAAGCAAGCACAATTATAGCATCGGTTTTCAAGATTTTAATTCCAAATTATTCCAATCAAAAGAATATTCTACCCTATCCCAATTCCCTTTATGCCGAAACGGTGTTGCTTGACGCCCTGGACTTGCAAGCCGATATTTTCGAGGAACAAAACCAACCCAAAAAAGCGTTGGAAGCTTATGCTCTTTCGTTTCAAATCGAAGATTTGTTTGCCAATCTTTTAGTATATGAAAACTCCAAAATCATCAACCAAATCCGAATTAGAAATCGAACCGAAAAATGTATTTCCATTTATGATTTTCTCTATAAAAAAGAAAATAAAAGCTCATATATAGAACGTGCTTTTCAACTTTCGGAACGAACAAAATCGGGGGTTTTGAAAAACTATCTTTCGAACAAAAAAACAGCTTCCAGAGAAGAAAAATTGCATTTGGAACAACTTCAAATTTGGACTAATGAAATCGCAAAAGAACAGCAAAAAGGAGTTTTGGCAGACGTTTCAAAAATAAACGAAGCCATGAAAAAGCAAAACGAATTGATGCTTTCGCTAAAGAAAATTAGGTCGAAAAATCAAGTCAATTCAGCCGAAAACATCGATCTGAAATCCTTGTATTCAAAACTGGAAAAAGACAAGGCAGTTATGGTTTACTATTTCTCGGGGTTTGAAAAGATGTATTCTTTTACTTTGGAAAACCAAGAAATAAAACTAAACTCCTTTAGTAACACAGCCCATTCCATTGTTAAAATTTGGCAATTCTTGGACTATTTCAGTAATGCCAATACCATTTCAAATGACGTAAAAGGCTACAATCAATATGGGAAAATTGCTTTTGATTTACTCAAATTACCCAAAAACACAATCCATAAAAACCTATTGATTGTTCCTGATGGACTACTCCATTTTCTTCCATTTGAAGCTTTGATCACAAAAGAAATAGCAACGAGTAATTTTGCCAAAATGCATTATCTATTGAATGATTTCAAGATTGTCTACAACAATTCGGCTGGTTTTTATTTGAATGCAAAACCACTTTCGACAGAGCAGCAAACCGTTTTAGGAATGTTTCCTGTTTTTGAAAATACGAATTACGAATTAGCTTTTTCTAAAGCCGAAATGCAATCCATAAAAAAGAATTTTAAAGGACAGTTTTTTGAAAATGCGACGGCAACATTCCAAAATTTCAGAATCAATGCTCCCCATCATTCGATTCTGCATTTGTCCACACATGCTTCTGCAGGTGATCTTGAAACCCTGGCAAGCATCAAATTTTACGATCAGGAAATTTTATATTCGGAATTATATCACTTGAAAATTAATTCGGAATTAGTGGTCCTAAGTGCCTGCGAAACCGGAATTGGCAAACTCTACAAATCCGAAGGCGCAATGAGTATTGCCAGAGGTTTTCAGTTTGCCGGAGCCCAAAATTTATTGTTTTCCTTGTGGAAAGTAAACGATTATACAACTTCTGTTTTTATGGATTATTTTTATAAAAATATAAAAAATGATTCCTCTTACTTTGAAGCCAATGCAAATGCAAAACGTAGCTTTTTAAATAATAAAAGTATTCCAAATGCCAAAAAATCGCCTTATTACTGGAGTGCATTCGTATATTATGGCGGAATTGAAACAAAAAGTAATTCTACAAATTATATTTTTTACAGTATTGCTTTTTTGATTTTAATTGGATTATTTTTAGCTCTTATTAGATATAAAAAATGAAAAACCTCCACACTATTCTCAAAAAAGAAAACTACAAAAAAGTAAAATTTAAGATTACCAAAACCCAACACCTTTTGATAAAGGCTAAAATTAATGGGGTAATTGGCAGTTTCATTCTCGATACGGGTGCTTCAAATAGTTGTATCGGATTTGAGAGTGTCGATTTGTTTTTATTGGAAGCCAAGAAATCCAAAACAAAAGCTTCAGGAGCAGGTGCCACAGGAATGTTTACGCAAGTTGCCACAAAAAACCAACTGCAACTGGGTTCTTGGAAAGACATCGCTTTTGATATTGTAATTTTCGATTTATCACACGTCAATGAGGCTTTACTGCAACACAAATCAAAACCCGTTCATGGAATCATTGGCGCGGATGTTTTGATGAAAGGAAAAGCGATTGTGGATTATTACAATCATTGTTTGTATTTGCTGAAATAAAAAATCCTGTTTAGTTTTTCTAAACAGGATTTTTTTATATTCTAAAATTTTAAAACTATAGTTCTAAAGCTTTTTTAGGATTGTTATCCAACAATAACTCTAATGGATTTTCTAGCGCTTCTTTGACAGCTACCAAGAATCCAACAGACTCACGACCATCAATGATTCTGTGGTCATAAGAAAGTGCCACATACATCATAGGGTGAATTTCCACTTTTCCGTTTACGGCAATAGGACGCTCGATAATGTTGTGCATTCCAAGAATTCCGGATTGTGGAGGATTGATAATTGGTGTACTCAACATGCTTCCAAAAACACCACCGTTAGTAATCGTGAACGTTCCGCCAGTCATATCATCAACTGTGATTTGTCCGTCACGTGCTTTAAGAGCCAATCTTTTAATATCAGCTTCTACACCACGGAAAGTCAAGTTTTCAGCATTACGAACTACAGGAACCATTAAACCTTTTGGTCCAGAAACCGCAATTGAAATATCGCAAAAATCGAAAGCGATCTTATGATCACCATCCATCATTGAGTTTACATCCGGGAATAATTTTAACGCTCTCGTCACTGCTTTAGTAAAGAAAGACATATATCCTAAACCAATTCCACCATGTTTTGCTTTGAATGCATCTTTGTATTCATTACGAATCAAGTTGATTGGCGTCATGTTTACTTCGTTGAAAGTAGTCAACATTGCCGTTTCGTTTTTAGCGGCAACTAATCTTTCGGCCACTTTTCTACGCAACATAGATAATTTAGTACGCTCCGTTCCACGAGATCCACCTGTAGGGGTTCCCATTGAAGGCACTGCATTTACTGCGTCATCTTTAGTGATTCTTCCGTCTTTTCCAGTTCCTGTTATTGAAGCTGGCGCTATATTTTTTTCGTCTAATATTTTTCTTGCTGCTGGAGAAGGTGCTCCTGAAGCATACGTTGCTGCTGGAACTGCTGCTACCGGAGCTGCTTTTGGCGCTTCTGCTTTAACTTCAGCTTTTGGTGCTTCAACGGGTGCATCACCTGCTGGTTTTGCTGCACTTGTATCGATTAAACAAACTACCGCTCCTACCGCTACTGCATCGCCTTCTTCTGCTTTTAAAGTAATGATTCCGCTTGCTTCTGCTGGCAATTCTAATGTTGCTTTGTCAGAATCAACCTCAGCAATTGCTTGGTCTTTCTCTACATAATCTCCGTCTTTTACCAACCAAGTTGCAATTTCAACTTCTTTTATAGATTCCCCTGGTGATGGGACTTTCATTTCTAAAATCATCTCGTATTATTTTAAATTATGAATTTTATGTTTTAAATTGTTCTGGAACAACTTATGTGTTTATTGTGTGAACTGTTTTTTAGTCCTGATGGTCGAATTGCTCTCGCAATTACCTTTTTCTTTTTTCCTGTGAAAAGAAAAAGATATAGCGTACAGCAGGAAATAGCTCCTTATTATCTAAATAAATCTTTATCAAAAACCATTTTTATTGCATCCGCATGACGGCGTTTTGCACGCGTATAACTTCCTGAAGCCGGAGCTGCGTATGCTCTTAACGAAGCCAATCTCCATTTTACTAAATCGAAGTTCATCAACATGTAGCTGTAAGCACCCATGTTTTTTGGTTCTTCTTGTGCCCAAACATAATCATCCGCGTTTGGATATTTTGCTATAATCGTTTTTAATTGCTCTACTGGTAAAGGGAATAATTGTTCGATTCTAACTACTGCTACATCGCTACGACCGTTGATTTCTCTTTCGGCAGTAATGTCATAATAGAATTTACCGGTACAGAAAACTAATGTTTTCACATCGGCTTTATTCACTGTTTCATCATCGAATGTTTCCTGGAAACTACCTGTTGCAAATTCTTCAACAGTAGAAACACATCTTGGATCACGCAATAAACTTTTTGGTGTAAACACAATAAGTGGTTTACGGAACGTTGTTTTCATTTGTCTTCTCAACAAGTGAAAGAAGTTGGCCGGCGTTGTACAATCGGCAACATACATATTATGTCTGGCGCAAAGTTGTAAATAACGCTCCATTCTAGCCGAAGAGTGTTCTGCACCTTGACCTTCATATCCATGTGGCAATAGTAAAACAATTCCGTTCTGGTTGTTCCACTTGTCTTCTCCACAAGAGATGTATTGGTCAATCATAATTTGGGCTCCATTACTGAAATCCCCAAACTGTGCTTCCCAGATAGTTAATGCTTTAGGATTGGCTAATGCGTATCCATAATCAAAACCTAAAACTCCGTATTCAGATAAATGAGAGTTAAAAATATTAAAACTCCCCTTTTTGTTGTCTATGCTGTTTAATAAAATTACTTCCTCCTCAGAATCTTCGACTTTTACTACCGCATGTCGGTGCGAAAAAGTACCACGTTCTACGTCTTGCCCAGAAATACGAACATCATAACCTTCGGTCAAAAGCGACCCATAAGCCAATGTTTCTGCTGTTCCCCAGTCGATAGTATTGTTATCGTACATTGTTCTGCGATCGGTAACAATTTTAGAAATTTTATTTATAAATTTCTTATCAGACGGCAAGCTCGAAACGGTTTTTATAATAGAGTCTAAGGTATCTTTAGCAACTTTTGTATCCACTTTTTCAAGCATTACCACATCCGAAACCTGTGTAAAACCTTCCCACTCATTTTTCATGAATGGAGTAATGATGGTTAAGTTTTTTTTGCGTGAAGCCTGAAGATTGTTATCCAAGTCCTCTTTATAAACTGCTTCTAATTGTTTTACATAATCCGCTCCTATGACACCTTCTGCTAACAATTTATCGGCATAAATATCACGGGGATTTTTGTGCTTTGCAATAATTTTGTACAAAACCGGTTGAGTAAAACGAGGCTCATCACCTTCGTTATGTCCGTATTTTCTATATCCTAATAAATCGATAAATACATCACGACCAAATTGCATTCTGAAATCCAAAGCAAATGACATCGCATGAACTACAGCTTCGGCATCATCCGCATTTACGTGTAATACTGGCGAAAGTGTTACTTTGGCAACATCCGTACAATATGTAGAGGAACGCGCATCAAGATAATTAGTGGTAAAACCTACTTGATTATTGATTACAATATGAATTGTTCCTCCAGTTTTATAACCGTCAAGTTGTGCCATTTGTACAATCTCATAAAGAATTCCCTGACCTGCAATTGCGGCATCACCGTGAACGGCGATTGGCAATACTTTAGAGAAATCGTTAGGGAAATATTTGTCTTGTTTAGCTCTTGTAATCCCTTCGATAACCGCACCTACTGTTTCCAGGTGCGAAGGATTTGGAGCCAAATTGATATTTATATTTTTTCCAGTACTGGTAACTTTGTCAGCGGTAAGTCCTAAATGGTACTTAACATCTCCGTCAAAATATTCCTGGTCGTAATCTTTACCATCAAATTCCCCAAAAATGTCTTGGGTTGATTTGCCAAAAATATTTGCCAAAACATTCAAACGGCCACGGTGTGCCATTCCCATTACAAATTGTTCAACTCCTTGCTCGGCTGCTTTTTCAATTAAAGCATCCAAAGCTGGGATTATAGATTCTCCACCTTCAAGAGAAAAACGTTTTTGACCTACATATTTAGTATGCAAAAAGTTTTCAAAAGAAACGGCTTGGTTTAATTTATTCAGAATCGATTTTTTTTCATCCGGTGAAAATTTAGGCTGATTATCATTAACCCCTAATTTTTGCTGAATCCATTCCACCACTTCTGGATTACGAATGTACATGTACTCCACCCCAATATGTTGACAATATATAGTGTCAAGGTGAGTTATGATTTCCTGAAGCGTACACGGTTGTATGTTAATAACCTTTGCCGCGTCAAAAACAGTATTTAAATCGGCTGCTGAAAGTCCGAAATTTGAAATTTCAAGTGTAGGTGATGAAGTTCTTCTTTCACGAACCGGATTTGTTTTGGTAAACAAATGACCTCGAGAACGGTATCCATCTATTAATTTCAATACATTAAATTCCTTTTGAAGCTTATCAGACACCAAATTAATATCTGAGTTATTAGCTGCAAAATTAGCGATTTGTTCCACCTTGTTCTCCTCATTGTAAGTAGCCATCCCAAAATCGAAACCTTGAAAAAAACCTCTCCAACTTGGCTCAACGCTATCTGGATTCTCTAAATATTGATCGTATAATTGTGCGAAAAATTCGGTGTGTGCTGCGTTTAAAAATGAAAACCTATCCATAATATTTAGTGAATATACTTTTTTGTTAAAATAGTTTGGCAAAAGTACAATAATAGAATAAATTTATAATTTATTTTAAGATACTTTTACATTGAAAAATGTTAAAAAACCAAAAACTTATGACAAAGAATAGCTTTTTAGAGGATTCCAAATCATTATTGGTGATAATCACCTTATTTTTTTCAAGTTGTCTGTTTGCACAACAAAATTCATCCTCTCCTAAAACCCAAAATCAGTTTTGGAGGAATGTGCAATTTGGAGGCGGAATTGGTTTAGGCTTTGGCTCTGGCTATACGGACATTTCATTGGCTCCAAGTGCTATTTATAATTTCAATGAGTATGTAGCTTTGGGGGTTGGCGTACAATATAAATATTTAAAACAAAAAGAGTATTACGCTTCCCATTTGTATGGTGGCAGTGTTATAGGTCTTTTTAATCCAATATCTGAAATCCAACTTTCGGCTGAACTGGAACAATTAAGAGTCAATGTAGATTTGGAGGGATCCAATAGCAATTCACAAGATTACTGGAACACAGGATTGTTTCTGGGAGCAGGTTATAGATCCGGAAACGCTACAATTGGCGCCCGTTACAATGTATTAAATGACGACAATAACATTTATGGCAGCGCATTCATGCCGTTTGTCAGGGTTTATTTTTAATGTAAAAACTTACTTTGCTTCTGACATTAATAATTAATACTTATTCCTGAACCAGACTTTTTGCCATTCTCTTTTTAGAATTAAGAAGGCGACTTGTTCTGCCAGAATTACTAAATCAGATCCGTCTAGTTTTTTTATTTCCTCCTCAGAAACATCAATTATGTAAAGTAAGTTGAGGTATTCAGCAAATTTATATTGAATTAGGCGGTAGATTTTTTCATGAAGCTGCAACTTCAATTCATTAGGGGAGATACTCAAAGGAAAATCAATTGCTTCGTTAGCGAGATTGAAATCCTTATTCATTTGTTCAATTAATTTCAAATATAAGTTTTCGCCTTCCGCTTCAGTAAGTAGTAAATCGGTATTTTTTGGAACTATAAACATTTGATTTTAGATTTTTTATTAACGAATTCAGATTTGGTAACAGTACTGATTTTTATTTTTGGAGGTATGGATTTTTGTGATAGAACAATTATTTATCCGAAGTAAAACTTCTGCAATGCTTCGCGAGTTCGCTGTCGCTTGGGTCAAAAATCGTTAATCATCAATCAAAAACCTAAACTTTTCTTCCCATTAAATTCTCGCCAAAAGTTTTTAGTAATGCTTTTTTATCGGAGTCAATATTCATTTTATCCAAAGTTTGAAAAGCCTTAAACGTAAAATCTTGTATTGCATCTTGAGTTGCTTTTGAAGCGCCTGAGCTGTTAAAAAGCTCTTTTACCGTTTTGATTTTTTCAGTATTGTCTTCTGGCTGAATCGAAAACAATCGTCTCAATTCCTGCGCTTCCTCTTCTTCTGAAAAAGCAACTGCTTTTAGATACAAATACGTTTTTTTGTTTTCTATAATATCGCCGCCAACTTGTTTTCCAAAGGTTTCAGGATCACCAAAAGCATCTAGGAAATCATCCTGTAATTGAAAAGCCAAACCTAAATTCAGTCCAAAATCATAAATCAGATTTGCATTTTCTTCCGAAGTTTCAGCGATAATGGCTCCCATTTTCATGGCTGCGGCAACCAAAACGGCCGTTTTATACTGAATCATTTTCAGGTATTCCGGAATCGTAACATCATTCCGTACTTCAAAATCGACGTCCCATTGCTGACCTTCACAAACTTCAAGAGCGGTTTTGCTAAATAACTTGGCTAAATCCCGAAAAATAACGGGTTCATATTGTTCAAAATATTGGTACGCTAAAATCAGCATCGCATCACCAGATAAAATTCCGGTGTTTAAATTCCATTTCTCATGAACTGTTTCTTGTCCTCTTCGCAATGGCGCATCATCCATAATATCATCATGAACCAACGAAAAATTATGAAAAACTTCAACAGCCAAAGCCGCCGGCAACGCTTTTTTATAATCTGCATCAAAAACCTCCGCACTCATTAATGTAAGTACCGGACGCATTCTTTTACCTCCAAGATCCAAAATATAATGTATCGGTTCGTATAGATTTTTCGGTTCTTTTGTTTCATATTGTGATTCCAAATAATCCGAAAGAAACTCTTGATACTGGTAAATAGAATGCATAAAATAATTTTTTGGCTAATTTACAGTATTCAATTAGCATTACAAACTCCCTTTTGTCATCAAATGTTAAATAAATTAAAATACACTGGAAACTATTTTAGTATTCAAAGTTTCCTTCTTACATTTGCAAACGAAAATTTAACATTTAGAATTTATTCCGATTCTGAAATAAATTCTAAATACAACGCAAAGAATTATGAAAACAAAATGGACAGTTGACTCGAGCCAATCAGATGTTCTGATAAAAATGAGACACTCAATAATTGCGTATCTGGCAGGTTCCATAAATAAATTCAATGGGCATATTGATATTGAGGATAATCAAATAGAAGATGCATCAATCGAATTCTCTTTAGATGTCAATAATAAAGATGCAAAACTGGAACAAATAGATACTCACTTGGGGTTGAATGACTTATTCGACATTAAGGAGTTTCCAATTATTAGTTTCAAGTCGACCTCATTCGAAAAAGTCAATAAAAACATTAATTTTTTAAAAGGAAATCTAACCATAAAAAACATTACAAAAGTGGTGGAGCTTGATGCTGAATTCATTGGAATCAATACTTATGATGGCGATCAAAAAGCTGCTTTTGAGATAACGGGTCAAATCAATCGTAAGGATTTTGGTTTGAATTTTACTTCATTTAATCAAACCGGCGGGTTAGCCTTAGGACAAGATATTAAGTTTATGGCAAACTTAGAGTTAACAGTTTAACAAGAAAGACAAACTAAGTTTAATGTTAAATAAATACAAAATTTAAGGAAACTATTTTGGTTTTCAAAGTTTCCAAATTACATTTGCATCGAAATTTAACAGTTTTAATACATCACAACTGATTAAGAATAAAGAAAATGAAAGAGAAAATTATATCAAAAGCGAGTGATATGTTCTTAAAACTAGGTTTTAAGAGCATTACAATGGATGATATTGCAGGTGAAATGTGCATTTCAAAAAAGACAATTTACAAATATTTTTGTAATAAAGAAATACTTATTGAAGAGAGTACAGCTACTATTCACAAAGAAGTTCATCAAATTATAGACAACATTGTTGCTAAAAATTACAATGCCATTGAAGAGAATTTTGAAATCAGAAAGATGTTTAAAGAAATGTTTAAAGCTTCAGACACTTCTCCTATTTATCAATTAAAAAAACATTATCCTGAAATATATGAGAAGGTGATGTCTCGAGAAATAAAGGAGTGTAATACGACTTTTGAGCGAAATATAAGAAAAGGAATTGACGAAGGTTTATATCGATCTGACCTAAATATTGAATATTATGTACGATTTTACTATCACTTAATTTTTAGCAATAAAGAAAATATAAGTTCAGAAAAAGAATCTCAAAAAATAGAACTTGAAATACTAGAATACCACACCAGAGCTATGGCTACGCCAGCCGGAATTATCGAACTTGAAAAACAATTACTAAACTACACCATATAATGAAGAATATAATTTTAATAACGATTTTGACTTTTGCGTTTTCGGCGCAATCACAAAACTTGAGCAATACTGCTGCAAGTCCAATAAAAACGCTAACACTGAAAGAAGCCATAAACTACGCTTTAGAGAATAAAGCCGATGCCAAAAAAGCAAAACTACAAGTAGAAAATGGCGAATACGAAATTCAAGAAATACGTTCAAGAGCATTACCACAAATTTCTGCTAGCGGAAGTTTAAATCACAACCCAATAATACAAACTACAGTTATTGATGGAGCAGGATTTGGTGCACCCGGAACTACAATTCAAGCAGCTTTTGGACAAAAATGGAGTTCTGGCGCTGGAATTACGCTAAACCAAGCTTTATACGATCAATCGGTTTTTATTGGACTGAAAGCTGCAAAATCTACCAGAGAATTTTATCAGATAAATGCACAATTAACCGAAGAACAAGTTATTGAAAAAGTTGCAAATGCCTATTATCAAGTATATGTGACACGTCAAAACTTAAATGTTTTTGATAATAATTTGAAAAACACCAATAAAGTTAAAGACATCATTAAAGGTCAATTTGACAATGGACTGGCTAAAAAAATTGATTTAGACAGAATTCTGGTAAGGATTTCGAATATCAATACGCAACGTCAACAAACAATAAACGCGGTTCAAATTCAAGAAAATTCTTTAAAATTTTTGATAGGAATGCCAATTGAAACTAAAATTTCTATTCCGCAAACCGAATTTGAAGTTACTGCAAATGCGCTTTCTCAAACGCCTGACACAACAACTAGAACAGAATATTTGTTGTTAAAAAAGAACGAACAACTTTTACAATTTCAGAAAAAATCAGTTCAAGCAGCTTATTATCCTACACTTTCTTTAACTGGAAGTTACAATTACATTGGTCAAGGTCCAGAAATGCCTTGGTTTAAAAAACCATCCGATGGTGTTTATTGGTCAGATTATGCGGCAATTGGTTTAAATCTAAACATTCCAATCTTCACCGGATTTGGAACTCGCGCCAAAGTACGTCAAGCTGAGAACAAATTAGAATCGATAAAAGTAGATTTAGAAGAAACCAAATTGTCATTGGATTTAGAATATGAAAATGCTAAAACTCAAATTGACAACAGCATCATATCTATCAACAATCAAAAACAAAATGCGCAATTGGCTCAGGAAGTTTTAACGAATACCAACAACAATTACATTCAAGGTTTGGCTTCTTTAACTGATTTATTAGATGCAGAAAACGAATTAGTAGCTGCACAAAACAACTACACAACAGCATTATTAGATTATAAACTGGCAGAAATACAATTAATCAAATCAAAAGGCGAACTTAAAACACTAACAAACAAATAATCAAGATGAAAAAAATTATAATAACAACAGTAGTAATTGTAGCAGCATTAGGGCTAATTGCTTATGTGTTAACTAATAACAAAAAAGAAAACGAAGCTAAAACGGCCATTGTTGCTGAGAAAAATGCTACGGTTTCTGTAAGAATTGAAACGGTAAAGACAGAAGAAGTTTCATTAGATTTCACATCAAACGGAAATTTTGAACCAATTCAAGAATTAAAATTTTCTGCAGAAAAATCAGGAAAAGTGGTAAAAGTCTTGGCTAAAGAAGGTGATTATGTAACCGTTGGTCAAACACTTGCAATTGTTAGAAGTGATGTTATAAATGTAAATGCACAAACTGCAAATTCATCATACCAAAATGCTGTGGCAGATTACAATAGATATGAAAATGCTTTTAAAACTGGCGGTGTTACCAAGCAACAATTAGACCAAGCAAAACTAGCAATGGTAAATGCAAAAGCGCAATTAACTCAAGCAAACATCAATGTTGGTGATACAAGAATAAAAGCACCAATTAGCGGATTTATCAATAAAAAATACATCGAACCAGGTTCTATTTTAACAGGAATGCCAGCGACTGAACTATTTGACATAGTGAACGTTTCTAAATTAAAATTAAAAGTTGCCGTTAATGAAAGTCAAGTAGCAAGCTTAAAAGTTGGAACTCCAATTAAAGTTACCGCTAGTGTTTATCCGGACAAAACTTTTTCTGGAAAAATTACTTTTATTGCTTCTAAAGCTGACGAAAGTTTGAACTTTCCGGTAGAAATTGAAATTACAAACAATGCTTCTAAAGACTTAAAAGCTGGTATGTATGGAACTGCTGAGTTTGCTTCAAACCAACAAAAACAATCGTTGATGATCGTTCCTAGAAATGCCTTTGTAGGAAGTGTAAGCAGCAACGAAATATTTGTAATCGAAAATGGAACTGCTAAATTGAAAACAGTAACTGCTGGAAGAATTCTTGGTGATAAAGTTGAAATTCTTAACGGATTATCTGATGGCATAACTGTAATTATTACAGGACAAATCAACCTTCAAGACGGATCTAAAGTGGACGTTATAAAATAAGTCTTAAAGTCGAAAGTCATAAAGAAACCGCTTAAAGCCTAAAGCTTAAAGCCTAAAGCAAAGAAAAAAATGAAATTAGCAGAAATATCCATAAAACGTCCCTCATTAGTTATCGTATTATTTACGATTCTAACGCTAGGAGGACTGTTTAGTTACAGCCAATTGGGCTACGAATTGATTCCAAAATTCGAAACCAATGTAATTACTGTTGCCACTATTTATCCAGGAGCGTCTCCAAGCGAGGTAGAAAATACGGTGACTAAAAAAATTGAAGATGCGATTGCATCCTTAGAAAATATTAAAAAAATAGACTCGAAGTCCTACGAAAGTTTGTCAACAGTGTCTATTACATTGACCTCTTCGGCTGATGTTAATATCTCTATGAACGATGCTCAACGTAAAATAAATGCTATTCTTAGTGATTTACCAGATGATGTTGAAATGCCTTCGTTGAGTAAATTTTCCTTAAGCGATTTACCAATTATGACTATTGGTGCCAACGGAAAAATGGATGAAGTTGCTTTTTACGACTTAATTGATAAAAAATTAGCACCAGTTATTTCTCGAGTAGAAGGTGTAGCACAAGTAAATATTATTGGTGGACAAGAAAGAGAAATTCAAGTCAATCTTGATGCAGTAAAAATGCAAGCTTATGGACTTTCTATTCCGCAAGTGCAACAAAATATTTTATCTTCTAATTTAGATTTTCCAACAGGAAATATTCAAACTCGTGAGCAGAAAATATTAATTCGTTTGGCCGGAAAATATAAAAATGTTGACGAATTAAGAAACTTGGTTGTATCATCTAAAAACGGAATTCAAGTTCGTTTACGCGATATTGCTGATGTTCAGGATACTCAAAAAATCACTGAAAAAGTAGCGCGTGTCAATCAAAAAAGCGCCATTATTTTACAAATTATAAAGCAATCTGATGCCAATGCGGTTGCGGTAAGTGAAGAATTAGTTAAAACAATTGCTAAACTGGAAACCGATTATAAAGCGAATGGTTTAAAATTAGAAATTGCTAAAGACAGTACCATTTTTACACTTGAAGCTGCTGATGCTGTTGTGCATGATTTACTTATTGCGGTACTTTTAGTTGCTCTTGTAATGTTGTTTTTCTTGCACAGTATTAGAAACTCGTTGATTGTAATGGTTTCTATTCCTGCCTCATTAATTGCTACTTTCATCGGAATTTATTTGATGGGTTATACCTTAAACTTAATGAGTTTATTAGGTCTGTCTCTTGTTGTAGGTATTCTTGTGGATGATGCTATTGTTGTTCTGGAGAATATTTACAGGCACATGGAAATGGGTAAAAACAAGGTTCGTGCAGCCTATGATGGAACTGCGGAAATTGGTGGAACTGTTGTGTCGATTACTTTAGTAATTGTAGTGGTATTTTTACCAATTGCAATGAGTACCGGATTGGTTTCTAACATTATTACGCAATTCTGCGTGACTGTAATTATTTCAACATTGTTGTCTTTAGTGGCTTCATTTACAATCATTCCGTGGTTGTCTTCAAGATATGGAAAACTAGAACATATTGAAGGTAAAAACCTTTTTGGAAGGATTATACTTGGATTTGAAAGCTATTTAACGCGTTTTACAAACTGGGTTTCAAGATTATTAGAATGGTGTTTGGATCATTATTTTAAAACACTGGCTATAGTTTTAGTACTCTTTTTTGGTTCTATGATTAGTTTATTTGGTGGTGGATTTATTGGTGGAGAATTCTTTGCAGCGTCTGATAGTGGTGAGTTTTTAGTTCAAATAGAAATGCCAAAAGATGCTTCATTAGAGCAAACCAATTTCATGACGCAAAAAGCAGAAGCATTTTTGAAGAAAGAAGAGTATGTTTTTAGTCAAATTACAACGATTGGTCAAACCAGTGAAGGTCTTGGTGCTTCGCAAGCAACTGCTTACAAGTCTGAGATAAACGTTAAAATGGTTGGATTAGATAAACGTGATGAACCTGCAAATGTGTATGCTGCAAAAACAAAACGTAAATTAGAAAAAATATTAGTTGGCGCAAAAGTGAAAACGGTTCCAGTTGGTATTTTAGGAACTGCAGAAGATGCCACTTTAGGATTAATTGTAACTGGTCCAAATGTAGAAAGCGCCATGCAATTTGCGAAAGCAGCAGAAAAAGAATTACGTACCATTCCAGGAGCAACAGAAATCGAATTATCAGTAGAAGATGGAAATCCAGAAGTGAATGTAAAAGTGGATAGAGATAAAATGGCAGCTTTGGGATTGAGTTTGCAAACAGTTGGTATGACCATGCAAACTGCTTTTAGCGGAAATACTGATGGAAGATTTAGAGCTGGTGAATACGAATACGACATCAACATTAAATACAATGCTTTCGACAGAAAAAGTATTGCCGATGTAAGCAATTTAATTTTTATAAATGAAGCTGGTCAGCAAATAAAACTGAATCAATTTGCAACCGTAACAGAAGGTTCTGGACCAAGTGAATTAGAACGAAGAGACAAATCGGCATCGGTAACTGTAAAAGGTCAAAATGTAGGAGTTCCTTCTGGAACAATTGTAACGCAATGGCAAGAAAAAATTGATAAATTAAAAAAACCAACTGGTGTAAATTACATTTGGGGTGGCGATCAAGAAAACCAAAGTGAAGGTTTTGGAACATTAGGAATAGCTTTATTAGCTGCGATTATCTTGGTTTACCTTGTAATGGTTTCGTTATACGATAGTTTTGTACATCCATTTGTGGTATTGTTTGCGATTCCGCTTTCATTTATTGGAGCAATGTTGGCTTTGGCTTTAACCAATAATACACTGAATATATTTACTATTTTAGGTATCATCATGCTTATTGGTCTAGTTTGTAAAAATGCGATTATGCTTGTAGATTATACCAATCAAAGGCGTAAAGCTGGCGAAACGGTTAGAACAGCATTAATCCAAGCGAATCATGCGCGTCTTCGTCCAATTTTGATGACAACTATCGCGATGGTATTTGGTATGTTCCCGATTGCACTAGCATCTGGAGCTGGAGCTGAATGGAAAAATGGTTTGGCTTGGGTAATTATTGGAGGATTAATTTCCTCATTATTCCTAACTTTAGTCGTAGTTCCGGTAATTTACCAAATTATGGAAAAAGCCATCAACAAACTTTCAAAAGGAGAAAAAGTTGATTATGAAGCTGAAATGGTTGCTGATTACGTGCACACCGAATTAAGCGAAGACGGATTTAATCCAAAACATACAGTGTAAATTTCATTTTTTAGCTATAAAGAAAGGCTTCCAATACTATTGGAAGCCTTTTTGCATGGTACCATGACATTACCTAGGTTATAACATTAAATAACATTTAAAAAAAGGCGTCATCAGAATTAAAGCTGACAACACCTTTTTAACCAAACTAACCACAAGCAAACCAAAATTTTAAAAACGTATTGATGTGTCGCAATTAATACACTATTGCAACTATTTAAATACTTTTTACCGTTTGCACTGTTTTAAATTACATCTTTCAATGTTGCCGACTGATTTAGAACAGTAATGCTGATATAGCATCAGTGCATCAAAAATAGATACTTCTGACCCGCCACTTTATTGTCTGCACAATAATACTGACCGTTTAAATAAAAGGAGTTGTCAAAAAATATTTTCAATCAACTCCTTTATAAAATAGTAAATTACTAATTCTTTAATTCGGAAATTACCAACCTGGATTTTGTACCAGTTTTCTACTGTTTGATATCTCAGAGAATTGAATTGGATATAAATACATGGCTCTATCAAATTTTCTAGGGGCATTGTCAATATTTATCTTCTGGAATAAGTTGGCACAAAAGTTAACTAATATGAAAAATATTGATTGTAAGAGTAATTTAAATCAAACTCAAAAAGATTTTAACATGGCTTTTAAATTAAAAGTTATAGAAAGATAAAAAAGGCTAGCCTACTTATAAGGAATCTCAAAAGAAATATGTTATCTAAGCAAGATAGAAGCACTATTTTAGTTTGGTTATTGTGAAATACGTACCCAATCTACCTGCATCTGAAAAGGCAGATTGCTATCGGTAATAGGCCCTGGCCATCCTGCGCCCCCAGATTGATTCAGTATTAAATAAAATGGTTTATCAAATGGCCACTGGGCACTCGTTGCGTTGGCTGGTTTATTGTAAGTACTTGTAAGCACTCCATTCAAATAAAATTCTATTTTATTCTCTTGCCAAATAATACCATAGGTATTATAATCACTAGCAATATAACTAGAAGATTTAGTTACTGAACTTACTCCGCTAGAATTGGTAACTGCGCCATTATGAACAGTCTGATGAATTACATTTTCATTATTAACATGCTCCATGATATCAATTTCACCACTATTGGGCCAGCTACCATAAGCATTGGGAGTTGCAGGCATCATCCAGATTGCAGGCCATGAGCCCTGACCCTGGGTAAATTTTGCCCTTACCTCAACTTTTCCATACGTGAACGCAACTTTTCCATTGGTTTCAATACCACCCGAATGGTAAGGAACCGCATCGTTGGAAATTGTTTTATTATCCATTTTTAAAAGTAAATTACTACCATCCAATGATGCAAAATCTGATGTGGAAGTCAGATATTTTGCCCATGACGCATTATTCCTGGAACAATAAGACCATTTGCTAGTATCAAAGTTTCCGGTAGCATTAAAATTATCCTCAAATACAAGTGTCCAGACTTTGGGATTTACTATTACTGTTACCGTATCTCGCACTTTTGCTCCCAGGTTATCGGTTACAATTAGTACAAATTGATAAGTTCCTTGCGTTAAATTGTTGACAGCTGTTTGTGCCTGTGTAGGTGCGGCAATACTATATTGTGTGGGTCCATCAATTCTTAACCACTCGTAAGATTTAATCGTTCCGTCAACATCGGTTCCGCTACCATTTAATGTTACTGTATTTACAGTTATGGTTTGATCGGCTCCTGCATTTGCTGTAGGGGCCTTATTTTCAGGCGGCACTGGTGTATCTTCTTTGGAACAAGCCGATAGCGACAAGGACATTACTGATAAAAATAAAATTCCATTCTGTATTTTTTTTAAACTTATCCTGTTCTTCATAAATATTTTTTTTATTTTTTTTAGTGGGGAAATACCGATTCAAAAAATCTGTTATTTATTTAACCGTATTGAAAATCTGTTTTAAGCCGATTCTAAAACTCGGCTCTTTAAAGCAGTACTCGAAAAGGCAATGCTCTGGTTGGTTGACTAACTTAATAATTACAGATCTGCATACAAAAAAAAAGACACCATCATAAATAAATCTGATGATGCCTTTTTAACCAAAACAAACCAATGTTTTTCGCTAGGTTTTATACTGAGAATTTACAGTATGGTATTTCGTTCGTTCAAGGCCAGTTTTGTCCAATAAATTTAGAAAAACCGTTTTTTGACAACTCAATATATTACCATCCCCAATTCTGCACTAAGTTTTTACTCTTCTGCATTTCACTAAATGGTATTGGATATAAATATTGTTTACGTTCAAAAATGCGAGTTTGAAAATTTGTTCTTTGAAAGAATGTAGTCGCATTTCCGGCCATATTCATTCCAGAGAAGTCACCCGCTTGTCTGCCTTCAGGAGCTTCAGCAATCATCCATCTTCTTACATCAAAATAACGTTGACCCTCTGTTGCCAATTCGATACGGCTCTCACG
Organism: Flavobacterium ranwuense; assembly: GCF_004349315.1. GTDB lineage: Bacteria > Bacteroidota > Bacteroidia > Flavobacteriales > Flavobacteriaceae > Flavobacterium > Flavobacterium ranwuense. The sequence goes on along the minus strand of NZ_SMLH01000001.1, from coordinate 221,844 downwards.
TCTGATAGCTTCCCTTTGCAAGGCTTTATTCCCTGCAATACCCGCATTTAACACTTCAAGATTAGGTAAGCCGGCACGCTCTCTTACTAGATTCACATACTTCAACACATCAGGGCTGCCCGGACTCACTTCATTAAGTGCTTCTGCATATAACAGATAAAACTCTGCCAGCCTGAAAATGATTGATGGTCTGAACCTAGTCGCAAGACCCGGGCTCGGCAAACTTACCGTTCTATTGTATCTTTTATAGAGCAAATAACCGCTAGCTGTATATTGAGCTGGAGGAACACTTCTATCATTTGGTGTTCCCACGTAAAAATGAGTCACTTTGTTGGATACATGCCATCTTCTTCCTGCAAAGAATACCGTATTATAAAAACGGGGTTCTCGATTGATATACATATTGTTAACCGGGGTTGGTGTGGCTGATGCGAATGGCGCTGCGGCTGTTACTGCCTCAGTGTATGAACTAGTTCCTGTTTCTGAATACGCTGTGGATGCCGGTAAAAAACTGGTGGCTTTAATTGGCTTTCCATCTTTCATATAAAAATCATCAACTAGTTCCTGCAATACAGCTGTACTTCCCAATCCATTGGTTTCGCTACGAGGCGTTGCTCTTCTTTCCCAACGATCTCCATTGAGCCCAACGTTTCCATTTACGGATGTAGCCCAAATAATTTCACTGTTATATACCTGAAACAGTTCGTAAACCGATTTAGCCGGGTCGAATACACCGGTATTTTTATACAACTGGTGATTTCCATTTGCATAATCAATAAGGTCTTTAAGAGCCTGTACTGCTTTGTTCCATTTTGCAGGATCCGCAGCCGGAAACAATTTTTTACCGTCGGTATCAGCCAATGCAAGTGCTTCAGTAAATCCTCCGTTTAATAAAGGGCTTGCGGCATGAATCCATAATTTTCCTCTCACTGCCAAGGCCGCGCCTTTAGTAGGCAAAGCTTTTACATCATCATTGGTAGCCGGTGTTTGCGGTAACAACGGGATAACCTTAACCAACTCGGCATCAATAAAATTAACTACCTCATCAACAGAGGAACGGGGTATGTCAAGATCTTCACCAGGATTATAAGACCTATCCATGATAGGCACCGGACCATATTGCTCCAGCAAAAGATAATGATAATACGCACGCATAAACTTCACATTGACTATCATCTTATCAAGTTCTATTGATTCAAGTTTGTCAGCATTAACCCCCGAATCCGGAATAACTTTGGCCTTTTCCAGGAAAATATTAGCCTGTCTTATCAATGCATAAAGTGTGTTCCATCTATGAAACCCCATGTTTGAAGAGTTGCGGAATGCAATTTGATAATTAGCATTATCACCATAGCCTGTGTTTATTTCATCTGTCATTCCTGTCCATGGGTTCTGTAAACCAGTTTGTCCTCCAGCATCCCAATTGGCATGAACCATATCAGTATAATCTGGTATTCCTGTGAAAACATTGGCGTACCATCTTCTGGTATAGGCCGCATTATCAAAAACCTGATCAACATTGTTTAAACCGCCCGAAAGCTCATCAGAGACGTCGAGATAATCTTTACTGCAAGAGGAAAACCCCAATACAAGTGTAAATAGAAAAATTTTTATACTGTTTTTCATATGTAGATATTTATTGTTTTTTATCGGTCATATGTAATTCGCATATCTTCATTGGTGTTTGCGACCAATTTACGGTTATGCTCATTTCATATCGAAATAATTAAATTTTTAAAGTGTCAATTCAAGTCCAAACGTAATCGTGCGAGGCAATGGATAATTCAAGCCTGCGTTTCCGTTTCCTGTCTCAGGATCCCAATGTTTTATTTTATCCCAAACCGTTAAGTTATACCCCATCATGTATATTCTCGCCGTATTTATATGTGCCTGCTGCGTGATGAACTTAGGAAGATTATACCCAATTTCAACATTTTTCAAACGAAGAAAACTACCGTCTTTAAGCCACCATGTGCTTTGTACATTGTTATTAGCTCCATTATTAGCAATACTATGCAAACGTGGCATTAGCACATTTTGACTTGGGTTTGCTTCTGTCCAACGGTCTAAAGCAAATGTCCTGTAATTAGATTGATCTACTCCAAAAGCAAAAGGATTCCATGCTTCAGGGGTATTACCTCCAAAAATTACCGAGGTATTGGCTGTTCCTTGAAAAAATGCACTCACATAAAACCCTTTGTATTCAAGATTTAACCCAGCTCCATAGTTAATTTCAGGGTTTGTGGGATTACCCACACCTACTTTTCTGTCAAATTGATTAATCAAACCGTCACCATTCAAATCCTCGTATTTTATATCTCCAGGTCCTATTCTTCCATTTAAAGTAGGAACAGGTATTCCGCTTTTCAATGCATAAGAATTGGTTCCATTAGTGTTTTGAGTTATAACAAAATCATCATCAGTGTACAAACGTTCTGCTATATACAATACGTTATCACCTATCCTTGACCCTGTAGTGGCCATCCATGGATAGGGCTGCGGTAATTCATCATATTCGGTGATTTCATTTCTTGCAAAGGTAAAGGTACTTCTAAAACCAATTTTTAAATCACCTATGGTTTGATTAGCGTTAAGACTTCCATCTATCCCCCAATTTTTAACTTTCCCAAAATTTTCATAAGGGGCTTGCCTGAAACCTGCGACACCAGGAATCGTTCTTCGTTGCAATAAAATAGATGTTCTTTCCGATTTGAAATAGTCTGCAATAATTTCAACACGACCATTAAACAATCCTATATTAACGCCATAATTTTGTTTTTCTTCAATTTCCCATCCTAAATATGGGGCTTCAGCGCGACCTTCTATTATCCCTGCTCCAAGACCATTTGAGCCACCGCCAGAGGTAATCCCCTGATTAAACCCTCCTGCGGCCATACCAAAGGTAGGACGATAAAGGAATCGATCAGCCCCACTCACAAGTGTCTCGTCATTTCCAGTGCGTCCCATAGAGGCTCTAAATCGTAAAGTGGTCAAATAATCCTTTAAGCCTTCCGGATAGAATTTTTCGTTCGATATTTGATAGCCAATACCTACAGCCGGGAAAAAACCATATCGGTACCCGTCTGCGAATTTTTCACTTCCGGTATAACCAAAATTTCCCTCTATAAAATAGCGATTGTCAAACGAATACGTTGCCCTACCCACTATTCCTTGTTTTCTAAAAGCAAGAGCCTCTGTATTAAGTTGACTCTCTTTTTGCATATACAATGCCATCCCTTCTACAGTATGCCTGTCAAATACTCTTTTGTAGTTTAGAGAGGATTCCATATAAACATTCTTGGTTGCATTGCTTGTTTCTACAGGTTCAGGCAAATCCGGTGTGCCTGAAACGCTTGTTGAAAAAATGAGATTGCCATTCGCATCCCTGCCTGTAGCAAGAAACTTGCTTGGGTTATCAATTCTGCCGGCAGAAAAATTCCCGTTATAATCATAACTCACCAAACCGCGATAATACAAGCCTGGAGTAACAACATCTAATTTTTGTTCTAATCGCACTGCCGATTGGATACTGGAACGCCATTCTTTTGAATAACCGGCATTATGCAACAGATTATACGGGTTTCTTTTATTTGCTTCAGCTTCAGAATTGAATGTTGAAAGCGTACCATCACTATAGACTGGAGGAAAAAGATGAGGAGGCGTAATCATCATTTGTCGAAAAATAGTTGCAGATGGAGAAAGCGTTCCCACAGCAAACGTTCCCGGATACCGATTTACCAAATATTGTCCGCTGAGATCCACGCTCAACAACGTTGTTTTTGAAATATCCATATCAATGTTACTTCTCAAGTTGAAACGTTTAACTCCAATATTAGTTTCATAACGCGGATTAGGATTGTCTTGAAAAATTCCGCTCTCACCATAATAGGCTCCAGAAACGAAATAGCGTGACTGCTCAGTCCCTCCACGCACATTTAGGGTATATCTATGGGCATCCGTAAGTTTTTTTAACATAGTACCCAGCCAGTCTGTATTCGGATAAAGATCCGGATCTACATTATTTCTGTATTTTGAAATAAGAGCATCACTATAAATTGGTGTTTGCCCGTCATTTCTTAAGGCTTCATTATACAATTCAAGATAATCAGCAGAATCTACAAATTTAGGAAGCCTTGTAGGTTGCGATAAACTATGTTCTGTCCTAAAACTGATGACTGGTTTTTGAGCCCTTCCTCTTTTTGACGTAATGATTATTACACCATTAGCTCCTTCCGCACCATAAACTGCCGTTGAGGCAGCATCTTTAAGCACCGTAAAGGTATCTATCTCATCCGGTTCAATATCATTTATTGCACGAGGAACACCATCCACCAAAATTAAAGGCTTAGCTCCTGCTCCTGAAAAAGTGCTTATCCCTCTAATGAAGAATTCAGAGTTGTCATAACCCGGCTCTCCGGATCTTTGTATCGCAATAAGACCAGCAACCTGACCCGCCATATTATTGGTTAAGTTTCTGGTAGGAAATCGCATTTGTTCGCCCTTTACAGTGCTAACAGCTCCAACAATTTGTCCTTTCTTTTGCTTACCATAACCTACAACAACAACATCATCTAAAGCAGTATTATCTTCTACTAATTGAATTTCCATGGAATTTCCACCGGCACCCACAACCACTTCCTTAGCGATAAATCCTGTATAGGAAACAACAAGAACACTTTTGGAATCAGGGACATCAATTGTAAACTTACCATCAAAATCTGTCACCACGGCCTTTTTAGTACCTTTTATGAGTATAGTGGCTCCAGCTAGCGGTTCTCCTTTTTCATCGGTGACCTTACCCTTTATTTGCATTATAACTGGCGCCAAATTGATTGATTTTTTTGCTATCTCGAATTTAGGAACAAACGAAATTGTTTTACCTTCAATAATCCATGTAATTGGGGCATCTAAGAAAGCTTGTTCCAGTACTTTCTCAACTGGGGCATTTACTACATTTATAGAAATTGGCTTAACATTTTTTAAAATAGCCACATCATAGAAAAAAACATAATTAGTTTGATTTTTTATGACCGATAATACTTTTTTAAAAGCTACGCTCTTTCCGGAAAAAGTAATCGTTTGTGAAGATGCTGCCGCAGAAACTTGTAAAGTTAGGGCAATAACTAGAATGGACGTTAATTTCATAACTTTCCAGGTTTTTGAAGTTAGCCAATGGTTTTTTGGCTTGGTTTTTGGTAATAATTTCATACTTTTGGTAATGGTTATTGGTTAATAATAAATTCTCCTTGCTAGGTTTATCTATCTATTTCTCATAACTGTTCCTTTTTTAGGAACAAGCCAGTATATGTTACAAGCATTACTGGCTTTTTTTATGGATACAAATACATATTTTATAAAAAAGGGTTTCCCCGTTTTGTCGTATATATTGTTAAGGCATCACTCTTAAAATCTTTCCTTCGATTTTAAAGCGCACCTTATTTTTTTCTAAAATTTTCAACACTTGTGATAACTGTAAATTTCTTTGTATTTCACCCTCAAATGTTCTTGTGGGTACTCCTTTTTCAAATACTACATCTACATCATACCAGCGACTTACTTGTCGCAAAACCGTTTGAATACTAGCATTTTCAAAGTAGAATACACCGTTTTTCCAGCCCATCACTTCCTCTAAATTTACATTATCTTTTACAACGATCGCACCTGATTTTTGCTTTTCGGCTTGCTGCCCAGGTTTCAATAGTACTTTTTTCCCTTTCTCGGTAAGCAATACACTTCCTTCTAAAAGGGTGGTGTTTACGACATCTTCATCATTATAGGCATTTACGTTAAAATGTGTTCCTAATACATTTACCTGCATATCATTGACTGCAACTCTAAAAGGTCTTGTTTTATCTTTGGCTACTTCAAAATAAGCTTCTCCAGTTAGAATTACTTTTCTTTCGTTTGCCGCGAAAGCAGTTGGAAAAGTAATTGATGAAGAAGCGTTGAGCCATACTTTGGTGCCATCTGACAATTCTAGATTATACTGACGCGCTCTTGGAGTGGTCATTGTATTGTATACTATTTGTGCATCGCTACCTGCTGTATATACAACTCCGCCATTCTTTTTTGAAACAGCCGTATTGTTTTGATTGGTCAATAATCCATTTCCTACACTATCCAAAACGATTTTTGAACCATTGGAAAGAGTAAGTATTGCGCCTGTTTTACCTGGTTCTTTATCATCGCTATCCTTTGACGCTACCTCAATAGAGGATTGACCATTTTTTTGAAAGAGAACAAGAGTTCCAATACCAACGGTTACTAAAATACTTGCAGCTACCGCTATTTTTCTCCAGTTGAATAACCCAAAAACGGACGATTCTTTTATTTTTGAAGAAGTATTTATTTTCACCCTGAGTTCTTTGATGAATTTTTCGGTTGCTTCAGAACCAATAGAAGGAATTTCTACTGAGTCATAATTTTCTCGAAGAATGACATTCAATTCCTCTGAATATTTGGGATTATCCAACATTCCAAGTAGCTTTGCTTTACCTTCAGGAGAAATTTCTCCAGAAATAAACTGATCCATAAGTTCTCTAAACACTTTGTTTTGATACATAAATACAAGATTTTGGGCCGACCTGAACTGTCCTCCAATTATAAAGACGAGGATTGGTTGCTAAAGTGGCAATGAAAAATGAAAAAATTAGGAAAAAAAAATTAACCCTAATGAAATTAGTGTTAATAAATTGACATTATAATGCTTGTGCAGGTAATTTCTAAGAAAATTTAATGCCTGTACTAAGTGCCAACGAACGGTTCTTGTAGCGATACCTAATTCTTTACTGATATAGTCAGCATCTCTACCTTCCATGCGGCTTAACAGGAAAACGGAACGCCTAGGTTCTGATAAAAGTGCAGCTCCTTCATTTATAATTTCAACCAATTCTTTAAACTCATATTGTTCGTCTGGTTTGAAAAATAGCTCATGTAGTTTTTCTCCTTTTAGCGAATCTGTTTCTATAAGTTTTTTCCGAATATGGCTAATAATCAAATTGCGACTCACGATAAAGAGGTAGTTGTTAAAACTATTTACTTCAGATAGTTTTTTTCGTTTTTCCCAAACCTGAATAAAAACATCTTGCGTTAATTCCTCGGCAACTGGATATGATTTTACAAAGCTGAGGGCATGCTGAAGTACCTTTTTCCAGTGTCTTTCGACAAGTTGTGTATAAGCCAATTCATTTCCCGCTGCCACCCTTAGTAAAAGAGCAGATTCATTTGAAGATATCAATTGGGAATTCATATTATGGGTTGGCTGTAAGTTTTAATACAATAAGATTGGAACAAACATAGCCAAAATAAATAAAGACACGTTAAAAAATCTAGAAAACAGAATTTTATAACTTTTTCATCAGTAAACTCTTATTTAAAATCTGTTAGGCGTATTTATTTTTCTTCAAATAATTGCACCTAACGGGTTGTATTCCTGAAATTTCGTAATAATCATTAAGTAAGAATTTACTTATAATTATATAATAAGTACTATTTTCCCATGATTATAACTAAAATGACTCCATGTCGGAATTACCGCTATTTTCAGCCTTTGATAAAAAATATTCTCGTTAATTAACATTTAAATTAGTATTCTAATTTTTATTATTAAAATATTTTATTAATTGTAGTATATTTATTAAATTATTTTATATATTTACCATCGTGATAATTAAGCCAATAACACAGAGAAATAAATATTCTATTTTATTGTTGTTCCTAATATCTGTTTTTCATCTTCTCACCTTGAAGCTGTATCAAGAAATATAGCCTAGTTTAAGAGAATAAAACACAGAAAGGAATTAGTAGCACAAAAAGAGAATTCCCTTTTTTTAATATTGGAAATCTCAAAATAATTTTGCACAGATAATTCTCTAATGTGACGTAGAGGTTGTAAATGAGAAAGAGGTGCCTTTGAGAACTAAAGTATAATTTTATTTTAAAACTGAGATTTTTTTTAAAAGTGATTGCATAATAGTTAGACTAGAGCGGGGCAACCCTTTTTTACAAAATATTTATTTATTTTTTAATCCATAAAAAAACCAGCAAATGCTACTAACATCGCTGGTTGGGTCCTTATAAAAAAGGACTAGGTTCTGAAAACAAATAAATAAACCAAGAAGGAAGAATTATTAACCAAAACCATTACAAAAGTATGTATTTATTACCAAAAAGCAAGCCTAAAAATTATTGGCTTACCCCTAACTTTGGGAAAGCTATGAAATTAACATCCTTATTTCTAGTCGCTTTTACCGTTCAAGCATCAGCTTCAGGATCTTTAAGAACGACTGTTTTTTTTGAAAAAAACAGTACCGCTACAAAAGAAACAACCAAATTAGAAACAATCCAAAAGAAAATTACTGGAAAGGTAACTAATGAAAAAGGAGAAACTTTACCTGGAGTAAATATTATTGCCAAAGGCACTACTATTTCAACACAAACCGATTTTGACGGAAATTTTGCATTTGAAGTTCCTGACAATGTTACAACATTAGTTGTTTCTTACATTGGACTTCAGGAACAAGAAGTAACTATTGGAAATATGCCTCTTGCTATAGTTCTAAAAGAAGTAGGACAGCAAATGAATGAGGTTATTGTTGTAGGTTATGGTTCGCAAAACAGACGAACCTTAAGCACCTCAGTTTCTAAATTAGACAAAAAAGTTTTAGAAAATGTTCCTTATTCAAATGTAACACAAGCATTACAGGGAAATGTAACGGGTTTAGTGGTACGTACAGCATCTGGGCAACCAGGTAAAGCATCTGACATTTTAGTTCGTGGAGGTACTTCTATTGACAATCCGGCAGGCGCAACTCCTATGTATATTGTTGACGGAGTTATTCGTACTCAGATTGACGATATCAACTCTCTGGATATTGCCTCTTTACAAGTGTTAAAGGATGCTGCAGCAACATCAATCTATGGAGCACGTGCTTCTAATGGTGTAATTATTATTACAACCTCGACTGGTAAAGCCGGTAAAACTAAAATCACTTATAATGTTTCTACGCAAAATAGTCAAGTAGGTAAAAAATATGACTTTTTAGATGGTGGAGACTATATTAGATTGCAACGTTTAGGTTTGTATAATGCTGCCGAAATTGCCGGACTTTCGACTACCACAGGTGTTGCGAGATTAGGACAATTAACGGGAGCTACTCCTGCCGGAACAGGAAATAATTTATTATCAAATACGCCATTTGCTACTTTGTTAAAATCAAATTTATCTGCAACTACTATTCAAGGTTTACAAGCTAAAGGTTGGCAAGAAATGGCAGATCCTCTTAATGCTGCCAATACTATTATGTATAAAAGCACGGATTGGAATGATGTTTTATTTCAAAATGCAATTACACAAAATCACACTTTAGGTATTAGTGGTGGTGGAGATACCGGTGTATTTGATTTAAGTTTAGGGTATTTAAAAGGGGATGGTATCACTATTTTTACCGGGTACCAACGTTTCACCAGTAAATTGAATGCGTCATTGAAAGTAGCCGATAACTTTACGGTAAACGGTAGAGTATTATACTCTAAATCAAGCAATAATCAAGTAGTTGCCAATAGCGTTGTTTTCAACAGGTATTTAGGAAACTCCCCTACAACAAAATTATACTTGGAAGATGGTACTTTGGCTCCAGGCCAAAACAACATCAACGGAAATCCATTATACCAAATGGGTAAAGTGAAAGGGATCAATGAAAATAATAAATTACAGATGGGTGTTGATGGTGATTTGAAAATCACTAAAGATTTTAGCTTCACTCCTTCATTATCGCTTTACAGCGAAAGTGACAATAACAATACTTTCCAACAAGCTTTTTTAAGTGGGAACAATGGTCTAGTTGACAATATGCGTACCGCCACTAGAACAAGCAACCAATTGACTCAATATCAATACGAAGGAGTATTCAATTATATTAAGCCATTGGATAACCTAGGTGCTTTTGATGCAAAATTAGGGGTCTCTAAATTTGAAAGAACCATAAAAACATTTAATGCTTCTGGAAAAGGAAGCCCTTCGGATCTTGCTCAAACTTTGGATTCGTCACCTATACCGGTTTCTGTATTTAGTAACAATACAAAGTTAGTATTGAATAGTGTTTTTGGTCGTGTAAATTACGATTACAAAAGCAGGTATTTTGCAACAGCGTCTTTCCGTTATGATGGTGCTTCAAGTTTAGGTCCGGATCAAAAATATGGTTTTTTTCCAGGATTATCTGTAGGTTGGAATGCACATGAAGAGAATTTTTGGAAAGTGATGCCCGAAGCTGTTTCTTCTTTCAAACTTCGTGGAAGTTATGGAGTAAACGGAAACTTAGGCACATTGGGTGATTTTCAAGCAGGTGGATTATATTCCGGTTCTGCTAACGGATTTGCCAACAGTTACAATGGTCAATCTGCAATTATAAATTCTCAAATTGCAAATCCAGGTTTGAAATGGGAGCAATCACAAACTTTAAACGCCGGTTTTGATTTGGGTATTCACGACAACAGAATTAGAATAATTGGAGACTTTTATAATAAATTAACTTCTGATTTATTGACTAATTTGACTCTTCCTTCTAATAGTGGTTTCTCTACAGTACTAACAAATTTAGGCGGATTAAGAAGTAAAGGTTTTGAATTAGAATTAAACGCTAATGTTTACAACAAAAATGAATTGAAAATTAATGTTGGGGCCAATGTTTCGCACAATACAAACGTAATTGAAAAATTACCTTTCAACGGGAATTTAAACAATAGAATTGGTGGAACTGAAATTTGGGACACAGCTAGCGGTTCTTATAAATTTGTGGGTGGTTTACAAGAGGGTCAAAAAATTGGTGACTTTTATGCCCACAAACAATTGCGTATTCTTTCTACACAAGCAGAAGCCGATGCTTACAACTTAACTACAAAGGATAATTATGTAACTAAAACTGCAGCAGGCGGCGGTAACCCAACAGGTAAGAAATTTGCTGGAGACGCAGTCTTTTTAGATGCTGATGCCAATGGTACAATTGACAGCCGTGACAGAACTTACATGGGTAATATGTTCCCTAAATTTGTAGGAGGGTTTAATTTTGATGCCAATTACAAAGGATTTTCATTAACCGTAAGAACTGATTACTCTTTAGGAGCTACTATTTACAATGAGGCCAGAGCGCGTTTTGTAGGTCAATTTCAAGGAAATTACGGATTATTGGCCGAAAGCTTACAATCTTGGCAAAAAGAAGGGGACATTACAGATGTACCTCGTTACCGTTGGGCGGATCAAACCAACCAAAACAACTTATTCCGTTCTGAAGCAAGTGGTGCCGCTTATAATACTAATATGTTCCAAGGAAATAGCCGCTACTACGAAAGTGGGGATTATCTATGTATCAGAGAAATTACATTCAGCTATACGCTCCCAAAATCAATGGTTGAGAAAGCAAGATTATCTAATGTACGTGTTTATGTAACAGGAAGCAATTTACACTATTTTACTAAATACAGTGGTTTAAGCCCGGAAGTACAAGGTGTTGACGGTGGTTCAAGTCTTGCATTAAATGATGCCGGAGCAAAAGGGACTTATCCTGTTCCAAAAAACTTCATCCTTGGTTTAAATATTGGTTTGTAATTTTTAATAATAAATATCATGAAAAAGAAAATTCTTTTATATTCTATACTTTTTACAGGACTTTCACTATTCAGTTCGTGTGAAGACGATTTAAACTTACAATCTGAAAGCGTAATTACTTCTGCCAGTTTTTGGAAAACAGAAGATGATGCGAAAGCTGGTGTAAACGGCATGTACTTCAACTTTAGAACCCAAACCCAACAAAATTATTACCTTTTGGGAGGAGCAAGAAGTGCTGAAATAACTAGTGGTGTACAATCACCTCTGAGTTTGGCAAATTATTACAATAATAACCTAACGGCACAAAATATAGATGTGGACTGGGCTGGTTTATACAAGGTAATTCACCAAGCGAATTTAGTTTTGAAATATGTTCCGACGATTCAATTTAGTCCAACAACCGTGAATGAGCAAAAGAGATACATCGCGCAAGCGTATTCTATGCGCGCTTTGGCTTATTTCATAATGGCTCGTTCTTGGGGTGGTGTACCAATAGTAACTACGCCAACTGAGAATACAAATCAATCCGAATATATTGTTCCGCGTAATACAATTGAAGAAACTTTTGCATTTATTAAGTCTGATATTGAATTGGCGATTGCCAATTATCCGGATGCAACAAACAATAAAACCCAATTATCCGTATCATCAACTTATGCTTTAAAAGCAGATGTAAATTTATGGACTGCAAAACAATTAGGTGGCGGAAGTACTGATTTAAATACGGCTTTGACTGCAATTAATGCTATTCCTTCAGCACCCACATTATTACCTAATTTCAAAGATGTATTTGGTTTTACCAATAAAGGAAATGCTGAAGTGCTTTTTGCAGTGCGCTATTCATTAGCAGATGTGCCTTCCTCTTTATCTGATAATTGGAATTCTTTTATGTTTGTTGGACCAAGTGACTTTGCTCCATTAACAGCTGCAACTGCAACTGCAACTTTTGGAACTTTGGGAGTTGGTGCTGGTAATGCAGGTATTTCCAGAGTTCAACCGGATATTACGCGTTTTAACTTTGCGGCCAACGATACCAGAAAAACAGCTACTTATTTAACTTTATATAATGGATCTACTCCGGTAGTAACAGGTTTGGTAAAATATAATGGAACTGTTGACGGCGCTACCCGAAGATTTGTCAGCGATATCATTATTTACCGTTGGGCTGACATCTTGTTGATGAAAGCAGAAATTAAAAATGCTTTAGGTCAGGATCCAACTGCCGAAATGAACCTAGTAATGCAAAGAGCCGATGCTTCTGCCTCATTTACAAATGGTTCTCAGGCAGCTAATAATGATGTTATTTTAAATGAACGTCTAAAAGAATTAGCTTTTGAAGGTAAAGCGTGGTGGGATTTAGTTCGTTTCAATAAAACAAATCTTGTTCTATCAATGGTAGGTAAAAAGATATTGTTTCCAATATCTCAAAACACCATTAACTTCAATCCAAAAATCACTCAAAATCCATAATAAAATCTGGATTTTAGAACTACACTCTAAAGATTAAACCGGAAACAGTTAACTGTTTCCGGTTTAATTAAAGAGATCTTATGGAAATCCAACAGTAACAAGGGACTTGTTTCAACTCATTTAGCACCCATAATAATCTCTCATAACTATTGAGAGTTATTTTAGCGGTGTTTCATAATAAATGGGTACGAAAAAATATCAAAGGTAGACTCCACGTCAGGATTTGCTTTAAAGACCGTTATTGTTTTAATCACTTTACTTGTTCAAATCAGTTTCCTGTACCCAAAGGGAAATGACTTTGTCTATGCCTACTATTCACAAACATAGCGCTACTATGTTCTCATAAATTTGTTTGGTTTGGTTGGTTTTTTATCCGTTGAGGCGAAATTTCCAGATTTCGCCTTATCTGATATAGTAACAAGCATTGTCCAGCCTGTTAACAGCTATAAATTTTAAAACAAATAGTCAATAACATTAACCAAACGACCTAAAAGTTAACAACCAGTGTGAATGAAAAAATATTGGTTTCTAAAAATATATTAAAATGAGCTATTCAAAAAGAGATCTCCAAAACCTAAAAGAGTTTTATCAGAATCAATTATTAAATGACACCGTTCCATTTTGGTTTCCACGTTCTATTGATACCGAGTTTGGAGGTTATTTATTAATGCGGGATCAGGACGGAAGTTTGATTGACGATGACAAAGCCGTTTGGATACAAGGCCGTGCCGCTTGGTTATTGGCAACACTTTACAATACCGTTGAACCAAAACAAGAATGGCTGGAAGGTTCTAAATCTGGTATCGATTTTTTAAATAATCATTGTTTTGATACCGATGGGCAGATGTTTTTTCATGTAACCCGTGATGGACAACCGATACGTAAACGTCGCTATTATTTTTCGGAAACCTTTGCGGTGATTGCCTTGTCTGCTTACGCAAAAGCAAGCGGAGATGAGGCTGCTGCTGAAAAAGCCCGTTTTTTATTCGGAAAATGTATTGAATACTCCAGTACTCCGGGTTTATTAGAACCTAAATTTACTTCAACCCGTCCTTCTAAAGGAATTGGAGTGCCGATGATTATGATGAACACGGCGCAACAATTAAGAGAAAACATAGGAGATCCGCGTTGTGACGAATGGATCAGCAAATGGATTACCGAAATTGAGCGCGATTTTGTAAAAGACGATATTAAATGCGTCATGGAACAAGTAGCACCAGATGGTTCTATAATCGATCATATTGATGGACGCACCTTGAATCCCGGACATGCCATTGAAGGAGCTTGGTTCATTTTGCATGAAGCAAAACACAGAAATAACGACCCCCATTTAATTGCGTTGGGCTGTAAAATACTTGATTATATGTGGGAACGCGGATGGGATAAGGAAGATGGCGGTATTTTATATTTCCGTGATGTGTATGATAAACCGGTACAGGAATACTGGCAGGACATGAAATTTTGGTGGCCTCATAATGAGGTAATCATCGCGACACTCTTAGCCTATACCATGACTGGTGATGAAAAATATGCAAAATGGCATAAAATGGTCCATGATTATGCGTACGATAAATTTCATGATGCAGCCAATGGAGAATGGTTTGGCTATTTACATAAGGATGGGACTATTGCCCAAACCGCCAAAGGAAATATGTTCAAAGGCCCTTTTCATTTACCAAGACAGGAATGGTACTGTTTGCAAATACTTAATGAGTATTTGAATAGCAATTTATAGTTATTACTAGAAACGGCTTATAATAATTTGATTTTTTTTATTGAAATTGAATCCTAAATTTTTTAAACTATAAAAATCAATTTTAACCAATTATTAGAAATTAGTACTTTCTTTTTGTACATTTTTTATTTGCATATTCATATCCCGGCTCTCTTTACAGTAGTTTTTAACTAAAAACGACGCTATACCTTCTTAATCACATAGGTCACAATTCCCCAAATGATTAATTGGTTTTCTTCGGTGACTTTTATCGGAGAATAATTGGAATTTTCTGGCATCAGATACAAACAGTCTTTTTCCAGTTGCATGCGTTTTACGGTAAATTCACCATCGATAAAGCAAATTGCAATTTTGTTGTTCTGCGGTTCCAAGCTTCGGTCCACGACAAGAACATCTTTGTCATTTATACCGGCATCAATCATGGAATTCCCTTTGACTTTGATGTAAAAAGTTGCTAACGGATTTTCACTAAGTTCTTTGTTCAAATCAATATTCGTTTCCATAAAATCCGCGGCAGGCGAGGGGAATCCCGCCGAAACACCTTCGTTTATGAAAGGAATTTTTAAGTCACTTTCAAAATCAGGCAGAAAGAACGTTAGTTTTTGATCTTTATCTTTATTTATTGGCATTTTATTTCGAGAATATCTTTAAAATTAGTGGTGTATTTTGGTGATAAATGATTCTGATTCATATTCCAGGTCAAACTTAAATTTTGGGTAGCCAACTTTACTTTTTTATCTCCAATTTTGTTATTGAGACCATCCATGACTTTCATCAGTACCAAATGTTTGGGGTTTTCCTCGTCAAACAACTGCAGCTGTTTCTTGTCCTGATCAATCAATTCGGTTACGATAACACCCGCTTTCTTGAATTTCAAATGCTCATTTCCTTGGTGCAGTTTTTTCAACATATCGATGGCTGCATTGGAAATTGTCAACGTAGAATTTGACGCATACGGCAATGTAATCGCCATGTTAAAATAATATTTGGAAGTTTGCACCGTATGTTTATCAACCACCAGCATCACAATAATGGTATGACAGCAGGAATTTTGTTTTCGCAATTTTTCTGCGCAAACCGATGCAAAAGTAGCCACACGTTCGCGCAGCAAATCAAAATCGGAAATCTGTTTTGGAAAACTTCGGGTCGTAGCGATACTTTTCTTTTGGTCAACAATGGGTTCTAAATCCAAAACTGATTTTCCTTCCAGTTCATATTTCAAACGCATACCTATCACACCCATTTCTTTTTTGATCCAAGCTTCGTGTTGTGGTGCAATAAAATCTAAAGCAGTCACAATATTTCTCGTTTTCATCTTTTTATTCATGCGATAACCAATGCCCCAAACATCTTCAATCTTAGTCCATTTCAAGGCTTTGATGCGTTTTTCCTCGGTATCAATAACATAAACACCTTGCGTTCTGTCTTGGAATTTCTTGGCAATTTTATTGGCTACTTTTGATAATGCTTTCGTTGGTGCAAAACCAATGCAAACAGGAATTCCTACCCATTTTTGTACGCGGGTTTTCATTTGGATTCCATAATTCTGATAATCGGAAATAGTCAAACCATCAAAATTCAGAAAGGCTTCATCGATGCTGTAAATTTCTACATTTGGTGTAAATTGACCTAAAATTGACATCACTCGATTACTCAAATCACCATAAAGCGGATAATTCGAAGAAAATATTTCTACATTTTTCTCTTTTACCAATTCCTTAATCTTGAATATTGGCGCACCCATAGGAACTCCTACATCCTTTGCCTCATTGCTTCTGGAAATCACACAGCCGTCGTTATTTGACAATATTGCAACCGGTTTTCCAACGAATTTCGGTTGAAAAACACGCTCGCAGGAAGCATAGAAATTGTTACAATCGACTAAAGCATACATGTTGCAAAATTACTCAATATCAATTGATGCGAGTTTGTAACTAAAGTTAATTTTAAAGCAATGTTGATAAGTAATTTTAAGTAAAAAGGTTTCTAAAAATTAGATTATTTCTCTTTTCTTCGGATTATTTCTTCGTCAAAACCACAAAAAAACTCATCGAGTCAACAAGAATTGTATTAAAAAAATCTTAATGTTCGCTTCTAAATAAAATTATTTTTTATTTTTTTTTGAAATACCAACGTGTTGATTTTAAATAAATTACTCGTATAAAATTTATTCAAAATCTAAAAACACAAAACCGTGGTTCAAATCTTTGGCATGCTACTTGAATATACCTAATCAAATAAGTAAAAAAGCGTAAGCCGAAAAGCTCAAGAGTAGGCAAAATTCAAAATATATGTATCATGAAAAAAATTACCCTTTTAGTAGCTAGTATCTTCGTATTTGGAGGTAGTGTAGTGAATGCAGCAGAAAAAATCAATTTTTCTGTTGAAAGAAGATCTCCAGTAGATTTTAGAAATGCCGACCCAATTGTGTTTACAGAAAGAGGAATTGAGTTCTTCATATTCCCTGACGGACAATTTGATTTTAATACACGCCCTTCAACCGGTTCAACTGGTGATATGTATTATAAAGTTGGCAAAAAAAATGGAAAAAATAAAACGTATGGTGCGCCAGCAAATGTTCGAAATGGAAATTACGGTGTAAAAGTAGAGCACGACAACATGGGTAGAGTAAGACAAGTTGGAAATGTGTTTATCAACTATGATTCAAATGATAGAATCAAACGCGTAGGTTCAGTTTACATGACATATAACCGTTATGCTTTGGAACGAGTAGGGGGGCTGGAAATTATCTACAACCGTCGTGGTCAAATTGTTGATGTCGTTGGAACTGTAAAAGGAGGAAGAGTTTATGAATACAACCAAAACAACAATGGGTACAACGATTATGGCAACAACCAAAACTCGAATGATGATGACTATTACTATTACAGAACAAATGGTACAAAAGCCAAAATCGAGGACACTAGAGAATCCGGTAGTGTAGCCATTAGAATAGACAGAAGATAGTTTTAGTTAGTTATAAGTGGTTTGTTTAAGAATTCCCGTTGGTATTTGTGCCAACGGGAATTTTGTTTGAAGTTATTTTTGTTTTAGTCACATCCGTCAATTCCGCAGCTGTCTCCATCGGTAGTATTTAATAAAGTAGGCTTTGTTTCAAATTTACCTTCTTCCCATACTTTTTCGAGTGTTTTTACAAACGTTTCAACATGTTGCGCCCCAGAAACTGCATATTTACTATCGAAAACAAAAAAAGGAACACCTTGAACACCGATAGATTGCGCTGCTGCAATGTCCTGCTGTACTTCATTTGCGTAGGCATCAGAATACAATACTTCGTCAATAGTTTCGGCATTCAGTCCTACTTCCAGTCCCAACGCTTTCAATGTGTCCAAATCATTAACATTCTTGCCATCGGTTAAATAGGCTTTG
Source organism: Flavobacterium ranwuense (assembly GCF_004349315.1). GTDB lineage: Bacteria > Bacteroidota > Bacteroidia > Flavobacteriales > Flavobacteriaceae > Flavobacterium > Flavobacterium ranwuense. The sequence goes on along the minus strand of NZ_SMLH01000001.1, from coordinate 203,647 downwards.
AATAATAATTCTTCTAAGGCATTCGCCAAATTATACTTTTTAGCCAAATGTAACAAGCGATGCGCATTCAATGAATTAGCCATAACTGCTTTTTCAAAATGAAAATCCAATCCTGAATTTTTTGCATTTTGAGTCATGTTATCGAGCATGTCTTGTGCCCAATCCCTATCTTTTCTGTATTTTTCGGCTAAATGATCCGCCATATTGTCTTCAGGCGAAGCAATAAAGCTTGGGTCTAACTGAAAACTTTTCCATTCAATTTCGACTGCGTTTTTGTGTTCAAAAAGCTCCAAAGCGCCTTCTATTCTTCTTTTTCCTATATAACAATACGGACACATGATATCCGACCAGATTTGCACTTTTAATTTATTTTCCATTTTCATTTATTTAATAAACGATTAAGTCATTTGTATATACAAATGTAATAAAAGAAGTTTGAAACTAATTCCATATTATGCTTTTATTAGGAATTGGCAGATTGGTATTTGTTTAAAAAGAGTGCTATTGAATCGAATAAATTCTCAGTTCAATTTTTATTTATTACAAATACACTTCGTTACGTAGCTGGTTCTATGATGCAAAAATAATCAATTCAGTTTGAGCTGTTTTACCTTTAGGTTTTTATTGGTAATTCTTCCCTTTTGGAAATTTATCGTAAAAATTCAAACCGTTTTTTATTACACCCTAAATATTACCGATAATCTTGTCCATAACCCAACTGGTATGAGCGCCTGTCAAACCATTGGAAGGATGCTTGCTGTTCCCCAAAAGATGTTCCCGAATTTGCTGTACATGATACAGTTGTATATTTTCCGGATGCGCAATAAAAAGTTCTGTTTTTCCTTGTTTGTTCGAAAGCACTATTGGTTCATCATCAAATATAGAGAATGCTATTTTACCTTTACTTCCAAAAATTTCTACCGTATCTTCCCGTTCATAACATCCAAAATTCCAGCTGCCTGTACCCGTAATTCCCGACTCATGTAGCCAAGAGGCAGTAGCCGCATCTTTGGCGGAATACAATCCCTGCTGGTTAAGACTAATACCGGAAACCGCTGTTATATCTCCTAAAAGATAGATGAACAAATCCAACCCATGACTGGCTAAATCATCAAAATAACCACCAGTAGCTATTTTAGCGTCAGTTCTCCAGTTATAGTTTCCTGACAAATCTTGAGGTGTTGCAGGTTTACTCAAATGCCACCTTATATGTCGGACTTCACCAATTTCATTGGCATCAATCCATGTTTTTATCTGTTTGAAACGAGGGAGTGAACGCCTGTAATAAGCAACAAACAAAGGAATATTTTTAGCTGTAAAGGCTTGATGAATCGCCAGACTGTCTTGATAATTTGACGCTAACGGTTTTTCGATACAACAGGGTTTTCCCGCTAACGCTACTTTAAGTCCGTAGTATTTATGGGTATCCGGAGGAGTCGCAATATAAACCGCATCAATTTCGGGATCGTTGATTAGCGCATCTGCATCCGTATAATATTTAGTAATTCCATGTCTTCTGGCATAATCGGCAGCTTTGTCACCATCTCTTCTCATTACCGCTGTGAGCTGAAACCCTTCTGTTTTCTGATAGGCAGGACCACTTTTTATCTCTGTAACATTTCCACATCCCACAATACCCCAACGAATAATTTCTGGTTCTATATTTTTATTAATCATTTTTACTTGATTTTAGATCTGTACCCTGCTCTACGAAGTGTTCGTCGGTTACGCTGCACAAATGTCTCCGACTTTGAGCTGTGTTTTAATATCGATTATTCAACTCTTCCCGATTCTATATATACTTACGTCAAAGTAAATATAAGATAATATTGTTGACAAGATATTTTACAATTTGCTTCAAATAAAAAAACCATCAAAATTGCTCTTGATGGTTTTTTGTATATTTTTAAAACTTTGGCTTATGCCAATAAATCCAAAACTAAAGAAGGGAACAAACCTAATACGATATTCAAAACAATCGAAATAACGGCAACTGCATAAATGATAACCGGAGTTCCTTTTCGTTCTTCATTTGGTTCTTTGGTATACATCGCCAAAATCAATTTGAAGTAGTATCCAACGCTTATAATAGAATTCACCACTGCTACGATTACTAAAGCCAAATAACCCGCTTGAATCGTTTGATTGAACAAAACCAACTTAGCAAAGAATCCGGCAAAAATTGGAATACCGGCCATAGAAAGTAGTGCTGCCGTAAGAATGGCTGCCAACAATGGGTTGGTCTTTCCTAAACCATGAAAATTCACAATATCTTCGTTATCCCTATTTTTACAAACATATAAAATCACACTAAAAGCCGCAATTCCAGATAAAGAATACGCTGAGGCATAATACAACAAACTTCCTGCAGAAGTAGATAGACTCAATAAAGTCATCAACATAAAACCGGCATGAGAAACTCCTGAAAAAGCCAACATACGTTTTACATTCGTTTGTCTCAAGGCCATAATATTACCAACCGTCATCGAAGCCATAGAAATTACTACAACAATGATTTTGAATGACTCAGAAATATCCGCATTCATTACAGATAGTAACTTATACAAAGTCGCCATAGCAACTACTTTCGCCAAAGTGCTCATCAATGCCGTTGTCAACGCTGGAGAACCTTCGTAAACATCCGGAGCCCAGAAATGAAACGGAACCGCAGCCACTTTAAACAACATTCCTATTGTTACCAATACAATTCCTATTGGAAACCAAATTGGCAATTCAGCTGATTGTGATAATTCACTGATTTCAGTAACATCAAAACTCCCCATGGCTCCGTAAATTAAACAGATACCAAACAGAATGATTCCCGAAGCAAAAGATCCCATTAAGAAATACTTCATTCCCGCTTCGTTGCTTTTTAAATTCATACGATCACTTGCCGCAAGAATATAAAGTGCAATTGACAATACTTCGATTCCTAAAAAGAACATCGCTAAGTTTCCGAAAGAAACCATCGCCACTGCTCCTGCCAATAAAAATATTTTTATGGCAATATAATCAGAGATTTTAGATTGATGATTTTCGTAAAAATTATGCCCTAAAGCCACCAAGAAAATGGTAAGCACAATAAACAAAGACGAAAAAGTACTTGAAAATTTACTCACAACAATCATGTTGTTGTAGTAGCTTTCCGTTGAATTAAATTCAGATATGGTTAAACCCAGCACTCCCAATAATCCAATGATTGTTATTGGAACAATGGCTTTCCTTAAATTAAAAATTTCAAATAAAAGGCATAAAACACCTAATCCTATTATAGCTATTAATGTATTCATTTTTTTATTTGACTTAGTTAATTCGGTTTATTTGAGTTAAAATTTCTTCCAGACTTGGGGTAATCAAATCGGTAATTGGCTTTGGATACATTCCAAAAAAGAATAAAACACCAATTATTAGTACCAAAGTTATTCCTTCATTGACAGTTACATCAGCAAAAACTTTTGAATTGGTTTCACCCAACATGGCATGTTGAAACATTTTCAACATATAATACGCTCCTAAAATTATGGTTGTTCCTCCTAGAATGGCAAACCAAATATTAATTTGTGAAAGACTGTATAAAACAGTGAATTCTCCAATAAAGTTAAAAGTAGTAGGCAAAGCAACAGATGCTAAAACCAAAATTAAAAACATCGAGGTGAATTTTGGTGATTGCGTACGAATACCACCCATTTCAGCAATGGCTCTGGTTTCGTATCTTCTGAAGATAATTTCAGCCACATAAAACAATCCAACAACCACAAATCCGTGTGCAATCATTTGTAAAACCGCGCCACGCAATCCGTCTAATGTCAAAGTATACGTTCCTGCTGCAATTAAACCAACGTGAGCCAAAGAAGAATACGCTAATAATTTCTTTAAATCTTTTTGTTTCAATGCAACGATAGATCCGTAAATTACACCCGCAATTCCAAGACCAATGAAAATGTACATGTATTCTTTGGCTGCCAATGGCGCCAATGGCAATTGCCAACGGATAACACTGTACAATCCCATTTTTAGCATGATACCAGATAAAAGCATCGTACCAACGGTTGGTGCTTTTTGGTACACATTTGCTTGCCAAGTATGGAACGGAATTAATGGAATCTTAATTGCATACGCCAAGAAGAAAGCCAGGAATATCCATAATTGTTCGGTTGCTGTTAAGTTCAGTTTATATAAATCTTCTAATAAAAGACTACCTGCTTTTTGATACATATAAACAAAAGCCACGAGCATAAATAAGGAACCTGCAAGCGTGTAGATAAAAAATTTAACTACTGCTTTTTTACGTTCTTCTGTGTCCCCGTTACCCCACATTAATGCAATGAAGTAAATTGGAATCAATGACAATTCCCAAAAAATGTAATACAACAAACCGTCTGATGCCAAAAATGTTCCTGCCATTGCAAACGACATAAACAAGATTAACGCATAAAATGATTTTGAATTTTTATAGTCATTTCCAAAAGAAGAAAAAATAATTATTGGAGTCAAAACTGTGGTCAATAAAAGCATCGCCATCGATAATCCATCTGCTTTTAGAGCAAAAGAAATATTAGGTTGCGTGATCCACTGGTTGATGAAACTGATGTTTTTACCTAAATTATAGTGATTTAATAATACAATTGAAGCGGCGGCAGCAGCTAACCCAAAGAACAAAGCCACTTTTGAAGCCAGTTTATCGCCTGCAAGAAAAGTTGCAAACGCACCAACCAAAAGTATAATTAATATTAGAGATACATTCATGATATATGATTATTGTTGAGCTAAAAATAAATAAGAAACAATGGCACAAAGCCCTAATACGAAAACAAAAAGATAAAGACCAATGCTTCCATTTTGTATTTTCTTTCCTTGGTAACTTATTTCGTTGGTAACTTTTCCGAATCCAAAAACTAAAGCTGACAAACCTGTTTCTAGAGTATCTCTGAAAAAACGAGACAAAACATTAATTGGTTTAACAAAAATAGCATCATAGCATTCATCAACATAATATTTATTGTAAAGCACTTTAGAAAATCCTGTAATGGCAGTATCTTCTGTTGGAACTGTATTTTGTTTGATGTATTTGGCGTAAGCAATACCAATTCCTACCAATCCACCCACAACAGCAATAGCCATCAAGATATATTCAGTAGTTCCTAAATGGTGTTCTGCAGTTGCTAATTTTGGTAAAATAGGAGTCAAATATTCATTCAACCAACTGTTTCCAGGCAAACTAATCAAACCACCGATAGTAGCCAAAATTGCTAAAACAATCAAAGGAATGGTTATCAAAGAAGGACTTTCATGCAAATGGTGTTTTTGTTCTGCTGTTCCTCTGAATTCTTGGAAAAACGTTAAAAACATTAAACGGAACATATAAAAAGCAGTCATTATAGAAGCAACCGAAGCCACAGCCCATAACGGAATGTTATGATGAAAAGCCACTAATAAAATTTCGTCTTTCGAGAAAAAACCTGAAAACAATGGAACTCCAGAAATTGCTAAAGAAGCAATTAACATTGTTACAAACGTAATTGGCATCGCTTTTTTCAAACCACCCATGTTACGCATGTCTTGCTCTCCGTGCAAAGCGTGAATAACAGAACCTGAACCTAAGAACAAACAAGCTTTGAAGAAAGCGTGTGTGATTACATGGAAAACAGCCACTTCATAAGCACCCAATCCCAAAGCCAGGAACATTAATCCCAATTGAGAAACGGTAGAATAAGCCAGTACTTTCTTGATATCATTTTGAACCAGTCCAATTGTTGCGGCTACCAAAGCAGTAACGGCTCCAACTATCGCGATTATAGACTGAACGCTTGGAACCAAATCAAACAAGAAATTTAATCTTGTTATCATAAAAATACCAGCGGTTACCATCGTAGCTGCGTGAATCAAGGCCGAAACAGGAGTTGGACCTGCCATTGCATCCGGTAACCAAGTATACAATGGAATTTGAGCTGATTTACCACAAGCTCCAATAAACAAAGCTAAGGCAGCAACCGCAACCCAAAAGTCATTATAATCTGGCGCAGTAGCGATGGCTGTTTTTAAAGTTGCAAAATCTACAGTTGAAAATAAAGATCCAAGAATGAAAATACCAATCAATAATCCTAAATCACCAATTCTGTTCATAATGAATGCTTTCTTAGCAGCGTCATTAAATTCTTGGTTTTTATGCCAAAATCCAATTAACAGATACGAACAAAGACCTACGCCTTCCCAACCGATGAACATCACTAATAAGTTACTTCCAATTACTAAAAGAATCATGAAGAATATAAACAGATTCAAATACGCAAAGAACTTGTGCATATTTTCATCATCGTGCATGTAACTGATCGAATATAAATGAATCAAAGACCCAATTCCGGTTACGAAAAGCAACCATAAAATGGACAATTGGTCCAATTGAAATCCAAAATCAACTTTGAAATTGCTGATTTGAATCCAGTCAAAAAGAACAATTCGAATTCCTTCCGGTTGCGCAGCTATTCCACTGAAGAAATAAACAGTCGCAATAAAAGAAACCACAACTGACAAGGTTCCTAATATTCCTGAAAGCAATTTTCCCAGACTTTTCCCAAAGAAAACATTCATTAAAAATCCTAAAAAAGGAGCAAGAACTAAAACTAAAGCTATATTGGTATTCATTTCCATTTATCCTTTTAAGTTTTTTAAATTATCGATAGTAATTGAACCTAAATTTCTAAAAATAGAAACTAGAATTGCCAATCCTACCGCAACTTCTGCCGCAGCAACAGCCATCGAGAAGAACACAAAAACTTGTCCTTGCGCATCTTGATGATAGGTTGAAAATGCCACAAACAATAAGTTTACTGCATTCAGCATAATTTCAATTGACATAAATACGATAATTGCATTTCGTCTGTACAGCACTCCGAAAACACCAATACAAAAAAGTATTACGCTTAGGAATATATAATTTTCAATACCAATGTGGTTTAAAATATTATTCATCTTATTTTTGCAATTTTTCTTTTTTAGACAATAACACAGTACCAATCATAGCAACCAAAAGTAATATAGAAGCAAATTCAAACGGAACCATATATTCATTCAGGAGTATTTTACCCAATACTTTTATAGACTGATAATCTTCACCGGTAGTTACGTATTCTCCAACAATAGGTTTTGAGTTGATGAAAATCAGAATCAGGACAATACATATCAAACAAAAAGAAACAATAGCCCCTAAACGTGTAATCCTTGGTTTATGTACCTCATGCTCTTCATTTAAATTCATCAACATGATGGTGAATAAAAACAAAATCATAATCGCTCCAGAATACACAATAATGTGGACTATCGCTAAAAATTGAGCATTCAATAATAGATAATGACCCGCAATCGAAAAGAAACAAATCACTAAATAAATAGCACTGTGAATCGGATTTTTGCTAAAAATTGTCAAAAATGCGGTTGCTAATGTGATAGCAGCCAATACACAAAAAATTATAAGTATCGTAGACATTAATTAGCGTTTTTAAGTTGAGCATTTTTCATTGCGATATCTAAAGGCATGACTAATTTATCTTTTCCAAAAATAAAATCTTCTCTTTCATAGCTGGAAGGAACCAATACTTTGGATGTAGTCAGGTAAATGGCGTCTTTTGGGCAAGCTTCTTCACACAATCCGCAGAAAATGCAACGCAACATATTGATCTCATATATCGATGCATATTTTTCTTCTCTGTACAAATGTTTTTCATCCCCTCTGCGTTCTTCTGCTTTCATCGTGATCGCTTCTGCAGGACAAGACAAAGCGCATAAACCACAAGCCGTACAATTCTCACGACCCTCCTCATCACGCTTCAACATGTGCTGACCGCGATAAACTGAACTTCTTTCACGTACTTGTTCCGGATATTGAATCGTTACTTTTCTTTTAAACAAATGCTGAATCGTAATTATCAAACCTTTGACAATCGCAACAAGATACATTCTTTCCCAAAAAGTCATCTCCTTGTTAGAGACCAGCTTTTTTCTTCCCGATAAGGATATACTTTCTATTGACATTTTTTTTATTTATTTGAAGCTTAATCCTGCTATTCGTTTCAATCTTTATTGTTTTTAAAGAAAAAACAATAAAGGATTTCCACTGCTATCAGGGCTAGGGCTTTTTCGGTACTAATTAAAATCCTAAATAAGTTGCAATTTCACTTCTCAAAATTACAATTCCGGTAATCATAATATTGATAATGGATAATGGAATTAAAATCCTCCAACCCAAATGCATCAATTGATCGTATCTGAATCTTGGAATAGTCCAACGAACCCACATATAGAAAAAGATGAATCCACATAATTTGATAAACAAAGCACCAAATCCTATAACATTCGCAATATTCACACCCCAATTTTCTACTGCCCAACTCATTCCTGGATAATTATATCCTCCAAAGAATAAAACTGCTAAAATCGTTGAAGAAATAAACATATTCGCATATTCAGCAAATAAATAGAATCCCATTTTCATCGATGAATATTCCGTGTGATATCCCCCAATTAATTCCGTTTCGCATTCCGCTAAATCAAAAGGTGTTCTATTGGTTTCTGCAAAAGCACAAATTAAAAATATAATAAACGATAACGGTTGGTAAAACACATTCCAATTCATTCCTGCTTGTTGTGCCGAAATTTCTCTTAAACTCAATGTTCCAGTCATCATCAACAAAGCAATCAAGGAAAGTCCCATGGCAACTTCATAAGATACCATTTGCGAAGCAGCACGAACGGCGCCCATCAAAGAGAACTTATTATTAGATGCCCAACCACCAATCATTATTCCGTAAACACCTACTGAAACAACTCCAATAAAGTATAACAATCCGATGTTTAAATCAGTAGCCTGCAATAAAATATCTCTTCCAAACAAATGCAGCCTGTCTCCCCAAGGAATTACGGCACTCGTCATTAAAGCGGTGCTCATAGCAATTGCCGGACCCACAAAAAACAAAAATCTATTTGGAGTGTTTGGCTCAAATTCTTCTTTCGAGAATAATTTTAAACCATCAGCAAGCGGTTGAAACAATCCAAAAGGACCCGCTCTGTTTGGCCCTACACGGTCTTGAAGCCAAGCGGCAACTTTTCGTTCAGCCCAAGTGGAATACATTGCCATCAACATTGTCAAAGCAAAAACTGCAACAATAATGACACTTTTTTCTATGATAATAGTACTATCCATTATTACCCAAGCTTTTTTGATTAATAATGTCTTCCGCAGTCAATGGAATTTCAACCATGCTTATTTTCTTACGGTCTTCTTCTCTACCTAAAAGGATATGATCTTCGGTAGCAATCTCCACTTTTTGTAATTTTCTGTTGTATTTATTTTGATTGATAACCGAGTCTTTTTCAAATGCTCTTGGTCCTTCAATAGTCCAATCTGCAATGTCTTTGTGGTCAAAACGACATCCATTACAAATAAATTCATCTACTTCATGGTACTCATCTTTTCTTCCGGTAACACGTTGGATTTCGTCACCAAACATCCAAACGGTAGTTTTTCCAGAACAAGTAGGACAATTTCTGTGTGCATTATAAGGCTTACTGAACCAAACTCTAGATTTGAATCTAAACGTTTTATCAGTCAAAGCGCCTACCGGACAAACATCAATCATATTTCCGGAGAACTCATTATCAACCGCTTTTGAGATACAAGTCGATATATTAGAATGGTCTCCTCTATCCATTACTCCGTGCACCCGATCGTCAGTCAATTGATCTGCAACCATTACACAACGGTAACAAAGAATACAACGGTTCATGTGTAATTGAATATTTGGACCAATATTTTCTGGCTCAAATGTTCTTTTTTCTTCAATAAAACGAGTTTCTGATTTCCCGTGCTCAAAGCTTAAATTTTGCAAATCACATTCTCCTGCCTGATCACAAACCGGACAATCTAATGGGTGATTGATTAATAAAAACTCTGTTACTGATTTTCTGGCTTCGGTTACTCTTGGCGAAGATTTACTGTTCACTTCCATTCCGTCCATACAACCCGTTACACAAGATGCCATTAATTTAGGCATTGGTCTTGGATCAGCTTCACTACCTTTTGCAACTTCCACTAAACAACAACGGCATTTTCCACCGCTACCTTTTAGTTTAGAATAATAGCACATTGCTGGCGGAACTACTTCTCCACCTATCATACGTGCTGCCTGCAGGATTGTTGTTCCTGGTTCTACTTCTATGCTTTGACCGTCTATGGTTACTTTCATTATCTACCAATATTTAACTCCTACGGAGTATCTTAATTCTGAAATCAAAAATCGTTAATCCTCAATCTTAAATCATTTCTTTAGAAACTAAATGCTTTACTTTTTCAAAAGGCTCAGCAACAAAATGATCTCTATTTTTTATTTTTTCCGGGAAACGAATATGGTATTCAAACTCCTCTCTAAAGTGACGAATTGCTGCCGCCACTGGCCAAGCTGCCGCGTCACCTAACGGGCAAATTGTATTTCCTTCAATTTTACTCTGAATACTCAATAGCAAATCGATATCTTCTTCACGACCGTGACCATTTTCGATTCGGTGCAATACTTTTTCCATCCATCCTGTTCCTTCACGACAAGGGGAACATTGTCCACAGCTTTCATGGTGGTAAAAACGAGAGAAATTCCAAGTATTACGAACAATACATGACGTATCATTATAAACAATAAATCCACCTGATCCTAACATAGAACCAGTTGCAAATCCACCGTCACTTAACGATTCATATGACATCAAACGATCTTCACCGTTTGCGGTTTTATAAATTAAATGGGCTGGTAAAACGGGAACAGAACTTCCTCCCGGAACAAAAGCTTTTAAAGGTCTGTCAGAACTCATTCCGCCTAAATATTCATCAGAATTCATGAATTCGTAAACACTCAGACCCAATTCAATTTCGTAAACACCCGGATTTTTGATATGCCCAGAAGCCGAAATTAATTTGGTTCCTGTAGAACGTCCGATACCGATTTTAGCATATTCTGCACCTGTATTATTGATAATCCAAGGCACAGCGGCAATAGTTTCTACGTTATTTACAACCGTTGGATTTGCCCAAAGTCCTGAAATAGCAGGAAATGGTGGCTTGATACGAGGATTTCCTCTTTTCCCTTCCAAGGATTCAATCAATGCAGTTTCTTCTCCACAGATGTAAGCTCCGGCACCACAATGAACATAAAGTTCTAAATCATACCCTGAACCTAATATATTTTTACCCAAAAATCCGGCTGCTTTTGCTTCATTAATGGCTCTTTCTAATATTTTATAAACCCACATGTATTCTCCACGAATGTAGATGTAAGAAAGGTTTGCACCCAAAGCATAACTGGAAGTAATCATTCCTTCAATCAATAAATGAGGAATAAATTCCATCAAATAACGATCTTTGAAAGTACCCGGCTCTGATTCATCTGCATTACAAACTAAATGTCTTGGTTTTCCTGATTTTTTATCGATGAAACTCCATTTCATTCCTGCTGGGAATCCTGCGCCACCACGACCACGCAATCCTGAAGTTTTCACTTCTTCGACCACTTCGTCTGGTGTTAATGTTTTTATGGCTTTTTCTACTGAAGCATAACCCCCGTTTTGACGGTATACTTCGTAGGTTTTAATTCCTGGAATATTTATTTTATCTAATAATATTTTTTGTGACATATTATTTATCGTGTAATAGTATTGTATTGTTTTTGCAATCTTCAATTAACTGGTCGATTTTTCCCGCTGTCAAATGTTCTTTATAAAAATCACCTAATTGCATCATTGGAGCGTAACCACAAGCACCTAAACATTCAACGCCTCTAACTTCAAACAGACCGTCTGGAGTAGGTTCACCCACTTTTACACCCAATTTCTCACAGGTATAATCCATTAAATCTTCGACCCCATTCAAACAACAAGGAGAAGTTTGGCAAAATTCGAACATGTATTTTCCTATTGGCCTTTGGTTGTACATCGTATAAAACGATACTACTTCGTAAACTTCAATTGGTTTAATCAAAAGGATTTCGGCCACTTTATTCATTAATTCAATACTCAACCAATTCTCGTGAGCATCTTGAACTTCATGTAAAACAGGCAATAAAGCTGATTTTCTTTTGTCTTCAGGATAATGACTGATCAATTCATTGATGCGGTTCATCAATGCTTCAGTCATATTTATTTCTTGTTTGTGATATGTTCTTTCCATTTTTTCTTTTAAATCTGAAATCTAAAATCGTTAAATCAACAATCTGAAATCTTTATGCGTCTAATTCTCCGGCAATAACATTTAAACTTGACAAAATAACAATTGCATCCGATAGTAATGAACCTTTAATCATTTCTGGATACGCTTGATAGTAAATAAAACAAGGTCTGCGGAAATGCAATCTATAAGGAGTTCGACTTCCGTCAGTAACCAAATAAAAACCTAGTTCTCCATTTCCGCCTTCAACAGGATGGTATATTTCAGCAACTGGAACAGGAACTTCACCCATAACAATTTTGAAATGGTAAATCAACGATTCCATACTGGTGTAAACATCTTCTTTTGGTGGAAGGTAATAATCAGGAACATCCGCATGAAAGTCATTTCCTTCGGGCATTTTTGCTAAAGCTTGACGAATGATGCTCAAACTCTCCCAAACTTCGGCATTACGGACACAAAAACGATCATACGTATCTCCCGATTTTCCAACAGGAATGATAAAATCGAAATCTTCGTAAGAAGAATACGGTTGCGACACCCTAACATCATAATCCACACCTGCCGCACGTAAATTTGGACCTGTAAAACCGTAAGCCATCGCTTGTTCAGCTGTTATTGCTCCAACATTTACAGTTCTGTCGATAAAAATTCTATTTCTTTCGAATAAGTTTTCAAATTCTTTCCAAGCTGCTGGAAATTCCTCTAAAAACACATCTAATTTTCTAAAAGCTTCTGGCGACCAATCTCTTTCGAAACCACCAATTCTTCCCATATTAGTAGTCAAACGCGCTCCACAAATTTCTTCGTAGATTTCATAGACTTTTTCTCTAAATTGGAATACATATAAAAATCCGGTATACGCTCCGGTATCCACACCAAGGATTGAATTACAGATAATATGATCCGTGATTCTAGCCAATTCCATTACAATAACTCTTAAATATTGCGCTCTTTTTGGCACTTCAATATCTAACAATTTTTCTAATGTCATCCACCAACCCATATTGTTTATAGGTGATGAACAATAGTTCATTCTATCAGTAAGAGGCGTGATTTGGTAAAAAGGACGATTTTCAGCGATTTTTTCGAAAGCTCTGTGAATGTAACCAATTGTTGGTTCCGCTTCCAGAATTCTTTCCCCATCCATCAACAAGATATTTTGAAAAATACCGTGTGTAGCTGGGTGAGTAGGCCCTAAATTTAGAATCGAAAGCTCGCTTCCATCTTCGTTTAGTTGGGCTGCAATTCTTTTAGCATAGCGATGCTCTGGGGGTAATAATAGTTCTGACATTTATTTAATGTGAAAAATTATAATAGTGTGTGTTTTTAATAATTGTCGGTTGTTCTTCCAAAGAAACGGTCATCTTTATCCGTTCTTCCGCTGTCTTCCATTGGAAATTCTTTTCGCATTGGAAAAGAAATCATTTCATCCATATTCAAAATACGTTTCAATTGTGGATGACCAATAAAATTTATCCCATAAAAATCAAACGTTTCTCTTTCCATCCAGTTAGAACTTAAGAAAATGTTTGATATCGTTTTTATTTCAGGGTTTTCTCCATTGATAAAAGCCTTGATTTTAATCCTTTTGTTTTCGTACCAATTGTGCAAATGATATACTACCGCAAATTGATGATCAACATCATTATCCGGATAGTGAATCCCACATAAGTCCGTTAAAAAATGAAAACGCAATTCAGGATCATTTTTCAAAAAAAGAATCACTGCAGTAATTTTATCAGCAGCCACTTCAAATGAAAATATATCTTTTTCCTGATTGAATTCAAAAACAGCCGAATCAAATGTTTCAACTAATTTTTCTTGGATTTGTATCGTTTCTAGCGCCATTATTTATTTGATATTATAAGAAGCTAATAATTCTTGGTATTCTGGAGAACTTCTTCTTCTTACCGATTCCGTTTTAACCAATTCTTGCAATTTCATAACCCCGTCAACAATTTGTTCAGGTCTTGGTGGACAACCCGGAACATAAACGTCAACCGGAATTACTTTGTCAATCCCTTGTAAAACAGAATAGGTGTCAAAAATACCACCGGAACAAGCGCAAGCGCCAACAGCGATTACCCAACGAGGCTCTGACATCTGTTCGTATACCTGACGTAAGATTGGTGCCATTTTTTTTGAAATTGTTCCCATTACCATTAGCATATCCGCTTGACGAGGAGAAAAACTCACTCGCTCCGAACCAAAACGTGCTAAATCATAATGCGAAGCCATCGTTGCCATAAATTCAATCCCACAACATGAAGTTGCAAAAGGCAAAGGCCACAATGAATTTGCACGAGCCAATCCCACAACATCATTCAGTTTTGTAGCGAAGAAACCTTCACCAACAACACCTTCTGGAGGGGCAACCATATTTATATTTGAATCACTCATTTTTGTAAAATTATGAATTATGAATTATGAATTATGAGTTCGTAATTTAAAATTTAAAAACATTCTTTTAAATACGTTAGAAATTGAAATTTTTACAATCCGTAATTTCTAATTCGTAATTAATCTTTATTCCCACTCCAATGCTTTCTTTTTGATAATATAAAAGAAACCAACCAAAAGCAACATCATAAAAATCACCATTTTAACCATTCCTTCCATTCCTAACTCTCTGAAATTGACTGCCCATGGATACAAGAAAATTACCTCAACATCAAATAAGACAAATAAGATAGCAACAAGAAAATATTTAACTGAAAATGGAATTCTCGCATTTCCAACAGATTCAATACCACATTCGAAGTTTTTATCTTTGATTTCAGAGGAACGTTTAGGGCCTAATTTTCCTGAAACGAATATAGTACCCACAACAAATCCTACAGCTAGAATAAACTGCATTAAAATTGGGATATAATTTAATTGATCGGATTGCATATTATCGATTTTTTTGAATAAAAATAAGCCACAAAGATAACTTTCAAATTATTAAATAACAATAAAAACTCAAAAATACATCGCAACTATAACGTTGTAAATTTACAATTTTTATTAATTATAAATAAGGAAACATTTTTATCTTAAGATGTGTTTAACGTTTATAAAATTTAACAATCTTAAAAAGAAGGTTGATTTTTTTCGAAAGTGATAAAAATTTTGAATAAAAAAAAACGTTCCGAAATAAATCGGAACGTTTTTAAACATTCGTAGGCAAAAAAAAATAATTTTTTATGCTTAGATAACTGCTACTTTCGCAGCAACTTTTCCTTTTCTTCCTTCTTCTTCTTCATAGCTAACTCTGTCACCTTCGCGTAATTCTTCCGCGTTGATTCCTGATGCATGAACAAAAATGTCTTTTCCTGTTTCTTCGTCTGTAATGAATCCGTAACCTTTAGATTCATTGAAAAATTTAACTGTACCTGTACGCATTGTAATAGTAATAATAATTTATAATGAGGCAAATGTAATATTTAATATAATACGAAAGACATTCTTCTCTTTTTATTTTGTAAAAATATTGATATTCAACGTTTTCTAACTAATTTATACCGCAAATTATGATAAAACTAATTTTATATGCAACTCTTTCAATTGTGACTCGTCAATTGTTGACGGAGCATCAATCATAACATCTCTTCCTGAATTATTTTTTGGAAAAGCAATGAAGTCCCGAATCGTTTCCTGACCACCAAGAATTGCTACTAATCGATCCAATCCAAAAGCCAATCCTCCATGTGGTGGCGCACCAAACTGGAATGCATCCATCAAGAATCCGAATTGCGCTTTAGCTTCTTCTTCCGTGAACCCTAAATATTTAAACATTAATTGCTGAGTCGCTTTATCGTGAATACGAATTGAACCTCCACCAATTTCATTTCCATTCAAAACCATATCATACGCATTAGCACGAACTTTTCCTGGATTCGTTTCCAATAAGTGCATATCTTCTGGTTTAGGAGATGTAAACGGATGATGCATAGCATGGTAACGACCACTTTCTTCATCGAATTCCAACAAAGGAAAATCAACCACCCAAAGCGGCGCAAATTCAGCAGGATTTCTCAACCCTAATCGTGTTGCTAATTCCATACGCAACGCACTTAACTGCGTACGCGTTTTGTCAGCTGGACCAGAAAGCACAAAAATCATATCGCCCGGCTGAGCACCTGTAGTTTTTGCCCAAGCACTTAAATCATCTTGATCGTAGAATTTATCTACTGATGATTTATAAGTCCCGTCTTCATTGCATTTCACATACACCATTCCTGACGCACCCACTTGAGGACGCTTTACCCAGTCAATTAATCCATCTATTTCCTTACGAGTATAGTTTCCAACTCCCGGAACCGCAATTCCCACCACCAACTCCGCAGCATTGAAAACCGGAAAATCTTTGTGTTGTGCAAATTGGTTCAACTCCCCAAACTCCATTCCGAAACGAATGTCCGGTTTGTCATTTCCATAGGTTTTCATGGCATATTCATAGGTAATTCTTGGAAATTTATCTACTTCAATCCCTTTTATTTCTTTTAGCAAATGTCTTGTCAATCCTTCGAAAACATTCAAAATATCTTCTTGTTCCACAAAAGCCATTTCACAATCGATTTGTGTAAATTCCGGCTGTCTGTCTGCACGTAAATCTTCATCACGGAAACATTTCACGATTTGGAAGTATTTATCCATTCCACCTACCATCAATAATTGCTTGAAAGTTTGTGGGGATTGTGGTAACGCATAAAATTGCCCTTCATTCATTCGAGAAGGAACAACAAAATCTCTGGCACCTTCTGGAGTAGATTTTATTAAATAAGGCGTTTCCACTTCACAAAAATCCAAATCCGAAAGGTATTTACGCACTTCCATCGCTACTTTATGACGAAACATCAAACTGTTTTTTACCGGATTTCTACGAATATCCAAGTAACGGTATTTCATTCTGATGTCTTCTCCACCGTCCGTTTCGTCTTCAATAGTGAAAGGAGGCGTAAGCGAAGCGTTAAGAATATTCAATTCTGTAACTAAAATCTCTATTTCGCCTGTTGCGATATTTTTATTTTTGGCTTCACGCTCAATAACAGTCCCTTTTACCTGAATTACAAATTCACGACCAAGTGTTTTTGCCAGTTCAAAAACTGATTTTTCTGAACGACCTTCGTCGAAAATCAATTGCGTAATTCCATAACGGTCGCGTAAATCAACCCAGTTCATAAATCCCTTATCACGTGATTTTTGAACCCAACCTGCAAGTGTAACTTCGGTATTAATATGTGAGGCGTTCAATTCGCCACAGTTATGACTTCTATACATGATCAAAATTTTAGACTGCAAAAGTAAAAACAAATATTGTATTAAACCCTAAAACCATGAAACTTCAACGAAAATTAAATTATTGTTAATCTTTTGAAAATCATATATTAAATAATTAAGTTTGACTAACACAATCTAACCTCATCATTTATGAAAAAATTAGTACTTATTGCCATTCTATTTGCCGCTACGTTTTATAGTTACGGGCAAGGTCCAAATTACGTTTCTTTTAATGCCGAAATAACCAACAGAAATGGAGATTCTATTTATATCAGAGATAACAAAAAAGTGATTCGAAAAATCCAAATCAATAAAGAAGGCGTTTTTAAAGATACCTTAAACATAAAAGGCGGCTTATATCTAATGTTTGACGGGGTTGAATATACCAAATTGTATCTTAAAAACGGATATGATTTAAAGTTAAAAATGGATGCGAAACAATTTGACGAGTCCATTGTGTATTCAGGAAAAGGAGCTGTGGAGAACAATTTTTTGGCTCAAAACACCATATCAGAAAGCAAATTTAATTACGATGAAATGTTATCGTCTAATGAAGAAGCTTTCAATAAATTAATTGCCGAGAAAAACAAAGCCGATTTAGCAAAATTAGAAACTAACAAAATGGATCCTAATTTTGTTGCTCTTCAAAAGAAAGATATTGAGAATAATTTAGACGGTTTGACTAAATATTACAAACAAGGTCAAGCGAACAATAAATTAAACAATTCCGCTTCTCCTTCGTTTGATTATGCTAATTACAAGGGTGGAAAAACTAAGTTGGAAGACTTTAAAGGAAAATATGTATATATAGACGTTTGGGCAACTTGGTGCGGACCTTGTCGTGCCGAAATTCCTTTCTTGAAAAAAGTTGAAGAAAAATACCATGATAAAAACATTGCTTTTGTGAGCATTTCTATTGATAAATTAAAGGATCTCGAAAAATGGAAAACCATGATAAAAGAAAAAGAATTGGGCGGTGTTCAGGTTTTTGCGGATAATGATTGGAATTCTCAATTTGTCAAAGACTTTAATATCACCGGAATCCCTAGGTTCATTTTGATAGATCCGAATGGAAAAGTTGTAAAAGCAGATGCGGCCAGACCTTCATCACCAAAACTACAAGAAGAGTTAGATGTTCTTTTAAAATAGGTCTCATAAAAATAACATAAACGAACCAATGTGAAAGCATTGGTTTTTTTATTTCTGGATATTCCCAATGTTAAGTTTTACTCCAATGTTACTAAATTGTTAAGTAATAGTTTTTTTATTGTAAAATGTTTTATATATTTGTTTAGTTAATATGAATTTAAAAATCCAAACGACATGAAAAAATATATAATCTTAACCGCACTATTATTCTCAGGCATTTTATTTGCACAAGAAAACAATCCAAAATTAGAAGCTGTAGGTGAGTTAGTAAAAACAACTTACTACTTTGAAAATGGAAAAGTACAACAGGAAGGCTTCTTTAAAAATGGCAAACTGGAAGGAGTTTGGACTTCATATGACACGAACGGCAACAAGTTATCTATTGCTAATTATGAAAAAGGTGAAAAAACTGGAAAATGGTTATTCTGGAATGGCAATAACTTAAGCGAAGTAGATTACTCTAACAGCAGAATTGCTTCAGTAAAAACATGGAAACAAGAAGCATTAGTCAACAGAGACTAAAAGCATCATAAAATACTTAAAAAAGCTTTCGTTAATTTCGGAAGCTTTTTTTGTATCTACTATTGGCTAAACAAGCAATTGAACATGCTAACTTTGTCTTTACAGAAAGTTAAGAAATCAATCTTGATTTCATCTAAAACCGTCTTCCTTTCCATTCGTATTCCCCAAACAAAGAATACAAAGCCACGCTCGTACTAAAAATCGGATAGAACAAACTGCTCAAAATTAAATAACGTATTTTAGTTTTGGTTAAAAAATAATGAGATTTATAAATCAAAACTGCATCAACAGTGAACTTTAAAGCAAATAATAAAAAGACGTTCTGAAAAGCAGTTAAGCCCAAAGTCCAAAGTCCAAAGTCCAAAACCAAACACAAATTTCCCGCAAAGACCAACAGTCCCAATCCTTTTCCGAAAGTACTTTGATACGAACCTGTTTTTGAGGCCCAACGTACTCTTTGATAGAATAACGATTTCCAATCATCCAATGGTTTTGTGATGACAATATTGTTTTGAGATTTTAGATAATGGACTTTTTTAGGAAACTGGGCAACCGCTTTTTGCAATAGAAAAACATCATCGCCACTTGCAATTCCATCATTTCCTTCGAAACCATTCAGCTCTTGAAAAAATGATTTGGTGTAAGCAAAGTTGGCGCCATTGCACATAAACCCTTTGTTAATTCCAAAACCTCCAATCGTTGCGCCTTGTAAACTGGCTAAATCCAATTGCTGAAAATGATGCAGAAATGAATTCCCACAATCATACGTTACTGCTCCAGCAATCATAGCAACATTATGAAGCTGAATGTAATTATCCAATGTCAATAACCAGTTTTTATTGACTGTGCAATCTGCATCGGTGGTGATAATCCAGTCCGTATTTACGATTTGCATTGCGGTTACAATCGCATCTTTCTTGGGTGAATTTGAAACCCGAAAATTCTTTATGACCGAAACTTTAAACGTTAAACTTTGAACTTTAAAGGCTTCTTCCGATTCATCATCAACCAAAATCACTTCGAACATTTCCATCGGGTAATTCAATTGGGATAAACTGTCTAATAAAAAAGGCAGATTTTCAGTTTCATTCCGAAAAGGGACTATAATTGAGAATTTTGTTTTTGGCTTTAAACCAATATAATCAATAGCATTTACTTTGGTGAAACCATAAATCAGAAAGCAAATCGCCATGCAATACAGGATGATGACGAAGTGCAAAACAAAAATCATATTGGATTTTTAGTTTTAAAATTCAATACATAATAACTGCCAATTATTACTGGTAAAACCACATTCAAAAACCACATTAAAGTCGAAATAAAAATGACAATCCATTCGTTTACACCAAGAATTCCAAAAAAATAAACCGCAACACTTCCTTTTACGGCAAAGTCCAAAAATTGAAAAGTAGGGAGGGAGGAAGCTAAAAAATAAACAGATGAAATGGTTGCAATCAAGGTAAAATAAGGTAAATCAACATCAAAAGCTAAAAACAAAAAATAATATTGGTGCGAAAAAACCAGATAACGGCAAATGCCTAAAAAGATGTTTTTTTGATGAATGGGTTTTGGGGTTTCATTAATTTTATGAATTAGTTTTTCGATAGAATAGCCTTTGATGGTAATTTTTTTGACCGAAAATAAAACAATGAAAAGGAGTATTAGAATTCCAAAAAGGAGTGCGACGGTTTTTGTAGTAATCACATTATATTCTGCGTTGAAATATAACAAACCAAAAATTCCAAAAATAACGGTCAATATCATTTGGATTCCATTGCAAATCAGATTCAAAAAAATGATTTTTTTAGTATTTGATTTATCAAAAAACAATGCTTTTCCGGCATATTCGCCTACGCCGTTTGGTGTAAACAGTCCGGCAGTCAGTGCGCCAAGAACTTGTTTGGTTGCTTCGCCCAGCGATATTTTATGGATAAATTCGACTAAATTCTGCCATTTCAAGATTTCAAAAAACCGATTCAAAACACTCAATAACAAAATAAAGGCGATTCCGCCAATGGATTGGTTTTTCTGGAATAAAATGATGAATTTCTGCCAATCCAGTTTGTCGTTATTGGCCAATTGATTGTAAATAAAATAAAACGCACCGCCCACAATCAAAAGTTTGATTAGAAGTACGAGGAATTGCTTAGTTTTGTGTGGAATTGTAATCATTACTGCAAAATAACAAATTAAAATTGGCAAACGAACGCATCATATTAGGAATTGACCCGGGAACTACGATTATGGGTTTTGGATTGATAAAAATTGTCAATAAAAAAATGGAATTTTTGCAATTGAATGAGTTGCAATTGTCCAAATATGACAATCATTATCAAAAGCTAAAAATCATTTTTGAACGCACCATTGAATTAATCGATACACACAATCCAGATGAAATTGCAATTGAAGCACCTTTTTTTGGTAAAAATGTGCAATCGATGCTGAAGTTAGGACGCGCACAAGGCGTGGCCATGGCAGCAGGACTTTCGAGAGATATTCCTATAACCGAATACGAACCCAAGAAAATAAAAATGGCGATTACCGGAAACGGAAACGCCAGCAAAGAGCAAGTTGCCAAAATGCTGCAACAGTTATTAGGCTTGAAAGAATTGCCTAAAAATCTCGATAGCACGGACGGATTGGCAGCAGCGGTTTGTCATTTTTTCAATTCAGGAAAAGTGGTTGGCGCTAAAAGTTATACCGGTTGGGATGCTTTTGTAAAACAAAACGAAGAAAGAATTAAAAAATAGTGTTCAGTGTTCAGTATTCAGTTTGCAGAACTGAACACTAAAAACTGACCACTGAATACTAATAAATGAGCGGAATCTATATACATATCCCTTTTTGCAAGCAGGCGTGTCATTACTGCGACTTCCATTTTTCGACTTCGATGAAGAAGAAAGAAGAAATGGTTTTGGCTATTGCCAAAGAAATTCAAATGCGCAAAAGTGAGTTTAAAAACGACCCGAGCGAAAGCGAACATGCGAAGCAAACAGTGGAAACCATTTATTTGGGTGGTGGGACCCCAAGTGTTTTAACTTCCGAAGAAATTAATTTTTTGATTGCTGCGGTTTATAGCAATTATTCTGTAATTGAAAACCCTGAAATTACCTTAGAAGCTAATCCTGATGATTTATCTGAAGAGCGAATAATTGAATTGTCTAAAAGTAAAATTAATCGTTTAAGTATCGGGATTCAGTCTTTTTTTGAAGATGATTTACAACTGATGAACCGTGCTCATAATTCGGCAGAAGCCAAAAAATGCTTGGAAGAAGCTACCAAGTATTTCGATAATATTTCTCTTGATTTGATTTACGGAATTCCGGGAATGAGCAATGAGAAATGGAAACAAAATATTGAAACAGCATTGTCTTTTGGGATTCCGCATATTTCGAGTTATGCGTTGACGGTGGAGCCTAAAACGGCTTTGAATAAACTGATTCAAACCGGAAAAATTGCAGCACCTAAAGACGATGTCGCCCAAGAACACTTTGCTGTTTTGGTGGAAATGCTCGAAGCAAATGATTTTATTCATTATGAATTATCGAATTTTGGGAAGGCCAATTATTTTTCCAAAAACAATTCGGCATATTGGTTAGGGAAAAAATATATTGGAATTGGTCCTTCGGCACACAGTTATGATGGCGTTTCGAGAAGTTGGAATGTTTCGAATAATTCCATTTATTTAAAATCCATTCAAGAAAATAAATTGCCCAATGAAATAGAAATCCTTTCGATTACGGACCGTTATAATGAATATATTATGACGGGTTTGCGAACGATTTGGGGCGTTTCTTTGGATAGAATCGAAATAGAATTTGGAAGTGATTATTTGGAATATTTAAATAAACAATCTCAGAAATTCCTTGATGACAACTTACTTTTCATTGAAAACAATATTTTGAAACCAACTCCAAAAGGAAAATTTCTGACAGATGGAATTGCAAGTGATTTGTTTTACTTAAATTTGGAATAACATATAATCACTAAGAACACAAAGACGGCGTAAAGTCCACTATGCTTTGTAATCTTGGTGTTAATCTTAGCGCCCTTTGTGGTTAAATAATTATGATTGCAACTATTGATAACTTCAAAGTCGATTTATCAAAACCCATTGATATTTCGATTCCGTTAACGAATACTGATGAGAATCCAATTGCTTGGTATATCGACAAACCAGTAATTGAGCCCGTGGTTTTTGGGGATTGGATTGGAAAAGTATCGGAAGGGAAATCCTCAACAAACTTTAATAACATTTTCTTCAATCCACACGGACACGGAACCCACACCGAATGTCTGGGTCATATTACACGAGAATTTTACAGTGTTAATCAGTCGTTGAAACAGTTTTTCTTTTTGGCTGAATTGATTTCGGTTGTACCGGAAATACAACAAGAAGATTTGGTGATAACTAAAGATCAGATTGAAAAGGGGTTGGGTGGAAAAACTCCTGATGCCATAATTATTAGAACTCTTCCTAATTTTAAAACAAAAAAATCACTAAAATATTCGAATACCAATCCATCTTATCTGGATCAAGATGCTGCGGGATTCATTCGCGAAAGCGGGATTCAGCATTTACTGATTGACTTGCCCAGTGTCGATAAAGAAAAAGATGATGGGAAATTATTGGCACACAAAGCATTTTGGAATGTAACCAATATCAATAATTTGAATGTTGATGCACGATTGGATTGCACCATAACGGAAATGATTTTTGTTCCAGATGAGGTGAAAGACGGCAGTTATTTGTTGAATTTACAAATTGCTTCTTTCGAGAATGATGCAAGTCCCAGTAAGCCAGTTTTGTATGGTATTTTAAATGATGAATTATAAATTTTGAATTAAAGTAATTTAAAATAATTTCAATAAATGAACTTAGAAACGTATTACGAATATTGTCTTTCCAAAAAAGGAGTAACGGAATATTTTCCTTTTGATGAAGATACATTGGTATTTAAAGTGGGCGGGAAAATGTTTGCGTTGTCGTCTTTAAGTCAATGGGAAAAAGGACAGCCATCAGTCAATTTAAAATGTGATCCGGAACGCGCTCAGGAATTACGCGCGGAGTACGATGCTATTCAGCCGGGTTTTCACATGAGTAAAACACACTGGAATACAATTGCAGTAAATACATCAGTTTCGGATACGCTTGTCAAAGAGTTGATTGACCATTCCTATGAATTGGTTTTCAAAAGTTTAACAAAGAAATTGCAGAGTGAAATTTAAGAATTAGAAAATTAGGCATTACTTTTGCGAATAAATTCAGAATAGAAATTATAAACACATACTGAAATAAATTCAGCATATCATATGAAAGAACAATTTAAGAAGTTTTTAAACGAAGAACAAGACCCAAAAGCTATTGAAAAAATCGCTTCAAAATTGAGTGATTTATTGATGAAGAATGAAGAAATTGGATATATTGCTGTTCAAAAAAAACCAGCGATTACCGTTTTGCCAGATAGTATTGTGATGACAAATAAAAGAATTATCATTTGTCAACCCAAAAATCTGGGACTTTCAATGAATTTTATTGATTACACTTGGGATGAGATTGAAGGTACTTTTGTAAAAGAAAATATTCTTGGTTCAGAGTTTTCATTCACAACCAGAACAAATATGGAAGTTTCCATTGATTACATTCCTAAAATCCAAGCGCGAAAGATTTTTACGTATGCCAAAGAACAATTGGATATATTGAAAGTTGGGTCTGTATTAAATGCAACCATGATGGATGAGGTTCCGATTGTTCCAATAGAAGAAGTGGAAATAATCGAAGAAATGGAAACGGAAGAAGTGACTAGTTTTGCTGAAATAATGCCGGTTTCACAACCAAATTTCACTGCTGAAAATCAAGAATTCGAGGAGATTGCAGTAACATCAAAAGACAAATCTTTGAGCGATTTATCACAAGATGAACTTTTTGAAAAATTGCAGAATTATAAAAAATTGCTTGACAACGGATTGATTTTGCAAGGCGAATATGATGCTTTCAAAAAAGAAATTTTGAGTTTTATGTAATTAGTCTTAAAGTCGAAAGTCATAAAGTCAAAAGGGAATACGATATCTTTTGACTATATGACTTTTTAACATTTAGACTAAAGAGTTCTTTTCTGCTTTTCTACAAAATTATTGGATTGTAATTCTAATAAATCGGTAGCGTTTTTTCGTTGTAAATCATACAGTTTTTTATCGTCAGCGATGTCACCATAGACTTTATCGTGCATAACAGCACTTGTTTTTACCAACAAAGTGCGTTGGTATTTGTCTTGTTCGATTGTTGCTTTTAGCGCCGTTTCTAAATCTTCTAATTTATAATCGTATTCGCCTTTTGGGGATAAAAGTTTGGCGATAATAGGAGAGGTTTCTATGGCTAAAAATAAGAGCATAATAAAAAATGAAGGCAGCCAAGGTAATTTATCCAAGGCGTTGATCCGTGCCATTAAACCGTCAAATCCATCAATAATAGGTCGGGTTTCGGTAACTTTCTTGTCTAAATCGGTCTGGAGGGTTTTGGTATTTTTCTCCATTTCAGCAATTTTAGCCAAGTTGGTTTTTTGTAAAGTGTCCAGCTCTTTTTTCACCAAATCATGTTTGGCAATTTTTTCTTTAAAAACAGGGCCTTTGCCTAATTTTTTAGTTCCGGCAGTTCCTTCTGCCTCTGTGATGTACGTTTCATAGAGTGTATTGACTTCTTTTTCCTTCTTGGTAATTTCCGATTTCAAACTTGCTATTTCAGTTTTGTTCTTGTCCAAATCCGATTTGAAATAATTGGCCACTTCTTTTTTGTTATTCAAAGCCATGGCATTTTTTTCTTTCAATAAAACGGTATTAATTTCTTTTTCGAAGATTTTAATTTCCAATGGTTTTGAAATCACTATCGCAATAATTACCGCTAAAATAATTCGGGGGGTTGCCTGCAGAAATTCACTTCCAAACTGGTCTCTTTTTCGAATCGTGGAAACAATAAAACGATCTAAATTAAAGATAAGTAAACTCCAAACTATACCAAACGCGATTGCGGGATATATACTGTCAAAAACGGTAAACAACGCATAAGAACTGGCAAGAAAAGCCATGATGGCGGTGAAGAAAACGGTGGCGCCAATACCAACATATTTGGTTTGTTCGCCTTCGGAACAGCCTTCAAGAAGATCTTTGTCAGCTCCGGAACAAAGGATAAAAAATTGTTTTAACATGATTGATTTTTTTGATTGATTGATGATCACAAATTTAACGCCAAAAAATGAATATTGGTATAAATAGTTGGTATGTTTTTAATTAGGTTTTTGCGTATAAAAAAAGAGCCGCTCTTTACGAACGGCTCAATTGGTTTTTGAATTAATATTAACTTAGGCTAATGGTGCTCCTGCCATAATTTCGGCATTGGCAAATTCTTCAAATTTGGCGAAGTTAGCTTTGAATTTTTGAGCTAATTCTACCGCTTTTTTATCGTATAATTCAGGATCTTCCCATGTGTTTCTCGGATTCAATATTTCATTAGGAACATTTGGACACGTTTGCGGTTTTGCAATTCCAAATACTTTATGGTTTTCGTAAGCTACATCATCTAATTCTCCGTTTAATGCAGCGGTAATCATGGCACGCGTGTATTTTAATTTCATTCGACTTCCTGTTCCGTAAGGACCGCCAGTCCAACCGGTATTGATTAACCAAACTTTTACATTGGCATCCTTCATTTTTTTACTCAACATTTCAGCATACTTTGTCGGATGCAATGGCATAAAAGGTGCGCCAAAACAAGCAGAAAAATTAGGCTGAGGTTCTGTAATTCCAGCTTCTGTACCCGCAACTTTTGCCGTATAACCAGAAATAAAATGATACGCAGCCTGCCCAGGAGTCAGTTTAGAAATTGGAGGTAATATTCCGAATGAATCGGCAGTTAAAAAAAAGATGTTTCTAGGATTTTTCCCAATAGAACCAGGTTGAATGTTGTCAATATGGTAAATAGGATAACTTACTCGAGTGTTTTGAGTGATGGAAATGTCTTCAAAATCAACTTCATTGGTGTCTTTTTTAAGAACAACATTTTCAAGGATTGCACCTTTTTTTATAGCTCTAAAAATGTCTGGTTCGTTTTCTTCAGTAAGGTTTATCACTTTTGCATAGCAACCTCCTTCAAAATTAAAAACAGTGTTTTCATTGGTCCAACCATGTTCGTCATCACCAATTAATTTTCTGTTTGGATCTGCTGATAATGTTGTTTTTCCGGTTCCTGATAGTCCAAAGAAAATGGCAGTATCACCGTCTTTTCCAACATTGGCACTACAGTGCATTGGTAAGGTGTTTTTGAAAACTGGTAAAATGAAATTCAAAGCAGAAAATATCCCTTTTTTCATTTCTCCTGTATACCCGGTTCCGCCTATCAAAACTACTTTTCTTGTAAAATCAAGAATCGCAAAATTGCTTTGACGAGTTCCGTCAACTGCAGGATCTGCCATAAAACTAGGCACGCAAAGTAAAGTCCATTCTGGGCTAAATTTTGCTAATTCTTCCTGTTCAGGTCTTAAAAACATATTGTAACAAAATAAATTTGCCCAAGGTGTTTCTGTAATTACGCGAACATTCAATCTATAATTTGGATCAGAGCATACGTAAGAGTCTCTGACAAAAACTTCTTTGTTGGATAAATAAGTGGTGACCTTATTGTATAGCGCTTCAAAAGCAGCTGGCTCAAAAGGAATATTTACTTTTCCCCACCAAACTTGATTTTCACTTATGCTGTCTTTAACTATATATCTGTCTTGCGGTGAACGGCCTGTGTATTCTCCTGTATTTACGGCTAATGCTCCAGTAGAACTTTCAATTCCTTGACCTGATTTTATTGTTATGTCGTGTAATTCTTCAGGGGATAACTGGTAATGAATTTTTGTATTTTCAATTCCTAATTCTTTTAACGAAATCGATTGCGAGAAAAGCGTGTTATTGTCCATAAATTTATTGTTGTGTAGTTTCTTTTTTATAGACTGCAAAAGTAGAAATTATATTTCAGATACAGTTTGATTCTACTAATTTTGTGATTTTTTATTCATAATATTCATTAATAAAACGCCCCAGGCCAGTATTAATAGGAGTCCGCCAATAGGAGTCACGAATCCTATAATTTTAAAATCAAAAGAAGTGAGATCATTCGTTGCCAATAAATAAATCGATCCAGAGAATAATAGTATACCAAAAAGAACCAAAAAATAGATTGCTTTTTTTGTTTTTTGAGGTACTTCTTTCATTAGTCCAATAAATAATAAAAACAGCGCATGGTACATTTGGTAGCGTACACCAGTTTCAAAAGTAGCTAATTGCTCCATAGACAGTACTTTTTTTAGGGCATGTGCGCCAAAAGCACCAAGAATTATTGCAATCATTCCCAAAATAGCTCCTGTTGAAATTATCTTTTTGTCCATGTTGATTTTGTTTTAATACAAAAGTATCTCATCTATATTTAAATTAAAAGTGTTTTATGAGATACTTTTAATAGGGATTGATTTAGCAGGTGTTGAATTTTTTGCCATTTATGAAAAATTTTAACAACGCTATTTGTTATAAATACAACAATTTTGTATGTTTGTGTTATAATTATAAAAAATGAAAACAATTTTAATCATTGGAGCAGGAAGATCAGCTTCATCTTTGATTCAGTATCTTTTAAATAAATCAGAAAAAGAGAACTTGCATCTTATTATTGGTGATTTGTCATTGGCATTAGCTCAAAAAAAGACAAATAATCATCCCAATGCAACTGCGATTGCCTTAGATATTTTTGATGAAAATCAAAGAAAAGAAGCGATTCAGAAAGCTAATATTGTTATTTCAATGTTGCCGGCTCATTTGCATATCGAAGTGGCTAAGGATTGTATTGTTTACAAAAAGCATTTGGTTACCGCTTCATACGTGAGTGATGCCATGCAGGAATTAGATATTGCAGCCAAAGAGAATAATTTGATTTTCATGAATGAAATTGGACTTGATCCTGGGATTGACCACATGAGTGCGATGAAAGTGATTGATGAGATTAAAGAAAAAGGCGGAGAAATGCTTCTTTTTGAATCCTTTTGCGGTGGATTAGTAGCCCCCGAGTCTGATACGAATCTTTGGAATTATAAATTTACCTGGGCGCCTCGTAATGTCGTTCTTGCCGGTCAGGGTGGCGCTGCCAAGTTTATTCAGGAAGGTACGTATAAATACATTCCGTATTGTAATTTATTCCGTAGAACAGAGTTTCTGGATGTAGAAGGATACGGGCGATTTGAAGCCTATTCGAATAGGGATTCCCTAAAATACAGAAGTGTGTATGGTTTAGATAATGTGCTTACTTTATATAGAGGAACGATTCGTCGTGTGGGTTTTTCTAAAGCGTGGAATATGTTTGTGCAATTAGGAATGACGGATGACAGTTACATCATGGAAGATTCTGAAAACATGAGTTATAGAGAATTTGTGAATTCTTTTTTACCGTATCACCCAACGGATTCAGTAGAAATTAAAACGCGTTTGATTCTAAAAATTGACCAAGATGACATCATGTGGGATAAATTGTTAGAATTAGATTTGTTCAATCGTGATAAAAAAGTAGGATTGAAGAATGCTACTCCGGCTCAAATTTTGGAAAAAATACTCAGTGATAGTTGGACACTTCAACCTAAAGATAAAGATATGATTGTCATGTATCACAAATTTGGATACGAAATACATGGCAAAAAAGAACAAATAGATTCAAAAATGGTTTGTATTGGTGATGATCAAACCTATACTGCTATGGCAAAAACCGTGGGTTTACCCGTTGCAATGGCAACTTTATTAATATTGAATGGTAAAATTACGACTCCGGGAGTTCAATTGCCTATTCGTAAAGAAGTCTATGTGCCTATTTTGAAAGAATTAGAAGAATATGGTGTTGTTTTCAAAGAACAATCCATGTCGTATTTAGGATACAATCCGGATAAAGAGTTTAGTTAGTAGTTTTTTAGATTTTTAGTTTGATAAATCCGCTCCTTTTGAAGCGGATTTGTTTTTTAAAATTCTTTATTTATGCTGAGCGTCGCCGAAGTATGGGCGTGACCCTGCAAATTGCCTCGTCGTTCCTCCTCGCAACTTCGGGTCGGGCTGTTCGCTGCAATCTTTATGTTTTTAAAGAAAAAACATAAAGGATTTTCGCTGCCATCCCTCACGCAAAGCATTCCAATGACGTGTCGTTTTTTTACTAAATTGTAAGAAAATTTGATTACATTTGGGAATGACTAAGGCGAAACAAACCTGCGCCAAGGTACCCAGAAGTAGGAGTATATACGAAGGTTTGTTTCGCATATGTAGAGGTTAGAAGTCATTTTGTAGAAAACGAAATCAAATACATCATTCAAATGGAGAACAGAGAACAAGAAAATAGTATCAATTCAACCGACATGACTAAAATAGTCTCAAAAGAAATTAGTTGTAAGACATTAGATTTAGGAATTGATTATTCAGAATTAGCATTAGATGAATTTTTGAAAGACGGTGTTCTTAAAGAAATTCCATTTGTGAAGTCAGTTGTTTCATTTTACAATATTGGTAATTCTATAATTGATAGACATAAGACAAAAAAGATTTTGACATTTTTTAAAGAATTTCATTCATCCGAAATTAAACCTGACAAATTAGGAAAATTTAAGCAAAAATTCGATGAAGACATTGATTATCAAAATCAAGTGGTAGAAACTATAACATTACTAAATGAAAGATTTTTGCAAATAGAGAAATCAAAAATTTTAGCGAAATTGATAATTTCTCACATAGAAGAGAAAATATCTTGGGATGAGTTGACCGATTTAACGGCTGTCCTAGATAATATTCACCCAAAAGGATTTTTGTTTTTAGACAAAATGGCTAAAGAATACAATTACGCAAATCACGGTAGAGACCAAATAGGTGAAGCATTAATGTTTGCTTGTGGAATAGGTCATAGACACGGAACATTATTTATGATTAACGAATTAGGAAAGAAATTTTATGAAAATGGTTTAAAGACTTGACATATACACAAAAAACGTCTGCTAACAGCTAGGGTTTCGTTGCGTGCGTAGCACGAACAATGAAGCCCGTGTTGAACGGAACAGAGTGCCTGCCGTTAACACTATGGTATTATCGTAAAGATTTTAGAGGTATTTCCAAGAAAATTTTGTTCCTCTTTTTTGCGGAGAGGTTTCAGCTTAGTTTAAAGTTGGTTTTTTACTTGGAAAATTAGTCATTAATTGAAGATTTAGGTTTTCTAAATCCGCCACATTGCCAAGCAGTGAAACGTCAGTTTTATAAATCCGCTTCTTTTGAAGCGGATTTCTTTTTTTACAATTACACCTTTCCAGATTGAATAGTTATTGGTAAGCTGTACATTACTCTAACAGGGACACCGTTCATTTTTCCGGGAATCCATTTCGGGCATATTTTCAAAACACGTATGGCTTCTTCACCAGTTCCAAAACCAATATCTCGTATGTTTTTTATATCGCTTAAACTGCCGTCTTTTTCTATGATAAAGGTGATGTATACTTTTCCTTTTAAGTTAGGTTGTTCTGGAGTTTTAAAATTATTGCCGACAAATTTGTAAAATTCCATAATTCCTCCTGGAAAATCTGGTTTTTCGGTTATTCCAGCAGTATTATAGACTTCATTTTCCCCTTTTTGGACAAACTGATTTTCAGAATCGTACGCATCAATTTCAATCACTTCAGGAGCTCCTTTACTTAAAATCCCCAGAAGTTCCTCGTTTGTAGGCAATTCTTTTTGCTTGGATAGGATGGAAGGTATTGCCCTCTTTTCTATAGGAGTTAGTTCATTGTATTTTTTTTCGCTGGCAATCTTTCCTTTTTCATCTTTGATTTTAAAAGTAGTTTTGTCGTAATACGTTTTAAATAAATTTTCGGATTTTTTAGGAGTAGTTTCTTTTTTTACATTGGTTTCTTGCGCAACGACTTTCGTACACAATAAAAACAATAAGGCAGTTACTACAGGAATTAGCATTGCTTTTTTTAATAAAGCTTCTGTTTTTGATGTGGTTTTTGTCATCATAAGTAATCGTTTTTTAGTTATTAAATAATTCAAATTACTGGCCAAGTAAAAAGTTTGGTTCTCGTTTGCTTTCGATAGTAATAAAGATTGGTAGAACGGAACGTTGTTATAGCAGGTCACTACTTTCTCATCGGCAAGAAATTCGTGGTTGAGTTGTATGGCTTTTTTGTAAAAAATAAAAATGGGGTTGAACCAAAAAACGGTTTTCAATAGTTCAATGAATAAAATATCCAAAGTGTGTTTTTGGGTTACATGCGTCAATTCGTGTGTGTACAATTCAGCTTCAATTTGACGGTTGTTGTATTCCGATTCGTTGATGAAAATCGTATTCAAGAAAGTATGTGGCAACGTTTTTTCGGGAACCAAAATCAATTTGGCATTCTTATAGTCAATAGGTGTATTCGACTTCATTTTAGACGAAATCTTATTGATATTGCTGATAAAACGTACCGCCAAAACGATTGTTACTACCGCATACAAACTCCATAATCCTATTGCCAGATAGTTAGTTTCCTCTAGTATTACTGCGTTTCCTTGTAGGATCTGCATATTTTCCGGATTGACTGTAGGTTGTGCTATTTCCTGAATAACTTCAATGGTTATAAATGGGAGTATCATCGAAAAGGCAAGGCTGAACAACAAGTAAAACCTATTGAATACGTGTATTTTTTCTTTTTCCAAAAACAAATAATACACCGCCAGTAGCACGAATAAAGTAATTGTCGATTTGATTAGAAAGTCGCTCATTTTTTCTTTTTTTGAATTTCACTGTCTATTATTTTCTTAAGTTCTTCCAGTTCCGTTTGGGACAAATTGGTTTCGGTAGTAAAGAAAGAGGCAAATTGCGATGCCGAATTATTAAAGAAATTGCTAATCAATCCGTTGACGTGTTTCGAGAAATAGTCGGTTTTCTTTACCAAAGGATAATATTCCCGAGAGTTCCCAAATTCATTGTAGGCTACAAATTGCTTGTCAATCATTCTTTTTAATAAAGTAGCGATGGTTGTGGTAGCGGGTTTTGGTTTTGGATAGGCTTCAAGCAAGTCTTTCATAAAGGCTTTCTCGAGTTTCCAAAGGTGTTCCATTACTTGTTCTTCTGCGTTCGTTAGTTGTTGCATGTTTATTTTTTATTTGGTGTAAATTTCTTGAACAGGTATTCCTTTTTCATAGATTTTGGTTCCAAGTAAAATCCCTTCGGAGTCATAAAATTTCCATTCTCCTGTGGGTAGCCATTCTATTTTTGAATTTATTATGGCTTTATTTGAAACACCTATTTGTTGAATTTTTCCAGTATTGTGATATTTGATGATGTGGCAACTGTTTTTTTTATATTTTTCTTTTGAAAGTAATCTATCGCTCATGAATTCTTTCCAAGTGCCAATCTTATCTCCTTTTTTGTATCTTCCTGTTGCACTGGATTCGATGTTCATGAATTTCTCATTTTGGATCCATTTACCCGTTTTTAATCCGTTTTTGGTTTGATTAATTTTACAGCTAGTTAGGCTTATACATATTAAAAGGATGGCAATTTTATAAAGATTTGTGGCTTTCATATTCTACAGATTAAAACATTGCTCTACAAATGTAGAATATAAATCCAAATATACAAATTTTAAATAAAAATATTTTGGTTGTCAGGGGTTTGCGTTAAGGATGAGAGTGGAAATCCTTTTTATTTTTTTTCTTTAAAAAATAAAAAGATTGAGAACGGACAGCCTGACCCGCTTTTTTCAGCGGGGAACGCCCAAAAAAAATCCGCCCTGTTTATAAGAGCGGATATAGAATTTAATGAAGGTTCTCGATACTTTTTTGTTCCGTTTCTCTTTACAAAAAAACTCGAACTGACGATATCGCTAACTATTATTTAGACAGTTCTACAAAATATTTGTAAAACAACGGAATGGTTTCAATTCCTTTTAGGTAATTAAAGATTCCGAAATGTTCGTTTGGAGAGTGAATGGCATCGCTGTCCAATCCAAATCCCATCAAAATGGTTTTGCTTTTCAGTTCTTTTTCGAATAACGCTACGATAGGAATACTTCCTCCGGAACGCACGGGAATTGCGGGAACGCCAAAGGTTTCTGTATATGCCATGTTTGCGGCTTTGTAGCCAATGCTGTTTGTTGGGGTTACATAACCTTGTCCGCCATGATGCGGTTTTACTTTTACGGTAACGCCGGCAGGAGCAAGGCTTGTGAAATGTTTGGTGAACAATTCGGTAATTTCTTCCCAGTCTTGATTTGGAACCAAACGCATCGATATTTTAGCGAAAGCTTTACTTGCAATCACTGTCTTGGCACCTTCTCCGGTGTAACCACCCCAAATTCCGTTTACATCTAGCGTAGGACGAATGGAATTTCTTTCGTTAGTTACATAGCCGCTTTCGCCATAAACGTCATTTAGGTCTAATGCTTTTTTGTAGTTTTCTAAATTGAAAGGCGCTTTGGCCATTTCGGCTCTTTCTTCCAGTGATAATTCTGCTACATTATCGTAGAAACCGGGAATTGTAATGTGATTGTTTTCATCATGAAGTGAAGCAATCATTTTGGCTAAAACGTTTATCGGGTTGGCAACAGCACCACCATATAATCCAGAATGCAAGTCACGGTTTGGCCCCGTAACTTCTACTTCTACATAGCTTAATCCACGTAATCCTGTTGTAATTGACGGTTGCTGATTAGAAATCATTCCGGTATCCGAAATTAAAATCACGTCATTCTTTAGTTTTTCCTGATTGCGTTCCACAAACCAACTCAAACTTTTAGAGCCAATTTCTTCTTCGCCTTCGATCATGAATTTTACATTACAAGGCAAAGTATTCGATTGAACCATATATTCCAATGCTTTTACGTGCATGTACATTTGGCCTTTATCATCACATGATCCACGGGCAAAAATAGCACCTTCGGGATGGATTTCAGTTTTTTTGATTACGGGTTCAAAGGGAGGGGAAGTCCATAGTTCCATTGGATCTGGCGGTTGTACATCATAATGACCATAAACCAAAACGGTTGGTAATGATGGGTCTATGATTTTTTCACCATAAACGATTGGATAACCCGGAGTGTCGCAAATTTCAACAAAATCGCAGCCTGCTTTTTCTAAACTGGCCTTTACGGCATCAGCTGTTTCAAAAACATCATGCGAATAAGCGGTGTCAGCACTCACGGATGGAATTTTTAATAATTCGATTAACTCGTTGATAAAGCGATCTTTGTGTTGTTGAACGTATGCTTTAATATTTTCCATTATTTGAATTTTTTTATAATTTCAAAAGTACAAAAAAGAGTATGAATATTTTTTATGTAAATTACTTTGAAAATTGGAAGTTATGTTTATCTTTGCACCCACAATTGCGCGGATATGGTGAAATTGGTAGACATGCCAGACTTAGGATCTGGTGCCGCAAGGCGTGTAGGTTCGAGTCCTATTATCCGCACAAAAAAAAGCTTCTCTATCGAGAAGCTTTTTTTGTATGTATTAGAAATTAGCTATGAATTTTGCCATTTCAATAATACTCTTTTCATCTTTTAAAGAAAAGTTATTTTTCTTAAGATAAGCTGTAATTTCTTCTTTTCTCATCGGAAAAAGATCTTGAAATTCTTTTTTATTTTTCGGTAAGGCTATAGCCGTTTCATTTTTTAAACTTAAATAATATTCGTCACTTGTTTTAACATATCTTGCTGGTGTAGCAGCTGCATATGAATTAACAGCTTCTTTCCCCTTTTGAAGGGTAATTCTATCTCTTCGGTATAATGCAACGTCATTCTTATTAAATAATTCTACTAAATATCCATTTGCTTCTCCCTCTTTAGTTTTATAATTCAAAAGCTTGATTTTATCAGTGAAAGGGATAATAGTTATGATGTTGAAAGGATCCTTTTTCATTAGCGAAAAAAGCTCTTTTTTTTCATTTTGAACTTCTATCATATCGGTCATTGCATTGTATCGGACCATGATTTGTTGGGGAATACCTGAAACCTCCGCTAATCTAAATTCGTCAACAAGGTATTCGGAGCCTTCTATTTTAGCCAAGTCTTTTTTATTTAAAACATTGTTTCTAAATAAAGCTCCAGAGGAGTTGGGATCCATGGTGTCCATAATTCGTTGCGCATTACCATTGAACGCCATAAAAGACAGTAATAATGTGTTTAGCAATAGTTTTTTCATAGTTTTTAATTTTTATTATTTAGATTCATTTATCCACGCATTAATTTTCATCTCTAATAATGCTAAAGGCATTACCCCAGATTCTAATACTTTTTCATGGAATTTTTTAATATCAAATTTTGTACCCATTTTGGATTCCGCTTTTTTACGAAGTTCTATAATTTTTAACTGGCCTATTTTATAAGACAAAGCTTGTCCTGGAATTGCCATATAACGCTCTATTTCCGGAATAATGCTAGCTTCACTTTCGGCTTCGTTTGCTAATGAATATTTGATAGCCTGCTCTCTAGTCCAACCTTTTGAATGTAGTCCTGTGTCAACTACTAATCGAACCGCTCTGTGCATTTCATTGCCTAGCATTCCAAAATATTGATACGGATCTTGATACAATCCAAGCTCTTTGCCTAAACTTTCGGTATATAAAGCCCAGCCTTCACCATAAGCACCAAACCAATTGAATTTTCTAAAATCTGGAAGACTGGCATTTTCTTGTTGCAATGAAATTTGGAAGTGATGTCCTGGAATGGCTTCGTGTAAAAATAAATCTTCATCTCCATAAAGATTATAATTGGCTACATCAGGGATTGGAACATAAAAAATACCGGGACGCGAACCGTCTGCCGTTCCTTGCATGTATTCGGCACTTGCCGTTTTTTCTCTAAAGGCTTCCGTTCTTCTGATTTCAAATTTTGTTTTGGGTTGCAGTGCGAATAATTTGTCTACATTCGGTTTGATTCGGGTATAAATGCTTTGAAAATTAGCAATAACTTCTTCTGGTTTTTTGAAAGGTTTTAGCTCTTTTTTGTTCCTAACTTCTTCGAAAAATTGTACTAAAGTTCCTTTGAAACCTACTTGAGTTTTTACCTTTTCCATTTCGGCATTTAATCGGGCTACTTCTTTTAATCCCAATTCATGAATTTCCTCTGGAGTCATTTCGGTTGTAGTCCATTGTTTTACATACGTGGCATACAAATCCTTTCCAAAAGGGAAGTTTCCTATTCCGCTGGTTGTTCTTGAGGCAGGAAGGTATTCGTTGGTGAGGAAATCAGCCATTTTCATGTATTGAGGAATCAATTTGTCATTGATGGTGGCCGTGTATTTTGTGGTTAAGTCTTTTTTTACAGCATCAGAAAAGGATGCTGGCATCAGTTTTATCGACGAGTAAAATAAATTATCTTCAATTTTTGGTGTGGCCATTTCGGCAAATTGTGGAATCAATTTGGTTGTTAATGATTTTGGCAGTACAATTCCTTTTGCTATTCCTTTCTTCATATATACCATTGCAGAATCAATCCAAACAGAATATTTGTCCATTCTTTTTAGGAAATTAGTATAGTCTTTTTCTGTTTTAAAAGGTTGTGCGCTGGTTCCTCCCGCAAATTGTCCCATAGTTAGGTGTGTTCCCCAAAATTGATGTACAGGCATGAGGTTTGTAGGTTGATTCAATAAATCTTTACCAATCTCAACTTCCCATTTGATTATTTCGTAGCTGTTTTTTTCTTCTTCGGATAAACTTTCTTTATCAATAGTTTTTAGAGCAGTTTGATATTTATCAAAAAAAGCTTCTTGCGACTTTCTGTAACTGTCCGTCATTTCAAATTGCAACTGGTCGTTATACTCATTTTGACCATTTTGCGTTGCATCCAAAGGACTCATCGCATTTCTATCGTCAAAATAGCTTTTGGTCAACGCAGAAAAATCTTGTGTCTTTTCCTCTTTTTTGCAGTTTATCATCAGCAATGATAGTAAGAAAGTAAATAATAATGTCTTTTTCATAGTTTTTGAATTTATAACAACCGTAAAGCTAATTTATTTTTTTTAAATTATATTTAAAATTTATCCGTGATATACTCGAGAAGCAATTATTTTATTTTCTTTGATGTCCAAAACTTCCGCCACCAGTAAGTCTTCTTCACCAACAACCGTTCGAATATATTCCATAAAAACGCGGTCGCCATTTGCGGTCAATGATTTTACTTTATAATTTAAACTTGGTAAACGCTCAAAAGCATCCTGCCACCATTCTCGCAGTGCTTCTTTACCAGTAACAAAACCGTTAGTCTCTGGTTTGTGGATTTTTAGTTTCGGACTGAAATGAACTGCATCCTCATCATATAAAGACAATAATTTTTCTAATTCTTTATTATTAAAAGTTTCAAACCATTTAAAAGCAATTGATTGTAGTTTTTCTGGTGTCATGGTAATTAGGATTTGTTTTTAATTAAAAAATCCCTTTTCGCTTTATGCGAAAGGGATTTTATTGCTATAATTTCAAAGAAATATTAAACGTTCTTCAAATTGATAATTTCTTGTTCAGTAAGTAATCTCCAGTTTCCTCTTGGTAAATTCTTTTTGGTCAAACCAGCAAAAGCAACCCTGTCAATTCGCAACACATCATAACTGAAATGTTCGAAAATGGAACGAACCACTTTCACGTTAGCCGATCTTAATTGCAACCCAATTTCACTTTTTGCTTCACCATCAATGTAACTTACATCTTCCACAAAAACGCGGTGTCCGTCAAGAGTCAAACCTTTGTTTATTTTTTCTAAATCCTCAAATTTCAAGTTTTTATCTAGTGAAACTTGGTAAATTTTAGATGATTTTTGGCTTGGTAACGTAAACTTACGGATCATATCCGTATCGTTTGTGAACAATAGCAATCCAGTTGTATTCTTGTCCATTCTTCCCACTGCGCCAATTTTTGCAGTAGTAGAACCTTTAACTAATTCCAATACATTACGATATTCCTGACCTTCGTCCATGGCAGTAGTAAAGTTTTTTGGTTTGTTCAGTAAGATGTACACTTTTTTCTCCGGTGTCAAAGTGGCACCGTCAAAATTTACAACATCTCCTGGTTTTACCATGTATCCCATTTCGGTAACAGGAATTCCATTTACTTTCACCGTCCCGGATTGAATATAAATATCAGCATCACGACGCGAGCACGCACCAGAATTAGCAATGTATTTATTCAAACGAATTTCGTCTTTTACTTTCGGTCTCTTTGGTGCTTGATTTGGTTTTTTCTCTACTTTATCAGTAGCGATATCGGCAACTTTAGTATTTACTTTAACTTTTTTCGGCCCTTGAGCGCGCTTCTGCATGGCAGGTTTTGGCTTATTTGAACTTGGTCTTGAGCTAGCTGCTCTAGGACCACTTTTCTTATTATTGCCTTCCTTGTTATTCATAATATTCCAATAATTTGTGCAAAGATACTATTTATATAGTTGACAATCAATAACAGCCAATTATAAAAACGCTAACTATCTAGTTAATAAGCTAATTAATACGTTTTAGTTTCGTTTTTTGGAGCTATTTCCCGCTTTCCACTCTATCTTTTTCTTTTAAAGAAAAAAGAAAAAGGATTCCATTTCAATCGGGGCTAACCAAATGGAGGAATTTAAGAGTTGTTGAGAAAATTGTTTTCAACCTTTTATAATCCCAAAGCAGAAATCATCTAAACCGTCATCAATAATCTTTTTCCGTGCCACAAAACACTCGGATTAATCAATACAATACAAAAAACACCAGCGACAATAAGGAATTTTAGGACATTATGAAGCAATAAAAATTGTGCTTTTGTGTTTGATTTCCACAAGTAAGTCAAGAAAAAAATCAGACTGATGAGACAGGAATAAAAATAAACATCCATGTAACCTACATCGTAAATTTCGATTAAAACATAAACTGGAAAAACAGTCAGAATTGTCAAAGCAGTAATGATTTTTTTTGATATTTCTTCACCATAAACAATCGGAATCGTTTTATAGTCATTGGCTAAGTCGCCTTTTAGGTTTTCTAAATCCTTAATCATTTCTCGAATCAACAGTAGTAAAAACAGAAAGGAAGCATGAGAGAAAATCACTCCAAGTTGTCTTTTGTAATTTTCAATCTCTTCATATGGAATCCGAGTATAAAAATACAACAGTATCGCAAAAAAGGGTAAAACTGCCAGTAAAGCGGCTGTCAGGTTTCCTATTATTGGGTATTTTTTTATTTTATGGGAATAAAACCAGATGAAAAATATATATCCTGAAAAAAATAAAAATACACGCCAAGAAACAAACAAAGCCATTAAAGCCACAATAAAATTGAGTGTAAAATAGACGCTCAGTTTTGTTTTTTGACTCACTAATCGATCCAGCATCGACTTGTTAGGACGATTGATTAAATCTTTTCGGCTGTCATAAAAATTATTGATGATATAACCCGAAGCAATAGTAAGTGAAGAAGCGAAAACCAGTATGAATAAATTAAAATCGAGTAGAATATCCAGCGCTCTTTTTTCGGGAGCCAGAATAAATATCGCCGAAAGGTATTGCGCCAAAATTATTATTGGAATGTTATATCCTCTAACAACAGAGAATAAACTAATAATCTTCATCACTAAAAGCTTATGTTGCCTGCTTAACATTTTTTAGTAGTAGTTTTTTTGTCAAGTTTTTACAATGGTATAGCAAACTTGCCTATTTATCTTCAAATTTAGGATTTTGTTTCTAAAATCAACTTGATTTTTTTACAAAAACACACACACGAGAATTTTTTTAAGAGAAATTGCTAAATGCTACGATTATTTCGGGCATATCCATTGGTAATAATTCTGATTTCATTTGATTCAAAAACGGATTGTACTATTTTGGAGAAGAATCAGGATAAATCATTTCTCCAAATTCTTTAATTGGTAAAGGTTTGCTTAAAAGCGTTTTTACATATTTATTATTTTTTGCCCGCCTAATATCATTAGGATCTAATGTTGAGGAAAGCATGAAAATTTGAGTTTCCTTTTTCAATTCTTCGGGTAGCGTTTCATATTCCGAAAGGAATTCGAATCCATCCATTTCCGGCATTTTAAT
Source organism: Flavobacterium ranwuense (assembly GCF_004349315.1). Lineage (GTDB taxonomy): Bacteria > Bacteroidota > Bacteroidia > Flavobacteriales > Flavobacteriaceae > Flavobacterium > Flavobacterium ranwuense. The sequence continues at coordinate 162,421 of NZ_SMLH01000001.1, read as the reverse complement.
GTCTAACAGAATAATTAGAGATTCTTCAAAACTCTTTTTGTGATTATTAAGCCATTGAATTCCTTCTTTACCATTATTAGTAGTACTTATATCAGTTATGCCAAGTGTTTTTTTTAGCAATTGTTTGGTGACAATTTGATCAATTGTATTGTCGTCAATTATCAAAATTTTATAATTGGGCTTCATATTGTTTCGGGATAGTTACTATAAATTTGCTTCCAATATTCATTTTCGAATTTACGCTTATGCTTCCATTAAGATTTTCAACAGCTTCTTTTACTAAGTAAAGGCCTAAACCGGAGCCTTTCTTGTTGTTGTTAGTTACAAAAAACATTTCAAAGATTTTGACATGGTATTCATTATTAATTCCGATGCCATTGTCTTCAATTTCTATTTTGTAAAATTCTCCTTTGGTATACGTTTTAATTGAAATGTACTTTTTTTCTTTGCTTTCGTCAGTATACTTGATGGCATTTGACAATAAATTATTTAAAATAATTTTCAGTCTCAAACCGTCACTATAAACCTCATCAACTGACAATTCTTTTTTGATAGCAATTTCATTCGTTCCTTTAATATAAAGATGTTGAGCAATAATCTCATCTATAACTTTATTTAAACTAACGGAAGCAACGGTTATTTTTTTTCTCTTATTTCTCGAATAATCAATTATCTCTCTTATAAATTGGTCTTGCTTATCAAGGCTTTGATGCATTAGATCTAAATAATCCCTAATTTGATCCAAATCATCTTCTAATTTCACAATTTCTATTAATCCTTTTAAAGAAGAGATAGGAGACCTTAGATCATGCGAAGCACTGTAAACAAACTTGTCAAGCTCCTTATTGGCAATTATTAAATTCCTGTTCTTGTCATCTGTTTCCTGCTTCGAGCGTCTTAGTCTGTTAACCATTACAGAATAGTAAAGGCTTACACTTCCAATGATCATCAGAGTAAAAAAGATATTGGTAAAAAGAAGGTAGGTTTTAATTAAGCGAGTGCCTTCTCCAAGTGCATCAGAGAAATTACGCTGATTTATTGTTAATTTATCAGTAATGATGTTTATCCTTTGGAGAATTTTTTGCCTGTCGTCTGATTTTGAAGTATTACCGCTTATTTTTTTATTAGCTTCATTTCCAATCGAAGCAAGTTGGTCAATTAGATAGTCCGCTTTTTTCCATTCATTAATAGCTTTTGCCAAGAAAGGAACAGCGTGGAAATGTCTAAATAGCCAAACCATATCATCCAAATCTTTCTCGTGATTTCTGCCAGCCCTTAATCCATTTTCAATGGTGTTAATGTCATCATTATTGGTCAAACCAATTCGCGCAATACCATCTCCTTTCGGAACACTTAATTCTTCGTTGAACAATTTCCATTGAATGGGATCTTTAGTATAAAGGTAGGTGATAAGGTGGCGGGCTGCATCTTTTTGCCCTTTTGAATAATGGGATTCTCCATTTACATACGCTCTGGATGCGGACAAGATTTTAATCGTCAGGTAGTTGATAATAATCAGCGAAGAGCAAGATAGAATTACTATAATCAGCGGAGTGAAAACATTGCGTGGCTTATATTTTTCAAGAATCTTGCGTTTAAACATATAGGTTTTTAGTAAGTAAAAGAGCAAAAAAAATCAGATGCTTAAAGATAAGCTGTTTTTTTATCGAAATGTAAGATTTTGTTTAAATTTATTTCAATTTTTTTATGTGGAATAATTTGATTTTTATTTCAAAGTTTTTTTGTTGAAAAAAAACAGGCGGATCAATATACGGTATTGCCACAGAACCATCAAGAAATACGAATGTTATAAGACAATTTTAGTCCAGTAAATTCATGATTTTCGAATGAGAAATAGAGTTTTGCCCAAAAAAGCAAAAAGGAATTTATGCTAATAATAAGGATAACAAACGGACAGCATTCAATATATAGAATTGTGCTGTCAGCTTAAAGTTGTAGGAGTTTAAAGCTAGAAGTTTTTAAAACTGATACACTACTTCTAGTTTATAATCCTTCAGGGAAGCTTTGGCTTTTTCTAAGTCTTCGGTAAAACCTAAGATGTAACCGCCACCACCAGAGCCACATAATTTTAAATAGTAATCATTGCTGTCAATTCCTTGTTGCCAAATTCCGTGAAATTGTTCCGGGATCATTGGTTTGAAGTTATTCAAAACCACTTTTGATAATTTTTTGGTATTCATGAATAATGATTTCATGTCACCGCCAAGGAAATTTTCCACACAAGCATCAGTATATTTTACGAATTGATTTTTCAACATAGTACGGAAACCTTTGTCTTTCAGGTTTTCCATGAAAATGTTGACCATCGGAGCGGTTTCGCCCACAATACCGGAATCCAACAAAAATACAGCGCCTTTCCCATCAAAACTTTGATTCGGAATTCCTGTTGCTTGAATATTGTCTTTAGAATTGATAAGTATTGGAATGCTCAAATAACTGTTTAAAGGATCTAAACCAGAACTTTTTCCGTGGAAAAAACTCTCCATTTGAGAAAATATGTTTTTTAATTGCAATAATTTTTCACGAGTCAAATTTTCCAAAACCGTGATTTTATTTTGTGCATATTTATCATAAATAGCTGCTACAAGTGCGCCACTGCTGCCTACACCATAGCCTTGAGGAATGCTGGAATCAAAATACATTCCGGTTTCAACATCATTTTTTAACGTATCTAAATCGAAAGTGACTAAATCAGGCTGTTCGTTTTGTAACGTTTCCAAATAGATAACAAAACGTCTCAAATTTCCATTTGATTTGATGGCTTCTTCAGACGGATTTTCATCTCTTTTAAGCGCACCGTTGTAAAAATTATAAGGAATAGACAACCCTTTTGAGTCACGAATGATTCCGTATTCTCCAAAGAGTAATATTTTTGAGTAAAATAAAGGTCCTTTCATATTAGATTGTAAATTAACAATTTGGGGTTGGTAATTATATATTGCAACAAATAATTTTTTTTATAAATCAACTTGGTCTCCACGATTTGCCTCTTGAATTTCAAGATCAATTTCTTCCTGTTGCTCGGGAGATAATTCTTTCCAAACATCTTTTTTTTGTGCTTTGAAAATGTTTTTTATAGCCTCGATTATAGTCTTGTCGTCAGTTTCTAACAACATTTTGATCAATTCTAATTTTTCGGATTGAATGTCCATATTTTCAGCTCTTTAAAAATTAAAGATAGGAAAAAAACAAATTAAATCAACATAGCTCCATTTCCAATTTCGTCACAAATGTACTGACCATTTTGACAATAGCCAACTAATTCGTTCTTAATAAATTGTAAAACTGTTTTGGCAACATTTTCAGGATATAAAACATGCACATTTGCACCGGCATCCAGCGTGAAACAAACCGGAATTTTAGTCTCATTTCTAAATTTCCAAATCGCATTTATAATCTCCAAAGTATTCGGTTTCATTAATATAAAATAAGGCATTGAAGTCATCATCATGGCATGCAAAGTCAAGGCTTCACTTTCTACAATTTTGATAAATTCCTCTAAATCCCCACTTTCAAAAATGGTAATCAGTTGGTCTAAATTTTCATGCGCTTGTGCAAATCGCCTTTCGGCAAAAGGATGGTTGTGCATCAAATCATGTCCAACAGTACTTGAAACTTTTTTTTCACCTTTGTCAACCAGTAAAATGGTATCTTGAAAATTCTTGAAATTAGCATGAATGGCATTTGGAAATTCCACTCCAAATAAATCAGAACTTCCGGAGATATTTGTATGATTTCCCCAAACTACTACGCTTCCTTTTACACTTCTACAAGCGCTTCCGGAACCCAAACGCGCTAATAAAGACGCTTTTTGATAGAAATACTCCTCGGTCATTTCAGGGTATAACGCTTTCTCAATACTCATCAGGTTCATTGCCAAAGCCGCCATTCCTGATGCTGATGAAGCAATTCCGGAACTGTGCGGAAAGGTATTCTCTGTGTCAATCGTAAAATGGTAGTCTTTCAAGAATGGTAAATAGATTTCAATTCGCTCCAGGAATTTTTGGATTTTTGGTTTGAAATCTTCTTTTGGTTGTCCTTCAAAAAGTAAATCAAAGGAAAATGTACCATCATTTTGTTTTTTGGCAAAAGCCAACTTAGTGATGGTTTTGCAATTATTCAAGGTAAAACTCACCGAAGGATTGGCTGGAATCTGATTGTCCTTTTTGCCCCAATATTTTACAAGTGCAATGTTACTGGGTGCACTCCATTGAAAATTTCCTTCTTCAACCGAATGCGTATATTTTGATGGAATAAAATCGTTTGCTGAAATCATGAATTTAAAAATTTACGCAAAGATACTTTTTTTGGTTTACAAGCAGATTTGTTTAATTATCGAATTGTACTAAACTTTTGAGTAAATTTGGCGCACATTAGAAAAACATAAAATGAATAAAATTACCCGAATATTAGCTGTTGTTGTCACTTGTCTTGCGATTGGTTATTTCTCCGGAATTGTTACTCGTTCCTCAATTACAACATGGTATCCGACCTTAGTAAAGCCAAGTTTTAATCCACCTAATTGGGTTTTTGCACCAGTTTGGAGCATGTTGTATGTGATGATGGGGGTCGCGGCCGGATTAGTCTGGGATCGAATAGAAGCAGAAAAAGAAATCGTAAAAAAAGCGTTGGTTTTCTTTGCCATTCAGCTTGCACTAAATGCGTTATGGTCCTATTTATTTTTTGGATTGCACAACCCAATGTTAGCCGGTTTAGAAATTATAGTATTGTGGTTGATGATATATGAAACATACATTCAATTTGCCAAAATCAATAAAATTGCAGGATATTTATTGCTTCCGTATTTGGCTTGGGTAAGTTTTGCCGCCGTTTTAAATGGAAGTATTTGGTGGTTGAATCGATAGTATTCCGTTTATAGTTTTTTAAATTCAATATTTTTCGAAAGTAAAAAATCCATTACACTCAGAACATTGTTGCTTTCGGCTACTGTTTTTGATTTTGGATCGGCATCGCAAAATTCGAGAAACAGGTTTATTTGGTCTGGTTTTAATTTTAAAGTTTGAAGATAAAATTTTTGATCACAGGTGCTTTTTGCTAATTCTTTGAATTGAATTTTTGGAACAGCTTTTTTAACGGGCTCTTTTTCTTTTTTGAATAAACCAAAAATCATTCCGCCAATTCGCATCAAATCCATCCCATTTTCAATAGTTCCATCGTAAACACCCGTTTTTAGCCTTTTTGCGGCTTTCTCTAAAGCTAATTTATCCAGCTTTCCTTGTTCATACGCTTTATCTGTACTTAGTTGAATAGAAGGAATTTTTGTAATTACGACTTCCTTTAACTCTTCGGGTTTAAGTGTTAATGAAATAATAAGATTATTTTTGTCAAAGGTGTTTTTATCCACTACAATCTTTTTGATATCATGGTTTTTTGAGACAAAAACGAGTGCATCTCCCGTTTTTACTACTATAAAAAATTCCCCAGCTGCGTTTGTAATGGTAGTTTTTTTAGAACTAAAATTAGCAACTTCGACTTTACCGACAGGAAATTTTTCATACAAAACAATACCCTTAATTGATTTTTCTGATTGTGAAAAACTAGATTGAAATACAAAAACCAGTAAGGAAACAAAAAAGTAGTTTTTAATCATTCGTAATATTTTGATTACAAACATATTCAAATCATTCTATGAAAATAAAAACAGAATAATAAATTCTTGTTAATCAAAAACTAAAGTTCTCTTAATTAAAGTTTTGCAGCCGTTTTGAAAGCGAGTATTTGGTGGTTGAATAGATAAAAATAGTTTAAATTTATTTTTACTGATTTCTTAGTTTTTTTTAATATAACTAATTGATTTTTAGTAACTTTGAGTTAGTTGTTAAATTTACCGAACCGGCCGCACCACAAAGTCTCTGACTTTAAGGTAGTGACTTTCGGTTTTTATCGACCTTGTTTTTGGTTTGTTTTTCAATCTTCGATCTTTGTGTCAGTCTAAGACTGGTTAACACATCCTCAAAGGCAGAGACTTTGAGCACTAGGAGTAGAGCTAAAAACAGACTTTGTTGTTATAATAGACTAATAAATTAACTTAATAAATTATAATTATGAATTCACCTTGTATATTAATCCCGGTTGGAGTAGGCTTAGTTTGCGCAGTATTAGGCTATTTACTTGGAAAAATACTTTCCTCCGGCAAAGACAATTTAAGCGCCTTGCAACTAGAATTAGACAATTGCAGAGCCAAATCATCTAAGCTAGAGGCTGAGTTAGCAACTTTAAAAGCTAAAAGCAGCAGCTTTGTAGCACCACAAGCAGTTAATTCTGGACTTATAGGGGCTTATGTTCCTTTTGATGCGGATTTAGCATCCTCTGATTTTGGAAAAAAAGTAAAAGAAAATGACTTAAAAGTCATTGAAGGAATTGGTCCAAAAATTGAAGAGCTGTTCAATGCTAATGGAATTTTAACATGGGAAGTGCTTTCAGAAACTTCCGTTAATCGGTGTCAGGAAATTTTGGATATGGCTGGAGAACAGTTTGTTGTTCATGACCCGAAAACTTGGCCGCATCAGTCAAAATTAGCCTTTGAAGGAAAATGGAAAAAGCTGAAAGATTGGCAAAATGTACATATTGGTGGAAAAAAATAAAATTTAAAAAGCTCTCGTTGGAGAGCTTTTTTTATATGTTGTTTGCAAGAATAAACCCGCTTGTCCACGCATTCTGAAAATTGAATCCTCCCGTAATCGCATCGATATTCACGATTTCTCCAGCAAAATAAAGATTTTCGTGTAGTTTGCTTTCCATGGTTTTGAAGTTGATTTCTTTTAAATCAATTCCGCCTGCAGTGACAAATTCTTCTTTAAAGGTACTTTTTCCATTCACCTGAAAGGTGCCATTTGTCAATTGATTGGCTAAATTTTGCAATTGAATTTTAGATAAATCCGCCCATTTAGTTTCAACTTCAATTCCTGAGGCGAGTACTAAACTTTCCCATAACCTATTGGTTAATTCGAAAGGTGATTTTTTAGAAACCGATTTTTTCGCGTGTTCTTGTTTTAATTCTTTTAGCTTTTTCTCGACATCCGCGGTGTCTTCATCATTTAACCAATTTACAAAAATGGTAAACTGGTAATTTTTGTCATGTAAGATTCGGGCGCCCCAAGCGGAGAGTTTCAAAATCGCCGGACCGCTCATTCCCCAATGGGTAATTAATAAAGGTCCTGTAGAGGTGAGTTTGGTGTCTTTTACTTTTACGGTAACTTGGGCAGCAACTCCGGGCAATTCTTTTATTCTGGAATCTTTGATGTTAAAAGTGAATAGAGAAGGAACCGGACTAACAACAGCATGCCCAAAAGTCTGCAACATTTCCCATACTTTAGGATTGCTTCCAGTGGCTAGAATTAATTTTTCAGCTAGATAGTTTTCACTTTGCGTTTCTATTTTCCATGTGTTTTCTTTCTTAAAAATAGACTGCACACTTTGTCCTGTAAGTACTGCAATTCCTAGTTTTTGCTTGGCTTTTAGGAAACAATCGATAATCGTTTGTGAGGAATTCGAAACAGGAAACATACGCCCGTCTGCTTCAATTTTTAGTTCTACTCCATGTTTTTCGAACCATTCAATCGTGTCGCCGGAGCAAAACTGATGGAAAGGACCTCGCAATTCTTTTTCGCCTCGAGGATAAAATTTCACTAGTTCATTAGGTTCAAAACAAGCGTGCGTCACGTTGCATCTTCCACCACCAGAAATACGAACTTTATTAAGCACTTCTGCACCACGTTCCAAAATGGCAACTTTTAGTTTTGGATTTTTTTCTACAATGTTGATTGCTGTAAAAAATCCTGCTGCACCACCGCCTACTATTATTATATCGAAATTCTGGTTCATATTCTATTTGGGAAATCAGTGATGATTCCGTTTACGTTGAATGTTTTTATTTTTTGAATATCTTCTAATTCATTGATAGTCCAAGGAAAAACCTGCAATCCTTTTTCCTGTATTTTGGCCGTGTTTTCTTTTGTCAATAAGTGAAAATGAGGATGAATAGATTTTGCCTGAATGAATTTGGCGAAAGCCAAAGCCAAGTCTAAATCGGTTTCTGTTAAAACGCCAATTGGAATTTTATCATTTAAAAAGGCCACTTGTTGCAGCGCGTTCCAATCAAAACTGGAAACTAAAAAACAATCGTATTTCCATCCTTTTTTAGTGACATATTTTTCAATCAGTGAAACTACTTTCTCTGTCGCTTCATAGCTTTTGAGTTCAATGTTGATAAAACAATCTTGGTTTACCAAATCAAAAACTTCCTTCAGCGTTGGAATTTTGTGTTCTCTATTTATTCGAAAAGCATTCAATTCGCGCAAAGATAATGTATTTACAAATCCTTTTCCATTGGTTGTTCTGTCAATGGATTCGTCATGAATAACCATTAATTCGCCATCAGCACTCAAATGCACGTCGAGCTCAATGCCGTCCACTTGCATGTCTAATGCTTTCTGGAACGAAACAAAGGTGTTCTCGGGTTCATATCCTTTTGCGCCACGATGTCCAATTTTGAGCATTGCCTTTTATTTTTTGGTAAAGGTAAACATAAAAAAAAACGCCTTCATTTCTAAAGGCGTTTTGATGAAATTATTTTGAAATTATTTTGAAATTATTTTTTCAATCCTAATAAAACAATATCAAATTCTGAATCGATTGTCACTTTTCCATTAGTAACAAGTACTTCTTTTCCAGAATACGCATCTTTTAATGATGTACCATCTGCGAAAATAGAACCTACAGAAAGTTCTTTTGTACCAGTCGCTAAATCTAATCCAACAACTACTGCATCTGAATAATCTCCTTTAGAAAAAGTTCTGGAAAAAGTATACGGTTGAGCCGAAATTTGTTTGTGAATTCCTGCTCCAACAGAGGGATGGTTTTTTCTAAATTGACCCAGTTTTTGCCAATGCAACAGTGTTTTTTGTGTTTCAGGATTTGATTTAATAGCGTCCCAATTCATAAAAGAACGCAATGTAGCATCACCTTTTGTTCCTTCGATAACTAAGGAACGTGCACTCTCATCACCATAATACACTTGAGAAAGTCCCGGACTCAATAATAATTTTGTACCGCTTTCTATAGTTTTGGTACGATTTCCATCAAATGGTCCACCATCATCATGGGAAGATAAATAGTTTAAAACACTATATCCTTTCAAGTCATTGTTCAACTTGTTTGAATATTTGGAAAATATAAATTCATAGTCTTTTTGCGCATCCCATTTGAACTCAAAATTGATCATGTTGTTGAAACCATTTTTAAAATAGTTTACTTTTCTATCTCCAAAATCAAAATCTTGTCCACCGCTGATGCCATAATTGTATACTTCGGCAATCGTGTAAAAAGCATTATTGTCTAAAATTTTTGTCGGATTGTTTTTCTTCCAAGTTTCAAAAGCATAATCACACTGGATTTTAAAATCAGCCCAAACCGTTTCATCGGTATGTTTTACGGTGTCACCTCTGTAACCGTCAATTCCGTAATCCACAATATAATCGGTCAACCATTTAATGATGTAATATTTTGGCGCTCTGGGATATCCGGTACGAACAAAAAATGCATCCAGTTCTTTTATTTCTTGTTCATAACGTCCTTCTTTTTTCCATTTTTCGATTAAAAAAGATGGCAACGCTACATTTTGATTGCTCTCTGTTTTTATATCCGGAAGATTAGAAACCAGTGTACAAGCGGTTGTGTTTTCAAACGATTTATAATCGCAATTTGGTCCTGTTCTCACCCAGTCATTTGGCCAAACCGTATCTTCTGCAGTTACGGGTCCGGTATGATTGATTACACCATCAAGGATGATTCGGATTCCATGTGCGTGTGCTTTTTGAACTAATGCTGCTAAGTCTTCTTTGGTTCCAAAGTTAGGATCTAAGTTCGTCCAATCTCTGGTCCAATAGCCATGAAATCCATAACTCAAACCGGTTCCTTCGTCAACGCCATCGTGGATTTGTTCCACTATTGGTGTAAACCAAATGGCATTGATTCCTAATTTATCAAAATAACCTTCTTCAATTTTTTTAGAAATCCCTTTGATATCACCACCTTCAAAACCACGAAGTTTTCCTGTTGTTTTGGTTCTATTGAAGTTTATATCATTTGAAGTGTCACCATTATTAAAACGGTCTGTCATTAGAAAATAAACATTCGCTCCTTCCCAAACGAAAGGTGTTTTAGTATTATCGGAAACGGTTTTTGTACTGGAGCAACTACTTAGAATTGTCATGGTTAATAGTAAAAGTGGGATAGAATATTTTTTCATTTTTTTTAGCATTAAATGATTATTTTCTTAGCTGTTTTATGTGGTTTACATTACTTCAATTCTAAAATCAAAACCGATTTAGGTTCAATAATAATTTCGTTTGTAACGTCAAATGTAAGTTCAGAAATGACATCTTTTCCTGTTTTAAAGTCTTTTATATTTTCTTTGAAACGATGTGTGTTTACAGTTTTGGTTTCATTGCTGTTGTTCATTAAAACCATAATCGTTTCATCCGTGTTGTATCTAAAATAAGCATATACATTGTTTTCAGGAATGTAATGTGTCATTTTTCCAAAATGAATTGCCGCTTTTGTTTTTCTCCAATTGAATAATTTTGAAGTAAAATCAAAATAATCATTTTGTCCCGGAGTTCTTCCTTCTTTGGTGAAAGCATTATTTTGATCACTTTCCCAACCGCCCGGAAAGTCTTGACGAATATCCGCATCGCCTTTGTTTTTATCACCGGCCATGCCTATTTCGCTTCCATAATACAATTGAGGGATTCCACGAATGGTAGCCATTAAAGTCATTGCCATTTTGTATTTTCTGATGTCGTTTCCATAGGTTTGATTGAAACGATTGGTGTCGTGATTTTCGACAAAAACCAGCATGTTATTGGTATTTGGATACAGAAAATCATTCGTAAAATTGTCATACAATTTTATCATTCCTTTGTCCCAAGAACCGTCATCTTCACTGAAAGCTTTGCTGGTTGCCTCATATAATGTAAAATCCATTACACTTGGTAAATACGAGTTGTAATTTTGAATTTGACCTATTTTGCTGTCTTTTTGCCAGTACGCCATTTGAGCTTGACTTTGCATCCAAACTTCCCCTACAATATTAAAATTTGGATATTCATCGGTTATGGATTTTGTCCATTTTGCGATTCCTTTTGGATCTGAATAATTATAGGTGTCGACTCTAAAACCATCCAAATCGGCGTATTCTATCCACCAAATTGCATTTTGAATCAGGTATTTTAATGTTAAAGGATTCGTCAAATTTAAATCGGGCATCAATGGAACAAACCAGCCGTCTATTGTGATTTTTTTATCAATTTCGGAAGCATTAGTGTCATGGATAACCGTTCTTTTATGATTGGTTTGCGTATAAGTATCAAATTGATTGATCCATTGTTTTGTAGGTAAGTCCTTCATCATCCAGTGTTCAATTCCCCAGTGATTCGTCACATAATCCATCACCAGTTTCATGTCTCTTTTGTGCATTTCAGCAGCCAATAGAACATAATCGGCATTGGTTCCATAACGTGGATCTATTTTATAAACATCAGATTGTCCATAGGTGTGATAGGAATGTTTGGCATCGTTATCTTCGCAAAGTGGCGTGCTCCATATGGTAGTTGCGCCTAATTCTGATATGTAATCCAAGTTTTTAATGATTCCTTCAATATCGCCTCCGTGTCTTCCGCCCGGTAATTCTCTATTGTATTTTTCTTGGGTAGTATTTTCACTGTCGTTATTTCTGTTTCCATTGGCAAAGCGATCTGGCATCAACAAATACATCATATCCGAAGAGTCAAAGCTTTTGCGTTGAGCAGAATTTTCTCTTCTTTGCTGCAAACTGTATTTTTGTGTAAACGTTTCTTTGCCGTTGTTTTTAAAAGTAAAAACGAAATCAGATGCCACCACTTTTTTGGTGTCAATGGTAACAAAAATGTAGTTGAGGTTTTCCGTTCTTTTAACGTTGGTTATTTTTATGCCATTAGAAACAGTGACTTGGTATTGAGCAATGTTTTTACCATAAAAAAGAATTTGCAATTCTGGATTTTGCATTCCTGCATACCAAAAAGGCGGTTCGACTTTGTCAATCTGGGCATTTAATGTTAAAGTCATAAAAAAAAGAAATAGGGTTGTTTTTTTTAGAAAGCTCCTGTTTATGAATAGTAAAGGACTTGTTTTTTTCATGATTAAATACATTTTATGATTAATAATTTTTTTAATTATAGTAAAAATAAACGCAATGCGCTTTATACAACAGTGACGTTTAAATGTGTATTGTTTACAGCCCGTTTTGATTTAAGAACGGATTAACAATTAAACAATCCCAATGTTTATTGGGATTGTTAGTAAACCCAGTGAGGTTTGAGACAAAATGATAGAATTAACTACAAGTTCTAGCAATTGTTTATTATACAGTAACTAGATTCTGAGACTTAACGATTACAGGCTGACCATTTACTATGATTTTCAATTCTTTGTTGCCGTCAATTGAAAAAGTTGTTTCCTTATGATTGATAGCTATTTTTAAAATTTGATTTCTGAAATTAATTTTAAACGAATATCCTTCCCATTCTTTTGGGATTTTTGGAGAAAAATGGAGCATGTCTTCTTTAATTCTCATTCCGCCAAAACCTTCTACGATACTCATCCAAGTTCCTGCCATTGATGTAATATGACAACCTTCTTCCACTTCTTTATTATAATCATCTAAATCCAGACGCGAAGTTCTCAAATAGAACGTGTACGCCATATCCATTTTGTCTAATAAGGCAGCTTGAATCGAGTGTACGCAAGGCGAAAGTGAACTTTCATGAACCGTAAACGATTCGTAAAATTCAAAATTATTTTTCAGTTCTTCTTTCGAAAAATGATCTTCGAAGAAATAAAAACACTGTAAAACATCGGCTTGTTTAATATAAGGAGAACGAAGAATTCTGTCCCAAGACCATTTTTGGTTGATTGGTCTTTGGCTTTTATCCAAATCAGCTACTCGAACTAAATCTTTGTCCAAGAAACCGTCTTGTTGTAAGTACACGTTATGTTCTTCCGAAAAAGGGAAGTACATATTGTCCGAAACTTTTTTCCAAGATTGTAATTCGGAATCCGATATTTTTACTTTTTCGGTAATTCTCTTGTGATCAGAAGGATATTCCAGAGACACTTTTTGAATTTGTTCGTAGGTATATTCCAGACACCATTTTGCAATATAATTGGTGTAAAAATTATTATTTATGTTGTTTTCATATTCGTTTGGACCCGTAACGCCAAGAATTACGTATTGGTTTAAATTCGTTGAAAAGTTGGCTCTTTGATGCCAAAAACGTGCAATTCCTATTAATACTTCCAGTCCTTTTTCAGGAATATAACTATAGTCGCCAGTGTATCTGTAAAAGTTGTAAATAGCAAATGCGATGGCTCCATTTCTATGAATTTCTTCAAAAGTAATTTCCCATTCGTTATGACATTCTTCACCATTCATAGTTACCATTGGATACAAAGCGGCGCCGTTAGTAAATCCTAATTTAGCAGCATTTTCAATGGCTTTGTCTAATTGATTGTAGCGGTACGTCAATAAATTTCGAGCCACTTCCTGATCTTTGGTCGCCATATAAAACGGAATACAATACGCTTCAGTATCCCAATAGGTAGAACCTCCGTATTTTTCGCCGGTAAATCCTTTTGGTCCAATATTCAAACGGGAATCTTTTCCTAAATAAGTTTGGTTCAACTGAAAAATATTGAAACGAATCCCTTGCTGTGCTTTTATATCGCCGTCAATAGTAATATCTGACATTTCCCAAATTTTTGCCCAAGCATCAATTTGGTCTTGCAACATTTGATTGTATCCTTTTGCTATTGCAGATTGGATTACTTTTTCTGCAGCTGTAATTGTGTTTTCATGATTCAATGAAACGGTATAACCACCAATTTTTTGAATGGATGATTTTTGGCCTTGAGCCACAATTACATCGTAACTAAATTGAATTTTATCGAATGTCGCATCAATGTTGGAAGGAGAAATAGCTGTTTTTTCACCATTAGTCAAAATACTATTTTGCATGAAAGTAGTTACTTTGAAATGTGTTTTGAACGTTTGAGCCGTTACAAAAGCTTCATTTCCAGACTTTTTTACGTCAAGCGGTTCCCAGAATTTTTCTTCCCAGTTGGCATCTTCATTGGTTACACCAGCGTCGATGTACGGTTTGTACACTACTTTTGAATCTTTGTTCAAAGGTGTGATTTCGTAATTAATAATCCCAACTTCATCTAAAACGATAGAAAGGAAACGACGAATAGTAACGGCGATTTCAGTTCCGTTTTTTAAAGTGGCTTCAAAAGAACGATTGTACCAACCTTCTTTCATATTCAGCTCACGACGAAAGTTTTTGACTTCTGAACAGGTATTTAAATCAAATTTTTCTCCGTTGATTTCGATGTCGATTCCAATCCAATTGGGTGCATTTAAAACTTTGGCAAAATATTCCGGATAACCGTTTTTCCACCAGCCCACTTTAGTTTTATCCGGATAATATATTCCGGCGATGTAACTTCCCTGAAATGTTTCTCCAGTATAATTCTCTTCAAAATTAGCACGTTGTCCCATAGCCCCGTTACCAATGCTGAACAGGCTCTCAGATGATTTTACGTTCTCTACATCAAATCCTTCTTCTATGATTGACCAATTATCTGGTTTTATATAATCTTGATTCATCTTTTCTAATTTAAAGAGTCAAAAATTTTAAAATTTAAAGATTGTAATGCTAATATTAATCTCAAATAATTTTTGATTCTAGTTTTTAATTTTTAATTCTCAGTTGTTTATTAATTTTTCAATAAAGTTGGAGTCAATTTTAGTAAAATCTTCAAATATGTATTTTGCTTCATGTAAAATCGCTGCCTCACCGATTCCTACGCTGGTCATGTTTCCAATATTAGCCGCTTGAACTCCTGCAACTGAATCTTCAAAAACAATGGCATCTTCTGGTTTTGTTCCTAATAATTTAGCCGCAATCAGGAAAACTTCAGGATCCGGTTTTGCATTTGAAACATCATTTCCATCGACAATAGCGTCAAAATAGGATATTATTCCGGTTTTTTCCAGAATGGGTCTGGCGTTTTTACTGGCAGAACCTAATGCTATTGGTTGTTTGTTTTCTTTCAAAAATTTTAAAATGGTGAAAACTCCCGGAAGAATTTCGTTCTCGTTCATGTCAACTAAATAGGATAAATAATCTTCATTTTTTTGAACTAACCATCTGTTTTTATCTTCTTGTGAAGCTTCCACTTTTCCTAATTCTAATATAATATCTAAAGAGCGTACGCGGCTTACTCCTTTTAATAATTCATTATGTTCCAGTGTAAATTCAATATTTAATTCATTTGCGATTTTTTGCCACGCTAAATAATGGTATTTAGCCGTGTCAACAATCACTCCGTCCAAGTCGAATATAAATGCTTTTTTAGTCATTGATTATTGTTTTATTACGTCATCAACATCTTGTACTTTAACTACTAAAACAGCAGCAATCAAGAAGCTGACTCCACTAGTGACTAATGCAAATATGGCATTGTCATTATATAAATATTTTACTAATGGTCCGCCGATTAAGGCGTTGATAATTTGAGGGATAACGATAAAGAAGTTAAAAATCCCCATGTAAACTCCCATTTTCATTGGAGATATTGACCCGGCTAATATGGCATACGGCATGGATAAAATACTCGCCCATGCAATGCCAACACCTATCATAGAAAGGATTAGCCAGTCTTCATTGGGTACAAAATAGATGGAAATCAATCCAATACCACCAATAATTAACGAGATAGAATGGGTTAGTTTTCTTCCGAATTTTTTTGCGATATAGGGTAAAGCAAAAGCATAGAACGCGGAAACTAAATTATAAATACCAAAGAGTACACCAACCCAGTCGCCGGCATTTTGATACGCTTCACTTTTACTATCAGTAATCGGTAAGCCATAAATGTGATGGGCGATTGCAGGGGTAGTAAAAACCCACATTCCGAAAAGACCAAACCAAGAGAAAAACTGCACCCAACTCAATTGTCTCATTGTAGTAGGCATTTTTTTAAAATCGTCAAAAATGTCTAATAAACTCGATTCTTTTTCCTTGGTATCAGAAACTCTCGTCTCTTGATGCGCCATTTCGTCTTCAAATTGGGCTAATTCTTCCGGAGAATATTCTTTGGTAGTAAAAATGGAAACAAGAATTGAAGCGACAAGAATGATTGCTCCAATGACAAAAGATAAAATTAAGTGCATAGGAACGCCACTATCTTCATTTTTATTTGAAACGCCAAACCAATTCGTCAAAACATAGGGTAACAAAGAGCCAATAACGGCGCCAAAACCTATTAAGGCAGTTTGCACGCTAAATCCTAAAGTTCTCTGGTCTGTTCTTAAATTGTCCCCTACTAATGCTCTGAAAGGTTCCATAGCAATATTGAAGGAAGCATCCATAATCATCAGCATTCCTGCACCAACCCATAAGGCAGGTAGAAACGCAATAAAAATTTCGGCTTGGGGCATTAATATTAAACCAATTGAGGCTAATAAAGCACCGACTAAAAAGAAAGGTTTTCTTCTTCCAAATTTTCCCCAAGTTTTGTCACTGTAGTGTCCAATTATAGGTTGAACAATAAGTCCCATTAAAGGGGCAATGATCCAAAACCAGGAAAGTTCGTGGACATCAGCACCAAAAATTTGAAGAATTCTACTGGCATTAGCATTTTGAAGGGCAAAACCCATCTGTATTCCCAGAAATCCAAAACTCATGTTCCAAATTTCCCAGAAACTTAATCTACGCTTTTTCATTATCGTAATTTAAAAATTAATACGATAAGCGCTATGCTTATCAAAACTTATCTTATTTTCGAAGTAAAAGTTAAAGCTTTGAGGAGGTAAATATAAAAATATATTTCAGATTTTTATTTTTTAGAAACAAATAAAAGTAAAGAAATTTAACTACAAGGTTGTAGTAATGAATAAATTAACAAATAAAGATTAATTAGTTGATTCTCTTTCTATCAAATGAGTTTCAATTACTTCGGTTTTATAGTTTTCATCTTCTTCATTTTCCTCAGATTCGAGTCTTTCTATTAGCATTTTTGCCGCTTTATTTCCCATTTTTATTCCACTCTGGCTTACGGTTGTAATAGTAGGTGTAGAATATTTTGAGATTATGCCATCGGTAAAGGCAATAACAGCTAAGTCTTTAGGGACGTTTAATCCTATTTTGTTTGCGGTTTTAATTATGGTTACTGCAAAAAGCTCATTTACTGCAAAAACGGCATCAATGGCTTTGTCTTCCAGCAGTTTTCCAATAGTGATTTCGCAGGTATCAATATCTTCAATTTTGATAATTAGGTTCTCATCAAAAGGGATTCCGTTGTCCAGAAGCGCTTTAATATAGCCGTCAGTCCTTAGTTTTCCTACGCTAACATAGTCAACAGTAGTAACCAAGGCGATTTTTTTTCGCCCTTTATCAATCAAGCTTTGAACGGCTTCATAAGCTGCATATTTATCGTCTATGATTACTTTATCGCAAAGGACATCATTAGTAATTCTGTCAAACATCACAACAGGCATTCCTTGATTGATGACCTCAGTAATATGATGAAAATCACCTCTGAATTGGGTTTCTTTTGAAAGTGACATAATGAAACCATCAATGCTGCCATTAGCAAGCATCTCCATATTTAAGACTTCTTTATCAAATGAATCGTCCGATAGGCAGATGATTACGCTATAGCCATGTTCATTGGCGACTTGTTCTATTCCGTTAATAACCGTTGAAAAGAAATGGTGAACAATTTCGGGAATAATGATTCCAATAGTTTTTGTTTTTCGATTTTTTAGGCTAAGGGCTATATTATTGGGTTTGTAATTATAGAATTTAGCAAAGGCTTGCACTTTTAATCTGGTTTCTTCACCTATTTCAAGACTGTTTCTCAGGGACTTTGAAACAGTAGAGATTGATACATCTAATTCTTTTGCAATTTGTTTGAGCGTTATTTTCCTTTTCATGATGAAGATGTGGTAATAATTTATTTCGTAATAAAGATAAAATTAAATTTTATAAATGGTAATTAAACTGATAAAATTTTATGTAAATCAGAAAGTTTTCAACACTATTACGTTTTCGTAACTGAAATAAAATGAGGCCATGTCGGGCGTCACAAAATTTACATAAATTTAACATTCGAAGTAATAGTTAAGCATAAAAACTCAAGAAAAAATAAATTAATTTAAACAAAAAGTATGAAAACAATTTATAAAAAGTTGTTAATTTTATTACTGCTACTCCCTTTTAGTATTCTGGCTCAGAATTCTGTAGGCGGAACTGTTCTTGATAAAGTGTCAGGACAGCCAATTCCGGGGGTAAATGTGAATGTGCAAGGTGCCGCTAATGGTGTTTCTACTGATTTTGATGGTAAATATCAGTTATCTAATGTTAAGAAAGGCGATAATATCGTATTTTCTTATATAGGATACAAAAATACGGTTGTTAACTACGATTCTCAAAAATCATTAAACGTTTCTTTAGAAGAAGATGCAAATCAATTAAAAGAAGTAGTGGTTCAGGTAGGATACGGAACAGTTAAGAAGAAAGACGCTACAGGTGCTGTAACCGTTTTGACAACTAAAGATTTTAATAAAGGGCCTGTAACTTCTGCGGATCAAATGATTCAAGGTAAAGTTGCCGGTTTGCAAATCATCAATGGTGGAGGTTCTCCGGGTGAAGGTGCTACAATTAGAATTAGAAGTGGATCTTCTTTGTCTGCAAACAATGATCCTTTATATGTAATTGATGGTATTCCTGTTGCTGCAGGGGGAATTACGGGTGGTAGAAATCCATTGTCTACGATCAATCAAAATAATATCGAATCTATTTCGGTATTGAAAGATGCTTCTGCAACTGCTATTTATGGTTCACGTGCATCCAATGGGGTAATTATCATTACTACTAAAAAAGGAAAAGCGGGTGAATTGAAAGTGAATTACAATGGTAACTTCCAAGTCTCAGAAATTGTTGATAAAGTTGATGCTTTAACAAGCACACAATTTAGAGCTTTTGTTAATGCTAATGGTACTCCTGCTCAACAAGCTTTAATGGGTACTGCAGATACAGATTGGCAAGACGAAATCTTTAGAACAGCTATTGGGACAGATCATAATATCGCATTGAGCGGAGGAGTGGACAATGTGGTGTACAGAGCTTCTGTAGGGTATACAAATTTAAATGGTATCCTGAAAAGAGATAACATGGAAAGATCAACTTTAGGGGTTAACGTTACAGGAAATTTCTTGGACAACCACTTAAAAATTGAAGCTAACAATAATACGTCTTTAATAAGAAATAATTATAGTAATCGTGGAGCTATAGGTGCTGCAATTAGTTATGATCCAACACAAAGAATCACAAGAGCTTCGGATGGTAATTATTACCAATGGTATACCTTAGTGAACGGAAAAGAAGGATTAAATCAATTGGCTGGTAGAAATCCACTATCATTAATTGAACAACAAAATAATTTCGGAACTTCATACAGAAGTATTGGAAATATCCAAACAGAATATAAAATGCATTTTTTACCGGAATTGAAAGCGGTTGCTAACTTTGGTTACGATCAGTTAAGCGGAAGATCTTATGGTAATACAGACGCTAATTATCTAAATGGACTTCCGGGTTCTGGATTCAATAATACGTATGAAAATACAAATTCAAGATTCAATAAATTAATGGATTTGTATTTAAACTACAACAAAAAAGTAGAGTCAATCAACACAGTTTTTGATGTTACTGGAGGATATTCATATCAGGATTTTAGGGATTCTAACGGTGGATCTTCTTATAATTTTGAGAATAAAACAACTGTTGATGTGGTCTCAGTACCTTCGCGTGTCAACTTGCAGTCATTTTTTGCAAGAACTAACATTTCTATAGCAGATAAATATTTATTAACTTTATCTTATAGACGTGACGGTACTTCAAGATTTACTGAATCTAACCGTTGGGCAAATTTCCCTGCTGTTGCTTTAGCTTGGAAATTGAATGAAGAAAATTTCTTAAAAGATGTGTCTAGTATTTCTACATTAAAACTTCGTGGAGGTTGGGGTATAACTGGACAACAGGATATTGGAGTAAGCTATCCTTCTATTCCATTGTATTTAGTGTCTAATAGTACAGCACAATACCAATTTGGAAGTACGTTTTATAACACATTTAGACCACAACCGTATAACAGTAATCTGAAATGGGAAGAAACTACAACAGTCAATGTGGGTCTTGATTATGGGTTTTTAAATAACAGAATCAATGGTAGCGTTGATTTATACAAGAGAGATACAGAAGATTTATTATTGTACACACAAAATCCTTCTTTCTTTGGATTCTCTAACTATGACAATTATAACATTGGAACCATAGAAAATAAAGGTATCGAATTGGCCGCTGAAGTAATACCGGTTAAAACAGATGATTTTGAATGGACTTTGGGAGGAAATGTAACTTTTCAAGATTCTAAAATCACTAAATTAACTACTGTGTTAGATAATACTCCTGGTATTAATGTAGGTGGTTATGAAGGAGCTACTGGAAATACGATTCAAAATCACCAAGTGGGGTATTCACCAAGTTCTTTTTACGTATACGAGCAAGCGTATGGAGCGGATGCAAAACCTATTGACGGTGTGTATATTGACAGAAATAAAGATGGTATTATTACAGAGCAAGATAAATACCGTTTTCATAAACCGGCTGCTGATGTTTTTTACGGTTTCAATACAAGTGTAACGTATAAGAATTTTGATATGGCAATGAACTGGAGAGGATCTTGGGGTAATTATAATTACAACAACGTAGATTCTAGTAAAGGTTCTTACCAAAACATATTATTAAGAGAAACTGATTTGTCTAACGGTGTTGCTAATATTTTGGAAACAGGTTTTACCACTCAGGATACAAAAAGATACGAGTCTGATTATTACATCCAAGATGCTTCTTTTATTCGATTAGACAATGTAAGTGTTGGGTATACTTTTAACCAAAAAGAAAATGCTTCGTCATTAGTTAAATTGACTTTATCAGCACAAAACGTTTTATTGTTTACTGATTATAGCGGTATAGATCCTGAAATTTCAGGAGGTATTGATAACAATTTGTACCCAAGACCAATTACTTTCACGTTAGGTTTAAACGTTAATTTCTAATACAAATAACAAGAAAAATGAAAAAGACACACATAAAATTATTGGGTATTTCTTTGTTACTGTTGGTGATGTTGTTCCCATCGTGTACAGATGATTTAAACCAAGCTCCAGAAAGTGCTAATGCCATTCCTGGGGAACAATTTTTTAGTACGCCAGAATCGTACAAGCAAAATCTTGCCAAATTATATGCTGGATTTGCTACATCTGGACAATCCGGACCTGCCGGTTCTGCGGATATTTCAGGAATAGATGAAGGAGAAAGTCAGTATATTAGAGGGCTTTGGTTAATGCAGGAACTAACAACTGATGAAGCAGTTATTGCCTGGAATGACGGGACAATAAAAGATTTACATTCGCAAACATGGACATCTTTGGATCGTTTTATTACGGCTACATTTGCCCGTTTCTCTTTTCAAATTGTAAACTGTAATGAGTTTTTAAGACAAACAACGGATGAAAAATTGGCAGCCAGAGGTATTGATGCCACTTTGAAAGCAGAAATTGCTACTTACAGAGCAGAAGCTCGTTTCTTGAGAGCGATGACGTATTGGCATTTAATTGATATGTTTGGCGGTGGTTCTTTAGTAACTGAAGAGTCTCCAAGTACTTTCTTCTACCCGGAATATGCTACAAGAGCAGAATTATACAAATTTGTTGATGAGGAATTAACAGCAATTACTCCATTATTGAAAACGCCAAAATCAAATGAGGCGTATCGTGTGGATCAGGCTGCTGCTTGGATGTTACAAGCTAAATTGTATATGAATGCTAAAGTATATATCGGTACTGATAATTATGCTGCTGCAGTTCCATTAATTACAAAAATTGTAGGATCAACCTATAAATTGCATACAAACTACAATCAATTGTTTTTTGCAGATAATGATAAGAACGGAGCTCAAAACGAATTTATTTTCGCTATCGCTTTTGATGGTCTTCATACTCAAACATATGGTGGGACAACTTTCTTAACGCATGCACCAGTGGGTGGTAGTATGAATGCAAGTGAATTTGGAATCAATGGTGGATGGGCTGGAATCAGAACAACTGCTGCGTTTGTTGATAAATTTGAAGCAAGTACAACTGATACACGTGGACAATTCTACACTAATGGACAAAGTAAAGAAATTAAAAACATCGGGTCTTTTACAGATGGATATGCTATTCAAAAGTTTAGAAACGTAGGTGTAAACGGAGTTCAAGGTTCAGATAAAGCCGGTAATTTTTCGGATTCAGATTTCCCTATCTTCCGTTTAGCAGATGCTTATTTAATGTATGCTGAATGTGCTGTTAGAGGTGCAGGAGCAAATCTAGTTACCGCTACAACTTACGTTAATGCGTTACGCACAAGAGCAAAAGGAAATGCAGTAAGTCAAGGGGATTTAAGCCTAAATTTCATTCTTGATGAAAGAGCTAAAGAATTACACTGGGAAGGACAAAGAAGAACTGATTTAGTTCGTTTTGGTAAATTTTCTGGAGGTGCTTACTTATGGCCATGGAAAGGTGGATCTGCCAGCGGATCTCCAACACAATCATTCAGAGATTTATTCCCAATTCCAGCTACAGCTTTAGCATCAAATAATAAATTACAACAAAACCCAGGATACTAAATAATTTAAAAAATTAATAAAAATGAAAAATATAACTAAATCAATAATTGCTTTATTTGCAGTAGTTGCTTTGTCATGCAGCGTTGAAGATGTTCAAGACAGACCCGTTATCGAAGGTATAGATTCTCCAGTTTTGACTGCTCCAACTACCGGTTCAGCCTATGTTTTAAAACCAGAAAATGCAGCTGCTCAAGCAGAACGTTTTACATGGAAATCAGCTAATTACGGCGGAGATGTTCAAGTGAATTATGTAGTTGAAATGGATGTTAAAGGAAATGAATTTAAAACACCTAAAGTAATAGGGAGTTCATTGCCTTCTGAAAATCAAGTTTCTGTTTCTGTAGAATCAATGAATGGAGCTGCATTGGCATTAAAAGCAACACCTTTTTCTCCTAAAGAATTTGAAGTAAGAGTTAAAGCAAGCGCTGGTACTTTAGCTGCAATGTATTCTAATGTAATTGGAATTGTTATTACATCTTATACTACTGAAAATCCTAAACTATGGGTTCCTGGTGGATATGCTGTTGCTTCTGGATATGCTAAAGATTGGGATCCTGCTTCATCTCCACAGCTTTCTGCTTCAGGATTTGGTAAGGTAGATTTTGAAGGGTATGTTAATTTTAATGATGCGAATGCAGAATATAAATTTACAAGTTTTCCAGAATGGAAAGGGGAATTTGCTGCTGGTGCTACAGCTGGTACAATAGCTCTTACTGGAGCTAATCTTAAAATACCTGCTGCAGGATATTACCAAATTGTAGTTGATACTGAAAAATTAACATACAAAGCGACAGCAACAGCTTGGGGGATCATTGGAAGTGCAACTGCTGGTGGATGGGATAATAGTACAGCAATGACTTATAATAAAACTACAAAACTATGGTCTGTAACTGCAACATTAACCGGAGCTGAATTTAAATTTAGAGCCAATAATGGTTGGGATATTAATCTTGGGAAGCTTAAAACTGCTCCAGATGGTTCTCACTTGGAATATGGTGGAGATAATATTGTTGTAACGGCTGGAACTTATACAATTACCTTGGATTTAAGTTCTCCTAGAAATTACAAATACACGATTACAAAAAATTAATATTTTTTTCAATAAAAAAAGGGCTATCTCATGGATAGCCCTTTTTTTATAAAACCAAATAGCTATGAAAAAAACTATACTTTTATTATTAATTTTCTGGTCACTAGTCTCTTCGGCTCAGCAGCAAACAGTAACCAGCACTATAAGTCCTAACCCCTTTGAGGAAACAACATCAATTACTTTAACTATTGCTGGAAGTAGTGTAAATGAAGCAAGTTGGGGAATTACGGATCATTCTTTATATTTATGGACTTGGTCTTTAGATATCAATGATGCTAACAGCCTTGACTGTCCAACAAATGGTTCATGGACCGCTTCTAACGAGGCAAACAAATTTACTTACAATTCAGCCTCAGACACCTATGCTAAAACATTTACTCCAAATACCTTTTATAATAGAACTGGAATAGGTAAAATAGGGTTTCTTATTAAAGCAAAGGATGGAACTGGAGATAAAAAATCGCAAGATAATTTTGTTGAAGTTGGCGCTTATCAAGTTACTTTGACGACTCCAGCTGAAAATAGTTCAACAATTGTTACTTCTGGTGGGAGTTTGAATATTTCAGCTGCTAATACCGGTGGAAATGCCAGTTATGTATTGAAAGCAAACGGTACAAATTTGAATACAAATGCTGCTGCTTCAAGTTATTCGTATACTCATGCCAATATTGTCGGGAATCAAAATTACGAACTGCAGGTTACTCAAGGAATCACATTGATTACTAAAAAGTTCAGTGCAATTGTTAATCCGGGTACTATTAATGAAGCGATGTCTGCGGGATTATTGGACGGAATCAATTACAATACGGGTGATGCGACAAAAGCGACTCTAGTGCTGGATGCGCCATTCAAAGATTTTGTTTATGTAGCAGGAAGTTTCAATAGTTGGCAGCCTACGGCTTCTTATGCAATGAAAAAAGATCCTGTTTCTGGTAAGTTTTGGTTGGAATTAACCGGATTAGTGTCAGGTACAAATTACACCTACCAATATTGGGTTGTTGATGCAACACCTCTTGCAGGGACACCATCTTTAGTGAAAACTGCCGATCCATATTCGACACTTGTTTTATCTCCTTATGATGACCCTAATATTCCGGCTTCTACCTATCCAAATCTACCGGTTTATCCAGCAGGTCAGGAACGTGAAGTGACGGTATTACAAACTGGGAAAGCACCTTATGCATGGAGTAGTGCCACCACCAATTTTGTTAAACCCGCTAAAGAAAAACTAGTAGTTTATGAATTGTTGGTTCGCGATTTTGATGCCAATAGAAGCTATCAAAATTTGATTGACAAAATCGATTATTTTAAAAATTTGAAAATAAACGCCATTGAATTAATGCCTGTAATGGAATTTGAAGGCAACGAAAGTTGGGGTTATAATACCTCTTT
This sequence comes from Flavobacterium ranwuense, assembly GCF_004349315.1. GTDB lineage: Bacteria > Bacteroidota > Bacteroidia > Flavobacteriales > Flavobacteriaceae > Flavobacterium > Flavobacterium ranwuense. The sequence goes on along the minus strand of NZ_SMLH01000001.1, from coordinate 137,064 downwards.
CCATATGGCTTTGGATAAATTCTATGGGACTTCGGATAAGTTAAAGGAGTTTGTGGATTTATGCCATCAAAACGGAATTGCCGTTATTCTTGATGTGGCGTTGAACCATGCTTTTGGAAGAAATCCAATGGTTCGTATGTGGATGAACGATGCTGATGGTGATGGTTGGGGTTCTCCTTCAACTGAAAATCCATACTTCAATACAACGGCAATGCATAGTTATAGTGTAGGGGAAGATTTTAATCATCAACAGGCCAGAACACAGAATTACGTAAAAAGAGTGGTTAAACAATGGGTAGAAGAATATAAAATTGACGGATTGCGTTGGGATTTAACCAAAGGATTTACTCAGAATTGTCCGTCTAATGTTGCTGGTGGTCAGGATGCCTGTACTGGTGTTAAACAACAAGATCGTGTAGATGTTTTGAAAGCTTATGCCGATTATTCTTGGGGTTTAGATCCAACTCATTATGCTATTTTTGAACACTTAGGGAATGATGATGAAGAACAACTTTGGGCCAATTATAGAATTAATGAAACGCCAAGTAAAGGAATTATGATGTGGGGAATAATGACCAGTCAATACAATGAATTGTCTATGGGGTATCCCGGTAATATTTCTCGAATAAACAGTACCAGCAGAGGTTTTACCGCAAATAGACTGATGGGGTATGCTGAAAGTCATGATGAGGAACGCTTGATGTATAAAAATTTACAATTTGGGAATAGTACAAATCCTGCCCATAATGTAAAAACACTAAATGTAGCTTTGTCTAGAATGTCAGCAATTGGAGCAGTTTCTTTATTGGTTCCTGGACCAAAGATGATTTGGCATTTTGGGGAGTTAGGTTGGGAAAATTCTATTTTTGCTTGTAATAATGGAACGGTAAACACTTCGTCAGATGCAACATCTGGGGATTGTAAATTAGATACCAAACAGCAACCACAATGGGTGAGTAATTGGCTTGGAGATAGCAATAGAAGTAAAATTTACAACGATTGGGCCAAAATGATTACGATGAAAGCTGTAGAGCCTGTTTTTTCTGGAACTGCAACCATGTCGAATACAAGTTCTTTGTATCCAAATATCAAAATTACCAATAGTGCTTTGGCGTCAAGCCAACTTAAAGATGTTTTAATCTTGGCTAATTTTAATGTAACCGCACAAAATGTAGCGACTGGATTTCCTTACACTGGAGAGTGGTACAATTTGATGGATAATACAACAATTACGGTGACTAATGTAAATGATCCAATAACAATTCCGGCAGGTGAATACCGAATCTATGGAAACAAAACGGCGGCTTTGGCAATAGTTGACTATGAAAAAACGCCAAGTGCTTTGTTGTATCCAAATCCGGCTTCCATTTATTTTACTTTAAATACTGTGACTTCTAAAGTTCAAATTTTTTCTATAACTGGACAATTGGTGAAAACTTTTGATGCAAATCAATCCGAAGGACATCAATTTATAATTAGTGAGTTGAATCAAGGGCTTTATATAGTAAAAGCGTATGATGAGAATAATGGGGTTGAGGTATTGAAGTTCATTAAGGAATAATACGGTTTGTTTGTTTTAAGTGTAAAAAAGGCTGTCTGTAAAATTACAGCCTTTTTTATACAAAAAAACTGCTCCATAAATGAAGCAGTTTCCAATAATGATTAAAACTAAAATCTAAATTTTACCATCTTTGATTTCTTCCACAATTTCAGGATTCAATAATGTTGAGATGTCACCAAAATTAGAATAGTCCCCTTCGGCAATCTTACGCAAAATTCTACGCATGATTTTTCCGGAACGTGTTTTAGGTAAACCGGAAACAAACTGAATTTTGTCGAGCTTAGCAATCGGTCCTATGTGATCGGATATGTGTTGGTTAATCTCTTTACTAAGATTTTCTCTGTCACGATATTCTCCTGTTTCTTTTAGAATTACAAAACCATACAGAGCATTCCCTTTGATGTCATGTGGGAAACCTACAATAGCACTTTCGGCAACTGCCGGATGCTCATTGATGGCATCTTCTATCGGTGCAGTGCCCAGATTGTGTCCTGAAACGATAACTACATCGTCTACACGGCCCGTAATTCTATAATATCCTACTTCATCACGCAAAGCACCATCACCAGTAAAATATTTGCCTGGGAAGGTAGAAAAATAGGTGTCTTTATAACGCTGGTGATCGCCCCAAATGGTTCTGGCAATTCCCGGCCAAGGAAACTTTATACACAAACTTCCGGTAACTTGATTGCCTTCAATTTCGTTGCGCTTTTCATCCATCAAAACGGGTTGGATTCCTGGCAACGGTAACGAAGCGTATGTTGGTTTTGTTGGGGTTACAAAAGCAATTGGTGAAATCATAATTCCTCCGGTTTCCGTTTGCCACCAGGTATCTACCACAGGGCATTTTTTATCTCCTACGTGGTTGTTGTACCAATGCCAAGCTTCTTCATTGATAGGTTCTCCCACGGATCCAATCACTTTTAAAGAAGTTAATTGGTAGCGTTGTACGTATTCGATGCTTTCTTTTGCCAAGGCTCTAATGGCTGTTGGAGCGGTGTAAAACTGGGTGACTTTGTGCTTTTCGATCGTTTGCCAAAAACGACTAAAATCAGGATAGGAGGGAACGCCTTCAAAAATTACAGTTGTAGCTCCATTCAATAACGGTCCATAAAGGATGTAGGAATGTCCGGTAATCCAACCGATATCAGCGGTACACCAAAAAATATCATTGTCTTCATAATTAAAAACGTTCTTAAACGTATAAGCGGTATATACCATATAACCGGCTGTGGTATGTACCATTCCTTTTGGTTTTCCGGTTGAACCGGAAGTGTAAAGGATGAATAATGGATCTTCCGCATCCATTATTTCTGCCACATTATTGTCTGATGCTTTGTCCAAAAGAGGTTGTAGCCATTGGTCACGACCTTCTTTCATATTGATCTCTGAGTTGATTCTTTTGGCAACTAAAACGTTCTCTACACAAGGACAATTTACCAGCGCATCATCAACGATACTTTTTAAATCGATCGTTTTGTTACCGCGATATCCACCATCAGAGGTGATGACCATTTTACATTCGCTATCATTTATTCTTGCAGTTACTGCCGAAGCAGAGAAGCCTGCAAAAACAACCGAATGGATGGCTCCAATTCTGGCACAAGCCAAAGTTGTAATGGCCAATTCAGGAATCATTGGTAAATAAATACAAACACGATCTCCTTTTTTTATGCCTTGGTCACGTAATACGTTGGCCATTTTACAAACACGTTGGTGTAATTCATTGTAAGAAATATGTAAAGCTTCTTCCTTTGGGTCATTCGGCTCAAAGATGATAGCCGTTTTATCACCTTTTTTGGCAAGATGTCTGTCGATACAGTTTTTTGTAATATTAACTTTAGCTTCAGTAAACCATTTTATTTCAGCTTCCCCCATATTAAAATCGACTACTTTATCCCATTGTTGGTACCAAGTAAAATTTTCGGAAGCAATTTTGTCCCAAAATTTTCTAGGCTCACGTACTGATTTTTTGTATTCTTTAAAGTATTCTTCTAAGGTGTTAATTTTATAGCGACTCATAATGTTATTGATAAATTTAGTTATTCTTGTTTTTTATTATAAATACCGATTTCATATTTCTTTAAAACCATGGCAATTTCGCCTACAATGTTCTCATCGTCAATTGTTGAAGGAATTTGAAAATCGGTGCCATCGGCGATACTACGCATTAATTTTCGGAGCGTTTTTCCGGAACGCGTTTTTGGTAATCGCTGTACTATGACTGCATTTCTTAAGGAAGCTACAGCCCCAATTTGGTGTCGGACTAGTTTAATAATTTCTTGTTCTAATTGATAATGTTCGATTTCATCTCCTAATTTGATTACTATCAATGCCAAAGGAACTTGCCCTTTTAGCTCATCATGGATTCCAATAACAGCACACTCAGCAACGGATTGGTGAGAAGCAACTACTTCTTCCATCTCTGCTGTTGATAAGCGATGTCCTGCAACATTAATTACATCGTCAGTTCTTCCGGTGATGAAAATATAACCGTCTTCATCTTTATAACCACCGTCGCCAGAAAGATAATACCCATCAAATTTACTGAAGTAACTGGCTTTGAAACGGGCTTCATTTTCCCAAATCCCCAACATATTCCCTGGAGGTAATGGCAGTTTTACAACGACCAAACCTTCTTCATTTGCTTTTAATTCCTCTCCATTTTCATTAAAAATCCGAATGTCATACCCACAAACTGCTTTTGTTGCTGAACCGGATTTGACGGGCATTTTTTCAATACCAAGTGAATTGGCAATCATTGGCCAGCCAGATTCGGTTTGCCACCAGTGGTCAATTACCGGGATAGGAATGTGCTGTTGGTACCATTCTAACGTGGCATTATCACAACGTTCTCCCGCCAAGAATTGATTTTTAAGATGGCTTAAATCATATTGTTTGATAAATGTTCCTTCTGGATCTTCTTTCTTGATGGCTCGAATGGCGGTTGGAGCCGTAAACATGGTGCCTACTTTATGCTCTGATATTATTCTCCAAAACGTACTCGCATCCGGTGTTTTTATGGGCTTGCCTTCAAAAATTATAGTGGTATTTCGATTCAATAAAGGTCCATAAAGAATGTAGCTGTGGCCAACTGCCCAGCCCATATCTGAAGCAGCCCAAAAAGTCTCGTCTTCTTTTACATTGTATATATGTTTCATGGAAAATTTTAACGCCACTGCATAACCACCGGTATCTCTTACAATTCCTTTTGGTTTACCCGTAGTGCCTGATGTGTATAAAATATACAGCGGATGATTGGAATGCAAAGGAACACAAGGCGTTTCTTCGGAACCGTAAACCAATGCGTCATAATCTACATCATACTTTTTAAACGGAATTCTAGCACCTAATTTTCGATTGAAAACAATTACTTTTTTTGGTCGGTGTGAAGCAAGTGCAATGGCTTCGTCTACTAAAGGTTTGTACGCAATTAATCGATCAACTTCGATCCCTGAGGAAGCTGTAATAATTGCTCGAGGTTTGCAATCATCGATTCGAATGGCCAATTCATGCGGTGCAAAACCACCAAAAACAACCGAATGAATCACCCCAATTCTGGCACAAGCCAGCATGGCAAATGCAGTTTGAGGAATCATTGGCATATAAATAATTGCAGTATCTCCTTTTTTTAATCCTAGTGATTGCATGCCTCCAGCCAATTTTGCAACTTCGATTTTTACTTCCGAAAAAGTATATTTTTTGATGATTTGTGTTACCGGAGAATCATAAATAATGGCAATCTGATCACCATAACCGTCTTGAATGTGTTTGTCTAATGCAAGATAACAAATGTTTAATTCACCATCTTTATACCACAGCGGATAGCCGTTTTCATCTTTCGACAAAATCGTTTCCGGTTTACTGTACCACTCAATTTCATCGGCCTGCGCAGCCCAAAATGCTTCCGGTTGGTCGATGCTTCGGGTGTAAATTTCTTCGTATTTCATGGTGTTGAATGGGTTCCTTGATGAATTAAATCCTGTACTTGTTCTACTAATTTTTTGATTGAAAAGGGTTTGACCACATATAAATTGGCGCCTAATGAAAGTCCTTTTTCAATGTCTTTTTCTTTGTTTTTTGCCGATAGGAAAATGACTTTGCAATGCCGCAGTCGTTCGTCTTTTTTTATCTGTTCCAATGTGGCAAAACCGTCAACCATGGGCATCATCACATCCAGAATAATCACATCGGGTAGTTGGTTTTTCAAAATATCTAATGCTTCTTGACCATCTCGTGCTATGAAAACTTCAAAATTGTTTTTTTTGAAAGTATATTCCAGTGACATTACAATGTTTGGCTCGTCATCTACTATTAAAATTTTCTTCATTTTTTAACTGTTTACGGTTGTATTATAGTTGGGCAGCCTAAAGATAAAAGTGGCTCCCTCCGCGATATTTTCTTCTGCCCAAATTTTACCTTTATGATGTTCAATTATTTGTTTGCAAATAGCTAAACCTAATCCACTTCCTATTGGTTTTTTAATATTTTGATTTCTGGACTGATAGAATTTATCAAAAATCGCTTCGGCATCTTCTTTTTTAATTATTTTACCGTTGTTGTGAATTTTGACTTCAATATTGGTTTCATTTTCAAGGATTGTAAGGACTATTTTTCCATTAGTTTCCGAACAAAATTTTATTGCATTCGACAATAAATTATGAATCACTTGGATAATTCGTTCTTCATCATAAAAAGCTCTTATTTCTTTGTTCGAAGTGTCGAATTCAACATTTATATTTTTGTTTTTAATCAATTGATTCAAGGAATCTAACGTGTTTTTAATGGTTTTTGTAATGTTGTTTTTAGACAAATAAATTTTTTGTTTTCCGGTTTCAAATTTTTCTAAATCCAGAATTTTATCAATCAAACGGTTCAAACGATCTGACTCGGATATGATGTTTTGTAAAAACTGTTTTCTCAGTTCTTCCGGAATGTCATCATCATCGTGAAGAATTTCACTTGCGGCACGAATAGCCGTAATCGGGGTTCTCAATTCATGGGTAACCGTGTCCAGAAATTCATCTTTTTGAATGTCTTTGTTGACCAGTTCCTGATTGGCATTTTTTAACTGTTCGGATATTTTTTTTAATTCATTCGAAGTGTCTGTCAACTTCTTGTTGATAATGATATTTTCTTTGGATTCCTCCAAAATTCGCAACACTTCGGGTAAACTAATTTTATCTTCTTTGACTACGCTCGAGATTAATATTTTGGCGGAAGCCGTACCAATGTGTCCCGTCAATAAATTTTCGGCAAATTTTATAAATCGGGCGTCAGCGGTAGTGATATTTTTATCAATATTGTATTTTAAATTGAAAATAGTAAGCGCTCGTTTTGTTCTTTCTTCGCCTAGAAATCGTTGCAACACTTTTTGAATATCGGAAATGTAAGCCGTTCCTTTCCATACAAAAGCATTTTCGTGATTGGTAATGTATTTGTCAATATCTACAAACATTTCGGCATAATTGCGTTCTCTGTAATTTCCTTTGAAACTTACGGAAACGGCCAAATAACTCATCAAATTGATTAATAAACTCCAAAAAACAGCATGTGGTATGGGTTCTAAATAATCCAATCCAAAAAGTTGAAAAGGTTTTAGTAATTCAATTCCCCAAGGTCCTTCTTGAATGAACAGGCTTGTTGATTCAGTAATCCCAACGGCGTAGGGAATTAAAAGCGTATAAAAACAAGTTAAAAAACCAAGAATAATTCCAGTTACAGCACCGTTTTTTGAACCTCTTTTCCAGAATATGGCGCCAAAAAAAGAAGGGGCTAATTGCGCTATAACTACAAAGGCAACCAGTCCTATGGAAACCAAAGAATAGTCGAGAATGAAAATCCGGTATATGGCATATGCCAAAATAATGAGTGAAAAAATTCCTATTTTTCTGCTAATCAAGATTCGTTTGTTGTTTTTTTCTTGTGAATAATTTTGTAGCGAACCAATGAATCCATAAGGAATTAATAAGTTGTTACTCAGCATGGTTGCCAGTGCAATCGAGGAAACGATAATCATGGATATGGCTGCCGAAAACCCGCCTAGAAACACTAAAACGGTTAGTGTATTATTGTTGAAATATTGTGGGATCAATAAAGAATACGTGTCTGAATTGAGTCCTTGTCCCTCAAAAAGAATATTTCCTCCCCAGGCAATTGGGAAAACAAAAATGTTAAAAAGCAATAAATACAGAGGAAAAAGCCACATTGCTGTTCGGATATGGCTTTCTTTATTATTTTCAACAATGGCAGTGTGAAACTGTCTAGGCAAAAGAAAAATGGCAAACATGGACAGCACACAAAGAAAAAACCAGTTAATTCCTTTAGTGATGCCGCCAATAGTATTCTTTTTGTCGAAATTTTCAAGTACGGCCGCTTTTTGATAGATATCGTCAAATCCATCAAATACAAAGAAAGTTACGTAGATACCAATCATTACAAAGAAAACTAGCTTTAAGATGGATTCCATTGCCACAGCAGTTACGATTCCGCGCCTTTTTTCGGAAGCGTCTACATAACGTGTCCCATAATACGAAGCAAATAATGCTAATGCAATACAAACGTAAGTAGTAGTATCTGTAAAAATATTTTCGCTCGATTGGGTTTTACTAACAATATGAAAAGTGTCTGAAATCGATTTTAGTTGTAAAGAAATATAAGGGACTATTCCAAAAACACAAACCATAGTTACTAATGCTCCTAGAAATCTGCTGTTTCCGTATCGTAAAGAAATAAAATCTGCAATACTTGAGATTTTATTTACTCTCGAAATTCGGATAATTCTCTTCAGGATTATCATCCAGGTGGGTATAATAATTATGGGCCCTAAATAAATAGGCAAATAACCCAATCCTGTTTCTGCAGCTACACCTATGCTACCATAGTAGGTCCAGGCAGTACAATAAACAGCTAATGAGAAGGAATAGATATAAGGATTGTTTGTCCATTTAGAGTGTTTCCTTTTTTCGGACCAATGCGCTATGTAAAATAGAATCGAGACATAGAGTGCCAAAATCAATAAAAGCCATATACTATTCATAATACCTTTTTATGATTATGTAGGTAATAGCAATTGAAAACAGCCATGCCGAAAAAATGTAGAGGTATATTATTGGGAAACCAAAAAGAGGTTTGGAACTGTCAAATAATAGCAAAAGTGGAATGTTCAATCCTAATAGAATTAGCACTGAAAGAATAACCAGCTTTTGTTCATGTCTTTTTTTCATTGTAAAAAAAAATAAACAATCTCTACAAATGAATGTAGAGATTGTTTTTTTGGTATTGATTTAATTAATTGTTTTTTTCATCGTAATCTCCCATCAAGGCATAATACCCAAAGGTGCCTAATCCTAGAACGATTAATGGTGTGAGTATGAACAGGATAATAATTCCAAATACTAAATCCTCTTGTTTGCCTGACATAAATTTTGGTAATCCAAAAGTAAAGATGCAAAAATAGGCTGCAGCAACTGCTAATGCTATCCAAACTAATCCTAAAATTCTTTTTATTTGATTCATAGTTGTTTTTTTAAATGTGAGTGTTTTTGTCTTTATTTTTAATGTAAACCATTCCAATCACAAAACAGATTGAAGCAATAACTATAGGATACCATAGCCCTTCGAGATAAAATTCTGGATTCCCTGCTTCTTTTGCATTGATAACAAAATAAGTTGAAATAGCAGGAAGTAATCCCCCAAAAATTCCATTTCCTACGTGATATGGCAATGACATAGAAGTATATCTAATTTTAACTGGGAACATTTCAACTAAGAATGCTGCAATTGGCCCGTAAACCATAGTTACAAATAATACTTGTATGAATACTAAAAAGATTAAAGCCCATTTATCGGCAGTGTTGATTTTAATTGTTGTTTTGGTTTCAACTTTTGCTTTGCCATCTACAACCATAGCTTTGCCATTCTCTAAAGATACGGTTTTCACTTCCAGCAAAGTAGTTCCATCTGCAAACTCTTTGTTTGTAGTGTAGATAGAGTCCATCGTTTGCTTTTTGTTTTCTTTCAACTCAGCAACTAGAGTCGTTTTTTCTACCATTTCAGTTTTATTTGCTACTGATGTGGTTTCGTACATGCTTTTGTAAATAGGTCTGTATAATAGGATAGCTAGTAACATTCCGCCCATCATAATGTATTTTCTCCCTACCTTATCACTCAACCAACCAAAAAGGATAAAAAATGGTGTGCCAAGGATTAATGCAATTCCAAGTAAAGTATCGACTTGTGATGAGTCAATAGACATTACCGTTTTCATGAAATTCATAGCGTAAAATTGACCAGTATACCAAACAACTCCTTGACCCATTGTGGCTCCAAATAAAGCTAACAAGACAAATTTCAAATTGTAACGGTTTCCAAAACTTTCTTTCAATGGATTCGTACTTGTTTTTCCTTCCGCTTTTGCTTTAGCGAAAACAGGAGATTCATCCATGTTTTTTCGAATCAAATACGAAACAAATACCATGATAATAGAAACCCAAAACGGAACTCTCCATCCCCATGCGTCAAACTGTTCCGGAGTAAGAATATTTCTTGTGGCTAAAATAACCATCAAAGAAATAAATAATCCAACAGTTGCAGTAGTTTGTATCCAAGAAGTCCAATACCCTCTTTGTCCCACTGGTGCGTGCTCGGCCACATACGTTGCGGCTCCGCCATATTCGCCACCCAGCGCAAGACCCTGAAGCAAACGAAGAATTAAGACTAATAAAGGTGCCATAAACCCAATGGTTTCATAGCTCGGAATACAACCAATCAAGAACGTGGCTCCTCCCATTAACAATAAAGTGACCATGAAGGTGTATTTCCTCCCAATTAAATCGCCTAATCTTCCGAAGAAAAGGGCTCCAAACGGACGCACTACAAACCCAGCTGCGAATGTTGCCAATGTAGATAAGAAAGCTGCAGTAGGATTGTCTGACGGAAAAAATTTGGTTGAAATTACAACTGCCAAACTTCCAAAGATGTAGAAATCATACCATTCGATCATTGTGCCCATTGAGGAGGCCGAGATGACTTTCCAAATTCCTTTTGTTGATTTAGTACTCATATAATTATACTTTTAAAATTAGTTTATAGATAGATTTGTAGTTGTACAATGAATTCTCCTTTTGATCCTGAGATATTAGATGGAGTAGTGTAAACGGGTCTGGTTGAATATTGTGCTGTGATTTTGGCGTGTTGTCCATCCAAGAAGAAGTTCGTCCCCAGATCAAATTGAGTACTTGATTTATCTAAAGCATCAAAATTTTTGTAGGTAAAAGCTCCAAATGGTTGTACGCGTAGTTTAGGTTTGACTGCTTTGTTGGGCAATAAAATTCCGGCTTGTGTGTACCAAATATTACCTGATCCAATCGTAGCTTGTGCATTTCCAGGACCGGCCATTGCTCTATTTCCAGTGAAGCTAGGGTCAGCAGAACCAATGTTCATGATAGCTACGTTGCGTAAATAATTTGGACCAAAATCATAGTCGTAATAAACACTGTATGCTGTTACGGCCATTTTGTTTTCTTTTTTTCCAACAGGCAAATCAAGAAAAACATCCGCTGCAAAAAGATTGATGTTGTGTTTACTGATAGTATTGTTAACAGAAGATTTAGTTGCGTCAGGCGCAGTGTAAAAACCAGCGCCAATATTGAATACTTTTTTAGTTCCAAGGTAGCTTCCTACTTTGTAAGGCAGTACATTGGCTTCTTGATCTAAAAACTGGTATTCGAAATAACCCGCTTTGGACCACTTTGTATTTCCACTATTGTCTACTGCTACAGCATTATCAGCTGAAGTTACATTCGTAGGGACTAAGTTGGTTGCAAAAGGTTTGTTGTAGCTCACACGGTATTCTAGTTTACCATATTTACCTTTGGCAAATAAGCCCATTTGTCGGGCAAACTGATCGGAGTTTTCAATTAACGGCCAGTTAAAAATTGGAGCATCAATTGTTAGAAAGTTTAATGTAGAGGCCATTGTTGCTCTGGATAATCCCATGTAGTAATGCAATCCGCCACCCATAGTCAAACTGAATTTTTTGTCTTTTTCAGGTAAAACTAAGGCGTATTCGTTCCATGCATCGTGGAAAAATATTCCTGGTTTTTTTCCGGCTCCGTACCCGCCGGTTCCTGTAGTTCCAGCAGCACCCCCATTTGTAAAGGTTTGGTTGTTGATACCAAAGTGTGTCACAATCATATATCGTTTAGATATTTGAGAATACGCCAGAAAACGCAAACGTCTGTTTCCGATATCTGTTCCAGTTGAAGCCGATTCGCCTCCAATCATTGTTCCTGGATTCATTTGGCTGGAACGAAACCATATTTGGTTCCAAGCAATGAAGCGCATGTACTTTGAACCATCTTCGTTCAAATTGAATTTCATTCCGCTACCATAATCGGTGGAGCCTTGTGAAAAACCTTTTAGGGACAATAAGAGTATTGCCGCTATAAAAAATATTTTTTTCATAAATAAGATTTGGTTGTTAAATGGTTGGTTAATAAAGCGCCAAATTCTATTATTTTATTCTAAAAAAAAAGTTAGGTATATTTATGTGTAAATGTATATAGTTAATCTTTGAAGCGCTCCCACTTTATGAGCATAAACTTATCGCCAAGTTCGGTTATTATCATACCTGCACCAGAGAGTAATTGTTTGTTTTTTAAATATTCTACCAGCTCTAAGTGACTAAAAATCTTGTAAGTAGGATGGTAGTTGGCGTGAGACGGTTTTTTTATATTGAAGGTCTTTACCCAGTTGCTTACTGTGACGTGGGAAACCCCTATAATTCGCTCTATTTCACGAAAACTCAATCCTTCGAGATATAGTTGTAATGCTTTGGTAACATAGTAATCATCGATCTTTTTGCCAATTTTATTAACCGTAAAAAAATAATTGCATTTTTTGCATAAGTACCTTTGTTTACTGTTGATTATCCCGCTTTTTATGATGTGGGTATTTTGGCATTTCGGACACGTTAAAAGTTCCATATATATAAATTTTGCATAAATATAGTAATTTAGCAACTATATAAAAGAGAATTATCTAATAAAATTGGTTTAATTTTATGAAAGGTGCATTTTTATTGAGAAAACTATGTGTGTTTGATAAATTTTATGACTTTCAAAATAAAGACTTTCCTGAAGGTCTTAGTTTGGTTTTGAAATCATTTTGTTTACAAAATATATTTTACGGAAGTTAAAATTGCATTTTTGCAAAAGGGTTATGTGAAATGATGGTGTGGTAAAAGTGTAATTGAACAATAGCATCGACACTTGTTGTAATACAACAATGTTTTGATGCTCGTGGAATAAGCCCTTTTAATTTTTGTAAATGCGCCTCTCTATATGCAAGCTGTGTTAATAGTGTCAAGGCTATGTCTATATGCGACAAATTAGTACAGTTCTTAACATTCTCTAAAGGAAAGGGTGTGTATGGATGTTGCCATTTCTTATATATAGAAATCGAATTACAATCCCAGAGCCTCTTTTATCAATTGAAAGTTTGTAGTGCTGAAGTTGATTTTTAGAGCTTCCTGATGTCCTTTTTCAGACATTTTATTCCAAGTTTTGAGAATTATATTTTTCAGTTTCTCCCTGTCGTGCTTATGAACAAAAGGGTCTAAATAGTATTCTAGAAATACCAAGCAGATTACGTCTTCCAACAGCTGTGTTTCAGTGTCTTTCTTGAGTAATTTTTTTTCGATTAGGAAAGAAACACGTGCAATGAATTCCTCGGAATAGCCTGCTTTTTTTAAAATTATAGCAGTAGTGTTAGCATGGAATTTTTTTAGATCTTCACGCCATTTTAAATAACCCACTCGATCCATTGGAAAGGACTCTCGTGCGACTTCCCATCGACAGATATGTTGCGCTTTGGAAGCAATCTGTACTTCTTCAGACGCTTCAGGATAAAAAGACATTAGTCTTTGGTACATTCGATTAGAATATAATAATTCCTTCGGATAACGTTTAGATTGATAAATTTCAATATTTGGATCTTGAGCATTTTTCGCGTCAATCCAATCAGATGTATTTTGAAATTGTGATTTTGTCATTTGAAATGTTTAAAACCAAAGGTACATTATTAATCCAAAAAGCCAATGAATACTTTGCTATCCGCTAGTTTTAAAGGGTGAATTGATTTTCAATTTGTTCCATTTGAATTTACTCCGCTTATAAGTAGAAATGGGTTTAATTGAACAGCCTATTTTTTTCGATAGTATCCATTGAACGTAGAATTCCTTTAAAAGAATTATTTCTATTTTGCGAAGGCATACATTTTGATCGGTATGCCTTTTGGTATAAAATTCATAGGTGTACTTTACTTGTCTTTATTTAACCATCTTTCGAAGAATTCAAATGTTCGTAACATTTGGTCCATTCTCTGTCGGTTGTCTCCATTTCTGGTAATTTCATGTGTTGCACCAGGGTGTACCACATACTCGACAGGACGGCCTAATACTTTAAGACTGCGAAACATCATTTCTCCTTGAACAAATCCCGTTCGACGATCGTTGCCTCCATGGAAAATAATGAATGGTGTCTTGATATTTTCAACGTATGTTAATGGGGATTCTCGTATTAGAATTTCCTTAACTTTTGGTTCCCATGGATAACCCCCAAAATAATTTGGAACGAGTCTCCATGCATTTCCTTCGCCAAAAAAAGTGGGAAGATCATAAACACCACGTTGTGCGCAGGCGGCTTTAAAGCGATTGTCATGACTGATAATCCATGCTGTAAGATAGCCGGCATACGACCCTCCTGTTATTAGTAATTTCGATGGGTCAGCCCAGCCCTGATCTATGGTTTTGTCTAGAGCCGTAAGTACATCGCTGGAAGGACCTTTGCCCCAATCATTGACATTACCTCTTAAAAAATCTAAACCGTAACCGCCGGAACCTCTTGGATTGCTGTAAACAACGCCGTACCCTTTACTACAGAAATATTGGTATTCGTGCCACATACTTTCTTCTCCTGGTCCCCACATGGCTGAGGGGCCGCCGTGAATTTCTAACAATAGCGGATATTTTTCTCCTTCTTGATACTGGGTAGGCTTCATTACCCAATACTCAATGGTCATGCCTGCGTCATTGATAAAAGTTTTCTTTTCCGGAAAGGATAATTTCTTATTTAGTAGCCAGTCATTAAGATTGCTTCCTTTCTTTTCTTTTTTGAAATTAGTATTTGCAAAATACAGCTCAGAAGGATTTGATACCTGTGTCTTAGAATAAACAAGAGTGTTATTTGAAATATCAAAACTTGTAATGCCAACTTCGCTACTGGATAATGGCTCTATATTTTTGGTGTTTATATTGAGCCTGTTCAAGATGTTTCCTCCATTACTTTGTCCTGTGAAGTATAGATATTTATCATCCTTACTCCAGGTAAGATTTGTTTTATTGCGGTCGAAAGGAAAGGTTTTGATGTCTTTTTCGGTTCCATTAAGTGGCATTATTGCTAACGTAGGTACTGATATAAAAGAGGTGTTGCTATAGAGGAAAGCCAACCATTTGCCAGAATGTGATACAGATGCATTGCTGTATTTTTTATCTTTTTCGCCTAAAATCATTTTAAAATTACCACCATCACTATCCGCTATATAAATTTCGCTTTCTAATGAACGGTCTGGGTTCTCTGTACTATCAATATTTCCCGAAAACACAATTTGTTTGCCGTCTGGTGTGTATTCAGCATTAGTGAAACTATAAAAGCCTTTTGTTAATAAACGGGGTTTGGCATTTGCATTGGTATTAATGTCAAAAAAGTGATTGAAATTTATTTCAGAAGAAATAACTGACTCATTTTGAAAGTTCAATTTATTTAGTACAATAGCTTTTTTATCCGTAGCATTTTTATCCAAATAAGCCCTTATTTCAGATAAACTTCCGTCGGGGTCTAGTCGAGCTTTATTAGGCAACAAATGTTCATTTTTGTCAAAACCTGGTTTTTCCATTGTCCAAGTTGGTGTTGAAAAAGATTTGTTTAACGTAGAATCTTTGAGTAGTTCTTGAAATGAGATATTGGAAGAAAACATTAATTTTTTTCCGTCTGGGGACCATTTCGGATTGTTTGCCCCGTATTTATGGCTTGTCAATTGGATTGGTTCTCCTCCTTCAATTGACAGAATAAAAATCTGAGAGTTGTTGTCTATCATTCGTGTAAAAGCCAGTCGTTTCCCATCAGGGCTCCATGCAGGTTTTGTAGCACCTTCTTTGGAAGTAGTGAGTTGTATTGGAGGTGAGGTGTTTGATGGAGAAGCACTATAGATTTGGGTCAGATACTTGTAATCTAACTTGTTGTTTTCATCAGCTTCAATAGCGGTAACAGTGAAGGCTGCTTTTGATCCGTCTTTAGTAAGCGTTACATTTCCAACAGTTTTAATTTTTAACAGATCCGTCAGGTTAATAGCCTCTTTCCCATTTTGAGCAATGGCAGATTGTAGTGTAGTAATAAAAAACAGTAAAATTGAAAGTTTTCTCATAATTGTAATTTTGTAGCTAAACTTTATTTGATACTGTGTTTCTAATATTTGCAACAGATAGTGCTGTGTCAAATTTTAATTGTGTTGATCGAATAAAGGCGAGACTTGGGTTTTAGTAAATATATAAAAGTATGGGAAATCTGCGGAGTATTATTCATTGTTTTTTATTTCTTGGAATATGCTTAAGGTAATTCTAAAGAAGGAATTACTTTAATTTTATAACGAGCAGAAAATATTTTCGATATTTCAAGGGGATTATTTTAAAGATGGTAGCATGCTAGACAAAATAACACTAAATGATGATTTGTAAAAGAGTATTATTTGTGTTGTAAAACAGGAAGAATAAATGATTCAAGCAATTGTCAGTAATCTAATAGGTCCAAAAACAAAAAATCCCTAAATCCTGATTAAAGGGTTAGGGAAATTTTTTGTGGTACCTCCAGGGATCGAACCAGGGACACATGGATTTTCAGTCCATTGCTCTACCATCTGAGCTAAGGTACCGCGCTATTGCGGGTGCAAATATAGAATGATTTTTAGTTTATCCAAAACATTTTTTAAAAAAAATCAATTCGTACCTTCGCAGCATCAAAAAACAAATTATGATTTTAGTTATCGATGTTGGAAATACCAGAATTAAAGGCGCTGTTTTTGAGGGCGCTATACTTTTTGAAGTCTTTGTTTTTTCTAAAATAGAACTTGAAAAAAATATTGAAAATATTTTAAAAAAATTTGAAAAAATAACTGATTTGATCGTTTCATCTGTTGGAGATGTCGAAAAACAGTCTTTTTTAGCCTATGATAAAGTGCTAAATGTGCATTTTCTATCCCATGAAGATCCTTTTCCGTTCCATAATTGCTATTCGACTCCTAAAACTTTGGGAATTGACAGAATGGTTCTTGCCGCAGGAGCAACGCTTCAGTTTCCAAATCAGAATCGATTAGTTATTGATGCAGGGACTTGTGTAACGTATGATTTTATTGATCAGCAAAATAATTATTTGGGCGGAGCTATTGCGCCAGGATTGCGATTGCGGTACGAAGCGTTGCATAATTTTACGGCTAAACTTCCTTTGTTATCATTAGAAAGTCCAAAAGATTTAATTGGAACATCTACTTCTGAATCAATTCATTCTGGTGTGGTTAACGGTTTCGTCTATGAGATTGACGGTTTTATCGAGGAGTATAAAGCAAGGTATTCAAATTTTATAATAATTTTAACGGGTGGCGACACAGATTTTTTGGCTAAACGATTAAAAAATACCATATTTGCCAATTCAAATTTTCTTCTGGAAAGTTTGAACCAAACATTTCAATATAAAATCAAAAATGATTAAAAAAATTATAATAAGCGCATGCTTGCTTTTATCATTAGTGTCTTTTGCTCAAGAAGGAACATCTTCTCCATATTCTTTTTACGGAATAGGGGATGTAAGATTCAAAGGAACGCTCGAAAACCGCTCTATGGCAGGAGTAGCTGTTGAGCAGGATAGTATACACATGAACTTACAAAATCCAGCCAGTTACGCGAGTCTTAAATTAACTACTTTTACTTTAGGAGGAACTTATGGAACTACAACTTTAAAAAACAATACTGAATCTGCAAATGCCAGAAGAACTACTTTGGATTATTTGGCAGTTGGTTTGCCTTTTGGTAAGTTTGGGTTAGGTTTTGGATTGATTCCGTATTCTTCTGTTGGGTATAAAATTGAATCTATTTCAGAAAATGGAACAGAAAACAACAAACGGTTTAACGGCACAGGTGGTTTGAATAAAGCTTTTTTGGGTTTAGGATATAAAATTGCTCCAAATTTCAGCGTTGGTGCCGATGTGAATTATAATTTTGGTAAAATTGAAACAAATAGTCTTGAATTTATTAATGGAGTTCCTATTGGGACGCGCGAATTGAATTCAGCAGATTTATCAGGAGTGAATTTTAATCTTGGAATGATGTATCAAACCAAGATTTACAAAAAAATATCTGTTTTTAGTAGTTTAACATATTCATTGGAAAGCACTTTAACATCTAAAAATACAAGAAATATTTCGACAGTAATCTATAATTCAAATTTTGATTTGGCTGTAGTTGATGCTCTTGATGATGTTAAAACAGAAAAAAGTATAACAATGCCAAGTAAAATATCGTTAAGCGCGGGAATTGGAGAGGCTAAAAAATGGCTTCTTGGGGGTAAGATTTCTTATGGTAAAACTTCAGGTCAGGCAAACGATTATAATGACGAAGCGAATGTAGGTTATGGAAAATATGGCAGCGTTAGTTTAGGAGGATATTACGTTCCTAATTACAATTCGTTTTCTAGTTATGCAAAAAGAATTGTTTACAGAGCCGGTATTAAATATGAAAAAACAGGATTGGTTATCAACTCAGAATCTATAAATGATATGGGGTTAACTTTTGGTTTAGGACTTCCGATAACGGGTAGTTTCTCAAATGTTAATTTTGGTTTGGAGTTAGGAAAAAAAGGAACTACAAAAGCAAATCTTGTTCAGGAGAACTATGCAAACTTAAGTGTGAGTTTTTCACTTAATGACAGGTGGTTTGAAAAACGAAAATTCAACTAAAAACAAGAATTGGTACTATTGCCAAATTTCTTCGCCAAGTTCAGCGTATGACTTTAGTCAAAAAATATTATATTAAATCAGTTGTCACAGTTTTTGCTGTGACACTGTTTTTTGGTTGCGAAAGTAATTTTAAGGAAATTCAGAAGATTAATTTTTCGGAATTTATTCCTACCAGTGACGCTGATATAGTAAATTTGAAATACACTGATTCGGGACGAATTACTGCAATTCTGGTAAGTCCTAAAATGTTGGATTATTCCAGTGTTGATTTTCCTTTCACGGAATTTCCAAAAGGGATTGATGTTACTTTATTCGATAAAAAAGCGAAGAAAACATTTATAAAATCCAATTATGCCATTTCGTATAAAGGAACCAGCATCATTGATTTACAAGGAAAAGTAAAAATTTTCACGGAAGACGGTCAGACGCTAGAAACGGAGCAGTTGTATTTTGATCAAAAAAATGAATGGTTCTTTACGGAAAGAAAGTTTAAATTTACGGATCCAAAAGGAACTTCAAACGGGCAAGGAATCGATTTTAGCAAAGATTTCAAAGTGATTAATTCTCAAAAAATAACAGGCGAAATAGAATCCGCCGATTAATACAAATACATTATGAATTACCTAAAATATACACAATACGTTTATCTTGTTTTTGGCGCCTATTTCATTTATGATGGTGTCACTAAATTAAAAGATCCTGCAGGAACGCCTTGGTTGAGTTTCATGATTGCAGGATTGGCTATTTTCATGTTTTTCTTTAGAAGAAAATTTGCCAAAAAATTTGATGATCGAAACAAAAAATCCTAATTAATGGAAATTAGTATTATCATATTGTGTCTAATACTAAGTGCTTTTTTTTCAGGAATGGAGATAGCCTTTGTCTCTTCCAATAAAATTTATCTTGAAATTGAAAAAAAACAAGATAATTTCGTTTCAAAAATACTTACAAAGCTTACTGAAAAGCCTACTAATTTTATAGTAACTATGCTTATTGGAAATACTATAGCGATGGTGGTCTATGGTTTTTTTATGGGAGAATTATTGATACGGTGGTTTGCTGCTTTAGGATATCATTTTTCAGATTGGTTAAGTTTAGTGCTTCAAATTTTGGTTTCGACACTGGTGATGTTGATTACTGCCGAATTTCTTCCTAAAGTTTTTTTTCAAATTTATGCGAACTCATTAATTAAGGTTTTTGCAATTCCGGCGTATGTTTTTTATAAATTTTTCTATTTTATTTCTACCTTTTTTATTGGGATTTCTGATTTTATTTTAAGGAAATTCTTTAAAACGGAAGGGGATACTATTCAGTTGTATTTCAGTAAAATAGAACTTGGAAATTACATTACGGAGCAAATGAGTACAATTGAGGATAATGAAATGGTAGATTCTGAAATACAGATGTTTCAAAATGCCTTAGAATTTTCTGGCGTGAAAGCCAGAGATGTGATGAGTCCGCGAACAGAAATTATTGCAGTTGATGTATTCGGTTCAATCGAAGAACTGAAGCAGTTATTCATAGAAACAGGGTATTCTAAAATAGTGGTGTATCAAAATTCTCTTGATGATATCATCGGTTACGTTCATTCGTTTGATTTGTTTAAAAAACCAAATAACATCAAGGAAATTGTGATTTCGGTTGAGTTTGTTCCGGAAACAATATTCATAAAAGATGCCATGAATTTGCTTACTAAAAAGCGTAAAAGCGTCGCAGTAGTATTAGATGAATACGGAGGGACGTCTGGAATTATTACTATAGAAGATATTGTAGAAGAACTTTTTGGTGAAATTGAAGACGAGCACGATTCAGACGAAGAATTGGTAGAAAAAAAATTGGGAGAAGGAGTTTTTGTTTTTTCAACCCGTTTTGATGTTGAATATTTGAACGATACCTATAAGCTTGCAATTCCCGAAAGTGATTCTTACGGGACACTTGGAGGGTTTATAGTAGATTTTACAAAAGAAATCCCTCAAAAAGGCGAGACAATTACCATAGGCAGCTATCATTTTATAATTGAAGAAGCCACAAATAAGAAAATAGAATTAGTAAAAATGACCGTACAAGAGTGATTTTTTTTAGCAAAATAAAATTTCTTGCAAAATAAAACGCTACTAGTATAATTATTAATTAGATAATTGTATTTTCGCAAACTGAATATAAAAATTAACAACAATAAAATGGCAGTTTTACAAAAAATTAGACAACGTTCACTTCTTCTGATACTCGTTATTGGGTTTTGTTTATTAGCATTTATCATAGGTGATATATTCAACAGCGGTGGTTTCAGTAGTACATCAAAAGATGTAGGAAGCATCGATGGGAAAGATATTTCATTTGAAGATTTTAGAGTTAAAGTAAGTAATGTTGAAAAAAGTGGTCAAGGGATTACTTCAACAGCAGCTGCAAACAGAGTTTGGGAACAAGAAGTTTCTATAGCTTTACTAACTTCTGAATTTGATAAATTAGGACTTAGAGTAGGTGAAAAACACTTATTGGAAGTTTTGAAAGCAGATCAAAATATTGGTGGAAACCCATTGTTTTTAAATGCTGCCGGTGTTTTTGACGTTGCAAAATTCAAAGAATACTTCAAAGCTAATCCTGCGCAAGCTCAATTCTTGAAAGAGAGAGAGAAAGATGCTGATTTGAACGCTAAATATCAAATGTATAACACTTTGATTAAAGCAGCAGTTTATACAACTGAAAGCGAAGGAAAGTTGAAATATGAAATGGAAGCTAACAAAGTAAACTTTGCTTACGTTGCAGGTTTATATTCTACAATTAAAGACAGTGAAGTAAAAATTACTGATGCTGAAATTGTTGATTTCATGAAGAAAAATGAAAAAAAATACAAAGCTGACGAATCTCGTGAAGTAGAATATGTTTTGATCGAAGACAAAGCTTCTGCAGCGGATGAAACGGAAGTAAAATCAAAAATAAATGCATTGTTAACCGGAAGTGTGGTGTACAACCAGGCTACAGGTAAAAACGATACTTTGCCAGGATTTAGAACAACGACGAACACAGTAGAATTCGTTAATTCAAATTCAGATGTTCCTTATGATTCAACCTACATTGCTAAAAAAGATTTACCGGCTGTAGATGCTGATAAATTGTTTAACCTTGCTCCAGGTGCAGTTTATGGACCATACATGTTTGGGAAATACTACTGTATTTCAAAATCGATGGGAATGAAATCAGGAGTTAATGCTAAAGCAAGTCATATTTTAATTGGTTACGAAGGAACACAGGTTCCAAACCAAAAAGAAAAAAGAACAAAAGAACAAGCAAAAGCAAAGGCAGAAAGTATTTTGGCACAAGTAAATGCTAATCCAGATAGTTTCATGATGTTGGCTTTCACAAGTTCTGATGATTCATCAGCACAACAAGGCGGTGATTTAGGTTATTTTGGCCCAAACCAAATGGTGAAACCATTTAATGATTTTGTTTTTAGTAACGGTATCGGAAAAGTTGGTTTAGTAGAAACTGAATTTGGTTTTCATATTATTAAAATTACGGACAAACAAGACGGAATTCGTTTGGCTACTGTGGCTCAGAAAATTGAAGCTTCAGAAGCAACTTCTGACAAAATATTTACTCAGGCAACTAAATTAGAAATGGATGCTGCAGATAAAGATTTTAATAAAGTAGCAAAAGAAATGGCCCTTAAGGTTTCTCCGGCTGTTTCTGTAAAAGGAATGGATGAAAACTTTGGAACACTAGGAAATCAAAGAACAATCGTAAGATGGGCTTTTGAGGATGGAGTTAAAGTAGGAGCTGTAAAAAGATTTGAAGTAGCTAATGTAGGTCACGTGATCGCAAAATTGAAAAGTATTGACGATTCTGGTTTAGTAGCTGTTTCTGTAGCTAGACCTTATGTGGAGCCAATTCTTAAAAACAAGAAAAAAGCAGAACTTATCAAAGCAAAAATGTCAGGTTCTTCTCTTGAAGCAATTGCAAAAGCAGTAGGAGGAACAGTGCAACAAGCAGCTGGTCTTACTATGGAAAACACTATGTTGCCAGGTGTTGGTCAAGAGCCAAAAGTAGTTGGAAATGCATTTGCATTAGCTGCGAACAAATTGTCTGCCCCAATTGAAGGAAATACAGGAATTTATGTGGTGAAAAATATGAGCACAGTAAAAGCGCCAGTTCTAAAAAGCCATGCTGCTTATGTAACTAAATTAAAAGCACAAAGCGCTTCAGATGCAAATAGAGTTGTCCCTGCATTGAAAGCTAACGCTAAAATTGAAGATAACAGAAAAGATTTCAATTACTAATTTTCTAAGAAGTAATTAATCAAAATAAAAATCCCGATATATGCTGAATGTATCGGGATTTTTATTTTAATATAGTTTTTTTGAAAGTTTTGATTAATTATAAAAACTAAGACAATATCATTTCATTATAAGGAACGATAGTTTTATATCCTTTTGAAATAAAATAGTCGCTGGGATTTTTAGTTGCAATCGCCATGACAAAATCGCCTCCCCAGGCGCCTAGACTTTTTATTACGCCATTAAAATCAGGAAACAAGGATTCTTTTATAGTGTGTGTTTCCAGAATAATGCTCATTTGTACTTCGTGTTTTTGTAGTGCTGTAGCAAAAGATTGAAGCGTAGTGGAACTTAAAACTTCTGAAGTTATCTGATCATTTAAAGCAATGGTTTTGGCCAGATTATTTTTTTTATTAATGTTGTAAGCCGCTATTGCGGCTTTACTGCTTTGTTTTTTGTTGAGATATACAAAGTATATGTGTTGTGAGAATTCAGGATTAAAGGGTACTTTTTCAACGATAGGAATACCTTGTTCCAAATGATATACAATAGGAGTGTCATTTTGTGCGCATGCTATATCGTAGCCGCTTCCTCCAAAACTGTTTTTAAGCAGTGTAAAGGCATCGATTTGCAACCATTGGGCAATATTATTTATCAGAGTCGATGACGTCCCCAGACCCCAGCTTTTAGTGAATCCAAGTTCAGTGGTAATGCGGTATCCGTCTGAATTTAAAATAAAACCAGAATTTAATTTAAAAGCTTCGTGTAAAATGGTCGTAAGTGTAGCCTTAACCGATTCGTTTTCAGTAGTGGCTTCCTTGGTGATATCAGAAAATAAAATAGTGTCTTCAAACCAAATACTTCTATCCGCATCATAGCTTTTCCAAATGATTTCCTTGTTACTTCCTTTTTCTATAATGAGGTTTTGTCCCATTTTTGTAGGTAATGCAAAGGCTTTTGCGCCATCAAGAACTAGATATTCTCCTGTAATTAAAAGTTTTCCGTTACTGTAGAATGTTTTTTTCATTGTCTTTGCGAGGAACGAAGCAATCTTATTTTTTGTTGCTTCAAGATAAAATTATTTTCTTAAACTTTCAATATAGGTGCCTACAGCGCTATGCGAAACGGTATTTTTTTTGAAATATTTCTGGATTAAAATACGTTCTTCATCATTCGCTTCAAACTGGTTGATGATGTTGTTTAAATGCATTTTCATGTGTCCTTCCTGGATTCCTGTTGTAGTCAAGGAGCGCAAAGCGGCAAAGTTTTGGGCCAAACCGGCTACGGCTACAAACTGCATTAATTCCTTGGCAGAAGGGTTTTCCAGCATTTCCAATGATAATTTTACCAACGGATGCAGGGAAGTCAAACCGCCAACAGTTCCTAATGCTAAAGGGATTTCCAACCAAAAAGTAAAAACGCCATTTTCGATTTTGGCATGGGAAAGACTAGAATATTTTCCGTTTCGGGAGGCATACGCATGAATTCCTGCTTCGACGGCGCGGAAATCATTTCCTGTTGCCAAAACGACGGCGTCTACTCCGTTCATGATTCCTTTGTTGTGCGTTACGGCACGATAAGGCTCGACTTCGGCGATTTGAACGGCTTGCACGAATTTCTCGGCAAATTCTTGAGGATTCTGAATGTGTTTTTCAGATAATTCTTCTATCGGGCAAGAAACTTCGGCTCTTACGATGCAATTTGGAACATAATTCGAGAGAATACTCATCACCACTTCAATATTTTTTTCAGTTTCCGTGAATAAATCATAGTTGTGCGCTTCATCTTTTAACGTTTTGGCAAATTGTTCCAGACAAGAGTTGATAAAATTCGCTCCCATGCTGTCTTTGGTTTCAAAAGTGGCATGCAGCTGAAAATAATTGGGTAATAAATCAGTTTTGTCTTTTAGAGTAATGTCTAAAATTCCGCCACCGCGTTTTTGCATATTTGTTGTAATCGATTCTGTTTCTGAGAAAAATTTATTTTTGTTTTGGGCAAAAAATAAATTCAGTTTTGAAACATCTCCTTTGTAGATAAAATGTACCTGACCAATTTTTTCGGTGTTGATTACGGTTGCTTTAAACCCGCCACGCGTGGACCAAAATTTAGCAGCTTTTGCGGCAGCGGCAACAACAGAACTTTCTTCAATGGCCATGGGAATGGTGCTGTATTTTCCATTAATTAGAAAATTTGGAGCAACTCCCAGTGGAATGTAGAAATTAGTTATCGTGTTTTCGATGAATTCATCGTGTAATTTCTGTATTTTTTCATCAGAATTCCAGTAATTTTTCAGCAAGGCGACGGCTTCTGTAGGTGTTGAAAAATATTGATTGGCAATCCATTTAATTTTTTCTTCTTTGGATAATTTAGAAAATCCGCTAATGGCCTTATTCATTCTCAATTGATTATAGTATGTATGCGTGCAAATATACGCTTTTAGCCGTTTTGTTAACAATCATATTATCCTCAATAAATAGGCATTAAAAATATTGTTTTTAACATTTAACACATAGAATGTAAAATTATTGTAAATTTTTCACTAAAATTGACGGTTTTTATATTTAAATAAATATCATGTATTCGAAAAAAATTATTGCATTATTTTTATTCTTGTGTTTTACTGTTGTCGGCCAACAAAAAATCACAATTGATGAAATTTACAACGGCACATTTCGTGCGCAAGGAATGGATGAATTACAGTCCATGAAAAATACAAATCAATATACGGTATTGAATTTAGACAGCCAGTCAAGAAGTGTGCAAATCGATTTGTATGATTTTGCGACTTTAAAAAAAACAGCTACACTTATAGATACAAAATCCCACAAGGATTTATCAAATGGGATTGACAGTTACACGTTCGATGCTTCAGAAAAAATGATTTTATTAGCTTGTAATACAAATAAGATTTTCCGTCACTCGTTTACTGCTGATTATTATTTGTACGATATAGCCAATAAACAATTAAAAAAGTTATTTGATTTTCAGGTGCAGGAACCCACTTTTTCGCCGGACGGAAAAAAGATAGCGTACGCCAAAGAAAATAATCTGTATGTGTATGATTTAGCGTCTAATAAATCGACTCCAATAACTACAGACGGACAAAAAAACAGTATTATTAACGGTATTACGGATTGGGTTTACGAAGAAGAATTTGCTTTTGTGAAAGCTTTTGATTGGAGCGCTGACAGCAAAAAAGTGGCCTATATTCGTTTTGACGAAAGTCAGGTTCCTGAATTTTCGATGTCAATGTTTGGAAAAGAGTTGTATCCAATGGTGCAAACGTTTAAATATCCAAAAGCCGGAGAGAAGAATGCTTTAGTTTCTCTGCATATATATGATGTAAATTCGAATGAGGTAAAAAATATAAATCTGGGGAATTACGATGATTTTTATATTGCCAGAATGAAATGGACGAATGATGCGAATACATTATCTGCTCAGGTATTGAATCGTCATCAAAACAATTTGGATTTGTTGTTTATCGATGGTAACTCAGGAGCTGCAAAAGTAGTTTTGAACGAAAAAGACAAAGCATATATTGATGTTACAGATAACTTGACTTTCTTGAAAGACAACAGTTTTATTTGGACCAGCGAGAAAGATGGTTTCAATCATATTTATTTATATGACAAGAATGGAAAATTAAAAAATCAGGTGACCAAAGGAAAATGGGAAGTGACTAATTATTATGGTTTAGACCAAAAGACAAATACGGTTTTCTATCAGTCTGTTGAAAATGGATCGATTAATAGAGATGTATACAGAATAGGTCTTGACGGGAAAAATAAAGTGCGATTGTCACAAAATACAGGAACGAATGCAGCGACATTCAGTCCGAATTTTCAATACTACATCAACACGTTTTCTAGCGCGTCTCAACCTACGACTTATACGTTGAACGAAGCTAAAGCTGGAAAACAAGTTCAGGTTATTGAAAACAATGAATCATTGGCTGTAAAACTAAAAGGGTATAATTTACCGGCTAAAGAGTTTTTTGTTTTAAAAACAGAAAAAGGAAATGAGCTAAATGCTTGGATTATGAAGCCGAAAGATTTTGATCCAACTAAAAAATATCCTGTTTTCATGTTCCAGTATTCTGGCCCTGGTTCTCAGCAGGTTGTAAACGGATGGGGAAGTTCTAATGAATACTGGTTTATGATGTTAACGCAACAAGGTTATATTGTAGCTTGTGTTGACGGTCGTGGGACAGGTTTTAAAGGTGCCGATTTTAAGAAGGTGACTCAAAAACAGTTAGGGAAATACGAAGTGGAAGATCAAATTGATGCTGCCAAAGTAATAGGAAATTACTCATTTGTAGATAAATCTAGAATTGGTATATTTGGCTGGTCGTATGGTGGTTTTATGGCGTCTAATTGTATCATGAAAGGAAATGATGTTTTCAAAATGGCAATTGCTGTAGCTCCGGTTACGAACTGGCGTTTTTATGACAGTGTGTACACGGAACGTTACATGCAGACACCACAGGAAAATGCAAGCGGATACGATGATAATTCACCTATAAATCATGTGGGTAAATTGAAAGGAAAATTTCTTTTGATTCATGGTTCGGGAGATGATAATGTTCATGTTCAGAACTCCATGCAAATGATGGAAGCGTTGATTCAGGCCAACAAACAATTTGATTCACAAATATATCCTGATAAAGCCCACGGGATTTCAGGGGGTAAAACCAGAATTCAATTGTATACTAAAATGACTAATTTTATCAAAGAAAATTTATAACAGCGCTTTATGACAAACGACTCATTGAATAAGGAAGAATTTTTTGGACATCCAAAGGCGCTTTTTATATTGTTTTTTACCGAAATGTGGGAACGCTTCTCCTTTTATGGAATGAAAGCCCTGTTGATTTTTTACCTGACAAAGTACCATTTGTTTTCGGATACTTCTGGGAATTTACTGATTGGGAGCTACGCTGCTTTAGTGTATGCAGTGCCAGTTTTAGGTGGTTTTATAGCCGATAGATATCTGGGATTTAGAAAAGCC
This sequence comes from Flavobacterium ranwuense, assembly GCF_004349315.1. Classification (GTDB taxonomy): domain Bacteria; phylum Bacteroidota; class Bacteroidia; order Flavobacteriales; family Flavobacteriaceae; genus Flavobacterium; species Flavobacterium ranwuense. The sequence goes on along the minus strand of NZ_SMLH01000001.1, from coordinate 109,155 downwards.
ATTGTTTTTGGTGGGATTATGTTGGTTTTGGGTCATATAGGAATGGCTTATGAAGGGAATGCCGCCACACAATCCATGACCGGCGAAATTACGCGGGACAATACATCCTTACAAATATTTTATTTTTCACTTTCCTTAATAATTGTCGGGGTCGGTTTTCTAAAAGCCAATATATCTTCATTAGTGGGGGAATTGTATGAAACAGGAGATAAAAGAAGAGATTCTGGATTCACTTTGTTTTACATGGGAATCAACTTGGGGTCTTTTATGGCTACACTAATTTGTGGTTGGCTTGGAGAAACTTATGGATGGAGTTATGGTTTTGCAGCAGCCGGTATCGGAATGTTTTTTGGACTAATGACTTTTATTTCCGGAAAGAAATTATTAATGGGGAAAGGGGAAACTACCGTTCCTGAAATTCTGGAAAAAAAATCCTTCGGGATAAAGAACGAATGGCTAATCTATTTGTTAAGCGCGTCATCTGCATTGATTTTTTGGCAAATGGTGCAGCGACATGAAGTGGTTTCCTATTCGTTGATGGTTGCTGGTGCAGTTTCGTTTATTTATATTGTCTATTATGCCGTTACTCAACTGGATAAAAAAGCAAGAGAGCAATTAATGGCTTTAACCATTTTGATTGTTTTTACGATTATCTTTTGGGCATTATTTGAACAAGCTTATACTTCATTAAATTTATTTGCAGACCGCATTTTAGACAGAACAGTTTTTGGATATACCATAACCGCTAGCCAATTTTTGAGTTTTAATGCATTGTTTATTATTTTATTAGCCCCAGTTTTTGCTTGGTTGTGGGTAAAGCTAGGGAAATACAATCCAAATACTGCAGTGAAATTTTCAATAGCATTGTTGTTGGTAGGTTTAGGTTTTGGGTCTTTGGTTTTAGGAATTAGTTTGTCAGGGATGGGGAAAGTAGCCATGATTTGGTTGATTCTTACGTACCTTTTACATACTTGTGGGGAATTATGCTTGTCACCGGTAGGACTTTCTGCAGTGACTAAATTATCTCCGGTAAAAATCGTTGGGTTCATGATGGGAGTTTGGTTTTTGGCAACAGCCAGTTCTGAATTTATTGCTTCCATTTTAGCTAATATCGCTTCTGTAGATACTTCAAATGGTACAGCACCCGATTTAAATTTAGCAAAACAGAGTTACTTAGTACTTTTTGAATATTTATTTTATACAGGACTTGGTTTTGGATTACTGCTATTGGTACTTTCGCCAATAATAAAAAAATTAATGCACGGAGTTGACAAAGAATTAAACAATTAATAATATGAGTGAAAATACTACAGATCAATTTTTTAAAAGTACCGTTCTAGGACATCCAGCGGGATTATTCGTTTTATTCTTCACAGAGATGTGGGAGCGATTTTCATTCTACGGAATGCGTTCTTTACTGATACTATTTTTAACCGCTTCCTTTACAGATGGTGGTTGGGAATGGACTCGTGAAAATGCTTCTGCATTATTTGGATCCTATGTAGGATTGGTTTATTTATCCACAATGTTAGGTGGTTATTTTGCCGATAAAGTAATTGGTTTTAGATGGGCTGTTGTTGTTGGCGCAAGTTTGATGACTTTAGGACACGCTTCTATGGCTGTTGAAACAGAATTTTCTATTTATTTAGGATTAGTATTGTTGGTTTTTGGGAATGGTTTTTTCAAACCAAATATGACATCCATCGTATCCGAAATGTACAAAGACCGTCCTGAGAAAAAAGATGGTGCTTATACTTTATTTTACATGGGTGTAAATGCTGGGGCTTTCTTTGGTATTTTACTTTGTGGTTATTTAGGAGAAAAAGTGGGGTGGACTTATGGTTTTGGTTTAGCCGGTATTTTTATGTTCTTTGGAATGTTACAGTTTTGGTTGTCTCAAAATATCTTTGGAGACATCGGTTTAAAACCAAACAAAGAAAGCAAAGCGAAAGCAGAAGCTTTGGATACGGATAAAAGAAATCCTTTTTCACCAATACAATTAACAGCTATTGCATTTTCATCATTACTAGCTTTATTGTGGCTTTTGAATGATCCTGCTTCCAAAATATCTGGAGGTAAAGTAAATGTTTTTTCTTTCTTAGGAGCGAATGGTAATTCTATTGCTATAGTTTCAGCACTGGTTGTATTTATTATATTGTTGATTTATAGATTTACTCAATATTCTAAAATTACTAAAGAAAAATTAATAGCAGTTACATTTTTTGCTTTTCTGACTATTTTCTTCTGGGCAATTTTCGAACAGTCACCAAACAGTTTAACCATTTTTGCGAATGATTATACGGATCGAGTTTTAACAGGTAATTGGAGTGTAGTATTCTTAGTGATGAATTCATTGATTACTATTTTACCATTAGTGATTATTACTTGGGTATTGATTTTATTATTCAAACAAACTTTTAAATTTTACGCTCTTGCAAATATTATTCTAAGTGTGAGTTTTGTGATTATTTGGACAATAGCAATATGGATGTTGGCTAAAGATTATTACACTGCAGGATATTTATCATTGTCAGATGCTACTTTGCAGGCGTTAAAAATTGATAAAGTGACTACTGCATTGACGGAAGTTCCTGCAACTTGGTTTTCTACCTTAAATTCATTGTTTATTATTTCATTAGCACCATTATTTTCAAAATGGTGGGAAAGTAAATACAATCCTTCGGCTAATTTAAAATACGGAATCGGAATGGGATTATTAGCGCTTGGGATGGCTTGTGTTGCTTTTGGCGCAAGCGGAATCGAAGCTGGAGCAAAAACAGCTTCAGTAAGTATGATTTGGCTTATTTTGGTCTACCTTTTCCATACTATGGCTGAATTGTGTATCTCTCCGGTAGGATTGTCTTATGTGAGTAAATTAGTTCCTGCAAGAATGATTGCATTTATGTTTGGAGTTTGGTATCTTGCAGTTGCAATAGGAATGAAAGGAGCAGGTATGTTTGGAGAAAATATTGATAAAATTGCCAATGAACATGGATTAAGTTATTTCTTCTGGATGTTAGCCATAATATCTATTGCGGTGGCTTTATTCTCTATTTTGATGGGGCCGGTAATTAAGAAATTAATGCATGGTGTTCGATAATTTTCAGGCATCATTTTTGATTATTCAATAATTAAAAATTATAAACATGAAGAAATTAATAGTTGCTTTAGTATTGTTTGCGGGTTCATTTGCCGCTGAAGCACAAGAATTAGTTTGGGAAACCAACGTCATTAAGGCTATGGAAGTTTCTAATAAAACTAAAAAACCAATGTTGTTGTTTTTTACGGGAAGCGACTGGTGCGGTTGGTGTATCAGGTTACAAAAAGAGGTTTTGAAAACAGCTGAATTTGCTGCTTGGGCTAAAGAAAATGTGGTTTTAGTGGAATTAGATTATCCTAGAAGAACACCTCAGACTCCTGAGATTAAAAAACAAAATGACGAATTGCAGCAAGTTTTTGCAATTCAAGGATTTCCGACAATCCATTTTGCTAATGTCACAAGTGTAGATGGCAAAGTAAATTTTGAAGGTTTAGGAAGTACAGGTTACGTTGCTGGTGGGCCATCTGCATGGTTAGCTGTTGCAAATGGATTTCTGCATAAGAAATAATTAGTAGCTCAATTTATAATATCCCTTTTCACTCGTAGCGTGAAAAGGGATTTTTTGTTTCATACAAGTCACTTTCCATTGTTTTTGAATCGTTTTGTAATTAGACCCATCCGCTACGACCATCTTTGGTTTCATTGTCTGTAACAAGCGATCAAAATTTATTTTGGGAGAATGAGTCAGTATAATGACATCCGGATTTATATTTCTTGGAAAAACACCGGAACTGTCTAAAATGAAAATCTTCTTTCCATTAAAATAAAAAATATTTTGTAGCTCTTTTTTCTCTCTAAGACTACTTAGATTCCCAATTCGATACGACTTTAGAGCGTTGTTTTTTTGAACGGTTTTCAAAATACTATCATTCGCATAGACCGTTATGTTTTCCCCGTTTCGCTCTGCAAGCAATGTGTTTCTTTTGATGTTGAAAACAATCCATTCTTGTTCGTTTTGAATGTTCCTCTGAATACCCAAACACGAAATTTGTACAATGATAATGGAAACCAATGTCATTACTAATTTGTTAAAACTTGGTTTCTTGAGCCAAATAATTGCAGTTATAACTACCAAATAACTACTGAGTAACAGATAAAAATGCAATGGAATATCTTGTATTATAAATTGTTCCAAAGACGCAATCGCATTAATGATTTTATTCAAGTAATAGATGCTCCATTCTAGTAGTTGTGAAAGGAAGACAGGAATGCTGTTAAATGCGGCTAAAAGCATGACGAAAACTCCTAAAATCATAATGATGCTCAGAAATGGAATGATAATTAAATTGGTCACAAAAAATAAGCCCGGAAACTGATGGAAATAATAAATGCTCAAGGGTAAAGTGCCAATTTGTGCGGCAAACGAAACGGTAAGAATGTCCCAAATATATTTTGAAACCTTGTTTTTCGGTAACCAAATTGAGGCTAAAAGCGGTTGTAACCAAATAATGAAAAATAAAGCTAAATAGCTTAATTGGAAACCAACATCAAATAAAAAGGAAGGTTCAAAAAGCAGAATCAGTAAAATAGAAACCAATAAAGTGTGATAAATATTGACACTTCTTCGTAAATGATTTCCAATGGCAACAAACGAAAACATAGTTACGGAACGCACTACCGAAGGTGCTAAACCGGCTATGATTCCGAAAGTGAATAAAGAGGTAAGAATGATAAGTAATTTTAGGAATGAGCCACGTTTTGTGTTAGGAATTGGTTTTAGGATGAAGGTGACAAAAAGTAAAATGAAACCAATATGTAGTCCTGATACCGATAATATATGCACTGCTCCAGCATATTGATAATCCCGAATAATTTCAGGTGAAATATCCTGCTGTTGCCCCATTATTAAAGCTATGGCGACATTTAATTCGGTTTTATTAAAGTTGTTTTTTTCTAAATTATGAATAATTCTTGTTCTTAATTTAGAGGAATAATACCAGATGTTTTTCTCTATTTCAGAACCAATTTTGATTTCATCAACATCAGCATACAGTTGGGCATAGATTTGTTTGTTTTTGAGGTATTTGCTGTAATCAAATTGGTTTGGATTATTAGGAGGTCTGTTTTTAGATAAAACTCCCTCAATAAGTAAAGGTGTCCCAATCTCGAATTCATGATGCAAGCTGTCCTTTTGAATGTTCAAGATGATTCTTCCCGTTTGTTTTTTCTCATTAACACGGTTTATAATGGCAATGTAACGGTCGCTAAATGGTGAGCTTTTTAGTTTTTCGCGAATGATTATGGAAATGGAATGTGGTTGTTCAAAAACAGTCGTGTTGTTAATGTAATTGCTTTTTTGAAAATAATCAGTGTGAATTACTTGGGTCGAAATTCCAATAAGAAAAGACAGGAGATAAGTTGTCAAGCCAAAATAGAAAACATTCTTGCTTTTATTTCTGAATAAAAAATACAATGCTCCAAAAATACTGATGGATATGAAAAGTAAAATAAAGAGTAATGATAGTGGTAGATGAAAGTAATTGGTAAAAAGAATTCCTGAAATAAATCCAATTGTTATTCTCGCTAAAGGAAATTGGAGTACTTTCATAAGTCTAAAGTACACATTTTTAGTAAGAAACAAAGCGTTTTTTGGATGTCTATAACACTCTATTCAATTGTACAAAGGTTTTTTTATAGTACGGTTCTTTTGTAGAGGAAATAATTACTCCTTTTGAAGTAGAAGAATGGATGAATTTTATCTCATCATCATTGGCTTCAATGACGATTCCAACATGATTTATTTGTGAGTTTTTGTTGGTTTTAAAAAATATTAAGTCCCCTTTTTGTGCTTGTTCACGTTCGGGATTTATAACAACACCTATTTTTGACTGTTGATAAGAGTTACGTGGAAGGGTTATGTTGTTAGAATCAAAAATCGTAAACATTAAACCAGAACAGTCAAAACCTGCTTTTGTTGTGCCTCCGTATTTATATTTTACTCCAAGATTTTCAGCCGCTGCATCAATTAGTTCTTCAGCCAGATGATTTGTTTTTCTTTTTTCGGATTTCGTTAGTTTCTCTTTTTTTGTGTTGTTTTTTTTAGAAGTGACTATGGGAGAAGTCGATTTACAAGCCGTAAAAAAAACAAGAATCAATAATAGGAATGCGAAATGTTTCAAAAGAATATATTTTTGATAAATGTAAATAGCTACAGATTAGCTGTAAGCTATTGTAAATCAGAAACAATGAATTTAGCAGTTTTTTCACTAGCACCAATGCCACCTAATTTGTCTTCTAATAACGCATATTTTTCCAAAAGCGTATTGCGATGATTGGATTCCAGGATTTTTTTCAGTTCTTCCCGAATACGTTTTGTAGTACATTTCTCTTGAATTAATTCAGTGACCACTTCTTCATCCATTATCAAGTTTACCAATGAGATGTATTTAAGTGTAATGATTCGTTTCGCAATTTGGTAGGAAGCCCAGCTGCCTTTGTAACAGACCACTTCCGGAACTTTAAAAAGTGCCGTCTCCAGAGTTGCGGTTCCTGAAGTGACTAATGCGGCTGTTGAATTTCGCAATAAATCGTATGTTTTATTGGAGATGAATTTTATATTTTCATGAGAAATAAAATCTTGATAAAAAGAGAACTCCTGACTTGGAGCACCAGCGATTACAAATTGATAGTCAGGAAAATCATTTACTACGCTCAACATTACAGATAGCATTTTAGTGATTTCCTGTTTTCTGCTGCCCGGTAAAATAGCGATAATTGGTTTTTCGTCTAATTGATTTTCTTTTCTAAAAAGGATTGGATCAACTGCGGGTTGGTTGTGAATAGCGTCAATCAGCGGATGCCCCACAAACTCGACAGGCAAATGATGTTTGTCCTCGTAGAATTGTTTTTCGAAAGGTAAAATCACATACATTTTATCAATGTCGTGTTTTATATCGGTAATTCGGCTTTCTTTCCAAGCCCAGATTTGAGGGGAAATATAATAGTGTGTTCTCATGCCTAACGCTTTGCCCCATTTTGCTATGCGCAAATTAAAACCGGGATAATCTATGAAAATAAGAACATCGGGTTGAAATTCAAGAATGTCTTTTTTGCATATTTTGATGTTATTCAAAATAGTTTTTAAGTTAAAAATCACTTCGATGAAACCCATAAATGCCAATTCCCGATAGTGTTTTACTAAAGTACCGCCAACATTTTTCATCAAATCTCCACCCCAAAAACGGATGTCAGCATTTGGATCTTTTTTATACAGTTCTTTCATTAAATTTGAACCATGCAAATCGCCTGAAGCTTCACCCGCTATAATATAATATTTCATGCTTTCTAGATTAGGAGTTTATAAATTTGGATTTCAAACGTATAAAATCATATTTATTTTTAATAATCTGTTTTTCGATTTGCAAAGATAAACTATTACCGTTTCTTAAATAAACAGAGTGATAATTGCCATTATTATTACTGCTAAAACCACGCCGCGAGCCATTGTTTCTTTGTTCATTTTTAGTAAAAAACCAAATGCGATTAGTGTAAGAATAGAACCCAACGTTATAATTTTGCCCAAATTCCCTTGTGATTTCATAATTTGAATTCCAGCAATGAAATTAAATTCAGTAAAAAAAGTTATAAAAATATAACTCCCAAGAAGGGTAGTGGCGAATCCAATTAAAAATCCGACAAACAAGTCTGTTTTATTCATTCCATTTCCAGGTGTTAAGTTGTTGTACAGCATGATGCGCCGTCAAGTCAAATTGAACAGGAACGACGGATATGTATCCATTTTGTAAAGCCCATTCATCAGTGTCTTCGCCATTGTCTTGGTTTACAAATTCTCCGGCAAGCCAGTAATAATCCCTTCCTTGAGGCGTTTTTCTTTTGTCAAATTTCTCTACCCAAAGTGCTTTCGCTTGACGACAAATTCGGATTCCTTTAATCTCTTTTTCTTCTAATTTTGGAAAATTCACATTCAAAACAACTCCTTCCGGCAGTCCGTTTTCTAAAACTTCTAACGAAATTTTTCGAATAAAAGATTTTATATTGTCAAAATTGGCATTCCAATCATAATCCAATAAAGAGAAACCAATGGCAGGAATTCCTTCTATCCCCGCTTCAACAGCCGCACTCATTGTTCCGGAGTAAATCACATTTATGGAAGAATTTGATCCGTGATTGACCCCGGAAACACATAAATCCGGTTTTCGTTTCAGAATTTCATTGACAGCAAGTTTTACACAATCTACCGGTGTTCCAGAACAACTGTATTCTATAAAAGGATCATTTTCTTTAGAAATTTTATTCAAATACAAGGTGCTGTTTATGGTAATGGCATGGCCCATGGCACTTTGAGGATTGTCTGGAGCGACCACCACAATCTCTCCTATTTCTGCCATAACGGCAATTAATGCTCTAAGTCCGGGTGCAGAAATACCGTCGTCATTTGTTATTAAAATTAAAGGTCTGGTTTGTTTCATTATTTTATAGTTGCAAAAATGAGATTGATTATCGAGAATTTTCAGGACAAATGTAATAACACAGAATGGAATGTGTAAACAAAAGATAAAAATATGTTATGTTGATTCATTTAACTTAAAAGAAAAGAACATTTTTATATCTTTAACAAAAATTTATGGAGGCCCTGCCACTGTTGGCATAGTTTTTACCGTAACTTCGATTAAAAGATTCATGAATACTATTATTAACTTTATGAAAAGAAACTATAAAATACTACTTCTAGTTGTATGCATTTCGGTGACATTGTTTGCGTTCAAAATGAATGCAACAAAATCAACCGATCCCGAAAAAGATAAATTGCTTTTAGAGTTATTGACGTTTGTTATAGAGAAAGGACATTATAGTCCAGCTACAATTGATGATGCATTCTCTAAAGGAATTTATAAAGATTATATTGAGGCTTTAGACCCCTCTAAGCGATTCTTTTTACAATCTGATATTGATGAATTTTCAAAATTTGAATTGCAATTGGACAATCAGTTATTGAATAAGGATTTGACTTTTTTCAATCTGACCTATGACCGTTTAGTTAAGCGTATGGAAGAAAGCAAAAAGATTTACAAAGATGTTTTGAGTACCCCTTTTGACTATTCAGTTGATGAAAGTTTCAATATTGATTATGAAAAAGCGCCTTATACAAAAAATGTGTCTGAACTTAGTGATAAATGGCGTAAGCAAATCAAATTATCTACTCTTTCATCTCTTGTTGACAAACAAAAATTAGAAGAAGACAAAAAGAAAAATGATGCTACTTATGAAATTAAATCTTTTGAGACTTTAGAAAAAGAAACTAGAGAAAGTTCTATAAAATCATTAGACGAATATTTTGGTTTTATCAAGGATTTAGACAGAAACGACTGGTTTTCAGTATATGTAAATTCTATAACAGCACGTTTTGACCCGCATACAAATTATTTTGCAGCGGAAGAAAAAGAACGCTTTGATGTAAGTATCAGCGGTAAGTTAGAAGGAATTGGAGCTCGTCTACAAAAGAAAAACGATCTTACTGAAATTTCTGAACTTATTTCTGGTGGTCCCGCTTGGAGAGGAAAACAGCTAGAAGCTGGAGATTTGATCATGAAAGTGGCTCAAGGTAATGGAGAAGCGGTAGATGTTGTTGGAATGCGTTTGGATGATGTTGTGAAGAAAATTAAGGGACCTAAAGGTTCAGAAGTTCGTCTTACTGTTAAAAAAGTGGATGGAACAATTAAGATTATTTCTATTATCAGAGATATCGTTGAAATAGAAGAAACGTATGCGAAGTCCAGTATTGTAAATAAAAATGGATTGAAATACGGAGTGATTTATTTGCCAAAATTCTACATTGATTTTGAAAATAAAGACGGTAGAGATGCTGGAAAAGATATTGCTTTAGAAGTTGACCGATTAAAAAAAGCAGGTGTAAACGGTATTATCCTTGATGTTCGTGATGACGGAGGTGGATCTTTGTCGACTGTTGTTGATATTGCAGGATTGTTTATTGAACAAGGTCCAATCGTTCAGATTAAATCAGCCGGTATTAAAAAAGAGGTTCTTTATGACAGAGATAAAAAAATTGAATGGGATGGTCCTTTAGTAATTATGGTAAATAGTTTCTCAGCCTCGGCTTCAGAGATACTTGCTGCTGCAATTCAGGATTATAAAAGAGGAATCATCATTGGAAGTAAGCAAACCTACGGTAAAGGAACGGTTCAAAATGTAATTGATTTAAATCAGTTCGTTAGGAGTAGTTCTGTTGGGGATTTAGGAGCGATTAAAACTACTACACAAAAATTTTATAGAATTAACGGTGGATCTACCCAATTAGAAGGTGTTCGTAGCGATATTGTTATGCCAGATAGATATGCTTATTTAAAAATGGGCGAACGCGATATTGATAATGCAATGCCTTGGGATAAAATTGATCAGGCTGATTATAGTGTTTGGAATAATAATGCCAACTTTAATCTAGCAATTGCCAACAGTAAAAACAGAATTAGTAAAAATCCACAGTTTCAATTAATTGAAGAGAATGCAAAATGGATTGATAGTAGAAGTGAAGAGAACGTTTATAGTTTGAACATTGATAAATTTAAAATTGCTCAAGTAGAAATTGAAGAAAAAGCTAAAAAATATAAGCCAATCGTAAACTATAAAAACACATTGACATTTACTTCTTTACCTTATGAAACAGAAACGATGAGTAAGGATGTTTCGTTAAAAGAAAAAAGAGAGATGTGGCATGAAGCTTTATCAAAAGATATTTATGTGGAAGAGGCAATTAATGTTTTGGACGATTTACAACCTAAATCAATTTCAAAAAAAGATATTCCAGTTAAAATAAAAAAAGATAAATTGGCGAAATCTTAATAAGGAATTTGTTAATTCATAAAACATACAATCATTAATGTCTATTACGCTCCAGAAATTCAAGAAGAATTTTTGGAGCGTTTTTAGTTTGAGTAACATATCTTTATTGCATTTTTTTTAAATTTTAGAATCTGATAATTTTGAAAATAGCAGTTGCTGTAACTTTTAATTAATATAAACTGCTTAATTTTAACTTTAAAAACTAGAAGAATAGTAACAATCTTTATAGATAGTTATAAATGAAAAATAGAAAACTATTCGCTTTAATCTTTATTCTTTTTAATGGAATCCTTTTTTCTTCCTGTAAGAAGGATTTGGAAGTGATTAATTCAGCTGCTTACACTGGGGAAAATGGATATAACTTAAAGGAGAGTAAAAGTCATATTGATAGCATCGAGAATAAAGGAGCAACAATAGCGAAAATTTTTGATTTTTACCATCTACAATAGCCAATCAAGTTATGAAACACCAGTATTACACTTTGTCGTATAATGAAGTTCACGAACAGTCTGAGTGGGTGGCTTATGAATTGAAGAAAAAGTATATTAAAAATAATAATTTTAAGCGCCCTTTATTTATTGAGGATACTAAAGTAAAAACGGGTTCGGCTGATTGGTGAAATTATAAAAAGACCATGTATGATAAAGGGCATCTTTGTCCGGCAGGTGATATGGAGTTTGCTTTAGATGCGTATAACGAAACTTTTTTTACTTCAAATGTTTCTCCTCAAGTACATAATTTTAATAACAGAGTTTGAATATATTAGAACAAAATGTACGGTATTGGGCCGTGAAATACGATGGGATTTATGTAATTACAGGCGGAGTTTTAGAGCCTTCATTAATGATAATAGAGAAAGAGAAGGTTTCTGTTCCTAAGTTTTTTTATAAAATTTTATTGGATGATTCCACAGAGAACTTGAAGATGATTGGTTTTTTGGTTCCCAATTCAGAAAGTGAGAAACCCTTATATAGTTTTATAGTGTCAGTTGATCATATCGAAAAATTGACTGGAATTGACTTCTTTCCTAAATTGAATGACAACATTGAAAATCAATTGAAAAAAATATCAATTATAAAAATTGGAGTTTTAATTAGAATAGGATTTTTTAAAGTTTCGTTATTTTATCAAAACGGTAACTTGATGAAATAATTGAAATTTAATGAGACGAAAAATTAGAAACAAAATAAGTTCTTAACTTAAGCTGATTTAATTACCATTCGTTAACTTTATTAGCATCCATTTTTATAAATATAAACAATAATATAGTGAAGCCCCAAAGACCAGAACCTCCATAGGAGAAGAAAGGAAGTGGCACACCAATTGTTGGGAATATACCAACAACCATGGCGATATTTACAAAGAAATGAGTAAATAAAATTCCGGCTACACAATATCCATAAACTCTGCTGAATTTTGTTTTTTGTCTTTCTGCCAGATATATTATTCTAAGAAATAAACCTGCAAAAAGAGCGATAACTACTAATGAGCCTGCAAATCCCCATTCTTCACCTACTGTTGTAAATATATAGTCAGTATGTTGCTCAGGAACAAATCCTCCTTTGGTTTGTGTCCCTTCGAGAAACCCTTTTCCAATCCAACCTCCAGAACCAATGGCTATTTCGGATTGATTTGTATTATAACCGATTCCTTTTAGATCTACTGTTTTGCCCAAAAGTATATTAAAACGATCCCTGTGATGTTGCTTAAATACATTTTCGAAAACATAATTTACAGATAAAACAAACCCAGAAATAATTACAAAAAGAATACTGCTTAAAATAATGTTTCTATCGGCTAATCTTGATTTGAAATGAACTAACACTAGGGTAGCCAATCCTATAAGAATTACATATTGGGGCTCTAATATCAGCGTTAATACAAATAACAGTATGGTAATAAATCCTGTCCAAACATACCAAGACGGTAAGCCTTCGCGGTATAAAACAATGATGAATATACTGTATATTAAAGCACTTCCTGGGTCAGGTTGAGGAAGTATTAGGATCACAGGCAAAAGTATTATTGCAAGAGCTTGTATTTGCCTATTAACTTCTTTTAAATTGATTTGGGTATCACTTAAATATTTTGCTAACGCCAAAGCTGTAGCCGCTTTTGCAAATTCAGAAGGTTGAATTGTAAAACTCCCTATTGCATACCAACAACGTTGACCTGCTATGGTTTTTCCAAATAAAAATAATCCTGCTAATGTGAGTAGTGAAATTCCAAAAATGATACTTGCGTATTTTTCATAAAACTTACCGTCAACAGAGAGTATGATGAATATTAAAGGAATAGTTAATACAATGAATATAAGCTGTTTTTCATAAGTGTCTTCCATTGATGAAAGAGAAGACGAATAGATATTTAGCCAACCCAAAATAACTAATAAAACATAGATTATTATGCTTATCCAGTCGATGTTATTTGTTATGCTTTGGTTTTTCATCTGAATTAAATAGCTTGTTTATTCGATTTAGTGGTGTCTGTTTTTACTTTTACAGCTGGAATTATTGTTTTCTTTTTTAGAAGAGAATCGCTAATTCTTATTTGTAATTTAACTGCTTCAGAGAGTCCTCCTAATTTAGCATATCGACTTTGTAAACTTGTTGCTAGAATTCTTTTTTCCAGGTCAATTCTGGTAATTTTTTGTCTGAGGTATTTCTCTATCATCAAACTGGCGATAGGTCCTGCAATAGTCGCTCCATATCCACCGTTTTCAACCATAACTGCAATTGCAATTTTTGGATTATCTTTTGGTGCAAAAGCTACAAATATAGAGTGATCTTCTAATTTTACTTTTACACCACCAATTCTTGTAAAATTTTCCGCTGTTCCAGTCTTACCACAAATATCAATTCCTTCCACTCGTAGAGACCTGGCTGTTCCTAAGTTGTAAACATCAAATAAACCGCTGATAATTGGTTTGAAATGTTTTTTATCAATTGTGGTTACATGTTTCGTGGTGAATTTTTCGTCAATTTTATGGCCTTCAATTTTTTTAATGATATGTGGCGTGTAATAATACCCTTCATTCGCAACTGTTGCCATCATATTAGCCAGTTGAATTGGAGTCATTACAACTTCACCTTGACCAATAGAATTAGATACGATAGCGGTGCTTCTCCAGCCACCATTAGGATACATGCGTTTGTATGTTTTTGAAGAGGGTATTTTTCCTCTCTTGCCAGTTGGTAAATCATATCCCATGAATTGCCCAAGACCAAAACTTTTTGCGTGATTATTCCAAATATCAACTGCTTGTGCTGGCTTTGAGTATTTATTAATTGTTTTCATGTAAGCCGTTGCAAAATAAGAGTTGCAGGATTCAAATATACCTCTATGCAATTGAAGAGCACCTCCATGGCAGTGGCATCCCATAAAACGCCCTCTTGCATAACTAAAACCTCGATTGCAAAAAACAGTAGTATTAGCATCAATAACTCCTTCTTGTAACGCAATAAGTCCAGTTAAAATTTTGAATGGAGATCCTGGAGCATACTCAGCCAGCAAACCTCTGTCATAAAGTGGTTTTGCAATAGAATCTCGATACAATTCGGTATAATTCTTAGATCGTTGTCTTCCTACTAATATCCCAGGGTCATAGGATGGAGCAGTTACAAGTGCTAAAATCTCTCCAGTCTTTGGTTCAATAGCAACAATTCCGCCTCGCTTATTAATCATTAACTCTTCACCATATTTTTGAATTTCAGCATCTATGGTAAGATTTATGTCTTCTCCTTGAATAGCAATAGTATCGTATTTTCCTTCTTTATAAGAACCGATTTCCCTGTTGTATTTATCTTTTTGAATGTATTTTACACCTTTTATTCCACGCAAAAGATCTTCATAACTTTCTTCAACTCCTTGTCGTCCAATTAAATCACCGCTATTGTAATATGGATTTTTGGCGACTAGTTTTTCGTTGACTTGGGTGATGGACCCAAAAATATTGGCCCCAAAATCTACTTCATAATCACGAAGGGAACGTTTTTGAAAATAAAAACCTTCATATTTTCTTATTTTTTCTTGAAAAGCGGCGAATTCACTTTTGTTCAACTGAGATAAAAAGACAGATGGTAAACGCGGACTGTATATTTTAGCTTTTTCGATTTTTTTTATGAAATCTTCTTTTGTAATATTCAATAATTGACAAAATTCTAAAGTATCCGTATTTTTTACTTCTCTAGGAATAACCATGATGTCATAAGATGCTTGGTTGGCAACTAATAACTTTCCTTTTCTATCATACATGTATCCTCTTTCTGGAAATTCGTACTTTTTTTTAATGGCATTATTTTCAGATTTTAACTTTAAAGTGTCGTCAACAATCTGCAAATAAAAGATTCGAATTACAAGCAAAGATGTAGCTAGAATGATTAAGGAAGGCAACAAGACTTTTCTCATCTTTTGTTTGGCTTAATAAGATATATTATGATAATGCAAATAATAATGGTGAATACAGTACTTAATAAAGTTCGTATTAGTATATCAAAAATAAAGCTAAATTGGAATGCTTCCAGTAAAAATAACGTAAAATGGTGTATTACAACAGAGAGTAATATAAACGAGAATCTCTCAGGTGTTAATACGTCATTTAATTTTACAGTTTGATATTCATAACTTAGGCCAAAAGCAAATTTAAAAATAGATGGTCTAACATAGGCTAAAACCAAACATGCAGTTGCATGTATTCCGCCTGAATTACTAAACATATCCATAATAAGCCCAAGTAAAAAACTCGCAACTACAAGACCAGACTTGTTTCCATTTACAGGGTAAAGTATTATGAATAATATGTAGGGAAAAGGGCTAATGTAACCCAAAAAAGTCATATTGTTGAATATGATAATTTGAACTGCCAATAACAGAATAAATCGAAAAATATTGACTAACAATGCGCTATTCATCCTTTTCTCTTTTTTCTAAATTAGTGATTTCTTCACGGTCTTTCCTTTTTATTATATAGACATGACCTAAGTTAGTCATGTCGTTGAATAATCTTATATTTATGGTGTAATAATTGTTTTTTTCTTCTGTAAATATATTTTCAATAGTACCTATTCCTATGTTCTCTGGGAAAATTACAGATTGACCTCCAGTTACGATTGTGTCGCCTTTTCTTATCGCCGCTAATCTCGGAACATCGATTAATTGAACGAAGCCTGTATTTTTTCCGTCCCATATCAAAGAACCAAAGTGATTTGACTTTTTAATTTTGGCATTGATTTGAGATTTTTTATTCAGAATACTGATTACAGTCGAATAGTTTGGAGAGGTGTTTTCTATGATTCCAACAATTCCTAAACTGTTAATTACGCCCATATCTGGTTTTACACCTTGTAATTCTCCTGAATTTAAGGTTAAGTAATTTTCATGGACATTATAGGAATTATGTATCACTTTTGAAACGACAATATCGTTTGGTTTTACACCTTTAATACTGTCCAGTTTTTTTATTGCAGTAGTGTCTTTACGATTAAATAAAAGACTTTTCAGCTTTGCATTTTCAAGAGCAAGCGCATCATTTTGAGTTTTTAAATTCAAATATTCATTAAGGTTATTCACCTTTTCATACACTCCACCGCTTAAAAAATTTGCAGAACTGATTATTTTGCTCCTGTGGAAAGAATGGGATTGAATGGTGAGTGATAACGAGACACCCAAAAGCAGCAAAAACAGTAATCTATTACTGTTTTTAAAAATAAAATTAAATATTTGCTGCATTTCTTAACGGTATAATGTAAATAACTGTATGTCTTGTTTTGTAATCTAATTGCTGTAAATTGATTTGAGCTTGAAGGCTGGCAAGTGTAACAAAAACCGATTACTTAATCAAAATGCTTTTAAATTTTGTAATGTTTTTAAGTGCCATACCAGTTCCTCTAACAACTGCTCTTAATGGGTCTTCAGCAATGTAAACAGGTAAATCTGTTTTTTGTGAAATCCTTTTATCAAGACCTCTTAACATAGATCCTCCACCTGCAAGGTAAATCCCTGTGTTGTAAATGTCGGCTGCTAATTCAGGAGGTGTTTGTGATAAAGTTTCCATTACAGCATCTTCAATTCTTTGTATTGATTTGTCTAATGCTTTAGCAATTTCTCTATAAGAAACTTCTACTTGTTTTGGTTTACCGGTCAATAAATCTCTACCTTGAACAGACATGTCTTCTGGAGGAGTTTCTAAGTCTTCTATTGCGGCACCAATTTGAATTTTTATTTTCTCGGCAGTAGTTTCTCCAACAAAAAGGTTGTGTTGTGTGCGCATATAATAAACGATGTCATTTGTAAATACATCACCAGCGATTTTTACTGATTTGTCACATACAATTCCGCCCAATGCAATTACTGCAATTTCAGTTGTTCCACCACCAATATCCACAATCATGTTTCCTTTTGGTTGCATGATGTCTATTCCAATACCTATTGCTGCTGCCATAGGTTCATGTATCAAATAGACCTCTTTACCATTAACTCTTTCGCAAGATTCTTTAACGGCTCTCATTTCAACTTCAGTTATTCCAGAAGGAATACATACAACCATTCTTAAAGCGGGAGTAAACATTCTTTTCTTCAATGCGGGGATGCTTTTTATAAACAAGCTTATCATTTTTTCAGAAGCATCAAAATCAGCAATTACGCCATCTTTCAAAGGCCTTATTGTCTTAATGTTTTCATGTGTTTTACCCTGCATCATACTTGCTTCTTTTCCTACAGCAATGATTTTGCCCGATACTCTATCACGAGCAACTATCGATGGGCTGTCTATTACAACTTTATCATTATGTATGATTAAAGTGTTGGCGGTACCAAGGTCTATCGCAATATCCTCGGTCATGAAATCAAAAAATCCCATAAGTTTTTTAAGGGTTAGAAGTTATAAATTTGTGACGGACAAAGTTAAACAAATTAATGTTTAAAATGACGAGTTCCTGTAAATACCATTGCAACTTTATTTTCATTACAATAATTAATACTCAATTCGTCTTTTATTGATCCTCCGGGCTGAATTACAGCAGTTATTCCAGCTTCTTTAGCTATTTCTACACAATCTGGAAAAGGGAAAAACGCATCGCTTGCCATCACTGCTCCATGCAAATCAAAGTGAAAATTATTCGCTTTTTCTATTGCTTGAAGCAAGGCATCAACTCTTGATGTCTGTCCTGTACCTGACGCAATAAGTGTACCATTTTTTGCAAAAACAATCGTATTTGATTTTGTGTTTTTACAAATTTTGGAAGCAAAAATTAAATCCTGAACTTCTTGTTCAGTAGGCTCAGTTATAGTAACGGTTCTTAAGTCTTCTTTATTGTCGGTTATGTTGTTTCTTTCCTGAACTAAAATTCCGTTTAAGCAAGTACGTACTTGTTTTTGAGGTAAAGCTACTTCGTTTTGAACTAATATAATTCGATTTTTCTTTTCTTGTAAAATAGTAATGGCTTCAGTATCGTATTCAGGAGCAATCACCACTTCACAAAATAATTTGTTTATTTCTGAAGCCGTAGTAACATCAATTTTTGTATTCGAAATTAAAACTCCACCAAATGCAGATGTTGGATCGCAAGCCAAAGCCGCAAGATAAGCTTCGCTAATTGTAGTTCTTGTCGCTAAACCACAAGCATTATTGTGTTTTAGTATAGCAAATGTAGGGCCGTCATTTTTGAATTCATTAACCAAATTTACTGCAGCATCTACATCTAATAAATTATTGTAAGACAATTCTTTTCCGTGAACTTTTTTGAACATAGCATCAAAATCACCAAAGAAAAAACCTTTTTGATGTGGATTCTCCCCATATCTTAAAACTTGACCGTTAGCAATACTTTGTTTGTATATTGTTTCGTCAGTGTTGAAATAATTGAAAATTGCAGTGTCATAATGTGATGAAACATGAAATGCTTTTGTAGCCAATAATTTTCTGTCTTCCAATGTTGTAGCTCCGTTTTGATCTGTAATCAAATCCAAAAGCAAACCATATTGGTCAACCGAGGCTACAATTACAGTGTCCTTGAAATTTTTTGCGGCGGCACGTATCAAAGAAATACCACCAATATCTATTTTTTCAATAATATCTGATTCACTAGCTCCAGAAGCTACTGTTTTTTCAAAAGGATATAAATCAACAATTACTAAATCTATTTGCGGGATGTTGAACTCTATCATTTGCTGAACATCGCTCTCGTTGTCTTGGCGATTTAAGATTCCTCCAAAAACTTTTGGGTGTAATGTTTTTACTCTACCACCCAGAATAGAAGGGTAGGAAGTAACATCTTCAACAGGAATTACAGGAATCCCTAAATTTTTTATAAAATCCTCAGTCCCTCCAGTAGAATAAAGTGTAACATTTTGACTGTTTAGTTGTCTTACTATAGGTTCTAATCCTTCTTTTGAAAAGACAGAGATTAATGCAGATTGAATTGTTTTTGTTGTGTTCATTGTGTAGTTATAATTATAAAATGCAAAAATAGTTTTTTAATGTGAAAATTAAGCCATTTGAAAATGAGATAATGTGTAATTTTTACTCCTAATTTTCATTGGTAAAGATAAAATAATTGATTCTCGCAGCAACGAATACATTTTTCATTAGGTTTTTGAATAATATTTATGGAATTTTACTTTAATACAAAAAAATTTTTATGCTGGTTTACCTTCGATTATTAAAAGAGAGTTTTGGCTTTGCAATGAATGCATTGCGAAACAACAAGTTAAGAACGTTGCTTTCTTTGTTAGGAGTTACTATTGGAATTTTTTCGATTATAGCTGTACTTGCGGCCGTTGATTCTTTGGACAGGAAAATAAAAAAAGATATTGGAAGTTTAGACAATAGTACTGTTTTCTTTTTTAAATATTGTTTTGGACCCACAGATGTTCCAGACTGGAAGGTTGAACAATTTCCGGATGTAACTTATGAGGAGTATAAATTTTTAAAAAATAATTTAACGGATGTTGAAAGTGTTTGCTTTCAACTTTATGCTGGACGAGAAACTATAAAGTATGAATCAAAAACAGTAAGTTCAATAGCGGTAATTCCCTGTACTTATGAATTCTCTGATATTGAAAAATTAGATTTTAAAGAAGGACGTTTTTTTAGTGAGCAAGAATCAAACTCGGGAAGTAATAATGTTGTAATAGGTCATGAAATTGTTGAGTCGCTTTTTGAAGGGGTTTCTCCATTAGGTAAGGAAGTTAGGTTATACGGACAGCGTTTTAAAGTGGTTGGGACTCTAAAAAAAGTAGGGGATAGAATGGTGAGTTTTGGTTCTAATCCTGATCATACCATTTATCCTACGGTAAATAGAATACGAGGATTGTTTGGAGACAACAATCAATCATTTACTCCAATAGTCATTATTAAGCCTAGTAAAGGGATTGATGTAGAAAACCTTAAAGCTCAAATTTCATATAAAATCAGGAATTTTAGAGGGGTTAAATCAGGGGATATAGATAATTTTTTTATCAATTTTCTTAAAGGTGCAACTGATATGATTGATGAAACTATTGGTTTTATGAATATGGTTGGGTGGATAATTGCAGGATTTTCACTTCTTGTGGGTGGTTTTGGTATAGCTAATATCATGTTTGTTTCCGTTAAAGAGCGTACCCATTTAATAGGAATTCAGAAGTCATTAGGAGCCAAAAACAGGTTTATATTGTTCCAGTTTTTATTTGAAGCTATTATCTTGTGTCTAATTGGTGGAATAATTGGATTGCTTATGGTTTGGATTATTGCACTTATTCTAACAAATGTTTTAGATTTTGAATTTGTCTTAAGTGCGGGAAATATTACTCTAGGAACTGGATTAGCAGTCATAATTGGATTGATCTCCGGAATACTCCCAGCGATTTCTGCCTCAAAGTTAGATCCTGTGGAGGCGATAAGAACGGGAATGTAGTTTTTTAGCCTAAAGAGTCTGTGTGTTTTTGAATGATTTTTTCAATCGGATTTATTATATTCTTAACATTTCCAGTTTCTCTTTTTCGTACTTTTAACACTCAACTAAAATTTGTAATATGACAGCAATTAAAGCTTATGCAGCTTATGATGCGGAAACTCCATTAAAACCGTATTCGTTTGATAGAAAAGAACTTGGCAAAAAACAAGTTCAGATAGAGATACTTTATAGTGGTGTTTGTCATTCTGATATTCACACAGCAAAAGGAGATTGGGGACCTGCCATTTATCCGTTGGTGCCTGGCCATGAAATTGTAGGTAGAATTACTGCTGTAGGAAGTGAAGTTTCTAAATTTAAGGTAGGAGAATTAGCGGGCGTGGGCTGTTTTGTAGATTCTTGTAGAACTTGCCCTAGCTGTAAATCTGGAGAAGAGCAATATTGTGAAGAAGGCATGACGGGGACTTACAACAGTTACGAAAGAGGGACAAAAACGCCTACTTATGGCGGTTACTCGACCAGCATTACCGTTGATGAAAGCTATACTTTGCATATTTCTGACAAATTAGAACTTTCGGGTGTGGCTCCTTTGTTGTGTGCGGGTATTACAACATATTCTCCATTGCGCTATTTGAAGGTAGGTAAAGGGCATAAAGTGGGTGTTTTAGGTTTGGGCGGATTAGGTCACATGGCAGTGAAGTTTGCCGTTTCTTTTGGTGCCGAAGTCACCATGTTAAGTCATTCTCCTTCGAAAGAAGCGGATGCGAAAAAATTAGGTGCGCATCATTTTGCGCTAACGTCTGATTCCGGAATGATGGATTCTTTGACAAATAAGTTTGATTTTATTTTAAATACGGTTTCTGCAAAGCATGATTACAATGCGTATTTAAACTTGTTAAATACAAATGGAACAATGATTATTGTAGGAGTTCCCACTGCGCCAGCCGAAATCCCTGCCATTACATTAATCATGAAGCGCAGAAAAATAATGGGAAGCCTAATAGGTGGAATTGCAGAAACTCAGGAAATGTTAGATTATTGTGCAGCTAATAACATCACTTCAGATGTTGAAGTGATTGATATGGGGTATATTAATGAGGCTTATGAGCGCATGAATAAAAGCGATGTTAAATATCGTTTCGTAATAGATATGGCGAGTTTGAAATAGCAATAGATTACTTTTCAAGCATAAAAAAATCCCGATTGTTCGGGATTTTTCATTTATCTAATATCGTTGTTTTGAATCAAATCGATATACAAATTAATCTTGTCTTTCAATTCTTTTCGGGGTGTTATAAAGTCTAAGAAACCATGTTCAAGTAAGAACTCAGCAGTCTGGAAACCTTCCGGCAAATCTTTACCAGTGGTGTCTCGAACTACTCTTGGCCCGGCAAATCCGATTAATGCGCCTGGTTCAGAAATATTAATATCTCCCAGCATGGCATAAGAAGCAGTTGTTCCTCCAGTTGTTGGATCCGTACATAACGAAATGTATGGCAATTTTGCTTCGGCAAGTTGAGCCAGTTTAACAGATGTTTTAGCCAGCTGCATCAAAGAATAAGCGGCTTCCATCATCCTTGCTCCACCTGATTTTGAAATCATTACAAAGGGTAGCTTGTTTTTGATAGCGTGATCGATTCCTCTTGCGATTTTTTCTCCTACTACTGCTCCCATAGAACCACCGATAAAGGCAAAATCCATACAGCAGATAACAAGATCTTTTCCTTTTGATTTACCAACTCCGGTACGCACTGCATCCTTAAGTTTGGTTTTTTCCATAACATCTTTCAAACGATCTGCATATTTTTTTGTGTCAACAAAATGCAAAGGATCTTTAGAAGTCATGTTCTTATCTAATTCAACAAATTCATTGTTGTCAAATAAAATTTGAAAATATTCTGTACTTCCAATTCTAACGTGAAAACCATCTTCGGGACTTACAAATAAGTTACGAGCTAGTTCATCGGCATCAATAATTTTTCCAGTTGGAGATTTGTACCAAAGCCCTTTTGGAATATCCATTTTGTCTTCGGTAGCAGTAGTAATCCCTTTTTCTTTTCTTTTAAACCAAGCCATATTTCTTTAATTATGAATTATGAATTATGAATTATGAGTTGCCCTCGTAATTCATAATTCGTAATTTGAATTTATAATGTATTCACATTGTTCAAGTCAGCAAATGCTTGCTCAAGTCTTGTGTTGAAAGTAACTTCGCTTTCACGTAACCATTTTCTTGGATCGTAATATTTTTTGTTTGGAGCATCAGAACCTTCTGGGTTTCCAATTTGAGTTTTCAAATAGTCGATGTTTTTTACCATGTAATCACGGATGCCTTCCGTAAAAGCAAATTGTAAATCAGTATCGATATTCATTTTTATTACGCCGTAGCTAATACCTTCTCTAATTTCTTCTAATGTAGAACCTGAACCACCGTGGAAAACGAAATCTACTGGGTTGTGTCCTGTGTTGAATTTATTTTGAACAAAATCTTGAGAATTTTTTAAGATTTTTGGAGTCAATTTTACATTTCCTGGTTTGTAAACTCCGTGCACGTTTCCAAAAGCAGCCGCAATTGTAAATCTTGGACTTACTTTAGAAAGTTCTTCGTATGCGTAAGCAACTTCTTCAGGTTGTGTGTATAATTTAGAACTGTCAACATCAGAGTTATCAACACCATCTTCTTCACCACCTGTAATTCCAAGTTCAATTTCAAGTGTCATTCCCATTTTGCTCATTCTTTCCAAATATCCTTTGCAAATTTCGATATTTTCTTCGATAGGCTCCTCAGATAAGTCAATCATGTGAGAAGAGTATAATGGTTTTCCTGTTTCAGCAAAATGTTTTTCTGAAGCATCTAATAGACCGTCAATCCAAGGCAATAATTTTTTTGCACAGTGGTCAGTATGTAAAATTACGGTTGCTCCGTAAGCTTCCGCCAAAGTATGAATGTGTAATGCACCAGCAATTCCACCAGCGATAGCTGCTTTTTCACCTGTATTAGAAAGTCCTTTTCCTGCATTAAATTGCGCTCCTCCATTAGAAAATTGGATGATAACCGGAGCATTTAGTTTTGCTGCAGTTTCAAGTACACAATTGATAGTATTTGATCCCGTAACGTTTACTGCTGGAAGTGCAAATCCTTTTTCTTTAGCATAATTAAAAATTTCTTGAACCTGATCTCCTGTAGCTACGCCTGGTTTTATGTTGTGTGCCATTGTACTTTTTTTAGTTATTTTTTTTAGTTTTTAGTTTGCAAAAATAAGAATTAATTAGCATTAGAACGGATAATTTATTCCAAAATTTAAAACAGAGTTAGCAAAGTTGTATTCTCTAAACCATCTTTTGTTGGTTTCATTGGCTGGATTGTAGGTTTTAAATCCTAAATCAAAACGAATTACAAAAAAACTTAGGTCGTATCTAAGTCCAAATCCAGTGCCTAAAGCGATATCTTTTAAGTCCTTAAATTGTGTAAATGTCGATTTCTCATCCTCTACATTGTCTAATACGTTCCAGATATTCCCGGCATCGGCAAAAAGAGCTCCTTTTAAACTGCCTAATATCTTAAATCGATACTCCCCACTAATCGCAATTTTCATATTTGCCTCATTGAAATCATCTAATGCGCCACTGCTACCGGGGCCTAAACCATAGGGTTGCCATGCTCTGTTATCATTTGATCCACCTGAAAAATAACTTCTTGAAAAGGGAATGTAGTCTGAGTTTCCAAATGGAATGGCTATCCCAAAAAATGATCTAAATGCAAATATTTTTTCTTTGGATAAATCCCAATGTTTAATATAATCAAATTCTGTTTTTATGTATTCTGAATATTCTAAATTGAATATTTTATAATTACCATTTGAATTCTTATTCTGATTTGTTGTTGCTGCAAAAGCTGATAAAACGGTTCCTGCCGATTCTATTTTTGTTTTAAAAAGATAAAAAGTATTGTCAGTTAAATCCTTTTTGGTTGTTTTTGAAAAAGTGAAGCTGGTTGCCAAAATAAAGTCATTCTCCGTAAGTCTTAGTCTTCGCTCTTCAATACTTTTTACAGACTGAAAATCTGCGGGTTCTAATGGTTTCAAAAAGTTTGCGTTACCGGTGAGAACATCATTAGTAAAGCCAACGGTTCCTTCTTCAATAAGTAAATCTTTGTCAATGTCATTGTTATAATAGGAAGAATTTGTATTATATTCTTTACTGATTTCGTTCAAAGCATTGTATGAAGATCCGTAAACATTAAAGTAATTCTGCGGATTTAGATTGCGTACAAACTGAGTGTTGAACAAATCAAATCTGGCAGTATAGTTTCTTTTTGGAGTCCAATTGTATGATAATGCTCCTGTGAAATTCTCTTTGTCTAAACCAATATTTTGTTGTTTTGCAAAACCTACTGTGATCAAAGTAGATGGAATCATGCTTTTTGGAATGATTTTTTCAGTGCTGAAAGGCATGAAAATCCTTGGAATGTTAAGTTTTAAATCCAAACCATATTCTGAAACATTGAAAAAATTATTCTTTGGGTTTGCTAAATCCTTTGAAGATCCAATATTCCCACGTGCAGCTAATTCCAGTGTTTCGGCTCCATTAAAAACGTTTCGTATCGTTTCAGAAACACTTAAACCCACACCGAAATCTTGTATATTAGAATGGGTGACATCTAATGTAGTTCCAAAACTATATTTTTTCCTTGGGGTTAAATATACTTTTGCAATCAATGATTGTGCGGTTGAGTCTCTAGGATCAACTTCATATTGTATTGACGGATAATTGAAAATTTTAAGATTGTTTAAATACCGTGTTGTCAAAACAGTTTTGTAATCCGCAAATAACCCTCCTTTTGTAATAAAGATAGCATTAGTAATGGCTCGTGGCTTGTATTTTAATTTTTCCTGACTGTATAAGTTGAAGTTTTTATAGGTGGTACTATCCGTAATTTTTATAGTATTTGTACTTGGAGAATAATCAGTATAAATGTTTACATCACTTATTTTATAAATTTTAAAAGGCTCGGTTCTGCTCGAATCTTGTTCTTGATAAGAATAATTATTAATCATCAAGTTTATATTTGCCTGATTGACTTTTTTAATGGTGTCAATGTCAAAAGTTACATAATTCGGTTGGAAATAATACACTCCATTATTTCTAAAATGAGTAGTGATTCGGTTTTTTTCATTCTCAAAATCTTCGGTTTTATATTGATTTCCTGATTTGATAAATGTGCTTGACTTGTTAGTCTCATATAAAGAATCTAAAGCCGGAGTTAAAATAGTAGTTCTTAAGGAATCCAAAAAGTAAGCATTTCCCGGAGTAATGGCGTATTTTATTTTAGCTTTTTTAATGCTCAAAGTGTCTATTTTGTATGTAGCATTCACATTAAAAAATCCATCGTTGAAATAATAGTATTTCAATCGCAACAATGATTTATCTGCTCTTTCTTTGTCAATAATTATGGGTGGTTCTCCGGTTCTTTTCAAGAAATCATGGATTCCGTGATACCAGAAAGATTTTCCGAGTCGATTAACTTGTTTTTCAGACAGCCATTTGGATTTTCGTTCAAATTTTCCCGGGTTATTTGTAAACTTGGCTTGATACGTTGAATCTGGATTTAGATTGGCAAGATTGTAAAGATTCAATCTCAAACGGTATCCAAGTAAGGTGCTGTTTGGTTTTTGATACAGTTGATTAAAAACATTTTCATCCTTAATGGTTTTGTCATTTACAGTAATTTCGTTTTTTGTAAGCAGTAGTTTTCCGTCCGGAACTCTTTTTACAGCGTTACAAGCGCAAATTAGTATTGCAATTAGAATAAATGCAGTTATTTTTGTGGAAGTTTTTTTCAAGTGTTCTAAAATATTTAATTCAAAAGTACATTATTTTATGGTTAGTAAAAACCAAATAAAACTTATAACGAGTTTGCAGCAAAAAAAATATAGAATTGCCAATAAATTATTTTTTGCCGAAGGCGTAAAAGGGATTCATGAATTACTGGAGTCTAATTTTGAGCTGGAACATTTGTATACTACCCAAAATGATTTTGAGGAAGTCCCTGTAGCTAAAAAAACGATTATTCAAGAAAATGATTTAAAAAAAATAAGCGCATTAGCAACCCCAAATACCTGTTTGGGAATTTTCAAAATGCCATTGGAAAAACCAATTATTGAGACCGGTTTGATTGTAGCGCTTGATTCAATTCGTGATCCGGGAAATTTAGGAACCATATTGCGTTTGTGTGATTGGTTTGGTGTTAAGCAGTTGTTGTGTTCAAAGGAAACAGTTGATATTTATAACCCAAAAGTGGTTCAGGCAACTATGGGTTCTATAGCCAGAGTCAACGTGAATTATATAGATCTTAATGCTTTTATAGCACAAACAAAATTACCCGTTTTCGGCACTTTTATGGACGGAGAGAATATTTATAAATCAGTTTTACCTAAAGAAGGCATTATTATAATGGGTAATGAGGCTAATGGAGTTTCGCCAGCACTTGAAAGTTTAGCCAAAAACA
Source organism: Flavobacterium ranwuense (assembly GCF_004349315.1). Taxonomy (GTDB): domain Bacteria; phylum Bacteroidota; class Bacteroidia; order Flavobacteriales; family Flavobacteriaceae; genus Flavobacterium; species Flavobacterium ranwuense. The sequence goes on along the minus strand of NZ_SMLH01000001.1, from coordinate 81,839 downwards.
GACTCGCAATTCCTCGTTTTGGGGATCTTCAAAAAACAGAAAGCCTCAATGTTGCGACAGCTACCGCTATAGTATTAAGCGAGTTTTGTCGGGGCTAGTATTCAGTGTTCGGTCGCAGTTTACGGTGAGAACCGAATACTGCGACTGAACACACTGGGAACTATTCTTTAATGGAAAGTAAAATTGATAAAAACCGCTCTGGTTTTCAAAGATTCTATATTGCTTGTCCAAGGACTATTTGGGTCTTTGTCTCTGATTAATTCGTCATTCATTCCAAAAACGCCTCTTATGGAAGGAGAAAATATAAAATATTCCGAAAAAAGATCAATTCCAAAACCCAATTCATAATTAGTTGTCCATGCTTTTACTCTAAAACGTTGTTCTAAGTTGTCATCAATTAATTTAGAATTACTGGATAAATTTAAGGTTGCTGATACGCCTCCCACTAAATAGGGGCGAATATTTCCTGTTCTAAGGGAGGAAAATTTCACTAATAATGGAAAATGAATATAGGTGCTGTTCACTTCTCTCAGCGCATCTCCACTATTTGTGAAATTAGGATAGTGTAAATCTCTTCTTGTATAATAAAGACCCGGCTCAAATCGCAGGTCAATGTATTCCTGAAGTTTCAAATCAGCAACGATACCCACATTAAATCCAGTGGTTTTTTTTATAAGAATATCGGGTCCTACAGTTTTATAGTCTATTTTGAAATCATACGAGTTAAATCCTAAATAAAACCCATAATACATTCTCTTTTTTTGAAAATTTTCCAAATTAATAATAGGGTCTCTGCTAAATATATTTTTAGACTTTTGAGCGTATCCGTTTAGAATAAAAGCAAAAAACAGTAAGACAATTATTTTTCTCATGTTATTTTTTAGAAGCTGAGTAAATGGTAGCTACACCAAAAGTTTGTGGTAAAGCTACAACATCTATAAACCCAATTTTTCTCAAAATATTGTTTAATACTTCGCCGTAAGGGAATGCAGCTGCCGATTCAGATAAATAACCATAAGCAACATCGTCTTTAGAGAAAACTTTGCCTATTAATGGGAGAATGTTTTTTGTGTAAAAATTATATCCTTGTTTGTAAGGAGTCTTGTCCGGCACCGAAGTTTCTAAAATTACAAATATACCGTTAGGTTTTAAAACTCTTAGAATTTCAGCCAAACCTTTTTCTAAATCGTCAAAATTACGAACTCCAAATGCAACGGTTATTGCATCAAAATAGTTGTCTTCAAAAGGCATGTTTTCGGAGTCACCCAAAATCATTTCGATAGTATTAGAAAGATTTTTTGAAGCAATTTTTTTTACGCCTACTTCCAGCATTCCTGCTGATATATCTAACCCAATGATTTTTTTAGCATTTGTTTGTGCCATCAAAATGGCCAAATCACCAGTTCCGGTTGCGATGTCCAGAATGATCTTCGGATTTGATTTCGCAACTATTTGCAGTACTTTTTTACGCCATTTTATATCAATACCAAAAGAAATGACACGATTCAGATTGTCATAATTTCCAGAAATGGTGTCAAACATTTTAGCAACTTGTTCTTTTTTACCTAGCGCTGAATCTTTATAGGGTGTTATTTTTTCTGACATTTTTTTAGTTTGTACAAATATAATACAAACTTGATGAACTTAAAATGAGTTTCAAAAATTAGAAACAAGTTTTATTTTAGTTTTTAAAATACGTTCAGACAGGCTGAAAACTAAAATTTATTTTATTTGAAATATCACTAAAAGTGGGTATTGTAACTAATGATTTTATTGTACAAATTTGTTATTCAGTAAATAACCATACCAAATGATTAAAAGAGAATCGATCAACCAAATCAAGTGGGTAATTTTAGCGTTTTTTATCTCATTTGTTCTTGTTAGCTGTTTTGAGAATACTGTTTTACAAAGCAGTATTGTAGTTAAAGCGCAAAATACGTTCTTAGGATTAAATTTGTTTTTGGAAATTTTAATTTTTTTCGTCTTTAGTACCTTCGTGGTATTTGGTATTAAAGGCTTTTTTGAGATGTATTCTCAAAAAACATCAAATATTATAATCTTCATTTCTGGAGTATTACTACTATTTGTAATTTTTATTTTATGTTATCAAATACTCTTTCAAGAGTAGGTCGTCTCTTTGATCAATGGTTAAAAAAAAACATCCCGTAAAAAGGATGTTTTTTTGTTTTATTTTTTAATGAATGTCTGATAGGAATAATCGTAGAGATGTTTTTCATCCTTCGTATTAAATTCTGAAATTATTATTTCCCATTCATCGTCATTAATTTCAGGGAAGTGAGCATCGCCTTCAAAGTTGTGATGAACACGTGTTATTTCTATTTTGTCAGTAAAAGGGAGTCCTAAGGTATAAATTTCGCCACCACCAATTATAAATGTGTCTTCGTTTTTGGGACAAATGGCTAATGCTTTGTCCATACTATCTACGATGATGCAACCGTCGGCTTGATACTCTTTCTGTCTTGTAATTATGATGTGGGTTCTGTTTGGTAATGGTTTTGGAAAACTTTCAAATGTCTTTCTTCCCATTATAATATGATGTCCGGATGTAAGGGATTTAAATCTTTTGAAATCATTTGGTAAATGCCAAACCAGTTCGTTGTTTTTACCTAAAGTATTATTTTCGGCAACGGCCGCAATCATTATTATCATAATTGATGTACTGTTATTTAAGGTCGTCGTTGTTAACCTGTGTTTGTAATTGATCCAGTTTTTTTTGTTGTAAAGCTACAAGCCGGTCTATTTGTTCCCTTTCCCAATTTTTATTCATAAAACGATCCGTGATGAAAATTTTTATAAAATGTAAAATAAAGAGGAACAACCATATGGTGATAATCCAAATGGACCAGTGGGAATCTACGGCAATTTCGAAAAACTTATTAGCGATAAATAAAAGCAAACTTCCTAAAACGAAAAGGACAAAATGAAAATACAATCTTTTTTTTTGTTTAATTCTTCTTCTTGCATATTCATACTGTTCGTGTAGTTCTTTTTCCATTGATCAAAATTTTGTTTATAAAGGTAAAATTTATTTTGGAAAGTCACTGTTTTGCTTCTACATTAATTTAACAAGAAAACTTTTTCTCTTTCTGGAATGTTAAATTTAACAGACTTAAAATTAAGAAATTGCTCATAAATTAACATGGTTTGCCACATTGTATTAAATCTTCGTTACGCTCATTGTGTGTTCAAATTCTTTTGTTTTCTTTGTTTTATAAATCTATAAATGAAATAGTTATGGCAATCAAGAAACAATTCGTTAAAACAAAACCAGTTTGTAAAGTTACCTTTTCAATAGAAGCAAAAGAAGCAAGTCAAGCTTCTGTTGTTGGCGATTTCAACAATTGGAATGTAGCTGAAGGTGCTTTGAGCAAATTAAAAAATGGCACTTTCAAAGGCATTTTCGATGTAAACAAAGATGCTGCCTACGAATTCAAATACGTAATTGACGGCACATTTGTCAATGAGCCGGAAGCAGATTCTTTTAAGTGGAATGAGTTTGCAGGAAATGAAAACGGTGTTTTAGTAGTTTAGCTAAAACACCGTTTTTTATTGCATTAGACCGCAACACTGCCTTTTATCAAGGCATGTGGTTCATAGCCTTCGAGCGTGAAATCTTCAAAATCGAATGCGAAGATGTCTTTTATATTGGGATTCAAAATCATTTTAGGTAATGGTTTTGGCTCACGGGACAATTGTAATTCGAGTTGTTCAAAATGATTGTTGTAAATGTGTGCGTCACCAAAAGTGTGAATGAATTCCCCTGGCTCCAAGTCGCAAACCTGAGCAATCATCATGGTGAGTAAAGCGTAGGAAGCGATATTAAAAGGAACGCCTAAAAAAATATCAGCACTTCGCTGGTACAATTGACACGATAATTTGCCGTTAGAAACATAAAACTGAAAGAAAGCATGACAAGGAGGTAAAGCCGCTTTATTATTGGCTACATTTTCGTCAAATGATTTTGTAGTGTCTGGAAGAACCGAAGGATTCCATGCCGAAACTAACATCCTGCGACTGTTAGGATTGGTTTTTAATTCTTTAATCAATTCAGTTATTTGATCAATCTCTTCACTATTCCAGTTGCGCCATTGATGACCATAAACAGGTCCTAAATCTCCATTGGCATCAGCCCAGGCATCCCAAATTTTAACTCCGTTTTCTTGAAGGTATTTAATGTTTGTGTCGCCTTTTAAAAACCAAAGGAGTTCGTAGATAATAGATTTCAGGTGTAATTTTTTAGTAGTAACCATCGGGAAACCTTCATTCAAGTCAAAACGCATTTGGTAACCAAATACACTCTTTGTTCCTGTTCCCGTACGATCTCCTTTTTGACAACCGTTTTCCATCACATGTTGTACTAAATCTAAATATTGCTTCATTGTATCTTTATTCTATTTGCGGTAAGCGAGCTTAGTTTTTATATATTTTTCCGTCTTTCATTACAAATACGACTTTTTCCAGCGTTTTGATAGTATTCAAAGGATTTTCATCAACTGCAATAATGTCTGCAAAGAAGTTTTCTTTGATTTGTCCTACTTCATTTCCGATACCCAATAACATGGCATTAGTTGTTGTTGCTGATTGTATAGCGGCTAATGCAGGCATTCCGGCTTCAACCATATAGCCAAATTCTTTTGCATTTGTACCATGAGCAAAGACTCCGGCATCGGTTCCAAAAGCAATTTTGACTCCTTTTTTGTATGCTTTTGCAAAAGTAGCTTTAATTTGTGGACCAACTTCTCGGGCCTTTGGAACTACAATTTCAGGATAAAAACCATTAATTTCTGCATTTTTTTCTACTTCTTTTCCTGCGGTTAGAGTAGGAACTAAATAAGCATCGTATTTTTTCATTAATTCCATTGTCTCTTCACTCATAAAGGTGCCGTGTTCAATAGTTTTTATACCGCCTAGTATAGCTCGCTGCATTCCTTCGTCTCCGTGGGCATGAGCTGCGGTAAGCATATTGTAATCTTTGGCAGTTGTTGTAATAGCTTTGATTTCGTCTAAAGTAAACTGAGGATTTTTCCCGCTTTTTGCCACGCTTAAAACGCCGCCAGTAGCTGTGATTTTAATAACATCGGCTCCTTCTTTGTAGCGCTCTCTTACTGCTTTTACAGCTTCTTCAGGAGAATTGATTACGCCTTCGTGTGGCCCCGGATCGCCTACAAGTTTACGATTGCTTCCGTTCGTTGGATCAGCATGACCGCCTGTTGTGGCAATCGATTTTCCTGCGGTATATATTCTTGGGCCTTTTACGATTCCTTTATTAATAGCATTTCTTATAGAGATATTAACTCCGGTTCCTCCTAAATCACGTACGGTAGTGAATCCGGCTAAAAGTGTTGTTTCTGCACAACGAACCGCTTGAAATGCAATGTCAGCCTCGTTGTCTAAATATTTTGACATGTAACTTTTCGTGTCGTGTTCCCCTTCAATATGCACGTGTAAATCGATGAGACCAGGTAACACATATTTGTTTTTCAGGTCGATTTCAATATCTTCGGGTTTGGATTTAGATATAAATCCATCTTGTATTTTTGTGATTTTGTTTTTAGAAACAATAATAGTTTGGTTGGATAACTCTTTGCCAGATTGGGTATTTAGAATTTTTCCGCAGTGTAAATAATAATCTTGAGAAAATGCAATTGTAGAAATAAATATGGTTGCGATAATTAGGACAAATTTTGTTTTCATAGATTAGTTTTATAACAAATGTCAATAAAAATTTATAACAAAGTGTGGCATTAAATGTAACTACAATTTTTATGTAATTGGTCGTTTTTTTCATGAAATAACACATCAATGAAAATCAAAATTAAAGTTATCTCTTCGAGATTTCGTCTCTTATTTTTGCTGCTTTTTCGTAATCTTCATGCGAAACTGCTTGATCTAACAATTCATTCAATTCTTGTAAACTATGCTTAGAATAGGTTTCTCCGGATTGATTGCTTTCTTCTTCACGACCAAAAGTTTCTGGATTAGACAGCACATCGTCGATTTCCTGAGAATCTTTATTGGCTTCCAGCGGATTTGCTTTTAGGTATATTCCAGCTTTGTCCAGAATGTTTTTGTAGGTAAAAATAGGGGCATTAAAACGCAATGCTAAAGCAATTGCATCAGAGGTTCTGGCATCAATAATTTCCTCTATTTTATCTCTTTCGCAAATAATACTGGAATAAAAAACACCATCAACTAGCTTGTGAATAATGACTTGTTTCACTACAATATCAAAACGCTCTGCAAAATTTTTAAATAAATCATGCGTCAAAGGACGCGGTGGTTTTATTTCTTTTTCTAATGCAATAGCAATCGATTGGGCTTCAAAAGCACCAATGACAATGGGTAATTTTCTTTCGCCATCAACCTCATTCAAGATCAAAGCATACGCTCCGTTTTGAGTTTGACTGTATGAAATTCCTTTTATGGATAATTTAACTAAGCTCATAATTATTAAAATGGGTAAGTACAGCGTACTTATTTTTTTGATAAAACCAAGTTTCATTTTTTGTTAAAAAAAATGCTACTTAAAAGCAAAGATACAAATATCTTATTTTTAAGTAGCATTTAAATCGATTTAATGATTTCCTGTTGATTAGGAATTATGTGCTTTGAAAGCTTTTAATTTCTCAATTAATTTTGGTACAATTTCAAAAGCATCTCCAACAACTCCGTAGTCAGCTACTTTGAAAAATGGCGCTTCCGGATCGCTGTTGATTACAACTTTAACTTTAGAAGAGTTGATTCCAGCAATATGTTGTATCGCTCCCGAAATTCCAATCGCAATATAAAGGTTTGTAGCAACCGGTTTTCCAGTTTGTCCTACGTGTTCTCCGTGAGGTCTCCATCCTAAATCAGAAACTGGTTTTGAACAAGCAGTTGCAGCTCCAAGAACTGTGGCTAATTCTTCTACCATTCCCCAGTTTTCAGGACCTTTTAATCCACGACCAGCCGAAACTACAATGTCAGCATCAGCAATAGAAACTTTTCCAGAACCTTTTTCTACTGATTCTACTTTTACGCCAAAATCATTGTCTCCAATTGTTGGATTAAAATCTTCTTGAGTTAATGTGGATGCATTTTCAAAAACACCATAAGAGTTTTTAGCCAGTCCAAGCACTTTTACATCAGTTGCAATTTCAGTGATATTGAAAGCTTTGTTTGAAAAAGCATTTCTTTTTACTTGAAAAGGCGAAGTTGAAACGGGTAATCCAACAACATTCGAAGCGTAACCTGCTTCTAGTGCTACTGCAACAAGTGAGGAAAGGTAAATACTATCCGTAGTTGATGAAAGTAAAACTAATTTCACGTTTTCTTTTTGAGCAGCTTGTTTGATGACATCAGCGTACGCTTTTGCAGTAAATCCTGATAATTTATCGTTGTTTACTTTTAACACTTTATCTACTCCGTATTTTGATAATTCCGAAACATCTCCTGCATTTACGGTTACTGCTGTAACGGTAGTTCCTAAAGATTCCGCTACTTTTTTTGCGTAAGAAGCCAATTCGAATGCTACTTTTTTAAATTTTCCTTCTGCGTATTCCGCATATATTAATATTGACATAATGATTTTAGATTAAAAGATTAAATAATTGAAAAATTTAAAGATTTCAAAAATTCGTAATTCGTAATTTTTAATTCCTAATTATATTACTTTCGCTTCGTTGTGTAATAAATTGATTAATTCGTCTAAATTGTCAGGAGAGATTAATTTCACTGCTGATTTAGGAGCTGGTTTTTCAAATTTTACTGCTTTTGTATTTACAGTGGCATCAACTGGCTCCAGAATTGTCAAGGCTTTAGTTCTTGCAGTCATAATTCCTCTCATGTTTGGAATACGCAGGTCTTTTTCTTCCACCAATCCTTTTTGTCCACCAATGATTATCGGTAAAGCAGTAGCAACGGTTTCTTTTCCACCATCAATCTCACGAACTGCTTTTACGCTAGTTCCTTCAACAGTAAGGTTTGTGCAAGAATTAAGGAAGTTGTATCCTAAAATTCCGGCAATCATTCCGGGAACCATTCCGCCATTATAGTCTAAAGATTCTTTTCCGGCGATAATTACATCGTAACTTCCGTTTTTGATTACTTCGGCAAGTTGTTTGGCAACGAAAAATCCGTCAGTAGGATTTGCGTTTACACGAATAGCTTCGTTAGCGCCTATTGCTAATGCTTTTCTTAAAGTGGGTTCGGTTTCAGGTCCTCCAACATTCACAACAGTAACCGTTGCGCCTTGTTGTTCTTGAAACCAAATGGCACGTGTCAAACCAAATTCGTCATTTGGATTGATTACATATTGTACCCCATTGGTGTCAAATTCAGAATCACCGTTAACGAAGTTAATTTTTGAAGTAGTATCAGGAACGTGACTGATGCAAACTAATATTTTCATAAGTATATATTTTGATTTTTCTAAAAAGCTTTGACAAATTTAAAATAATAATTTGAATAATATAGTATGCATGCATAATATTTTTCAATACTATTTCGATTTCGTAGCCCGGATAGCAGCGGCATCCTTCCTGTGGTTCCTTTAGCCACAGGAAGATACAGCGTATAGCCGGAAATAGCTCCTGGAAAATATCATTATAAAACCTGATTAATTTAAAGTAATTTATGCTTTTAAGTGATATAAAATATTTATTTTTGCTTTTCGAAAATTAGACACATACAACATATAATATGAGAACGATACAATTTAGAGAGGCCATTTGCGAAGCGATGAGTGAGGAAATGCGTCACGATGAGTCCATCTACTTAATGGGTGAAGAAGTTGCAGAATATAATGGTGCGTATAAAGCATCTAAAGGAATGCTTGCTGAATTTGGCGAGAAAAGAGTCATTGATACTCCTATTGCTGAGCTTGGTTTTACTGGTATTGCAGTAGGATCGGCAATGAACGGATGCAGACCGATTGTAGAATATATGACGTTCAATTTCTGTTTAGTAGGGATTGACCAAATTATAAATAACGCTGCCAAAATGCGTCAGATGACTGGTGGACAATTTAATGTGCCTATCGTTTTTCGTGGTCCAACTGCTTCGGCAGGACAATTAGGGGCGACTCACTCACAAGCATTAGAAAACTGGTTTGCGAACACTCCGGGTCTTAAAGTGGTAGTTCCATCTACGGTTTATGATGCAAAAGGATTGTTGAAAGCGGCTATTCGTGATAATGATCCTGTGATTTTCATGGAATCGGAACAAATGTATGGTGATAAAGGAGAAGTGCCAGATGGGGAATATACCATTCCACTGGGAGTTGCTGATATCAAACGGGAAGGTACTGATGTAACTATCGTTTCTTTTGGAAAAATTATCAAAGAAGCTCATATTGCTGCTGACGAATTAGCCAAAGAAGGAATTTCTTGTGAAATTATCGATTTGAGAACCGTACGTCCTATGGATTATGAGACGATTTTAACATCGGTTAAAAAAACAAATAGATTGGTGGTTCTTGAGGAAGCTTGGCCTTTTGCAAGTGTAGCTTCTGAAATTACGTATATCGTTCAAGAACGCGCTTTTGATTTCTTGGATGCGCCTATTCAACGTATCACAACTGCGGATACTCCAGCGCCGTACTCTCCAGTATTGTTGAAAGAATGGTTGCCAAATGCAGGTGATGTTGTAAAAGCAGTTAAAAAAGTAATGTATAAAAAATAGATCTTTTAGCTATTGTTAGACTTCTTAAATTGTAAGATTTTAATCTAAAAAGTTTGATAATCTAAGAAGCCTAGGTTTAATAACTTCATCAATTATTTATTTATTTGATGAAGTTTTTTTTTGAATGATTATGAAAAAGAATCTCTTGTTTCTCCTGTTTTTTTTGTTTGTTTCAACAAACGCAGTTTTTGCGCAAACAAAAGTGAGTGGTATTGTGGTAGATAAATCAAATCAGCCAATTCCTTTTGCAAATGTGGTTTTCAAAGATTCCAGCGAAGGAATTGTTACCAATGAAGATGGTCGGTTTTACCTCGAATCCCCAAAAACATATACTACTTTAGTAATATCTTCAGTAGGTTTCTCTGAGAAGGAAATTATTTTAGACAAGCCTGTAAACTACAATTTCAAAATTCAACTGAACGAAGCCGAGAGCTTAAACGAAGTAGTTGTTTTTGCCGGTAAAACGTCGAAAAAGAACAATCCTGCGCTAGACATTCTTAGGAAAATTTGGGAGAGAAAACGTAAAAATGGATTGCATTTGTTTGACCAATACCAGATGGAAAAGTATGAAAAAATAGAATTTGACATGAATTCTATCGATAGTGCTTTTATGAAAAGCAAGCTTTTCAAAGGCATGGAGTTTATATTTGATCAAATGGATACTTCCAGAGTAACCGGGAAAACCTATTTGCCTATTTTTATAAATGAATCACTCCATGATGTTTATGGAGATAACAAATTAAAAAGAGTAAAAGAAAAAATAAAAGCCAATAAAACGTCAGGGTTTAATGGAAATCAACAGATTTTGTCTTTTGTAAAAGACTTGTATTCCGATTATAATGTCTACAATAATTACTTAACTTTTTTTGACAAAAGCTTTACCAGTCCGTTATCTAAAACCGGGATTGATGTCTACAATTATGTGTTGAAAGACAGTGCATACATTGATAAAAAATGGTGTTATAATATTGTGTTTTATCCAAGACGTAAAAACGAATTGACTTTCAAAGGGGATTTCTGGGTGAATGATTCGACGTTTGCCATCAAGAAAATAAATATGGCGGTTACCAAAAGTGCCAATATTAACTGGGTAAAAGATATTTATTTAGAGCAAGAATTTGAGGTAGTCAATGATTCTGTTTTCTTGCTTACGAAGGATTATTTAATGTCTGATTTTGCTTTAAACAAAAAAGAAAATTCCAAAGGAGTTTATGGAAAGCGAACCACATTTTATAGAAATCATCAATTTAATAAGGAGCAACCAGTAGCTTTTTATAAAGATGAGGTCAATTATATGGATAACGAAGTCTACAATAAATCCGATGAATACTGGAACGAAAACCGTTTCGAAAACCTAAGCAAGGATGAATTGGGTGTTTATAAAATGCTGGATACCTTGCAAACGGTTAATAAATTTAAACGATTGTATAATCTGGTTTCGATACTTGGGAGCGGTTATGTGGAATTTAAAAATTTCGATTATGGGCCCGTTTTTTCCACATTTGGGTATAATGAAGTGGAGGGAATACGATTGCGAGTAGGAGGAAGGACGTATTTTGGACCTAACGATCCATGGCGTATTCAAGCCTACACGGCGTATGGATTTGATGATGATAAATTCAAATATGGACTTTCAGGGAAATGGATGGTTGACAAGAAAAACCGAATCATTTTGTCCGGAGGGAATAGGCGCGATATTGAACAAATAGGTGCCAGCTTAACCACCACAAACGACATTTTGGGCAGAAGTTTTGCTTCGTCCTCAGTGTTTTCGTCCGGTAGCAACGGGAAACTGACCAATATCAATTTGAGTACTATTGCGGTAGAGATAGAACCCATTAAAAATTTAATTTTTCAAACTGGATTTTCCTATCGTACGCTGGAGTCTGCTTCTACTACGTTTAGTTTGGATTATTATACGGATATAGCAAATTCCGTTATAGAAAGTGAGGTAAAACAATCAGAAGTTAATTTTCAGGTTGAATATTCGCCAAAGAGGAGAACTATTGGGGTCGGTGTGGAAAGAGACATTGTGGATAGCCATTTCAGTCGATTTTTTGTCAACTACAGCCACGGTTTTAAGGGGTTGTTGAACGGTGATTTCAAATATGATAAATTGCAATTGTATTACAAACAACCTATTATTATCGGGGCTTTAGGAAGAACCAATATTATTATGGAGGTGGGTAAAACCTTTGGGACAGTTCCTTTGGGATTATTGAGTGTTATTCCTGGAAACCAAACCTATTTTACGATAGAAAACACTTTCAGCAATCTTAATTTTTATGAATTTGTGTCAGACCAATATGCTACTTTGCAATGGAATCACAATTTCAATGGCAAAATTTTTTCCAGAATCCCGTTTATGCGTAAGCTTAATTGGAGAGAAATTGTATCCATAAAAGGGGTTTATGGAACCATTTCTGATGAAAATAGAGCGATTAATGCATCGGGTTTAATTTATAGTGCGCCCGAAAAAGGATATTGGGAATACAGCGCAGGAATCGGGAATATCTTCAAAGTATTCCGTATCGATTTCGCTTGGCGCGGTAGTTATTTGAATACACCGGATACACAACGCTTTTCCGTAAAAGGATCGTTTGGATTTCATTTCTAAGAAAGTAACAACAAATTGTCATTCAGACATTAGGAGGAATCAGGAGCTATTTCCAGCTGTACACTTTATCTTTTTATAAGGCGAAGAAAAATCGCCTTATAAAAAGGATGCCGTTTCCATCTGGGCTAAAAAACATTAGACTATGCAAGAAGCCATCAACTATCTTTTAGAAAAAGATACCATTTTCAAAGCAATTATTGAACAATATGGAATGCCAACGATTCCCAAAAGGCCTCAAGGTTTTGAGACTTTGGTATTGTTGATTTTGGAACAGCAAGTGTCTATAGATTCGGCTAAAGCCACTTTTTTAAAAATAAAAGCGAGTCAAAAAACGGTAGCACCCGAAATTCTTCTTCAGGTATCCGATGCCGAATTTAGAAATCTTGGCGTAAGCCGCCAAAAAACGTCTTATATCAAAGCTTTGGCGACAGCTATTTTAAATAAAGACCTTGATTTAGAAAGTCTGCCAACCAAAACGGCTCAGCAAGTACGGGAGGAACTCATCAAGATCAAAGGAATAGGAAACTGGACTATCGATATCTACTTGATGTTTTGTCTGCAAGCCCCAGATTTATTACCGTTAGGAGATATTGCGGTAGTAAATACCATAAAAGAATTACTGGATATTCACGATAAAGACGCCATGGAAGTCCATACTATAAAATGGAGTCCGTATCGTTCTTTTGCAACCTATCTTTTGTGGCACCATTATTTAAACAAACGAAATAGGACGGTGGTTTACTAAAGTACTCACAGTTAAAATTTAATCAAGAGATAACATCAATTTTTTATTGTGCAACCGTATAGTTTCCTTATTTTTGCACCCATAATTATAGATAAGAAAAAACTAAAATGACTGCAGACAAATTAACAACTTTCGATGTCTTAATCGAAATACCAAGAGGAAGTAGAAATAAATACGAATATGATTTCGAAATAAAAAGAATGCGTTTTGACAGAATGTTATTCTCATCGATGATGTATCCGGCTGATTACGGATTTATCCCGGAAACATTAGCCTTAGACGGAGATCCATTAGATGTTTTGGTCTTGGTAACTGAACCGACTTTTCCTGGATGTGTAATGGAAGTAAAACCTATCGGTGTTTTCCACATGGCGGATGATAAAGGACCGGATGAAAAAGTAATCTGTGTACCCGTTTCAGATCCAATCTGGAATTCATTGGAAAACCTGTCAGATATTAATCCACACCTATTAAAAGAGATTGAACATTTCTTTCAGGTGTACAAAGATCTTGAAAACAAACAGGTTGATGTTGAAGGTTGGGGAGATGTAAATGAAGCGTATGCCATTATTAAAGAGTGTACGGAGCGTTTTGATCAAATTGAAAACAAACCAGAAGGATTATTTAGTATTAAATAAATAACTTCCATAATTTTTATAAAAAAAGCAACATTCTGTTAAGAGTGTTGCTTTTTTGTTTAAATTCGTTTTGTTACAGTATTAATTTTAACCAAAAAACCAAACCAAAATTATGAATACAATAATGATTTATTTGCCTATTGCCATGGCATTTATTGGACTGGCATTTATGTTTGCCAAGAGAAAATGGGTTTTAAAACAAGATCCGGGTGACGGCAAAATGAAAGAGATCTCAGATTACATCTACGAAGGGGCTTTGGCTTTCCTAAAAGCAGAATATAGGTTGTTAACTTTCTTTGTAATAGGAGCAAGTGCTGTTTTAGCCGGAATTTCATTTATCGTTCCTACCACACATATATTAATAGTTGTTGCTTTTATTTTCGGTGCTTTTTTCTCAGCTTTAGCGGGAAATATGGGAATGAAAATCGCAACAAAAACAAATGTCAGAACCACGCAGGCAGCACGTACCAGTTTGCCGCAAGCACTAAAAGTTTCTTTTGGCGGGGGAACGGTAATGGGATTAGGAGTTGCGGGTTTAGCCGTTTTAGGTTTGACAACCTTCTTTATTTTCTTTTTTCATTTCTTCATGAACGGCGTTTGGACTTCAACTGAAGACATGACCATTGTGTTAGAAACATTAGCAGGATTTTCTCTTGGAGCAGAATCTATCGCTTTGTTTGCGAGAGTTGGTGGCGGAATTTATACAAAAGCTGCCGATGTAGGCGCTGATTTAGTTGGGAAAATAGAAGCCGGAATTCCAGAAGATGACCCTCGTAATCCTGCTACAATTGCGGATAACGTAGGAGATAATGTAGGCGATGTTGCTGGAATGGGTGCCGATTTATTTGGTTCTTATGTAGCCACAGTTTTGGCGGCGATGGTTCTGGGAAATTATGTGATCAAAGACATGGGCGGAAATATTCAAGATGCTTTTGGCGGGATAGGACCTATTTTATTACCAATGGCAATCGCTGGTTTTGGTATTTTATTTTCTATTATCGGAACGATGTTAGTAAGAATTACAGATGATAATGCGAAAGAAGCGCAAGTTCAAAAAGCATTGAATATAGGAAACTGGGTTTCTATTATTTTAACAGCTATCGCTTGTTTCTTTTTAGTACAATATATGTTGCCGGAAACCATGAAAATGGATTTCTTTGGAGAAGGGACTAAAGAAATTTCGTCTATGCGCGTTTTCTATGCTACAATAGTAGGTCTTGTTGTTGGAGCCGTTATCTCATCGGTAACAGAATATTACACGGGATTGGGTACAAAACCAGTTATGGCGATTGTACAAAAATCAAGTACTGGAGCAGGAACTAACGTAATTGCAGGGTTAGCGACAGGAATGATTTCTACGTTTCCAACCGTTTTATTATTTGCAGCTGCGATTTGGACTTCGTATGCTTTTGCTGGATTCTACGGTGTGGCATTGGCCGCTTCGGCGATGATGGCAACAACGGCGATGCAATTAGCAATTGATGCTTTCGGACCAATATCAGATAACGCCGGTGGAATTGCTGAAATGAGCGAATTACCTAAAGAAGTGCGTACCAGAACGGATATTTTGGATTCGGTAGGAAATACAACGGCAGCAACAGGAAAAGGTTTTGCTATCGCTTCGGCGGCATTAACGTCACTGGCTTTATTCGCAGCGTATGTAACGTTTACAGGAATTGACGGAATCAATATTTTTAAAGCGCCTGTTTTAGCGATGTTATTTGTGGGAGGAATGATACCAGTAGTTTTCTCAGCTTTGGCTATGAATTCTGTTGGAAAAGCAGCGATGGACATGGTGTATGAAGTGCGTCGCCAGTTCAGGGAGATTCCAGGAATTATGGAAGGAACCGGAAAACCGGAATATGCTAAATGTGTCGATATTTCTACAAAAGCCGCTTTACGCGAAATGATGTTACCGGGTGTTTTAACAATTGGTTTTCCTATCGCTATTGTTCTTTTAGGTAAAATAGTATACGGGGAAAACAACCAATTGATTGCTGAAATGCTAGGAGGGTATATGGCTGGAGTAACTGTGTCTGGCGTGCTTTGGGCAGTTTTCCAAAACAATGCAGGTGGTGCTTGGGACAATGCCAAAAAATCTTTTGAAGCAGGAGTTCTGATTAATGGTGAAATGACCTATAAAGGTTCTGATGCGCATAAAGCAGCCGTGACTGGAGATACTGTTGGTGATCCGTTCAAAGATACTTCTGGACCATCGATGAATATTTTGATTAAATTAACGTGTTTGATAGGACTTGTGATTGCGCCAATTTTAGGTAATGGAAGTCATACCATTTCTGGTAAAGCAGGGTGCTGCGCTACAACTGAAATGTGTACTTCTATGTCCAAAGAAGAGTGTCTTGCAAAAGGATGTGACAGTAAAACGTGTAGGTTTATGAATGCAGGAGCGATACCAACTCATGTAATTTCTAAAGAAGTTGCTATCGAAAAAACGAATACTAATGGCGTGGTTGTGGCTAAAGTAACGACAACCTTAAATGGTCAAGTGGATACTCAAGTTTTCGAGGGCACTGATGCTGAAGTTCAGGCAAAAATTGATGCTTTGAAATAAAATATTTTGTTCCTAAATAAAAAATGCCTCGCAATTGCGAGGCATTTTTGTTTATAAAATGGAATAATTTTCTAGAATAACCCGTTCAATTCTGCATCGATACGGTTAAAAATAGTTCCTAAATCTTCAGGATTGTCAACAAAATTAATGTTGTCAACGTCAATAACCATTAATTTTCCTTTGTCGTAGGTTTGAATCCAACCTTCGTAGCGCTCGTTCAAACGGCTCAAATAATCAATGGATATTGAGTTTTCGTATTCACGGCCCCGTTTGTGTATTTGTCCCACTAAGTTAGGGATAGAACTTCTTAAATAAATCAATAAATCCGGCGCTTTAACCGTGGATTCCATTAATTCAAAAAGAGAGGAATAATTCTGGAAATCACGATTGGTCATCAAACCCATTGCGTAAAGGTTAGGCGCAAAAATATGAGCATCTTCATAAATAGTTCGGTCTTGTACTATTTTTTTACCGCTTTCACGAATTTGTATCACCTGACGGAAACGACTATTCAAGAAATATATTTGTAAATTAAAAGACCAACGTTCCATTTGATGATAAAAATCATCCAAGTACGGATTATCAACTACATCTTCAAAATGCGGTTCCCACTTGAAATGTTTCGCTAATAGACGCGTTAAAGTTGTTTTTCCCGAACCTATATTTCCTGCTATTGCTATGTGCATTATGGTAGTATGATTTTATAATTTGTAATTCCTGTTGATGTAAAAATAGATAAAATTTGGTCTTTGTAATAGAATTTTTTAAACGTTTTTTCTGAAATTTTAATTTCAGTTTTTTTACCTTTTTTCAAATCATATAAAGTCAAAACAGAGTCCTTGGAATAAATAATCTGATTTTCATTAATAATTGCAATGGAATCAAAATCAGGAATTATTCCCTTACTTATTATTTTTCCAAAAATGTCACATACATACCAGTTGTTTTTATTGTCAACCCAATGAAAGACATTGAAATCTGAAGAATAATTCTTAATGCTCTCTGTAAACGGAACTGAAATGGTCTTGTAATTATTGCTTAAATAATCATACAGTCCCAGTTGCTGATTCATACTATTGTAAATCCAAAACTGATTTTGAGATGCAATTCCAATTGCTGAAGCCACAATGGGAATTTCACGCTCTGAAAAATTGATTTTTTGGGTTTCATTCAATTGATTGTCCAATACGATAACAGTATTGAAATTTTCGTAAAACAAGACGATTTTAAGAGGGTTTTGTAAGTCAACTTTGGTGATTTTACCCAAAGAAATATTTTTATATTCTAAAGCATCTCGTGTATTAATTTTAGAAAAAACATTGTTTTTAATGGTGTAATAAAAACCAAATGAATCGTATCCTAAAAACGCATCTCCATCAAAACGGATGGAATCAATTTTAAGGGAAGTTAGTTTTTGGTTCTGACAAAACACAACTGAAAACGAAGCAATAAAGAGTAATAATACTAATTTCTTCATGAAAGCGAAATTACAATTAAACCTTTTATAATTAGGATTGTCTTACTATTATTTTAACAGAATGCGTGTAACAAAAACAGTATTTTTAAGTCTTATGTATTAAAATCCAATAGTATGTATAAAGTAATTTTCACATTAGTATTAGCTGTCGCATCATTTATGGGGCTTCACGCTCAGGAATTTCAAGGAATGGCAGTTTACGAATCGAAGACGAGTACCTCCGATTTCAAAACCAGAATGGAAGGCAATAAGGAGATGACTCCGGATATGCAAAAAAGGATTGAGGAAAGTATGAAAAAAATGTTTGAAAAAACATTCATTCTTAATTTTGATAAATCGGCATCTATATATAAAGAAGAAGAAAAATTAGATACGCCAGGTCAAGGTGGTGGCGGAATGCGAATGATGATGTCTATGGCGGGCGGAGGAGGAACGTATTATAAAAATGTAAAAGACAAGTCCTACACCGTTGATAAAGAGTTTATGGGAAAAGAATTTCTAGTAAAAGATTCGTTGCCCAATTTACAATGGAAAATGGAAAGTGAAACCCGAGTTATTGGGGGCTATAATTGTTTCAAAGCAACTGCTGTGCGTCCTGCGAGCAAAACAGATTTTAGAAATTTCAGACCAAAAAAAGAAGATACCGCAACAACAAAACCAGCTGATGCCGCAAAGAAAACGAATCTTATGGATGAGTTGGACATGCCTAAAGAAGTTATAATTACGGCTTGGTATACACCGGAAATTCCAGTGAATCAAGGGCCGGAAAACTACTGGGGATTACCTGGTTTAATATTGGAAGTAAATGACGGCAAAACGGTTACTTTATGTTCGAAAGTAGTTTTGAATCCTAAAGTTAAAACCGAAATAAAAGCGGCAACTAAAGGAAAAGTAACGACTCAAAAAGAATTTGACGAAATCGTATTGAAAAAAATGGAAGAGTTTAGAGAGATGAACCAAGGACGCGGTGGGAATGGCGGAATGAGAATGAGAATTGGAGGTTAATAATAAGCCAAATCAGAGTTTAAAATCAATACTATAAGATTTCATCCATAATTCCTAAATGAAAAACACAATACTAATTGCCTTGTTTCTTATTACCTCAATTTCCTTCGCACAATCCGTTAAATTAGAAGGGCTAATTACCGATTCAAAAACTGTTGGGCTTGAAATGGCCAATGTGATGGCGGTAAATAAAGCCACAAAAGGAATGGATTCCTACGCCATAACAAATGACAAAGGGAAGTTTGTACTTAATCTAAAACCAAATACAGCGTATAGTTTAAAAATCAGTTATTTGGGAATGCAGAATAAAGAACTGGACATTACCACGACTTCAGAAAATAGCATTAAGAGCATTGTGCTTGAAGAAGGCGGAATTGAATTGGACGGAGTCGAAATTGTTCGTGAAATGCCGGTTTCGATAAAAGGAGATACCATTGTTTATAATGCTGATTCTTTCAAATCCGGAACAGAACGAAAACTGGAAGACTTGCTGAAAAAATTACCCGGAGTGGAAGTAAACGCAGATGGAGAAGTTGAAGTCGAAGGTAAAAGAGTAACTAAATTGATGGTAGAAGGCAAAGATTTTTTTGATGGCGACACTAAGTTGGGCGTAAAAAACATTCCTGCGGATGCCATTGATAAAATTCAAGTGTTGCGAAACTACAGCGAAATAGGTGCGCTAAAAGGAGTGGAGAATAATCAGGACAATATTGCGATGAACATCAAACTTAAATCAGGAAAGAAAAATTTCTGGTTTGGAGATATGACGGCAGGAATTGGAGTGGCACACGAGGAAAGTCGCTATTTAATAAACCCGAAATTATTTTATTACAATCCAAAATACAGTATCAATTTAATCACAAATTTCAATAATATTGGCGAATTGCCGTTGACGGTACAGGATTATTTTAAATTCACGGGCGGTTTTAGAGGTATGATGCAAAAAGGCGGTTCCAGTTTTAATGTCTCTTCAAATGATTTAGGAATTTCACTTTTAAGAAATAATAGAGCTAAAGAAATTGAGACTAAATTTGGAGCTACAAATTTTTCATACAATGTAAATAAAGCGTGGACTTTAAGTGGTTTTGGGATTCTTTCTTCTTCTGAAACTGATTTAGAAACGAAGTCACAAACAAATATTTTACAGCCTAATTCTTCTGAAATTCTTTCTACAGAGAATCGTCAGGAAACTGCGAATCAAAAAAGTAATTTGGGATTGTTCAAATTGAGTTCCAGCTATAAACCGACTACGAAGTTTCAATTTGACTATGATGTATTGGCTAAATTGTCCAAACAGGATGAGAATAATTCGTTATTGAGAGAGTCTATTGTCAATAATAATAATGCTACAACTGAAAACATCAATACATTAAAAAAGCAAGATCCAATTTCAGTAAATCAAAACCTGAGTTTGTATTACACACAAAGCGATAAAAATATTTTTGCTTTCGAAATGCAACATTTGTACCAAGAGGAAGATCCTTTTTATAATGCTAATTTACAATCGCAACCTTTTAATTTAGCCGATTATATTTCTGGGCAAAATAGAAATAACATCAATCAAAGTCGTTTTGTAAAAACCAATAAGATTGACGCTAAATTGGATTATTATTACATGGTTACACCAAAAAGCAACATCAATGTTACGCTAGGAAATACGTATTCCCATCAAAATTTCAACTCCAGTATTTTTCAGATTTTGGATAACGAAACGGTCAACAATTTAGATGATGTTGCGAATACAAATGATGTGAATTACAATTTCAACGATACATTTTTAGGATTGCATTATAAGATTTTGAGCGGAAAATTCACTTTTACACCAGGAGTGAGTCTGCACAGTTACAACATGACAAATGAGCAATTAGGAACCAATAATAGTCAAAATTTCTTCAGAGCATTACCGGATTTCTTGGCGATTTATCAAATCAAAAAGTCGGAAACATTAACCTATAATTTTTCATACACCAATAATTTCAGCGATATAAACCAACTTGCCGAAGGATTTATTTTCTCAAATTACAACAGTTTGACAAAAGGAAACCGGCTTTTAGAAAACGCTACGGCACAAGTACATTCGTTACGTTACTTTAAATACAACATGTTTAATTTTGAAAACATAACCGCTTTTGTCAATTATTCCAAAAGAGTCGATGCGATAAAAACCAGAGCTATATTCAACGGAGTAAATCAAACATCATCTCCTTTCAACTCTGATTTTGCAGATGAAACGCTGTCAGGAAATGGTTCTTACGGACGTTCTTTTTTGAAGAATTACAAAGCCTCTTTGGGAGCTTCTCTAAATTGGTCTAAGTTCAATAACATTCAGAACAATGTGTTGTCAACAAACGAGAGTTTTACCCAAAACTATACATTGAAAGCGTCTACGAATTACAAGAATATGCCCAATCTGGAGTTGGGGTATAATATTGTAACCAACGATTATAATAATGCTACTTTTTACACGGAAAAGCCTTTTGCAAGACTGGATTATTTCTTCTTGAACAGTTTTTCATTCGTAACGGAGTATGAGTTTTATCATTATTATAACAACACTAAAACGGTCAATAATGAATATGATTTTTTAAGTGCCAGTTTGATTTATCAAAAGAAAGGCAGCAAGTTAGAATATAAAGTAAGCGGAACGAATTTGTTGAACACAACCTCGTTAAATGATGATAATTTTAGCCAGTTTGCAACCAGAACTTCGCAATATACAGTACAACCGCGCTATGTGATTTTTTCTTTAAAGTATAATTTGTAGTAGATTTGCCAGAAGATAAAAGGC
Organism: Flavobacterium ranwuense; assembly: GCF_004349315.1. Taxonomy (GTDB): domain Bacteria; phylum Bacteroidota; class Bacteroidia; order Flavobacteriales; family Flavobacteriaceae; genus Flavobacterium; species Flavobacterium ranwuense. The sequence continues at coordinate 60,316 of NZ_SMLH01000001.1, read as the reverse complement.
CTTTGAAGGTCATTCTTCAAAGGCTTTTTTTTAGTTTTTAATTCCCAATAACACTTTGATTTGGAACTGATTTACCGTTTTTTTATTTCCTTTTCTATCTCCACTTACGTTTATGTAGTATATTAAAATCGTGTATTTAGGAGTTTCAATTTTTTGTGTAATCTTTTGTTTCCAATTTTCATTATAATCAAAATCTGGGGTTTGGTTCACAAAATCCACAATCTTCAACGGAACAATGTCCTGGTTGATTTGTAAGTCTACTCCGTATTCTTTTTTAGTAGAAATAATGGAGTAAGACTTATTGTCGATTTTTACACATTCGTTACATTCTAAATCTTCAGTATTCAAAATGGAAAAAGACACATCATACCCTTGAATGTTTTCAATATTTTGATTGTTGTTTTCGTAAAAATTATAAAAATATTCTTTGTTGTTTTTTCCTTTTTGGTCGTATGGAGAGCGATAATCGAGCCCCAATGCTTCCATGATTTGGGAAGAATTTGGATTTTTGTCCTTTTTAATCAGAGCAGTTAGTTTGTCTTTTGTAAAAGGAAGAAGTACTTCTGAACCATAATTTTCTTTTAAGAAATCTACGATACTGCTTAAATCTTGCTCATGTTCGAAAGTGAGTTTTTCCTTTTCTATTTTTTGCAAATAGGACTCAAATCTGGAAAGCTGACTGTTTTTGGATATTGAATCTGCACTTTGCGGTCCAAGAATGGTAAGCAAAGCTGTTATGCACATTGTGATAGGAATGAACTTTATTTTAGGTTCTTTTTTGATTATAAAATAGGCTACTACAATCGTTAACCAAATTGATAATGCCAATACATAATAGCGTTCATGCGTAAATCCATAGAGATGGATTCTATATAAAATAGCCCAAAACAACAATCCCAATAACGGGACTAATAAATAATAAAACCAACGGTTAAAGGTTCGCATCCAAAGATTTCCAGTTTCTTCGGCAATAGGATGTACGAGTAAAAAAGAGAGTATTCCAAAGATGGCAAAAACTAAAACGAGATTAGAAACCCAGCCCACAGGCAAAGAAAGTGTGACTAAGATTTTAGTTTCATAACAAATCAAAATCACCAGATAAATGCTGATTAATGGAAGCAATACATATTGAGTGAAATTTTAAGCCCTTTTGGATACTTTAAAATAAGTGGAGTCGATTCATTGTTGGTTTCAGGAACGCCAGATAAAAAGAAAATGGTATTAAATATTCCTGCGATGATAAAGAATAAGTGTATATAAATATTTTCATAAAAATCTACATTGAATAAATGGTGTACCGCAAAAATAGCCAAGGATAATCCGGAATATAGCACAACGCTATACAAGGCAGCGGTTAGAATACGAAGGAAAAGTTGTTTGTTGAATTCCCAAAATTCTTCTTGGTTGTAGACTTTTGATATAAAACCCGCAAACGAAACCAATAGATGCAAAGCAATATTGAGTACTAAAAACTGCAATGCTTCTGCCTCCGTTATTTTTTTCGAAAAGCTAAATATAAAAGCAGTTACTAATCCGCCAAGTAGTAAACTTGTCAAAAATCGAATCCAACTGTTCTTCTGAGTCGCGGAGAAATATAAACTAACGGAAAGAAATAAAACCAAACACAGCGAGCAAGACATGATGCTTTTAGTATAAAAAGTCTCCATTGTATCATTTCTTTCCTCTGAGAGTGAAATTGCGAATACAGTCCCTAAAATTATCAGTATGGTTTCCAGAGGGAATCTGAAAATGGTTTTTTGTGAAGCTTGTAGTACGCTCTGGAAAGAAGGGAATCTAGCCATGATTTTGGTAAGTTATTTTGTACTAAGTAAGGAAAAATACCGCACATAGCCAAACAAAAACCCCGAAGTCTGCAGTAGCAGAATTCGGGGTTTGATATATAATCAGATTTAAATTTCTATAGTTCTAAAACCAAAATTACAATCCAAATGCTGTTTTAACTTGCTCTACAAAATCTAATTTTTCCCAAGTAAACAATTCAACAGTAACTGTTTTTTCGTTTCCACCTGGAGCAGAAAAAGTTTTAGTAACTGTTTCTGGTGTACGACCCATGTGGCCGTAAGCAGCAGTTTCGCTATAGATTGGGTTCCTTAATTTTAAACGTTGTTCGATAAAGTAAGGACGCATATCAAAAATAGCTTCTACTTTTTTGGCAATTTCACCATTGGTCAAATTCACTTTTGAAGTTCCGTATGTATCGATAAAAATACCCATTGGTTTAGCAACACCAATTGCATACGAAACCTGTACTAAAATCTCGTCAGCAACACCCGCTGCAACTAAATTTTTAGCAATGTGACGTGTAGCATAAGCAGCACTTCGGTCTACTTTACTTGGATCTTTTCCAGAGAATGCACCACCACCGTGAGCACCTTTTCCACCGTAGGTATCTACAATGATTTTTCTTCCTGTCAATCCAGTATCTCCGTGTGGTCCTCCAATTACGAATTTCCCTGTTGGATTGATATGGTATTGGATTGCATCGTTGAATAAATGAGCATGCGCAGGGTTTTTAGCAATAATCCTTGGAATCAAAATTTCAACGATGTCTTTTTTGATTTTTGCAAGCATTGTTGCTTCTTCGTCAAAATCATCATGTTGTGTTGAGATTACAATAGCATCAATACGAGTTGGCTTATTGTCATCACTATATTCTAAAGTTACTTGAGATTTAGCATCAGGACGCAAATACGTAATTTCGTTATTTTCACGTCTTAAAACAGCTAATTCCTGTAATAATTTATGAGATAAATCAAGTGCCAAAGGCATATAATTTTCTGTTTCATTTGTAGCATAACCAAACATCATTCCTTGGTCACCAGCACCTTGTTCTTCAGGATTTGCTCTGTCAACTCCTTGATTGATATCAGCAGATTGTTCGTGAATAGCAGAAAGAATTCCACAAGAATTGGCTTCAAACATGTATTCGCTTTTTGTGTAACCAATTTTTCTGATTACGTCACGAGCGATTTGTTGTACGTCTAAATAGGTATTTGATTTTACTTCACCAGCCAAAATTACCTGGCCAGTAGTCACTAAAGTTTCGCAAGCTACTTTTGAGTCAGCATCAAATGCCAAAAAATTATCAATTAATGCATCCGAAATTTGATCTGCAATTTTGTCTGGATGTCCTTCGCTTACAGATTCTGACGTAAATAAATAGGCCATAATAATTATTATTTTAAAATTAAGCGAGAAAAAATAATTGCTGAAAAGGACTAAAGAAGAGTTTCTGCTTTAGCATTTTTTCTACTGAAAAATTTTCAGTATTCATAATGAATTGATTTCATTATGAAGAGGTTGCAATCAGTTCAAATTTTTCCTCTTGTATTCGGGTGCAAATGTATGAAACCATTTTGAATTGCAAATTAATCTTAACTTTTTTTTGCTGATAAATCTTTTCATCTGCTTATATAAATATATAAAGAGAGTGTGGGGTTCGTTTTTCTTTGTGTTTTTTTTCAAAATTTATTTGGAAAATTCAGAAATAGTTAGCATATTTGTTACAACAAAAAACGAAAGATGAAATTTAATGTGTGTAATATGTATAAAGCCATTCAGGAAAAATCCTGTGGGTCGTCTATTGCTTAAATTTAAATTAAAATTTATATAGCAAAAGCCTCCCAAGAAAATGGGAGGCTTTTTTTTTGAAATCTATCTAGCTGAAAACAAAACAATATTAATTATAGAATGAATAACCTAAAAATCCAGAATACAAATAATTTTAAAGTCAAAAATATGATTTGTGCCAATGCCATTATGTGCATTCGTGTCTGTTGATTCCAAAAGTATAAGTTTATAACACAACTTAAAACCCTTTTGGATACGTATCTAAAAGGGTTTTTTTCATTTATTCTGAATTTGTTTCAGAATCTAATTCACAAAAAAAATAATATCTAATATCTTACAATTATGACTGCAGCAAAACATTTCTTAAAGACATTTCAGTTACTAAAAGGCTTTAGTTTCAGAACCAAAACAGAAAAGGAAAACGATTCAAAAAATGAATTGACCAATCCAAGATTTAAAATATCAAAAAATGACCCTTTGGCGCAAAAAAAAGTACCTAATTCATTACTGTTCCAAATGTATTCAAAGGAAAATGAAGAACTTTTTATTTAAAAAAAGTGATAGTCATTTTAGCTTTTGAATCTTCGATAGTAAATCTCAAATTACGATTTAGACGAAAGATAAAACCATAGTATTGTGTTTTCTCTTTCGTCGGGATAATGATTATGCGTGCGATTTTTTCCAGTCAATTTGCAAAAAATCAATTAGAACCAATTTGATAAAAATTTGGTTGTTAAAAAAAAAAATAGTTAATTTGTGCCTTTAAGTTCAAAAACGTATTGAAATGTTATAAAGAAAGGCAGAGGGATTAGACCCGATGAAGCCTTAGCAACCCTTCGATTTATCGAAGAAGGTGCTGCATTCTACCTTTATTCTGAATTATTTCAGAATCTAAAGGAAAGATAACACAAAGAATTCTTCTAGTTCACTTCTAGCTTTCTTTCTAATATTTCCAGACACAAATCAAAAATCATAAAAGATTTGAAATTGGAAAATAAACCAACATCTATTACATTACAAAATTTCACCACCGAAAGTGGGGCTTTTTATGCTACCTTAAATTTAAGTTTTCAAGTTTTTGGACCAGTTTTACATACAGCTCCAATCGTTTTGGTAAATCATGCCTTGACTGGAAATTCCCAAGTTGTGGGAGATAACGGTTGGTGGAATGATTTAATTGGAGCGCATAAAACCATCGATACCAATAAATATACGATTCTGGCTTTTAATGTTCCCGGAAATGGTTTTGATGATGCTATCATTGAAAATTATTCGGATTTTAATACCAGAGATATTGCCAGAATTTTTATTGAAGGCGTTCATTTCCTTAAAATAGAACGACTCTATGCTATTATTGGCGGTTCTGTTGGCGGAGGAATTGCTTGGGAACTGGTGGCTTTAGAACCAAAAATAACGCAACATTTAATTCCTATTGCAACCGATTGGAAGTCGACGGATTGGTTAATTGCCAATTGTTTTTTGCAGGAACAAATCCTGAAAAATTCGTCAAAACCTATTGAAGATGCTCGAATTCATGCCATGCTTTGCTACCGAACTCCGGAATCTTTCACTGCAAAATTTCAGAGAACCACAAATGAGGAACTAGCCATTTTTAATGTAGAAAGTTGGTTGGGTCATCATGGCAAAAAGCTTCAAAAACGTTTTCAAATTTCGTCTTACAAAATGATGAATCAACTCTTGAAGACGATAGATATTACCAGAAACAACGATTCATTCGAAGAAATAACGTCAAAAATTGAAGCTGATATTCATATTATCGGCATCAACTCAGACTTGTTTTTTACGGCAAATGAAAATAAAGCAACTTACGAGGGATTAAAAAAATATAAAAATAATGTCACCTATCAAGAAATTGTTTCTATTCACGGACACGATGCTTTTTTGATAGAATACAAACAATTAGACAATTTGCTTGCTGCTATTTTTTAGAAGCAACACAACACAACACACAAAATGAAAATATTAAAATTTGGAGGTAAATCTTTATCGAATGGCGACGGAATAAATAAGGTAGTTGCAATTATTACAGATAAAGTAAATCAAGGAGAGCAAATTGCTATTGTAGTATCGGCACGTGGAAATGCTACTGATGAATTGGAAGAAATTTTAAGTATTGCTTCTAAAAATGGAAATTACAAACCTTTATTTGAGGATTTCAAAAAGTACCAACAAGACAATTACCAAGAGGTAGATTTGTCTGAGGAATTCAATGTTTTAGAAAAATTATTCGAAGGCGTTAGTTTAATTGGCGATTACAGTAATAAAATTAAAGACCAAATTTTATCAAAAGGAGAATTGCTTTCTGCAAAATTACTGACGGCTATTTTGGTTGAAAATGGAATAAATGCCCGTTTTGCCGATACTCGAGAATTGATAAAAACCGATTCTAAATTTGGTGATGCACAACCTTTGGAACAAATTTCAAAGAAAAATGTAATCAATTATTTCAAGCAAAATAACGGAACAACAGTGAACATTGTTACTGGTTTTATTGGTTCTAATAACAATAATGACACAACCACTTTAGGAAGAAATGGCAGTAATTACACCGCTTCTTTGATTGCGAATTACTTAAATGCGGACGAATTACAGAATTATACACACGTAGACGGAATTTATACGGCGAATCCGGATTTAGTGCTTGATGCTAAAAAAATTGACCATTTGACTTTTAACGAGGCGAATGAGTTGGCTAATTTTGGAGCGACAATTCTTCATGCAAAAACCATTATTCCTTTGTTGGAAAAAAACATTCCGCTTCGTATTTTGAACACATTCAATCACGAAAATAAAGGAACATTAATCACATCCAATTCTAGCAAAGAAGGAATTAAAACACTTTCGGTACTTGAAAATGTATCATTAGTTAACCTGGAAGGAAGAGGATTGCTGGGGAAAACTGGCGTAGATGCCCGTATTTTTAGAGTGATGGGCGATAATGATATCAGCGTAAGCATCATTTCTCAAGGTTCTTCAGAAAGAGGAATTGGTTTGGTAGTTGCCGCAGATAAAGCGACTAAAGCAATGATCGAATTAGAGAAAGAATTCGAAAATGATTTTTATTCAAAAGATGTGAATAAAATCACGGTTACTGATAATGTTTCGGTGATTTCTATCATTGGGCAGGATTTAAGTACGTTCCATAAGCCTTATACAGCATTGATAAAAAATAAAATTGTCCCTATACTTTTCAATAACACAGTTACGGGTAAAAACGTGAGTTTAGTGGTTAAAAAATCACAACTGAACAAAGCCTTAAATGTGATTCACGGGGAGATTTTTGGAGTTTCTAAGAAAATTAATATCGCTATTTTCGGACATGGATTAGTGGGTGGAACTTTGATTAACCAAATATTGGAATCAGCTGCAACTATTGAGAAAAGAAAAGACATCAAACTGAATGTTTTTGCTATTGCGAATTCAAGTAATGTACTTTTAAATAAAAACGGCGTTACTCCAAATTGGAAAAATGAAATTCAAAATAATGGCTTTTCTTATACTATCGATGATGTAATTGCTTACGCAAATGAGCATCATTTGGAGAATTTGATTGCGATTGATAACACTGCAAGTGTCACATTTGTTGAAAATTATATTCCGCTGGCAGAAAGCAGTTTCGATTTGATTTCTTCTAATAAAGTAGCCAATACATTAAGTTATAGTTTTTATAAAAAATTGCGAAAAGTACTTGCGGACAATCAAAAGAGCTATCTTTATGAAACCAATGTTGGAGCAGGATTGCCGTTGATTGATACGATTAAATTATTACACCTTTCAGGAGAAAATATTACGAAAATTAAAGGTGTTTTCTCTGGAACATTGAGTTATTTATTCAATAATTTTTCTTCCAAAGACGCTCCGTTCAGCGAAATATTGAAGGAAGCAATTGATAATGGATATACCGAGCCTGATCCAAGAGAAGATTTGTGTGGGAATGATGTAGGTCGAAAATTATTGATTTTGGCTAGGGAATTAGACTTGCAAAATGAGTTTGAAGAAATCAATATTCAAAATTTAATTCCTGAACATTTACGGGAAGGTGATGTTTCTGATTTTCTAAATAAACTGACGGAGTTTGATTCAATCTATGCTAAAATAAAAGCGGAGCAAAAACCCAATCACGTATTGCGATACATAGGTGAATTGTCGGGCGATTTGCAAAATGACAAAGGGAATCTGGAAGTGAAATTAGTTTCTGTGCCATCAGATACAGCTTTAGGCGGATTAAAAGGTTCAGATTCTTTCTTCGAAATTTACACGGAATCGTATGGTGACAGACCAATTGTCATTCAAGGTGCGGGCGCAGGATCAGCAGTGACGGCGAGAGGAGTTTTTGGAGATATTTTGAGGCTGTCGGATAAAGGTTAGGGATTTTAGAATTTAGATTTTAGAATAAAAATAATTGTTGAATCCGCGTTTGGAAATCCGCGTCATCAGCGTTCAAAAAAGATAACAATGAAAATAACACTTAACAGAGTAAACGACAATTTCCACTTTGAATTAAAAAATGAACGTGGTCATATTGTAAATGTAGATAGTCGTCCGGAATTTGGCGGAAATGATATGGGAGCAAGCCCAATGGAATTGGTATTAATGGGTGTTGCAGGTTGTAGCGCGATTGATATGATTTCGATTCTAAAGAAACAACGTCAGGAAATCACGGCTTTCAAAGCTGAGGTTGAAGGCGAACGCGTACAAGTAGGAGAGGCAAAACCATTCAAGGATATTTACATAGTGTTTTATTTGGAAGGCCCAATCAATGAAGAAAAAGCAGCTAGAGCCGCACAACTTTCTTTTGAGAAATATTGTTCTGTTTCAAAAACATTGGAACCAACCGCAACCATACATTATAAAGTAGTTTTGAACGGAGTTGAATTGGCGTAAAGTTAAATTCACGAACTTTTAAAACTTTAATTTAAAACAATAAAGAGTCTTTTTTATAGAAAGATTACAAGGGGAATCTCTGTGAAATAACTCTTTGAAAAACAATAACAATGAACGAACAAGAATTTGGTTTTGAAACACAAGCCATACGTACCCAATTGGAAAGAACCCAATTTCAGGAACACTCTGTGCCTTTATACTTAACCTCTAGTTTTGTATTTGAAGATGCTGAAGATATGAGAGCGTCTTTTGCTGAGGAGAAAGATCGAAATATTTATAGCCGATACAGCAATCCAAATACCAACGAGTTTATAGATAAAATTTGTAAAATGGAAGGTGCTGAATCGGGTTTTGCCTTTGCCTCTGGAATGGCGGCTGTGTATTCAACTTTGGCGGCTTTGTTGAACTCAGGAGACCATATTGTTTCGGCAAGTAGTGTTTTTGGAGCGACACATTCATTGTTTATCAATTATTTTCCAAAATGGGGAATTGAAACATCTTATTTTAATATCGACAAGCCAGAAACCATTGAAAGTTTGATAAAACCTAATACAAAGATTCTTTTTGCAGAATCTCCAACCAATCCAGCGGTAGATATTATCGATTTGGAACTGTTAGGTACTATTGCCAAAAAGCATAATTTGATTTTGATTATTGACAACTGTTTTGCTACACCTTATTTGCAGCAACCGATAAAATGGGGAGCACATTTGGTGGTGCATTCAGCTACAAAATTAATAGATGGTCAAGGTAGAGTTTTAGGTGGAATTACAGTTGGAGATGCCGAGTTGATTCAAAAAATCTATTTATTTTCTCGACTTACCGGCCCTTCCTTATCCCCATTTAATGCTTGGGTATTATCAAAAAGTTTAGAAACTTTGGCGATTCGTTTAGATAGACATTGTGAAAATGCCTTGAAAGTGGCTGAGTTTCTGGAAAGTCATCCTCAGGTTAATAAAGTGAAGTATCCTTTCTTGAAATCGCATCCGCAATACGAAATTGCTCAAAAGCAAATGAAATTGGGAGGAAACATTGTCGCTTTTGAAATAAAAGGCGGTCTTGAAGCTGGAAGAAACTTTTTGGATAAATTAAAACTATGCTCTTTATCACCAAATTTGGGAGATACCAGAACGATTGTAACGCATCCGGCTTCTACAACGCATAGTAAGTTATCAGTTGAAGAACGTTTAGCAGTAAGTATTACCGATGGTTTAGTTCGTGTTTCAGTAGGTTTAGAAACCGTGGGAGATGTGATTGCTGATTTGGAGCAGGCACTTTCGTAAGGATTTTTAGTATGTAGATTAACGATTTTTGATTGCAGATTTACTACAAATCAAAAATCGTTAATCTCCATTCAGTATTCTTAAATCAAAAAGTATATTTTTGTTGCAATCAAAAATCGTTAATCTCCAATCTTATATTTTTTAAAATGCTTTCAAAAAAAACAAAATACGGAATAAAAGCGTTGTCATTTTTGGCTCGTCAAGAGAATCAAATCCCGGTTCCAATTGCGGATATTGCAAAAAGTGAAAACATTTCGATTAAGTTTTTGGAGAGTATTTTATTACTCTTGCGTTATTCTGGTTTTTTAGGAGCCAAAAAAGGAAAAGGCGGAGGATACTACCTGATAAAAGAGCCAAAAGACATTAATATGGCTCATGTCTATCGAATTCTTGAAGGGCCAATCGCACTTTTGCCTTGCGTAAGCCATAATTTTTATGAAAAATGTGACGATTGTGTTGACGAGGCCAATTGTTCGGTTCATAAACTAATGACTGAAGTCCGTGACAATACGCTTATGATATTGGAAAATAATACACTGGCTGATATTGCATTTTAGATAATAAATCACAAAATAAATTTTGTAGTTAAGTTAAAAGTTTTACTTTTGCACAGTAATCTACTATTCCGATGGGGTAATGGATTTAAATAATTAAAACAGTTGAATTTCAAAAGCATGAGCAAAGAATTGAAAGAGATTAATATCAGTGCAAAATCGGAAACTACTTTCGCAGAGCGTTTATGGGTTATAATTCCTGTTGTTTTGTTGGTAGGATTGTTTTCGACATTAGTGTACAATCATTATGCTGAGTTTTCCTGGAATGGCTTTTTGGCAGGCTTCAATCAGGAGTTTTTAATTTTTTTCTGTATTGGGATTTTTGCTCAATTAGTAGATGGAACTTTAGGAATGGGTTATGGAGCAACTTCTACTTCTTTTTTATTGGCGTATGGAATTCCGCCGGCAATTAGTAGTACAGGTGTTCATGTTGCTGAAATGTTTACTACCGGAGTTTCTGCCATTTCTCATCATCGATTTGGGAATATCAATAAAAAATTAGTGAGACATTTATTAATTCCCGGTGTTTTGGGCTCTATTGCGGGTGCTTATTTGTTATCTGATGTGATTGACGGAGATATGATTAAGCCATTTATAGCAGTTTATATGATTGCGCTGGCAATTATAATTATTAGAAAAGCATTAAAAAAGAATATCATTAAAAAGAAAACTAAAAAATTAGGTATTTTGGCTTCTTTCGGAGGTTTTATGGATGCTGTTGGCGGTGGCGGATGGGGACCAATTGTGACTTCAACTTTGCTTGGAAACGGCAGAAATCCTCGCTATACTATCGGTTCTGTAAATGCAGCCGAGTTTGCTGTAGCTTTTGCCAGTGGTGTAACATTTATGCTTTTTGGGGGAATTCAAGGATGGCAAGTGATTATAGGATTGATTTTAGGTGGTGTGATTGCCGCTCCAATTGCCGCTATTTTAGTCAATAAAATAAAGAGAAAACCTATGATGATTTTGGTAGGGATTTTAATTATCGTTTTGAGTTTAAAAACACTGTCTAAATTATTATAAAAGAGAAACGAAATTATGAGTATAGCAATAACCAATACTTTATTAGAAAAAACAAGAAGCCTATCCATTGAGGAAACGCTTGCTTTTTTGGCTAATGAATACAAAGACAAAGTAGTTTTTTCGACTTCTTTTGGACAGGAAGATCAAGTGATTACGGCTTTAATTGGTCAAAATGATTTACCAATTACCATTTTTACTTTAGATACAGGAAGATTATTTCAAGAGACATATGATGTTTTTCATAAGACATTAAAGAAATATAAAAAACACATCGAAGTTTATTTCCCCGAAGCAGCTGCAGTAGAGGAATTATTAAACAAAAAAGGGCCAAACAGCTTTTACGAATCGGTGGAGAATAGAAAGGAATGTTGTTTCATTCGAAAAGTAGTGCCTTTGACTAAAGCTTTAAAAGGAAATGCGATCTGGATTACCGGTTTGAGAGCAGAGCAATCCGAAAACAGAAATGATTTAGAAGTTTTTGAATACGATGGGAAGTTCGATATTATAAAATTCAATCCATTGTTAAAATGGACTTTGAAAGAAGTAGAAGATTATTTAGAAAAAAATAATGTGCCACAAAATGCATTGCACAAACAAGGATTTGTAAGTATAGGATGTGCTCCATGTACTAGAGCAATTACTCCTGATGAAGATATACGAGCGGGCAGATGGTGGTGGGAATCCAGTCATAAAGAATGCGGTTTGCACCAGAAGTAATTTTAAATTATGAATTATAAATTATAAATGATTGTTGGAATTTTTAAATTTTTCAACCATTTAAATCTTTAAATTAAAAAAATGAGTACGATATTAAAAACAAACGCTTTAGAAAGCGAAGCGATATACATATTTAGAGAAGTTATTTCTCAATTTGACAAGCCAGTTTTGCTTTTCTCCGGTGGAAAAGATTCAATTACATTGGTGCGTTTAGCACAAAAAGCATTTTTCCCGGCTAAAATTCCTTTTCCATTGTTACACGTAGATACCGGACACAATTTTCCGGAAACAATTGAATTTAGAGATAGATTAGTTGCTGAATTAGGATTGGAATTAATCGTAAGAAATGTTCAGGATGCTATTGACGAAGGCAAAGTAGTAGAAGAGTCAGGAAAATACTCCAGCAGGAACAGTTTGCAAACAACTACACTTTTGGATGCAATTGAAGAATTCAAATTTGATGCTTGTATTGGAGGTGCGCGTCGTGATGAAGAAAAAGCAAGAGCGAAAGAACGTATTTTTTCTGTTCGTGATGATTTTGGTCAATGGGATGAGAAAAATCAACGCCCGGAATTGTTTGATATTTTGAATGGAAAAATTGAAAATGGCCAAAACGTTCGTGTTTTCCCAATTTCGAACTGGACAGAGCTTGATGTGTGGAGTTATATCGAACAAGAGCAAATCGAAATTCCATCTATTTACTTTTCACACAAACGTAAAGTATTCTTGAGAGATGGTATGATTTGGTCACATTCTCCATTTGTTTATCAAGAAGAAGATGAAGAAATCGAAGAAAGAATTGTTCGTTTTAGAACGGTTGGAGATATGAGTTGTACAGCAGCTGTTGATTCTTACGCAGCAACGATTCAAGAAGTAGTTGGCGAAATCAGATCTTCAACTATTTCAGAAAGAGGAGCCAGAATTGATGACAAACGTTCTGAGGCTGCGATGGAAAAAAGAAAACAACAAGGATACTTTTAGAAAATAATTATAAGTTATGAATTATAAGTTATGAATTGTTCTGAGACATTTAAAATTTAAAATTCAACATTTAAAATAAAAAAAAACAAATTTAGAAGTTTATATAGAGGTGTTTGGGAAAACTTGAAACCTTAAACTTTTAAACTTTAAACAAAAAAAGAATGGAAGTTTTAAAAATAGCAACAGCAGGAAGTGTAGATGACGGAAAAAGTACCTTAATCGGAAGATTATTATACGATACAAAATCGTTGACTACAGATAAGATTGAGGCAATAGAAAAAAGCAGCAAACAAAAAGGATACGATTACTTAGATTTTTCATTGGCTACCGATGGTTTAGTTGCCGAAAGAGAACAAGGAATCACAATCGATGTGGCTCATATTTATTTCTCGACAGCCAAGAAAAGTTACATCATTGCCGATACTCCAGGTCACGTAGAATATACAAGAAACATGGTTACCGGAGCTTCGACTTCACAAGTATCTATCATTTTGATCGATGCTCGAAAAGGGGTTATTGAGCAAACGTACAGACACTTTTTTATCAATAATTTATTGAGAGTAAAAGAAGTGATTGTTGCTGTGAATAAAATGGATTTAGTTGATTATTCGGAAGAAGTGTACAATAAAATCAAAGCTGATTTCCAAGCTTTAAATGCAAAAAGTACATTTAAAGAACAAGTTGTAAGTTACATTCCGTTAAGTGCTATCAATGGTGGAAATGTAGTTGATAAATCAGAAAACATGCCTTGGTATACCGGACAAACGGTATTGGAACATTTGGAAGCTTTAGAACCAAAAGATGTGTACGAAAAAGGACAAGCACGTTTCCCGGTTCAAACAGTTATCAGACCAAAAACGGAGGAATACCATGACTTTAGAGGATATGCCGGAAAGTTGTACGGAGACAATATAAAAGTAGGTGATGCGGTAACGGTGCTTCCTTCTTTGACAGAATCTAAAGTGACAAACATCCACTTTTTCGATCAGCAATTTGATGAAGCGACTGCGGGTTCTTCTATTACTTTGGAACTGGAAAATGAGATCAATGTGACCAGAGGTGATATGATTGTAAAATCGAATGAACTTCCAAGAATCGAAAAAGATATCAAAACAACTATCTGTTGGATGGACAGCAAAAAATTAGTTGCTGGCACTAAATATTTGGTACAACACAATACCAACAGAGTTTTAGCAAAAATTGAAAGTGTGAAAAACATAATCGCAACAGATTATTCAGGGGTAACACCAGCGACTCAATTGAGCATTAATGAGATAGGCGAAGTAAATATTAAATTGAGCAAAGCTTTGTATTTTGATGCCTATAACGACAACAAATCAAACGGCGCTTTTATTTTAATTGATGCTGCAACCAACACAACTGCTGGAGTTGGATTTATAAACTAAATCTAACTTTTGCCAAAAACAATATAATTATGCAAAGTTTTAGAACCGAAATAGAAGACCCGATTGTCCAAAAAGACATTATCGATTTAGAAAGAAAAATTGCTTTATTCCGTGACGGGAAAATTGATGATGAGCGTTTCCGCAGCCTTCGTTTGGCTAGAGGAGTTTACGGTCAGCGTCAGGAAGGCGTTCAAATGATTCGTATCAAATTGCCTTTTGGAAAAGTGACAAGCGAACAATTATTGCGTATTACCAAAGTTTCTGATGAATATTCAACAGGACGTTTACACATTACAACGCGTCAGGATATTCAGATTCACTATGTTAGTTTGGACAGAACGCCACAGCTTTGGGCTGAATTAGAGAAAGATGATGTTACACTTCGTGAAGCTTGTGGAAATACCGTGAGAAATATTACTGCTAGTGAAACTGCAGGAATCGATACGGAAGAACCTTTTGATGTTTCGCCGTATGCACACGCGTTGTTTCAGTTTTTCTTGAGAAACCCAGTTTGTCAGGAAATGGGACGTAAATTCAAAATGTCGTTTTCTTCTTCGGATAAAGATACAGGATTAAGTTATTTACACGATTTAGGTTTTATTCCAAAAATTGTAAATGGCGAAAAAGGATTTAAAGTAATGTTAGGTGGGGGATTAGGTTCTCAGCCCAGTCATGCGGAATTGTTATCGGAGTTTATTCCGGTAAACCAAATTATCCCAACAACTGAAGGTGTTTTGAGAATATTTGATCGTTTCGGTGAAAGAGCCAAACGTTTGAAAGCACGTATGAAATTCTTGATCAAAGATATTGGGAGAGACGAGTTTTTACGATTGGTGGAAGAAGAGAAAAAAGCTTTGTCTTACCAAACGGTTGAAATCGATACGGCTGCTTTTGAAGGAGAAATTCCTGCTCCTTTATTGGTAGCGCCAAAAGTAGTAATTGAAGACACTGCTGCTTTCGAAGCTTGGAAAAAATCAAATGTTTTTCCTCAGAAACAAGCCGGATATGTAGCGATTGGAATCAAAGTTTTATTAGGAGATTTTTATACTGATACAGCGAGAGCATTGGCAGAATTGATTAAAAATTATGCCGCTAATGAATTGCGTTTTACGTTGAGACAGGATATTCTGATACGTCATGTAAAAGAAGAAAATTTGGAATTTTTCTACCAAGAATTAGCTAGGCTTAATTTTGTTGATTTAGGATATAATTCCACAGCAGACATCACCGCTTGTCCGGGAACGGATACGTGTAATCTAGGGATTGCAAGTAGCACAGGAATTGCGGTAGAGTTGGAAAGAGTTTTGGAAACGGAATATCCACAATACAGCAACAATCAGGAGATCACGATTAAAATTAGTGGTTGTATGAATGCTTGTGGACAACACAATATGGCCGAAATTGGTTTCCAGGGAATGTCAATTAATTCTGGGAAATTGGTGGCGCCGGCACTTCAAGTATTATTAGGCGGAGGAAATTTAGGAAACGGATCAGGAAGGTTTTCAGATAAAGTAATCAAAATTCCAAGCAGAAGAGGACCTGATGCCTTGCGTTTCATCTTAAATGATTTTGAAGCGAATGCAAATGGACAATCATTCTTGAATTATTACGACGCTAAAGGTGAGAAATATTTTTACGAATTTTTGAAACCATTAGCAGATGTAACTAATTTGACCGAAGCTGATTTCGTAGATTGGGGAAATGCCGATAACTACGTAAAAGCAGTTGGAGTAGGAGAATGTGCCGGAGTTGTAATTGATTTGGTAGCGACTTTATTATTGGAAGCCAAAGATAAATTAACGTTTGCACAAGAAGCTTTTGATGATAAAAAATGGGCTGATGCTATTTATTTAGCATATGCCGGTTTTGTAAATGGTGCCAAAGCATTATTGCTTGCCGAAAATCAAAAGACCAATAATCACGCAGGAATTATCGATTTGTTTGATACTGTTTTTATTGAAACCAATAAAATTGTATTGGAGTCTTCGTTAAGAGATTTGGTATATCAAATCAACCAAAATGAACCTTCGGGGGAATTTGCACAAAAATACATTCAAGAAGCAGCAGCCTTTTTTGAAAGTATAGAATCGTATAGAGCAAAAGATTTAGCAGATGAGAAATAAAGTAGAACCATTCGTAACCTTAGTTGGAGCAGGTCCGGGAGATCCTGATTTGCTTACCATCAAAGGCGCAAAAGCACTTGCCGAAGCTCAAGTGGTTTTGTATGATGCTTTGGCCAATGAGGAAATATTGACTTATGCGCCAAAGAAATCCATTAAAATATTTGTTGGAAAAAGAAAAGGCTGTCATGAATATTCGCAAGATCAAATCAATCGGTTGATTGTGGATAATGCGCTTACGTATGGTAATGTGGTTCGATTAAAAGGCGGTGATCCATTTATATTTGGAAGAGGAAGCGAAGAAATAGAGTATGTAGAAAGCTTTGGAATTCCTACCTTTGTTATTCCTGGAATCTCATCATCGATTGCAGTTCCCGCTTATCAAGGGATTTCTTTGACCAAAAGAGGAGTGTCCGAAAGTTTTTGGGTAATTACCGGAACGACTTCCGCCAGAAAATTATCGAACGATGTTGCCTTGGCAGCACAGTCTTCGGCAACAGTGGTGATCTTGATGGGGATGAGTAAATTGGAACAAATTATAGCATTATTTCAAAAGGAATCCAAAGGGGAAATTCCCGTAGCGGTCATTCAAAACGGAACTATGCCAGATGAAAAAATAGGTGTTGGGACTATAGATACAATTCAACAAGTTGTTACTGAGAATAAATTAAGTTCGCCAGCGATAATTGTTATTGGGGAAGTAGTAAGAGAAAGTAATAAATTGAAAGGGTTTTACGAAGAATTTATTTCAAAAGAATTAATATAACAATTAACAAAACTCGGATTCCTTTCCTTTGGTGAGGCTGAGTAGAGGATTATGGAAAGAAATGAATTATATCCTATTTTTTTAAAACTGCACAACCTCAATGTACTTATTGTAGGAGGAGGAAATGTGGGTTTGGAAAAGCTATCATTTATGTTAAAATCCAGTCCAAATGCAAATGTTGAGGTGGTGGCGCCAAAGTTTTTGCCAGAACTGGAAGAGTTGGTCGAAAAACATCCTTCGGTGAAATTGACTAAAGCCAAGTTCAAGAAAAAAATGTTGAAGAAACGGCATATGGTTATTGCTTGTACCGATGATTTGAAAGTGAATAAACGAGTATTTGATTTGTCTCGAAAAAGACACTTGATTTGTAATATTGCCGATACACCAGATTTATGTGATTATTATTTGGGTGGAATTGTAACCAAAGGAAATGTGAAAATTGCGATTTCAACAAACGGAAAATCACCGACAACAGCCAAAAGATTGCGAGAATTTTTCGAAGAAATAATCCCGGATGATATTAATAAAATGGTCGAAAACCTAAACGAATATCGAAAAACGCTGAAAGGAAATTTCGAAGAAAAAGTACAGAAAATGAATGAAATTACCGAAGCATTAAAAAATAGAGAATAAAAGCATCGCAAAATAACGAATGATATTTATCATTTAAAGCAGTAAAAATCTATCGTTAATTTGCAGTAAAATAGTTTAGCATAATTACACATATAAAGAATAAAAAAATGGTTAAAACAGACATATTAATTATAGGAGCCGGACCAACAGGTTTATTTGCAGTTTTTGAAGCTGGATTATTAAAACTGAAATGTCATATTTTAGATGCCTTGCCTCAAGCTGGCGGGCAATTATCTGAATTATATCCAAAAAAACCAATCTATGATATTCCGGGATTTCCGGAAGTATTAGCCGGAGATTTGGTTGATAATTTAATGGAACAAATCAAGCAGTTTGAACCGGGATTCACGCTGGGAGAACGTGCCGAAACCATTGAAAAACAAGAAGACGGAAGTTTTATTGTAACCTCAAATAAAGGGAAAAGATTTCATGCTTCGGTTGTTGCGATTGCTGGTGGTTTGGGAAGTTTTGAACCAAGAAAACCATTGATCGAAGACATTGAATTTTACGAAGACAAAGGAATCAAATACTTTATCAAAAATCCGGAGAAATTCAGAGACAAAAGAGTGGTAATTGCCGGAGGTGGTGATTCTGCTTTAGACTGGAGTATTTTCTTGTCGAATATTGCTTCCGAAGTGACTTTGATTCACAGAAGAAATGAATTTAGAGGCGCTTTAGATTCTGTAGAAAAAGTACAGGAATTGAAAAATTCAGGAAAAATAAGAATGATCACACCGGCAGAAGTAGTTGGTCTGAATGGAGCGGAGCATTTAGAATCAATAGACATTGAGGAAAATGGAGCGCACAGAACCATCCCTACAGACTATTTTATACCGCTTTTTGGATTAACACCAAAATTAGGGCCTATCGGAGACTGGGGATTGGACATTGAAAAAAATGCCATCAAAGTAAATAATGCTTTGGATTATCAAACGAATATTCCGGGAATTTTCGCCATTGGTGATGTAAATACATATCCAGGAAAATTAAAATTGATTCTTTGTGGATTCCACGAAGCGACTTTAATGTGTCAAGCGGCGTACCAAATCATCAACCCGGGTAAGAAATATGTATTGAAATACACTACAGTTTCTGGTGTTGACGGATTTGACGGAACTCGTAAAGAAGCTCCTAAAGCCGTGGTCAAAGCCATAGTTTAATAATTTAGGATTGTAGATTAACGATTTTTGATTGCAGAATTTTAAAAAAAGACGAACTATTTTATTTGTCGATAAAATTGATTTTTAGAATTTAGGATGTCACATAAATCTGAAATCAAAAATCGTTAATCATCATTCGAAAATCCTTTTTCAAAAAAAATAGCGCTAATACTTGCAAGTATTAGCGCTATGTCTTTACTTTGCACTGTTCATATATTTATTGAAAGTTATCACGAAAGGCGGAGGGAAAGACCCAATGAAACCTTAGCAACCCTTTATCTTTAAAGAAGGTGCTACATTCTACTTTATACAGAACCAGTTTCAGTATCTAAGATAGATAACACACGAATACTCACTTAGTATTTCTCAAACCTTTTCTTGACAACATATCGATATTTTTTTTAGAGCGAACAATTGGCGCATTTTTGCCAATAGAGTTCCCGCTTTACGTTGCAATCTTTTTGTTTTTTAAAGAAAAAAAACAAAAAGGATTTCCACTTCAAACGTAGTTCACTGAACTCCTATGAAAAATGGAAGCAATGTGAAGTAATCGGGACTAAAGAGGAAAAATTTGTGATTTTTTGGTTTTATTTTAACCATTAGAACACAACAATTAAAAAAATAAAAATGTCAAGTATTCAAGAAGCCATCAAAAAAAACATACTCATTCTCGATGGAGCAATGGGAACCATGTTACAGCGTTACAATTTCTCCGAAGAAGATTTTCGAGGAGAGCGTTTCAAAGATTTTCCGCATTCCTTAAAAGGGAATAACGATTTATTGTCACTCACGCAACCGCAAGCCATCAAAGCGGTTCACGCCGCCTATTTTGAAGCGGGAGCAGATATCGTTGAAACCAATACTTTTTCTGGAACCACCATCGGTATGGCCGATTATTATCTGGAAGAATATGTTTACGAACTCAACTACGAATCGGCAAGAATTGCCCGTGAAGTAGCCGATGAATTTACAGCAAAAAATCCAGACAAGCCTCGTTTTGTGGCAGGTTCAATAGGCCCAACAAACAGAACGGCGAGCATGTCACCAGACGTAAACGATCCAGGTTACCGAGCCGTAACTTTCGATGATTTACGAATTGCTTACAAACAACAAGTGGAAGCTTTAATGGATGGTGGCTGTGATTTATTATTGGTCGAAACTATTTTCGACACTTTAAACGCCAAAGCTGCCCTTTTCGCGATAGAAGAAGTCAAAGACGAACGCAATATCGATATTCCAATCATGGTTTCTGGAACGATTACGGATGCGTCAGGGAGAACACTTTCGGGTCAAACTGTAGAAGCTTTTTTGGTTTCGGTTTCGCACATTCCGTTGTTGAGCGTAGGGTTTAATTGTGCTTTGGGAGCCGATTTGTTGAAACCGTACCTACAAACCTTGGCGCATAATACGTCATTCAATGTATCGGCACATCCTAATGCAGGATTGCCCAACGCATTTGGAGAGTATGATGAAACGCCGGAGCAAATGCAGGCCTTTATCAAAGAATATTTAGACGATAATTTAGTAAATATCATAGGCGGTTGTTGCGGAACAACACCAGAACATATCAAGTTGATTGCTGATATAGCAAAGGAGTATAAACCTAGAGTATCAACAGCAACAATGTAGTAAAGACGAGATGTATCGCGTCTAAATTATAACCAATAATTCACGAATGGAACGTTTGTTTTTGAAAAAAAATTAGTGAATTAGCGGTAAAAATAAAACAAAAATGGCACACGCAGAGAAAAGAAGAAACCTTGTATTATCGGGATTAGAACCTTTAATAATTACGCCTAACAGCGTTTTCGTTAACATTGGCGAACGAACGAATGTAACAGGTTCTAGAAAATTCCTTCGATTAATCAAGGAAGAAAAATACGAAGAAGCACTCAGCATAGCTAAAGAGCAAGTGGAAGGTGGCGCACAAATTATCGATATTAATATGGATGAAGGAATGCTGGATGGCGAATATGCCATGACAAAATTCCTAAATTTAATTGCCGCAGAACCAGATATTTCCAGAGTTCCCATCATGATTGATAGCTCGAAATGGGATATTATCGAAGCGGGTCTAAAAGTAGTGCAAGGAAAGAGTGTCGTAAACTCAATTTCTTTGAAGGAAGGCGAAGAACAATTTATTCATCACGCCAAATTGATTAAGCGCTATGGTGCTGCGGCAATTATTATGGCTTTTGATGAAACGGGACAAGCTGATAATTACGAACGCCGGGTAGAAATTTGCCAACGGTCGTATGATATTTTGGTGAATAAAGTTGGTTTTCCACCGCAGGATATTATTTTCGATTTGAATATATTTCCAGTTGCGACAGGAATGGAAGAACACCGCCTGAATGCATTAGATTTCTTTAGAGGGACTAAATGGGTTAGGGAAAATCTTCCGCATGCACATATTAGTGGAGGTGTAAGTAATGTTTCGTTTTCGTTTAGAGGAAATGACACGGTACGGGAAGCGATGCACTCGGTGTTTTTATATCATGCGATTCAACATGGTATGACTATGGGTATCGTGAATCCGGAAATGCTTTCTATTTATGACGAAATTCCAAAAGATCTATTAGAACATGTTGAAGATGTAATTCTAAACCGTCGTGATGATGCCACGGAAAGATTATTGGACTTTGCAGAAAATGTAAAAGGAGATGTAAAGAGCAATGAAAAAGCGGTTCAAGAATGGCGTTCGGGTACCGTTCAAGAACGAATTACGCATTCCCTTGTAAAAGGTGTTGATGCCTTTATAGAACTAGATGTTGAAGAAGCTCGATTGGCAGCCACAAAACCCATCGAAGTTATCGAAATCAACTTAATGACAGGAATGAATGTTGTGGGTGATTTATTTGGTTCCGGTAAAATGTTTTTGCCACAAGTAGTAAAATCAGCACGAGTTATGAAAAAAGCCGTAGCCTATTTGTTGCCTTACATAGAAGCTAGCAAACAAGCAGGTGACAAGCAAGGAAATGGAAAAATCCTGATGGCAACCGTAAAAGGCGATGTACACGATATTGGTAAAAATATTGTTTCGGTAGTATTGGCGTGTAATAATTATGAGATTGTAGATTTGGGCGTAATGGTGCCTCCCGAAAAAATTATTGCAGCGGCCATAGAACACAACGTAGATATTATTGGGTTGAGCGGATTGATCACGCCGTCACTAGACGAAATGGTTTATCTCGCCAAGGAATTGGATAAAAGAGGACTTAAAATCCCAATCATGATTGGAGGAGCAACGACTTCGCGTGCACATACAGCCGTTAAAATTGCGCCACAATATAGAGAAACGGTTATTCACGTTAATGATGCTTCGAGAGCCGTAACGGTTGCTGGAAGTTTATTGAACAAGGATAAAAAAATATACGCAAGCGACATTCGAGCAGAATACGATGCGTTTAGAGAGACGTTTTTGAACCGTTCGCGCGACAAAAATTTCTTGACCATTGAGCAAGCTCGTAAAAATAAATTGCAATTGGATTGGGAGAATTTTACTCCTGTAAAACCAAATATAATTGGAGAACAAACCATCGAAGTCGATTTGGATGTTTTGGTTCCGTATATTGACTGGACCCCATTTTTTAGAACATGGGAATTGTTCGGAAAATACCCGGCTATTTTAACGGATGAGGTAGTAGGAGAACAAGCAACGTCAGTTTTTGCAGATGCGCAAGAAATGTTAGAAGTGATTTTGAGAGAAAAGAAGTTAACTGCCAAAGGGATTTACGGGATTTTTCCAGCGAATCAAGTCAATGATGATGATATCGAATTAAGTGACGAAAGCGGAAAAGTATTAGAGAAATTCTTGACGTTGCGTCAGCAATCACAAAAAACGAAAGGAGCTCCAAATATTGCCTTGTCTGATTTTATTGCTCCGAAAGACAGCGGTAAAACCGATTATATGGGTGCGTTTTGTGTAACTACCGGTTTTGGTGTTGATGAATGGGCGGCTGAATTCGAAAGAGATTTAGACGATTACAATTCGATTATGGTCAAAGCATTGGCGGATCGTTTTGCAGAAGCTTTCGCCGAATATTTACACGAGAAAATCCGTAAAGAAATTTGGGGATATTCGTCAGATGAAAATATGAGTACCGAGGCAATGATTGCCGAAGAGTACAAAGGAATTCGTCCGGCACCGGGTTATCCAGCTTGTCCAGACCATTTAGAAAAACCTACCATTTGGAAATTACTGAATGTAGAACAAGAAATTGGAGTGACCTTAACGGAAAGTATGGCGATGTGGCCCGCTTCTTCGGTTTCGGGTTATTATTTTGGAAATCCAGAAAGTAAGTATTTTGGTCTTGGGAAAATAAAAGAAGACCAAGTCATCGATTACGCCAAACGAAGAAGTGTTTCGACAGAAGTAGCCATGAAATGGTTGAACCCAAATATAGCAGATTAATTGATTTATGATTGTTGATTAACGAATGTTGATTTCAGATTTCTCAACTCATGACTCATAATTT
Organism: Flavobacterium ranwuense; assembly: GCF_004349315.1. Classification (GTDB taxonomy): domain Bacteria; phylum Bacteroidota; class Bacteroidia; order Flavobacteriales; family Flavobacteriaceae; genus Flavobacterium; species Flavobacterium ranwuense. Next base: position 36,699 of record NZ_SMLH01000001.1, on the reverse strand, counting down.
ATAATTCATAATTTTACAATGAAGGTAACACAACATATAGAAGACGCAAAAGAGAAAACATTATTCTCATTTGAAATTATTCCACCACAAAAAGGAAAAAGTATTCAGGAATTATACGACAATATTGATCCGTTGATGGAGTTCAAACCTCCTTTTATAGATGTAACCACTTCTCGCGAAGAGTATATTTACGTAGATAAAGGCAATGGTTTATTGGATAAAAAACTAACCAGAATGCGTCCGGGAACACTTGGTATCTGTGCGTCCATAAAACACAAATACAATGTAGACACCATTCCGCACGTACTTTGCGGAGGGTTTACCAAAGAAGAAACCGAGTATCTATTAGTCGATTGTCATTATCTGGGAATTGATAATGTGATGGCCTTGCGTGGTGATGCCATGAAGGATGAACAATATTTTATTCCGAAACAAGGAGGGAACGATTTTGCAGTCGATTTGGTGAAACAAATCTATCAATTGAATAATGGAAAATACCTGCATGAAGTAATGGATGTAGATAACAAAGCCGATTTTTGTATTGGAGTTGCAGGTTATCCTGAGAAACATTTGGAATCTCCTTCATTGCAATCCGATTTAAAAAGATTGAAAGAAAAAGTAGATGCTGGTGCTGATTATGTGGTAACTCAAATGTTTTTTGACAATGCAAAATACTTTGAATTTGTTGCCAAAGCTAGAGAAATGGGAATCACGGTTCCTATTATTCCAGGGATTAAACCTATTGCCGTACAAAGGCATTTGCAAATATTACCACAAATTTTCCGTATCGATTTGCCAGAAGATTTGATTCACGCCGTAGATCAATGCAAAACCAATGCAGATATCAGACAAGTTGGAATTGAATGGGCAATTCAACAATCGCTGGAGCTTAAAGCTGCTGGTGTTCCCGTTTTGCATTATTATTCAATGGGAAAATCAGAGAATATTAGACAAATCGCAAGTAAGGTTTTTTAATTTCCAATCGTATTTCATAAAAAAAGCTCGTTTAAATTCATTTTAAACGAGCTTTTTTTAGTTGGAAACTACTTCGTAATCTCTCTAAAAACCGCTTCCAAATTTTTATTCTTCTGATTCAGTTGCAATGTTTTCAAACCATTTGCTGTTGCAAAATCAAAAACGGCTGGACGCATGTCTTTATCCGCTTTGAAAGTCAATTCCCAAATCATGTCGTGCGTATTTTTATAAGAAGTAAGATTTTCGATTTTAGCAATGGCTTGTTCTTCGATTTTATAATCAAATTCTACTTCGATAACTTGCTCCTTATTTTCAGAAATCAAATTGTCTAGTTTTTTGTCGGCCACAATTTTACCATTATTGATGATGATAACGCGGTCACAAATGGCTTCGACTTCCTGCATAATGTGCGTAGATAGAAAAACGGTTTTGTCTTTTCCTACGTTTTTAATAACATTGCGAATTTCCATTAATTGGTTTGGGTCTAAACCAGTTGTTGGTTCGTCAAGAATTAAAACGTCTGGGTTGTGTAATAAAGCATTGGCCAGACCTACGCGTTGACGGTATCCTTTGGATAATTGCCCAATTTTTTTATGACTTTCGGAACTTAAGCCGGTCAGTTGAATTACTTCTTCGATACGGGATTTGGATACTTTATAGACATCGGCATTAAAAGCCAAATATTCTCTCACATACAAATCCAAATACAACGGATTGTGTTCCGGCAAATAGCCAATGGAAAGTTGCACGGCTTTTTGTTGAGTGTTTACATCGTGTCCGTTTACCAATGCTGATCCTTCATCGGCATTGATATAAGTTGTCAATATTTTCATTAAAGTCGATTTCCCGGCTCCATTTGGACCTAAAAAGCCAACGATTTCTCCTTTATTAATGGAAAATGAAATGTTATCCAGTGCTTTTTGGGCACCGTAGCTTTTGGATATATTATTTACTTCTATTGACATGGAATATATTTTGTTGCAAAAGTAAACAGAATTGTTCTTGATTTATTGTTTTTTGTAGCCCAATAACTAAAAAGTCCTTTATCAAAGTTTTACAAAACGAGATGATATTCTGCATTAGATTTATATATTTACCATAAACTATATAGAAATGAATTTGAAAAATACACAATCGAGCAGTTTCTTGAAAAACTACAAAAGCATTTTATTGCTACTTGGCGGTATTCTGGCAGGAAGTATATTGGGTTTAGTTTTTGGAAAAGAAGTAGAAGTAATTAAGCCTTTGGGCGATATATTTCTGAATTTATTGTTCACAGCAATCATTCCATTGATCTTTTTTACGATTGCATCTTCGATTGCCAATTTAGAAAAATCAGAGAAACTCGGTAAATTGTTTGTAATTGTCATTGGCGTATTTTTAAGTACAGTATTGATTTCAGCCATTTTGATGATTGTTGGGGTATTGTTATTTCCCATTCAGCAAGATATTATCATTTCTAAAATTCCATTAGAAAGCATTCAGGAAAGTTCTGCGGGTTCACAAATTACCCAGTTGCTTACCGCAAGTGACTTCTTTGAACTTTTGTCTCGTAAAAATATGTTGGCGCTCATTATATTTTCTTTTTTAATAGGATTCTCCAGTTTGCATTCGGGTGAAAAAGGGAAAGATTTCAGTAGGTTCCTAAATTCAGGAAATGAAGTGATGAAGCAATTGCTACACATAATCATGAAAACAGCTCCAATAGGTTTGGGTGCTTATTTTGCGTATCAAGTTGGAATTTTTGGACCGCAATTATTTGGCGCTTATGCAAAACCGTTGGGACTTTATTATGCAGTTTGCGCTTTTTACTTTGTCGTATTTTTTAGTTTGTACGCTTTTATAGCTGGAGGAAAATTAGGATTTAAAGTATTTTGGAAAAATAATATTACGCCTTCATTAACGGCATTGGGAACCTGCAGCAGCATTGCGACAATTCCTGCCAATTTGGAAGGAGCAGAAAAAATGAATATCCCGAGTCATATCAGGAATGTAGTTATTCCACTCGGTGCACCTTTGCATAAAGATGGTTCGAGTATGTCGTCCATTATAAAAATTGCGGTTATTTTTGCCATGTTTGGTAAAGATTTTACGGATCCTGAGACCTTACTGATGGCTTTAGGAATTACTGTAATTGTTTCGGTAGTCGAGGGTGGAATTCCAAACGGAGGTTATATAGGAGAAATTCTGGCGATAACCGTTTATGGATTTCCTATGGAACAAGCGTTGCCAGCAGCGATGATTGTGGGAACCTTAGTGGATCCTATGGCAACATTATTGAATGCGAATGGAGATTTGGTTTCGGCAATGGTAGTGACCCGAATTGCGGAGGGAAAAAAATGGCTTTCGGCAAATTTAACCACTTAAATGCTTTTTGAGTTAGAATTAGTTGAAAAAAGCATTTAGAAATCGGTAATAAGTGGCAAGTTAGAAGTCTCTTTTTTAGGTATTTTGTAATAAAAAGTAGTTTTAACAAAGAATTCTTTTTTTGTTACATATAATCAAATGTTTTTTTTGGTTGGGTTAAAATATGTTCTACATTTGCATAGAAATTAATACAAAAAACAACATCATGTTGAATAACCGATTTTATTTTAGCAACTCTTATTATTTCTTCTGGAAAGTTGAAAGGGATTGTTGTATGGTTATTTAATTATAAAATTAAATTGATAATATAAATATACAATCCCGATGCAAATCGGGATTTTTTTTTGCTTAAAAGTTTGTAAAATGAATGAAATAATTGGAATACAAGGCATAACGGGTTCTTTTCATCATCAGGTGGCACAAGAATATTTCAATCAGAATGTAGCTGTTGATGAATGTTTGTCGTTTGAAGAGTTGGTTGACAGCTTGTTATCGGGGAAGTCAGATCAGGCGGTTATGGCGATAGAAAACTCTATTGCAGGGCCGATAATACCGAATTACGCTTTGATCGATAAAAATAATTTGCACATTATAGGAGAGCATTATTTGAATATTCATCAGAATTTAATGGCGCTAAGAGGTCAAAAAATGGAAGATATTCAGGAAGTACATTCTCATCCTATGGCTTTATTACAATGTATGGAATTCCTAAAAAAATACCCAAACATAAAATTAGTTGAGGACAAAGATACTGCCGAAACAGCACGAAGAATACACCAAAAACAATTGAAAGGGATTGCGGCAATTGCGAGTAAAACAGCTTCGGAATTGTATGATTTAGAAATTTTGTTCCCCGAAATACAAACGATTAATAATAATATGACTCGATTTGTAATTCTGAAAAAAGAGAATTCATTTGTGGCAGAAAAAGAAATTAACAGGGCTTCTATTAAATTCGAACTGGATCATAAACGAGGCAGTTTGGCAGCAGTTCTGAATGTTATGAGTGATTGCAAATTGAATTTGACCAAGATACAATCCTTGCCAAAAATAGAAACGCCGTGGAAATATTCTTTTTTTGTAGATGTCACTTTTGAAGAATATGAAGATTATGCCAAAGCCAAAGCATTATTAGCGATTATGGCAGAATATTTTAAAGTTTTAGGCGAATATAAAAATACAAAACCATGATTAATACAGCGAAACGTCTGGATATAATTGAAGAATACTATTTTTCATCCAAGTTAAGAGAAGTAAGGCAACTGGCATCTGAAGGGAAACCCATTATCAATATGGGAATAGGAAGCCCTGATTTACAGCCTTCAAAAACGGTTGTTGATGCAGTAGTGCTGGCCATGCAAGAAGAAAATGCACATCAGTACCAAAGTTACCAAGGGTTACCGGAACTGAGAAATGGAATGGCTGATTTTTATCAGAACAACTTTCAGGTAGCATTGAATCCGAATACTGAGATTTTGCCTTTGATGGGTTCCAAAGAAGGGATTATGCATATTTCACTGGCTTTCTTGAATGAAGGCGACCAGGTTTTGATTCCAAATCCGGGTTATCCTACCTACACTTCAGTGACAAATCTTGTTGGGGCAGTACCCGTTTATTACAATCTTAAAGCAGTAAATAACTGGGAACCGGATTTTGAAGCTTTGGAAGAACTTGATTTGTCGAAAGTGAAAATCATGTGGATTGGTTATCCGCACATGCCAACAGGAGCAAGAGGAAGTTTAGAGTTATTTGAAAAGTTGGTGGCTTTTGCCAAGAAACATCAGATATTATTAGTCAACGACAATCCGTATAGTTTTGTGTTGAATGACAATCCGATGAGTTTATTGCAAGTGGAAGGTGCAAAAGAGGTGGCATTAGAATTAAATTCTTTGAGTAAGACTTTTAATATGGCAGGTTGGAGAGTTGGAATGGTTTTAGGAAATGCAGCTTGTATTGATGCCGTACTAAAAGTAAAAAGTAACATGGACAGCGGAATGTTTTACGGGATTCAAAAAGGAGCAATTGAAGCTTTGAAAAGTGACAAGACTTGGTTTGAATCGATGAATGCGATTTATAGAAAACGTAGAATTCTTACCGAACAACTGGCGGAGAAATTAGGATGTACAGTATACAAAGAAGGAGTTGGATTATTTGTTTGGGCAAAATTGCCGGACGGAATTACATCAGCAGAGAAATTTATTGATGAAATTTTATATGAGAAATCAATTTTTATCACGCCGGGGACCATTTTTGGTTCTAATGGAGAAGGATACATACGATTTGCACTTTGTGTAAAAGAAGAAAAAGTACAAGAGGCTATAAATAGATTTTAGATTAACGATTCTAGATTTCAGATTTTCCTGCAAGGTTTTTAAAACATTGTAGGTATAAAAATAAAGAGATGAAAGTATTTGTAATAGGAATAGGATTGATAGGCGGTTCGATGGTATTGGACATTAAAACGTTGCATCCGGAAGCCACAATTTATGGAATTGATAACAACGAAAGCCATTTGGCGGAAGCCTTAGCATTAGGAGTTGTTGATAAAGCTGCGACATTTGATGATTTAGTTGATGCGGATTTTGTGATTGTTTCAGTTCCCGTTGATGTAGCGCTGATTGTTTTGCCAAAAGTATTGGATGTTGTTGGGGATACTACGATTGTTTTTGAAGTGGGTTCAACAAAAATACCTATTTGCGAAGCGGTTGCCAACCATCCTAAAAGGCGGCATTTTATTGCCACGCATCCTATTGCAGGAACGGAATTTTCAGGACCTTCGGCGGCGATAAAAGGATTGTTTCAAGGGAAGACGAATATTATTTGCGAAGTCGAGAAAACAACATTCAAATTGCAGGAAAAAGCGTTGGATTTGTTTAAAGAAATGGGAATGAGAATCCGTTACATGGATCCAAAATCACATGACAAACACATTGCTTATGTGTCGCATTTATCGCATATCAGTGCCTTTATGCTTGGAAAAACGGTAATCAATAAAGAGAAAGATGAACAGGATATTTTTGATATGGCAGGTTCCGGTTTTGAAAGTACGGTTCGTTTGGCCAAAAGTTCCCCAGCAATGTGGACGCCCATTTTTAAACAAAACAGGAAACAGGTTGTAAAAACATTGGATGAATACATTTCGAATTTATCAAAATTTAAAGAATTATTAGAAAAGGAGGATTACGAAGCAATTTATAATGAAATGCAAAGCGTGAATAAAATAAAAGAAATATTAAACGGAATTAATATAAAAAAGTAAGCCGTTTTCAGTAGACAGGCACAGTCTCAGAAAACAGTTTCAAAAAAAGAACAACACATAATAAAATAATTAAACATTAACAATTATCCATTTATGGCTCCTTCCCCTTCGGTGAGGAGCTGGGGTGGGGAAAAATTTAGAAAAGATGGAAAACAAGAAAGAAATGAGAAATTGGTTGAATGAATTCAATTTGACTCATCCATTTGTGATTGCAGGACCTTGTAGTGCTGAAACAGAAGAACAAGTATTGAAAATTGCACATGAATTGAAAGATTCAGATGTAAGTGTTTTTAGAGCAGGAATTTGGAAACCTAGAACGCGTCCGGGAGGATTTGAAGGAGTAGGAGAAATAGGGTTGAAGTGGTTGAAAAAGGCCAAAGAACAAACAGGATTGCTAATGGGAACGGAAGTGGCAAATGCTGCTCACGTAAAATTGGCTTTGGAATATGATATCGATGTATTGTGGATTGGTGCCAGAACGACAGTAAACCCATTTGCAATGCAAGAAATCGCAGATGCTTTAGCAGGAACTAAAAAAATCGTATTGGTTAAGAATCCGGTAAATCCAGATTTGTCTTTGTGGTTGGGTGGCGTTGAGCGTTTGTACAATGCTGGTATCGAAAAATTAGGGGTAATTCACAGAGGTTTTTCTACTTACGAAAAAACAAAATACAGAAATATTCCAGAATGGCAAATTGCGATCGAATTGCAAAACAAATTCCCTGATTTGCCTTTGATCATTGACCCTTCACACATTACAGGTGACCGTAACATGATTCTTGAAGTAACGCAAGAAGCATTAGATTTGAATTATGACGGTATGATTATAGAAACACATTACGACCCGGACAATGCTTGGAGTGACGCTGCACAACAAGTAACTCCAACCGCTTTGAAACAAATTTTTATTGATTTGAAAGTAAGAAAAGTAGATGATATGTCAGATGAGTTTACTCAAAAAATGAAAAAATTGAGAACAAATATCGATATCTTGGATGAAAACTTATTGGATTTACTAGGAAAACGTATGAAAGTGGCTGACGAAATAGGTCAGGTGAAAAAAGACGCTAACGTTGCTGTTTTGCAAAACAATCGTTGGAACGAAATTCTAGGAAAAATGATTTTAGAGGGTGAGAAAAAAGGATTGACTGAAGAGTTTGTACTGAAAATGTTCAAAGCGATTCACCAAGAAAGTATTGGTCACCAAGAAAAAGTATTGAATGCATAAAATAATTTAAGATTGTAGATTAACGATTTCTGATTTCGGGAGTCGTAAAATTTAGATTTTTATAGAAATCCCAAGGCTTATAGTTTTGGGATTTTCTGTTTATTTTAGAGTCTTCTAAAATCAGAAATCAGAAATCGTTAATCTTCAATCAAAAATCCTCCATAAATCCTTTATCTTTGCAAAGTCTTAGATTTTAAATTAGAAATCAGAAATCGTTAATCTTCAATCAAAAATCCTCAATGACAGGACTCGTATACAAATCTACAGGAAGTTGGTACACCGTAAAATCCGAACAAGGTGATTTTATCGAATGCCGTATGAAAGGGAAATTCCGAATTAAAGGAATCAAAAGTACCAATCCTATTGCTGTGGGCGATGTTGTGGATTATGAACTCGAAGAATCATCCGATACCGTTACGGGAACCATTCATAAAATTCACGACAGGAAGAATTATATTGTTCGAAAATCTGTGAATTTATCGCATCAGATGCATATTATTGCGTCTAATATTGATCGCGTTTTCTTGTTGGTTACCATAAATAATCCGCCAACTACTTTTAATTTTATTGATCGTTTTCTGGTTACTGCCGAAGCATACGGAATTGAAACGATATTGGTTTTTAATAAAATCGATACTTTTGATGACGCCACTTTAGACGAACAATTGTACATGCAGCACGTATATCAGGAAATTGGATACAAATGTTTGCGCGTATCTTCGACTGAAATGAAAGGAATTGAGGAGTTGAAAGAAATGATGATTGGCAAAGTGAGTATGTTCTCCGGACATTCTGGTGTTGGGAAATCAACTTTGGTAAATGCAATGGAACCTTCTTTACATCTAAAAACAAAAACAATTTCTGAAGCTAGTAAACAAGGACAGCATACTACGACTTTTGCCGAAATGTATGATTTGTCTTTTAATGCCAGAATCATCGATACGCCAGGTATCAAAGGTTTTGGAATTGTGGATATGGAAAAAGAAGAAATCAGTGGTTATTTCCCTGAGTTTTTCAAATTGAAGGAGCAATGTAAGTTCAATAATTGCTTGCATAAAGACGAGCCGCATTGTGCTATCAAAGCAGCTTTGGAAAAAGACGAAATCGCCTGGTCCCGTTATAGAAGTTACCTTAAAATTCTGGAAGGGGATGATGAAAATTATCGTACCGACATTCATAATGAAGATAGAATAATCAGTGATAAAACGAGGGAATAATAAAGGCGCGATTTATCGTGTCTGTTTTTTATAGAATATAAAATAATGAAAGTTGTAATTCAAAGAGTTTCCTCAGCTTCCGTAACCATTGACAATAAAATTGTAGCTGATATCCAAAAAGGGTTGTTGGTTTTAGTTGGAATTGAAGATAGCGATACGCAAGAAGACAGCAGTTGGCTGGTTAATAAGATTACTAATATCCGCATTTTCGAGGATGAAAATGATGTTATGAATCTTTCGATTAAAGCTATTGATGGCGATATAATTGTTGTAAGTCAATTTACATTGCATGCTTCTACCAAAAAAGGAAATCGTCCCTCTTATATAAAAGCCTCAAAACCAGAAGTTGCTATTCCATTGTACGAGAATTTTGTAATTCAGATGGAGAAAGAAATTGGTAAAAAAGTACAAACCGGAGTTTTTGGTGGGGATATGAAAGTACTTTTATTAAATGATGGACCTGTTACCATAATCATCGATAGTAAAAATAGAGATTAAGTTTTGCTGGAATTGAATCAATTATTTGTATATTTACTCTAATGCTAAAATAAATCGCATTATCTTTGCACCCCGATTAAAATTTATGTTTCTGAAAATGAATGCATTAATTAATCATTTTAATTATGACAACTAATAATAAATATTCTCGAAATCAAATTGATAAATTAGGCAATGCTTTAATTTATTTGATTGAAAATATGGGCTCTCTTCCAAAGACAAGTTTGTTAAAACTGGTTTATATTTTGGATGAACACTCGGTTAAAAAGAGAGGTTTTCCGATGTTTAATTTACAATATGAAATTTGGAAATATGGTCCTGTTTGTCAAGATTTATATATAGAGTTTAACGATGGGGCTTCACTTTTAAAAGATTACATTAAATCTGAAGTTATTGAGAATTCAATTCATATTTCTCCTATAAATAGTTTCAATGATGATGAGTTTTCAGATTCTGATATTGCAATTTTAGACTCAATCGTCGCGACTTTTTCAGGAAAAAACACCAATTATCTTGTAGATTTTACACATCAAAAAAATTCACTTTGGTACACAACAGCTACAAGAAATGGAGTTCTTGAAGCTTTGTTGAATGAAGAAATAAATGCTACCGATTATAAAATTGATTTTTCTGAATTGGTTGCTCATGATCAAAATAAATTAGATTTCTATAACGAGCATATAGAATTTCTTAATTTTACAGCCTCTTTAAATCAAAGATAAAAATGTTCGAAAAAGGAAATTTATTTTACTTTAAAGATTACATTTTTAAAAACGGAAATCCTCCAAAAAACAAATTCTTTTTGGTTTTAAAAACTATTGAAAATGGTTTTATTGCTGCAATTTTACCTACAAAAGTAGAATCGTTACCAAGCACAATAGAAAAAAATCACGGTTGTATTTCTTTTCCTGAAAAATGTATTTGTTGTTATTATATTCCAAAAGATATTCCTGTAACGGATAATGGTTTTTCATTTCAATTAGATACCTTTTTATATGCCCAACATGTTTTTGATGAAACAGAAACGAATTTGTTTTCAACCTATCAAATTGAAGATATTGAATTTAAAGGAAAATTAATTGAAGGTGAGTTTGAGAAAATCATTCAATGTTTTTCAAATTCCATATTACTCCCTAGAAAATTTAGAAAAGACCAATTTAAATTATAAGAAACACCTCACTGAAGGTGTTTTTTTATGTTCCAATTCTTTACATTTGTTTTAAGAACTAATCGACTAGAAAAATAAAAAACTTATGAGCCTTTACGAAAAATTGAAAAAAGCAACTAGTGAAGAAGACGTAAAAGACGCTTATATAAAAGCACTCGGATTAAAAGAATATCAAAAAAACCTTGTTGACATTCAAACGAAAGAAATTTGGTTTGAAGCAAAGCAAAACGCAAAACTATCTAGTTATGCCATGTTTACGCAACTCATTTATTATGTGCAACAGGCACTAAATAAAGGAGAGTATATGCCGCCGTTTCTTTGTGTAATCGACACACAAAAAGCAGCGATTATGAAAAGTGAAGACGTTATTCCTTTTCTTGCAAAAAAAACAATTAAGAATTGGGGCAAATCTGCAAGTTCTGCATCACAAGAAGCGCTCGACGCTATTTCGGCACATATCGGCACTCACTTCGTTTCTTTTAAGATAGAAACCCACGAAGAAGAGTTTATCAATACCGTAAAAAACGCCATCAAAAAAGGGGATATCATCCGCACAGCCATTACACCTGACAACTTAAAACAAGTTTTTGACAAATGGGTTGCTATGATTGGAAGCGAAATTGAAGGCGTAAAAGACGAAGATTTTGCTTTATTATTTTTTGCAGATATTATGCACGATGGCACGGTTTCTACACACGATAATTTGCCAGCCGAATTAATGCACAAAGACGGTTCGCCTGTTTTTATTTTAGACGGAAAATTTTATAAATTAGGCAATAAAGAAGGTTACCGACAGTTTTGGGCAATTTACCACAAACCACCAAAAGCTGAATATAGAAATTACCTTTTAGAACGACGCGACAGTTTAATTCCTTTGGACGAACGCAGTTTTAAAGGTGCTTATTACACGCCATTGAATGTTGTGGACAAAGCTTATGATAAACTAGCCGAAACATTAGGCAACAATTGGCAAAAAAACTATATAGTTTGGGATATGTGTTGCGGTGTTGGAAATCTAGAAGTAAAACATTCTAACCCAAGAAATATTTATATGAGTACGCTCGATAGTGCTGATGTAGATGTAATGAAAGCCACCAAAACCTGTGTAGCAGCACAACGTTTTCAATACGATTACCTAAATGATGATATTACTGATGACGGAAAAATAGATTACAGCCTAACCAACAAAGTTCCTAAAGGGTTGAAACAAGCCATAGCCGAAGGGAAAAAAATTTTGATTTTGATAAATCCACCTTATGGAGAAACAGGATCAGGTATAGGAAAAGGAGATAAAAATAAAAAAGAAGTTGAACAAACTAAAATAAATGCTTTGATGAAAACCCAAGAATTGGGTTATGCTAGTAAAGAATTATTTGTACAGTTCTTAGTTAGGATTGCTAAAGAAATTCCAACAGCGACTATAGCAATGTTTAGTAAAATGAAATATGTTAATGCTCCAAATTTCGAAAAATTCAGAATTGAATGGAATTCAAAATATTTAGGAGGATTTGTGGTACATAGCAAAGCTTTTGATGGATTAAAAGGAGATTTTCCTATTGGATTTTTAGTTTGGCAAACAAATCAAAAAAAGAAAATATCAATTACTGAAATTAGTGTTGATGTAATTGATAAGAAGGCAAAACCAATAGGAGCAAAAAAATTTTACAATTTATCAAATAATATATTTCTTAATATTTGGATTGAAAAACCAAATACTAACGATGAATTAGCTTTGCCTTTATCAAACGCAACAACAATATCAAACAATCCTAGATTAAAAAAGTCTTGTGATGGAATGGTTGGTTTTTTCTATGCAAGCAATAATGATTTGCAACATGCTGGACAAGAAACACTAATCTCGTCTTCAATTTTTACAGGAGGAAATGGTGGTGGTTTGTATATTATACCTAAAAATCTTTGGCAAGTTGCAATTGTTTATTCAGTAAGAAGATTAATAAAACAAACTTGGCTCAATGACCGCGACCAATTTTTAATTCCAACCGAACCGTTAACCGATGAGTTTAAAAACGATTGTTTAATATGGATGTTATTCAACGGAAGCAACCTTACTGCTAGTGCCAATGATTTAGAATGGAACGATAAAAAATGGTTAATAGTAAATCATTTTATACCTTTTACAGAAGAAGAAGTAGGTGCAACCGATAGATTTGAAAGTGATTTTATGGTACAATACCTAAAAGATAAAAAACTGTCCAAAGAAGCCAAACAAGTTTTAGCAGAAGGGAAAAGATTATGGAAATCCTATTTTGAACATACCGATGTGCGAGCAGTAAGAGAGGAACTAAAATTAAATCGTCCTGATGTAGGTTGGTATCAAATAAGAAATGCTTTAAAGAAACGAAACGAAAGCGGCGATTTTGCTCCTGTAAGTTTCAAACCTTTCGAAGAAGCCTATAAAGCATTGGGCGAGAAATTGCAACCTATGGTGTATGAATTAGGTTTTTTGAAAATTTAAAATTAAACTCCCAATTAAAAAAATCATGAACCTAAAAAATTCCCAACTAGACGTTGACACTTGGATCAAAGAACACGGTGTTCGTTATTTCAATGAATTGACTAATATGGCACAACTTACTGAGGAAGTAGGCGAAGTCGCCCGAATCATTGCCCGCCGTTATGGAGAACAATCCGAAAAAGAAAGCGATAAAAACAAAGATTTAGGCGAAGAATTAGCCGATGTGGTTTTTGTGGTATTGTGTTTAGCAAACCAAACTGGAATCGATTTGCAGGCTGCGTTCGACAAAAAGATGGATTTAAAATCTATTCGAGATAAGGACCGTCACAAAAACAACGAAAAACTCAAATAATTTGTGAATCATAAATTATGAATTATAAATGAGGAGTGGTAAATTGCGCACCTAAAGTATTTGAGTAGAAAGCTAAAGCTATAACTCATCATTCATAACTCATAATTACAAAAATGAATTTAAAATTAAGTACGAATTCACAATTCACAATTGACAATTCACAATTAAATATTACCGGTTCAAAAAGCGAAACCAACCGACTATTATTGTTACAAGCCTTGTTTCCAAATATTACTTTAGCCAATACATCCAACTCTGATGATAGTGAAGTAATGCAAAAAGCCTTGAAAGGAAGCGAGGAAATAGTAGATATTCATCATGCGGGAACGGCCATGCGATTTCTAACGGCTTATTTTGCAGTAAACGAAGGTCGCGAAGTAGTGTTGACTGGCTCTCAGCGAATGACGGAACGCCCCATCAAAGTTTTGGTGGAAGCCTTGGAACAATTGGGTGCGAAAATCTCCTACGAAAAAGAAGCAGGGTATCCACCTATTCGAATCAAAGGACAAAAAATCACAGCTTCTAAAGTTACTATTCCTGCAAATGTGAGCAGTCAATACATATCGGCATTGTTATTAGTGGCGCCAAAACTGGAAAACGGTATTGAAATAACTTTGGTAGGTGAAATTACTTCGGTTCCTTACATTAAAATGACATTGGCTCTGTTGAATGATTTGGATATCAAAACCAGTTTTATAGGAAATGTAATTACCGTTTATCCAAAACAAGAAGTAGCATCAAAAGTAATGACCGTAGAATCCGATTGGAGTTCTGCTTCTTACTTTTTTAGTTTGGCTGCTTTAGCTGAAAATGCGACTATTTCATTGACCAGTTATAAAGAAACCAGTTTGCAAGGTGATTCTGCTTTGGTTGAGATCTATAAAAAAATGGGTGTTGAAACTCAATTTGAAGGAAACAAAATGACCCTTACAAAAAATGTCAACTTCGTACCTCAAACTGTAAATTTCGAATTAAACAACACACCAGATATTGCCCAAACTATTGTAGTTACTTGTCTAGGATTAGGAATTGGTTGTCATCTTACAGGGCTGCATACCTTGAAGATTAAAGAAACCGATAGATTAGAAGCGCTTAGAATAGAGTTAACTAAATTAGGTGCGAATATCTCAGTTACCAATGATAGTTTGACGCTTATGGCTTCAAACGAAATCAATCATAATATCAAAATTGCTACCTATAACGATCACAGAATGGCGATGGCATTTGCACCATTAGCTTTAAAAGTGCCAATAATCATCGAAAATGCCGAAGTAGTTTCTAAATCATATCCTGATTTTTGGGAAGACATGAAAAAATTAGGATATAATGTGTCTGAGATTTAGTAAATAAAATTTTAGATAGTGCCCTTGCGCCTTTGTGGCAACGGACTTTTGAAAATAAACAGCAAAACACTTGACAACGCCTATCTCACAATCGTATATTTGCAAACGATTATAATTTATTGAGGCTTAACTCATAACTCATAATCCATAACTCATAACTTTATCAAATGAAATTATCACATTTTCAATTCGATTTACCAAAAGAACTTCTTGCCGAATATCCAGCTGAAAACAGAGACGAAGCTCGTCTAATGGTTATTGATCGTAAAAAGGGAACTATAGAACATAAAATGTTCAAAGATGTTATCGATTATTTTGATGACGGAGATGTTTTAATTCTGAATAATACCAAGGTTTTTCCAGCACGTTTGTATGGAAACAAGGAAAAAACAGGAGCAAGAATCGAAGTTTTTTTACTTAGAGAATTAAATTCTGAGCAAAGACTTTGGGATGTTTTGGTTGATCCGGCACGTAAAATCAGAATTGGCAACAAATTATATTTTGGAGATGACGACTCATTAGTTGCTGAGGTTATCGACAATACGACTTCTCGTGGAAGAACATTGCGTTTCCTTTACGACGGTTCTTATGAAGAATTCAGAAATAAATTAACGGAACTTGGAGAAACTCCAATTCCAAAATACATTTCTAGAGACGTAACTCCGGAAGATGCGGAACGTTACCAAACCATTTATGCTAAAGAAGAAGGAGCTGTTGCAGCACCAACTGCCGGTCTGCATTTCTCTAAAAATTTATTAAAAAAACTAGAGATAAAAGGAATTAAATTTGCCGAAGTAACACTTCACGTAGGTTTGGGAACTTTCAATCCAGTTGAGGTTGAGGATTTATCAAAACATAAAATGGATTCTGAGGAATTAAAAATTACTCAAGAAGCGTGTGATATTGTGAATGAAGCCAAAGCTAAAAAGAAACGTATTTGTACTGTAGGAACAACATCGATGCGTGCTGTAGAAAGTTCTGTATCTTCACATAATACATTAAATCCTTTTGATGGCTGGACAAATAAATTTGTATTTCCACCTCACGAATTTACGATTCCAACGTGTATGATTACCAATTTCCACACACCAAAATCTACTTTATTAATGATGGTTTCAGCATTTTGCGGCCATGATTTAATGAAAAAAGCGTATGCAGAAGCAATCGAAAAAGAATACAAATTCTATTCTTACGGTGACGCGATGTTAATCATCTAATCTGAATTACATCAGATTCTAAATAGCAAAATCTCGTCAGTTATGGCGAGATTTTTTTTTGGGCGTGCCCCAAGGGTCGGGCTATACGCTGTATCTTTATTTTCTTAAAGAAAGAAAATAAAGGATGCCGCTTCCATCCCTCACGCAAAACAATTTCGGGATGACTTATGATTTGTATTCCTAATTCACTTGATACACCAATCGTACCGTAATGTTAGCCGTTTTGTTTTTGGATTGTGTATTGAATGATCCTCCATAAGAAAAATCTTCAGATGAGTTTTGACCCGTAATTTGAAAAACACCCATATCTGATTTTTTTAGATTTCCTAAACTCGCATCTGCATTTTCAGCAATACTTTTTGCTCTGATACTCGCATCTTTTGTAGCTTCGGCAATCATTTTTATTTTTAACTCGGCAAGTTTTGTGTAATAATATTCAGGTGGAGTAGAATAGAATTCCACTCCCGAGTTGATTAACTCACTTGATTGTCGTGATAATTCTTCAATTTTATTTACTTCCTTAGATTGAATGCTCACGCTTTGGGTTAAGGTGAATCCACTGAAAATTTGCTGTCTTGTAGTTCCGTTTTCGTTATAGGTAGTTTCAAAATCTTTATTGAAATTCACTGCTGAAAATACCATTTCATTCGGAGCAATTCCTTTGCCGGATAAATAGCTTTTTATTTTCTCTCTGTCAGAATCCAATGCTGCGTAGGCATCTTTCAAAGTCATGCTTTTTTTAGAAAAAGAACCGCTCCAAACAATCAAATCCGACACGAAATCCTTTTTTCCGGAACCGGTCACGCTTATGGTGTCATTACTTTTATTTCGATTCTGAAAAGCATTCGAAAATAAATACGAAGAAATTATCACGGCGACAGCAATAATAATAACGTTCAAACTGTTTTTAAGCATAGCTAAGAAATTTAAATTCAATCAAATATAGTTAAATAACGAGTTGTTTTTTAATTCCGTATAGTATTCAAGAATTATTTTTTCTCACCCGGAATTTTAACTTTTTTATCTGTCGTCAATCGACTAAAAGTCTTTTATCTATCTGTCTTTTTTTACTACTTTTACAAAACAAAATACAAATCATGACATTCGAAAATACCCTTGAATTTGCAAAACAACTTGATTCGCAAGATCAATTACATAAATACCAAGATGAATTTATTTTTCCGCAGGTAAATGGAAAAAAGGTAATTTATTTCACAGGAAACTCACTAGGATTACAGCCTAAACGAACTAAATCGTATGTAGATGAGGTGATGAATGACTGGGCGAATTTGGCTGTCGAAGGTCATTTTTACAGTAAAAAACCATGGTGGGATTACCATGAACGATTTGCAAATCCGTTGAGTAAAATTGTGGGTGCTTTGCCGAGTGAAGTTACCGTGATGAATACGTTAACGGTCAATCTTCATTTGTTGATGGTTTCCTTTTACCGACCTACAAAAACCAGATATAAAATTATTTGTGAGGAAAAAGCATTTCCTTCGGACCAATATATGTTTCAAAGTCAGGTTCATTTTCATGGTTACAAGCCAGAAGATGCGATTGTAGAAATCAAACGTCGTGAAGGCGAACATAACATTCGCCTAGAAGATGTTTTGGCTAAAATTGAAGAAGTAGGTGATGAGTTGGCTTTGGTTTTAATTGGTGGTGTGAACTATTACACAGGACAAGTTTTTGATATTAAAACGATAACTGAAGCTGGTCATAAAGCTGGTGCAAAAGTAGGTTGGGATTTAGCCCACGCTGCAGGAAATGTAAAATTGGAATTGCACGATTGGAATGTGGATTTTGCAGCTTGGTGCAGTTATAAATACATGAATTCTGGACCTGGAAATGCTTCAGGATGTTTCGTTCACGAAAAACATCATAACAATAACGATTTACCAAGATTTGCAGGATGGTGGGGACATAATAAAGAACGTCGTTTCAAGATGGAACCAACTTTTGATCCTGTTCATGGTGCTGATGGTTGGCAAATCAGTAATTTACCGGTACTTTCTCTGGCACCTTATTTGGCTTCAGTAGAAATGTTTGATGAAATAGGAATGGACGCTTTAATTCAAAAAAGAGATAAAATTACTTCGTATTTAGAGTTCATTCTGCACGAAATAGACAAAGAAGTCGATAGTACTTTCGAAATTATAACACCGTCAAATCCATCAGAAAGAGCGTCACAATTATCAGTGTTGCTTCATGGGGAAGGACGTAGTTTATTTGATTATCTTATGAAAAATGGTGTGATTACCGATTGGCGTGAACCCAATGTTATTCGATTAGCACCAGTTCCATTGTATTGTTCTTTTGAAGATATGTATCACTTTGGACAAATATTGAAATCTGGGATTCTAAAATAAGTCAGACGCAGAATTATATAAAGAATAGTTTAAATTGTATAAAGTTTATTGCGCAGTTTAGGTGTTCCTTTGTATAATTACAAATTATAAAATTTAAAATTATGAAAGCATTATATTTTTTACTTATAGCCGCAGTTGTTGTTTCTTGTCAAAATCAAGGGAAAATGGAAATTCAAAAGGCAAAACAGGTTACTGTTGATTCCATGAAAGTTGAAATGGAGAAACAAAGAGTTATTGATTCCATGCAAGTTGAAATGGCTAAAATGGAAGAAGCCAAAATAGAAACTCAAAAAGAGGTTATTGTTGTCAATCAACAAGCGGCTGCAACAACTACCACTACAACAAAAAAGAAAGGTTGGAGCGGAACCGCTAAAGGTGCTGTAATTGGTGCAGGAGTTGGTGCTGCAACAGGAGCAATCATTAGTAAGAAAAAAGTTCAAGGAGCTATAATTGGCGGTATCGCAGGCGCAGGTGTAGGTGCGGGAACTGGGGCTATTATAGACGGAAGAAAAAAGGAATAAATTTATTCATATCATAATTGAGAGTGTTTAAGTTCGTAAAGAATTTAAACACTCTTTTTGTTTAGTACCAAAAGCCAATGAAAATAAATTGTTTTAAATAACTTTCAAATCCTATATATTTGTTTATCAATTTATTCAAATATGAAAAAATTTAAAACAGTCCTTCTGGTTTTACTTTCGTTAGTAGCAGTTTTAGCAGTAGCTTTAATTATTTATGGGTTTTATCTAAAACCAAAATATGAGGGCGAACTGCAACTGAAAAACATTCAAAAAGAGACGACAGTTTATTTTGATGAGTTTGGCGTTCCGCATATTTATGCGACTAATTCAAAGGATGCAATGATGGCTTTGGGTTATGTTCATGCGCAAGACCGATTGTGGCAAATGGAACTGATGCGCCGTATTGCTCCGGGACGATTATCGGAGATTTTTGGTTCTGTAGCACTGAAAAACGATAAATTCTTTGCAGGACTTGGAATCCAAGAAGCATCTGCAAAAGCGATTGCAGTATTGGATAAAAACAGTCCAAGTTATCAATTGACCATAGCGTATTTGGATGGCATTAATCAATACCTGGAAGAAGGAACAACGCCGATAGAGTTTAGTTTAATCGGAGTTAAGAAAGAGAAATTTACGATTGAAGACGTTTATAATATTTTTGGTTATATGTCTTTTAATTTTGCGATGGCTCAAAAATCAGATCCGTTATTAACTGATATTCGAAACAAATATGGAATGGAATATCTCAAGGATTTTGGGATTGATGGTTCGTTTAATACCACCCGAATTAAAAATGCCAAAGAAACACCTCAAGAATATAGCGCTATTTCAAAGTCGGTAGCCTTGCTTTTAGATCAGTCTCCAGTTTCTCCTTTTATAGGAAGTAACAGTTGGGTTATTGCTCCAAAGAAAACGAAAAATGGAAAAGTCATTTTTGCTAATGATCCACACATTGGGTTTTCGCAACCGGGAACTTGGTATGAAGCACATCTAGTGACGCCGGATTTTGAATTGTACGGTTGTTATTTGGCGGGAACTCCATATCCTTTATTGGGGCACAATCGCGAGTATGCGTATGGTTTAACTATGTTTGAGAATGATGATATTGATTTGTACCAAGAGGAGAATAATCCAAATGATGCCAATGCTTACAAGATACCAAGCGGTTTTAGTGCTTATGAGGTTCGAAAAAAAATTATAAAAGTAAAAGATTCTACTGATGTGGTTTTAAATGTAAAAATCACGCGTCACGGACCAATAGTGAATGACTTGATTGATGGTTTGCAGCAAGACAAACCTGTTGCGATGTCTTGGATTTATACGCAACAACCCATACAAATTCTTGAGGCTGTTTATGAACTTTCGCATGCTAAAAGTAAAGCCGATTTCCAAAAAGGAGTCAGTTTGATAGCGGCGCCCGGTTTAAATATAATGTATGGCGATGCCAAAGGAAATGTGGCTTGGTGGGCAACTGGAAAATTATACAAGCATAATGCGGGAGTGAATCCTAATTTTATTTTGGATGGCTCCAGTGGTAAAGATGATATTAAAGAATATCTGGATTTCTCCAAAAACCCATCGGCGGTAAATCCAAAATGGGATTATGTGTATTCTGCGAATAACCAACCGGAACCTATAGATGGATTTTTATATCCTGGCTATTACCTTCCTGAAGACAGAGCAAAAAGAATCATGCAGTTATTAAATCCAAAATCAAATTGGGACAAAACTGCAGTAGGAGAAATGATTTTTGATAATACGTCATCAGTAGCTCCGGAAGTGGTTAAACAATTAATATCGGAAGTGAATCAAAAATCACTTTCTGAAAATGAAAAAGAAGCCTTAACTGTTTTGAAAGAATGGAAAGGTTCCAATAATCTTGCTGATGTTGCACCAACAATTTACAACAAATGGATTTTTAATTATTTGAAAAATACCTTCGAGGATGAACTGGGTGCAGTTAATTTCAAGCAATTTTTAGACACGCATATTATGAAGCAAATTATTGCAAAACAAATTAAGAATCAAGAATCACTTTGGTGGGATAATATAAGTACTAAAAATGTAAAAGAAACCAGAAGTAATATTATATCAAAATCGTTTAAAGAGTCAATTGTAGCTTTAGAAAAACAATTGGGAACTTCGGTTTCTGATTGGACTTGGAATAAGGTTCACACGGTAGAACACCAGCATCCATTAGGGAAAGTGGCAGCATTAAGAAGAATTTTCAATGTAGGGCCTTTTGAAGTTTCAGGTTCCACCGAAGTCATTAATAATTTGTTTTTTGATTTTACGGATGATGGAAATTATATTGTAAAAGGAGGCCCGTCAACGAGAAGGATTATTGATTTTTCGGATATAGAAAACAGTTGGAGCATTCTTCCAACTGGACAATCAGGGAATCCGTTAAGTGCGCATTACAGTGATCAAGCGGAGTTGTATAATTCTGGAAAATTTAGAAGAATGAAGCTGAACAGGGATGAGATTGTTAGAACTTCAACAAAATTGGTTTTTATTCCACGTAAAAATTAATAGTTTTTAAAGTTCTTAGTCTAATAAAATCAGTAATTTTGCCTAACTTTTTATAAAAAATTAATGCAAATTTCCAAAAAAATAGCGGTTGTAGGTTCAGGATTAGTTGGATCTCTATTAGCTATTTACCTTCGTAAAGCAGGTCATACTGTTCATGTTTTCGATAGAAGCCCAGATATTAGACAAATTCAGTTTTCCGGCCGTTCTATTAATTTAGCCATGTCTAACCGAGGCTGGAAAGCACTTGATGGTGTGGGAGTGGGTGACGCCGTGCGAGCCATTGCAATTCCAATGGACAAACGTGCCATTCATCTTGTTGACAAACTTAATTTTCAAAATTACGGACAAGAAGGCGAATCTATTTACTCGATTTCAAGAGGAACTTTGAATAGAAAAATGATCGATTTGGCGGAAGCTGCAGGAGCTGAATTCTTTTTCGAACATAAAATATGGGATGTAACTTTAGATGATGCTACTTTGCACATCGGTGAAACCGAAAGAGGTGCTTGGGAGGACAAAAAATATGATATGGTTTTTGGTGCCGATGGTGCTTTTTCCAGAATCCGCCATCGCATGCAGCGTCAAAGCATGTTTGATTATTCGCAAGAATTTTTACCTATTGGATATAAGGAATTAAACATTCCTGCAAACTCGGATGCAACCCATAAATTAGACAAAAATTCGTTTCATATTTGGCCACGAGGGGAATATATGTTGATTGCATTACCCAATTTAGACGGTAGTTTTACATGTACTTTATTCATGCCTTTTGAAGGAGAAAATTCTTTTGCTTCTTTGAAAGATCAAAAAGAGGTGGAAGCTTTTTTTGAGAAAAACTTACCGGATACCATTGATGTTATTCCAAAATTGACGGAAGATTTTTTTAAAAATCCAACAAGTACTTTAGTGACGATGAAATGTTTTCCTTGGACTTACGAAGATAAAATTGCTTTAATTGGTGACGCTTGTCATGCAATTGTTCCATTTTACGGACAAGGAATGAATGCGGGCTTTGAAGACATTTCGATTCTTTATGAAATGATTGAAAAGTATGGAGATGATTGGAAAACGATTTTCTCTGAATATCAAAAATCCCGTAAACCAAATGCAGATGCCATTGCAGAACTTTCCTATCGCAATTTTATGGAAATGAGTTCTAAAACGGCTGATGAAAAATTCCTGCTGCAAAAGAAAATCGAAAAATCATTCTCAGATAAATACCCGGAAAAATGGATTCCGCTTTATAGCAGAGTAACCTTTAGTGATCGTCCTTACGCCGAAGCTTTGGCTATTGGGGATTATCAAAATGCTATTATGGAAGAAGTTTTGAAAATGGAAAACATCGAGAATATTTGGGATAGCGAAGTGGTAGAAAAGAAAATTTTAGAGTTGTTGGGTGAGAAGGGGTGAAAAGTGAGTAGTGAAAAGTGAATAGAATTTACGGCAATAATTTTTCAATATTTACAGGAATTACAAAAAGACATTGATTTGTTTCAGTATTTTCAAAGATAAATGGTATAACTTTTCACTACTCACTTTTTACACTCTTCACTTCTTAAACATTTTTGTTAAAACGCCAAAAGCACCTCTTATAAAAGTAGCACTTGTGAGTACTTTCAAAACTGATTTCCCTACTACACTAGCTGTACTTGGGCCTTTACTTTCTTCTTTTTCAGATGTTTTTTCCTGTTCTTGTTCTGCTGCTTCCTGTTCGACTATGGCAATTTTTTTATTAAGCATTTCATAAGCACTTTCACGGTCAATAAGTTCGCTATATTTTTTTACCAGTTTTGATTTGTTATTGATTTCCTGAATTTCACTTTCGGTCAAAATATCCATTCTACTCATAGGCGCACGCATCATCGTTGCTGCAAGTGGTGTTGGAATTCCTTTTTCGTTCAGAGCTGAAACGAGCGCTTCTCCAATTCCAAGACTTGTCAAAACTTCATCAGTTTTGTAATAGTCAGAAGTAGGGTAGTTGTCAGCAGTTTGTTTTATGGCTTTCCGGTCATTTGCTGTAAAAGCCCTCAAAGCATGTTGGATTTTTAAGCCTAATTGCGCCAAAACGCCACTTGGAATATCCATTGGGTTTTGTGTGATGAAGTAAATTCCTATTCCCTTAGAACGAATCAGTTTTACAATCGTTTCTATTTGTTCTAATAATGTGTTGCTTGCTTCATTGAAAATCAAATGAGCTTCATCGATAAAAATAATTAATTCTGGTTGATCCGAATCTCCTTTTTCAGGCATTTGTTGGTAAATTTCGGCCAGTAAACTCAGCATAAATGTCGAAAATAATTTTGGTTTGTCTTGAATGTCAGTCAATCGTAAGATATTGATGTATCCTTTTCCATTTTCGTCAATGCGCATTAAATCTTCTACGTCAAAAGACATTTCTCCAAAAAACAAATCAGCTCCTTGTTGTTCTAATTCTATAATTTTTCTAAGAATTGTGCCTGTTGTTGAAGTAGAAATTTTGCCATAGTGTTCCTCAATTTCGTCTTTTCCTTCTTCGGTGATGTAATTTATTATTTTTTTGATGTCTTTTAAATCTAATAAAGGCATTTTATTGTCATCGCAATATTTAAAGATAACAGAAACGACACCAGCTTGAGTATCATTTAAGTTAAGGATTCGAGAAAACAAAACCGGTCCAAACTCAGAGATAGTAGCGCGAAGACGAACTCCATTTTGTTCAGATAAAGTCAATAATTCAACCGGAAAACGGGATGTTGTATAAGGGATGTTTATTTTAGCGTGTCGTTCAGTTATAAATTGTTTCTCTTCGCCTTCTTTGGCTATTCCACTAAAATCACCTTTTATGTCCATCATTAATACAGGGATTCCAAAGGATGATAATTGTTCAGAAAGTACTTGGATCGTTTTGGTTTTTCCGGTTCCGGTGGCTCCAGCAATTAATCCATGACGATTTAAGGTTTTTAGCGGTATTTTTACAGGCACATTGGGCAAAGCTTCACCGTCTAATATTGCTCCGCCAAGAGTGATGCTTTCTCCTTTAGAGCTATATCCGTCTGTAATTTGCTGTATGAAATCTTCTTTTCGGCTCATAATAGGTTTAGATTTAAATCATTTGCAAGGTATTGTTTTTTTTATAAAACCTGAAATTTTAGTGTATACTGCAGTTTTCCTGCTTTTTTACTGTTAATAATATAAAATATTAATTTTGATTAAAAAGAGGTTGTTGTTGAAATATTACGTTAATAATTCTTAAAAAAATACGTTATTTATTGTGAAAAAGTAAATTTACTTGAATTTTTTGATATAAATGCAACGTTGTGAATTGTAAATGTATTTTTGAAATAAATTTAATTATAATAAAATTAAAAAAAGTTTTTTTATTTAAACTAAAAATATAAATTTGCTCCACTACAAGTTTATTATAACTAAAGATAAATTATTTAAAACTATTAAAATTAAAAAAAATGGCAAACGTTAAAAAACAAAACGATTCAAAAGGAGGAGGAATGATTTCAGGAATCATTATTGTAGCATGTGTTTTTGTTGGATGGTTAATATGGCAATTTATAATGGGTAATGGCGCAAATTTTGAAGGCGGTGTTAATACAGGTCACCCATTACCAGGAAATATGTTAGCAATGGTATATAAAGGAGGACCGATTGTACCAATTTTGTTAGGATGTCTTTTGATGGTGGTTGTGTTCTCATTTGAACGTTATGCTGTGATCTCAAAAGCAGCTGGTACAGGAAATCTTGATAAATTCATGACAAGTGTGCAAAAAGATATTAAAGAAGGTGATATTGAAGGAGCGATTGCTGCATGTGACAAACAAAAAGGATCTGTTGCAAATCCAATAAAATCTGCTTTATTGAAATACCAAGAAGTTAAAAAAGAAGGTTTAGATAGCGAAGCTGCTGCTGAAACTATTCACAAAGAAATAGAAGAGGTTACTTCATTAGAAATGCCAATGTTAGAGAAGCACATGACTATTCTTTCTACAATGGTATCATTAGGTACACTTGCAGGTTTGTTAGGAACGGTAACTGGTATGATTAAAGCATTTAGTGCATTGTCTGCTGCTGGTACTCCGGATCAAGCTGCACTTGCAAATGGTATTTCTGAAGCATTGATTAATACAGCTACAGGTATTGCTACTTCAGCTTTAGCAATTATTGCTTACAACTTTTTTACTTCTAAAATTGATACTTTGACTTACTCTATTGACGAGGCTGGTAATACAATTGTAAATACTTACAGACACTACAGAAGTACAAAAAAATAATTAATAATTTAATTTGCAGGGAAATAGAGGTCTGGAAAACAGATTCTATTTTCTTGTAAGTATAAAAAAATATATTAATGGCTATAAAAATGCAAAAAAAAGCAGGGTCTACTGATATGACTGCTATGTGTGATGTGGCTTTTCTTTTGTTGTCGTTCTTTGTAATGACAGCAACAGCTAAGATACCGGAAGCACTTCCAGTAGATACGCCTGCGTCAACAGTTCAATCAAAGTTGCCAGATGATAATTTAGCTACTATAACTATTGGAAAAGGAAAAGTTTTCTTTGACTTAAAGGGTAGAGAAGTTAGAAAAAAGGCACTTGAGTTAATGGGTCAAAAGTACGGAATTGCATTTACTGAAGAAGAATCTGCAAAATTTGCTTTAATGGAAGGTATTGGAGTTCCAATTGCTAATCTTAAGCAACTAATTGCAATGAAGACTGCAGAAAGAAGCAAGCCAGGTTTACAGCCAGGTGTGCCTAAAGATTCATTGGATAATCAATTGCATGAGTGGATATACAATTCTCGTATTGCAAATATTGATGTTAATGACAAAGAATTGCAACTTTCTATTAAAGGTGATGCAAAAGAAGAATATCCTGCAATTAAAAAGGTTATGGATATTTTACAAGACCAGAAAATCAATAACTTCTTTCTAGTTACAGGTTTGAGAGCAACAGAAAAATAATTAAAAAAATACACTAAAATGGCTGAATTAAATACCGGCGACGGTGGAGGCAAAAAAGGTGGAAAAGTAAGAAGTAAAAAGGCAAACTCAAAAGTAGATTTAACTGCTATGGTGGATTTGGCATTCTTATTGATTACATTCTTTATGCTTACGACTACGTTGTCTAAACCACAATCGATGCCTTTGGGTTTGCCTGATAAAGAAGATGATCCTACTGATAAACCAATCAAGGTTGATGAAAATCGTACATTAACGGTTTTACTGGGAGACAATGATAAGATAGTATATTATATGGGTTTATTAGCAACTCCAATTGCTGGTCCAAAAGATATTTCTTATGGTAAAGAAGGTATTCGTAAAGAATTATTGAAAAGAAAAAAATCAGTAGTTGAATACACTGGGAACAAAGACAAAGGTTTAATTGTAATTATCAAACCAAGTAAGAAATCAAATTACCGTAATTTAGTAGATATACTAGACGAGATGGCTATTGTAGGAGTACCTTCAAATGCAATTGTAAATGATTTTTCTCCAGAGGAACTAAAATTGTTAGAAGGTAAATAAGATTTTCATATTTACTCTATAACCTAATAATTAAGAAAAATGAAATTAGATATATTCACAAACCAATGGCTTGATATTGTATTCGAAGGTCGTAATAAAGCTTATGGAGCTTACGAGCTAAGAAAATCAAATACCAAGACTAACATTAAAGCTCTTATCATTGGTGCATTTGTTTTTGCTTTTGCAGTTGGTGCCCCGCTTATTTTAAATTTGCTACCGGATTCTTCGGATGCTGATGAGACTTTAGATACTAAAATTGTTAGTATTAAATTACCACCTAAGGAAGAAATAAAAAAAGATGTTCCGCCGCCGCCGCCGCCGCCGCCAAAAGTGGATCAGGTAAAATTTGTTAAGCCAGTAGTTGCAAAAGCGGAAGAAGTTACTGAAGAGCCGCCTAAAACTATCGAAATTAAGGATAAAAAATTAGGTGCAGAAACTATAAAAGGAGATCCAGATGCTGTTTTAACTGTTGAACCGGTTGGTACTGGAACTGCAGCTGTAGTAGAAGAAGTTGATGACCAAATTTATAATACTGCTGGTATTGAGGTTAAACCTGATTTTCCGGGAGGAATTGAGAAGTTTTACAAATTTGTTGGTAATAACTATCAAACTCCAGAAGAAGAAGGATTGAAAGGTAAAGTTTATGTTACTTTTGTAGTTGAAAAGGACGGTACTTTGACTGATATTAAAGTAATCAGGGATATCGGTTACGGAACAGGAAAAGAAGCGATCCGTGTTTTGAAAAAATCTCCTAGATGGTCTCCAGGAATTCAAAATGGTAAACCAGTAAGGGTTCTTTATTCTCTTCCAATTACTATTCAATCTGCAGAATAATGTTAAATAACATACTTAGTAATATTAAGAAGAAATCGCTTAAAGAGCGATTTCTTCTTGTTTTAGGAATTTTGTTTTTTCTGATTTACCTTGTTTTAGGTTTATTTATTATCTTTATGAAGAATTTTCCACTAGTAATGGAACCTACTTATAGGATTGCTTTCGGGGCTTTACTTATTGTATATGCTTCCTTTAGATTCTTTCGAATTATTAATGATAATAATAACTAGATCATGAAAAATTATTCTAAACTTCCGTATTTTATTTTGTTTTCAGTAATAATATTGGTGTTTGCTTGTAATCAAACGAATAATAAAAAAGGCAATGAAACCATACTGAAAGGGTCAACTACAATTTATGTAGATGAGACTTTAGCTCCTATTATTGAAGATCAAGTTGCCGTGTTTGAAAATGAATATGAGGCTAAAGTAAAACTTATTGCTAAATCTGAATCTGAGACGGTTAATTCTTTATTTAATGAAAAAGCTGCTATTGCCATTTTATCTAGAAATTTGACAACTGAAGAATTGAAAATTTTCAAGCAAAGAAAAATTAATCCAAAAATAACTGTTTTTGCTACAGATGCTGTAGCTTTGATCTCTAATAAAAACAATAAAGATACGCTTGTAGCGTTAAAAGATGTTATTAGTTTTATGCAAGGTAGACCAGTAGCATCAATTAAAGGATTGGTTTTCGATAATCTAAATTCTAGTACAGTACGTTATATGAATTCTTTGGCAGGAATAAACGCTATCCCTGAAAAGGGTGTTTTCTCCTTTAAATCTAATGATGAAGTTATAAAATATGTTTCAGAAAATGATGGTATGATTGGAGTAGTGGGTGTTAATTGGCTTTCACAACCGCTTCCAGCAATGCAGAAATATGTTGATAATGTTAATACTTTAGGTGTAAAAGGACTTAATAGTGATGGCTATTATATTCCCTCACAAAATAATATAGCAGAAAAAAAATATCCTTTGGCACGTGATTTGTATATAATCAATTGTCAAGGTTTTTCTGGATTAGGAATGGGCTTCGCTTCATTTGTTGCTGGAGATGTCGGACAAAGAATAATTTTAAAATCTGGATTATTACCAGTTCGTATTCCCACAAGGAAGTTTACGATAATTGGTAAAAACGAAAATGATAAAAAATAAATTAATTACAATCAAAATGAATAAATTAAAAATTTTTAGTGTTGCATTGGTGGCTTCCGCTTTTGCGAGTCATGCACAAGATATTAATCATGCAAAAAAGGCTATCGATGCAGAGCAATTTGAAAGTGCTAAATCGATATTGAAATCGATTATCAAAACAAAACCAAGTAATGGTGCAGCTTTCTTTACTTTAGGGAATGTGTATCTTACACAAAGTGTAGAAGATTCTGCAAAAATTTATTTTCAAAATGGATTAAATGCATCTGAAGGGGCTAAATTGAATTATATCGGTTTAGGTCAAATGGATTTAGATAAAAATGATGTGACGGGTGCAAAAGCTAAATTTGATTTGGTTACTAAAGACATCAAAAAGAAAGACGTACAAGAGCATGTTTATATAGCTAGAGCCTATATGAATGTTGCAAAGCCGGATTATAAAAGTGCTATTGCAATTTTGAGCCGTGCTGTGATAAACAATCCTCAAGATGCTCAATTGCAACTTGCATTAGGAGACGCTTATTATGGTGATGGTAAACAAAATGAAGCTTATGTAGCTTACGGAAGGGCTTTTCAAGCAGATAATACTTTGCTAAGAGCTAAAATGCAATTGGGTGTTTTGTTGAAAGGTGCTAAATCTTATGACGAAGCTTTAAAAGCATATAATGAAGTTATTGCAATAAATCCTAATTATGGACCAGTTTATAGAGAATTAGCTGAAACGTATTATAAAATTGCACGTAACAAACCTTCTCAAGCTGCTGCAAACTATAAAACGGCGATAGGATATTATGATAAATACATGTCTTTAACAGATTATTCTATTCACTCAAGAATGCGTCGTGCCGATTTTCTTATCTTAATTGAAGATTATGTAGCTCTTGAAGCCGAGGCTAACAAGATGATAGAATTAGATAAAGTTAATCCAAGAATCTATCGTTATTTAGGATATGCTGCTTATAAAAATGGTAATGTTGATGTGGCTATTAAATCATTGGAAAGTTTTATCACTTCTCCTGGAAATAAAGCCATCGCTTTAGATTATTTATATTTAGGTTTAACTAAAGTGAAAAAAGGGACTAGTGCTGATGGATTATCAATTGATCCTGTTGCTTTTAACGCTGGTTTAGTAGATATTAAAAAGGCAGTTGAAATGGAGCCGTTGGCAGTTCAAGATTTAAGTGAAGTTGGTAAAAAATTATTTACACAAAAACTTTACAAAGAAGCTGCTTCAATTTTTGAATTTGGATCTAATGTTATGGATTCAAAAACATATCTTGATGATAATGTTTATTATGGTTTATCAAATTATTATGCTAATAATAGTAAAGATGTAAAACCAGACGTTGTTGCTTTACAAAAAGCAGATGCTGCTTTCGAAAAAGTATTAGTGGCATCGCCAACATATCATGAAGCATATCTTTACAGAGCAAGAACAAATAGATTGCTTGAAAAAGATGATGTTATGACTAAAAATTATGAAGAGTATGTAGCTAAAGTTACTGCTTTAGGTGCAGAAGAAACTGCAAAACCTGCGGTTAAAGCTAAAATCATTGAGTCATACAATAATATTGCTGCAAGTTATGCTAATACTGATAAAGCAAAAGCGATGGAGTATTTCAGAAAAACATTAGCGCTTGACGCAGCTAATGCTTATGCAACTGAATCATTGAAAACATTGAAATAAGATAATTGTTTCTTACATATTAAACCGATAGTTTTTTAACTATCGGTTTTTTGTTTTTAGAGGTATTCTAAATTTTAATTTTAAAAATAATGAAGTTGGTTTTTTTTTTAGAATTATTATAATTCGTAAATTTCTGTTTTTTAAAGTTTATTGTTTTAGTTCCTATTTTCAAATTAACTCCTTTTCAAATTAACTATCTTTGCACTTTAAAATTAAATAATGTTATCAAAAGAAATACAGTTAGAGGTTAATAAAGGTGCCATGCTTCCATTGATGGAGGAATTTTATACCATTCAAGGGGAAGGATTTCATACAGGAACTGCTGCATACTTTATTAGAATTGGAGGATGTGATGTGGGTTGCCATTGGTGTGATGTTAAGGAAAGCTGGAATGCTGAATTACATCCTCCAACAGGAATCGATTTAATAGTTACAAATGCAAGCAAGTACTCAGAAACTGTTGTTGTTACGGGTGGTGAGCCTTTAATGTGGGATATGAATTTGCTGACGCAAAAGTTAAAAGAAAATAATAGAAAAGTTCATATTGAGACTTCAGGAGCGTATCCGCTTACAGGAAATTGGGATTGGATTTGTTTGTCTCCAAAAAAAAATAAATTGCCTACACAAACTGTTTATGATAATGCACATGAGTTGAAAGTTATCATTTATAACAAACATGATTTTATTTTTGCCGAAGAGCAAGCTGAAAAAGTGAATGACAATGCTATTTTATTCCTGCAACCTGAATGGAGTAAAAAAGAAGAAATGACTCCGCTGATTGTAGATTATGTGATGAACAATCCAAAATGGCGCGTTTCTTTGCAAACCCATAAATATTTGAATATTCCTTAAAACTTAAAAGATCCCAAATGCAAACTAAGCTGTATTTGGGATTTTTTATTAATTGAAAAATAGTTTAAACGTTCAATTACCAACCCTTTTGTTTTTTTAATGCTGTGATATGTGCTAAGTGATGGTTTCCATGCCAAGCATAAGTTCCTATTATTTCCTTAATTTTAAATTCCTTGTTGTTTTCAGGGTGAATAAAGGATTTTTCTAAATCAGCTTCCGATAGACTATTCATTAAATACCCCAAGCGAAAGTGCAAACCTTCCAGAATAGAAAGAGTAGGCTCGATAGGCATTGTTAAATTATCGTGTAATTCAGCCCAACGATCTTCATGATAGAATTTTATTGTTGGATTATCTTCGGTCAGCGCCCATTTGATTCTGATGAAACAATTCATGTGACTGTCGGCACAATGATGAATTACTTGGCGAATAGTCCAGCCATCTTGTCGATATGGTGCTTCGAGTTGTTCCTCGCTTAAATGAAGCACTTCTTTTTTCAAGCGTTCTGGGAAACTGGCAATTTCTGCTATTTTATTAGTTAGATATTCGCTAGAATAGATTTCTGGGGGGATAAATTTCCCGATAGGATAACGTAATTTTTCTAATGCTGAGTTTTCCATACTATTATGTGTTCTTTTAAATCGAAAGCTTCGCTAAATAGTCATAATGTTCCCCTTCTAGAATTAACTCGCTTTGTAATCCATTGGCGAAAGCCGCATTTTGCAAAGTGTTATAATCCAAGTAGAGCCAAGGAAATTGGTCTTCTTTTTCATTTTTATAACGTATAGTGAAAGTCAATTCACCATAATATCCGTTACTTGGAATCCATTTCCCACCATCTTCGTCATTATCAAACATATAAATGATATCCGAAGAATCAATAAGAATTTGTCCGTTTAGGTTTAGCAAGCTTCTTAGTTTCTGTAAAAATTTTGTTGTTTCTTTTAGTGTTCCAAAAATACCCGTACCATTCATTAATAATAAAATGGTGTCAAATTTATTTTCAGGATTATCAGAATCCATCTCAAGAATGTTTTGAACTTGAGCATTTTTTAAACCTCGTAATTTACAGGCTTCAATTGCATTCTGAGAAATATCAATCGAATAAACATCAAGATTCCTTTCGTTTTGTAAATACAAACTATGACTTCCTGCGCCACAACCTACATCCAGAATTTTTCCCTTCGCAAATTGTAAGGCGTGTTGTTCCAGTTTTGGCATTTCATTATAAGAACGAAATAGATATTCAACACTCATTTCATCCTCTTCAGAAATAGAGGTTTCCGTGATTAAATCTTCCGGGGAATTATTTGTTTGAAAATCGAGTATGGCTTTGCCAAAAAGGTCTTTCATTATAGTGATGTGTTAATTTAGTTATTTGTTGATTTGTTTTAAGTAATTTCGCAGAATGTTTTATCGAATAACCGAAAAAACAAATCTAACGAATGAACACTATTTTAAACAATCTTCCTAAAGAAGCCAAAGATAAGCATATCGAAAATAAAAAGTATTTTGATAAGCTGAAAAAGAAGACGCCAAAGAATTTGGATTACGTAATGCAGGATTTGCATGACGCCGAATTCAAGAAAACGGATTGTTTGAAGTGTGCGAACTGTTGCAAAACGACAGGTCCATTATTTACGGATGCGGATATTGAGCGTGTTTCAAAATATTTACGTCAAAAACCGCAACAATTTATCGAGCAATATCTTCGCATTGACGAAGACAGGGATTATGTGTTGCAAAGTGTGCCATGTACTTTTCTGGATAATGAAAATGCGTGTATGATTTATGATGTCCGCCCAAAAGCATGCAGAGAATTCCCGCATACGGATAGAAAAAAGTTTCAACAAATCACGGACTTAACCCTGAAAAATGTTGTTATTTGCCCGGCAGCTTTTAATATTGTGGAGGAAATGAAGAAGAAATTACCTCTTTTTTAGTCAGAAAGTTTTAAAGTCGTAAAGAGAATAGCTTGAAAGTTGAATCCGATTTTCAAGTGACTTTAGGACTTTTGACTTTAAACCTTTCGACTAATATATTAAATATTTCGATCTCATTTGTTTAAACTCTATTAACCCTTTCTTCCAACTTTCTCTTATTTCTGTTTCCGAAGTCCCGGCTTCGATTTGCTGTTGCAATTTTTTAGTTCCTGCAAGTTTTGTAAAAAAGGGATTGAAGAATTTTGATTTATCAGTTGTGGTTTGATAGGCTTTAAGTAACCATTTTAATTCTAGCTTATTTACTCTTGTCTGTGTAGATAAATCTTCTCCATAACATTTGATGCCATTGTAAACTGGATTTTGAGCGCCGAAATTTGGTTTCGGAGTAAAACTGAAACTGTTTTTCGGTAAATATGGAGAGCCATAAATTTGAAATTGTTTTTCAGTTCCTCGTCCTACGCTTGCATTCGTACCTTCAAAAAGACATAAACTTGCATATAAATTTACGGCTTGATCATTCGGAAGATTCGGTGAAGGTTTTACGGGTAAGCTATATTTCATTTTCCGGTTGTAATTGATACAAGGAATAACGGTCAGTTTACATTGAACTTTATTCTTTAACCATTTTTCACCATTTATCATTTGTGCATATTCGCCAATTGTCATTCCATGAAGCAAAGGAATTGGATGCATGCCCACAAAACTGGTGAACTCTTTTTCTAGAACAGGTCCGTCAATAATGTTTATGTTAGGATTCGGTCGGTCAAGAAGTATAAGCGGAATGTTATTTTCGGCGCATGCTTCCATTATATAATGTAACGAAGAAATATAAGTGTAAAATCGAGCGCCCACATCTTGCAAATCAAAAACCATAATGTCAATTCCAGCTAATTGCTCGGGTTTCGGTTTTTTATTGTCGCCGTATAGTGAAATAATTGAAAGCCCGGTTTTAGAATCTTTCCCGTCAACCACATGTTCGCCTGCATCTGCAGTTCCCCGAAAACCGTGCTCAGGCGCAAATATTTTTTGGACAGCAATGTTTTTTTCTAATAGAAAATCTACTAAATGTGTTTTATTAGATAGAATACCGGTTTGATTGGTCACAATTCCAATTTTCTGATCCTTTAATAATGATAGATAAGCAGTATGATTATCTGCTCCAGTTTTTATTTCTGTTTTCGGATTGTCTTCTGCTTTTTCTAAATCAGATTTTACATTTTCCCTTACATCCGTTTTTTTCGCAGAACAGGAAGTCGAAATAATGGTGAAAAATATAAAACTAAACGATATTTTGAGAAATGGAATCATAATAGAGGTTCAAATAAAATTAATGGCAATTAGTGTAATTCGTGTTTTAGCTGTATTTTTGGCTTTAGCAACGCAAACTGGCGAAGCAAATCCCAATTAGAAATACAATCAAATTGAATTTAGAATATTTCATAGCCAAACGACTCATAACTGCTAAAGATTATAAAAGTAGCATTTCTGCTCCAATTATAAAAATTGCAATCTCGGCAATTGCCATCGGTATGATTATGATGATTGTTTCAGTCGCAACCGGAATTGGATTGCAGCAAAAAATTCGAGAAAAAGTTTCGGCTTTCAACGGACATATCATTATTTCGAATTACGACAACAATCAATCGGAAGTTACGCTGGTGCCTATTTCTAAAAAACAGGATTTTTATCCAAAGTTCACATCTGTTTCTGGAGTTAGCCATATTCAAGCTATTGCCAGTAAAGCGGGAATTATTAGAACCGAAACCGCTTTCGAAGGAATTATCTTCAAAGGAGTGGGGAGTGATTATAAGTGGGATAATATAAAGGAGTACATAGTTCAAGGGAGAATTCCAAATGTCAACGGGGATTTAAATGAAGAAGTTGTGATTTCTCAGTTTATTGCAAATAGATTAAATTTGAAAGTGGGTGACGCTTTCAATACTTTCTTCATGAAAGAAAAAGGGTATAATCTAAGGAATTTTGATGTTGTTGGAATTTTTAATTCTGGTTTTCAAGAATTCGACGCTACCTATATATTAGGAGATATTCGCCACATGCAGCGTATCAATAAATGGGCTCCAGATCAAATCGGAGCTTTCGAAGTTTTTGTAGACGATTTTAATACTATAGAATCTACCGGAGAGCTGGTCTATGCGCAAACGGTATCAACATTAGACACCAATACTATAATCGAGAAATACAGCTATATATTCGAATGGCTTCAACTATTTGATTTCAACATCATCGTTATATTAGTAGTCATGATTCTTGTCGCTACAATCAATATGGTAGTGGCGCTATTAGTGCTGATTCTTGAGCGAACACAAATGATAGGAATTCTGAAGGCTTTAGGGGCTAATAATTGGTCAGTCCGAAAAGTATTTCTTTACAATGCCTTCTACCTTATAGTAAGAGGATTGTTCTGGGGAAATCTAATAGGCATCTCATTATTGTTAATCCAACAACAGTTCGGTATAATTCAACTTCCTCCTGAGAACTATTACGTCAATCAGGCGCCAGTATACTTAAATTGGGGATACATACTTTTATTGAATCTGCTCACTGTGACCGTTTGTTTCTTGGTATTACTTATTCCGTCCTATATAATAACTAAAATTTCTCCAGTCAAAGCCATTCGTTTCGATTAGAAATTTACTTTGTGCGTTCCACCTTATATAAAGAGAGGCAATTATCTTAGCGGTTAGTTGCCTCTTTTTATATAAGGAGTCGGGATATACGCTACAAGTCCTCGCAAAACTTCATTTCATTACGTTTCGCTGTGGGCTTTTCTCTATTATCCCTAACGCGGGTTATGGTAAACCAGAGCTTTTTGTTATTTCGACGTATATTTTGTTACCTTATATATAGGAGTGAATAGAAAAAGTGTGTTTATGACTATATAAGGTATGGTATAAAATCTTTTAACTTGTTGTGCTCTTTTGATTGTATACTGTCAACGGAAGATGTTTTTTAGCGCGAGAGCTGTAGTGATCAGCTGGAAAAAAGACGACAAAGCGAGAATTCATCAAGATTATTATAATTAAAGAAATGCAGTTGAAAGTTCCCTATCCGCATGTGGATTGGCGTTTTTGAAGTGCAAATTGCTTTATGGGGATATAGATGGCAGTATAGGGGAAAAAACTTTGTTATTCAAGAATCATGTTTTCAGCGAGTTAAAGATTAAGTTAAG